>NZ_NLFK01000003.1 GCF_002263215.1 Actinobacillus seminis
CCCGAATTCATTGTCACAGAAATTAATTCGCCAACTGCGGAGCGTTCTGTTCTTTCAGAAAAACATTCCCCCAACTTTCGCTGTTCCCAATCATCAGTAAATCCTGCGAAGCGGATTTCTGGTACACATTTTTTTTGTTCTATCATAGCCGCTACCCCAACAATTTTGCCATTGCCCAAAATGCCTCTTCGACTTCTTTACGCTGCGTTTGGATTTCGCTCAAGGTTTCTTTGTAGCGTTCATCTAAAACTTTAAGCTGATTGGCTACCTTTCTTGAATAAGAATGGGCAATCTTTTCAAGATCTCCAACTAACGTAGTTAACCATTTTTGTGCGAGCAAGATACAAATATCCTCGCCTGTTAAATGCTCAAATTGAGCTTCTACTTTGGCATCAAATAGTGGCGCTTCTTTTTTCAGTTGATCTTTAGTTTGTTTAATTGCCAAAGCCAATATTTGAATTTGTTGCAAGCGGTCAGATTTTTCCTGTAATTCGCTTTCACTCCAATCTGTTGCAAGTGTAGCCCAATCGGTAAGCGTATCAATTGCCTTTTTGGCATTAGTTTTTGCTGTTTTTACAATACTTTCCAATGTGCCAATATCTTCTTCGCTCTCAAATCCACTGGTTAGTTCGGTTTGATGCTCCGCTAAACTTTCTTCATCTTGGCTGATTTGCTGTTTTAAGGCTTCTAACTTGTTTTTATCTTCCACAAAGAAGTAATCGGCAATCAAGGCTTTCGAGAAAATTGCCCCTGTTTTGCCATCTTCCACTTCTTCCTTACCTTTGGTAACCATATTCGGCACTAAAGTGCGGGCAAATTCGAAGCCATTTTCCGCCAGTAAATCAAGATCGTTTTCGATAATCCCGTTCCAACAATCTACAAAAAGTTGATACGCTTCGTAAGGATCGGTAAAGGCTGATATCGCAAATTGTTGAAAAAGCGTCATTTCCAATTTGTCAAAAATCGGTAAAATCTCACTGCTTGTTACCGGCTTTTCACCTAATAATTGCGAAATCACCTCTTGTTTCCACTGTTCAATACCTTGATGCGTTGCAGCAATAAACCCTTGGTAATCGCTATCTTGTTCAATGGTACTGAAAACCTCTTCTGCAGAAATATTTAACCGAGAGAAGTGTGGGCGCAAAGGACTGAACAAGGTTGTCTTGAGTTTTGGGAATGCTTGCCAAAAATCGCTAAACCGCTCAATGTCTTCATTTGGAATACCGCCATTTAAATGTGCGTCAATATTTTGGCTTTCATTTTTAGTGATTGGCGTAATGTAGCGCGGAATATTCAGATTAAACCGGTTCGCTTCAATTTCTGCCGGATCGGCAAGATGACTAAACCCTGCGCGAGATTCACGGTTACGATACACATCAAGAATTTTCTTTATATCTCGCTCACGCAGTACGTTGTTGTTTTTCTCTTTGCGGAAGCCTTGTGATGCGTCAATAAACAGTACGTTATTGTGTTTTGGCTGTTTGCGTAAAATCATGACAATGGTTGGAATGCCTGTATTCGTGAAGATCCCTGCCGGTAAACCGATAACCGCATCAATTTGACGGCGTTGGAGTAATTTTGTACGGATTTTTTCTTCTTCGTTACCACGGAAAAGTACACCGTGCGGCAAGACAATCGCCATAATACCGTCTGCTTTTAAGTGATAAAGTGAATGGAGCAAGAAAGCATAATCTGCTTTGGTAGCGGGCGCTATGCCATATTCTTTAAAGCGAAGATCTTTGTCTTCACGTTCTGTATTCCATTTAGCTGAATACGGCGGGTTGGCGACCACACAATCCACAAAAAGCGGGTTATCTTCGCCATTAACTTCACCATAAGGCCAATCGCTTTTTAGCGTGTCGGCATTGCGTAAAATCATATTGGCAGGCTTCACACCACGCATTAACAAATTCATTCGAGCAATGTTATAAGTTGTATTGTTTTCTTCCTGCCCAAAAAAGCGAATATTATCTCGATATTCATTGCGATTTACTGCCTCGCTTACGGTTAATAACAATGAACCCGATCCTGCTGTTGGATCATAAACATCACATTTATCTTTATGACGTAATTCCTCAGCCACAATTTCCGCCATAATGCGAGAAACTTGGTGTGGCGTATAGAACTCGCCCGCCTTTTTACCCGAAGCCATAGCAAATTGAGCGATCAGATATTCGTAAATATAACCGAAAACGTCATACTCCGAATTGTCAGTAATTTTGATTCCATTTAATAATTCAATCAATTTTTTGACCGCACTTTCCTTATCTGCAATAGTTTTGCCCAATTTTTCAGAGGTAAGATTTAAGTCAGAAAAGACCCCTTCAAAATCCTCTTTTTGACTTGGATAAAGACTTTCATTGAAGTGATTGATCGCCTCTGTAACGTGCGACAATTTCCATTTTTTTTCGCCGATATTCGCCATCCAAGTGCGATATAAATCTTTCCACTCAATAAAATAACCTAAATCACTTTGGCATTTTTCTACTCGCATTGACTTAAATGGATCATTATCAAGTTGCTCAAGACTCACGCCATTTTTTAAGAAATAATTTTCTTGATGTTCAGACAGGAATTTATAGAAAAGAAAACCAAGAATGTAATTTTTATATTCAGATGCGTCCATTTTGCCACGCAAATCATTTGCAGAAGCCCAAAGCGTTGCCGCCAGTTGTTGTTTATTCATTAAATCGCCTAGTTTTTGAAATAAAAAATTAAGATTAGTTTATCAAAAACTATCGCTTATCTACAACGAAAGTAATGACATATATAAAAAAGTGCGGTGAAAAAATAACTCATTTTTTACCGCACTTTCTACTTCTCTGTTATTTAGAACAAAAAAAGCAAAAAATTGTAAGGACGACAAAGGTCAACCACAAAGTAAATTTTTTCTAAAAACTGACGCCTTGTATGGCTGCTACAGGCGATATTTACCCGTTATTTCTTTAACTTCTTGTACGACCTCATATTCCAAATCATCAAAATTCCGTCGGAGACAGCTGAAATTCTTACGTGCATAAGCAATTTTCAGTTGTTCCGATCGGTCTAACAAATTTTCATCCACGCCTGCCTGAATGCCTTTGCCCGTATTTTTCGTTTCGGCGACAAAGTAGATTTTATGTTGCCCTTTGAACACTACCGCCCAATCGGGGTTGTAATTGCCCAACGGAGTTGGAATTTTAAATTTCTTTGGCAGTTTAAAATAAAATTCCACCTGTTCACTATGTTCACAATCTCGAGCAAAGCTGTTTTCCGTCCCTGAATCAAGCGAAATATACTCTTCGTGAATGGTTTTAACGTGATCTTGTACTTCAAAGGTAAAGTCATTCGGGTAAAACTCGAAATCTTCAAATAAGGTCATTTCGTAAGTTTTACCTGCAATGCGGTGATATTCCACACCGTCCGCCATCATTTCTTGTAAAGCAAGATTGATTTTCTCCGCCACTAAATCGATAAAACGTTGCGGGTTGGCAAAAATCTCTGGCAAGCGGTCTGATTTTTGCAAAATTTTACCAATCGTTACTCGGGTTAGCCCTGTTTTCTTTTGCAATTCATTAAGCACATCAGGAATTGCCCACGCCGTTTTTGAATGCAGGCTGCCTACGCTTCGCAATGCGGTTTGAATACCCTCTTGGTTGATCTCCAATTTCACTTTGGTATGCGAAATTTTCGTGGCTTCCACATTTTGCATTTTAGCGACTTTTTCCACCGCACTTGCTATCAAGGCTTCATGATCAAACGCCACTCGATAGGTAGTTTTATGTTTAATTCGCTCCCAAATCGCTTGGAAAGCAGGATATTGGCTAAAATCTTTACGATAACGCATCGCTTTGCGATCTTCGTGCTTTTTGATATTGCTTTTCGCGAAAGCCACGCCGCAATCTTCTTCGATTTCTCGCTGAAGCTTTGAAGCAAATTCTTCGTAGCTTTCATTGGCAATCACGGTCAGGATATTTTTGCTTTTATCTTGCAACCGCACACCTTGTTGATTGACAGGCAAACGAAGCCCACGCCCGATCTCCTGTCGTTTTTTCAGCTCACTTGCGGTGTCATTTAGCGTACAAATTTGAAACACGTTTGGATTATCCCAACCCTCACGCAAGGCAGAATGAGAGAAAATAAATCGCAACGGATTATCTAACGATAACAAACGTTCTTTATCTTTCATAATCAGCTGATAAGTGTCGTGATCCGCCTGCGTGGTACCGTTGGTATCTTTCGCCACGCCTTTTTTATCTTGCGAAAAATAGCCGTTATGCACGCCGTCAGGGGGTTCCCCTGTTAATTCACGATAAATTTCTTCAAACCACTGATGAAACTTGCCGCCATTGCGGTAATTGTCCACTTTATCAATGAAAAACAGCGACAGCACTTTTACTCCAAGAGATCGGAATTTCTGCTCTTTTTGCAAATGTTCCGCAATAGTTCGGCGAATTTGCATTTTCTGTAAATCCGCTTTCAATACTGAATTATCCGCTCCCACAAACACTTGCACACCGTTAACAAACTTAATCATTTGTGCGTCAAAGTCCATTTCGCTCAATAAATAACCATTGCAGTACATTTCATTTTGATTGGAAAGCAAAAACAGATCTTGATTTGGCTTGATGGAAACGACTTTTTTCTTCATTGCTTTTTTATCATGAAACAGAATCTCAACCTTTGCTGACCAACTTTTCGCCCCTGTTTTAATCTCCTTTAACGCAATATAAGCCCCATTCACTTCATTTTCTGCCAACACGCTATCCACTTCGATCTGTTTCACATAACCTTGTTCATAGGCTTGCACAGGGTTGAAACTAAAAATGGGGTGGTAAGCATTTTTATGGGTGGCTGAATAACGCAAGGTAAACAGCGGATTAAGGCTTTCTATCGCTTTACGGCGAATCTCCGTCTCCATATTTTGCGGTTCGTCAATAATGACGATGGGACGCACTTGTTGAATATAGGAAATCGGCGCTTCACCACTTTCGTTAATGGTATTAATCACGTTGCTATCTTTGGCGAATGCGTCGATATTGATCACCAAAATTTCAATATGATGGTTTTGTGCAAACTGTTTTAAGCGTGAAAGTTGATTGCTTTTATACTCAAATTTGGAGTTCACGCTAACATTATCAAACAGCGTGGCAAAATGCGCTTTAGTGATTTCCAATGTATGTAACACGCCCTCCCGAATTGCCACACCGGGCACCACGATCACAAATTTTTGCCAACCATATTTAGCATTTAGCTCAAAAATGGTTCTCAAATAAACGTAGGTCTTGCCCGTGCCTGTTTCCATTTCAACGGTAAAATTTAAACCGTGATCACGCAACGAAGTGCGGCCAATTTTTTGACTATTTTGCTGTTTGGCAAGATTTTCTGCCAAGGGCAAATCCGTTGCCAATTCTGCGTTGGGGCAAAATTGGCAATGTTGGGCTAATTGAAAGTGATCCGCTTTGCTATTTGGTTGCCCAATAAACAAATTCAGCACCGATTGGATTGCTTGCTGTTGATAATCTAAGGTTTCAAATTGGAGTTTCATTTTAAATTTTTCTCTACCGGATCTGCTCCCCTTCTTTAGCAAAGAGGGGAGTTTTCTAAATCACAAAAAATGCCACTGCTGCATCTTTCATCTGCAATTCAGCATTTTTCTTTAACGCATCGTTACCCGCAAAAAGACGATCTAACGCCACCACTTTTAGCGGTTGTTGAGCAATCACACCTGCCAACAACGCTTCATCAATACGTTCCAATAAAATCGCATAATGTTGTGATTTTTCATCTTCAATCCAAAACACACTATTTTCCCACTGCACTTTTGCGGTTAATTTTAGCCCTAAACGCAACAGAATTTCATATAACATCGCGTGCGGTTCAGCTCCGTCTTTGACGTTGTCGATAAACATATCCAATTGCTCCGCAAGGTTTTCCTCTGTTGGCGATTGCCATTGTTTGAAATGGCTATCGGTGAGTTTGAACACCTTAAAACCAATATCAAGCGGTCGATTTTCATCATTTTTTTGCAAAATTTGTGAACCTGCTCGGCGAATGCGTTCTTTTGTAATTTCAGAAATTAATGCTGGCTTACCTATTTTTTCCAAAAATTGGATTGCATTTTCCAATGTTTTCTTTCCATCAGCAGAAACAGTTTTAATAGTTTCTGTTAAGTCCTCTGGTAATTGAACAGAAATAAAACAACGATGGCTATCTTCATTCTCAGCATTTAATTGCATAATTGCATCTGCAATACTACCACTACCAGAAAAGAAATCTAAAATTAGGTCATTTTTATCAGTAGCTAACGTTACAAAGAATTTTAATAATTTTGTTGGTTTTGGATAATCAAAAATCTTCTCACTAAAAAGCTCATTAATTTCGTCACTACCATTTTTAGTGCTAGCAATACCTTGTAATAAAGTTGCGGGATTCACAACTCTTCTTTCTTTTTCATATCGCAATACACCGCTCTTATTAAAATAAAAACTTAAAACTTTTTGCCCTTTACTATCAATAGTTTCTTGTCCTGAAAAATAGGATTTCATCTGTCCTTTTTGAGCCCAACCAGCGCTTAATACCACATCTTCGACAAGTTTTTTATCTTTACAGAGCATTCTTCCTTTAATCAAAGTTGTCTTTTCAGAATTTCCCCATGTGCCTGTTAGCTCAAAATCATCAGGCGCGTCCCAACGTGTTCCTTTTGGAAAAGAAAATTCACTTGCTGGATTTTTAGCTGAAATTTTTTTTAATGCCGAATGTTCAATAATACCTTCTCCACCAGAAAAATTTGGAACTAATTTCTTATCTTTAAAGTAAACTAAAACAGTTTCATGAGCTCTTACAAAATGTCCTGCTTGTGTCCCTGTACCTAAAGCCCACACAAGTGACGAAACAAAATTCTCCTCCCCAAACACTTCATCACACAATAATTTCAGCTGTGCCTGTTCGTTATCGTCAATGGAGATAAAAATCACGCCGTCATCTTTCAGCAAATTGCGAGCGAGATGTAAACGTGGAAGCATCATATTCAGCCAATTGCTGTGATAATGCCCATTTTCTTTACTATTTTTGCGAAACGCTTTTTTAAGCAAACCATCTTCACCGATTTCGCCTGTTTGGGTTTGATAATCCGCTTGGCTTTGAGCGAAATTATCGTTGTAAACAAAGTCGTTACCTGTGTTGTAAGGCGGATCGATGTAGATCATTTTAACCGAATTGAAATAGGATTTTTGTAACGCTTTCAATACATCAAGGTTTTCACCCTCAATAAAAATATTTTGCGTCTGCTCGAAATTTACGCTTTCTTCTACGCAAGGTGTAAGCGTTTTGTGGGTTGGGATTTGAAGCTGTTGATAAGCCTGAGACTTACCAGCCCAATTGAGATGATAGCGATCCGGATCGGTGGAAATATTATCAGCAAAAAGCTGTTTGAATTTATCGAAATCGATTTGACCTTCACTGAAAATTTCAGGTAAAAGCAATTTTAATTGCAAAAGTTGTTGATCTTTAAGTGAAAAGTTGGCAAGGTTGTGCTGTTGTGCTGTTGTGCTGTTGTGCTGTTGTGCTGTTGTGCTGTTGTGCTGTTGTGCTGTTGTGCTGTTGTGCTGTTGTGCTGTTGTGCTGTTGTGCTGTTGTGCTGTTGTGCTGTTGTGCTGTTGTGCTGTGCATTATGGTGATCCTAGAAAAATAACTGTCAAGTGAATTTTACCGGATCAGCTTTTAATTATAAATAACAATCCAAGAAATTAAGTAAATTTAATGCATAAATTAGTTATTGAATAACCATTACTTAATATTCTTTGCTTTATAAAAATTAAACGGTCAATATCCAAACAAAATCTACAAATTTCTGCTTGGTGTTGACCGCTTGTAGATAATCATTCGAAGTCATTGTAGGGACGCCACACTGGCGTCCGTTCAAAAACGGAGTGAAATTTATGTTATGGACGCCAAGCGTGGCACCCCTATATTCACTCCGTAAACATTAAATGCTACGTTTAACCTCAACCACTTCGAATACCTCGATTTGGTCGCCGACTTTAACATCGTTGTAGTTTTTCACGCCGATACCGCATTCCATACCGTTACGTACTTCGGAAACGTCATCTTTGAAACGACGGAGAGATTCTAACTCGCCTTCAAAGATGACCACGTTATCACGCAATACACGGATTGGGTTATTACGTTTCACGACACCTTCGGTGACCATACAACCTGCAATCGCACCGAATTTCGGATGACGGAATACGTCGCGCACTTCTGCCAAACCGATAATTTCCTGTTTAAATTCAGGTTGCAACATACCGCTCATTGCTGCTTTAATTTCGTTTAATAACTCATAAATAATTGAATAATAACGCAAATCGATATTTTCGTTTTCGATAATACGACGTGCTGAAGCATCAGCACGCACGTTAAAGCCAAGGACAATCGCATTTGAAGCCGCTGCAAGGGTCGCATCCGTTTCAGTAATTCCACCGACACCGGATCCCACTACTTTCACTTTTACTTCAGCAGTTGAAAGTTCTTGTAAGGATTGAACAATCGCTTCGACTGAACCTTGAACGTCCGCTTTAACGATAACGTTCAATTCCGCTACATCACCCTCTGCCATATTGCTGAACATATTTTCGAGCTTCGCTTTTTGCTGGCGAGCAAGTTTCACATCACGGAATTTACCTTGACGATACAGCGCCACTTCGCGCGCTTTTTTTTCATCACGCACAACTGTTGCTTCATCCCCTGCGGCAGGAACGCCGGATAAACCAAGTACCTCCACCGGAATTGATGGACCTGCCGCATCAATATCTTTTCCGTCTTCATCACGCATGGCGCGCACACGACCGTATTCAAAGCCGCAAAGTACGATATCACCACGATGTAAAGTACCTGATTGCACAAGAATTGTCGCCACCGGACCACGACCTTTATCCAAATAAGATTCGATCACCACACCACTTGCCATACCCTCTTTTACCGCAGTAAGCTCAAGCACTTCAGATTGCAACAAAATCGCATCCAACAATTCATCAACGCCGGTTCCTTTTTTCGCCGATACATAAACAAATTGCGTGTCACCGCCAAATTTTTCTGCAATCACTTCATGTTGTAACAATTCTTGTTCTACACGATCCGGATTAGCTTCCGGTTTATCAATTTTATTCACCGCTACCACAATCGGTACACCTGCGGCTTTCGCGTGTTGAATTGCTTCTATTGTTTGCGGCATCACTCCATCATCCGCTGCCACCACAAGAACCACAATATCCGTCGCTTTCGCACCGCGCGCGCGCATAGAGGTAAACGCCGCGTGTCCCGGTGTATCTAAGAAGGTAATCATCTTACCGTCTTCGGTTTCAACGTGGTAGGCACCGATATGTTGAGTAATCCCGCCGGCTTCACCTGCTGCCACTTTCGCTTTACGAATATAGTCAAGTAACGAGGTTTTACCATGGTCAACGTGCCCCATAATCGTCACGACCGGCGCTCGCGTTACTTTTTCCGCATTGACATCACGATCTTCCAATACGGACTCTTCCAACTCGTTTTCTTTTCGTAAAATGACTTTATGTCCCATTTCTTCTGCCACTAATTGGGCAGTTTCTTGGTCAATCACCTGATTAATGGTCACCATCTCGCCCATTTTCATCATGGTTTTGATGATTTCCGTGGCTTTTACCGCCATTTTATTGGCAAGTTCGGCAACCGTAATCGTTTCACCGATCACCACATCTCGGTTAACCGGCGCCGCAGGTTTGGTAAAGCTTTGTTGTAAACTGCTGCCTTTCTTACCGTTTTTGCCTTTTCCTTTTATATCTTTTTGATTGCGGCGATTAGATTCACGTTCACTTTTGGTATTTTCATCATCACGACCGCTTTTTTTCGCTTTCACGACTTTATTTTTACCGCGACCACGACCTTCTTTACGACGTTCTTCTTCATCTTCCGCTTCCAAAGCATAGCTGGAGGTTAAATGATAATCAGTGTAATCTTCCGTTGTATCATCGTTGTCAGAATCTGCCAATTCAGCATAGCGTTTTGCCTCTTCGGCAGCACGACGCGCTTGCTCTTCTGCCTTTTGACGGGCTAACTCGTCCGCTTTACGACGTAATTCCGCTTCTTCCGCTTTGCGCTTTTCTTTTTCCGGATCAAGGGCTTTTGCCGCTCTTTCTTGCGCTAATTTTTCGCTTTGTGCACGCGCTTTTTCTTGTGCTTCCTTTTCTGCCTGCGCTATCTTCGCTTGCTCCGCCGCTTTTCTTTCTTCTTCCGCTTTGGCTTTCAAGCGAGCTTGTTCCTCCGCTTTTCTTGCCGCTTCGGTCGGCACTGTGCGTTTTTTACGCACTTCAACTTGAACCTCTTTGCTTTTACCTGTTGTCGTTGTACTGTTTACTGTTGTTTTCGTTCTACGCTGTAAACTCAATTTTTTAGGCGCTGCGGGTTGTTTTACATCATCTGTCATAATCTTCTTACTCCTTTTCCTTATTCACTAAACCAGCAAATATTACGTGCCGCCATAATTAAATCAGCAGCCTGTTCTGAAGTAAGATCTTCAATATCCGCGAGATCATCAACACCTTGCTCAGCAAGCTCTTCTAGGGTCGTAATTTGTTTTTCAGCCAATTTTAGTGCGATATGGCGGTTCATCCCGTCCAAATCTAATAACCGATCTTCAATTTGTGCTTGTTTCAACGCTTCTTCTTCAGCAAGCGCTTGTGCAGTTAACACATTTTTCGCTCGAGTTTGCAATTCTTCTACTAAATCTTCGTCTTCCAACCCATCAATGGCGGCCAACTCGCTCACCGGCACATAAGCCAATTCTTCCAAAGTAGAGAACCCCTCTTCTACCAAAATATGCGCAAATTCCTCATCAATTTCCAAAGCGTTCATAAACAATTTCAATACCTTATTATCTTCCGCTTGGTGTTTTTGATTAAGTTCATCAGTCGTCATCACATTCAATGTCCAACCGGTTAATTGGGTTGCTAAACGCACATTTTGTCCGTTACGTCCAATAGCTTGTGCTAAATTCGCTTCTTCCACTGCAATATCCATCAAATGAGTATCTTCATCCACGACAATAGAACTCACATCAGCCGGTGCCATCGCATTGATCACAAATTGTGCCGGATTATCATCCCATAACACAATATCAACACGCTCACCACCCAATTCATTAGTAATTGCCTGCACGCGCGCCCCGCGCATCCCCACACAAGCCCCCACCGGATCAATAGTCGTGGGAGGCAAGGCACACAGGGGATAGGAAAAAAAAAAAAAAAACCGGATCAATACGTTTATCATTGCTTTCACTGCGATTTTTGCGCGTGATCCCGGATCACGCGCCGCACCTTTAATTTCAATCAACTCTTCACCGATTTCCGGTACTTCAATACGAAACAACTCGATCAACATTTCCGGTTTAGCACGAGTAACAAAAAGTTGCGCCCCTTTACTTTCAGGGTTCACCTTATAAAGCACACCGCGGACGCGATCGCCGGGACGGAAATTTTCACGTGGCAACATATCTTCACGTAAAATAACCGCTTCAGCTTGCTGACCTAAATCTAGAATAATATTTTCACGGTTTACTTTTTTCACCGTGCCGGTCACAATCGATCCCTCGTGCGAAATAAATTGTTCAACTACTTTATTACGCTCCGCTTCACGAATTTTGGTACTGATCACTTGACGCACGGTTTGCATTGTAATCCGATCAAATGCGACCGAATCAATTTGATCTTCTATATAGTCACCTAATTGCACTTCCGGATTTTCAAATTGTGCCGCCTCCAAGGTAATTTCTTTTGTCGGATTAGCCACATTCTCTACCACCAACCAACGACGGAACGTATCAAACTCACCGGTTTTGCGATCGATTACCACACGCACATCAATTTCTTGCTCATACTTCTTTTTCGTAGAAAGCGCAATTGCACTTTCTAAAGCTTCAAAAATTTTCTCACGCGGTAATAACTTTTCATTCGACACCGCTTCGGCGGCCAATAGCAATTCTTTACTCATTCTTTACTTGCTCCTGTATTATTTAAAATTTTGCAATGACGTTGGCTTTTTGCACATTACCAAACACCAAAACTTGCGGCTGTCCGTCAACGATTAGCGTCAACATATCATTTTCAATTTTTTCCAATTTTCCTTGCCATTTACGACGATCCTGCACAGGAATACGCAAATGCACCGCAATATCCTCACCAACAAAACGCACAAATTGGGACAACGTAAACAATGGACGATCCAATCCCGGTGACGATACTTCTAAATTATACTTATCCGCAATTGGATCTTCCACATCCAATATTGCACTGACTTGCCGACTCACATCCGCACAATCATCCACGGTCACGCCGCCTTCTTTATCAATATATAAACGCACGGTTAAAAAACGACCGGCACGCTGACATTCAACGCCCCAAAGTTCACACCCTAAATCCTCAACCGAACCTTGTAATAAAGCTTGTAATTTTTCCTCTAAAGTTGCCAAAACAACCCCCTAAACTCAAAATTAAGACATAAAAAAAGGGCAATCAGCCCAGTTCTACATCTAAATTGCCCGTATAAAAAAACCCCAAATCTGGGGTTCTTTACTGAACTTGTTTGTAAAGTGGTTGCGGGAGCCGGATTTGAACCGACGACCTTCGGGTTATGAGCCCGACGAGCTACCAAGCTGCTCCACCCCGCGTCCGAAATATGGCGAGATTATACGCTTCATAAAAAAATAGCAAGTTTTTTTATTTTATTTTGTTAAAAACATCACCCAAAATAACCGCACTTTACCAAAAAATAAGCAACAACGGATGTTTCACACCCAGTTCAATACCACATCCGACGCTATTATTACCACCATAACCGACAAATAAAATCACAACAATAATTAACAATTTATATTTTTCATCGCACGTCTTTAAATTTTAGCTATGCCTAGAGCCCCGGGAAAGCGTTTTCCTCAAATCAGGCAAGATATGTTCAAAAACGCGATAAATGGCAATTAAATCCGTTTTTGCTATTGGTTTAAACATTAATAAAAAGCGATAAAGCCAACGCCATTTAGCAATAAAATCAATGATTTTTTGCCAAATTTTTGCCTCACAATGCTGTGCATAATAATCAACCGCCGCGCGCATTTGCTTATCGCTTAACACCTTTGAACGCCCAAGACTGTGAATAAAAATCAATCCATCACACACCTGTTTCCTCAGCAAATTTTGACTGCGGGAATGAGACTCAAAGTCAATAAAAAATACCTTGCCCGCCTTCCATGTCATATCGCGCAACGCCGGTCGCCCATGTACAAAACCACAGTGATGTAAATCAATCAAGGCTTGAACGGCATCCCGTAATATTTGCATTTTTCGTGCCTCAGATAATTGTGGATCCTCAAGCCAATCAGCAATTGTCAACCCACCATCTTCCAACACAAAAAAATGCTCACCGCTTAACACTAATTTCGGTACCGGTGCGCCCATTTGCATAAATCTTTGCAAAATTACCGTTTCCCTAACAAACGCTTTTTGAGGGTTAGGCTTCAATAAATTCCAAATTCCGCGTAATTTTTCCGGTTGTTTTAACCAAAAAATTTGCCCCTTATATTCAAAACGCAAAATTCGTTTATTGGGATTAACTTGCAATAAATGTTCAATCCGTTTTGAAAACTCAGCTACATCTTGATTTATCATATTATTGTCCATTAAAGTGCGCTCAAATTTTTACCCGTTTGCAAATTGACATTCGCCAAAATTCACTTACAATCGACCGCACTTTATCTATGATGAACGGGAAAATATCCCGCATTTTACGGCGTATTCTAACGCCTTTTCTACCTATTTAAAACTAATATCAAGGAAATCCAATGCGCTTTTACCACTTTTTATTCTCATTTTTACTTTTCCTTTCCGTTTCATCCGGTTATGCCACCCCCTTTTCCGTCTCCGAGGAAGACATTAATCGCCAATTGAAAAAACAACAAAATATCAAGGGACAATTTGGTTTGCCGGGACTTTTCGGCTTAAGCTACCAAGTGCTAAATTTATCTACTAAAATTGGACAAACTGCGGAAAAACGCGTCGAAGTGAGCGGATTATTAGACGGTTTATTTGAATTGCAAGGAAAACGCTTTCCCGCCAAATTAAATTTAACCATGGATATCATTCCGTATTATTCCCCGGAAAAAGGCGAAGTTTACTTGCGCGATATTCGGATTTTAAACCGGTCAAGTACTGACGGAAAATATGAACAAGAATTGCAAACTATTATGCCCTTTTTGAATAATAACCTTTCCGTCTTGTTAAACAATATACCAATTTACACCTTAGACCACAGCAAAACGCGCGATATGCTCATCAAAAAATTCGCCAAAGGAATTAAAGTCGAGCAAGGTCGCCTGGAAGTAGAAACGAAATAATCTCACCTAAAATACACAAAAATGACCGCACTTTACTCCTCTTTTTACCCGGAAAAGTGCGCTCATTTCTATTGATATTTTGACAAGATTAAGCTGGAAAAATGCCTAGACTGTCCCAAATTTCATCAATTTTTTTGGTAACCGCAGGATCTTTGGTAATCGGCACGCCCCACTCCCGCTGTGTTTCACCCGCCCATTTATTGGTAGCATCAATGCCCATTTTCGATCCTAATCCCGCCACCGGCGAAGCAAAATCCAAATAATCAATCGGCGTATTTTCCACTAACGTGGTATCACGCGCAGGATCACAACGGGTAGTGATCGCCCAAATCACATCTTTCCAATCACGCGCATTCACGTCATCATCACATACAATCACAAATTTAGTGTACATAAATTGGCGTAAAAACGACCAAACCCCCATCATCACGCGCTTAGCATGACCCGCATATTGTTTTTTCATGGTCACAATGGCAAGCCGATAAGAACACCCCTCCGGCGGCAAGTAAAAATCTACAATTTCCGGAAATTGTTTTTGCAAAATCGGAATAAACACCTCATTTAACGCCTCACCCAAGACCGCCGGTTCATCAGGCGGACGTCCGGTGTAGGTGGAATGATAAATCGGATCTTGGCGCATAGTCATATGCGTTACGGTAAACACCGGAAAATAATCCTGCTCGTTATAATAACCGGTATGATCGCCATAAGGTCCTTCCAACGCGGTTTCTTGCGGATCAATATAACCTTCCAGCACAATTTCCGCACTCGCCGGCACTTCCAACTCATTACTCACCGATTTCACCACCTCTGTTTTATTGCCACGCAATAATCCGGCAAAAGCATATTCCGACAAACTATCCGGCACAGGCGTCACCGCGCCTAAAATGGTCGCCGGATCCGCGCCCAATGCCACTGACACAGGAAATGGCTGCCCCTGATGAGTTTGTTTCCAATCTTGAAAATCCAAGGCGCCGCCACGATGAGATAACCAACGCATAATTAATTTATTTTTGCCAATCAATTGTTGACGATAGATCCCTAAATTTTGCCGCTTTTTATACGGACCTTTGGTGATCGTCAATCCCCAAGTTACCAATGGAGCAACATCATCCTTCCAACATTGCATAATCGGCAATTTGTACAAATCCACCTCGTCGCCGGACAAAACCCGTTGCTGACAATCGGCTTTCGACAACACTTTGGTCGGCATATTGAGCACTTGTTTATATTGCGGCAACGTAGACCACAAATCTTTAAAACCTTTCGGCGGTTCCGGTTCTTTTAAAAATGCCAATAATTTGCCCACATCACGCAATGCACTAACGTCTTCTTGCCCCATGCCCATTGCTACTCGTTTTGGCGTACCGAATAAATTGCACAACACCGGCATATTAAATCCTTTCGGATTTTCAAACAATAATGCCGGTCCTCCCGCACGCAAAGTGCGGTCGGAAATTTCCGTCATTTCTAAATAAGGATCAATTTCTTGGCTAATTCGCTTAAGTTCCCCGCGTTCTTCCAACAACGCGATAAAATCACGTAAGTTTTTATATCTCATCATTATTTCACCCATGATTAATAAATTCCGATATTGTTATCAAGAATATTCGGCAATGCAAGGTTTTTTGCTATCCGTTGCAATATTCGATAGAATGGCACCTATTCTTTTAGCGAAATCTCCATAACGGTAATCCATTATTATGACAAAGAAAAAAGCTAAACCGGCGTCCAATACGATCGCCTTAAATAAACGCGCCAGACATGACTATTTTATCGAAGAAGAAATCGAAGCCGGACTTTCCTTACAAGGCTGGGAAGTCAAATCCATGCGCGCCGGCAAAGCCAATATCAGCGATAGCTATATTATTTTTAACCAAGGCGAAGCCTATTTATTCGGTGCCGCCATTCAACCGTTAAGCGTGGCGTCCACACATATTGTGTGCGACCCAACCCGTACGCGCAAACTGTTACTTAACCAAAAAGAATTAAGTTCCTTATTCGGCAAAGCCAATCGCGACGGATTTACTATCGTCGCTCTTGCACTTTATTGGAAAGGACCTTGGGCAAAAGTGAAAATTGGTTTGGCAAAAGGGAAAAAATTGCACGATAAGCGGGAAGATATTAAAGATCGCGAATGGAAATTAGCCAAAGATCGCATTATGAAACATGCCGCACGCGGTTAAGTTCAAAATAAAGGACGCTCAAACGTCCTTTATTTAGGTTAACATCCATTTATCATTTTGATTTTCCTAGGTTGATTTAGGCATATCCTGTATTAACCCCTTGTTTTATAAAAGAATAAAGTGCTGTTAATTTTAGCTTATTTTTGCACTTTTTTCTCAACTCGGCTAATAATACAACCGTCTCCCACTCGCGTGGTCAATAATTCACCAACGTTCACCTGTGCCAATTGGCGTACAGCTTCGCCTTGCGGATTTTCCGCAATGGAATATCCCCGCGCCAATACTTTGAGCGGACTTAAACTATCTAATTTGCCACACCAATGCGCTAAGTGATGTTGGCGCGCTTGTAAATGTTGCTTGAGACTAAAATTCAATTTAGCGCGCAATTGCTGTACATATTGTTGCTGTTGATGCAACCGATAAGGCAGCGGATTGCGCATCAAACGCTGCGAAAGTGCGGTCAGTTTTTGCTGATTTTTTTCGCTGCAACGTGCGATCGCCCAATGCAAACGTTGCTGCAATTGCGCTAATATATAATATTGCGTGCGCAAACGGGCTTGCGGATGTTGCTGCTGTAAGCGCAAACGCAAACGCTGCAACTGTTGCATTTTTTGGTTAAACAACCGATCCAGCGCCATTTCGAGATGTTGTTGACGCTGTTGCAATTGCTGTATCAATTCTTGTTGATTGCGGCTAACCAATTCCGCCGCGGCAGATGGGGTCGAAGCGCGCAAATCGGCAACAAAATCGGCAATAGTCACATCGGTTTCATGTCCTACTGCGCTGATAATCGGCAAATGGGAAGCAAAAATAGCACGTGCCACCACTTCCTCGTTAAAACACCACAAATCCTCCAGCGAACCGCCGCCGCGCCCGACAATTAAGACATCCACTTCCTTGCGCACATTCGCAATGGCAATCATCTGCGCAATCTCCGCCACCGCTTCATTGCCTTGCACCGCGGTTGGATAGATCACCACCTTTAAACTCGGATCACGACGTTGTAAAATGTGCAAAATATCTTGCAGCGCCGCACCGGTTTTGGAGGTAATAATTCCCACCGCTTTGCAAAAGTGCGGTAGATTTTTTTTCAAATTTTGCGCAAACAACCCCTCCGCCGCCAGCTTCATTTTGAGCTGCTCAAATTGTTGTTGCAACAAGCCCTCACCGGCAGGATGCATGGTTTCAATGATTAATTGATAATCGCCTCGCGGTTCATAAAGACTCACCGACGCCCGCACCAAAATTTGCATACCATTTTGTGGCTTAAACCCAACCCGCATATTTTTCATGCGAAACATGGCGCAACGCACCTGCGCATTTTCATCTTTTAAGGTCAAATACCAATGTCCGGATACCGGTTGGGTTAAATTGGAAATCTCGCCCGTTAACCACACCACGCCTAACTGCCCCTCCAATAATTGGCGCACGGAAGCGTTTAGCCGAGACACGGAATAAATCTTATCGTTCATCATTAATCCAATAATACCCAACCGTCATCAATCCAATTACAAATACTATCAAGCAACAACGCTAAAGCGGTCTCCTGATCTTCGCATTTTTCCGTTAATGCGACTAAATCGGCATAAACCACGCATTCGCCATCTGCCAAACGTTTTAATAATTGACTTTCCAATGGCGTTAGTTCATCCAACCATTCACCGTTGGCATAAATTTGCAATGGATTTTCTAAATACAACAATTTGCAATTATTATCTTGCGTCAATTGCCCATTTTCTTCGGCTAAAATTGACCGCACTTCGTCCAAATCCATCATATCCTCGGTCGGCAAAATGTCGTAACGTCGGGTACTTGCCGCCGCAGCGACCGCTTGTTCAAATAAACGATCAAATTCCGGCGACGTGGCTAGTGTTTCCAACAATTGCACCTTCATTTGTTGCACCATGGCGCGATCCAATTTACCACAGGCTTGCACATCCGGGTGCAGGCGCAGTGGCAAAGTAAATTCGGTTAAATCAATGTCCGGATTTTGGTGGCAAAAACCTTTTTGTACTTTTTCCAATAAATCGCTTAAATTCGGGTAACGCAAACCGAAGGAAAAAGTCAAACAATCATCTTGCGCCACGCCATAATGCGACAGACGGGACGGCACATACAAAATATCACCGGGTGCCATCACTTCATCAAAAATCAAATCGCCCATATCGTCGAAAATGCGGATCGGCTGATTGGGCTTAAAGGCGGTATTCGGATCGCACCATTTGCCCAACTGCCAACGTCGGTGTCCGTAACCTTGCACTAAAAAAACATCATATTCATCATAATGTTTACCCACGGAGCCGCCTTTCGGCGCGTATGACACCATAATATCGTCGCGCTGCCATTGTGGAATAAACCCAAATTGAGACCATAATTGCCCCAATTCAACTGACCATTGCTCTAAATTTTGCACCAATACGGACCATTTTTCCGGTAAATCGGCAAAATCCGCTTCGCTTAACGGGCTGCGTTTAAGCTGCCAATCGTCCTCAGAATATTGTTTCACCAAACGCGCTGTGGCATCTTCATTTTGTGCAAGTTCAATAATATCTGCCGGCTCAAATTGTCCGACAATTTGCGGCAGCCCGTTACGAATTAACAAAGGCTTTTTTTGCCAATATTCACGCAAAAATACTTCGTCGCTGATATGTTCAGGTAAACAAAACTTAGTCACCGGCTTGCTCCTTTTGTTGCTTTTTCAAGGCTTTTTCCGCCTCTTTTTTCAATTGTGCTTCTTTTTGCTGCTGTTCGGCACGTTTTCGACGAATCTCTTTCGGATCCGCCAGCAATGGACGGTAAATTTCAATCCGATCGCCATCATGCAACTGATCGGTTAATTTTGCCGGACGGCTGAAAATGCCCACTTTATTTTCACGCAAATCAATTTCGGTAAATTGTTGCAAAATACCGGATTGCAGAATTGCCGCTTGGATCACGGTTCCTTCATCCACCGTCATTTTTTTCAAAAAATAACGCTGTGGCAAGGCATAGGCAATTTCAATATTAATAAGCGCCACGATGATAAACCTCCTTTGCGCGTTGTTTAAAAGCATCCACCATTTTACCGGTTAAATGGGTAAAAATTTGTCCGAAAGCAAAGGAAATAACCGGATTGGAAAATTCAAACGATAAATCTAAGGAGATGATACTGGATTGTTCGTCCACTTCTTCAAAGCGCCATTCGCCCTGTAAAAATTTAAACGGCCCCTCGACCAATTGCATTTTGATGGAATGATAGGGTTGCATTTGGTTTCGGGTGGTAAATTTTTGGCTGATGCCGGCTTTGCTGATGACCAATTCGGCAGTTAGACGTTGTGCCTCGCACATCAATGTACGCCCAGCGACGCAGCCCGGCACAAACTCAGAATAACGTTCATAATCATTGACTAAGTCATACATTTGCTTGGCGCTATACGCCACTAAAGCCCGTTGATTTACTGTTGGCATTGCTAATAAGCCTTATTTTAAATTGACATTTTGTGTATTATAACGGAAAAGTGCGGTCAAAATAAGGAAGAAATATGAATTGGATATGGTTTGCGGTCGGTTCGGTATTTTTCGGCGGCTTAATCGCCATTTTAGCTAAACTTGGCGTGGTGATCCGCAAGAAAAGCCGGTTATCCATGCGTTATCATTTGAGCTGGTAGCATATTTCCGTTACAATATCGCACCTTTTTATCTTCGGAATATCGTGATATGTCAGAAATTAAATTAATTGTCGGCTTGGGCAATCCCGGTGAAAAATATGCTCAAACCCGCCATAACGCCGGCGAATGGTTACTTGAACGCCTTGCCCGTCAATTTAATTTGAATTTTAAAGAAGAAAGTAAATTCTTTGGCAAAACCGCACGCGCACTGATTACTGGTAATGAAGTCCGTTTTTTAATTCCAACCACCTTCATGAATTTAAGCGGCAAAGCGGTAGGCGCGATAGCAACCTTTTATCGTATTTCCCCTGAGCAAATCTTAATCGTACATGATGAATTGGATTTGCCGCCCGGCGTGGCTAAAATCAAATTAGGTGGCGGGCATGGCGGGCATAACGGATTGCGTGACAGCATTGCGCAACTTGCCAACAATAAAAATTTTTACCGTTTAAGAATTGGTATCGGTCACCCGGGTGATAAGAATCTAGTGGCGGCTTATGTATTAGGCAAACCCTCGCCAACCGACGGGCAGTTAATTGATAAAGCCTTGGATGAAGCAGCGGTTTGTATTGAGGTGTTACTCAAAGACGGTATTGCCAAAGCTACTAATCGTTTAAACAGTTTTAAAGCATAGCAAATAGCAAAAGGAAAAAATTATGGGATTTAAATGTGGTATCGTAGGCTTACCTAACGTAGGCAAATCGACCCTTTTTAATGCACTCACCAAAGCCGGTATCGAAGCGGCAAATTATCCGTTCTGTACCATTGAACCCAACACCGGCGTTGTTCCAATGCCGGATCCGCGCATGGATGCGTTGGCGGAAATTGTCAAACCGGAACGTATATTACCAACCACTATGGAATTTGTGGATATTGCCGGTCTGGTTGCCGGAGCCAGCAAAGGTGAAGGCTTGGGCAATAAATTTTTAGCCAATATTCGTGAAACTGATGCGATTGGTCATGTAGTTCGTTGTTTTGAAAATGATGATATTGTTCACGTTGCCGGCAAAATCGATCCTGCCGAAGATATTGATACCATCAATACCGAATTAGCACTTGCCGACCTAGACAGTTGTGAGCGCGCTATTCAACGTTTGCAAAAACGTGCTAAAGGCGGCGATAAAGACGCGAAATTTGAACTTTCAGTGATGGAAAAAATCTTGCCCGTGCTAGAAAATGCCGGCATGATTCGTTCTATCGGGTTGGATAAAGAAGAATTGCAGGCGATCAAAAGCTATAACTTTTTGACCTTAAAACCCACTATGTACATTGCCAACGTCAATGAAGACGGTTTTGAAAATAACCCATATTTGGATTTAGTACGCGCTATCGCGGAAAAAGAAGGCGCGGTGGTCGTCCCTGTTTGTGCCGCTATCGAAGCGGAAATTGCCGAATTGGATGATGATGAAAAAGTGGAGTTTTTACAAGATTTAGGTATTGAAGAACCGGGGTTAAACCGTGTAATTCGCGCGGGCTATGCATTATTAAATTTACAAACTTACTTTACCGCAGGCGTTAAAGAAGTGCGTGCATGGACAGTTTCCGTCGGCGCAACCGCACCCAAAGCCGCCGCGGTTATCCACACCGACTTTGAAAAAGGCTTTATTCGTGCCGAAGTAATCGCCTATGAAGATTTTATCCAATACAAAGGCGAAAACGGTGCCAAAGAAGCCGGCAAATGGCGTTTGGAAGGTAAAGATTATGTGGTTCAAGACGGTGATGTCATGCATTTCCGTTTTAATGTGTAATTCATTTAAGCAAATGCACTAAGTTATCACGATTTATTCTTAAAAACGTTGAAAAATCCTACCGCACTTTCTTTAAAGTGCGGTTATTTTTTTATAAAATCGAAAGAATTCAGTTTTACGCTAAGGCGAAAAACAAAAAACCTTTTTCGCTTTTTTATTTATCAAAAAGAAGGAAAAATAAGGAAAAATAATGACAATCACAATCCTTGATGGCGGGATGAGCCGAGAGCTAATGCGTTTAAATGCACCTTTTCGTCAACCGGAATGGTCGGCATTATCGCTTTATGAAAAACCAAGTGCGGTACAGCTGGTACACGAAGAATTTATTCAACATGGCGCAGAAGTGATCACCACCAATAGCTATGCGGTAGTGCCTTTTCATATCGGGGAACAACGTTTTACCACCGACGGGAAAACGCTGGCAGATCTTGCCGGACGTTTGGCGAAAAGTGCGGTGCAAAATAGCGGCAAATCCACCCAAATTGCCGGTTCCTTGCCGCCACTTTTCGGATCTTATCGTCCGGATTTATTTGATGCCAAACGGGTGAAAGAAATTGCGCAACCGATTATTGACGGATTGGCGCCTTATGTGGATTTTTGGTTGTGTGAAACGCAAAGTGCAATCATTGAGCCGCAATCTATTAAACCATTGTTGCCGGATAATCGTCCGCTTTGGGTGTCTTTTACGCTCACCGACGACGAACCGACACCGCAGCCACAACTGCGTTCCGGCGAAAGTGTGAAAAGTGCGGTAGAAAAAATGCTTGAATTGGGCGTTGAAGCAATTTTGTTTAATTGTTGCCAACCGGAAGTCATTGAGCAAGCCTTGCAAGTAACACAAGCCACCTTAGCTGAACATCAAGCGCAACATATTCGTATCGGCGCTTATGCTAACGCCTTTGCGCCTCAACCCAAAGATGCTACCGCTAATGACGGATTGGATGAAGTGCGACAAGATTTGGATCCTGAAAGCTATTTGCTATGGGCAAAAAAACTGGGTGAACTGCGGTGCGACCATTGTCGGTGGCTGCTGCGGGATCGGCGTGGAATATATTCAACATTTATCGACGCATTTAAAATAACCGGCAACATTAAGGATTGTTATGTCAAATAAAAAAATTGGTCTCATTTCGCTTACCGCTTTAGTATTAAGCTCCATGATCGGATCGGGAATTTTTAGTTTACCGCAAAATATGGCAGCCGTTGCCGGCTCCGAAGCCTTACTTATCGGTTGGACAATTACCGGCGTCGGTATTATTTTCCTTGGATTATCATTTTTTTATATTTCGCGCCTAAAACCGGAGTTAGACGGTGGGATTTATACCTACGCCCGCGAAGGCTTTGGCGATTTGATGGGGTTTATGTCTGCTTGGGGTTATTGGCTTTGTGCAACCATTGGGATTGTCGGCTATTTAGTGGTCGCCTTTGAAGGTATCGGCACCTTTACCGACAGTGAAAACCAAATGATTTTCGGGCAAGGTAATACTATCGCGTCCTTTATTGGTTCCTCCATTATCGTGTGGTTGGTACATATTTTGATCGCGCGCGGAGTCAAAGAGGCGGCATCAGTTAATCTGATTGCGACCTTCGTTAAAGTATTTCCGTTAGTGTTATTTATCGGTTTGGCATTGTGGTATTTTTCACCGCAAACCTTCAGCCAAGATCTGAAAGGCACCGGTTTAAATAATACCGTCACCGAACAAGTCAAAAACACCATGCTAATTACCCTTTGGGTGTTTACCGGCGTAGAGGGTGCCTCCGTGCTATCTGCCCATGCGAAAAAGAAAAGTGATGTCGGACTTGCAACGGTGTTGGGGATTTTAATCGCCTTAATTCTTTATGTCGCAATTACAGTCTTATCTTTAGGGATTTTACCGCGCGAAGTGATCTCGGAAATGTCTAATCCCTCCATGGCCGGTTTATTGGAAAAAATGACGGGATCCGGCGGAAAAATCATCATCACCCTTTGCTTAATTGTCTCCGTACTCGCCTCTTATATTAGCTGGACGATGTATTGTTCTGAAGTGCCTTATCGCGGCGCACAAAATGGCGCGTTCCCGCAAGCATTGAATAAACTGAACCAAAACGACGTGGCGATTAATTCCCTGTGGTTCACCGGAGTGGTGGTACAACTTTGTTTATTCTTAGTATTGCTCACCGGCAAAAGCTACGAAACCTTATTGCTTATTTCTACTTCCATGATCTTGGTACCTTACTTGCTGATCGCGGCTTATTTACTTAAATTAGCCATTGTGCAAAACGCAGCATGGCATATTAAACTCACCGGTTTTCTAGCCACATTATATGGATTATGGATTCTATACGCTGCCGGATTGGATTATTTATTGCTTTCTGTGTTGCTTTATGTCCCGGGAATTGGACTTTTCCTTTATTCACGTTACCAATTTTTAGGCAAAAAATTGCAACTTAATCAATGGGAAAAAGGGAGCCTCGTATTTATCGGCTTACTTTTTATTTGGGCGATTTATCACAGTATCAATAATATGGATTGGAGTTAATGATCGCCTTTATATCCCGATTGTTAACCAAAGTGCGGTTAAAATCACCGCACTTTTTATTGTCGCTGAAGGAGTTTTTTCGCAAGTCTGCAGTTTGGCAGGCAAAGAACCGTAGAACGAGGGAACCCCGCCTAAAGATAACCAATTTAGCTCAACGCTTTTTCTAAACGCTGTAAACCGAGAGCCAATTCTTCTTGGCTGATGTTTAAGGCTGGAGCGAAGCGAAGTACGTTGGAACCGGCAACTAAAATCATTAAGCCTTGATCAGCAGCTTTTTTGACAAATTCTGTGGATTTTCCATGGAATTTGTCCACTAATTCCGCTCCGATCAATAATCCTTCGCCGCGAATTTGTTTAAATATTGCATAACGTTGGTTGAGCCGGTGTAGCTTTTCAAGGAAATAAGCGGAAGTGCGGTGAACATTTTTTAAGAATTGTGGATCAGATAAAATATCCACTACTTTTCCGGCAACTGCACACCCCAACGGATTACCGCCGAAGGTGGTTCCGTGTACGCCCGGCGCAAAACTTTTAGCAATATGATCGGTGGTTAGCATAGCACCGATAGGAAAACCGTTACCAAGCGCTTTGGCAGATGTCAAAATATCCGGGATAACGTTATATTTCATATAGGCGTATAAATAGCCGGTACGAGACAGTCCGGTTTGCACTTCGTCAAAAATCAGCAGCGCGTTGTATTGGTCACAAAGCTCGCGTAGTCCTTGTAAAAACTCCGCTTTTGCCGGAATGACGCCACTTTCTCCTTGAATAGGTTCAATGATTATCGCACAAGTATGCTCATCAATGACGGCTTTGACTGCATCAAGATCGTTGAAAGGGACATGAACAATATCCGCCGGTTTGGGGCCGAAACCGTCAGAGTATTTTGCTTGTCCGCCGACGCTGACGGTAAAGAGAGTGCGACCATGGAAACTTTGTTTAAAAGAAATGATTTTGCTTTTTTGATAGCCAAAATGATCTACTGCATAACGACGAGCGAGTTTTAGTGCCGCTTCATTGGCTTCTGCGCCGGAGTTGACGAACATGACGCGATCGGCAAAGGTTTTTTCCGTTAATTTAGTTGCTAACGCCAAGACCGGTTCGTTAGTAAACCAGTTGCTGGAATGCCATAACAATTGGCATTGTTGTTGTAATACTGCAACAATTTCTTCATGACAATGTCCGAGAGCGTTAACCGCAATGCCGCTGGTGAAATCGATATATTCACGACCGTCCTGATCCCAAACGCGACACCCTTTTCCTTTAACCGGAATAAAATCCGCCGGTGCATAGTTTTGTACCATCACTTTTTCAAAAGTGCTTTTTGTGTACTGATGCATAATTTATCCTTTTATTCAGTATGATGTAGTTTATGAAGCAGTATACTCTCTTTGAATAATTAATCAAATAAACGCATAAAAATTCAATCAATTGGTGCCGCCCACGGTGATTTTTTCAATTTTTAACGCCGGTTGACCTACGCCCACCGGTACGCTTTGTCCTTCTTTGCCGCAAACTCCAATGCCATGATCCAATTCTACTTCATCCGAGACCATGGAAATATTTTGCATAACTTCAATACCGCTGCCGATAAGCGTTGCACCTTTCACCGGTTTGGTAATTTTACCTTTTTCGATAAGATAGGCTTCAGAGGTGGAGAAAACAAATTTGCCGGAAGTAATATCCACTTGACCGCCACCAAAGTGCGGTGCAAAAATGCCGAGATCTACAGACGCGACCAAATCATCAAATTTACTTTTTCCCGCCAGCATATAAGTATTGGTCATCCGTGGCAGCGGTAAATGGGCATAAGATTCGCGACGTCCGTTTCCGGTTGGTTGGGTTCCCATTAAGTGAGCATTCATTTTATCTTGCATATAACCTTGCAAAATTCCTTCTTTAATCAATGTGTTACATTGACCTGGTACGCCTTCATCATCAATGGTAATGGAGCCGCGACGATTTGGCAGCGTCCCATCATCAACAATAGTACACAGCGGTGAGGTAACCAATTCGCCAATTTTTCCGCTGAATAATGAACTTTCTTTGCGGTTAAAATCGCCTTCTAAACCATGCCCAATCGCTTCATGCAATAAGACACCCGGCCAGCCCGCCCCCAATACTACCGGCATTAAACCGGCAGGAGCAGGCACAGCGCTAAGATTTACTAAGGCTTGACGTACCGCTTGTTTGGTAAAATAAACCGCTCTTATTTCATTTTGATAAGACTCAAGGAACCAATCTAAGCCAAAACGTCCCCCCAATCCGGCACCGCCGCGTTCCCGTTTTCCATCCTGTTCCACAAGTACGGAAATAGACAAACGCACTAACGGGCGAATATCGGCGGCTAGCGTACCGTCGGTAGCAACAACTAAGACTTCTTCATATACGGAACTTAAGCTGGCGGAAACTTGAATCACTCGAGGATCTTCGGCTCGTGCCACGCGATCTACTAAATGTAGCAATTCAATTTTTTTCTCTTTGGTTAAACTGTCTAGCGGATTAATGGCTTGGTAGCGCAAGATAGGAGCTACTGGATTAAAGGCATTTGGCGTAATGATATTCCCTTGTTTGATTTGAGCGATACCTTTGACTGCATTGGCGCATTGTTGTAATCCTGCGAGTGTAATTTGATCAGAATAGGCAAATCCCGTTTTTTCGCCACTTACTGCGCGCACACCAACACCGCGATCAATATGAAATCCACCTTCTTTGATGATGCTATCTTCGAGTACCCAGTTTTCATCTTGGCTTAATTGAAAATAGAGATCTGCATAATCTAAATGCCGATGAGAAAGTTGATCGAAAATATTGGATAAATCTTGTAGCGCAAGTTGGCTCGGTGCGAGCAAAGATTGGGTGACTTTATTTAATAACATAAGGTTGTCTCGGAATGCTTGTTTTTGTTTAAATACGTAGAAGCGCGTTAATTATTGGAAAGCGCTCCATCAATGATGGAGCAGAGTATAACATTGATTATAGGGATAAACTATCTTGTTAAAACATGAAAAAATTTGAGCGCACTTTGGGTCAAATCATGCATGGATAATTTATCCTTACTAATTTGTTAGCGTCAACTTAGCCAAATGAGCAATGAGCCATTTAATCCCTTGTCCTTGAAAAGCAATTTGCAAACGGGTATTATTTTCAGCACCTTCGATATTGATAATCGTCCCTTGACCAAATTTTTCGTGTTTGACTTTTTGCCCGACACGCCAGCCGCTATCCGATAACAAGGCTTCCTGTTTTAATTGTCCAACCATTGCCTGATTATAGGCACGAGTCACGGTTCCTCGAATACGTACTTCGCGCACGCATTCTTTTGGCAATTCATTGAGAAATCGAGAAGGAAAGTGTCGTTCTTCTTTAGCGTATAAACGACGACTTTCGGCATAACATAGGGTCAATTTTTGTTTGGCTCGTGTAATGCCAACATAAGCCAAGCGACGTTCCTCTTCCAGACGATCCATATCCATCATGGAACGACTACTTGGAAAAATTTCTTCCTCCATTCCTACGATAAACACGCGTGGAAATTCCAGCCCTTTGGAGGAGTGTAGGGTCATCATTTCGACATAAGATTGATGTGGTGAGGCTTGTTCTTCACCGGATTCCAGCGAGGCGTGCGTTAAAAATGCTATCAAATCCGTCATCTCTTCTGCTTCGTCCGGTTTAATAAATTCTTTAGTCGCATTGACTAATTCTTCCAAGTTTTCAATGCGCACTTCGCCTTTTTCACCTTTCTCTTGTTGATACATCACATACAAACCGGAATGTTTGATCACAAAATCCGTTTGTTCAAACAGCGGCATTTCTTCCGTATCATGCTGCAAGGAATTGACTAATTCAATAAAGCGTAACAGGGCGGTTGCGGAACGAGACGCCAGCATATTTTCTTGAATTGCAACGTGGGTCGCTTGCCACAAGGTTAATTGTCGCTCACGGGCGACATTACGCAAAATATCTAAAGTGCGATCGCCGATACTGCGTGCCGGTGTATTGACCACTCGTTCAAAAGCCGCATCATCTTGTCGATTGGCGATTAAGCGCAAATAAGCCAGCGCATCTTTAATTTCTTG
Source organism: Actinobacillus seminis (assembly GCF_002263215.1). Lineage (GTDB taxonomy): Bacteria > Pseudomonadota > Gammaproteobacteria > Enterobacterales > Pasteurellaceae > Actinobacillus_B > Actinobacillus_B seminis. Next base: position 28,578 of record NZ_NLFK01000003.1, read on the forward strand.
ACGTTCAAAAAAGCGCATTCCGCCATAAATCCGATAGGGAATATTGGCGCGAATTAAGGCTTCTTCCAGTACGCGGGATTGACTGTTGCTGCGATACAAAATCGCACAGTCATCCAACTTTCCGCCATCTTCAAGCCAGCGGTTAATTTGACCGGAAACAAATAGCGCCTCATCCAACTCATTAAATGCAGCATAAATATCAATTGGATCGCCTTGTTCACCGGCAGTCCAAAGATTTTTCCCTAACCGATTAGAGTTATTGGCAATTAATTGGTTAGCACTTTGCAAAATATTACCGGTTGAACGGTAGTTTTGTTCCAAGCGGATCGTCTGCGCTTGAGAAAAATCTTGTAGAAAACGATGGATATTTTTTATTTTCGCACCGCGCCAACCATAAATGGATTGATCGTCGTCACCGACAATCATCACTTTGCCATGTGCACCTGCTAATAATTTAATCCATGCATACTGAATATTATTGGTATCTTGGAATTCGTCCACGAGAATATGCTGAAATCGTTGTCGATAACGTTGTAAAATCAGCGGTTTTTTTAGGAATAATTCATAGGCTCGCAATAATAATTCGGAAAAATCAACCAAACCGGCACGATCACAAGCATCTTGATAAATTTTATAAATTTTAATCCATTCCCGTTCTTCACGATCATTATTGTCATCAATTTGATGCGGGCGCAAACCTTCTTCTTTTTTGTTATTAATGTACCAGCAGGCTTGTTTGTAAGGATAGATTTTTTCATCATACTGATGAGATTTCATTAAGCGTTTGACTAAACGAAGTTGATCTTCGCTGTCTAAAATTTGAAAATCTTGCGGCAATCCAGCATCTAAGTGATGTGCGCGCAAGAGGCGATGGGCAATACTGTGGAAAGTGCCTACCCACATTCCGAATAAGCGTTGGGAAGAATATTTAGCGAGGGTATTTTCTATACGAGAACGCATCTCGGCAGCCGCTTTGTTAGTAAAGGTTACTGCTAAAATACTGCCTTCTGAAATATTTTCGACCGCAACCAGCCACGTAATACGATAGGTCAATACTCTTGTTTTCCCACTCCCGGCACCGGCTAAAACCAAATAATTGCCCAAAGGCGCGGCTACCGCTTCCCGTTGTTTATCATTTAATCCGTCAAGTAATTCTGAAATATCCATTTGCTTGCCACTGTTTTTTTATACAGTCTGATTATATGTGGTTTTTGTATTGAGTGCAATAAAAAGGTACAAATTGTTGCACCTTGAGTTCATATCGGCTATTTTTTATTTTGCCCAAACTAACGATAAAAAGCAGTAATCGTACTACATTCTTTATTCTAGGATAATAGTACAAACAAGCCAGCATGGAGGTAAAATATTGACCTTTGAGTTGTCGGGCATCAAAGTGAATATAATAATATAAAAGTGCGGTCATTTTTTTACGATATTTGGCTAAAATATTTTGATCAAATGTCGGACTTTCAATTAGATTTAAATAATCAATTACTTTTTTATTCGAGTAAATTCGTGCTTGAATTTTATTTTCTTCGATTTCTCTTGTCATTGAATTTACATTATTAAAATAAAAATAATAAGGTTTTTTCAATGAGCCTTGGCTATTTTTTGCATTCATGCTTAATGCAAATAAAAATAACAAATCTTCCGAACAAATAATACGCTGTTCAATAAAATGTAATTGTTTAAATGTATTTTTTGCTACCGTCGTTTTAATTAATTTTCCCCATATGGTCCAAATTAAGTGTGACGAATGTGAGAAAACATCCGATATAATTTCGCTATGTTGGCAAGTTTTTTCAGTACCGGTATAAATTAATCCATCAGGGTGGGGATAACTTTCACCGGCAAAGTGAAATAACTCAATTTCCGGTTGATGTTTGATTTTTTCATACAAAAATTGACAGCAATCTTTATCTAAAAAATCATCTCCGTCAACATATAAAATATAATCGCCCAACGCGGATAAGGTTCCTTGTTGCCGAGAATGAAAAACGCCTTTATTAACTTGATTATCCAAGATTTTTATTCTTGTATCTTGGGCAGCATAAGATTGCACCAAAGTGATGGAATTATCGCTTCCTTTGTCATCAATCACAATAATTTCAATATCAGAAAAAGATTGATTAATACAAGAGGTTAAACAACGCTCTATATAGGGCGCAACGTTGTACACCGGAATAATAATCGAAATAAAAGGTTTATTTATCATATTTTTTTACGGGTAATAAGGATTTAAAAAATAAATAGGCTTTTTTAATACTTTTCTACCGGCAGGTCCGATTAATTTTTTCAAATAATAAAAACGCACATTTTCAATTACCCTTTCTTCCTTATTACGGACGGTAGACCCAAAAGGGAGCACCACTTTAATTGGCGTTGGAATCATGGCATAGACATTAGAAAACTCACCGCTTCCCGTATATAAATCAATCGGCATACTTATTGGCGAAATTGCCTTTAATAATTTTTTTGCACCTTTTTTATTAACTAAATAAGCGTGTGTACCATAACCATAATCTGATAAACGACATAATTTAAAGGTATCATTTAATTTATGTTGATCCCAAAAACTGGTTGGCGATTGTACTTCTTTTGTGCCGATATAATCCGCGTAATGTCCTAATAAAACTAAATCCCAATGAGAAGGGAATTTATCAATTAACGCAATGGCTTCTTTGAAATTTTTTTCAAAGGCTACATCATCTTCCAATACCAATGCTTGCTCGATATTATGTATCAACATATATTCATAAATTGCTTTATGACTTAATGCACAACCAATTTCACCTCTTTTTAAGCTACGCTGAATTTTTTGCTGCGCTGCCGTATCAGCATAAACAGAAGCCACATACTCTTCCGATAAATCTTTACCATAAACTGCATCGATAAATATCGGATCAATTTGATTTTCTTGACATAACATAATCATATAATTACGTCTATCAACAGAGGTTTTTAAATTAATAATAAAAACAGTTAAATTTTCCATTTTGGTTCAGCCAGTCGTGGGAGGCAAGGCACACAAAAAAAAAAAAAAAAATTTTCCATTTTGGTTCAGCCTTTTATTTATTAAACGGATTCTTTATTCTCAAGCCGGTATTTTTTAGCAAAATACACATCATAAGTCCATTTTTCATAATAGCCGAAATTTTTGCCATATGAATTATTACAAACTTCATTAGGTAATTCTAATAAGCAGGAAAAAATATGTCCATGCAAGCGGCTGCTCACTACTTTATCATAAGAAGAAAATAGCTTAATCATTCTATTGATAATACGATTTGAATGATTAAACCAAATTGTATTAACTATATCTTTTATCCATTTTGATTGGTATTTTTTACCGATTACCGATAGCACATTACTTAATTTCAGAACTACTCTATCTTGGAAATTAATCACATCTTCCCAATCTCGGACGATATCTTGTGCACTTAATGTTGCTTGAACATTTCGTTCAATATCACTGGCTTCAATATCTTTACGCAAAAAATACAAGGTATTATTTTTATTCGGTTCTTGAGTTTTGGTTGGCAATGAACCGTATAATTGATGCGCCATATCCGGCGATAAAAATACATTATTTGAAAAAGCAGACATAATGCCTTTCGTCATATCATCACGCGCAAATAAATAACATTGAGGATGCGCTTGAAAAATATCGGAAGAGGCTTTTAAATTTTCTGCTTTTGAAAAAAAGGCAGTTTGCGGTAGCACGATAATTCGGTTTTTTGGAAAATGAACTACTAAATCTTCTCGTAATTTTTGTTGATCCGGATAAAGATCGCCAAAATTGCCGCCACCATGGCATAATAATGTGGTTTTTGGAGTAATTAATTGTTTGACTTCGTTAATATCAAAGGTGGGAATACATCTTCTTAAACGCACATTAATATCATAATCTTTGAAAAATTGTTCGGTTCCTAAATAAATTAATAAATCTCCTACATTGGTATGTAGTGGATAATCAAAATACATAACATCATTTTTATCATCGATTAATTCACAAATTTGGCTTAATTGTGATTTTAATAAGGTTAACTTGTTATTCATTTTTACGCTTACTTTATCATCAAAAGGATACTTGAAAATCGCCTTGCTTGGCTTCTTTGCAAGATAAGAAAAATGGCTCATTCTAAATCTTAGCGTATAAAAAACCAAGCAATATCCATAAAATTTACACTTTTGACAATGAGATTATTACAATCTTTTATGCCACCAAATCACCCTTTATTTTTCAAGCGAATATAAACCGTGACTTCTTCGCGGTCATGATATAAATGTTTGGCGCGAATAAAACAGGCGTGTCCCTGTTGCAATAAGTCGTCTTCAATACGTTGTAAACATTGTTGAACCTCTACATAACGCTTTTTCATCGGTAATTTCAGATTAAAAATACTTTCGCGGCACCAACCGTTGATAAACCATTTGCTAATTAACGCGGCGACGCGGCTCGGTTGTTCTACCATATCACACACCAACCAATCTATTTTTTGTTTTTTAGGCGGTTGGAATTTAAACCCATCTTCAGGGCAATGTTCAATTCTTCCGGTTTCATGCAGACTATCCGCCATTTTTCCATGATCGACGGCATATACAAACAAACCACGTTTCACCAATTGATAAGTCCAGCCACCCGGACAAGCACCCAGATCAACCGCATACATTGTATCATTCAATCTTGTCGCTTCTTCCTCTTTGGGAATAAAGGTTAAAATGGCTTCTTCTAATTTTAAGGTTGAACGACTTGGGGCATCTGTTGGAAATTTTAAACGAGGGATGCCCATAAAATAGGCTGAATGGTTGCGATTATAAGAATATCCGACATAACAACCGGTTGCATTAATGAAAAAAATGTGTAAAGTTAGACCGCACTTTTTCCCTCCACGGGTATTCAACCAACCTTGTTTTTTCAAGGCTTGGCGCAACGGAACGGTAAATTTACGACAAAAGGTCAATAAGGCTTTATCTTCATTCGTATCGGCGGTTTCAACGAGTAATTCATCACTTAAAGTTAAATCGATCTGATGCGCAAGTACTTGGTATTGTTGCACAATCGGCGAAATGCGATCTTCCGGTGTCATATCGTGTAATAAATCGGAAACGACAACCAGTTGGCGCACAAAAATCCATTGATGAAAAGGAATTTCACGCGCCAGGCGATCGGCTTCGCCCGCTTGATAGCATTCAAATATTACATAACCTGATTGTTCTACTACGCGAGCGAATCCAAAGATCCCAAGTGCGGTCGCTTTTTCGTTCATTTCTACCGCCACTTCTTTTTCAAAACCAGCGCGGCAATATAATGCTAATTTATTCATCAATTTTATCCTGTGTAATGGAGTTCGTGATCCAATCTCTGAACGCCACAATACGTTCGTTAGTCGTTTGATCAAGATGATTGACCACATAAAAGGATTTCGGATCGGACAAATTGCTCGGCAAAACGACTTGCAAATTGCCATTATCAATCTCTTGCTGCGCTAATATTTTATTTGCCAATACGATACCTTGTCCATGTACCGCCGCTTGTAATGCCATAAAGGTGTGACTAAAGAGCGGACCATGTTGAATATTCATGCCTTCCAATTGCAAATGATTGATCATATTTTGCCAGTTATCGCGCGTATGAATATGGATAAGTGTATGTTTTTTCAAATCTTCTGCATTTTCTACCTGCGAGTTCTCGAGTAATTTTGGCGAAGCTAAAATAAGCAATTTTTCTTCCGCTAATTTTTCTACATATAAATTATCCCAATATCCTCGTCCATAATAAATCGCAATATCAACATCTTTACTTAACGCACCTTCATCTTGATCCACGCCTTTTAAACGCACTTCAATATCGGGATAACGACGATTAAATTCGCTTAAATGCGGTACTAACCATTGCATTCCAAAGGTTTGTGGAACGCTAATAGTTAAATGTTTGTCATTTTTTTGTGCCGCGATTTTATCCGTCGCTTCGGCGAGTTTACGTAAAATTTTGGCAACATCAATAAAATAAGCTTGTCCGATTTCAGTTAATTCTAAGGCACGATTTTTTCTTTTAAACAACTCCATGCCTATAAAATCTTCTAATAATTTTATTTGATGGCTCACGGCGGCCTGCGTAACAAATAACTCTTCCGCCGCTTTTGTGAAGCTTAAATGCCTTGCGGAACATTCGAAAGCTTTCAGTGAATTTAAGGGAGGCAAACGTTTATACATAAATCTTCCCAATGCTAAAATTTCATTTATAATAAGCAAGATTTTGTTCGGATTAGTTTTTTTATCTTTCAGATAAAAAAATATCCTTTGTCCAACCTTACCGATCTCACTACAATGCGCACATACTTAATGATTGGTAATTCCTTACTGGTTAAAGAGTTTCGGACTTAAGTATGATGTTGTGTTTGCATATTGTTCGGCAAGATTGCCCGAACGGAGTAACTGATTAAGTTACTCATTTCACTTCCTGTATATTTTAAAACCTAATTAGGTTACACACCGCTTCAAAGAAGCGGTGTTTTTTTATCTGCCGAATTCTATCACAATCTCTACCAAATTGCCTTTTTAATCTCGGTCATTTTACTTAATTGTATAAAAAGTAAATATTTTTATCACTAAATTATTTGCAAGCACCCCAGAATGTTGTAGATTAAAAAACACTTTTTATAAATCACTAAATTAAAGGAAAAACGAGATGAGTAAAGATATTGATTGGAAAAATTTAGGTTTCAGTTATATCAAAACCGATTATCGCTATATTGCGTACTGGAAAGACGGAAAATGGTCAAAAGGCGAGTTAGCGCAAGACAATGTTTTACATATTAGCGAAGGATCCACCGCACTTCATTACGGTCAACAATGTTTCGAAGGATTAAAAGCCTATCGTTGTAAAGACGGTTCAATTAATTTATTCCGACCGGATCAAAATGCGCAACGTATGCAAGCCAGTTGTCGTCGTTTATTGATGCCTGAAATTCCGACCGAAATGTTTGTTGACGCTTGTAAAAAAGTGGTCAAAGCGAATGAAGAATGGCTTGCGCCTTATGGTACCGGCGCGACCTTATATTTGCGTCCGTTTTTAATTGGCGTTGGTGATAATGTTGGCGTAAATCCGGCGCCGGAATACATTTTCTCTATTTTCTGCTGTCCAGTTGGAGCATATTTCAAAGGTGGTAAAAAAAAAAAAAAACACGGAACCGGCGCGGCAAAGTAGGCGGAAATTACGCCGCCAGCTTATATCCGGGTAAACAAGCAAAAGCTAATAACTTCAGCGATTGTATTTATCTTGATCCGGTCACGCATACCAAAATTGAAGAAGTCGGATCGGCAAACTTTTTCGGTATTACCAAAGATAATAAATTTATAACGCCATTATCACCATCAATTTTACCAAGTATCACTAAATATTCTCTACTTTATCTTGCAAAAGAACGTTTAGGCATGGAAGCAATCGAAGGGGATGTGTATATTAATGAATTGGATCAGTTTAAAGAAGCCGGCGCTTGCGGAACCGCAGCAGTCATCACGCCAATCGGCGGTATTCAATATGGCGACGATTTCCATGTCTTTTATTCCGAAACAGAAGTCGGGGAAATCACACAAAAACTCTACAACGAATTAGTCGGAATCCAATTTGGTGATATTGAAGCACCGGAAGGTTGGATTGTTAAAGTGGAGTAAATGATCAAATTTAATCAGTACAGAAGTGGACTGCGATCCACTTTTTCTTTTTCCCTTTTGGTAAAAAGGTTTTTTATGAAAAATTCGTTCTCATTGGCATGAATATGTTTTAGAATGATAACAGATTATTCACTTCAGATTTGTACTGCTATGAAACTAAATATCCCAACGATCCTAACACTTTTTCGAGTTGTATTAATTCCTTTCTTCGTTATCGCATTTTACTTGCCCTTTACTTGGGCGCCACTGTTGACCACGGCAATCTTTTTTGTCGCGTCGGTCACGGATTGGCTTGATGGTTATCTGGCGCGAAAATGGAATCAAAGTACGCCATTTGGCGCATTTTTGGATCCGGTCGCCGATAAAATTATGGTCGCGGCAGCTTTGGTACTTATCGTCGAATATCAACATTCATTTTGGGTGACATTACCTGCGATCGTCATGATTTCTCGTGAAATTATTATTTCCGCCTTGCGCGAATGGATGGCAGAAATTGGCGAACGTAGCAAAGTGGCAGTATCTTGGCTGGGAAAAGTGAAAACCACCTCACAAATGTTAGCGTTAGGCGGTTTATTATGGCGTTATAATGTATTAATGGAAATTGCTGCGATTGTGTTACTTTATATTTCGGCAATTCTCACGGTATGGTCGATGCTGCAATATCTTCGTGCAGCAAAAGATACGCTATTAAAGGGGTAAAACCGATTGTATTTGTCGATAAAAGTGCGGTCAAAATAACCGCACTTTTGCATTGAACGATAAAAAAACGGAAATTGATCTATTTTTAAACATTTGATAAAAAATTGATAATTTGTATTTGACTAATAGCTAAAAATCCGTAGAATGCACCTGGTTGTTAAGCAACAACCCTTACAAATGCGGGAATAGCTCAGTTGGTAGAGCACGACCTTGCCAAGGTCGGGGTCGCGAGTTCGAGCCTCGTTTCCCGCTCCATTTTATAACGTCTAGCCCGAGTGGTGGAATCGGTAGACACAAGGGATTTAAAATCCCTCGCCTTTCGAGGCGTGCCAGTTCAAGTCTGGCTTCGGGCACCATTAAAATATCAATAAATTCAATAAGATAGTCGCTAAATGCGACTTTTTTATGCTTGAGTTTCCCTCCCTCTATTTGCTCAAAATGTGACTTGGTGGCTGTTTGGTGGCTGTAAAGTGGCTGTTTGTTTTTTATACACAAATTTCAATTGCATCCACCGGTGGCTGTACAGCCACCAAATGGCAGATTTTTTACCGCTAAAAACACGGTATAAAGCAATGTTAAAACGCAATAAATCAACATCTTACTCCCCTATAAAAACGCACGTAAAATCTATTTTTTCATTTAAAATCATACAGATAATGAATTCCATAACAAAACACTGCTCTTTTTTGACTGAAAACTCTTGTAATTAACTGAAATGTTTTCACCTAAGATCTTTTTAACACCTCATGAGATCCCTTTTACTTACTGGCTTCATTGTATTTTTTACCTAATTGCTTAACTGAAAAAACGTCAATTTTTCGCTATAAATTTCGCGGGGGAGGAAGCGGATTTTTCGTGACGTAGATGTTTACGTGAAATTTTTACGTGGATTTTTACCCGGACATTTTGCGGGAATTTTCCAGGTAAATCTCATTTTGAAATAAATTATATTTTATTTAATAATCAATTAGTTATTATTAAAAGAGAAGAGCGCATAAGAAAAAAGCCGCGTTTATGCGGCTTTGTTGATAGGGTATTTTATTAAATTGCGGGGTAACATTACTCAATAATTGGCGTCAGTTTTTCTTTTGCGCTTGTGGCTTTACTCGACTGACTAGCAAATGTTCCGCTTTGATCGGGTCGCGGTCCACCGTTATGAGTGTGACTACTCACTGAATTCGCCAAGTCGGCAATTATCTGTATCGCTTCCTCTAAGATCCTGAATATATTCTGCCCCTCCGTTCCCATATAACTTAGTGGCGCAATAAATTTATTTTCTTCATCTGAAACGCGCTTTGCCAGTCCAACGATACGCTCCGACAGTTCACCGCCAACACCGACGGATTTATTACTTGCGGTTGCTTCGCTAATATTGCCGATAACCTGCGTTGTTTTATTGCCGCCAATGGCTTCTGTGCTATCCGCATCAATGTTGACATTCGACGTGCCGATCGTTTTTATTTCCTCATCCGTTTCAATATTGCGACTAAAGGATCGGTCGGTAATATTCTGATCGGTTTCTCTAGTTTTATTTCCCGCCGCATCAGTTCGCTCAAACACCTCCGGACGCTGTTGTTTCAGTTGCTCACCAATGGCGACCGCCGGAACGGTTTTACCTTGCGCAAGCAAGGTTCGCACAAAAGGCTTATCAGATCGACCATAAGCAAATCCCACCTCGACAATCGTCCCCACTTCCGGAAAAGCAAAATCACCACTTTGCGATCCGGTGGACGTAACCGGCAAAGGAACCGCCGGATAAACCGGAATGCTTTTATCGTCATTTCCATCCTCATCCAGCAATTGTAATTCAACCGCGTACTTCGGACGAAAAGGATCGGAAATATCTCCGCCACTTGATGGATCCGCTACGCCAACCACTTTCGCGTATTTCGGCAAATGGTACCCGCCGGCAAGCTCCGGGAAATGTTTTTCTATTTGTCGGCGCTCCGGTGTTTTTTGTAGCGGCTTTCCGTTTTTATCAAGGCTATCCCAAGTTAAGATATAATCATCTCCTGCCAATTCAACGGTTTTAATTTTATTCCCGTTAATCATTGCTCCCGGTCTTATCGCCGCGGCAATAGGAATAGTCATTTCATTACTGCCACCGGTTAACGTCACACCGCTTTCAATGTCAACATTTCTCCCGAACCAGCGACTATCATCATGCGACCCGATAAACAAGGATCCATCCGGCGATTGTTGCCACATATAATGTTTAATTTCAAATTGTCGCCCAATATTATGCAACAACTGGTAGCCGCTGCCGGTATGGGTAAACAACGGGATTGGGCGATCGGCATAGTCGGCTTGCGGAATTTTAACCGGAATTCCGGTCTGTTGCGTAAGCCACGAGGCGAGATCGCGCAAGGTGATATGGCGGTGTGAACAATTTAATTGTCGCTCGAAAATCGCGACTTTTTCACGAATAAATAATTTTTTATATCCGTTGTCCTCATCCTGCTCCCGTTCGACAAAGCCATCAAACCATTTATAATAATGATCGTATTCGCCCAATTCAAACACCGCACTTTTCCCAACGCAATGCTCATCCGTTAAGACCGTAACAAAGCCACGACCGGTATTATTTAACTCTAAAATAATATCCTCTTTCGCTAGCGCTACTTCCTTTCCATTAATTAAACACGTTTTTATAATTTTCATGCTAACGCCTTATCTACTTTTCCCCAAAATGAATTATCTTCTTCCGCTTGCGGTGTGGAATTGGTTGCACCAGCGGAATTTTCGCTTGGCGCGGTTGCCTTGGCTTTCGCTGCATTTTCACTTTGCACCTTGGCTTTTGGCTTGGTTTTCCGCTGCTCTTTTTTCTCGGCGATAGAATTAATTTCACGCAAAGTAAAAGAGACTTGCCAGGCTAACTTGTCTTGTAACTCTTGCGCGGAAATCGTATCACTAAATTGAACCTCTCTCATGTTCACCGTCTCCGCGGTCACACAAGAAACACGGTATTTTTCTTGCTCTCCCTTACTATCTTCCGCCTCGGCTAACTTAAAAAGCGCGGTCAACCACTCGCGACGATTGTAAGGGATCAGACCGCTGACGGATAACACCTTCGCTTTTACACCCTTATCGGATTTTTTCGTACTTGATTTTTGTCCTGACATGTCTTTTTCTTCACGCCGCAAGGAAACAGAAATTAAGATATTATTTAAATAAATCGGCTTTCCATTTAACGCCAGTTGCACGCTAGGATGACTTTTATTTTGTAAAGGCGCTTGCTTTTTCTCAATAAACATCGAATAACATCCCCTTAATGCCGGATAAATCCCTACTTATAAACAACACACAAGCAGTATAAATATTACTATCGCTTGGAATAGTTGACTGCATTTCTATTGCCGCCTGCTCAAGGCGTCCGCGCGTCATAAAAGCATAAACCTCAACGGAGGTAGTAAGCATCTGCGTTATTTTTTGCTGATTTTGCTTTTCCCGTTCCGCTTTTTTCTGCAACAAACTTCGGATCGCATTCATTGGATCCGCAATACTTTTCGCGCTCACACTCGACGCGGAATTACGCAAAATACTTTGCATGGCACGATTAGCGCTTGGCGTGATATCTGCCTGACCGCCAAACGCCGGATAACTGATCGTAGGCGTTTTAATCATCTTCGTTTCCTGTAATGATTTTGAGGATTTTGCATAATCTAACGCTTGTTTAAAGGCGGGTTCAGCTAACAGTCCCCTGACTTTTTTCCAGTTTCGCAATAAATTCATCAATATCGCCACTGGTCACCATCAGTGCAATCATCTCTTGTTCTCCTTGTGGGCGCTGCGGATCAGAATAATCCGTTAATTTTTCCGCAAAAACCTTAATTGTATTTCGTGGCGATAAATAATAATTTGATTGCTCCTTCACTCCGTGCGACCAATTATGCACACCGATTTTTGTGCCTTTCGCCGATAAAACAAAAGGGGAATTAATTCCCTTAGCATTGTTCTCGATGGCTAATTTTGCTTGTGGGGAAAGTTTTAATAATTGTTTTTTCCACATATTTCACCTTGAGTAAAAAAAATAGCTCCGATTTAACCTTGTTGCTACAATGTAGACTTGTTTATCAATCCATAAATGAGGATCTTAATGTTTTTTACGCTACTTTACGCTATAAAAATTTTAGTTATTATGCTCTGCTTCGGGATTTCCGGCTACTTCGTTATTTTTAAACGTGATTTAAAATTAACCCTATTAGCAAGTTACTGGCTGGCATTTGTTCTTATTTGTTGCTTAATGATTTTCCCGTTAGCAATTAACTTTTTGATTTCTTAGCGTTGTTTTAAAAGTTGCAATAGTTGTTCTTCGGTTTGCGGTCGATAGAGGTCATATTTATGGCGATGAATATGCATGGATCCATGACTTCAACCACTTTCATGATGTTTCGTCCGCCATGGCGACGCATAAAAAATGGCGCGAAACTTATTTTTCTACACCTTCTTCAAAATTCCATCCGTCTTATGCCTTTTGGAGCGGCGATAAATGGAAAGACTTTGATCCCGATAGTGAAAATCCGATAGGCGGGCGGGAAGTCTGGGGCGGATACGACCCGGCACACAGCGGCGATGCGGCGTGCTTTGTGGTGATTGCGCCACCGGCATTGCCTAATGAAAAATATCGCATTTTAGAACGCCACCAGTGGCAAGGGCTTTCTTATAAATATCAAGCGGCGCAAATTAAACGATTGTTTGAAAAATATAAAATGACGTATATCGGCATTGACGCAACCGGCGTCGGCTATGGCGTCTATGAACAAATTAAGGAATTTGCCCGACGCGCAGCGGTTCCGATTACCTACGATCCGACCGTTAAAACGGAACTTGTTTTAAAAGTTCACAATCTTGTTGATGAGGCAATGATTGAATGGTCGGATAAAGAAATTGATATTCCCGCAAGCTTTTTAATGATTAAACAAACCACGACAAGATCCGGCAATGCCACGACGTTTATTGCAGATCGAACCGTTTAACGGCGGATTTTTCTGCCTTTTTCGTTGCGTTCGACCATGCCTAATTCTTTGCCCATATCAAGGGTAATATGATATTCCTTGCACGGTCTTCCGTTGGTGTGTTGATAAACAACGAATTTGCGTCAAAAGAAAATGCTGGCGGTCAACATTTTCGAGAAAGAGTTGCACCGAAGCGCCTTGGCAAAAGCGACAACCATTGCTTGTTTATCAAGTCTTGAGATGACCAAAGATATTTATCAATCTCTGGAAAATGCCCTACGTGAAGGCAAGGCGTTTCACCAATGGAAAAAAGCGTTAATGGGCGAATTTAAGCGCAAGGGCTGGGTGTTTACGCATGATAAAAAGGTCAGTCGCGGCATAGACGGCAATTTACTTGCCGATCCGAAAACCGGCGAATATTTTGGCACGCCGCGACGTCTTAACACCATTTATCGCGTGAATATGCAAGCGGCTTACTCTGCGGCGCGTTATCAGCGTCTACGGGATAATGTGGATAATCGCCCTTATTGGCAATATAGCGCGGTCGGTGACTCACGTACCCGTCCGGCGCATTTAGCCTTAAACGGGAAAATTTATCGCTATGACGATCCGTTTTGGTCAACCTTTTATCCACCGAACGGGTTTAATTGTCGTTGTACCGTGATTGCGTTAGATGAACGGGATTTAAAACGCAAAGGGATGAGCAAGCCGGATGAGAGTTCGGCATTTTTAACCGAAGTGGAACGTCCGGCAGACAAAAACGGGGGGCGCGAAAAAACCATGGGTTTTAAACTGCCGGACGGTTCAGTGCGTGTTGCGGATAAAGGATTTGATTATAATATCGGACGCTTATCTTATCGCCCGAACTTGGATTTATATCCGGAAAAATTAGCCCATCAATTTGCGAAAACGGAAATTTCGGAGGAGGAGTTTAAATTAGAATATAAACGCTTTGAAAATGCTTATTTTCTTGAAAAAGAAAAACTAGGATTTACAAAGATGGAAAAAATCAAAGATAAAGAAGAAATTATTTTAATTCAAAATCTTGCTTCTATGAATTTCCATTTTGCAGCTGGGCGCTTATCTAATAAGGATGTATCTCTATTAAAAATGAGTACAGCAACAGTTTGGTTCTCTGATCAATCTCTTATCAAAGTCGGTTAGGGGATCCCAAATTTAATATTGATAGTTATGCATGGGTTCCAGAAGCGATATTTTCTGCCGATAATATCTATCGAGGAGATGATGGGCGATTAATTGTGATTAAAAATATTGATGGGAGATTATTTGAGGTTATATTTAAATATCTTCCAAATAAAAAGGAAAGTTTTTTAATTTCTGCTCGATGGACAAGTGAAAAGAAATTGCGTTCAGAAGCTAAAAAATACGAGGTTGTGCGGTAGGTCTTCCGCGTCCTAAAGGAAAGGACACCTACATTCAGAGTCCCCGTTCTATTTCAACCGTTCGCCCCGTGGAAGGAAGTTTCACCACTTTCATATCACAACCTCGTACTTGAAATATACGCCCTTTTATTTTTTTATCAACCATAGGGAGTAATTTAAAATAAACATGAATAATCCTATTGAAATTAAAATCAATAACGCCGATCAAATTTCCCACTTATTAGACGAATTGGCGCAGGGCACCAGCGATTTATCGCCGCTGATGCATAAACTTGCCGGCACCATGGAAAAGGCGGTATTGCAAAACTTTGAAAGCGGCGGGCGTCCGGCATGGGAGGCATTAAAATATCGCCAAGGAAAACCGCTTATCGATACGGAAAACCTTATGGGGAGTATTACCGGCTATTATGATAAAGAGAATGCTGTCGTGGGAACAAACGAACCTTATGCGGCAATTCATCAATTTGGCGGCAAAGCCAGACGCGGTAAAAAAGTGGAGATTCCCGCCCGTCCATTCTTAAGGTTAACTTCGCAAGATGAAGAGGATTTAGTAGACGATATTCAGTCCTATTTTCGGGATTTAATCAAATAGCCGATAATATTGCCTCAATCGCGTGCTAAGGCGTTATTTTATTAAGCGGTGAATTTGTCGAAGAAAAATTTTTAAAACAAATTAAAACGATTTAAAACGGTTTTAAAAAGGGTTCTGCTTTTTCTTCTCTCTCTTTTCCTTTCTTTCGCTAAATTCTTCTATACAATTAGTACAAAAATAATTAGTGCAGCAATAAAAATCTCTAAACCCTATAATCTCCCAGTATAAAAAACCTCTTGTTATATAAGTAAAGCACAACAAGTAAATCTCTAGATAAAAGGGTCAAATAAATACATAAAAAAAATACAAAAATCTAGATAGATAAAAATTATTTAGCTTCATAAACAGTATCATATAAATTTTTTAGAGTATTTTTAACTTTATCCGAATCTCCTAAAGACTCTCCTGTATACCCTGATATTATTAGGGTTGCAAACTTATCTGCTTTTAGATGAGAGTCCTCCACCTAAACTACTCGTTACCAGCCAAAGCATTCCAGCCATAATCAGCAGAATCTTTTGTGTCCAATATACTTAAGCCCGCATTAATATAGACTTGAAGTTCATTCCACCGTTACCCACATGAAAGCCCGATTGTGCTTCCACTTGGGTGTAATTTACTTTGGCTTGGTTTTGAGAGTAATTTGCCATGCGCTTGAGCCTGTGCCATAAATCGCAACGGATGCCGACACGCCGGCTTGGGTTTGTTTGCTGTTGTATTGAGTTGCTATCCTGCCGACTTTCAAGGGTTAAATTACCTTTGATGTCCGCATCCAGTCTGTTCGCATTAACTTGTGTGCCTCGAAGGGCAGTGTCATTTTGGCTTGAAATCGTCACTTGCTTACCGTTGATATGGGTATTGGATTGAGTTATACCGTTCGTGTTTTCTCTGCCTTTACCCGCTTGTGCTGATCCTTCAATCTCCAATCCAAAGCTATTGCCATTCATTCCTAAAAATACGCCCCACTCCAACAGCTGTTTTTACTGTCAGTGCGGTTTTGATAAGTCTCTTGCACTGATTCGAGATTGAGGTTTCTTGCGCTATCCAGGGCAATTTGTGCATCATTTACGCTTGAGCCTATAATATCTAAATCCTCTTTGGTGGTTTTAAACTGAATATTTCCTGCGCTAATTTCACTACCACTATGGGTGATTTGAGTGGTATGGCTTTCTTGTTTAGATTGACTTGCGCCAACGCTGACAGGCACTTTTACGCTTGGTTGACTCATATCCAATATCCGCAGTAGATTTACCATCAAAATTTGTACAATATTAACCATAAATTACCGTTTGTCTTTTTCCAATGTTCTATTTGTATATTATTAAAAAATATGACAACTAAGAAGTCTTAATTTTCATGATTTTTAACAGGTCAATTTATAGACAGCATACTTTGTGGGATACCGCCGACTTTGTGCAATACTTTCTGGAAATTGTGCAATATATCCAAATCATAATCATACATTTCCAATTCATTATTGGATAATTTTGTCCAATTATTCAAGGACATTAGAGCAGTAGTATTCATAGCTCTAAGACAAAAATGTCCATTTTTGGTAATCATAAAAGAAGATAAGTCGTCATACCATATTATAAATTCACCCCTGTAATCAGCAATCAAGGATTTATAACATAAGCTATATTCCTCAAAACAAGAGGCTATTTTAGCAAGTAAAGATGGTTTGAAATCATATAAAATACTATGAAATTCCGACTCGATAAAAACTATCGGCACTGCATACAAAGCTCCCTGATAGTTATCAATGAAGCATTTGATGTATGTTTCAATTATTAATTCATTACCATAATCAAATTCCATAAAGTCAACAAATAGATTCATGTTAGATATTTCATTATAGTTATATTTCATTGAATGAAAATCTATTACTTTATTGTAATGCGTAATAATATTATTTATTTCTCAACTGAGTCGTGGAGGCAAGGCACACAGGGGATAGGAAAAAAAAAAAAAAATTATCACTTATCATAACGAACCTCAATAATTTTTTGTCTATCCGGACGTTGTAATTCAATAGTCATAGGTCCTGCTTTACTAAGTCTATAAATTGCTCGCTCTCCATCTTTAAAAAATGGCAGATTTTCTACCTTTAGGATATTCTTTCAGATACACAGCATCTTTTATAAATCGTTCCCAGTCTTCATTTATTGTTATATATGTGAAAAATTTTTTAGCTCCATTATCATAACCTCCATAAAACTCATATTGACGGGATAGTAACTCACGTTCAGAGGCAAACTCAGCTGTATTACCAAGATCTTCCAATGCTTTCGCATAGGCTTCTGCATACTCCGGATCATCACTTGAGATTTGTGCAGAACAATGTACTAAAGCACAAGCCGCAGCAGTGAAACGAGCTTCTTTTTCTTTGTCACCATTGGCAAGATCTTTAATACACTGTAACTCATTAGGATGTAGTTGTCGATTATATTTTTCCGCACTTAACGCCGTTGCTGCACCTTGTGCTACCGTTTCAAGATCACCACCAATAATCCCCCTCCTCCACTCATTTGAGCAGATAAGAGCCCCACTAAACCATGAAGCGCAACTTTTTGTGGACTGCCATCTTCCCAATCCATTTGTTTCGCTAAGTCGCCCACATACGTTGCGCCAATTTTGGCTAGTGAGGTTGGCGATTTCGTGTTTTTCTTGAACTTTCGCTAAATCATAACACGCAACTTTCTCATTCGCCGTTTCAGTATCCGCGAAAGTGCGGTTGGATTTCAATATTTGAATTCGCATTGAATTTAGGTTAAATATTTTTCAGAAAATTTAAACAAATTTATGATTTTCATATTCCCAATCAAAGTAATGCCTTAATTTATTTAGCACTTCATTCCAATCTTTACCCGTAATGCTATTAACACAATGTTGAAGTTCCAATTCTATATCATCATTAACAACAAAGCTCTTAGAGACTAAAAGCATTTTGTATTTTTAAGTAAATCAATATTAAATACATCTACTGTAAAGTAATCTCCTCCACATTCTCCTTTTTCACCTATAGTCAAAGATAATTTCAAGTTATATCCCGTTTGTTCAAGCATTAATAATTGAGCTTCATATTTTGATGATACGCCATAATAGCTCATCGCTTTTAAATCAGCAGTAACCATAATTTATTACTCCTTAATATTAAGATGCAAATTACTTTCAGAATGTTCTACATATTTTCCCTTTCTAGAATCAAATACTTTTGTAATTCTTTCAAAATTATCCTGAACACCTGTTATTGCATAAGAAGATTTATGTTTTACTGATGCTGGTCTATATTTTCCAGTTCCATCATAACTAGTATAGATAAACAAAACCATCAAGTATATTTGAGAGTATATTCTAAAAGCTTTTTTCATAATATTTTACCTTTTCGGTAATGAAAATGCTCAGATTACCTTAATTCCATCAATAAGTTCCAGATCTAAATCCATTTCAGTAATAATATCTAAAATCATTTTTTATTTCATCAGTTATCGAAATATAATTTTCATATAACTGAATACATATTAGTTCAATAGTGACTCCATACTCATCATAATTAATTAGTTAGTTCTATAGCATTATTAAAATCTTCTGAGGGCAATATTAAGTTAAGTAAAGGAAGTAATTTTTCAAATTTCTTTTTTATTAACATATCCCCCCTATTTAACAGGGAATGCTGTAATGACACCATCGCCCATAGGTTCTACTATCACTCTAATTTTGACACCATCAACAACCCCATCAACTTTGAATCGACTTGGAACACCTTTTTAGTATATAAACTTCCTTTTGTTCCGGTTTGTTGTATCCATTCTAAATTGGAATCTGTAGCAATATTTGATATAACATCAAGACCTTTTTCAACGGTAAAGCTATCTACCTGTCCGTCTTTGATATGGGGTTTGCCTGTGGTGAAGGTGGTACACCCCGAGTTAATGACGCCACAACTCGCACAATGAATGCCACTAGGGTTGGCAATAATTACATCCGCTTTTTTACCCGCCGCTTCCACATAGCCTTTTAATTGGCTTGGGTTGGACGAGTTGACTTCATTTAAAATCACACGCGCTTCGCCATGCGCTAAATAGGGGTTACCTGTGACTAAACCGCCCTGTTGGGTTTAGGTGAGCCTGTGGCTGTTGTTGATAATAGCGCCTTTGGTATCCACATCAAATTGGGCATATTTATTATAGGGAAGCCCCTTACTGTTTTGGGGTTGAATATTAACTTGCGGAATGCTATTTGCGGTAGAAAGGATGATAGGTTGTTGATTGACAGGTGCAGATTTATCGGCACGGATTTCAAGATTGGCAAAGGCAGTTTGTGGAGTTACCAACGACAAATACCCAAGGCACGGAACAAACTAAAACTCAACATCTTTAAGGGGAAAACAGAACAAAAATACACCGCACTTTTTACATCAATCGCATTGACATCATCTGCCTGTGATAATTTATCCGCTGTTTTCGCCAACTCAGATGTCACGACAAAACGCGATAAAGTGCGGTTAAAAATGACTCGGAATTTATTTTTGTTCATGTTTTGTCCTTAATTTCATCTTGAAATAAGTGATTTAAAAGGTGTAGCCAATATTAAAACGGTATAAAGATTTGATGTTCTAAAGCTGTTCGGTTTGGTGATGGACATCAATTTGAGTGAAATTAGGTTCATTGGGTGCTGATAACGCCGAAAATGGAAGCAATAATCCCGCAATGTACATTATTGGCGAGAATAGCGTTCTTGTTTTCCATAATTTTTTATCCAAATTCATACAATCTATTTCGCCCCATTAATCATGTTTTCAAGGCTTTTCAGCCTAATGAAAATTCCTATATTCAGCAAGCCTTTAACTAAGTATTTTTTGCCTTTGTAACCGATTTTTCAAAGTCAAAAAATAGTTTGCAGAAAGATTACACGACATAAAATTAAGCATCCGCTAATTCTCGTAGCTATCGCGAGATAAGTCTAAACTACAAAAAAGTCAAGGGAATTATCCTTGCAAGTCCGCATAGCGATAGTGATATGTGTACTTGCCTAACTTATCTTATATTCTATCGTCATTGTTATAAAAAAATTAAATATGACACTCACCCAATCCCTTAAACAAGATAATAATCCTTATGATTTTTTAAAGATACCTGACAACCGAGAAGGACAAATAAACATTTTAAAAATTTTGAAGAATTTAGACTATCCTCCGAATATCCGCAAAGTGATTTATACACCAATGCGGTGGAATCGTTAAACAGCGTTATCCGCCGAGTCATCAAAAAACGCAATTATTCCCACTCAATGGTTGATTAACTTCATAACATATTGATTTATAAAAATTAATAAAATAAAAACTTATAATTTACCGTCAATTTTACCGTCATTAACACAAAGTGCATTATATTTATAATAACAATTGCAATTAACAAAAATTTTCCTAATAATAACATATAGTTGATGATAACGCATCTGTAATGTGACAGGGTTTACTTTGAGAATAAAAGGCGGACTGCCCGCCTTTACTTCTAAACCACAATATCCCCTTTCTCTTTTAAATGTCGATAAATTCTATCCAGCATGATCTGTGTCGGCGTTTTCCCTAAATCATCTTCGGTTAGCGGAGCCTCGAGAATGCCTTTCGCATTTTCGCTGTCGATCCATTTGTAACTTTCGATAATCGGTGTGAAGTCGGTTACTTGACCCTCCTCATCAACTCCTGTGCCGATAACGTATTTTGCATTAATCGCGCCATCATCTTGAATAGAATATGTAGCAATCGTTGAATACATTGGGTTTAAAATTTTATTAAATGTTGTCATAAGATTTTCCTTTGTTTGAAATAATTTAATATCATTGCCACCTTTTTCAAGGGCAACAACTGATGGCTGAGAGATACTTAATGCTTCTGCCATTTGCTTTCCGGTTCAGCTGCAACTTTACTTAAAATTGCCGGTCACCCTGAAACTTTGCTTGAATTACAAACTCTTTAATTACTGACCGCACTTTGAAAGTGCGGTTTGTTTTTTAGAGTGGCGTTATCGTTTTGCTTGATAACATCATCAATTCTATGATTAGCTTAAACTGAGGATAATGTCTAGGATATGTATTATAACGCTTAGATAAATAAGCAGAAACATTTAATGTATATTCTGTATTTTTTTTAATACTCCACCATCTTCAAATACCTCGGGAACATTTGGTGTTATGGTACGTACAACATTTCTCGATTTATGGTATTTATAGTATATTCCGTTTTTTCCAGATGATTTTGTTTCGTAATAACCATCCGGAATAGTATCTTCAATGTAAATATAACGATCTACCGGTGCCGGATTGATTTTAAATTTAATAACATGTTCATAATAGTAATGAGTTTCCTCATAACGATAAGTATCATATTTTCCAGTTTCTTTAGATTTAAAAACAGCTCTCTCAAATACATTCCCACCAATTAACTGTGTTACTTCCAAGGCTCCGGTAAATTTACCCGTTGCAGACTCGAAATATGCACTTTTTATTGTTGTTCCGCTTATCGTTCCCCCATTAATGGTTGTTCCGCTTATCGTTCCCCCATTTATCGTTGTACCGGATATACTCCCCGCGGTCACTGCTCCTAAATTCGCACTAATCGCGGATAAACTGTTGATATTTAATTTATCCGCAGTGAGCGACTTAGACACAATATGTTCCGCATTGACCGAGTTAGCAGACAAATGCCGCGTAGCAATGGCGCCGCCGGCGATTTCCTTTGCGGTTATCGTATTGGCTGCAATTTGTTGTGCAGTGATAGTGTTAGTAACAATCGAGCCACCGTGTATCGCTGTCACGCCGGCATTCTGCCATGCGCTAGGTTCTTTGGTGTATTGCGTGCATTCTTCGAGCATGGGGCGGGCAACATAAACCTCAGGGTTGCTTTGCGTCTGTTGGTTTGCCCTGACGATCACTTCCACATAACCGCTTTCCGGACAGCGAAATTTAACAAAATTTCGTGAACTTTGATTTACTCCATGTTCAAATGAACCTGCGTTAGTGATGCTTTTGCTTGCAACAGCTTTAACATAACCACCTGTAGTGTTAAGTTCTTCAACTAATAACATTGCTCCGCACCGGTAAGAATTCACATAGGCACTAAAAATGTACCATTGGTTAGGAATTAAACGAATTTTTTGACGACATACATCAGCCCATTGATTTTTAGCTTGGCTGATGGTTTCAACAAAGGTCAATTTAATTAACCGCTCTTCGCTGCTCAAGGCGTTTTTAAGCGTCCAAGATTCGTCTCCTTGTTTTACACACCTCCGCTTTATCTTACCGCCGTTATAGTTCCCGTTTGAGCTTTCCCAACCGTAAGCTAGATTGGCAAATATCGGATTTAATAGTAAATTCCCACCTAGCCCTATCGCCAATTTATCCGCCGTTAATTCCCCGGCTGCAACATGATTTGCTCGGATTGCTCCTGCTGCAATAGTGGCGGTAGTAACTGCGTTCGCGGCTATTTTACCGGCGACAATGGCACCAGCTTGTATTGCATTTGCACCTACGCTATTTGCACTTAATTTTTCGGCTGTGATAGCACCTGCTGAAATCTTAACTGCGGTAATAGCGTTTGACGCAATATTATCAGCTACAACAGCGTTAGTTGCAATTTTACCTGCAACAACAGCTCCAGACTGAATTGCATTTGAACTAATAGCATTAGCTTGGATTTGGCTTGCCCCTACACTTCCAGATTGTAAGTGTGTAGCCCCAATTGCTCCAGCTTGTATTGCATTCGTACCGATGCTATTAGCTGAAATCTGATTAGCCGAAATCGTACCGGTTAATTTTGTTGTAGGTATAGACGCTAATTGTGATACTGCAATTGTACCAGTAATCTTATTTGCGCTAATTCCTTGTAATTGACTGTCTGTCAATTGACCCCTTAATTTCCTGGTAGGAATGGTTGGCATATTTGTTAATGAGAGCGTACCAATGACTTTAGTCGCATTAATAGACTGAATTTGTTCATCGGTCAGTTTACCGGCTAAATTGGTAGTCGGTATTGGCGCGAGTTGCTCCGGTTGAATAATACCTTTAATCTCATTGGCAAAGACTTCTCCACTATCTGCAACGTAAACCGTGCCATTCCATGTGTACAACTTGCCATCTACGGTGTTGTGTACTTGGCGATAGCCTAGAAAGGTATTAACATCCAATCCGTTAACAGTTTTTATCATCTCGAGATGGCGCGCCGGCAAGGCGCTATCAATCACTTCGTCAATGATATTTTTAGTCAATTCTTCATTAAATTTTTCTAATCTTGCGTCT
This sequence comes from Actinobacillus seminis, assembly GCF_002263215.1. Classification (GTDB taxonomy): domain Bacteria; phylum Pseudomonadota; class Gammaproteobacteria; order Enterobacterales; family Pasteurellaceae; genus Actinobacillus_B; species Actinobacillus_B seminis. The sequence continues at coordinate 52,199 of NZ_NLFK01000003.1, forward strand.
AAATCGACCGCACTTTCGCCTTTAATTCCTTGCTCTTGATAGAATGGTCCATTATTCACACCGCGCACATGACGTAGCCAATAATAGCGCGTTTGCTGTGCGCCGACCGAATGTGAATAGAGTTTACTCAGCACTTTAGCGACTTTGGTTGCATTGGCAAAATTCGTGTCTTCACTGGCAAAGATTTCTGTGTAGGTGACATCATCTACCCAGTCCCACTCAATAGTAATTTCACCTAATCCACCAGTAACTAAAACGCCGGTTGGTACCGGTGGTTTGTCAATGGTAAAAGCGGTTGTTTTCTCACTAACAATTTGACCATTTTTGTTTTTAGCGTAAATGGTTACGGTATATGCACCATTCAGTAAATTCTCAAAAGAAATATTCGGATCAGTTAATCCACGTCGATATTCAAAGAAATTACCGTCTTTGAAAATGCGCACATCAAATGCCACTTCACCGTCGCCGGAACCGACATCAACAGTTACATATAATTTACCGTCATAGCCGGTCTTAGCGCTAACATCATTAATCTGTGGCGCATGATAGACGGTTTGAGTCGTCGGCACAAAGTGCGCACTTTTATCTACAATCGCTTCTTTTTGCGGTTCGTGTTGAAGAGCTGTAATGCTATAACTGCCGTCGTCATTTTCAGTAATGCCTATCGCACGGTAAAGCTGAGTAGAAACGGTTGGCGTTTTTAGTACCCAATCATTCATTGGCTCAAGCCCTGTTGGAACTGTTGCCAAGGTAACTACGGCTTTGTTTTTTCTATCTACACTGGAAATTGCCACTTTTACAACTTTCATTTCATCGTTGAGGTAGCTCAAATAGCTATTACCTGAAATTTCAATAGGCTGATCAAGCGTAACCACTTTACCATTAACCGCTACTACACGACCGCCAAGCGTTTTTCCTGCGTAATCGTTATCAGCGACTTCGATAATATCCCCCGGTAAATGTAATAAACCTTGGCGACCAACGCTAAATGTAATGGTACATTGTTCCAGTAGCGATGTGGCTAAAATCCATTTACCCCAACGGTGGGCTTGCCCTCGGCTTGTTGTGGCGTAAGCGGTCATTTTTTTGACGTTGTAGCCGTAACGGTCAATCATTAAATCATCAGCGACATATTCCACCGCTTTTTGATACATATTGCGTTCATCAGCATATTCGACTTCTACGGCAGTATAGATAGATTTCATCGCCGCATACTGGCGAGAGAATTTACCGTCGATAACATTTGCTTGGCTATAAGTACAAACCGGATCGGTTGTACGGTCTTGAATTGCCGTGAATTGCGTGCCGTTCCATAAGGCAATCGCGCGAAATACCGATGCCATATCAGAAAGCACTTCATAGGCGGAACGTTGATCGGTCAGCCATAAGTTAGCCGTCATTCGCGGTTCTTTGCCACCGTAACCGTCATCAACCAATTCGTCACAGTATTTGGCAATTTGGTAGAGCTGGAATTTATCTAAGCCATAATCGCCCACACGCTTACCTAATCCGGCCAAAGGGTCGGTTACTAAATCGTAAAATACCCAAGCCGGGTTATTTGTCCACGCTTGTTTCCAATCGCCTTTCCAAAGTGCGGTCGAGTAGGTGCGAGTTTCAGGATCGTAATTGCCGGGTACTTTAACCAAACGCCCATAAAGCAAGAAATTCACATTTGGAAAAGTTGGGTTATAGCGGGAATCGGTTTTAATGCCAACCAATGCCATATTTGGATATGACAATTTGGTATCAATGATTTCGGTATAACTTACCCAGTTTGTTGTATTTTGTAAGCGTTGGCTTTTAGAATCCGTTGTTGTGCGCTCTACAGTAATAGTGAAAGGGCGTTCAGGTAAATGATCAACAATGTAGCTTCGATAAAAGCGAGATGATGATTTACCGTTAATTTCATAAGTTGCACGCGGCAATCCGTTGATCAAAATACGGAACCAAACCGATGTGCCGTTAGTATCCCCCTTATCGTTTTGCTCATAGAGAGCATTTACCCCCAAAGTTACACGCAAACGGGTAACGTCAGGATCGGTAACGGTTCGAGTAATTGGCGTAGTGTATTTCACTTCGGTGTTAACCGATACTTCACGCTCTGACATTTCAAAGCCTTGTAATGGGGCTTGGTCTTGTGTGCCTAATGTGAATGACACTTCGGTATTTTTAAAGTTGAAACTGGCTTCATCGTTATCATCAATACCATTTTCATTTTGAATTGGCGTATTGTCAAAATAGGTTGATTTCCATTTGTTTACCGGCCCTTTAATCGGACCTAATGAAATCAAGCCAATCGCACGTAATCGCTGTGCTGATTTAAGACTATCAGGTGCTTCGTGTGGTGTGCGTGCTGAACCTTGTTTTTTACCGCCCATACATACCTCTTAAAAACAGAAAACCGCCTGTAAACAATGCTTACAAGCGGTCAAATTTATTCAGAATTTTGCTAATTATTTAATGTTTAAACATCATCAAAGGTTTCGATCCCTTGTGAAATCAATACAAGGCTTGTCATCATCTTGCCGTAAAGTAAAGGAATCGGTCTGCCTTGCGGAGTTAAGTTACGGATGTTACTAAATGATGTGCTTTGTTTTTTCTCACCTTCGTTCACTCCGCTAGGCATTTCAGGTGTTTTAGAGAGTAATGTAACTGCACCGCCGGCCATCATTGCAGCACCCGCTGCGAAATAAGCCCAACCAGCGGCACCGCCTACATACCAAGAAGCAGCAACAAGCACAACACCAACCACGATATTCACAATTCCTCCAACATTTTTACCGGCTCCAACAATCACCGGTGTGAAATGAATGGAAGATCTGTCATCAAGGTCAATCATCGGGTTAGTTTGTAGCTGATCATTGTTTAAGTAATTCTTACCAATCCGCACTTTGTAATAACCATTACGTAAATGTTCACGCAAACCTTGAATTTGGGTAAGCAGCCCACTCATTAATTCACGGAAGTTACTTACTTCAAGTTCGAATGGTCGATCGCTAAATCGTTTGAGATCGCCGTGAAATGTAATTTTTGCCATTGTGAATGTCTCCAAATTGAGTGTGTGGATTTAAGCCAAAAGCCGTCATAAGGCACTCGTGCTGATAATCGCCCCTCGCTGTGATGAATCATCATTTGATTACCAAGGTAAACGCCGGCGTGATTGCCTACATCCGCTCCTACCTGAATTAAAATGATATCGCCAAGCTGTGGATCTTCATCAAAAGGAATTTTTTCAAATCCGCAACGAGCCAAGCCCTCTTCATATAAATTAGCATGATCAAACCACTCAAATTCGTAAGTGGATTGATCGGGCAATTCAATACCTGCCAACATATAACAATCAAGAATGATATTACGGCAATCCTGTTTATTATTTTCAAATTGACGACCAATCAGCGGTTCAATAGGGCGGAACTGTTTAATATCGTTATCTACTACCAGCCAAAAATCTAATTGTGTACGGAGCTGACATTCTCTGTCTGCTGTTGATAAATACGGCAAGCCTTTTTCTGTTGCGGAATCGGGGTGCGAATGAACCAACGCCACAATATGCCCCAGATCTTTAGCTTGAATAAAGTCATCCGGCGAAATTTCAAAGAACTTGATCGGATCATCTGCTACGTTTTCACAAGGGAAATAAATCAACTGCCCATACATATATTCAGAAACAACAAAACCGCAAGATTCTTGCGGTTCATATTGTTTGGAGTAAGCTAGAATTTCTTTTTTTAATCGGTCATCAATTTGCATTTTAATTTCCATATTGTGTGGTGCTAGGGAAACCGCCAAAGGGTAAGACGGCATTTTCGCCAAAACGCAGCTTACAGCCACGAATGCAATGTGAGCATTTATCTTTTTTACGGTCGGTGGTTGGCTTATCAAATTCATCTGCAACTGGACCGCCTGTGTAACCGCATTGTGCGGAGCGATATTGCCAAATACACACATCAGAAGTAATCATTAGTAGCGGAATTTTGGCGTTATCGGTTTCCGCTGGGGAAGCCAGTTCAAAGGTCGCTTGTTCATCATCAAGGCTTTTAAGTTGCTCAATAATGAAGTAACTTACTGCTTCTTGTGTCGGATCAGCTTTACTGTTTTTGTTACCTGTAAAATTACGAGCATCAAGGAATTGAGCATACACCAAGCGGCGAGTGACTTTACCGCCAACGCCTTGCCCAAAGTTGGCAGCAATGCCGGTAATAATGCCATACAAGTTGGAAACTGTAAGCGTAGGGCGTGAACTTGGACCTTGCCCGTTGATTTCGAATCCGTCAGCCTTAATTGGATAAGCTTGGTATTCATTGCCTTGCCACCAAATATTCGCACGGCTTTGACTTACACCATTATGGAATCGATACAACTCACCGCTATTGCCATTGCCGTTGGCAATATGGCGTAAATCAATTTCCCATAGCTCAATCAATGCCCCTTGTTCCAGTTTTGGCAATTCTTGAGCCATTTTTGACGGTAGATCTTTTGGCATATTCTTCTCCAATAAAAAAGCCCCGATGAAATTCATCAGGGCAAATTGTTTGCAGCACCAATACCGCTTGTAATTCTTGGCTACAAGCGGTTGGATTTGGTCAATTTTTTTCAAAATTAATTTGGTAAGGCAAGGCGATAATGGCTTTCTAGCACTTTCTCGCCCTTATTTAGCCAATGATTAAATTCGACTCTCACACCGTAAGCCAGTGAAGCGATGTCATTTTTCTGCCAACGCTCCAAACCTAGCATTTGGTGTAGTTGTCGGTGGAATGGCTCGACTTGTTCCGCAAGTCGTTTCGCCAATCTAGTGTGTTTCATTATGGCTTCAAATACGTCTGCAGAAATTTGAATATCGTTATTGGCTTTCGGCTCATCAATAATCAGCTCGCCCTCAAGGTAAATTTTATGGATATATTCGACCGCTTGCGGAAGTTGTTCAGCGGTTAAATCTTCGATACTTTCCACATTGAAACGTTGATGAACAAGATTGTATGCTTCGTTGTACATTAACGCCTTTTTACCCACCAGCATATTTACTGCATTTCGCAATCCTGTTCTTTGGTCTACTGTGGTTTTACGCTCTGCTTTGCCAAAGTGCCAGTAGTTGTAGAGTGCCTCAAAACACTCTTCTTGGTAGCGGATCACTTTTTCTTTTAAATCTGCCCGCACTTTTTCGGGGTTAATGCTAAATAGCCAGCCGTTGAGTTTTTTGATTGGCATACAAATCATCTTTTGTAATCCGCCATTTGTAGGCATAGAGATATCTCTACACCCGAATTTATTACCTGATTTACTGAGTTTTTGTTGTTGTCCGCCCCAGTCTAATCCCATAGCTTCAACGATAGGTTTAACCGCAGTATAGATAATATCTTCGACTTTTAAAGTAATAAGATCTGAACCGTGAAAAGAGATTGTTTGAGTAGTGATTTGATTAGACATAAGTCTGCTCCTGTTTGTTTTTTTCTAAGTTTTACCCTATTTTATAGGGTGCCGAGAGGTTAGAAAACCGCAAACAGACGGTCGGGATTATTTCCCCAAAGGGTATTGTATTCTCCGCCCTCTCGACATTGAGCCTGTACAATCTTTTTCTAATGGCAGGAAAAAGATCGCAAAATTTAGACACAAAAAAACCGCTTGTCTGACGGGTGCGGATTGCCGCTGTTTGTTTAGGTTTCTACGCCTTGAGAAGAATATTACTACTGAAATTTTTAAAAGTCAAATAAAAAATAGGTCGTTTTATTCCTTGACCAGAAATATAAAACGACCTATAATATTCTTGTTTTCGCAATACTGCGGAAACGAGCTGGGTGCGACCTTCAATCCACCCAACTTTGAAGAGGATAACACAATGTTTAAATACATTATCCTAGTTATCATCTTATTAGTCATTAGCCTGCCAGCGTACTAATTTGATGATAATTCAACGAGAGGGGGAAACCTCTCTCGTTCTTCAAAATTAATTATGGAGAATATTTATGGCAAAGTCAACCGCTGAAATTCAAAAACGCTCTGATGATAAGCGTGGCGTAAAAACCAAATCCTTTAAAATTAAAAAAGACATTTTCGATCTCGTCGAAAAAATTAGCCTTGAACGGGGTCTTGCTCAAAATGCAATGATTACTGAGGCTATTTTGCTTTACGCTGAAAAATATGGCATTCAAACTGACTGCCAGTAAAAACTAACCGCACTTTGTGCGGTTAGATTTGTGTGAGTTTTGGTAGTTCTGTAAGCGGTAATTCAATTTGCATTTTATCTTCCATAATGCGGATCACACCTTCTAATACCGGCTTTTTGCCTTTCCATTCATTCAAGGCTTTACCACAAAAGCTCGCAAGCTGTTTTTCGGCTTTATGTTCGCCAATGGCTTGATAGTATTGTTCAAGTAAGGTTAAGCCATTTTGACTCACTTGTTCCGCCATTGCATTAAAGGCTTTGATGTAAGAAATCTTAATCGCCATTGCTTTCTTGGTTTTGTAGCCCATTACCAGCAACATAAAGCCGTCTTTGGTCATCTCGAACATTGGGCGTTTTTCACCCTTTTTGTCGATATATTCAACCAAACCAAAATTGGTTCGGTTAAATTCCTCGTCACCATTTTCAAGAATTTCACGAATATCACGGATAACATGGTGATGATATTTGCCAAATACTTTTGCCACAATCTCTGATGTGGTAACTGCTTTGCGGTCTTTAACTTGAATGAACTGTTTAAAATTTTCAGGGTTTGCTAATTGCATAATTTGTCCTTTTGTAAAATTTAGATAATAAAAAACCCGACCATTTCTGATCGGGTTGGGATTGTTTTATTCGTGGGTTACACAACTTCTTCAAATTCACAAGTAAATATTGTGTGTGTTTTCCCCACTTGTCGAGGGAATTTAGTACATACCACCTTCACTAACTCGCCACCAAGAGCGATATCTTTAAAATAAAAGGCACGAACTCCGCCGTGTTCTTTCATAAAATTGCGGAATTGTGCCGATTCTTTGTTTTTTATTTTGTAGGTTACGGAATACTTACGCAGTAGTGTATTAATTCCATCTTCCATTCGTTGCTGATAGCCGTTACCATACTTCAGCACTTTTCGTCGTGGTTCTTCTTCCACGGTATAACCCGGTTGAGGACACCACGACAGCGTTTTTAATGCCATATTGACCACCTATGCGAGTAAACCGCCGGGACGTCGTTGCTTTTTCAATACTTCAAGCACATTAGCCTGAATAGCCATAGCAAGTTCTTTCCCTTGTGCCGCTTTTTGTTCTGCTGTAATGTTTTCATTTCCGTTACTGTCAATGTTGATCGTAATCGATACTTCATTACTTTGAGTGTTGTTACTACTATTGAACAAACCATCATAACTGCCTGATTTACCGCCAACGTGACCACCACCGGCGAATTTTGGCAAACGTCTTTGGTTAAGCGCATTTAAGAAACCTACACCATAATGATCCACACTACGAGATGTCATCACAAATTCGTTATTGGATAATCTGGCAAGAATAGAATCACTTGTACCGGTTCCGGGTCCTTGAACATGACCACCTTTCGCAAAAGCAACACTGGTAATTTGAGAAAGCACATTCACACCGGCAGCGGCAACTGAAGCCATATTCGCAAATTTCTGTACCGGCGTAAGTGCGGTAGGATCAGCCATAGCTTGGGCAATCGCTTGTGAAAGTTTCACACTCGCTTCGGCAATCGCAAAAGCCTTTGATACGGCAAACATTGCTTTGTAAGAAGTAGACTGCTTACCAACATAACCTGCCATGATATTAGCCATTTCACCAAATGCACTGTTCATTATTGAAGTTGATTGGGAATAATAATCTAATTCTGTCTGACGTTGGCGGTTTTGATAATCAGCAATGATTTGGCTTTTACGTTGCTGAAATTCTTCTTCCTTGATGAGTTTTTGCTCGTAAATAGATTGTAAAAATGCCAGTTCTTGCGTTTGTTGATTTTCAAGATTTTGATTTTTATCATAGCGTCCGCGAATTTGTGCCACCGGATCGACCGCACTTTGTGAACGTTGTTCAGCAAATTGAATTTCTGCACTTTGTGCCGCCCTCTGCGCTTCTTGGATATTCAAAATCCCTGCATTTTGCAGTTGCCTGATCACTTCAAGTTCTTTTTCAAGAGCATGCGTTGCCGCTTTTTCAGGGCTGTATTTATCCGCTAATTCTTGGCGTTGTTGCTGAAATTTTTTAGCAATTTGTAATTTAGCCTGCTCGACTTCCTGTTGCGTTGCTACACCTGATTTTGCGTAATCAGCCAAGCGTTTTAAGGTACGCCGTTCTTCCGCTTCTATTTCTTGATAAGTAGATTGGCTTTTTTTCGCCAGCTCATCATAAAAACTTAAGAAACTATCACGGCTGCTTTCTTGACGTGAACTCCCGGTTTTTTCAAAGGTTTGGGTTTGCTGCTCCGTGGCAAACATGGCATCCAGCTGTTTACCCATATCCAGCATGGTTTGTAGCTGTTGCGCAGATAAATTAATAGCCTGTGCGGCGCTTTGTGCTGCATCCACATCACCGTTTGCTATCGCATTTAATACTTTTGAATATTCTGAACCTGCTGCTCCCAAGGTGTCATACAACCCTGCAAGAATGAAACTTGCCTTAGCATGTCCTTTATTCTTCAATGTCAACACTTCAAGGCGTTGTTGCATGGTTTGTGAACGTTCTTTCAGCTGTTTGATCGCCTTATCAAAATCAAGTGCGGCGACGGTTGCTGTATTAGTGCTATTTGCAGTGTTATCAAAAGATGTCGGTAAATTTGCAATAATGCGTTCAGCGACGTCCGCATCAGCACCAAGTAGTTTAAATTTTTGACGAACATCATCTAAAGTTTTACCTGAACGCAACATTTTTTCGCCTAGCGGAGAAAGCATTTTTTCTAATGCGTCTTCGGCTTTTGCCGCATTTTCTTGTACGGTTTGAATTTGGTTATTTAACTTTTCAAGTTCTTGTTCATCTATCTCGCCGCCAACTTGAAAACCTTCAAAATCCGTTCCGATTTGTTTAGTCGCAATCCCTGCTTTTATTTTTTCAATTTCAGCGTAGTATTTTTTGATGTTATCAAGCTGTTCTGTAATTTTTAGAGACAATGCAGCTTCACTAAGCTGATCGTAACTTTCTGCTAAGAGCTGGTTAGCATTTGCTGTATCTAACGCCCATTGTCTAGCATCATGAGCTTTATTACTAAAATACATTAATGCTGTGGCGGCAATCATTGCAGCACCTGCCGGACCGCCCAATAACGCCATGACGCTACGCAATCCACGTGCGGCTGTCGCGGCTAAATTCGTTGCGGTCGCAAGGTTGCGTTTTGCGGCGGCTTCTGCGTTGTTCAATGTAATAATTTGCGCTGCCTGTACTTTCATTTGCTCACGAATAGCCGCACGCGTTTTTTTCAGATTGTGCCAACTGATATTGTGCATTCAAAGTTGCCATTTCTGCTTGTGCAGCAGTTCGTATTGCTGTTGCTTTGGCTAAAATAGCTTGAGCCTCACGAGTATGAGCGATTACATTTTTCGCACTGTTAACACCGGTTTTAAGTAGTTCATAAGAATATTTGGAGACTTGACCAATAGCTAGCGCACCACCAAAAGTTGATGCAACAGTGATTAATGTTCCTAAATTATTGGCGACCAACTCAATAGTATCTGCGAGCTTTTGCGTTACACCATAGCTATTATCGACTTCGCCAACAAACTTTGTCATTGACGTTTCTAAGGTGGTAAACGCCATAGAAACGGTTTTGACACGTTTCTCGAAATCTTTGTCGATAGATGTTTTTACTTTTTTTAGCGCGTCAATAATCTTTGAGATCTCAAGTTTGCCATTTTTTCCCATGTCTCGCAAAGCACCAACGCTCACGCCTAAACCATCAGCGATAGCTTGCGCAAGTGCCGGTGTTTGTTCCATTACGGAATTGAGTTCTTCACCACGTAATTGTCCCGCAGCCATTGCCTGCCCAAATTGCATTAATGATGCTTGAGCTGACGCCGCACTAGCTCCTGACATTGCAACTGTTTTTGCTACAGTTTCAGTTAGTTCTGCCACATCAGATTGAGATATTCCTAATCTTTGTGCATTTTTAGCAAAGCGTTGATATACTTCCGACGTTGACCCTAATGATTGGTTAGTGCGTAAAGCAATATCAAATACGGTTTCCGTAGCTGCTGCCATTTCAAGTTGAGAATTTGTCACAAGGCGCATGCGGTTTTGTAATTCGGTGTAACCGTCCATCATCGCGATAGTTTGTCTTGCAAACTCTTGTATTCTTCCTAAATTCTCAAAACGAAACCCCCACTTTGTCGTTGAATTAATGTTATTCGCTGCTTTTTCGATATTACTTAAATATTGCGTAGTGCGCTCTGAAAATTGTCGAGCTTTTGTTTGTGCTTTCGATAAGTTAACTTCAAATTGCTTGGCAAATTTTAGTGTTTGTTGATTAGATTTGTTTAACGCATTTTGAAATTGGACTGTTTCCAAATTCAAGTTGATAGACAGAGAGCCTAGCGACATTATATCCTCCAAAATAAAAAGCTCGCCAATATGCGAGCTTTTTATCTAGTCGTGGGAGGCAAGGCCAAAAAAAAAAAAAAACCTATCCCCTGTGTGCCTTGCCTCCCACGACTGCAAGCACACCAAGAATAACCTTCCAAATTATACCTGTTATCACACCTGCTAAGATTAAAAGGATAAAAATAGGAATGATAATAAATAAAACAATTACGGAGGTAAACGATTTAGCCAGCCAAGCGATCATTCCGATTTCTTCTCTAAACATATGCCCTCCTTATATTTTTTACTTAGTGTACGAAATTATTTCTATTTGCCAAATAAGTTTCCGACCCGTCATCCTATAAGTTGAAAGTAACGGTTTTCCCTGTTGGTAATTCAACTGATAAATTTAACACACCCCCCATTGCCTCAATGTAACGCTTAACTGATGATAATTTAATATCATTGCCACGTTTTTCAAGGGCAACAACTGATGGCTGAGAGATACTTAATGCTTCTGCCATTTGCTTTTGTGAAAGCGCTAATTCTTCACGGATGCGATAAAGTTGTAACTCCATTCGCATATCATCCGCCATAGCGTTCACTTTTGCTTGCTTTTCAGCCGGAAGATTATTCATCAGATCTTTCAATTTCACGCTCATTCAGCTATTACCTTTCTTATTATTTAAGATAGATTTTAATCTATATTAAATACAGAAGCAATAGAGAATTTAACGATTTGCCAAATAGGCCACTGAACCGTCATCTTCGTCATCTTCGTCATTTTCACTACCGCTCTTATTGTTAAAAAAAGGCATTAAATCTGTTAATGTAGTAGCTTTTTGTTTTGGATCTCGATGGATTGCCGCTAAAAGATGTGAAATTTGTGCCGTACGATAATCTTCACGCCATAGACCAAAGGGTTGTTCTTGATAAAATATTTCCCATTCGCTCAATTCTCGCTCCGGAAGTTGGTCAATTTCTTGTAAAGTTTTACCCAGCGCCAATGCGAGATTTAATTGAAATCGGCGCCGGTTGGTGAGTTTTTTGGCGTAATACCTACTAATGCTTGACTGAATTGCTCAAAAGTCGATTTATCCAGCTTAGATAACGCATCTAAATCTCCTTTTTTATTTGGATCAAAAAGGTTATTGCCATTTTCATCACAAAGACGAGCAGCGATATTTCGAGCAATACGATAAGGATCGTAAATTTGCGCCAGTTGTTTGGTTAACTCTTCTTCATCATTGAAATTTAATTCAATACCTTGTGCTTGTGCTAAGCGGATCAACTCTTGTTGTTGACCATAAAGGGCTTTATTAAGTTCGCCAACAGTAAATTCGCGGATAAAATATTTCTCACCGTTGATTTCAAGTGCGGTTAATTTTGGGGTATTTTTTAAGAGTTTTTTACGTAAATTCATTTATGTCTTCCAACCTATAATTGTGTATAAATATCCATGTGCGGTATATATTCTCCCTAAAAAAATATCCCCCCTATATAGGGGGGGATATAACTTTTACTACAGAAGATTTTAAAATTACACCGCACTTTGTACCGGCAATAAGTAATCGCGTTTTGATTTTTTAATCGTTACGCCTGATTCAAATTTTCCTTTGACTTCACCGCTAAAGTTTGGGCCGGTTTGAATGAAACCGGTGCCATATAATGAACCCTGTTTGTTTTTCAGTATCATCATCCAAGGGAAAGTTTCTTTAGCAAAGAACTTTTTGCGAAGATCTGACTGCATTGCGGTAGCCGGAGCATAGAAAAAGGTGAGTTTAATTGAGCCATATTCAATTTCGCCCGCTTCTGTTTCAGTCCCCTCCGAACACATTGTAGTGATATCTTCCTCACCTAACGTATCGCCATCGCCTTCAATGTTCTTAATAGCACAGAAGTTTGATGACCATTTCACAACGGCTACTTTCGCAGTAGAAAAATCAGTAGGTTTATCTTGTGCTGTCCAGTTCACTTCATCAGCAAATGTCAAAACATCTGTTGCTACTGTTTTTACAGGGTAATAGCCATCAAGCGAGCCTAAGCCTGTAATTTTTACAAAATCACCGACCTTAGCTCCGTGACCTGTTGCTGTAATGGTTGGAGCCGGCGAAACTGTACAAGCTGTAATGGCTTTTTCAGTCGTTAAACCGGTACCAATATAGAATTTTGTTCCCTGAAATGGGGTGGTTTGTGTTGCCATATGGTTATTCTCCGTAAGCAATTTGATAAGTAATTACTCGACGATGTAGTTTTGTATCGAGTTCGTAATCGCTGAAATCATTCACACGCTCAGCAAAATCAAAGTTTTCTGTTAAGACAGTAAAAATCGGTTTACGTAAAGCGAAGATGTCATCAGGATTGGGACTGTAAATGTCAATCTGTACTGTAAAATCATCAAGATCACCATCTTCAAGGGCTGAATTAGGCGTGATGGTTGGAAACTGATAAACAAGAACAGGGTATTCCTTGTTGGTGTCAGGAATGACTTCATAAAAACAACGCCCTGAAACCAACGGCTTCAAGGCGTTAAAGAGTTGTTGCTGAATCATCTTTTTGCCTCTTTTGATATTTCATCTCTTAAGGTTGAAATGATTTCTTGTAAGGCTTTCTCTTTTTTAGATGAAAAAGCCGGTTGTAAGAATGGCTGTGCCGGCATTTTGGATGTACCAAACTCAAGAAAACGCCAATAAAAAGGATCGTTAGGGTTATAGGCTCCGCTTTTACCTGTTTTGCTCTTAAACTCAAGTATCTTGCTATTTTTAAGCGTACGAACAAAAATAACAGTGCGAACTGAGCCATCTTTTTGTAGTTTAGTACGAGTTACGATTGACTTTCTCAGCGTACCACGTTTACGATGTGGTACTTTCTCTTTGAGTAACGGGGCATTTTCCCTTGCTTGATCTCGGATAATTATGCCACCACGTCGCATTGCTTTCACTGCAATTCGATTTTTTGCTTTACGTTCTAAAGTACTTAATCGTTGCTTTAACTCTTTCAAGCCGGTTACTTTAACGCTTAAATTGACCATTGGATTTTTCCTTACACATCAGTTGAAGTGTTTTATTTAGTCCTCGGTAATTTAGCACTGAGATAATTTCATAGTACTTGCCGTTATGTTCTACTCGCATTGTAGGCTTAATATCTTTACGGTATCTGAGCCAAATTTGTGTAGTTACTTCTGACTGTACCTGTTGAGCTGAAAAATATTCTCGCCCCGAAATCGGCTTGATTTCTGCCCATACGGTCGCTATATCCTGCCATGTTGTAACAAAAGCTCCGTAATCATTTGGGGCGTTAATTTGTTGTTGCAATGTGATACGGTGGCGTAATTTTCCAATTTCCATTTATACCCCCATAATTCGGTAAGGCTGGATAAGCCGCCAAACACCTTCTTCAATTTCTGTTGAAGTTATAGTTCCCACGATAACACTTTCGCGATGTTCATACCAGTGTGCGATAGTCATCAACATAGCTTGTTTGATTGCTGCGTTGACGATTAGCCCATTTGATTCATCTTCCGGCAAGGCATCGATATACAAAGTGCGGTCAATTTTCTGCTCAATATATTCTTTAGCTGCTTGTGCATACTGGCTTAGTAATTTATCTTCATCTTCATGATCAATGCGACAATGCTGTTTAATTAGCTCAAGATCGACTAGCATATATTTCCCCTAAAAGCCCCCGTTAAGGGGCTTGTGATTATTTTCCGGCTGTTTTAGCAACTAATGTTCCTTTGATGAAAGCCTCCGGGCGATAAATTGCAAGAGCTAAGCGTTCTTCGCAAAGAATGGTGACTAAGTTTTTCACGAAGTCATCTTCATTCTCTGTTGATACGGCAATGCCGGATTGTTGGCGGTCAAAAATTTGTGCGCCAAGGCTGAAAGCACCTGTTAAGAATTGCCCTGCAGTCATTGCTTGAGTTTGTACCACCGGTACACCCCACAAGGTGGGTTGGGCTAAACTTTGTGGATTGCCAATAATATTACGACCTTGACCATCTTTTTCTAACTCAATTTTTGCCCAATCAATCGGATTAAGTACAAAACCGTTAGATGGATATTCTGCAAGGACGACTTGTAATAACGCCAAGCGTAATTGGTCAATAATGGTGTATTTTGCTAAGCTTGCCGGATCGGCAAAAGCTGTTGCTTTGGTCATCAATCCTGTTAACCCGCCCGCAGAACCATCACCGTTTAACAGCATACGATCTTCTTTTAATTTAAGACCGTAAATCAAGCGGCCATTGATATGACTTTCAAGCATTGGTGCATCATCTAAAATTTGACGAGAGGCTTTGATAAAGTGAGCAATGGTTTTTACCGGTGTGGTTTCATCACTGAATTGAAGATCAGATTGCGCCTTTTTATCACCCTCTTTCACTTGTGGTGCAGCATTATTCGTAAAACCTGTTTCACGCACATAGGTAATCGCATTGCTTGCGGTTGTACCCGGCGCTAATAAATCACGCAAGGTTAAAATAGTCTGTGGTGGCGTAATAATACCCGGTAAGCGATGTTCAGTGATTAATGCACCTGCGGAACCCGCAGCGTGACTTGTTGCACTTGTAATGGTAGCCTTAATGGATAGGTAAGTTGATTTACCTTTACGAGGATCAGAGGCAAAGGATTTAAAACTCTCCGTTTCCATTAATTTCTGAGCAATAGTTTTTTCCATTTGCTCGCCGCCACCACGACGTGCGGCTTTTTGCTCCAACTCATCTAAGCGATTTTTAGCATCATCCATTGAAGTAAGCGCTTCATCAACTTTTTCTTTCAAGCCCTCTAAGCCTTTCTCGTTATTCGCCATTTTTCCTTGTAATTCTTCACCTAAGTCTTTTACTTGGTCGGTCGCTTTTTTAAACTCGTTGGCGAGCTGTTCAATTGTTTTTTCTGCTTCTGACATATTAATGTTCTCCGGTAATTGATTTGATAATATTTAATGCGTTGCTAATTTGATTTTTTTCAGGCTCGCCCTGAATAAGTTTTTTCAAGCCATGACTAGCAACAGTCACCGCTTGGCTTTTTGAAAACCCTAAATCTCTCAAGGCTTTCTCAAACTCTGCGAGAGTTGGTAAACTGCCTTTAGCTAAAGCAGACTTCACAATATCAACACGACTTTCTTCATTTGCGGGGAATGTCACGACTGAAATTTCTTTTAGGTCGATAGCCAGTAATTCCAATGCATCTTCTTTTTCGTTATATGCCCATTTACTAAGTCGATACCCGATAGATAACCCATCAATGGCACCTGCAAGCATTAACGAGTGGATCTCTTTAGCACGAGCTACATCGTTAATGAGCAAGCGAGCCTCGCCATATAAACCACGGTCATCTTCAACAAGCTTAGTCCACACGCCGATAGGCTGATTTCGGTCATGGTTCCAAAGCACAGGTGGCATTTTGTTTTGTGCGTTCCAACCTTGAATGGACTCCGTGAATGCACCTCGACGAACAATTTCGTCATAAGCATCTTTCACATCAAAAACATTACAATAGCCAGAAAAAAAGCCGTCATCTTTGACGGCTTCCGCTTTGAAAAGTAGGTCTTTAACTTCAATTGTCATTGTCTGTTTCCTTTCCAATTTTATCGATTGACGTTAAATTCAGTTGAACAGTTAGCTGATCTGCACCAGTTACAGGTGGAAGATTTTCTAATGCTCGAACTTCATTACGAGTCATTACACCATTTTGGAGCATTGCAGTATAAAAACTCGCACGCCCAGCACTATCAGCACGAAGTAGACCTTCTACACTAAAACGGGGATAGAACTTTGTTCGTTCATCAGGTTTTAATAATTTGCGTGAGATGGTTTGCTCAATTCGTTTGAGCGTTGGAGTTAATCCGTAAGTTAAGAAGTTTTGGTTAATTTGCTCAGATGATGATGCCCAAGAAGATTCCTTACTTGTGCTATAAATTAACTGCGGTGGAACAATGAAAGCTCGGCATATTTCATCAATGCCAAAATAACGACTTTCTAAGAGCTGTGCATCTTGTGGATTAATCCAGGCACCTGACATATTCGCCGGTTCCATTCCCGCTTCCAGCACCATCCATTTTCCCGCATTTTCAGGTTTACCAAACTCATTTAGTCCATCTCGAACTCGTTTACGCTGATCTTCATTTAATACTCGTTCACCCGTTTTAAGAAAGCCACCTGCTTTTAAATTATTTTTAAAAGCTTTTGATGCTGCATTATTTGCCGCCATTTGTAGCCCCATTACTTGCGCTTGATAACCAATCGGCGATAGACCAATCAACCCGTCAAGAGTGAAACCACGGAAATGTAAAATATCTCTTTCCAGATATTCGCCACCATCCACATTATTTTTGGTGTATTTATAGATAATCTCACCGCTATCATCACGTCTCACACTCATATACTGCGGATCGAATAAATCAAGCGAAACCACTCGTTCACCAATACGGTTAATTCGACAGTAGGCATTACCCCATAAATCAAGGTTAGAAATAACCGCTTCCCAAAACTCACTCGTACACATATCCGCATTGGGCGCATCATGAATAATTTTGTAGAGTGGATGTTCCGTTGCCGCTTTTCGATTACTGTCTCTTAAATGTAATGGCAAAGATGAGATAGCTTGGCTACGTATGCGCACGCACGCCCAAACTGCACTTAACTTTAAAGCATTTTCGGCGGTTACCTGACTGCCGGAATCGCTTGATTGGCTAATAAAGGGGGCTGTTATTGAACCTTTATCTAAGCGTTTACTTCCTGCAAACCAGCGCTCGTAAAAACGTGACCACCAACCTGTATCATTTAATGTATTCATCCGATAATCATATCCTGTAAAAATAAATCAATATCTTGTAGAGTTTCGGTTGTTTCCGAGATACCTCTAGCCATTGCTAAAGCAACCATTCCGTCAATTCGTCCCGTTGCTTTGCACTTTTCAAATTTTCGATTCCCCGCCGGGTCTTTAGTTAATACGGTGTTTGCCGCACACATTGTTAAAACAGGATTCATTCCATGACATAGCTGACCATTGAGCAAATCACTTTCTAAAATATCTATTGCCGGGGACATATCTTTAAAACCTTGACCAAATGGTACTAAAGGTAAGTTAATCCCTTGTAGTTCCATTTCTTTTTTGAAAATATCAATCCGCCAACGGTCAAAAGCGATTGCAGCAATATCAAAATCACTTAAAATTTCCGTTATATCACGTACCACATAGGCATAATCAACGGTTGCTCCCGGTGTTGTTCGGATAAAACCTTGTTTTGCCCAAACGTCATAAGGAGCGCGATCTCGTTTCGCTCTATCTTCCAAACCTATTTCAGGCGTCCAAAAAAATGAGTAAACATTGACTTTGCCATCATAACCTTTAGCAGTCAGCACTAAAGCGGTTAAATCTGTACGAGCTGATAAGTCCAAACCACCATACACCGTTAAACCATTAGGGCTTTGTTGTTCGTTGCCACTCTCTTTCCATACATCAAGGCTGACAAAGGTTGAAACTGTACTTACTCGCTGATTAAGGTTTAGGTTACGGAAAGTATTTTCAAAACTTGGCATACGATTAGCCTTTTCAGCAAGTTTACGAATATCATCTTCGCTACGGAAAATGCTTAATGCGGGATTTGCTTGTTTCCACGCTTTAGGGTCAGTAATTTCTAACGCTTTGTCAGCACTATAAACGTGGCAAACCGTATGTGGATCATGACTATTTATTGCATCATCAATCCAAATTGAGAGTAAATCGCCATCATTTGCTGCTTGAGTGCTGATTGTTAGTAGCAATGGGTTTTTATGAGCACCCTGTGCAGTTGTGATCGCATCAACAAACGCTGATTGTGGCCCTTGAACTTGTCCAACTTCATCAAGAATAGCTAATACCGGTGATAAACCTTGTGCTGTTTTGCCATCAGCAGCTAAAGCCTTATATTCAACATGCATTGGTCTCCCAATTAAACGTTTACCACTCGGTTTAATGTCAACCAGTGCATTCAATTTAGGATTAAGTTGAATCATTTTTACTGCAAGATTAAACACGAGCGCCGCTTGCTCTCGACTTAATGCCCCGCTTACAATTTGACTATTCAAAATAGCAACGGGACCAACTAAGTGAGCCAATAATAAGCATGCAATCAATGCTGTTTTACCATTCTTACGACCAATAGATAAAATACCGTGGCTTGTACCATTAGGATTGTCGTATACATCATAGATATAAATTTTTTGGAAATCTTCTAACTTAATCGGCTGACCAACTAACGCCCCCTCAGGCACAAAACAGTAACGCTCAATAAATGCAATCACTTTTTCTGCTGTTGTCATTAGTTAATAATCCTTGCAATTAAATCGTCATCATCACTGATAGCATTACGCGCTTCTTGGTAAATTTGATTGGTTTTAACTTGATCACGACTTTCGCCATTTGTTGCTCGACTATGGATTTGTAAACTACGACACATTTGAATCTCACGCTTGTACAAATCTTCAACAATGTAATGCAATGGATGCATCTTCATTGTGCCTGTGTCTGTTTTTATCCAACGACGTACTTGTGTAGTTAATTCTTTTTCGTAGTCATCAATTTCAACATATAACTTAGCAAGTTTTACTGCTCTCTGCTGATCAATGGGTGTCCAGCTATCTAACGCTCGACTTGTGATAATACTCTCCCAATACCGCATCTCATTTGCTGTTAATTTTTGTGGCGGTTCGAGAGTTTTTTGTGCAGCTTGAGAGGCTAACATCTTAGCGGTCGAGCTATCAGCACGTAACTTTCGTTTACTCATAAAAGCCCTCCTAAAAGTGTTAAAAAAGGGTAGAAAAACTGTAATAGCGATAAAATGGAGTTCCCGAAGCGGTATTCAGAGCTTTTAATCTGAACTTTTTACCCACCCCTCCCCAAATTGAAAGGATGTGCAGGGTCAATAGGCAAACCGTTTTCATCGCAACCAATATAATTAACTTGTTTTAATTCAGCTTTTTGCTTGGTACTGTCGTGGTGTAATTTGCAAAGCGATTGAAGATTATTAGTCTCAAAGAATAAATTTAAGTTGCCTTTATGCGCTTTGATATGATCCACTACAGTTGCTGGGGTGAGCTTTCCATCTTTCTGACAAAAAACACACAAAGGTTCTTTCGATAAATGGTCCAGGCGTAATTGTTTCCACGCTTTACGGTTATATAAATAATGCCAATCATCACGACTCATATATGTACCAAATAAAAAAGGTGAGCATTGCTCACCTTATAAAGTAATGGCTACTATTGGTGTATCACGTACAACCAACAGCAATATCAACCACAGTTATCATCACCACCCATCATACATAATCCTATTTGCTTAAATCTTCTGTTTGCCATTCCCGAATCTTATCAATTCTGTTCAAGCACATATCACGCTCACGTTTGAGTATCACTGCGTATTGCGTAACATCACCATATGTACGCCCATTAAATGGCGTCTTGTCTAAATTAGCAATTAATACCACCGGTAATTGTGGACAAGCTTTTACTTCAGGCTCATTACTTACGCAAGAACTCAATAACACTGTTAGGAGCATCAGCATTAAAAGCTTCACTATCTTTGACTTGTCTTGAAATAGATTTAACGATTTCATTTGTCTTACTCCTTACATCTGATTCAGCTTTGCTTAGTTCAAGTGTCAACTGTCTGTTATATTCAACATCTGCTTTGAGCTGTGTGATGGTATTGCTCTGTATATTAATCGTTTTTAAGTGCATTTCGATTTCGGCATTTAAGTTATCAATCTTATTTGACTGATAGTAAGCCCAACCACCTAACCCAAAGATAACGACAGCCACACCAAGGCAACACATCATAAACAACCACGTTAAGCCATCTCCAATATTTTTACCAAACATAAGCGCACTACTAATCCTACAAACCTGACAAACACAATGCCTTTTCTTTTTCTCGGCGAATGATTAAGCCTTTCAACTTACGACCGCCTGAATATACCCATCGTGGTAATTCATTACACACACCTTGCCAATCACGAACGTTCGCTTTACGGAATAAGATTGATTTGAATAACCTACCGCACCCCACATTAAAAGTAATTGATACTGTCGCATCAAATACAGATTGCGGCATTTGCTTACCATTCGCCAAGCGATTAACACAACGTTCAGCAATCACAATGTCACTCTTCCAACGACGAGCAATTTCAAGATCTGAGTAAATCTTCTCAGCTTCAATTGCTTCACCGCTAACCGCTGTACTACCAACCCCCACCGTTAAAACATCAGCAGGGCATTTATATGGTTCGCGACGACACCCCTCTGCATTACCGATAATTTCCAACCCATCTACACTTGTACGAAATTCATCTCCATAATTAGCCATCATAATAGCGATTATTGTTAACACTGAACAAGCACCACCAACTTTGCCAAGCGTTCCCCATTTATTACTACTCATCACTAAGCCCCTGTTCTAAACGTTTCACTTTTAATTGATGGATCTGCTCAGCTCGCTCTTCTTCACGCTTTTTAATCTTACGCAGATGATATTTCTCAACTAAATTCACAACGGCTGTTACCGCACCGATAACTAAACTGATTAACGCCAGTAACTCTTGGGCAGACATCAACGAGAAGAAACCACCAATGCCAGCCCACCAATAACTTTGATTGCCAGGGTCTTTAAACATTTTATTTATTACCTTACCCCTGGAATTTGGGGAATAAAAAAGCCCCGACTGGGAAACCAATCAGGGCTATAAAATTCACTCGGTGAACATCACTTACACGACGACCACCATATATTGAAATGATAGGACAAGATGACAAGTTCGTCAATACATTATTTTGATATTTTTTGATTTTTCATTACCTGTTCGAAGAAGAACGAAACCAGTTACCAACAGTTCGTGAATTATTGCTTTTGCTAACTTTAAGTCTTTTTCTACATTACGCTTAACTGTTTTTAAGCTAGGGACCCGAATATTTGACTTACCTGAACACGGTTGCATTTTTATTTCTCCGCAATTCTCACGCAATTTAACCGATATAAAATTTACTGTACGCTTGTTTACGTAATATGAAAATACAATGAAATGCAACAAACTGTCATTCTTCTTGAAGAATTGCTCAATGGTCTGACTAATCATCATACCTGTTTCATCATCGCACATTGGCTCACTTGGCTCTGACGGAATAGCAGATTGCATCAATTTAGCAATAATGTTTAAGCCGGGTTTATCAATTCGACCGCTACGAATCCAAGCTCCCCATTTATACATATATTCATCAACAAACTCTTCCTGTTTATCTGTTAGTGTTAATTCATTAAATTTACGCATTTCCATAATCCCTAATTTTTAAAATAATCATTCCGCCCTTTTTAAATCCTGCTGTAATCATTCTCTTATCGACTAAAATCTGATTGTGATCTTCTTCAATCAAACCGCCAATGGTTAATGCGTCCCATAAAGCCTTTTCTAGATTATCTGGGTCTCTTCGTCTTTTATCTGGATAATAAACCTGCAATACTGTTTGTACTGCACCTTTAAATGGATCGAACTGTTTACAAATTTCTACTACTTGCTCTCGAAATGCTTGTCCTTTCTCTGAAATATAATGTCTACCGTTTCGGGTATGTCGCCAATAATGGTTTACACTTGGTGGATAGGGTAATGCAATTTCAAGCCAATCACTCATAGCTTACCTTCAGCCTCTAATATATCTTGCGTTCTAAAAACAGCATCAGCGTGAGCTTGTCTTACGAAATCATAGTCTAATATACGAGTACGGCGATCAATTTCATCGTGGCAAGCAGAGCAGGCCCAAGCACCTCGTTTATCGCTCGGCTTTTTCGCAATGCCTGTATCCATACGATAATGAGCCAATACAGTTGTTTCAGGATTAAAATTACAAATGCCCGGTAAACGCACCTGACAATCTCTACCTTTAGCTTCTTTTCTCAAATTCACTTTCATTACTTACTCCCAATTCTTCTTCACTCCAACGCTTCCCACAACGTAGCCCTGTACATTCAAACGGCTTGATTTTGTCTATTTCATCTTTTGCTGAATAGCTCCGCCAATCTTTCATATCTGCTCCACATTCGGGGCATTTAACTAAACTTGCATTGTTATTCATCAGTAAAACCCTATTAATTGATTTATTTTGTTATCTAATTCCCATTCATTCTTGTAAATGTTGCAAAGTGTTTCATTCCAAATTACGCCGTACACCGTTTTATAAACATCATTGAATTTTTCTTGGGGCATATTCGCAAATGAGATAGACCAGCGCTCTTTCGTTGTGCCACCATCTTGTGTAGGTTTAATATCGTAAAAGCCAGCTTTTTTCATAACGTGATCGAGATAGGCTTCAAGGGTTTTCATTCCTTCATAATCCAATTTTGCTTCACGATTTGAACGTACTTTGGCTAACACACGCTCTGCAATGGGCTTTGTTACATTCCGGTAGAGATTTTCATCATTTGCAGCAACGGCAATTTCTCTTGCGACAGCTTGTGCTATCCATTCTTCCGCTTGAGTTAATACACTAAATTCAGGCTGCCAATACTCAAACCCTGCATCTAATAGGGCGAAAAATTTTTTGTGATGTTGATAATTTCGGTTGTTACCAATCGGGGTAATTTTGACGGCACTCCCAATCGGCAGATTTTTCAGTAAATTGCGGTCATAATCCGTTTCAGCTACTACAGCACCATTAGCATACTTAACAGCGTGGATTACTGTCTTTTTCTGCTGTTTGCTCGCCATTCCAATGCTCCGAAATCATCAATATGAACGTGGCGGATAACTTGCCCCATATTGCGATGCTTAGGGTCAAATATCGCCAAGTGATTGCCACGGCACACATCTGTCCATTTGTTGGTATCAGGGCTTAAAAATTTAATACGGCCGCCAACAATAAAACGAATTTCCGTTGCTTTCTGTGTAATGAGATAGAACCATTCGGTGCTAATATCTACTGGTAGCAACATCACAACCAAACAGTTATAATTTTCAAATAACTCAACTGCACGCTTGATAAAACTGAGCAGATCGCTAAATGGTGGATTTATAAAAATACGCTCGTTTTCTAGAGGATAGGTCAGAAAATTCATCTCTGGCGTAATGAACTTTTCACACTTGGCATTATGTAGTAACGCCGCACCATCAACGGTAAAACCAAATTCATCATTGATTGGATTGAATACCGAGAGCGATGTAGGGTAAGTGTCTTTGTCAAATTGTTGGTCTGTCATTTTCTATAGCTCTCCCAAGTAAAATTAACTACCGCTCCTTGCCCTTCTCGCATACGATCTAGTACTCGTTCACCAATAAATGCACTTAGTTCACTTTCAGGCAAGTTGCTAATTAGAATGGTTGGACGCATTTCCTCATATCGATTATTGATAATTTCAAACAAAATCATCTGTTCTGATTCACTACCGAACTGCACACCAATTTCATCAATGATTAATAAATCCTGCTTAGAATAGAACCGAATCACTTCATCTTCGCTTTGTTCACTTGCCTTGTTCCAAGTAGATTTCACCTTACGCAAGATCCGCATTGCGGTAGTTAAAAACACTTCCGCCTGATGCTGCTCAATAATTTGGTGGGCAATCGCACAGGCCAAATGATTTTTACCAGTACCGGGGCGACCGCATAACACCAAGCCGCCGCCACTTTTGGCTCTATCTAACCACTTGTCCGCATAACGCTGGCAAGTTCTCAAGGCTAGACTGTTATAAGTCGTTTGCTCAAAATTGCTAAAACTAGCTTCAACAAAGCGTGCAGGAATGCCAGAATTAGCACGCAAGCGGTTAATTTTTCGGTTTTTTTACCTAATTCAATCGCTGAAATCTGTTGTTCTAGCTCTTCCAATTGCAACTTCACGCATTCAGGGCAAGGAGTATTAAAAATTTTCTCTTGTCCTAAAACAGTAATCACACGCTTGTAATTAGTGTAACTACCGTGCTGGTTACATTGAGCAGACTCGGCACTATCCACAGCTCCATCTAAGGGCTTACGAAAGCCTTTAGTACTCTCAAGGCTGGCTTGAAGCGCCTTACGTTTCTCAAGTAATTCATCAAGTTTCATTGCAAGTCCTTAGCCCATTCTGGCAGAATAGTTTCACCATAATTTTTATTAGCAAAGCCCGTTTGATTTGGTCGAGAATTTCCCTGATGGTTGAGTAAATTAACGGACGGCTTTTCATCCTGCCAGCGTTGTTGATTCAGGTAAGTGGACGGATGCAATTTATCAAATCCAAATTGTCCTCTCTGCAACCGCTGCTTGATGTCATCTATCAGCATTAATGCAAATTCACCAAGAGTAAGTTTAGTTTCCGAAGATTGATTATGTTTAACCCAAGCTTTGCGGAAAAAACCAAACGCTCTGTCCTTTCCAATTTTAGGTAAACCTGCTTTCCAAAATTCAGCAAATGCCTGATGATGTTCATCAGGATCGATCTTAATATTTGTATTTTTAGTAGTGTTTTTAACTTGGTATTTTGTGTGTGAACTTACTTCACTAGTCACTAGTGAACTTTCTTCACAGGTGCTATGAACTTTGTTCACTAGTGAACTTTCTTCACAGGTGTAATTTTTAACACTAAAAATCTTCGTACCGCGAGAGCCAGTTCCTTGTGCTAAAAGTCCTAATTCAACGAGACGATTACAGCCATCAATTACCTTGCGGTTGGATAAATTACAGGCTTCCATAAATTGAGAAACCGAAATAGCATCAGCTTCTTTGTTCCAGCCTTTGGTTTTGCGTAAAACAAACAGGTAGATCTTTAATTCAGCCCCTGACAATTCTGCCATCAGTTCATCAACCACCGCATTTGGCACTTGAAAAGAATTAGGAATAAATTTACTCATAACCCTACCACCTTATCTTGTGTAAATTCGCCGTTCCAGTTCTTCTTCATTGGCAATTCGCCTTTGATGTACCACTCGTAAAGTTTGGCCGCCCCTTTACGCAGCAGTACAGGCTTATATGCAAAAAACGGTTCTTTGCCGTGAAGAGCAATTTCACGACTACTCATCGTAATGCTTGATTTTTGTTCTGAAATATTTAATAATTGATTCATCGGAATTACCTTTCGTTACTTATTGATTAACCACCGCTGCAACGGTGTTTTTTTATTGTTTATCATCTGGAAATACATCATCAAAGCTAACGCTTAGACCAAAAGCATTTAAAGCTCTAACAATTTTTCTTCCATCTTGTAGGCTTGGTGTTCGGAGACCTGTTTCATAGTTAGCTATTCTTGGCTGAGTCCAACCAATTTTTTCAGCGAGTTGGGCTTGTGTTACATTCAGTGCTTTTCTGAAATCTGCGATTTTATTCATATAAATTCTCTTTGTGATAATTTTTTATCAATTAAATCACTTTTTGTGATAAATGTAAACTGCGAATTGTGTTTTATAGATATAACGTAGCGTGATATTATTAGATAAAACTCAAAGAGAGGTGCTTTATGGACACACTTGGTGAACGTATTAAAAAGTTTAGAATGGCTCTAGGCTTGAATCAGAAAGACTTTGCTGAAGCTTGTGGCAAGCTAGATACTAGAGAAAAAGCAAGTAAATGGGGGCAATCAAGGATTGGTAATTATGAAACAGGAACAAGGATGCCTGATTTAGAAGATATCCGAATTATTTCTTCGGTATTAAATATTGAACCTTCCGATCTTGCTTTTGGTTCGAGTAATATTATTCCAGCTACTATTGGAACAACTAAAGTTCCTATCATTAGCTATATCCAAGCTGGACAATGGACGGGTATTGATGATTTTCGTGAAACCTGTGGCGATTATGAATATATCCTGACTGATCTTGATGTGTCTGAAAATGCTTTTGCCCTAGAAATCAAAGGGGACTCGATGGAGCCTGATTTTATTGAAGGAGACCGAGTAATTATTGATCCTGATGTACAACCGCACGCCGGTGAGTTTGTGGCTGCAATTAATGGTGATTATGAGGCTACTTTCAAAAAATACCGCCCGTTAGAAGACTTAAACGAATACGGAAGACAACATTTTGAGCTTATCGCTCTTAATCCGGATTACCATAAATTATCAACGCTAAAGCAAGAAATTAGAATTATCGGCACAATGGTAGAACATCGTATTTATCGCAGAAAGAGATAAGGGGAAATAAATATGACAGAATTTAAAGATGTAAAACAGGCTATCGTTGAGGCACAACTTGCATCAACACCAAAGGATAAAATGATCAACAGTATAATGAAAGGTTCTGCCGAATTACTTTCCGCAAATGATATTATCCAAAGGTTAGGTATTGGGGCAGATGAGTTTCAAGAGTTGGTTAATTTGCCTAACCATCATTTGCGTATAAATGGAGGGCTAGGTGCTACTGTGTATAATACAAGAAGAATGTATGAGACTCATATTGAGTTAGTCCATCAAGAATTAGAAAAGAATATTTCATTTCCTAAACCTGATTTATATATTTTGGGGAAAGCTCGTTGGAAAAAAGAAACATTTAAGAAATGGTTGGAAGAACAGTGTAGATAAAGAAAAGGTAGGTTTAAAAAACCTACCTTTCCTGAACCGCAAACAAGCGATTCTCACACTTTACAAAGCGATCCAGCTCCTACGTCTGGGGCTTCGGGTCCGTTGCCAGTACAAGCATTATTACATTAAACTAAACTTGAGTAAAGGAAAATATGTTGTCCAAACAAGTGATAAGCATTTCAGAAAGTCGGCTGAGTACATATTTATTTTGCTTTTTCCGAAATGATCCCACAAAACAGAAAGAAGCGATTGCAATTTATACTGCCTTGCAACATCGAACAGGAATTTATTTTTCATTGATTCAAGAAATAGAGGTGGCACTAAGAAATGAAGTCAGTCAGTTGTTACGCCTTGCTGCACCTAATCATAATTTATACGAATTCTTTCATTTTCTAGCGAATGATAGTAATGCTCCTCTTAATGCAGAATCTAAACGCCAGCTACAAAAAGCCATTAGTGAATGTGGGCGTAACTACAATGAAAATGATATCATTTCTCACATTTCTTTTGGATTTTGGGTAAATCTGTTTAATTATGATATAAAGCGTAATCAACATGTTGCCTACTGGCAAAGTGTATTAAAGCCTATTTTTGGACATAGATTTAGTAATTTTAAGGATTTATACAATACATTAAAGCAAATTATGCGTTTTAGAAATCGGCTGTATCATCAAGAAGTGGTTTGGAATAAGCGAATTGCTAAGAAACCAACGCACGCACTAGAGAATTTAGAAAAAACTTACAAGCAATTTGAGTTAGCACTACAAAAAATAGCACCTGAACGATTTGTGTTTCGTCAGCTTTCACAAGCACTTATTTGGCAACGCCAAATTTTCTTCGACCAACAAATTTTTGAGGCTGAAATAGTTATTTTGCCCCAACATATCTAATCAAAAAAGCTACGCATCTACGTAGCTTTTTCCCGATTAAAAATGTTTCCATTCTAAACCTTGTGTATCAAAGGTAAATTGCCCTTTGCCATAATTGTAAAAGCTCGCTTCTACAATCAGCTTCTTAGATTTTTTCAGCTTATCTACAAAAGTTTTCATCGCTTTTGCATTTTCAATGAAAAGTGCATCATTGCTGCCGCCATCTGCTCCAACCATTCGATAACTTTCCAATTTACCATCATCAAACTTCACCGTAATTTTACAACTATCAATCATACAGCCATTAAACTGCCCATGAATACTGAAAATGATATCATTGCCATATTTAGGGTCTTTGCGTAGCATTAAATTCAGTCCGGATGAATCATACGGAAAACCAAAATCTATTGTATTAGTCGATCTTATTCTCGCAAGATAAGTTGTAGCATTACGCAGTTCATCTTTCTCTTGCTCATATTCCCACTTAGATTTTTCAGCGGTAACTTCCTCTTTACCGGCATCTTTTTTTACAAAGATACTATCGTAACATTCCAAGCGTTTTGTACTATCCTCAATCTTAGTACAACTTTCCCCTGTTTCGTTAGCTAAAGCAAAAGCGGGTAAACAACATAAAGTCATCAGTAGTTTTTTCATATAACCTCCATAGAAATCCTTTCTTATTTTCTCAAAAGCGTGGTTTTCGGTCTGTGATCAAGCTCGCAATCTCAATAATTATACTTTGATCGTTTAAAAAATAGGCGATTAAATCCCCCCCCTAAACCTTTAGAAATCAATGATTTATCACAATTAGTGATATTTTCACTAAAAAAATATCACATTTTGTTATTTACATTTAAATCACTTTACGTGATAATAAGCCCATCAAAACGAGCTACCCAATAGCTCAACGTTCTTTAAAAATTCATTTAAAAAAACATGGCGCATAACGGTACTAAGCGGTCGTTAGATTGAAAGCCCTAACCTACTTAGTAACGCCATGTTTTGAATATCTGTAGAAGCAGAAGCCAGTGAAAAACGGTGCAGTTGCCGAAAGTGGAAGCAAGCAGGTATAACAGCAAACGCAGCTAAACGCGTGACACTTGGAGAGACAAGAATTTCAATAAACCGCATTTAGCGATTTAATCCTTATGTTTTGAATTGTGGTTTTTTCATCCTTGCTAAGTGCGGTTTATTAAGAGAGAAAAAGAACGCAAGTTTCTTGTAACTTGCTTGAACAGTGGCAGGTATAAAATCACTGTTCATTCAAAACAGCATTCAGTGTTCCGCCAAAGATCCGGTAACACGTACGGTTACCATTTAAAGATAACAAGCCAGAACTGAATGCCGTTCTGAATGATTTTGCTACTACTATGTACTTGACATAGTACTCCTTTGCCCTCCTTGTGAGGGCTTTTTAACCCAAATTTATCTAATCCAAGATAAGGAAACAAAATGACAGAACAAACACAAAAGAAATATGAACTACTCAAAGAATACAAAATAAAGTATCTAGGCAGAACACTCTACCGTATAAAAGCACTTATTACATTTGGTGTGGTTTCTGTAGGCGAATTAGGTGGTTATATCGAGACAGAGAAAAATTTAGATCATGATGGCAATGCTTGGGTGTTCGATGATGCTCGGGTGTGCGGTGATGCTCGGGTGTGCGGTGATGCTCGGGTGTGCGGTAATGCTTGGGTGCACGGTGATGCTCGGGTGTGCGGTAATGCTTGGGTGCACGGTAATGCTGAGGTGTACGGTGATGCTGAGGTGTTCGGTGATGCTCAGGTGTACGGTAATGCTGAGGTGTACGGTGATGCTGAGGTGTTCGATGATGCTCGGGTGTGCGGTGATGCTCGGGTGTGCGGTAATGCTTGGGTGCACGGTAATGCTGAGGTGTACGGTGATGCTGAGGTGTTCGGTGATGCTCAGGTGTACGGTAATGCTGAGGTGTTCGGTGATGCTCAGGTGTACGGTGATGCTGAGGTGTTCGGTGATGCTCGGGTGAAATCTTTTGCGGTTATCTCTGAACGAAAAATGATTTTTTTGGCAAGCAACATTGGCTCAGAAAATGGAACGCTCACCGTATTTAATGGAAAAAATGGATTAATTGTTACTCGAGGTTGCTTTACAGGTACGATGGACGAGTTTCTCTTAAAATCAAAAGAAGTCCACGATGACAAAACTCATCATGAATACAAACTGTTGATTGAGGTTGCTAAAAGCAGAATTCTTAACTAACTCGCTATCTAGGCGAGCTATTACGCAAAAATAATTTGACACCACCGCCTACAACGGCTAAGATAACCGCACTTACTTACACATAGCGGTTATCCGCACCCGATAGCATAGCGGTTTTTTTATGCCTAAAATCTACCTCTGCAGATCTGCAGAGCTTAGAAAATCCGAATTATGATCGGGGCGAGAGAGCGATATACAATACATCTGAATAAGCTCCGCCAACTATGTGTGGTAAGTTGAACCCCGATCACCTACTTAATGATCGGATTAACTTAAATCACATAGAAAGGGCATAAAAATGTCAAACTTAACAATTCTAAACACAACCATTCGTCAAATTGACAATTTATTCAGCTTAAACGAACTGCACAAACTTTCTGGCAGTGAAAGCAAACATCAACCAACATTTTTTATTCGCTTAGATACAACTAAAGATCTTGTGGCAGAAATTCAAAAGCAAGACCCGAATAATCAAGCAATTCTTTCAAAAAATGGCATTGGCACATACGCCTGCAAAGAAATCGTCATCGCCTACGCTGCGTGGATTTCGCCACAATTTCATCTTGTGGTTTTGCGAGCCTTCCTCAACCAGTTGGAAAATTCGCAAAAAACTGAACAAACCGCACTTCCTGCACCAACTACCCTCACACCTGAGGAACAATATATGGTGCAAAATGCGGTTAAAGCTACACACGAAAAAACAGGCTTAAGCTATGGCGAAATTTGGGCGAGAACTAAAAACAAATTCAAAGTTGCTAAATATGAACAAATCGAACGCTCACAACTTAATGAAGTATTGACGTACATCACCTCGTTAACCATAACACGCACAGTCAGTCAAAATGAAGTTATTCTTTCTGTAGACTTATTCGAAGCAATTATGAAACATACTCGACTAGCTAAAAAGCTTGCTGAACAAACAGAAATCTTTCATCGTCAACTCTTTTTAATGCTCGGACTTGAACGCCACATTCGAAACGATATTGGAGCATTGTCTTATGACGTTGCTCATGAGTTTAATCCGTGGCTACAGCAAGGTGAAGCAATTTTAAAACAGCACCAGCAACTCGCTCTGCCTCGTTTTTAAAAATTAACTAAAAACTCACCGCACTTTTCAACAGCTCAAGTGCGGTGGCAACACTCAACCTAAATTCAGTAAATTGACCAAAAAGGAAACAAAAAATGAATAAATTATTAATCTCATTTTACAGATGGCTTGGCTTTATCGTTCTTATCGTGGCTATTTTTCTTAGCACTCTACTTGTCTTTGCCTATTTTCACCCAGCGTTTGCTCAATATGGAAAACTCTCCCCCGAAGCACAACTTGCTTACGATGAAGAAATGGCAAGAATTGAATGGATTTCACGCAAGGGCGATATACCGCCACCGCCTACCCAAGCCGATGTAGACTACATGCAAAAATACACCGAACAACTACAAGCACAGTATGACAAGGAGAGGAAATGAAGATGAATAGCTACAAAATCCAAATTTTACAAAATCCAATCAGTAAAAAATTTTATGGGGAAGTTTGGATAGATGATGTGAGAGAGTACTGCACTTGCAATCCGATGATGAGCGAAATCATCGCCATTAAAGCGACAAACAAAGCAATCGACATCATCAACATGACAAAAGAATTAAAAGGGATAAAGAAACTACCTATGCTTCAGGAGAAACTGGGCGTTCCGGCTATTGAATGGAAAAATCCAATGTTAAGTGCGGTAATCAAGAGCGAGCGAGGTAAACCAATACACAAGGTTCAACATTGTCAATTTGATGAAGAGGGTAATTTATCTATTAAGTTAGATCGCCAAACAAGACATCACAGCGTATTAACCTTTGACTTAGCCTCTATTGAAAAATTAAAAACGCTACTTTTAAAAGGAAAGAAAAAATGAACGATATGCAATTAATTCAAGCGGTAGATAGACATTTTGACCATATGGCAGAAGCATATTTTGGTGAAGACATTGAGGATAGTTTGGAATTTAAACGAGTGCGTACCGAAGTTTTGATGGAACTACAAGATCCAAACAGCCAAATTTACAGCCAATTTTATGATGAGTTAGACAATAGCGAAGATTACCATATCGCACTTGGGAGCGGTGCGATGATGGATATTATCGAAACAAGACAACAAGCTATAGAAAAAGTGATCAAGGCACAATTTTTTATGCGAAAGCAGAGAATGATGATAGTGATTACTGGAAACAAACAATGAGAGGTTAACAATGCTAGATGTTGACAAACAACCAGAATGGGAAAACCCAAAACACGGCGTATTCAGTCCACATTCTCAATTTAAAACTTGCGATAACATCAACCGATTTTTACGCAAACTAAAATCAAAAAAAACTAACAAGGAGCAACAAAATGAAAATCTATTTAGACATTGAAACAATCCCAACTCAAAACGCCGATTTCCAAGCCTATGTAACGGAAACGCTGAAACCACCAGCAAACTACAAAAGTGAAGATACCATTGCGAAATGGTTTGAGCAGAACAAAGGCGAAGCGGTGGCGAAAACCGCACTAGACGGCACTTTTGGCGAAATTGCTGTAATTGGTGTAGCAATCAATGACGAACCGCCAGTGCTATTCTACCGTGAAGATTGGCAATCAGCAGACCGTGAAGCAGATATTCTGGCACGTTTTAACGACTTCCTGCGTGAAAAAGCGAATAAATGCAATACCGTTCCACAATTCATCGGGCATAACATTACCAAATTTGATGACCGTTTTCTTTTCCAACGTTCGGTAATTAACGGTGTAAAACCTTATTACACCGCCAGTCGTCACAATATCTACGACACAATGACGGAATGGGCAGGATACGGTAACAAAGTATCACTTGATAAATTATGTAAAGTGCTAGATGTTGAGCAAAAAGGCGATATTGACGGTTCAAAAGTATGGCAATACGTTCAAGACGGCAAAATTGCCGAAGTAGCAGAATACTGTGCGAAAGATGTTGAGCGTGTCCGCCAAATCTACAAACGAATGACTTTTACGGAGTAATCACAATGCAATTCCAAAAAGCAGAACGCAAAAAATCCAAACTTCGCTTGGCTTTAACCGGTCCTAGCGGTTCAGGGAAAACTTACGGTGCATTGCTTACTGCAAAAGGCATTGGCGGCAGAATTGCCGTGATTGACACAGAAAAAGGGAGTGCTTCCCTTTATTCTGACATCGTCGATTTTGATGTCTTAGAACTCTCCGCCCCTTATACACCTGAACGCTACCGCCAAGCGGTGCAACTTGCCGTAAATAATGGCTTTAACGTGATTATTATCGACAGTATCACGCACGAATGGTCGGGGGCTGGCGGTTGTTTAGAGTTAAATGACGAAATCGCCAAGGCAAAATTCAAAGGGAATACGTGGAGTGCGTGGAGTGAAACCAAAGCACGCCATCGTGCTTTAATTGATGATCTGCTTGCTTGCCCTGCTCACATCATTGTAACAATGCGAAGTAAAACTGAAACCACTCAAGCAGAAGTAAACGGTCGCAAACAGGTTCAAAAGCTGGGAATGAAAGCGGAACAAAATGACGGTATTGAGTATGAATTTACTACCGTGTTAGATTTAATCCACGACGGTAATTTTGCTCAACCAAGCAAGGACCGTACAGGGTTATTTCCACCTAACGGCAATCCGTTCAGACTATCCGTTGAAACAGGGCAAAAGCTCGTGGAATGGTTAGAGAGCGGTGTGGATTTGGAGCTGGAACGTTTGAAAAAAGCGGAGGCTCACAAAGATAAAATGCTTGAAAAGATTAATGAAGCTGACACCAATGAGCGTATTGAAGAAATGCGTAAATATGTGGATGAAAAATTCGTTGAATATCCGCAACTGTTATCGGAGCTAATTCAAGCTATTGAAGTGCGTAAACTCAATATCAATAATCAAGAGGGCTAATTATGGCAGGCGTAAACAAAGCTATCGTCGTCGGACGTTTAGGCAACGATCCTGAAATGCGAACACTACCAAACGGCGATCCAGTCGCTAAGATTAGCGTTGCAACATCGGAAGAATGGACCGATAAGAATACAGGCGAGAAAAAGCAAAATACGGAATGGCACACTATTATCGCCTTTCGCAAATTAGCCGACATCATCGGTCAATATCTGAAAAAAGGCTCACAAGTCTATGTTGAGGGCAAACTACGCACTCGCAAATGGCAAGCCCAAGACGGCACAGACCGCTGGACGACCGAAATCATCGCCGACCGGCTAAAAATGCTCGGTAGCTCAAACAGCGGAAACAGCAATAATAATTGGGCAACCGAACCGGCAGGAAACCCACCACCAACCAATCCATATAACCACGTAATGACAGATTCAGAATCACGAGATTTTGATGATGATATTCCGTTTTGAATGTATAGGAACATTGTTATACTAGCCTTAAGGTTGTAAACTATTCGAAATATCAATTAATTATCAATCACCTCAATATCCTATTGGAGGAACAATGATTCACTTACTTAGCTCATCCTCTTTTTCCTTTTCTAAAATACCGGAAAAACAAAATCAAGATAGCATACTCGCTTGCACAAAATACAATCAAGGCTATTTATTCGCCGTTGCTGATGGTGTTGGTGGCTATAAAGGCGGAGAGATAGCCTCTAAAATTGCAATCCAAAATTTAGAGACTGCTCACAACAATGTATTTTCTGCCAGCTTAGCTGAAATTAAGCAACTTGCACCGGAATATCATCAAGCCTCAACCACTTTAACTTTTGGTTATTTAACCGAAGAAGGTCTATATGTAGGTCATATTGGTGATTGCCGCTTATATATTAAATCCGGGAAAAAACTTATCCAAAAAACCAAAGATCATACGACACATCAAAAATTGCTGGATGAAAAAATTTATACTAAGAAAGAATTAAAAGAACTTTCGGGGAAAAATATCATCACTACCGCAATTTCAACACAAGTCGAAATGAAACCGGATGAATTCTTTATTCCGATGTCCGAACTTAAAGATGAGAATAATGAAGTTTCCATCTACATTATGTCAGATGGTGCTCATCATTTTTGGGAACATCGTCCACGCTTCTCTGAAAAAACAATAAACAGCATTGTGAAATTTTCGGCAGCATTACAAAAAAGAATAGAGAAATCACCTACTGACGATTATTCTCTCGTTGCTGTTCAATTTAAAATTTCAGAAACAGAGTAAGTTCTTATTGACAACACCACTTACAACGGATAGGATAACCGCACTACTAAACAAACGGCGGTTATCCGCACCCGACAGCAAGCGGTTTTTTTGTACCTAAAATTTGCTAATTGCCCAGATCTGGGTAATTAGAAAATCTAAGGTCGGGTCGAGAGAACCTAATACAATACCTCACGGAAATAAGTTCCGCCGCCCGTTTGCGGTAGTTGAAGCCCGATCACCCACTAAGTGATCAAATTACTAACTAAACAAACGGAGACAGTAAAATGTCAAATTTAACCATTCTTAACACACTAAAGGAGCAAATTGATGTGGAACATCACTAAACGCCCTTTTGAGAAAGAAACCTTAGACGACTGGGCAAAACTTTCAGTAGATGTTGCAAAGGTTGCAATCTTAGCAATTCCTGTTATCCTTTACGGTAAAGACCCGATAATAATCAAAATCATCAATGCCGTTTTACTTGGTATTGGGGTATATGGTGGGTTGTTTGCTGGGCGTAAATTCAGAAAAATGAAAGAGGAGATACAATAATGGGATTAACATTCGGACTAGCGGTATTCGCCGTAGTAATGATAGGTTGGGCATATTTTGCCAACCAAGCCGCTAAACATTAAAAAATTCTTAAAAAGCCTGTTTACAACACAGGCTTTTTTATTGACAAACCCCACCCTTTTATCTTACTATCTGCCTCAAGGTGTCAGAACCTTTTCCAATAGGCGGTAGTAAGCAGATCGCCAAAAGCGATCTTTTTTTATGCCGATATCTCGCAACGTCGAGAGGGCGACTAATACAATACCTTCGGGGAATACGTCCACCCTAACCTATTGGAGGGTTCTGAACCTCTCGGCACCAGTGTCAGAACTGGTCAATTTCAGAAAACCAATAGGAGCAGTCAAAATGACTAATTTAGCAATTCTTAATAACTCAATTCGTACTTTAAATAATCTTTATTCATTAGCAGATCTTCATAGGGCAAGTGGAAACGATCCAAAACATCGTCCTACTTATTTTTTGCGAAATGATCAAACAAAAGCTCTAATTGCAGAGATTGAAAGCGAAAATCCAACCTGTGAGAAATCTCACAGCTCAGTTTTAATTGTCAAAAATGGCATTGGCACATACGCCTGCAAAGAAATCGTAATTGCCTATGCAGCGTGGATCAGCCCACAGTTTCATCTTGTGGTTTTGCGTGCGTTTTTAAACCAAGTTGAACAACCAAAACAACTTACCCTACCGGAGCCGGAAAAGAAATATACCTTCGACTTTACCGAAGATGAACTCCAAAGCCTCGTATGGGCTTGGTTCGCTTTCGTGCGAGGTATTCACACTTTCCGCTATATCTACCCGATGTTTCAAAAACTCGGCTCAAATATGGCTGGCGAAATCTACGGACAGGGTTTTGAATATAGCCACACTGCACAATCAGCTCACAAAATCCTTGAACGGATTACCAAAGAATTTGATTGCGACCCGATGACAAGCTGGCGCGTATTAAAATACGTCCGAGAATTTGACCCGACATTCAAAAAATTAGTTATTTAGTAAACTTTTAATCAAAACCGACCGCTCTTTATGGGCGGTTTTTTATTACCAAAAGGAAATATCATGATACTTAATTACTTTAAAACCAAACGCCAATTATTCAATGAAATTGAACAATTAAAAGAAAAGCTCCGTGACCAAACGCGAGAAAATGAATTAATGGAAAATGCACTTAACACTGCATTAAACCGTCACGAAGATTTAAAAGAAAAATTAAAACAAACGAACGAGGAAATAATCCGCCTTAAGATTAAATGCAAGCAAATGGCGGATGAAAACGTAAAACGCCCTCGCTTTAGCGCGAAAAGAAAAAAGGGGAAACACATGATATAAAGCTATCGGAAATTCAATGGCGGTTCCGGTCATGAAATGGATTGGGCTAAGACTACAAGATTATTTAACTATGGAGAAAAACAATGAAACAACTTATCCAACAAATCGAACAATGGGCGGAAGCTCGCAACCTGATTAAAGGCTCAACGCCACAAAAACAAATGCTTAAACTGATGGAAGAGTTTGGAGAACTCTGTTATGGAGTATCAACTAATGACTTTGAAACTGTTTTAGATAGTATTGGGGATTGTCTTGTTGTTTGTACAATTATGCGTAAACAGCTCAAAATGGAAAAGCTATTTAGTATTAGTCATTGTGATAACACCAATTTTAATTGTGGAGTCGCTGCTCAGATTGTACAGGCTAATATTGATTTAGGAAATATTGCAAATGAGTTGGCTAAAAACTGTGATGTACCTCGATTAGAAGATTACTTAAGTGGCTTTGAAAATCAACTTGAGCTTATTACTAAATTTTACAAAACAGACGTACATACATCCCTTATTTATGCTTACCGCCAAATCAAAGACCGCAAGGGAAAAATGATAGATGGTGTGTATGTTAAAGAGGAAGATTTATGCGATTAGAAGCAGAAAAATTTGCCAAAATTCTCTCTCATCTTCAGGGAATTTGTACAACCTTAGGCTATGAAGATATTAAATTCCTTTGTTGGCTAGAAAAAAACGAACAAGCCTAGCTAAAGCTAGGTTTTTTATTGGAGGTAAATATAATATGGAACGACAAACAACATTATTGAGCAGAACACAAGTAATCGAAATAACAAGTTTAAGTTCAACGACAATATGGCGTATGATGAAACAAGGTACATTTCCTAAAAGCGTGAAAGCCTCTATGCGTCGTGTAGCTTGGCGTAAAGAGGATATAGATAAATGGCTTGCTGAACATATTTAGTAATATCGGTTAGTTATAATCCCCATTTATCCATTCATCTATCTTATCTGCCCATGTTTGCAACATTTCTCGGCGTTGTTCTGAATATTCTGCTTTATTATAGATGGAGCGGACACCTTGCTGTTCATGGGCAAGACTTTTCTCAATCCAATCAGAATTAAATCCCATTTCATGTAATAGTGTTGAGCCAGTGCGTCGCAAATCATGAACCGTAAAATCATCAATTAATTGTCCATCACGGTTAATGTATTTAATACAATTTGCAATAACCCTATTAAGTGAACTTCTTGCTATAGGCTGTTGACGATTTATTCTTCCTGGTAATAAATATGGAGACCCCTCGGAATAAATTTGAAATGCTACGATTAAATCAATTGCTTGCTCAGATAAATAAACATTATGCGCACGCCCTGCTTTCATTCGTTCCGCTGGAATGGTCCAAACTTTATTTTTAAAATCTATTTCATTCCATTTAGCATCAATTAATTCACTTTTACGAACCAAAGTAAGTAAAATAAATTTTACCGCTTTCTTTAACCCAAAATCTGATT
This sequence comes from Actinobacillus seminis, assembly GCF_002263215.1. GTDB lineage: Bacteria > Pseudomonadota > Gammaproteobacteria > Enterobacterales > Pasteurellaceae > Actinobacillus_B > Actinobacillus_B seminis. The sequence continues at coordinate 90,840 of NZ_NLFK01000003.1, forward strand.
GTGTTTCTTCAAGAGCGTTAAAGAACAAGTGAATTTCTCTTGGGGTTAAGGTACGTTCACGCTTTTTAAAGGTAGCAATAGATGAATTAGAAATATCATCAGCAGGATTTGCGAACTTGTGTCCACGTTGAATAGCATAACGATAAACGTTAGCGATTAAATCACGCACAAAAATAGCAGTAGATGGTGCGCCACGATCTTTGATTTTTTCGCAATGAGTACGGATTTCATCTGTTGTGATTTCCGTCATCAGCCGATTTCCGAATGTATTTTTTATATCTCGCTCATAAGTAGCAACACGTAAAGCCTTGGTGCTATCAGCAAGCTGTACATCAGCAAGATATTTTTCAGCAAACGCACAGAAACGATCAGCATTACGAATTTTATTCCGCTCATTACGCTTTATACTTGCCGGAGAAATGCCATCACTCACTTGCTTACGCGCAATCATCAAACGCTCACGAGCTTCAACTAAGTTAATTCCATCCGTTCCATATTTGCCAATGGTCAAAGTTTCTCGTCTTCCATTAATTCTGTAGTCATAACGGAAAATAATTGTTCCAGATGTCAAAACAGCGACATAAAGTCCGTCACGATCGGCAACTTTATAGATTTTTTCCTTTGGTTTCAGTGATTTAATCTTTGTATCTGTAAGCATATCATACCGCCAAAAATACCGTCATCATCATAACGGTATTTTCACTCTTTTTTAAAGAGTATGCAAGTTAATACCGTCATTTATACCGTCAAAAATATGAACTAACTTGAAATATTATGAAACGTTATGAAATGAAAAAGCCCTGTATTAACAAGGCTTTTAGTGATTTTTGAAACGTTATGAAACGTAGTGAAATGTGAAATTTTTATTCCCACTCAATGGTTGCAGGTGGTTTTCCTGAAACGTCATACACCACGCGCGAGATGCCATTCACTTCGTTGATGATTCGATTGGAGATTTTGCCGAGTAAATCGTATGGCAAGTGCGCCCAATGTGCGGTCATAAAATCAATTGTTTCCACTGCACGCAGCGAAACTACCCAATCATATTTACGCCCATCCCCCATTACACCGACGGATTTTACCGGCAGGAATACGGTGAATGCTTGACTAACTTTGTAATACCAGCCTGAAGCGTGGAGTTCCTCCATAAAGATTGCATCCGCACGACGAACCAGATCGCAGTATTCTTTTTTGATTTCACCTAATACACGCACGCCTAATCCCGGACCGGGGAATGGATGACGATTGAGCATTTCCGCCGGTAAGCCTAATGCCAAGCCGATTTTACGCACTTCGTCTTTGAATAATTCACGCAATGGCTCCACTAAACCTAATTTCATATAATCCGGCAAGCCGCCAACGTTGTGGTGCGATTTGATCACATGAGCTTTACCGGTTTTGCTTGCCGCAGACTCAATCACATCAGGATAGATCGTGCCTTGCGCTAACCATTTTACGCTGGTTTGTTTGTGTGATTCTTCATCAAACACGTCAACAAACACTTTGCCGATAATTTTACGTTTCGCTTCCGGTTCATCAACACCTTTCAGTGCATCTAAGAAACGATCTTCCGCATTCACACGAATAATGTTCAAGCCAAATTTATCGCCGAACATTTCCATCACTTGATCGCCTTCGTTTAAGCGTAACAAGCCATTATCCACAAATACACAATGCAAGTTTTTGCCAATCGCGCGGTGCAAAAGTAACGCAGTCACGGAAGAATCCACGCCGCCCGATAAGCCTAAAATAACTTCGTCATCACCTACTTGCGCTTTAATACGCGCGACGGCATCTTCAATAATATTTTCGGCAGTCCATTTCGTTTCGCAGCCACAAACGCCAACCACGAAATTTTTCAATAATGCCAAGCCGCTTTTTGTATGTGTCACTTCCGGATGGAATTGCACGCCATAAAAACGACGCGTTTCATCAGACATCGCTGCAATCGGACAAGTTGGCGTTACGCCGGTTACCGAAAAGTGCGGTGGTAATTTTGTGACTTTATCGCCATGACTCATCCAAACGTCCAATTTTGGATCGCAAGCAGTCAGATCATCATTTAAATTTGCAAAAAGTGCGGTCGAATTTTTGAGAGAAACCGCTGCATAACCAAATTCACGATGATCGGAATTTTCAGTTAAACCGCCGAGTTGCATTGCCATGGTTTGCATACCATAGCAAATCCCTAATACCGGCACCCCGGCATTAAACACATATTCCGGTGCACGCGGGCTATTTTCTTCCGTGGTACTTTCAGGACCACCCGAAAGAATAATCCCTGTCGGGTTAAACTCACGGATTTGAGCTTCCGTGACGTCCCAAGCCCAAAGCTCACAGTAAACCCCAATCTCACGTACACGACGTGCGATAAGTTGCGTATATTGTGAACCGAAGTCTAAAATTAAAATTTTATGGTTGTGAATGTTTGTCATTTTGTTTCCAATCAATGATTAATTTTTCTTAGTCTTAGTCATATTAATATAGGTTCCACCAACGCCATCTCCAACATATTTGAGGTCGAAAACTTCTGTTTTTCCACACCCAGTAACCGTCCAAGTTTCTTGCGCTTGTTCAACAGAATTTGGCGTAGCAGGTTTTACACTATTAATTTGAGTATGAATTTTTTCAGGGGTGCATTGGTGCAATGCTCTAAAAATAAAATTAATATTTCTTTCTGTATCTGATTTTAATAAAGCGCCCGCTGTAGTTTGTCCTGAATAACCAGGTCCCAAAATACCACAACTCGTCAATAATAATACTGAAATACCCCCTAATTTTTTCATTTTATACTCCTTAGATAAGATTTTAGTATTGTTTTCAATTTGTTGCCCCGTTGTAGCAACAAATTCAGAATGTCCATAGTCATCGTCCAATTCTATCAAAACTTTAATAAAATTAACCGCACTTTATACGGATTTCTGTTGTAAATTTTTGGGAGCAGATCAATTAAAGCCACCATATCCAATAACATATTCTTGCCCGTGCAAGATCACTAATAAAAAACCATGGGTATAAACGTGTTTGGTAAAAGGATCGTTATTATGCACAAATTTTGCACTATGGAATTGCACATCAAAGCCCAAATGACGCAATAAATGCATCAACAATAAATTCAGCTCAAAGCAATAACCGCCCTTTTTCTCCACAATGCCCTTTTATCTTCATCTAAAAAAATGGGATGGTGTACACCGAAGAAAGGCATTGGAAAGTATTGCGTTCCAAATACAGTTTTTGCAATTGTTTCAGCATGACTAAATTTACCGACAACGGAGAAGCAATACCGAGTTGATTTAAATAATGCGTACAGTTGATCATATTCACTCTCCTAAATAATAAATGCGGTCAAAAATCCGCCTGTTTTACCCTTGCGACAATCCGGCAAAACTCGGCATTTTTCCACCGCACTTTCAACTTACCTCGTGTCGAAATTAACCCATACGATAATTCGGCGCTTCTTTGGTGATTGTTACATCATGTACATGGCTTTCTTTAATACCGGCGCCACTGATGCGAACAAATTGCGCTTTGGTACGCAAATCCTCAATAGTAGCTGAACCGGTTAATCCCATACAAGAACGCAGACCGCCCATTTGTTGGTGGATAATCTCTTTTAGAAAGCCTTTGTACGGAATACGTCCTTCAATCCCTTCCGGCACTAATTTATCCGCCGCATTGTCGGATTGGAAATAACGATCGGAAGATCCTTTTGACATTGCGCCCAAAGATCCCATTCCGCGATAAGATTTAAATGCACGACCTTGATAAAGTTCAATTTCACCCGGTGCTTCTTCCGTACCGGCAAACATTGAACCGACCATTACGCAAGAAGCCCCCGCCGCAATCGCTTTGGCAATATCGCCGGAATAACGGATACCGCCGTCGGCAATAACAGGGATACCACGATCTTTTAACGCTTCTGCCGCATCGGCAATCGCCGTAATTTGCGGTACGCCTACCCCTGTGACAATACGCGTCGTACAAATTGATCCCGGTCCAATCCCGATTTTGACCGCACTTGCTCCCGCATCTGCCAAAGCAATCGCTCCTTCGGCTGTCGCTACGTTACCCGCAATAATCGGTAAATTCGGATATTTAGCACGCGTTTCACGTACCCGTTGCAACACGCCTTCGGAATGTCCGTGTGATGAATCAATCAATAAAATGTCCACACCGGCATTTACTAAGGCTTCAATACGTTCTTCATTACCCGGACCGGCACCAACCGCCGCACCAACGCGTAAACGACCAAATTCATCTTTACAGGCATTAGGTTTGCTTTCTGCTTTTTGGTAGTCTTTTAAGGTGATCATGCCTTTTAATTTAAATTCATCATCCACTACCAACACCTTTTCCACGCGGTGTTGGTGCATCAATGCAAAAATAGCTTCCCGTTTGGCATCACGTTTAACGGTAACCAATCTCGCTTTCGGGGTCATCAATTCCGCTACCGTTTTGCTCATATCGTCCACAAAACGCATATCGCGACCGGTAATAATCCCCACAAGATTGTTCTCGTTATCCACCACCGGATAGCTGGCAAATCCGTTTTGTTTAACTAATTCGCTTAATTTCGCCAAGGTTAACTCCGGCGAAACCGTAATCGGGTCGGAGACTAGACCGCTTTCGAATTTTTTCACTTTACGCACACGATCTGCTTGGCGTTCGATACTCATATTTTTATGAATAAATCCAATGCCGCCTTCTTGTGCCAAAGAAATTGCCAATTTAGTTTCCGTCACCGTATCCATTGCGGCGGAAAGCATAGGAATATTTAAACGAATATCTTTGGTTAATTGGGTAGAAAGATCGGCAGTATTAGGAAGCACAGTAGAATGTGCCGGGACAAGAAGAACGTCGTCAAACGTTAAGGCTTCTTTAATTACTCGTAGCATTGCAATATTCTCTCTTCGTTGAAATTTTAGATAAAAAATATTGCGGTGGGATTATACAGAGTTTATACAAACTTGAAAATCCCTTTTTACAACTATTTTATTCGGAGTAAAATAAACGCTACAAAATTTAACATGGACAGGATACCCTTTGTGACATCAGATCTTCTTTCCTATTTGAGCGACGGAAAAGCGCATTCTCGCCAAAAATTGACCGCCCTTTTCGCCCTTGATGCCGGCGCGCTACAATGCGAAATTCGGCAATTCGTTGCTCAAGGTTTGCCGATAATTGAAACGCCACAAGAAATTCAATTACAACCGCAATTACCGCTATTAGATCAAGCAAGATTACAAGCGCAACTGGCGCCTTATCGCCTTATTTTGCAACCGGTAATTCACTCCACCAACCAATATTTACTGGATAATATCGCACAATGCCAACAAGGCGATCTTTGCTTAGCCGAATATCAATTAGCCGGTCGCGGACGCCGCGGACGACAATGGCAATCGCCTTTCGCCGGACAAATTATCCTTAGCCAATATTGGACGCTCCCTGCACAAATTCCCTTGCACGGATTAAGTTTAGTGATCGGCATTACGATCGCCGAAACATTAATGGCTGAAAATATCCTCAACATTAGCCTAAAATGGCCTAATGATATTTTATTAAATGGCAAAAAACTTGCCGGTATTTTAATTGAAATCGCGCCTAAAAGACGAGAATTGCTTGAACTTATCATTGGGATAGGGATAAATGTTTCCATTCCATCTACCAACTCTATCGATCAAGCTTGGGCAGATCTTTCAGCGGCATTACCTCAAGTATCAAGGGAAGCCATTATTGTACGATTGGTCAGCAATCTGACGCAAAATTTAACCTTATTTGAACAATATGGTATGGCATTTTTCCGCCAACGCTGGCTGGCATTAGATCATTTTCTTGGACAGCCCGTCAACATCATCACTGCCCCAAAAAACCTCTGCGGGATATCACAAGGCATTGATGAACAAGGCTTTTTATTAATTAAAAATGCACAGGATCAATATCTGCGGTTTAATGCGGGGGAAGTGTCATTGCGGAAAGGAGTAATGGATTAAATACAGTAAATCGTTAAAACGAGAGATAAAACCACCGCACTTTTTCCATTATCTTTAAGTCAATCCATCATAAGGGACGCCACCATTGGCATCCCGCATAACATTTCACGTTGAAGTAATTTAACTTCTCAACCCAACGCCGCGACTAATCAGGTAATAGGCTAATAAATAAAGCGCGCTGATAAAGAGAGCTAACACGCTGAAAGTGTGAACTAAACCCACATCACTGATGCCGAGAAAACCGTATCGGAAACCATTGATCATATAAACAATCGGGTTTAATTTGGACACCGCTTGCCAGAATTCAGGCAATAATGCGATAGAATAAAACACACCGCCCAGATAGGTTAATGGTGTCAATACAAAGGTTGGAATAATGCTAATATCGTCGAAAGAACGAGCAAATACCCCGTTAATTAACCCGCCCAATGCAAAGGTAGCGGACGTCATCAACAAGGTCAACACAATAATTGACCAAGAATAGATCTCGAATGAAACAAAAAATAAGGAAACTATCGTCACCAGCACACCGACAAAAATCCCGCGCGCCATTCCGCCCGCAACATAGCCAAGAATAATAATATGCGACGAGGTTGGCGAAATCAGCAATTCTTCCACGTTACGCGCAAATTTGGTACCGTAAAAAGAGGAGGCAACATTCGCGAAAGAGTTGGTGATGGTGGACATCATAATCAATCCCGGTACGATAAATTGCATATAAGTAAAACCACCCATCTCACCGATTCTGAAGCCGATAAGTTGCCCGAAAATTACGAAATATAAGGTCATGGTAATCACCGGTGGAATTAAGGTTTGTACCCAAATTCGCATAAATCGCCGTACTTCTTTAGCTAAAATAGTTTTAAAAGAGACCCAAGCTAACATTAATTCTCACTCCCGTTATCCATTGGTTTATTTAACGACATTGACACAAACAACTCTTCTAAGCGATTGGATTTATTTCGCATACTCAACACATGAATACCTTGTACGGATAATTGCGTAAAAAGTTGATTTAATCCCTGTTCCCGTCTCACTTCTACTTCAATCGTATTGGTGTCAATCTGTAAAATTTTATAATTTTGAATACAAGGCAACGGACTTTTCGGCGCCAAATCAAGAATAAACGTTTCCGTTTCCAATTTTGCCAACAAATCTTTCATTGTCATATTTACCGCCAAGCGTCCTTGCCGGATAATCCCAATATGACGACAAAGCATTTCCGCTTCTTCTAAATAATGAGTGGTCAAGATAATGGTGGTACCTTGCAAATTTAATTCTTGCAAAAACTGCCACATGGCGCGACGCAAATCAATATCCACACCGGCAGTCGGTTCATCTAAAATCAATAATTTCGGATGATGCATTAAGGCACGCGCAATCATCAACCGACGTTTCATCCCACCGGATAAACGACGGGATTGCTGATCACGTTTATCCCACAAATCTAATTTTTTTAACCAAACTTCCGCCCGTTTTACCGCTTCTTTGTAGTCAATCCCGTAATAGCCCGCTTGATTGGTTAAAATATCAATGACTTTTTCAAAGTTATTAAAATTAAATTCCTGCGGTACCAAGCCGATATATTGCTTTAATTGTGCCGGATTTTGATCCAAATCTTCGCCGAACACCTTAACTGTACCGGAGGTTTTATTCACCAAAGAACAAATAATCCCGATCGTAGTCGATTTTCCCGCACCATTATGTCCCAACAAGGCATAAAAATCCCCTTCTTGCACAGTCAAATCAATACCATGTAAGGCTTTTACTCCATTTTTATACGCTTTCGTAAGGTTTTTAATTTCTAATGCGTTCATATTAAATTCTTTCAACATCAAATTTTGCTAAGTCAATTTTGTCTTCCGTACCATAAAAATCTGCCAAGGCTTTACGCAATTTTTCCGCCCGCTTTGGCAATCCTTTTTGTGCATAGTAATTAACCTGTTCATATACAGCGAGTTTAAACGGCTTGGTATCCCCCGCTTGACCGTTTAAATTGTCTGCACTGGCAAAATAGCGAAAACCGGCGGCGGTGGCTAAAATCCACTCAATTGCCTGCGGTTTAACCTCCACTTTTTCAAACTCGCGCTGTTGTTGCTCCGAACGCCCATCCGGCTCATACCAATAACCGAAATCCTCCAATTTTCTTCGCGCTTCCCCGGCAACCAACCAATGGGAAATTTCATGCAACGCACTACTATAAAAACCGTGTGCAAAATAAATAGCGTTGTACGGACAGTCCTCATTTGCCGGCAAATAAATCGGTTCGTCACCGCCTTTGATTAATTTGGTATTATATTCTTGTTCAAAACATTGATTAAAAATGGAAATAATATCTTCCAATTGATGTTCGATTTCAGCCATTGATTACTCCAAAAATATTGAAAAAAGTACCGCACTTTAGGCGGTTATTTTGTGCTATTGTTATGACGATAAAGAAAAAAAGGGGCAAGTAAGCCCCTCTATTTTAAAAAAGTTTTGTTATTATTTCAAACTATCCGCATTTCTTAACGCATCAATACGTTTTTCCAACGGTGGATGACTCATAAATAACGCCGCAAGTCCACCACGTTTTCCATTAATCGCAAAAGCGGCTAATTGACCTTCCATCTCTTGCGGTTCATGTAGTGCTTGCAAACGTTGCAACGCGGCAATCATTTTTTGTTTACCGGCTAAATTTGCCGCACCCACATCCGCACGATATTCACGATAACGAGAGAACCACATAGCAATCATACTGGCTAAAATACCGAAAACGATCTCCAACACCATGGACACTATAAAATACATCCCTTGGCTGGTTTCTCCATCACGATTGCTCGCAACCGCCTTGGCAATGATACGAGAAATAAAAATCACGAACGTATTTAACACACCTTGCAATAAAGTCATTGTGACCATATCACCATTTTTAATATGGCTGACTTCGTGCGCCAATACTGCTTCCGCTTCATCACGTGTCATCGCATTTAACAATCCGGTACTCACCGCCACCAACGAATTATTTTTGCTCGGACCGGTTGCAAACGCATTCACATCCGCTGAATGGTAAATCGCCACTTGCGGCATTGCAAGCCCCGCACGTTCTGCTTGCGAACGCACTGTCTCTACCAACCAACGTTCACTTTCGTTGCGCGGTTGTTCAATCACTTGACCGTTAACCGAACGTAATGCCATGGTTTTAGATAAAAATAGCGAAATTAACGATCCGGAAAAACCGAATAACGCCGCCATAATCAACAACCCCATTGCATCTTGTGATTGAATGCCGGTAAGACTCAAAATAATATTAAAAACAACTAAAACCGCCATATTCGTGGCTAAAAATAATAAAATTCGCATCATATAAAGTCCCTCAACTTACGCGCAAAAATAAATAATCACAGGATAAATCCTTCCCTAATAATAGTTATAAAAAGCGGAATATCAAGGGATAAGGCAAAAAATTTTTATTATTTTGACCGCACTTTTATCCAATCTTCGCCACTCTACCCCATCAATACGCCTCTATCACCACAAACTCATCTGTTGCTGTACTTTAGGCGCCGGTAAATTTACCTGTAACCCAATTAAACGAATGCGACGACCTTGACGACGTTGCCAAATGGCTTCCAGTAAATACATAAACTGTTCTTCGCTACATTGCATCGCACTTTTTTCCAAGGTCGTTACGTGAAAATCGTCAAATTTCAGTTTCACACCAATTTTACGCAATGTTTCTATATTTAATTTTGGATCAGATTGTCGAATACGCCGTAACAAATCCGGATACAAATGGGCAACGACCGCCTTTCCTTCGTCCAACGCTTGAATATCATTTAATAAAGTACGTTCTACACTAACGGATTTTCGTTCGCGATACGGTTGCACCTCTCGCTCGTCAATACCATAGCTAAACGCCCAAATCCGCTGTCCCATTTTGCCGAACCGGTGAAATAAAACGCTCCGCTCCAGACGTTGTACATCAGCACAAGTATGCAGCCCCATTTGTAACAAACGTTGCGTTGTCACCTTTCCAACACCGGGAATTTTACTTAAAGGTAATGCGTGGATAAAGGACGCGACCTCATGCGGATTTATCACAAATTGCCCATTCGGTTTATTTTGGTCGGAAGCAATTTTGGCTAAAAATTTCAACGGCGCCACACCTGCCGACGCGGTTAATTGCACTTCCTTGCGGATTTTTTGCCGAATTTCTTGTGCAATCCAAGTTGCCGAACCTCGACATTGCGTGCAATCCGTTACATCCAAATACGCTTCATCCAGCGATAAGGGTTCCACCAAGTGCGTATAATCATAAAAAATTCGCTGAATTTGTTGCGATACTTGCTTATACAATGGCATATTCACCGGCAACAACACCAAATCCGGACAACGTTTTAAGGCTTGTGCAGTCGGCATAGCGCTATGCAAACCAAATTGGCGGGCAACATAATTACACGTAGTCAACACGCCACGTCGTGCCGCACTGCCGCCCACTGCCACGGGTTTATCCGCTAAACTCGGATTGTCGCGAATTTCAATGGAGGCATAAAAACAGTCCATATCAATATGAATAATTTTGCGAGAATAAGCGTTCATAAAAATAAAAAAGTGCGAAAATTTCACCGCACTTTAACATATAAAACTGGATAAATAAACAGTGTTTTTAACTGCGCGCTAAATTTAATACCTTTGAAAATAAACGCTTAAATAAAATCGGAATAGATTGTACACCCTGTTTGGCAATTTCGGATGATAAAGCAATTGCTAAATCCGGTTTAGAGGTGCGTTGAATAGCGCGTTGAATAATTTTTGAAGCGGGATAATGATTGCCCGCAACTTGCCAACGTGATAAACGAATAAAAACCTGCTCAAAGCCGGAAAAATAAAAAAAGTGTTCAATATCCCGTTTGGGCAACACCGTTAACCGATTTGCCACATTGTCATCTTCTCCCAGTAAAAATTTTACCACTTCCGCATATTTACGCCCGGCTTCATCACCGTCGGTCAATACATACCATTCGATCCCCATGGCTTTGACATATTTCAACAGCGGACGTAATCCGCATTGGGCAAACTCCACGATACGAATGCCTTCCATTGCCAAATCAATGCCGAGTAACTCCGCTAATTCGTTTAAAATCCAAACTTCCGTTTCGCCCTCAACCAATAGCCACATTCGAGAAAACAAAGCCGAACTGCGGTTATGATGAATATGAAAGGTGAGACGACGCAGATCTTCTTTACCGAGATCTCGGTGTCCTAAATGAAAACTTTTTGTCCGATCCACGGAACGCACTAAGCGATAAATTGAACGCAAAGGTACCTGCGAAATTAACTCGACGGAATTGGTGGTACTAATACGTTGAATGGGCAAATAACTCGCCAATTCCCAAGCAATCGCCACCATACGCGGATGCAAACGTGCCTCCGGATCTTCAAACAAGACAATCGGACGAATAAATTTATTTTGCCGAATTTCTTCATGGGTTAAAAATAAAGAGCACAATTGGCGAAATAATTCCCGTTGTAACAGGCGATCTTTATCTTGTTTCAATTTCAAACACAAGGATTTTGCCCGCTCCCACAACACAGAAGTATCTTGCGCCATCTCAAAGCCATTTTGGTGATTTAAAAAATAATATTGCAACAAAATAGTCACCGCTTGGATATCTTTTTCCACCTCGCTTTCTTTAGCTTTCGCTTGTAAAATGGCGGAGTGCGAAATCACGCAACGTTGTCGGCTCAAACGAGCATCTCGGAAACGATAAACCGGATGGCGATAAATCAATACTTTTACAATATCTTCCGCATTCGACAACGAAATTTTGTCGCCCTTAGCATCTAAAAAAGAATATTCGGTCACAACTTGATCACCTTGCTTTTCGCCGGTAACGCGTAAATAAATACGATCATGCCCGTCGCGATGTGCCACGAATACATCTTGACAGAAGTGGTCATAAGGCACTGACTGATCTTTTCCGTCACTTTCACAAAAAGTAAACAAGATCGTAATCCCCCTACTTTTTTCATGCTCATAGCGCAATTGATAAAAATCCACGGTAGTAAATTGATAAAGTTGCCGCTCCGCATTAAAAATTAAACTTAACGCCGCAAGCAAACTGGATTTACCCCACGCATTCTCACCAATCAACATCATATTTGGTTGTAAATTCAACGACAAACGGTTAATTCCACGAAACCCAACAATATCCAATTGACGTAAATACATAGCGATTTCCTTTCAGTTTCAACTTGTGCTATCCTAAAGTACCATATAACAATATTAACTTTAAAGCGAAAAAACAGATCATGTTGGAAGGATTATTGACTATCTTAGGTCCTATGTTTCTCGGTTATTTAATTAAGACAAAAAACACCGCACTTTTGCATATTGCCGCTAAAATTTCTATGTTCCTAGTTTATGTGATTTTATTACTCATGGGTTTTTCCCTCGGACAACTTGATGATTTGGCAATCCAACTGCCGGTTATTGCAACTTCTGCATTAACATTTGCATTACTCACTCAAGGCTTAAATATTATCGGCTTAATCGCCTACGATCGTCTCTCACCGGCGCCCTTAGCGAATACCGGACAAAATATTCCTCCGCGTTGGAAAATGTTATTAGACAGTTTCAAATTATGCTCTATGGTATTTATCGGTTTTATCGTCGGCTTTTTCGCCAAAGGTTGGCTGGCATTCCCCTTCGGAATCAGCACATATGCCCTCGTTATTTTAATTTTTTTGGTCGGCTTACAATTGCGCAACAACGGTATTTCCTTACGCGAAGTGCTATTTAACAAACGCGGTATCGCAACGGGCGTTATCTTTGTTTTGACATCATTAATCGGCGGTATCTTAAGCGCTCTCATCCTCAAATTGCCGATCACACAAGGGCTTGCCATCTCTTCCGGGTTCGGCTGGTATTCTTTATCCAGCGTCGTCATCAACGAAGCTTGGGGAGCAGTTTTTGGCAGTATTGCTTTTTTTAACGATCTCTCGCGCGAAATTGTCAGCCTCTTTATTATCCCGCTTTTTATGCTAAATCACCGCTCCACCGCAGTAGGTATCACCGGCGCTACCGCCTTAGATTGCACGCTGCCGATTATTCAACGCGCCGGCGGCATCGAAGTTGTCCCATTTGCTATCAGTTTTGGATTCGTCACCAATATCTTACCGCCTATTTTATTAGTATTTTTTTCATCTATTCCGATTTAAACGCGATTACTTTATTAGAGCTTCCAACCTAAAGAACGAGGCTGCCAACAATAATAAAAAAGTTACTGTTACCGGTACAATCCCGACAAGTTCAACTGATATTATTGCACATCGTCAATCACATCAATTTTGTTTATACCGAAAGAATTGGATTAGGTGAAGAAGCCGTTTTGAACGCACAAAACAGTGCAAAATCACAAATTGATGCCTTATTTGATTAATTTACATTAAAAACGATCTGCTTTACGCAGATCGTTTTATCTTTCCATAAAAAAACACAGTATTGACAAAATAAATCAGGTTACACTAAAAACGAATTTCCACCGAGGCGGCAAAATTACGTTTCGGTGCAGTAAAACGATTAATACCTGGGCTGTTACGACTCACAGAGCGGGAAGTATACCCTCGGGTAAACAAGTTATAAGCACTGTCCCACGTCATATAATCACGATTAAACAGGTTAAACACCCCCAGATTCAAAATAACGTTTTTGCTAAGATTGACTTGCCCCGTTAAATCTACCACGAAGTAGGAAGGACTTAAATGCGGCCATTGTTTGACAAACTTTTTATCATATGTGTATTCCGTTTCTATCGCATCTTTGGCTTTTTTAGCCGCACTATAGCGTCCGGTTAAACTCACGCTCCATCGCTCGGTTTCGTAATCAATTCCCCCGACCACTGTCCAAGGTTGAATGGATTTTAACGGATCGCCGTCATGATTTTTCCCTTTGCTATAGCTTCCTTTGAGACGGAACGTTAAACCGTCGGAAAGCCCGAATACAGAACCATTAATGGCGCCGCCTATCTCAATTCCTTTAATCACGGCTTCAGGTTCATTAACAAACTGAACCAATGACTTATGCAAACACTCGCTCCCATAACTTTTCGTAGGATCCGGATTCCAGTATGGATTTGGTTTGCATCTTTCACGCTCTTGAATAAAGTTATGATAACGCGTACGGAAAAGCCCGACGCTAAAATGGGCATATTGGTTTTGGAAACGGTAACTTAACTCATGATTCAACGCAGTCTCCGGTTGCAAAAGCGGATTCGGAATATACTCAATATCGGCACCTTCAGAGCGGCTTACAAAATATAACTCTTCAGCACGAGGAACGCGAAAACCCGTACTGAGGCGATACCCAATTTGATGAGAGGGGTGTAACTGATACTCTACACCCAGTTGCCACGAAAGATGGGATAACTTTCTTTGAGGGAAGTTGACAATAGCACCGTTAACTTTTTGTTTTTCCTGTCTTTGGGGATCATAATCATAGCGATCATAACGCCCACCGATAGTAGCTTTCAAGGCATCGGTTAAGGCAATTTCATCCAACAACGATATGGACATCACACGGGATTTTACCGGAACAATTTCAGTATAATTATCCCGCCCTTCTCTTTTAAATTTTTCTATTTGCCACGCCCGAAACGTAATATGTTTATTCGTATTTTCTAGGAACTTATCCCGAAACTCAATCTTTGCAGATAAGCGATGATGAGTCGGTCCCAATTGTAAAGGACGCGTTGAAAAATCCCCCTGAACAATATCCTGTCTTTGTAAATAGCGAAGCGATAAAAATGCGTCTAACTTCTCGGGTTTATTTTTGTTAAACTCGTTAAGGTCGGAAAGCTGTTCGATTTTCTGTCTTGCAAAAAAAAGTTTAGCCGTTTCCAACCAAGATAATCCATTATACCGATATTCAATGCCATAACGTCGATAAGGAGTACTATCATTGGCAAAACGATCGGCATCACTAAGCCCTAATGTTTTTTCTTCAGTAAATTTCTTTTCATTGCGATCTTCGTAAAATAACGTAAAACGATGCGTGTTATTAATATCATAACCGACTTTACTTAACCACGATGTAGTATAATAATTGAGCGGATTAGGTTTACCGCGATGTTCCCCAAGAATATCTGCACCTTTACCGTTGTTAACGGTTTCGTGTCCCCAGCGTTTGGTGAGTTGAGCAAAGCCAAAGAAGTGTTCCCCTTTTACCCCTCCCCCGATGACTTCACGCCATTCTCTGTTTTTTGAGGTATAGCCTGTTTTGGATAAAAAGCCGAAAGTGCGGTCCGGATCGACAAAATCCTCAATCTCTTTCGTGGTAAACACCACAGCCCCCCCCAAGGCACCACTACCGTACATCACGGAATCCGCCCCTTTTTGCACACTTACCGAACTAATATTTTCGTACTCTATATTATTAATATTGCCATTATGACGTTCGGTGGAATACCGTGCGGAAGTTGACATCGTTGATTCCGCCTGCGGTATTCCATCAACGATGACCGCCACACGATCTTTATCCACACCACGGATAGCAAACCCGTTACTGCCGGATCTACCAGCTTCAGGCACCCCAATTCCTACCTCATGGCGAAATAAATCACGCTCATTAGATACCATATTTTTACGTAATTGTTCTGACGATTGGGTAGAAGAAAAAATAGGCTGAACATCCGTTGCAACAACGGAAATTTCACCCAAATCAGTCACTTTATTTGACGTTGCTTGTGTTGAAACCGAATTCGCAAGACTTAATGTAGGAAACATCAAACAGCCCGAAAGGAATAATCGATTGGTAATAACGCAATATTTAAATTTCAAAATAAACCTCCTCTATTTTATAAAAGTAAATGAGAACGATTATTATACCTAAAAATGAAGTTTTAATCATTCCTTATACAAAGAAAAATTTGACGGAAAAGCAAGATCATCTAAATAACAATTTAGATTTTATTCCTCCCTTTTTTAACATCTCTATACTTCATTGAAGTACGTTATGTTCATAAATGAAAAAGCGCTAAAAATAAGGCAGAATCAACGGTTAGGTTTCTCTTGATTTGTTTTTATCACAATTTATTGCAACGGTGAAAGGCGAAATTTCCGGTATAATGAAATATCGCGCTTTAATTACTTCAATAGAAAAATCATTCACACTGTTGTTATTTTTGTTCACAAGGCAATAAATCAACATAATACCATCCAATCAGTTATTCCTTTTAATCAGTAACTGAGCCGACTTGAAGGAATTAAAACTGATGATAAACCTTTAATGCATAAGCATCCGACATTCCGGCGATATAGTCACAAATAACACGTTTTTTTCCTTCCGGGGCAGCATTTTCCCAGCGTTTGACCGTGTTGCGAGGGAGGAGGCGTTGCGGGTCACTTTCAAATACTTGAAACATTTCAGTTAAAATGCGTTGACCTTTGTATTCAATCCGTTGCGTATCCACATCCCGAATCACATACTGCCAAACAAATTTTTTAAATACGGTTAAAACGTCAATAACTTCCCTTGGCAGTTCCGCGTTGTAACGTAAGAGCGGTTCGTGAAAATCAGCGGTAATCGTCCAGTGGACATTAGTGATAAAATAATTGACCAGCGCGCCGATAGCATTTTTTCGTTCGTAATGCCATTCGGAAAATAATTTCTGGCTGATAAGCTCAATATTTTTTTGAATCCATTCCGATTGGCAGTTTTTCAATTCTTGTAATGCCTGCTGCCATTGTTGTTGATGCACAACGCCAACCATAATAGCATCTTCTAAATCATGCACACCATAAGCAATATCATCCGCCAACTCCATAATACTGCAATCAAGGGATTTAAAGCGCGTTTTTAAACTGTCTGCGGGTTGTTGGCGTGCTTGTTTAAATTGCCCGAATAGCGCGCGATCGGCGTCATCTAATGGTGATAATAACCAATCAAACATTGCCAAATCGTCGCGAAATAAACCTTTCCCCGGTCTCCAATCGGCAATTTTTATATAACGAGGATCGGCATTACCCGCCAAAGTGAATTCTCCATACTGCGGAGAGGCAATATCTAAAATAGTGGGATATTTAACAATACCGAGCAGTGTTCGGCGCGTTAAATTCATGCCGGATTGCGGAGTATAAGGTTCCAGTTTGGTTAACAGCCGAAAAGTTTGTGCATTCCCCTCAAAACCGCCATGGTGACGCATCATATAATTTAAGGCAATCTCGCCACCGTGTCCAAATGGCGGATGTCCGATATCATGGGCAAAACATAAGCTTTCAATCAAATCATTGCTTGGCAGCAAAGGTTTTAGCTGTTTTTGTAATTCGCTTTTATCCATTTGCAATTGATGCGATAAATGCTCAAAGGCATCAATAAAACGCAATTGCGACACTAAACTGCTGCCAATTTGGGCGACCTCCAAGGAATGAGTTAAGCGCGTGCGATAAAAATCATTCTCTCCTACCGCATGAATTTGCGTTTTTGCCTGTAAGCAACGAAAAGCGGCGGAATGCAAAATTCTACCGCGATCACGGGAAAATGGTGGACGATGATCTTTCTCTCGCGGTTTATCTTCCAAAAAACGAGCCTGCCATAAGGGATTAATTTGAAGAGGATTAAGTTGAGTTTTCGCGCGCACCATTGTCACCGTCCGTTAAATTTTGCCTCCTAATTCATCAGCATATACACCAAATAAAATACCAAAGGCGTCAATAATGAACTGATAATACCATATAATACCAAGGAAATTGAACTGTAACTATCGGCGCGTTGATCATTTTCCATGCAACTTACGGTTCCAAAAAGCGAGGGGACATTACGCTCATAGATAATCCGATATTGCCATTGCAATCGGAATTGTTACGGATTTTGGCAATAAAGTCTCGAATAAAGAATGGCGAATGAACCTTCTAATTGAACCGTTTTTTGCAACATCAGTTCACTCAATTATTTTTGAAAAAATGCGAGTTTATTTTACTCGTATTTCGATCGTGTTGTGGCGTTTTTTTCGGTACAATAAATGAAACTTCATTTAACTTAAACATAATGTTAAAAAAATATTACATAGTATTGATCTTATTGTTTTTATATTTACCGACAGCGACCGCCACAGGATATAAAACCAAACATAAAGCTGAGCACAAGGCGGTCCGTAAAGTCACTTGTCGGGTTATCTCCATTACAGATGGGGACACGTTAACCTGCCTGCTTCGTACAAATAAATCCCTTAAAGTGCGCCTGAGCGAAATTGATGCGCCTGAAAAAATGCAACCTTTCGGACAACGTGCCCGTCAAACCTTGGCATCACTGGTGCATAAAAAAGTGGTGCTACTCGCCATTTCCGGTTACGATCGCTATCAACGTGCGTTAGCGACTGTTTATAACAAATCTGGGCACAATATTAATTTACAGATGGTACAACTGGGCATGGCTTGGGCGTATGCACAATATGTGCAAGATCCTCGCTACCTACAAGCGCAACAACAAGCACAGCGCCAAAAAAGAGGTCTTTGGCAAGATCCGCATCCAATTGCCCCACACCTTTGGCGTAAACAAAAACGTCATAAACATTAATCTTATGTGGATTTAACAAGGAAAAGCATACATGATGGACTTTAATGCCTTCTTATTTCGTCAACAATTTCCCTATTTTCAACAAACGGACGCCGCGGTCTATTTAGACAGCGCCGCCACCGCCTTAAAACCTGCCGCCTTAATTGAAGCTACTTGCGATTTTTATCAATCGGCAGGATCGGTACATCGCAGTCAATATGACGAAAAACAGACCGCACTTTATGAACAAGCGCGCGTTCGGGCAGCGCAATTTATTCATGCCTCCTCACCACAAGCGATTATCTGGACCGCCGGCACCACTCACAGCATCAATCTTGTCGCACATGGATTATCTTTTAGCCCACAAGATGAAATTATTATCAGCGAAGCGGATCACCATGCCAATTTTGTCACTTGGCACGAAATTGCCCGTCAACGTGGCGCGAAAATTCATGTACTACCAATCTCTGATGATTGGTTAATTGATGCACAAGCCTTATTAAACACCCTCAATGCCAACACTAAATTGGTTGCGCTTAATTTTGTCTCCAATGTAACCGGTACCGAACAACCCGTCGCCCGCCTAATTCATCTGATCCGCCAACATAGTCAAGCCTTGGTATTAGTCGATGCGGCGCAAGCGATTAGCCACATTGCCATTGATCTCTCCCAACTGGACGCCGATTTTCTCGCTTTTTCCGCCCATAAATTATACGGTCCCAACGGATTGGGCATTTTAAGCGGAAAAATAACCGCACTTTCGCAACTTCGCCCACTGTTTTTTGGCGGCAAAATGGTTAATAGGGTATCAAAAAACCAAATTACCTTCACCGACTTGCCTTATCGCTTAGAAGCCGGCACACCCAATATCGCCGCGGTAATCGGCTTTAACGCCTGCTTGGCATGGCTGCAACAATGGGATTTAGCACAAGCGGAACGCCACGCGGTACAACTTGCCGAACAAGTCAAAGTGCGGTTAAAAAATTACTCAAATTGCCAACTTTTTTTATCGCCGCAGCCAAGTTCCATTGTCAGTTTTATTTTTAGCGATATTGCCACCTCCGATTTAGCGACCTTGCTTGCGGAGCAAAATATTGCGCTGCGCAGCGGCGAACATTGTGCCCAACCTTATTTGGCACGTTTAGGGCAATCCTCCACCCTGCGTTTATCCTTTGCGCCTTATAATACGGAACAAGATGTAGCCGCCTTTTTTGCCGCCTTGGACAACAGTCTGGCATTATTGCAAGCGGACTAATAAAAATAGATTGATAAAAATGGATATGCAAGACATCAAAAACCGCTTACAACAAGCAAAACAGTGGGAAGACCGCTATCGTTTGATCATTCAGTGCGGAAAACAACTACCTGTACCGAGTGATGCGCAATTGGCGCAAATGCCCTTATTACAAGGTTGCGAAGCAAAAGTATGGTTTAAAATCGACGCCAAAAACGACCGCACTTTTCACTTTACCGCTTATAGCGAAGCCCGTATTATCAACGGGCTGCTGTGGCTTTTGCTGCAAGAAATTGAAAATAAAAACGTTGCACAATTGCACCAATTTGACTTAACCGCCTATTTTAGCCAACTTGGTATCGCACAACGTTTAAGTAGCACCCGATTAAACGGTTTAAAACAAATCGAAAAAATGCTACACGAACTTTAATTTATTGATTTACTTTAAATTTCAACAACCGATTGGCATTGCTCACTACGGTATCCGTGATGAAAATAGCGTTTTTTATACCTCTTTTCCGCAACCGAATAAGCAAAGCGATAGTGGAGGGTTTAACGAATTTTTGTCTACATCTTGACCGTAAATTAAAGTCAACCGATTTATCCGAAAACGATTAAAAAATTAACCGCTCTTTTCCGCAATAAACCGTGGCTTTATCTTGACGAGCAAAACCCAGTAAGGTTAATTGATGTTTGGCTGCCATGTTAACTGCAAAATCTGTCGCCGCAGAAATAGCCACGAGCATTTCAATGCCACAACCGACGGTTTTTTGCACCATTTCATAACCGGCTCGGCTGGTAACATACACAAATCCTTGCGGTTTACCATGTCGCGCGTGCCAGCCTAATAATTTATCCAATGCCACATGTCGCCCGACATCTTCTCGAATTGCGAGTAGCTGTCCTTGCGGATCAAAAAAGGCAGCGGCATGAGTTGAACCCACTTGTTTGCCCAAAACTTGCGCCGCTTGCAATTTCTGCAAACAAGCATTTAATTTATCCAAATTTACCTGCAAAGTGCGGTCTAAAGTTGGCAAATTTCGGGTCACTTGATCTAATTGTTCCGATCCGCAAATCCCACAACCGGTGCGACCGGTTAAGGTTCGTCGGCGTTCTTTTAGTTTGACAAAACAACGGGTTGCCAATTCGATTTGAACCTCAATCCCATGACACACTTCAACAATATCCACACCATAAATTTCATTGGGATGTTCAATAATCCCTTCGGTCAAGGAAAAACCGAGAGCAAAATCTTCTAAATCTTGCGGCGAACACATCATGACAGTATGCGCAATTCCGTTATACACCAACGCTACCGGAATTTCGCAGGCCAACATTTCTTCAACCGGTGTCAATACCGGCGTTTTTTCATTTTGCAAGGCTGTTAATTTTTTGTAAAAAAAACTTCCTGCTTTTATGACAGAGATCAAAGTCTTTCCCCTTATTTTTCATATTGGTTATAGATTTAGCCCCTAAAAAAGTTTATCCTATACAGGATTTATAGAGGGGAGAATTGTAATACAATTTGATAACAATCTATATTATCAACACTAACTTTTCTAAACATAAACGAATCTAAATTTACTACTACAATGTGATCAACACAATAAATAGTTGTTGATTTAAGGAGTATTTCTATGCAGGTCAGTAGAAGAAAATTCTTTAAGATCTGTGCAGGCGGTATGGCGGGAACTTCTGCTGCGATGTTGGGTTTTTCTCCGGCAACGGCATTAGCGGCACCACGCGAATATAAATTATTACGTGCCAAAGAAACACGCAACACCTGTACTTACTGTGCTGTAGGCTGTGGTATGCTACTTTATAGCCTAGGCGACGGTTCATTAAATTCAAAAGGTAAACTTATTCATATCGAGGGTGACCCGGATCATCCTGTCAGTCGCGGTGCGCTCTGCCCTAAAGGCGCCGGCGCCTTGGATTATGTCAACAGTGATCGTCGAGTCCGCTATCCGGAAGTGCGAGAAGCGGGTTCTAATGAATGGAAACGTATTTCTTGGCATGAAGCGATTGAGCGTATCGCACGTCATATGAAAGACGACCGTGATACAAATTTTATTACCCACAATCAGCAAGGTACAGAAGTCAACCAATGGCTAACTGCCGGTTTCTTGGCGGGTTCCGCCTGCAGTAATGAAACGGGACTTTTAACACAAAAATTCGTACGTGCGCTCGGCATTGTTTTTACCGATAACCAAGCGAGTATCTGACACGGACCGACGGTAGCAAGTCTTGCTCCATCATTTGGTCGCGGTGCTATGACAAATCACTGGGTTGATATTAAAAACTCCGACTTAGTTATTGTAATGGGCGGTAATGCCGCTGAAGCTCACCCTGTGGGTTTCCGTTGGGCAATTGAAGCGAAAAAACAAAACGGTGCGAAATTAATGGTTGTTGACCCGCGCTTTAATCGTTCTGCGGCAGTTGCGGATCATTATATGCCTATTCGTTCAGGCACGGATATTGCTTTTCTTTCCGGCGTTATTCGTTATTTATTGAAAAACGATAAAATTCAACACGAATATGTAAAACACTATACCAACGCAACATTCTTGGTAAACGAAAACTTCAAATTTGAAGACGGGTTGTTCTCCGGCTATGATCCGGAAAAACGAACTTACGATCGTTCTACTTGGAGTTACCAATTCGACGAAGAAGGTCAACCGAAACGTGATATGACCTTACAAGATCCTCGTTGCGTATTGAATATGTTAAGAGTGCACGTGGAGCGTTATACCCCTGAAATGGTAGAACGTATCACCGGTACACCGCAAAAAGATTTCCAAATTTTCTGTGAAGAAGTAGCAAAAACTTCAGCGCCAGAAAAAGCGGCAACCTTCTTATATGCCTTAGGTTGGACACAACATACTGTAGGTTCACAAAATATTCGCACCATGGCAATGATCCAATTGTTATTAGGTAACATTGGAGTCTCTGGCGGTGGTGTCAATGCATTACGTGGACATTCTAACGTACAAGGGATTACCGACCTAGGTTTATTCCCTAATCGTTTACCCGCATATATTCCGTTGCCAAGCGAAAATGATACTTCATTAGAGTCTTTCTTAGCGCGCATTACACCAAAACAAATGCTGAAAGACCAAGTTAACTATTGGGGTAATACACCGAAGTTTGTGGTCAGTATGTTGAAATCATTCTATGGTGATAAAGCAACGAAAGACAATGAATTTGGCTATCAATTCCTGCCGAAATTACCAAAAGGCGGTATGGATCAGCTGTCATACATCGAAAATATGTATCAAGGCAAAGTTAACGGTTTCTTCTGTCAAGGAATGAATCCCGTTGCCTCTTATCCAAATTCACAAAAAATTATCAAAGCATTAAGTAAATTAAAATACTTAGTGATTTTCGATCCGTTGATTACGGATACCTCCGAATTCTGGAAAAATCACGGTGAGTATAACGATGTTAAATCGGAAGAAATTCAAACCGAAGTATTCCGTTTACCAACCACCTGCTTTGTGGAAGAAGAGGGGTCAATTGCGAACTCCGGTCGATGGTTGCAATGGCACTGGAAAGGCGCTGAGCCGCCCAGTGAAGCGAAAACCGACGGTGAAATTCTTTCCGAGCTTCGTGCGGCATTAATTGAGCTTTACCACAAAGAAGGCGGCAAAGCGCCACTTGAACCGTTAGAAGCAATGGCATGGAATTATAAAAATCCACTTGAACCGAAAGCGGAAGAAATTGCCAAAGAAATCAATGGTTATGCCTTGGAAGATTTACTTGACGCCAACGGTAATGTAGTGTTGAAAAAAGGTCAATTACTTTCCGGCTTTGCGCAAATGCGCGCTGATGGTACCACTTCCGGTTCTTGCTGGATTTATACCGGTCAATGGACAGAAAAAGGTAACCAAATGGTAAACCGTGATAATTCCGATCCGTCAAACTTAGGAAATACCCTAGGCTGGGCATTCGCATGGCCAATGAACCGTCGTATTATTTATAACCGTGCATCAGCTGACTTAGCGGGCAATCCTTGGAACCCGAAACGTCAATTGGTGAAATGGAACGGCTCTAACTGGAACTATGTAGATGTTGCAGATTTTACCACCGCGCCGCCAAATAGCCCAACAATGCCTTATATCATGCAACCGGATGGTGTAAGCGGCTTATTTGTTCGTGATCGTATGGTTGATGGTCCTTTCCCTGAACACTATGAACCGATTGAAACGCCGATCGGCACTAATCCGTTACATCCAAACGTGGTTTCCAGTCCGGTAGCGCGTGTATTTGAAAGTGACAAAGCGGATTTGGGTACAACCGATGAATTCCCATATGTGGCAACCACTTATCGCTTAACTGAACACTTCCACTACTGGACCAAAAACGTCTTACTTAACGTAATTGCGCAACCGGAGCAATTCGTTGAAGTGGGCGAAGATTTGGCTAAAGAAAAAGGCATCAATCATGGCGACATGGTAAAAGTCAGCTCTAAACGTGGCTACATTAAAGGCGTGGCGGTTGTGACTAAACGTATCCGCTCGTTACTGTCTGACGGTAAACCGATCCATACGATTGGTATTCCAATCCACTGGGGTTTTGCTACCACAACGGGCGCGAAAAAAGGTTATTTTGCCAATAACTTAACTGTACGTGCCGGTGATGCAAATACGTTAACACCGGAATCTAAATGTATGTTAGTAAATATTGAGAAAGTGGGGGCATAACATGGGTTCCGTTCAATCACAAAATATTATTAAAGCCTCTGCGACCTCATTTTTAACGCCGCAACCACAAGCACGTGCTCATCAAGTTGAAGTGGCAAAGCTGATTGATGTTACCACCTGTATCGGTTGTAAAGCTTGTCAGATAGGCTGTTCAGAATGGAATGACTTACGTGCAGAACCGGGAAATTGTACCGGTGTCTA
This sequence comes from Actinobacillus seminis, assembly GCF_002263215.1. Lineage (GTDB taxonomy): Bacteria > Pseudomonadota > Gammaproteobacteria > Enterobacterales > Pasteurellaceae > Actinobacillus_B > Actinobacillus_B seminis. Next base: position 115,500 of record NZ_NLFK01000003.1, read on the forward strand.
CGACAACCCGATCGATTTAAATGCCAAAGCATGGACAGTCATGAAATTCAACGAAGTTGAAGAAAATGAGCGTTTGGAATGGTTAATTCGTAAAGACGGTTGTATGCACTGTACCGAACCGGGCTGTTTAAAATCTTGTCCGTCACCGGGCGCAATTATTCAGTATGCTAACGGTATTGTTGACTTCCAATCCGATAAATGTATCGGATGCGGTTACTGTATCGCCGGCTGTCCGTTTAATATTCCACGGATGAACCCGGAAGATAATCGAGTGTACAAATGTACTCTTTGTGTAGATCGTGTCACCGTAGGTCAAGAACCGGCTTGTGTAAAAACTTGCCCAACCGGTGCTATTCGTTTCGGTAGCAAAGAAGAGATGAAAGAATACGCTTCAAAACGTATTGAAGATTTGAAATCTCGCGGCTACAAAAATGCCGGGCTTTACGATCCGGAAGGCGTAGGCGGTACGCACGTCATGTATGTATTGCACCATGCAGATAAACCGGAACTCTACTCCGGCTTGCCGAAAGATCCGACAATTGACCCAACCATCGTGCTTTGGAAAGATATTCTCAAACCTGCGGCAGCAGTTGCAATGGGGGGGTTGGTATTAAGTGCAGTGGCTCACTATCTCACCGTGGGTCCAAATACCGAAGAACTCGATCACGAGGAAGATGAAGAATACAACGGGGGTGAAAAATGAGCGATAAATTAAAGATCAACAATGATCAAAAAATTATTCGTCATAAAACGCCTGCACGTCTTAGCCACTGGTTATTGGTTATCTGTTTTGCGGCAACCGGGCTTTCCGGTGTAGCATTCTTCTTCCCTGATTTTTCTTGGTTAGTGGAGATCTTAGGAACACCGCAATTAGCACGTTTTGTACACCCATTCATGGGAATTATCATGTTCTTTGCCTTTATTAACCTCGCACGTATTTATTGGCGTCATAATATCCCGGAAAAAAATGACTGGATATGGCTAAAAAATATCAAAGAGGTATTAAAAGGTAATGAGCATGCGGTTTCCGACAATGGTAAATACAACTTGGGACAAAAATTGTTATTCTGGACATTGATGCTTTCAATGCTCCTATTATTAGTAACCGGTGTGATTATGTGGAGACAATATTTCTCGCATAATTTCCCAATTCCGGTCATTCGAATTGCAATTTTGCTTCATTCTACCTGTGCTTTCTTACTCTTTACCGGTATTTTGGTACATATGTACATGGCATTTTGGGTCAAAGGTTCCATTCGTGGCATGATCGAGGGGTGGGTAACAGTTCGTTGGGCGAAAAAACATCACCCGCGTTGGTTCCGTGAAGAAGTGCTGCCAAAACTGGAGCAAGAAGCGAAAAAAAGCGAAAGCGAATAATCGCTATTATGCATAATAGTGAAACGGAATAACTAGTATGCAAGAGCTAAAAGTGCGGTAAAAATTACCGCACTTTTAATTAATGCCAAAATACTTATCAGTAATCACCATGAGTATTTCGGCATTAAATCACAATGATAACTATGGATATCTTTTATGAGTATTAAAATTCTTCCTGAAAATGAAATTCAGCAGCCGGCAAGTTCTTATCATCAGTCTCCGCTATTATTTTCCAACCCTAAAAATCTCTACCAACGTCGAGCAAAAAGATTAAGACAATTAGCAGAAAGTCACCCGTTAGCAGATTATCTATTATTTGCTTCCCAAGTGACTGAAGCGCAACTGGCAGTTTTAGAACAATATCCGCTAGCCAAGGATCCGATCTTGGCGGAAATCGTTAAATCAAAACAATCCTTGGAAAAAAATCCATTACATACCAAAAATTGGCAGCGCACAGAAGCATGGCGCAATATTTTGTTGCGCTTGCTTGCACAACTAAAAGACAGAGTGAATGAAGAAACCCTCTCCACCATTGAATGGCTGGAAAAAGCCTCTGTCCAAGAATTAGAAAAATTAGCAGATGCAGTATTCGCACAGGATTTTGCTACAATTAGCAGTGATAAAGCGGTCTTTATTTGGGCAGCGTTATCCCTTTATTGGTTACAATTAGTACAACAAATTCCACATAACGCTAAAATGGAAAGTGGCGAAAATTTACATCTATGTCCAATTTGTCATGCGCCGCCAACAGCCAGTGTGATCCAATTTGGCAGCGCACAAGGATTGCGTTATTTACATTGTTCTTTGTGTGAAAGTGAATGGAATATGGTACGCACAAAATGCACCAATTGCGAACAAAGCGGAAAATTAGAATATTGGTCGATTGACAATGAATTCGCCGCAGTCAGAACAGAAAGTTGTGGCGATTGCCAAAGCTATCTCAAGGTCGTTTATCAAGAAAAAGATCCTCATGTGGAACCGATTGCTGACGACTTAGCATCACTGTTCTTAGATGTTGAAATGGAAGAAAAAGGGTTTTTCCGCAGCGGATTAAACCCGTTTATGTTTCCTAATGAATAGCGTAGAATATCCCTTTCCTTTGTCGATATATGGTACAAAGAAAGGGAAATAGTTTTTTGTAAAATCAACATTCAAGGATAACGCTATGACTCACCATGAACGCCAATCAATAAATTATCAAGTCGTCGCTTTCGATTTAGACGGAACCTTATTAAACAGCCAAGGGCAAATTCTTCCCTCCAGTAAACAAGCAATTCAACAATTACTCGCAAAAAATATCAAAGTCGTCTTAGTCACCGGAAGACATCACACTGCCGCCCGCCCCTACCATTACCAATTAGGTTTAGATACGCCAATAATTTGTTGTAACGGAACCTATATTTACGACGTCGCTCACAACAGTACACCGGTTGCCAATCCGCTAACACGTGAACAAGCACAACTTGTCATTAAAATTGCAGAAAAATACCAAACCCACCTATTAATGTATTCGCGAGATGCCATGAATTTTAAACAGCTTAATGAGCATATGGAAAAATTTAGTCGCTGGGTACAAGATTGCCCACCGCAAGTTAGACCTAATTTACAACAAATCGAATGTTTTGAACAACTCTTGGAAAAAAATGAAATTATTTGGAAATTTGTTATCAGCCATCCGGATCGTCAAGTGATGGAAAGTGCGGTTGCAGAATTGCCTATTTCACAATTTAGCTGTGAATGGTCTTGGGTAGATCGCGTTGATATCGCCAATCATGGCAATAGTAAAGGCGGGCGCTTATTAGAGTTATTAGCCATGTGGCAAATTTCACCGCAAAATGTTATCGCATTTGGCGATAATCACAATGATATCAGTATGTTAAAATCAATCGGCTTAGGTGTTGCTATGGGAAATGCGGAAGCGGAAGTCAAAACACAAGCAAAAATCACCGCGCTTTCTAATGATCAAGATGCTATTGCAAACGTATTAGCGCAATATATTTAAGGTAAACAAAAGGACGCCTTCCGCGTCCTTATATTTGACAGTGCGTTTATTTATACTCAACTTCAATAATTTCAAACTCAACGGTACCGCCCGGTGTAACGATATTGACTGTATCATCCACCTCCTTACCTACTAAACCTCTGGCAATAGGCGAGTTCACGGAAATTAAACCCGCTTTAATATTCGCTTCATCATCACCAACAATTTGGTAAGTCACTTCCTCTTCAGTTGCTGTATTAAGCAACACCACCGTTGCACCAAAAATCACTTTTCCGTTATTTTGCAACTTAGTGACATCAATAATTTGGCTATTTGACAATTTACCTTCAATTTCTTGAATTCGACCCTCGCAAAATCCTTGTTGCTCGCGAGCAGCATGATACTCGGCATTTTCTTTTAAATCACCGTGTTCACGCGCTTCAGCAATCGCTTTAATAATTTCGGGACGACGGGTATTTTTTAAAAAATCCAATTCTTGTCTTAATAGCTCCGCTCCACGTACCGTCATTGGAATTTGTTTCATTTGTTTATCCTTTTTTGGTGAAAACAACAACGCCACGCCACCCGTATTATCAAGTGTCGTGGTCAAATATGATGATCTGTCCGGAATTATGAGAAAATCATTTACTCTCGCCCATCTCAAGTCTATTATCGTTCGTCTCAAAGAAAAGATCAACTGTTACTATTTTTTATGCTCAAACTATCATCAAAATTCAAACTTGCTCTCCTTATCAGCATGGCTACATTCAATGCCTTTGCTAATGTGGATATGACCCCGATTATTGGCGATTTACCAGAAGGCGCGAGTTTGGGATTTGTTGCCAAAAATTTACAACAAAACAGCATTATTGCCGAATACAATCCTAACATCTTTATGTTGCCGGCAAGTACGCAAAAAGTATTCACTGCGTTAACTTCCAAATTGGCACTCGGCGATCAATTTCAATTTGAAACTTCCCTGCTCACCAATGGTCGCGTGCAAAATGGGATCTTGAATGGCGATTTAATCGTCAAATTTACCGGCGATCCGGACTTAACCGGCGGCCAACTTTATCATTTATTTGCTGAATTAAAAAAGCAAGGTGTTAACCAAATTAGTGGCAATCTGCTATTAGATACGTCCGTTTTTGTCGGACATGATCGCGGTTTAGGCTGGATTTGGAATGATTTAACCATGTGTTTTAATTCACCACCGGCAGCTGTCAATATTGATAATAACTGTTTTTATGTGGAGCTTGATGCCAATCAGGCAGTAGGCGAAGCGGTAAAATTTAATGTACCGGCGCAGTATCCGGTACAAGTATTTGGACAAGTCCGAGTTGCCGGCAAAGAAGAAGCGCTTTATTGCCAACTGGATGCAGTGGTACATGATAATAATCGTTACCAAATTTAAAGGCTGCTTGGCTCGCCAAAGCAAACCCTTTGGCTTTAAGTTTTGCAGTACAAAATCCCGCTGCGTACGCAGCGGCAATTATTCAACGCAACCTTAAACGATTAGGTATCCAATTTAACGGTCAAGTAAGACAACCTTATCAACCGCAAAGCGGCACACTACTCGCTCGTCATTTATCCAAACCCTTGCCGGAATTGTTGCATAAAATGATGAAAAAATCGGACAACCAAATCGCCGATGCGCTATTTCGCACCGTGGCTTACCGATATTACAAACGTCCCGCCTCATTCCAATTAGGAATGTTGGCAATGAAACAAATTTTACAATCCAAAGTTGGCGTACGTTTCGGTAACAGTATTATCGCTGACGGTTCCGGTTTGTCTCGCCACAATTTGATGTCACCACAAATTATGTTGCAAGTATTGGAATATATCGCTAAAAATGAAGAGCAATTGCATTTGCTGGAAACCTTCCCTGTTGCCGGCGTTGACGGTACTCTAAGCGGGAGAGGATCTATGATCAACCCGCCACTGTTGAAAAATATCACCGCCAAAACCGGTGCATTAAAAGGCGTTTATAACCTTGCCGGCTTCATGACGAATGCGCGCGGTGAAAAAATTGCCTTTGTACAATTTATCAACGGATATTCCACCGGCGAATTGGAAAACAAAACCAAACGTGCGCCATTGGTACGAGTTGAAAGTCAACTGTATCATGGACTTTATAATGATTAACTCCAAGATAGCCGGATTAGCAAGATCCGGCTTTGTCATTTACATGCTTATTTAACTCGCTAAAAGTGCGGTACTTTTTTCTTTATTTTTAATGCACCATCATAAATTTTCTCCACTGCACAAATTTTCGCACCTCATTGTGCCGCCTAAAAAATTTTTTCTTATTTATAAGTAAGTTATTTTCTGTCAATATTGAAAACAAAAATTTACTACTTGAATTTAAATTCGTAACACATTATCTTGTATCCAGATTTACTATAATACCTATATATTGTGTTCTTAATCGCGTTTAATTTCATCGGAAATCATCTATGAACAAATCACTTATGGTCACGAAACGTGACGGAAAACTTGAACCTATTGATTTAGATAAAATCCACCGCGTTATTACTTGGGCGGCGGAAGGATTGGATAACGTCTCCGTTTCGCAAGTAGAATTGCGTTCGCATATTCAATTCTACGAAGGCATACGTACCTCCGATATCCATGAAACGATCATCAAAGCCGCAGCGGATCTGATCAGTAAAGATGCTCCCGATTATCAATATTTAGCAGCGCGCTTGGCGGTCTTCCATTTGCGTAAAAAAGCTTATGGTCATTTTGATCCGCCGCGTTTATACGATCATGTAAAAAAACTTGTGCGCATGGGCAAATATGACCAAGATCTATTGGTGGATTATACCCGTGAAGAATGGGATACCATGGATGGATTTTTAGATCATTGGCGCGATATGACTTTCTCTTATGCCGCAGTGAAGCAATTAGAGGGCAAATATTTAGTTCAAAACCGCGTAACCGGTGAAATTTACGAATCCGCACAATTTTTATATTTATTGGTTGCTGCCAGTTTATTTTCTAAATATCCGACAGAAACTCGCTTAGATTATGTGCGTCGTTTTTATGATGCTGCCTCGACGTTTAAAATCTCCCTGCCGACGCCAATCATGGCAGGTGTACGCACGCCAACTCGTCAATTCAGCTCTTGTGTTTTAATTGAATGTGGCGACAGTTTAGATTCCATTAATGCAACCGCTTCGGCGATTGTGAAATATGTTTCACAACGTGCCGGCATCGGAGTGAACGCTGGTGCCATCCGCGCGTTAGGCAGCCCAATTCGTGGCGGCGAAGCATTCCATACCGGCTGTATTCCGTTTTATAAATACTTCCAAACCGCAGTAAAATCCTGTTCACAAGGCGGCGTTCGTGGTGGAGCGGCAACGATCTATTATCCAATTTGGCATCTTGAAGTTGAAAGTCTGTTGGTATTAAAAAATAACCGCGGCGTAGAAGACAACCGTGTACGCCACATGGATTATGGGGTTCAATTAAATAAATTAATGTATCAACGCTTAATTAAAGGCGGCGATATTACCCTATTCAGCCCATCTGATGTGCCGGGATTATATGAAGCCTTCTTTGCGGATCAAGCACGTTTTGAACAGCTTTATTTACAATATGAGCAAGATCTGACGATTCGCAAACGCGCAGTAAAAGCAGTGGAATTATTCTCGCTATTAATGCAAGAACGCGCTTCTACCGGGCGAATTTATATTCAAAACGTGGATCATTGTAATACCCATTCTCCATTTGATCCGAGTGTTGCGCCGGTACGCCAATCAAACCTTTGTTTGGAAATTGCGTTACCAACCAAGCCATTGAGACATATTAATGATGAAAACGGGGAAATTGCGTTGTGTACCCTTTCCGCGTTCAATTTAGGCGCCATCAATCACTTAGATGACTTAGAAGAATTAGCCGATCTTGCAGTACGAGCCTTGGATGCGTTATTGGATTATCAAGATTATCCGGTAAAAGCGGCGGAACACAGCTCATTGGGACGTCGTTCCTTGGGGATTGGCGTTATCAACTATGCGTATTATTTGGCGAAAAATGGCGTGCGCTATTCTGATGGCAGTGCCAACGATCTGACCCATCGTACCTTTGAAGCTATCCAATATTATTTATTGAAAGCCTCAATGAATTTAGCCAAAGAAATGGGATCTTGTCGCTATTTCCAAGAAACCACCTATGCCAAAGGCATTTTACCGATCGATACCTATAAAAAAGATATCGACAGCCTAACTCAAGAACCGCTGCATTACGATTGGGAAGCATTGCGTAAAGATATTCAAGAATTCGGCTTGCGTAACTCAACATTGACCGCTCTTATGCCATCAGAAACCTCGTCGCAAATTTCCAACGCGACCAACGGAATTGAACCTCCACGCGGACATGTGAGCATTAAAGCCTCTAAAGACGGTATTTTAAAACAAGTCGTACCGGATTATGAAAATTTAAGTGAGAACTATGAGTTATTGTGGGATATTCCAAATAACGACGGTTACTTACACCTAGTCGGTATTATGCAAAAATTCGTGGATCAAGCGATTTCAGCCAACACCAACTACGATCCCAAACGCTTCGAAGATGAAAAAGTCCCAATGAAACGTTTATTAGGCGATTTATTAACCGCTTATAAATACGGTTTAAAAACCCTGTATTATCAAAATACCCGCGACGGTGCCGAAGATATGCAAGAAGATTTGGATGACGGTTGCGCCGGTGGGGCTTGTAAAATCTAGTTGGTATCCTTTTTTAAAATTACCTGACATCAATAAAAGTGCGGTGAAAAACTCCTAAATTTCCACCGCACTTTTTGTTTGCTTTGACTTCTATCTCCATCTGCTTTATGCAAATAAAAATTGCATTATTAAATTAATGCCAAACCCGCCTATTACCAGCCATAAGAAAACCAAAAAACCTAAAATTAATGGCTTTACGCCTGCTTGTTTAATGGCGCCAACATGGGTGGTTAAGCCTAAAGCGGACATTGCCATCATCAATAAAATACTGTCTATTTGTAATAACCATTGCACTACCTCCTGCGGAATTAGATGAAACGAATTAAATACCGTAAGTAAGATAAAATATAAGGCAAACCAAGGCATATTAAATTTCGTAGCGGTTTCCGCTTCGCTCGTATTTTGACTCTTGTGTAAATAAAATGACAACAAAATCAAAAATGGTGCCAACATCATCACACGCAACATTTTCGTGATCACCGAAATATCCGCCACTTGTGCGCTGATATTTTTGCCTGCGGTATAAACTTGCGCGACTTCATGCACACTGGAGCCGATATAAATCCCAAATTGCCCCGCTGACAATCCATCAATATAGCGATAAATCATCGGATACAAAAACATGGCGATCGTCCCGAAAATCACTACCAAAGCAATGGCAACGGAGACTTTATGCGAATCGGCTTTCACTACCGGTTCCGCCGCTAAAATCGCCGCAGCACCGCAAATACTGCATCCGGTCGCGGTCAAATACACCGTATGTTTATCCATCTTTAACAGATAAATGCCCAAAAAACAGGTGATGCAACAGGTACTGATCAGCATGATGGCATCTGTCATAATCGCATTACCACCCACTAACGCAATATCTTGAAATGTGATATTAAATCCATACAAAACAATTCCTAAGCGCAACAATTTCCCTTTGGCAAAGGCAACCCCTTCATCAGCCAGCGGCGCCAGCTTGGGATATAAGGTATTGCCTATCACCAATCCCAATAAAATAGCGATAGTCAATGCGCTAAGCTGCCAATGCAACACCAACTCACTTAATGACAACATTTTGGCAAAAAGCGTTACCAAAATAACAATGGTTAAACCGATTATCTTTTTCATATTTTTCCCCTTTAATGCTAAAGCATAGACTACGTAAAAATAATTTATGAGTAAAACAAATAATATTGCTATAATCAATCGATTTTTTAGCTAAGGAAGCGAGATGAAAATTACATTAAAACAGCTGCGAATTTTTTGTAGCATTTATCGGCTGGGTTCAACCACATTGGCAAGCGAAGAATTAGCGTTATCCCAATCGGCGGTGAGTAATGCCTTAAACACCTTAGAACACAGCCTAAATCATCCTTTATTTGAACGTGACGGAAAAAAACTGGTACGCAATGCGACAGCAAAAAAACTCTATCCGCAAGCGTGCTCAATTTTGAAACAAATTTATGATATTGAAGATAATTTTTCCAAAGGCGTGAGCAAACTTATTATCGGTGCCAGTACCACCATTGGCAATTATTTATTACCGCAACAAATTTCCGCATTTACTCAACACTATCCACAAATTGAAATTGAATTACACGTACATAACACCAAAGAAATTTGCGAAGGCGTAAAACATTTTGATTATGATTGGGGATTTATCGAAGGCGAAAATCAACTGGAAGAATTGGTAGCAGAAAAATGGCTAGAAGATGAATTGACCTTATTTGTCGCCACACAAAGTCGCTGGCTGAATCAAAAGACCCATGAGTTGACGCCGGCGCAATTAAACCAATTGCCACTGGTATTAAGAGAAAAAGGCTCCGGCACGAGAGAAACCGTTGAACATCTGATTTTATCTCATTTATCTCAACCTGCCGTCTTGCAACTTAGTCATTCGGAAGCCATCCGCCAAGCAGTGATCCACGATTTCGGCATTGGTTGCTTGTCCAAACTCGTGTTAAATGATGCTTTTCGCTTGGGAAAAATTCGTTATCTCTCTTTGCAAGGTAAAACGCTCACGCGACAATTATGGCAAATCCGGCACCGCAATAAACATATTTCTGCTGAACTCGATTTATTTATTCAATATTGTCAAAAAGTGCGGTGAAAAAAGCTTATATTTTCCACCGCACTTTAAGCGACAAAATCAATTTATGCACGCGATAAAAATAACGCTGCCGCGCCGCGTACGCCGCTCGAATCGCCATATTTGGCTTTTTTAATCACCGGCATTTTAGCGCTACGCATAATGTGCCGCGGTAAGGCTTTCGGCAAAGCGTCATACAAATAGTCAAAATTCGATAACCCACCGGCTAACACGATCAAATTCGGATCGAAAATCGTCACCAAATTGCCGATACTGATCGCGGCTAATTCAATAAAAAGTTCGACAAATTTGACCGCACTTTGTTCACCGGCATAAAAGCGCTCAATAATTTCTTTTGCCGATAGCGACTGCCCTTGTAAATCGCGATACAACATTTCAAATCCGCGACCGGATAAATAATTATCCAAACAAGCACGATTTCCACACCCGCATTCATAAATCGGCGCCTTATCCCAACCGAGTAATTTTAAGGCATGATAATTCAGTTGCATATGTCCCACTTCGCCCGCCATGCCGGATTGACCGGAATGCACTTTACCGTTAATCACCAAGCCGCCGCCAAAACCGGTACCTAAAATGAAACCGACTACGCTGGTATATTGCTGATTTTCCTCCGCCCATGCTTCCGATAACACCATACAATTGGCGTCATTTTCCGCCCGCACTTCGCGTCCTAAACGCGCAGATAAATCCCGCAAAATTGTTTTGTTATCAGCGGCACGAATATTCGTGATTTCGGCAATGCCGCTTTCCGGATCCACAAAACCGGGTAATCCCAACCCGACAGAACCTTGACACACAAATTTTTCATCCGCTTTTTTGACTAAATTTACAATCGTATTCAGCCATTCTTCGTAATCCTCTTTCGGCGTCGGAACACGTTCGGAATACTGTTTTTCGAGCTTGTCGTTAAACACCGCCAACTCAATTTTAGTTCCGCCAATATCAACACCATACAACATAAAATCACCTCTTAAATAAACTACATCAGTTAAAAAAGCTCTTTAATTTTAACCGCACTTTTCGGCTAATGCTTTGCGCCGGATCGTCTTTTGACAAAAAACGGGCACCATCCCCCCCTCATTTGGCCAACACGGATCGCAAAAAATAAGATAATGTTAAAATAATACCGGAAATAAAGGCATAGGGAACGCTGCCGGTTTCTTTGAACCCACCTAAGAAATGCTCAAAAGTGCCCAATCCGTTACCCAGTTGCCAATACCGGCAGAAAATCAAAGTAAAAAGTGGTACAAAACAAAGCAACAAGGTATATAATGACAAACGTTTTAACATATTTATAACCATATTGCGTGGTAATTTAGTACAGGAAAGTACATTCTATCACTAATAGAACAAAATAAATTAAGGATTTAATTATGGCAAAAATTCAATTAGTTACTCAAGCCAAGCTTCCGACAGAATTTGGTATTTTTCGTATTGTCGGTTTTGAATTCCCTGATAGCCAAAAAGAACATGTCGCATTAGTGATGGGAGATATTAGCGATAAAGACTCCCCCGTGTTAGCCCGCATTCATTCGGAATGTTTAACCGGCGATGCGTTGCACAGTCTAAAATGCGATTGCGGCTTCCAGCTTGCCACTGCCCTGCGCCAAATCAGCGAAGAGGGTCGCGGCATATTGATTTATCACCGTGCAGAAGGGCGCGGCATTGGCTTAATTAACAAAATTCGTGCCTATTCATTGCAAGATCAAGGCATGGACACCATTGAAGCCAATTTAGCCCTCGGCTTTGCCGCTGACGAACGCAATTTCGATGTGTGTGCCGATATTTTTGAGTTATTGGGCGTGGAAAAAGTCCGCTTGCTGACCAATAACCCGGAAAAAATTGAAACCATGAAACGTGCCGGGATTAATGTGGTAGAACGCGTTCCGCTTAACGTTGGCGAGAATCGTTACAACACCGAATATCTCGACACTAAAGCGAAAAAAATGGGGCATTTTATCGTGCATAACAATCAAAAACATTTGATGACCTGCCCGCATTGTCAAGAAGAAGTGCCACAAGATCATACGCTGCAAGAAAACGAAAAATGATCGTTTAATTTTCATTACAAATAAAAAGTGCGGTTAAAATCTTTCATTTTTTAACCGCACTTTTCGTTTATTATCAATTCATTATAGACAATTTTTCTCACCACGAGAAAGGCTAATCAAACCGGAACGAACAATTTCGATTAATTGGCTTTCTTGTTTGATCGCTGCCACAAATGCATCTAATTTGTCGTTGGTACCGACTAATTGGATGGTATAAGATTTGGTAGTGACATCCACAATTTGTCCACGGAAAATTTCAGTTAAGCGTTTTAATTCATCACGCGAATTACCTTGTGCTTTTACTTTCACCAACATCACTTCACGCTCGACGTGTTCGCAATCGCTTAAATTGATCACTTTAAATACATCAACTAATTTATGTAATTGCTTTTCAATTTGCTCCAGCACTTGCTCATCGCCATAGGCTTCAATAGTCATACGCGACAAGGTCGGATCATCTGTCGGCGCAACAGTCAAACTTTCGATATTGAATGCCCGTTGAGAAAATAAGCCCACAACGCGAGATAATGCTCCTGATTCATTTTCTAATAATACTGATAAAATTCTACGCATTATGCCTTCTCCGGTTTAGTTAAAATCATCTCATTCATTGCTCCGCCACGTACTTGCATTGGATAGACGTGCTCGGTTTCATCCACTTTAATATCCACAAATACCAATTTGTCTTTGATACTAAAGGCTTTCGTGAGTTTTTCCTCTAATTCGGCTAAGCTGTCAATTTGGATCCCAATATGTCCATAGGCTTCGGCAATTTTGACAAAATTCGGCAACGAATTCATATAAGATTGCGAGTGACGACCGGAATAAATCAAATCCTGCCATTGTTTTACCATGCCCAAGAAACGGTTATTGAGGCTAACGATCACCACCGGAATGCCATATTGTTGTGCGGTGGATAATTCTTGAATATTCATTTGAATACTGCCATCCCCTGTCACACAGACAACCGTTGCATCCGGATGCGCTAATTTCACACCCAACGCCGCCGGAAGACCAAATCCCATGGTACCAAGCCCGCCGGAATTAATCCAACGACGAGGTTTATCAAACGGATAATGTAAGGCGGCGAACATTTGGTGCTGCCCCACATCAGACGCCACATAAGCATTTCCTTTCGTCAAACGGTAAATGGTTTCAATGACGTGCTGCGGTTTAATTTCTTGGCTGTTGCGATCAAATTCTAAACATTTCACCGCCCGCCATTGTTCGATTTGTTGCCACCATTCCTCTAAAGAAGATTGTGCTTTGGATAAATCCTCGCCATCTAATAATGAAAGGAACTCATTTAGCACATTTTCCGCGCTACCGACAATCGGAATTGCTGCCGGAACATTTTTGGAAATTGATGTCGGATCCACATCAATATGAACTACTTTCGCATTTGGACAATATTTGGCTAAATTATTGGTCGTCCGGTCATCAAAACGCACGCCGATCCCTAAAATCAAATCGCTTTCATGCATTGCATTATTCGCTTCGTAGGTTCCGTGCATCCCTAACATCCCCAAGAATTGTTTGTCCGTACTCGGATAAGCGCCCAATCCCATTAAAGAAGACGTTACCGGAAAATGCAATTGTTGCGCCAATTGAATCAGTTGCCGGCTACAATTGGCATTAATCGCACCTCCGCCAACAAATAAAATCGGTTTTTTCGCCACTAATAAGGCTTTTAATGCTTTCTTAATCTGTCCTTTATGCCCTTGTGTTGTCGGGTTGTAAGAACGCATGGTAATATCCTTAGGATAGGTATAAGGATATTTATTCGCCGGATTGACCACATCTTTCGGCAAGTCAATCACTACCGGTCCCGGACGCCCCGTTGATGCAATATAAAAGGCTTTTTTGATAATCTCCGGCAGTTCTTCCGCATTTTTCACTAAGAAACTGTGTTTTACCACAGGACGGGAAATTCCCACCATATCACATTCTTGAAACGCATCGCGACCAATTAAACTTGACATTACTTGCCCGGAAAAAACCACCAACGGAATCGAATCCATATAGGCCGTCGCAATGCCGGTAATCGCATTGGTTGCCCCCGGTCCGGATGTGACCAGCACCACTCCGACTTCCCCGGTCGCACGCGCATAACCGTCTGCCATATGAACCGCCGCTTGTTCGTGTCTAACAAGAATATGCTCAATACCGCCCAAGGTATGAATGGCATCATAAATGTCCAACACGGAACCGCCGGGATAACCAAATACAAACTTCACACCTTGATCGCGTAAAGATTGTACAACCATTTCTGCACCTGATAGTTTTTTCATTTTCACCTCACAAATCCACCGCTCTTTTACCTGCTCTCATGCATTGACCTATTTCTGTTTTCAGCTTGTTATTTTTATCTAAATCAAAATTATTTGTCTATCACTATTTTTATCAAAACCAAGATAAAAAACAAAACATAAAAGAACAAAAATCTAAAAATAAAATATTTTCGATATTTTATAAAGATAATCAAATTAAAATACAAAAAAATGCAACTTTATGTCGCATTTTATAAAATAAGCAGTATTTAATTTTTATTTAAATATTTTGAACGGGATCACAATTAACGCTTTTTAAACATTAAAACGAGTAGCGTAAGAGAAATCGCAGTAGCAATAAAACCCAACAAACCGGATTGAGTGAAACCAACAACCAAATAGCCGATAATGGTTGCAACAGCCACAGTTAAAGAGTAAGGCAATTGCGTTGTTACGTGATCCATATGGTTACATTTTGCCCCGGTCGAAGACAAAATCGTGGTATCGGATACGGGAGAACAATGATCACCACACACCGCTCCTGCCATAACCGCAGATAAACAAGGTAACATTAATTCCGGAGCAGAATGTGCTGCAATAGCTGCCGCGATAGGGAGCATAATGCCGAACGTCCCCCAGCTGGTTCCTGTCGAAAATGCCATCACTGCGCCAAGAATAAATAACAACGCCGGCAATACAGCTATCGGTAAACTATCAGAAACTAAGCCGGATAAATAGGTACCGGTTTTCATATCACCGACGACATTATTGATTGTCCACGCAAAACATAAAATTAAAATTGCTCCGGACATAGATTTCATTCCGACCAGCCAGGATAATCCGTATTCTTTCAAGCTTACTTGGCGATCCCATAAAATACATAGGCTTACTGTCAATACGGCTAACGAACCGCCTACGACTAAAGAAATGCCCACGGTAGTATTTTCGAATGCCCCTAACACAGAAAAGGCTTGTCCCTGTTCAGACAATGCTTGACTACCGGTATATAACATCATCGCAACAGTTGCAATAATTAAGGCAAGAATAGGCAAAATCAAATTTCTTACATGCCCATGATTACCGGATTGTATTTCCTCCTGTTCTTCATGTTCCAATGCTAATCGCTCATGTCTTGCCATCGATCCCAGATCGAAAGAAAAATAAGCCACAAAAAACACCATAACAATAGAAAAAATCGCATAAAAATTCATTGCACTCATTGCCATAAAAGCACCGATTGGCGAATATTCCGTCATGGCATAAGAAGCCAATAAACCTGAAATTAAGGTGATAATATACGCGCCCCAACTGGATACCGGCATCAAAACGCACATTGGCGCAGCGGTTGAATCTAAAATATAGGCGAGTTTTGCACGGGAAACGTTAAATTTATCTGTTACCGGACGGGCAATCGCACCTACTGCGAGACTATGAAAATAGTCATCAATAAAAGTAATAAAAACTAATGACGCTGCCATTAATTTTGCACCGCGGCGCCCCTTAATTCGTTGCTGTGCCCACTCAGCAAAAGCACGATTACTTCCGGAAACCGTTAAAAGTACAGTTAAAATTCCCAATAGTAATAAAAATAACAGAATATTAACTGCACCAAAATTTACCCCCTCTTCACCGCTATAAAATAACGAAACAACATTATTAAATAAATAACGAAAACTTCCTATAATATTGAAATCCGCTAACATAAAAGCACCGATAATAATACCGATACTTAACGCTAAAATCACTTTGCGAGTCACGATTGCTAACAATAAAGCCAGCAACGGCGGGACAACTGACCAAACAGAAATGGAATAATCTACAAGATTCATTATACGTTCTTCCTCAAATTTAAGGGAGAACCACTGACATAACTATTTTAAATATTAAAATAAAAAAGGCAGGCATTATTTAACCCAACCTAACCAGTAGCGCTCCATAGTAACTCAAAACTATGACAGTGACGTTTCTTTCGAACACGCCCCCAACCAATTAAAATGACTTTTAACTGATTTCGGCAACTATTCCTTTCCTTTTTCCTCATCGTTATCCACTCAGAAAAACTACTTATAATAGCTGCAACCTCTACGTATGTAGGATGTCATGCAAGATTACAATAAGATACCTAAAATGCCAATCACTTTTACACAAAATAGAAAAATAAAATAGCATCAATGGAAAAATATTAAAATTTCCCACAAAATACCATTTACGCTCTATTATATTTTGGTTATTATTAGAACATTATTTAAATACATCCCTTCTACCCATAATATAAAAGGATATTAAAATGACTGAAATTTTGAAAACCCTAAATAATATTCGCAATTTAAGAGTGCTTTCACGCGGACTAAGCCTTAGCGAACTGGAAACGATTTTACAAAAAGTACAAACTGTTGTTGAAGAAAAAAGAGTGGAAGTACAAGAAATTGAGCGTAAAGAACAAGAACGCCAAGCTCGAATTGAAAAATATAAAGAATTATTAGCACAAGATGGAATTACTGTCGACGAATTAACAGAAATTCTCTCGTCCAAAACCTCTAACCTACGTAAAAAAGAGATCCTCGTCCCGCGAAATATCAATATGTAGATATAGATGGCAAAACTAAAACCTAGACAGGTCAAGGCAGAACTCCACGTTTTATTCAGCAAGCGTTAGATTCCGGTAAATCCTTATCGGATTTTGAAATTTAATTTTATCCGTTATAGAACAAAGCCTACAAAATAGACTTTGTTCTTTCTTTATCCTAAAATAAAATGATTGTATTATAAAAAATGGCGGAATTTACTCCGCCATTTTTCACACACGCCTTTTCACTTAAATTAAGATTTAACATCCTTATTAATACTTTCGGAAAAAATTTGTAGCCCTTGCGAATTACCGCTTTTTACCATTTTTTGGATGACTTGTGTTGGCTGATGTAATAATTTATTGGTTAATTTCCGACTCAATTCCTGCAACACCTGCGACGCATTTTCTCCTTGTTGCAAGGACTGTAACGCTTTTTCTAATAAATCTTGACGAATTTGTTCCGCACTTTCACGATAAGTACGAATTAAATCGGAAGATTGGCGCACTTTCAACCATTCAAAAAAGTCTTCATTTTCTTGTGCAATAATGGCTTGTGCCTGTTTCGAGGCTTGTTCTCGTTGGTTGAGATTATGCCGGATAATATGCTGCAAATCATCCACCGTATAATGATAAACGCTTTCCAGTTTTCCGGCATTTTCATCCACATCACGCGGCACCGCAATATCCACAATCAACATGGGTTTATTTTTGCGCTGTTTTTGCGCCTGTTTCACCATGCCATAATCAATCAACACATTTGGGCTGCCCGTAGAGGTTATCACAATATCCGCTTGATTCAGCGCACCTTGTAAATTCTCCAAAGGCAGTACATCAATGAATTGCGGGCTTTCCAGCTTTTCAACCAAAGCTTGTGCGCGGCTTAAGGTACGATTAGCTATCGTCAATTGTTTAACCCCATGGCGTAATAAATGGCGACTGACTAACTCAATCGTCTCCCCGGCTCCCACCAGCAAAATATTTAAATTACTTAATTTTTCAAAAATTTGTCGAGCTAAACTACAAGCAGCATAAGCAACCGATACAGCACTTTCTCCAATCTGCGTCTCACTGCGTACCCGTTTCGCTGCTGAAAAAGTTTTCTGAAATAAGCGCGAAAATTCGCTTGACATAGTATGTTGGTAGTATTGCTCGCTCACTTGATAGGCTTGTTTCACCTGCCCAAGAATTTGCGGTTCACCTAAAATTAACGAATCCAATCCGCAAGCGACTCGCATCAAATGATGAGTGGCATCTTGATTATATTCGCTATACAAACAATCAGTTAGCTCATTTGCATTAAGTTGATGAATATTGGCAAACCATGAAATACAACGATTCAGCCAATCTTGCTCCTGCGATGGCGATACAGTGCGATTATGGAAATATACTTCGGTTCGGTTGCACGTCGATAGAATCACTGCGCTGTCTGCTAATGCGAATTGCGTCAGTTGCTGCAACGCCAAAAGCCGCTTATCGTCGGAAAAGGAGACTTTTTCACGCACTGCAATAGTCGCGGTTTTGTGATTAATACCTAATGCTAAAATTGCCATAAACGATTTGTAAATCAACCGCACTTTTAAGCGGTTGTTCCCACAAGAAAAAATAAAACAAATAAAGATACGTTATTCTAATCCAATTGTAGTCCATTGAGCAAATTTAACTGACACGTTAGCAATCATTCGTCAATCTTTAAAAATTATCTTTCGCTTTTCGCCATGCCACAAACTGTGCTGCATCTTGAGCTGCCAAAAATGGGTTAATTTGCATCTCCAATCCTAAGGTTGTCGGCAAACTTGGCTGATTTTTCGTCCGCAACATTTGCACCAATTTAAGCTGATTTTCCACCGCACTTTTATCCTCCATCACTGTCAACGCAAACGCCAAATTACTCAAGGTATATTCATGCGCTGCACAAACAAGGGTACTTTCCGGCAATTGTTTTAAGCGCTGCAAAGATTGATACATTTGCTCATAATCGCCAGTAAAAACCCGACCACAGCCGGCAGAAAATAAGGTATCACCACAAAATAAATGCCCATCCACTACAAAACTCAAATGCCCGGCAGTATGCCCTCCCGTCGGTAAAATTTGAATTTGATAATGTGGCGTCGTAATTTGCCCACTTTCCACAATATGTGTCACGCCATGGTCTTGCGCTTCTGCCGGCCCATACACCGACACCTGCGGAAAATGGCGAGTAAATTCAGCAATACCGGCGGTATGATCGCTGTGATAATGCGTGATCAATACCGCTTCCGGCACTAACTGATGCTGCATAAAATAACGTAATAATACGTCAGCTTCCGCCACATCAACCACAATTACCGGTAAATTTTCTCGTCTATAAAGCCAAATATAGTTATCATTAAGTGCAGGAATTGGAACTAACATACTACGATCCTCGAGGTAAATATGAAATGGAATGCAAAATTATCAACCTCATTTGAACTGCCGAGCAGCTGGCAACAGTTGCAAAGCGGCACACAATATCAAGAGGTTATCAATCAATATTTTGCAACCTGGTCTCCTAATGTATTAGGTTATCAATGGTTGAAATTGGGTGGATTAAGTGGCGAAATCCACTGTCATTTACCCCAGCGTCACCATATCATCATTGCGCCCAAAATTACGCAAAATTTGATCGCACTTTCATCACAAGAAAATACTTCCGTAGTACAAAGTCGTTTATCGGAGTTGCCTTTTGTAGAAAAATCCATTGATATGTGTATTATGGCGAATACCTTGAATTTTAGTCAAGATCCTCATCAAATTCTGCGCGAAACAACAAGAGTACTGTGCAACGACGGTTATCTCTTTCTATCCTTGTTCAATCCGTTCAGCCGATTAGGCATAAAACGCCACCTCAATCTCAACGGACAAGCACCGCTCCCGTTTCGCCATTTTTGTGCTTGGCGCGTTATCGATTGGCTAGAGTTGCTGAATTTTGAAATTCTTGCTACCCAACGCCTAGCACTTGCTAACGAAGTACCTTATTTCGGTTCGCTTGTGGCAATTATCGCAAAAAAAAGAACCTACCCGCTGAATTTCACGCCACAAAAAATCAAATTCCGCCCCCATAAACACTTTAATACGGTGGAAGCCTTTAATGAAATTAGGGAGTAATAGAAAGGTAGGATAATACCTACCTTTAATCTTTATTTTGTGTCGTTAACCAATTCACCCCATAATATAACGATATAGTGTCATTCCGCTAAGTGCCGCCATGGCAACTACAACAAACATACCGACTACGCTCATCCAGACAGGATGTTTGTAATCTCCGATAATTTTCGTTTTACGAGAGGCTAATAAAATTAAACCTAAAGAAATAGGTAAAATTAATCCATTTAACGTTCCCACAAAGACTAATACCTTAGCAGGACTACCTACTGTAGCAAGTACAGCAGTAGAAATCACGATAAAAGCAATAATCCAGTAATTTTTGTGATGGTCGATTTTATCTGAAAAACCGGTTAAAAAAGAAACTGATGTATAGGCTGCACCAATAACAGAAGTGATGGATGCTGCCCACATGATAATACCGAAAATAATTAATCCGATATTCCCCGCCACATGATAAAATGGTGTAGACGCCGGATTTTTTGGATCTAAGGTCACTCCTTGAGAAATAACACCCAATACGGCTAAAAAAAGAACAACTCGCATAATAGAGGCAATCAAAATTGCAGAGACAGAACTTTTACTTACTTCTTTTAATGATTCTTCTCCTTTAATCCCTGCATCCAACAAACGATGTGCGCCAGCAAAAGTAATATAACCACCGACCGTTCCGCCTACCAAGGTAACAATCGCAATCACATCTAATTTTTCCGGCACAAAAGTGCGATAAACCGCTTCCCCTACCGGAGGTACCGCTTTTACAGTAACATAGATCATCAACGCAATCATGATAAAGCCCATTAATTGCGCAAAACGATCCATCACCTTACCAACCTCTTTGGATAAAAAAATACCAACCGCAATGATACCACTGACAATAGCGCCAACCTCTACCGGCATCCCAGTAAGAATATTTAATCCTAAACCTGCACCTCCGATATTACCAATATTAAATGCCAGTCCGCCCATCACAATCAACACAGCCAAAAAATAACCTGCTCCCGGCAATACTTCATTAGCAATATCTTGAGCTTTCTTTTTGGATACGGCAATAATACGCCAAATATTTAACTGAACGCCTATATCCAATAAAATGGACAGCAAAATAACAAATCCAAAACTCGCTAAGAGAGATTGTGTAAACGTCGCTGTTTGAGTGAGAAACCCGGGACCAATAGCCGAAGTTGCCATTAAAAATGCCGCACCAAGTAGTGCATTACGATTGCTGTTTGCCATAAATTTACCTGCTATTGTAATAAATCATAATCAATTCATAACTGATCACTTTCTTAGACTTTTTAAGTTAAATCGCTAAATTATGCACGAATATTGACTTGTTTTTCTGCCAAAGCTACACGAATTTTTTTAGCAAATTCAATCGCATGAATGCCGTCACCATGAATACAAATGCTATCTGCTTTAATTGCAACGTCCACCCCATCCACACTGGAAACCGTTCCCGATAAAATCATTTGCAATACCTGATGAATAGCTTCTTCATCATTTTCAACCAATGCATCATCTCGACTACGAGGAACAAGAGAACCATCTGCTAAATAATGGCGATCAGCAAAAACTTCCGAAATAATATTTAAACCTTCTGCTTGAGCAACATTCAACATGAGACTACCTGACAATCCCATTAATGCTAACGTCGGATCGAATTGCTTTATCGTATGCGCAATTAAATGTGCTAATGCGGGATCTTTTGCTGCTTGATTGTATAAAGCTCCATGAGGTTTGACATAACTTAAAGGAATATTTTCCGATTCACATAACGCTTTAATTGCCCCTAATTGATACAATAAACAAGCAACTAACTCTTCGTCGGTTAATTGCATATTTGTTCGCCCAAAATTTTCTCGATCGGGAAACCCCGGATGAGCACCAACACGAATACCATTCTCCTTAGCCCATTTAATCGCCTTACGCATTTCGTTATAATCGCCCGCATGTAAACCACAAGCTATATTGGTAGAACTGACTAAACGTAGCAGCATTTCATCATTCTCACAACCTTCTGCTAAATCAACATTTAAATCAACATGCTTCATAGATTTGCTCCTTAATGGTAGATAAATAGTTTTGCGTTTTTTGATACAATTCAATCGCTTGTTCACGGCTAACTTGTTCAAAATGAATACCACTGCCAAATAGCACTTGGGCTATTCGACCGAGATCCGCCTGAATAACACAAGCAATTTTAGGATAGCCACCGGTCGTTTGTGCATCTGACATGAGCACAATAGGCTGTCCTTCCGGTGGAACTTGTACCGTTCCAATTGGTGCTGCATAAGAGAGCATTTCTAAAGGCTGTTTCAATTCCAGTATTGTCTCACCGGAAAATCGGTATCCCATGCGACTGCTATTACGCTGTAATACCCATTTCTGTTGCCAAAATGCATTTTGACTTTCTTCTGTAAATGCGCCATATTCTGAAGAAGCTATTGCACGAATTTGATTAGTAAAAGAAATCGGTTTAATGCCGATATGACTTAAATATTTATCCCTAATAGCTACTCCGATGCTATCTCCTGCTTTCAGTAAACGCCCATGAAATCCACCAAAACCGGCTTTCAAATCTGTGCTGGCTGAATTTAATACCCGTGGAACAATAAATCCCCCGGCGACACAAAGATAAGCATAATTACCTCTTACCAGACGCTTTAAAGTTAATGTTTGACGTGCTCTTGCCGTATAACGCCAATAAGAAAAAATTGGTTCGTCGTCTAATTCAGCCTCACATAAAGCTCCGGTTAAACAAAAGGGAGTATCACAGTCAAAAGTTACCGTAATTCTCCCCAAAGCAATTTCAATAGCTGGTGTATTTTCATCATTTTCCAATAATAGATTTCCCGCACTTAATGCTAACGGATCCATTGCCCCGGATCGTCCTATACCAAACTCTCTTAATCCCAAACGTCCGAGATCTTGAACATGTGCGATACCTTGTAATTGTTTAATGTAAATCATAATCTGATACTCTCCGCAACAAAGCGCACCTGATCTCCAGCTTTAAGCAATACCGGTGAAGGTTGACTAATATCAAAAAGCGCTATATCGGTTTTTCCCAACAATTGCCAACCACCGGGAGATGTAAATGGATAAATTCCGGTTTGACTT
This sequence comes from Actinobacillus seminis, assembly GCF_002263215.1. Lineage (GTDB taxonomy): Bacteria > Pseudomonadota > Gammaproteobacteria > Enterobacterales > Pasteurellaceae > Actinobacillus_B > Actinobacillus_B seminis. The sequence continues at coordinate 138,822 of NZ_NLFK01000003.1, forward strand.
CCACCGATTCCTACAGCACCGGCCGGCACTTTTGTTCTTGGAGTCTTCTTACGTGGCGTATGCAAATTCTCCGGTAAACCACCCAAGTAAGGAAAGCCGGGTTGAAAACCCATCATAAAGACCGTATAAATAGGCGCTGTGTGACGCCGAATAATCTCTTTTGCAGTAGTATGATGAAACTCGGCTACATCATACAAGTCTTCTCCCAGTTCACCTCCATAATGTACCGGAATATCCACTAGACGTCCGTGATACTCAATTTGCTCCGATTGTACATCCAGCCAAATTTTCTGAATTTCATAAATCAAGTCCGTTATATCTACATTCATATCATGAAATAACGTAACATTATTCATCCCTACCACAGATTCGATAACGTATACTAATGATTTCACTTTTTGTGCGAATAACCAAAGGTATTGTTGGTTAAGCAGTTCGGCGGGAGGTGGCAATAAACAAAGTAAAGACTGTTCGCTGGTAGAATGGATAGTGAGCATATATTTCTCCCTTGTTATAATTGTTAAGCATTTGTACTATTTGCGTAAATTTATGTCAATGAAAATATTATTTATCAAAAAATAAGGAGAGATAAAAAAGGCAATTTTTACAAATTGCCTTGATAAAACTCAAAAAACGGTAAAAAGTGCGGTGAATTATTCCGCAGTTTTATCTTTAATTACCGTTGTTGCCGCATTGTTAATCACGGATTTTACGCCATTTTGTGCTGCTGTGTTGGAGGAATAATATTCGCTACGTCCGATTTCTTGATGATTTTTCGCTTTCAAAATAAAATACGGTTGACCATCAGAAGTCGTTTTATATTCAAAATTTTGCTCATCACCGCCATTTTTTTTGCACGGAAGCAATACCGTTTTCAGCTGCCGCACGCGTTTTATAACGTTCGCTGGTCAAAATCGTTTGGCTGTTCGCCGCTTTTAAATTAAACATAAATTGACCGTCTTTTGCCAATTTGAGTTCATACCAACCTAATGCCATGTTTAGCTCCTTATGTTTTGTGGATGAATAACTTGTATTTCTAATACTGATGGGTATTTATCCCCTACGTATATTTGATTTGTTGCAATATTTTTAACTGATGCATACCCTTCATCTTCACCGCTGTTTGGATTGCAATCAAAATGTGGAAAATTACTTCCTGCTATATCTAAACGTAATCTATGCCCTTTTTTGAACACGTTGCAACTTTCAAATGGGCGTATTATGACTTCGACTATTTCGCCTTGCTGAAGAAACTCAGGTTTACTCCATGATTTTCTATAACGAGTTCTAATAATCCCATCCGTAATATTCATTGCATAACCTTGCGGATAGTCTTCATTTGGCGGATAAACATCAATCAATTTTGCAGTAAAGTCGGTATCAGGAACATCACTGGCAATAAACAATTTGATTTTAACTTCCCCGGCAAGGCAGATATCTTCTTCCAGAAGCTCCGTTTGATAAACTAAAATATCATGACGAGCTGCTAATGGCATATTATTTTGTTCAGATCCAAAAAAATCAGGTAATTCCCGTTGATCAAACGCCCCTCCGACAAAAACCGGTTTACCTGAGGTAATAGCTCCTCCAATAGTGGGTACCGGATTATTGGGATCTGATTGAAACTTATGCACTGCAGATTCAGAAAAATGTTGGCGTAAGTACATGTCTTTTTGTAAATACCATTTTTGTATGGTAGTACCTGGAAGCGGATATTCTGTACTGTGGATCCATTCTCCACCATGTTGCATTTTTCCTTGCTTATTTTTTCTGCCCGATCCACCGCCCATCATAAAAAAAGAAACTTGATGATGAGATATTGGTCGCTCAGAGGATTTAAGATGTTGTTCAAACCATTTTAAGATAGGCATTAGCAAACCCACCGGAATCAAGAACCATTGTTTTCAATCCGTTAGGATTGAGGCAAGCGGCAGCCAGTTGGGTATGTGCGGCGTAAGATAGCCCCATGCTCCCGATACGCCCATTACACCAAGGTTGTTGCATTATCCATTGATAGGTATCAAAACCATCTTGCCCTTCATTTACATATTTGATGAATTCCCCTTCTGATAAATAGCGACCACGACAATCTTGAAAAATAAGTGCAAATCCATGTTGAGTAAAAACTTCTGCCATCTCTTGTCGGCTGATTTTATGTCCGCTTAAATCAATTTCCGAACGGGAATGTGCCGATTTATTATAGGGGGTTCGTTCAATGACAACAGGAAAACTCGTTTGTCGAAGATAATTAGGTAAATAAATATCTGTTGCAAGATGCACTCCATCCCGCATTTTAATCATTACATTTTCAAATAGTTTAAAAGTATTCATAAAAAGGTTCTCTTACTTAATGATTAAAATAAGTTATCAATTTTCCCGGCATTTATTCATTAATAACCGATATAAACAGCAACGCTCAATAAAGCGATTGCCACTATTGCTAATATAATAATGAGCGGCCATACAAATTTAGCCCATTGAGTCCAACTTACTTGAGCGGTTGCTAAAAAAATTAATAAGCCGCTGGATGTTGGAGTAATTATGTTAGTTAAGCCGTTCCCCATTAAAAAAGCAAGCACGGTCGTTTGTGACGAAACGCCTGATAGTAAGCCTACCGACCCCATAATCGGCATGGCTACTGCCGCCTGACCTGATGTAGAGGGTATAGCAATATCAAGTAATAATTGAGAAAAGAAAATGCTGTATGCTGAAATATAGGAACCTTTTGAACCGATAAAATCAACAAGATAATGAATAACCGTATCTAAAATTTTACCTTTACTTAACACAATTTCTACTGCGGTTGCCAATCCGATAAGAATTGCTGCAATCATCACTTTTTTCATACCACTGACAAAAGCATCTGCTGCGTCAGTTGGTCTCATGCCGGCTATTGCAACAAAAACCATACTTAAAAATAAATAGTATGCAGACAATGCACTGGTTTTCCAATGCCATTGATTGGAGGCATATACCATAAATACGACACCAATAATTAATACTGTCAACATTGCTGCTTGTCTTTTAGATAGCGGTTTGCTGTCAAACAGGATTTTATTGGATAGTTGAAAATGATTTTGTAAACGTTCCTGTTTTGCTTTCCATAATACAAATACAATACCTAACGCTATCATTACAAAATAAGTGACTATACGCAAGCTAAGTCCGCTAAATACCGGCAAACCCAGTAATGGTTGTGCAACGGAAAGTGCATAAGGGTTAGTAATTGAGGCTAAATATCCTACTTTTACAGCAATGGTGACAATTGCTAAACCCAATAACGACCGGTCAGTGCAATCACCATGGGTATCACTAATAAATACTCTTTTGCAAGCCCCATAAAGGTACTACCGGCAGAAAAAATCACCATAATAACAGGAATCAACAAATAAATATTTCCTCGAGTAAGTACCAGTGTACGTTCTAATCCTGCTTCTATTGCACCTGTTTTATTAAGAATACCGAACATTCCACCAATAAACAGCACCATAAAAATCAAACCACTTTGCTTTGCAATTCCTTCCGGTACGGATTGTAGGGTATCCGCAATGCCAACAGGAGCAGCCTGTCCTTTTCCTTTTTCCGTAAGCGAAGCACTAATAAAATTTGCCACAGATATAGGTTTATCAATTACCTGATAGCTATTCGGTATGACAAGCTTATCTTTACGTTGGTATTCTCCTGACGGTAATACAAAGGTCAATACCATGGTGATTATAACGATTAACATCATTATAATAATCGGATTCATTCCGGTTCTTGTCGTTTTTGTTGTGTCGTGCATAAACACTCCTTATTTATTATTGTATTCTTTATTTAAACAGCCAACAGCTTTAATGTTTCTATCGCACTATTGATAGTAGTGTTTTTTTCATCACTGAATAACTCACCGTTGATTTAATCAAGATTTAATCAAAATACACTTTTAAGACAGTACTTCAAGCTAATCATTAAAAAAATGTGAATGGCATCACAATTTTTTAACAAGTATTCGCTACTTAAATCACATAATACTATTTACACCAACTAAAAATAATTTCTGATCTAAATGATATAAAAACTGATCTTCTGCTTGCTCATTCAATCAAACTTTCCTATTATGCTTGTTCATCATAATGCAAGGATCACATATGACAGAACAAACTTTTATTTTAGGTAAAGATGCAGCGCTTGAAGAAAGTATTGCAAAATTTCAAAAAAAATTGACCGCACTTGGTTTCAATATTGAAGAAGCCTCATGGCTTAATCCCGTTCCCAACGTTTGGTCGGTTCACATTCGCGACAAGGATTGCCCACAATGTTTTTCCAACGGTAAAGGTGCCAGCAAAAAAGCCGCGTTGGCATCCGCCTTAGGCGAATATTTCGAGCGGCTTTCGACCAACTATTTCTTCGCAGATTTCTATCTCGGTCAGGATATTGCCAACGGAGAATTTGTACATTACCCAAATGAAAAATGGTTTGAAATTGAAAAAGAAGGGATAATCCCCGCCGGTTTATTGAATGAAGAATTATTACAATATTACGATCCGAATGAAGAATTGACACCGGAATTATTGGTGGATCTGCAATCCGGCAATTACGATCGCGGTATTGTAGCAATGCCTTATATTCGTCAATCGGATCAATCTACGGTGTACTTCCCGCAAAGTATTATCGCAAATTTATATGTTTCCAACGGGATGTCTGCGGGGAATACCGAAAATGAAGCTCGCGTCCAAGGTTTATCCGAGGTTTTCGAACGTTACGTTAAAAATAAAATTATTGCCGAAGCCATCAGCTTACCGTTAATTCCGACAGAAGTGATGGCGCGTTATCCATCCATCCAAGCGTCCATCCAAAAATTAGAAGAAGAAGGCTTCCCGATTTTGGCTTATGATGCTTCCTTGGGGGGTAAATATCCGGTTATCTGCGTGGTGTTATTGAATCGTGATAACGGAACCTGTTTTGCTTCTTTCGGTGCCCATCCAAATTTCCAAGTGGCGTTAGAACGTACTGTCACCGAATTGTTACAAGGTCGCAGCTTAAAAGATTTAGACGTTTTCTCCCCGCCATCCTTCTACAACGACGAAGTGGCGGAACATGCCAATTTAGAAACCCATTTTATTGATTCCAGTGGCTTAATTTCTTGGGACTTATTCAAACAAGATGCCGACTTTACGTTTGTCGATTGGGATTTCTCAGGCACCACGCAACAAGAATATGACAACTTGATGGCGATTTTCCACCAAGAGAAAAAAGAAGTTTATATTATGGATTACAACCATTTAGACGTTTATGCCTGCCGCATTATTGTGCCGGGAATGTCCGATATTTATCCGCCAGATGATCTGTTGTATGCCAATAATAATATGGGCATGATTTGGCGTGAATTGTTGTTGGATTTACCGAATTTCCAACAATCCACAGCAATGTATCACGATATTCTCGCTCAATTGGATCTACAAGGTATTGATGATGCGACGCGTGTGCGTGAATTTATCGGTATCGTGGCACCACCGGCATCCGGCTGGTCAACATTGCGTATCGGTGAATTAAAATCCATGCTGTATCTTGCGGTCGGCAATCTCGAGGCGGCGCTGGATTGGGCGAATTGGACATTAAATATGAACAGTTCGGTGTTTAGTAAAGAGCGTGCTAACTATTATCGTTGCTTAATCAGCAGTATTGAATTGTTCTTAGACGACGAACGCGACAATGAGCAATACCGGATGGTATTTGAAAAAATGTATGGCGAAAGTGCGGTTCGTTTTGCTTGGAAAGCGATTCATGGCGGCAATCCATTCCATGATTTATTGGCAGATAATGAGCATTTGCAAAAATTTACTGCGCACCAAAAATTATTGGACGCGTATGAAAAATTACAAAATGCTAAACAAACAAATTGGAAATAAATTTTCATTCCATTAATCGATCGTAATATCGGGCTAAAATTGTTTTGCTACATTTTAGCCCTTTTTTGAAAAATTTTTCTTTTGATCGTGAATAAATATTAAATACTGTGATCTACTGCAAAGAAATATTAACGATTTATCAGTATGATATAACAAAGTTTTTTTAATGAAATAAGGAGTTTTTTATGCAAACTTGGACGCCGGAAATGTGGCAAGCCGCATTGGTCGGATTAATTATCGGTTTTTTACTGGGATATTTCATTTTGCGCCTCACTAAAAGTTCCGTGAAACAACAAGTGAAAACCGAGGCAGAATTAAAACAGGTAAAAGTAGAATTGGATAACCAAAAACAACAACTTGAAAAACATTTTTCCGAAAGTGCGGATTTATTAAAAACCCTAGCAAAAGATTACCAAAAACTCTATAGCCATTTGGCAACGTCTTCTAACGCATTATTGCCGGAATTAGCCACAAAAGAATTATTTTCTCCGCCGCTTATCAATGAAAAAATAGATGATTCAGCGGAAAATGAAAGCGCAATTAAGAAACATCCGCCACGTGATTATTCCGAAGGTTCATCCGGTATCTTAAAAGTGAAAAAATAACACCGTCCTTTTCTATGAAGTAAATAACAACATACTAAGGGTAGGTTCGTCTGCCCTTTCTCGTAGAAAAAATTCATCAAATTCCAGAACATTTCTCCATTTTTTTTGTCTTACGAAATACATTGTGAAACAATGTTTTTTTTATTCTTTTATTTAATGGAGAACATAAAGTGAAAAAAAGAAATTTTGTATTAACAAGTATTGCACTCGGATTAAGCGTATTAACCGCATCATTACCGGCACAAGCGAATTTGCCTACGACAGTGGAAGGACAACAATTGCCAAGTCTTGCACCTATGCTTGAAAAAGTACTGCCTTCTGTGGTTTCCATCTCAGTGGAGGGTAAACAAAAATCGCGTTACATCAATCAAGATATTCCGGAAGAATTTAAATTTTTCTTTGGACCGGATGTGTTTGGCGACAGAGCGCCGCGCAGTTTTAGAGGTATCGGTTCAGGGGTCATCATCAATGCAGAAAAAGGCTATGTCTTAACCAACAACCATGTCATTGACAACGCCGATAAAATCACCGTTACCTTAGAAGATGGTCGAAAATTCAAAGCGAAAGTCGTTGGAAAAGACGATATGTCCGATGTGGCGCTTGTTCAATTGGAAAATCCAAAAAATTTAACCGCAATTAAGATCGCCGATTCTGATAAATTACGCGTCGGCGATTTTACCGTTGCCATTGGTAACCCCTTCGGTTTAGGTCAAACCGTCACCTCCGGTATTGTTTCCGCCCTTGCCCGTTCTACCGGTTCCGACAGCGGTACTTATGAAAACTATATTCAAACTGATGCCGCCGTAAACCGCGGAAACTCAGGCGGTCCATTAATTAATTTACAAGGCGAATTGATCGGGATTAACACCGCCATTATCTCGCCAAGCGGTAGCAACGCAGGTATCGCTTTTGCGATTCCAAGTAACATGGCAAATAGCCTTGTGCAACAAATTATTGAATATGGCGAAGTGCGTCGCGGTTTGCTAGGCATCAAAGGTGGCGAATTAAATGCCAATCTTGCTAAAGCTTTCAATGTGGATGTTCAACAAGGAGCTTTCGTCAGCGAAGTATTGCCAAATTCAGCCGCTGAAAAAGCCGGTATTAAAGCCGGTGATATCATTACCGCTATCAACGGACAAAAACTCGCTACCTTTGCGGAATTACGTGCCAAAATTGCTACCAGTGGAGCCGGTAAAGAAATTGAGTTGACCTATTTACGCGACGGAAAATCCAATAACGTAAAAGTGATACTGCAATCTGATGAACAAACCCAAACATCAACTAGTAACATTCTCTCCAACTTGGACGGTGCGGATTTGGAAAATTACAACAAAAATGGCGTTCAAGGTGTATCGGTCACCAAAATTGCACCACGTTCTTTAGCTGAACAACGTGGATTGAAAGTCGGTGATATTATCATTGGAGTTAACCGCACGAAAATCGAGAACTTAGCACAATTGCGTAAAATTTTAGATCAAAAACCAACTGCGGTGGCATTAAATATTGTACGCGGAGAAAGTAATTTTTACCTGCTTGTACAATAATCAATAAGACACAAACAAAAAGTGCGGTTAAAATGACCGCACTTTTTTCATATCAATAATATATTAAACGCCGAATAACACTGCTCCACCGCGTTCTTGCAAGGTAGTTCCATAAATCAAAGTCACCGCAAAGAAAATCAAAATAGCGCCGACCGCTAATTTCACCACATCCTCAAGATTTAAACTTAAATTCGGCGATAAATACCATTGCCCTAATTTTATTGCACTGCTACGCGCATATTGCACCATCAAAGCAAATCCGGACAACATTAACCCGGTTCCCAGTGCCATCATCATAGTAGCAAGAATGCCCCACCAATATAAATTCAGCATATAGGCTAAAAATAGCACGAAAATCGCACCGGAACAAGGACGCATACCAATACTTAAAATCACTAAAAATTTAGATTTCAGATTGTTGGCTTGTTCAAGTTGAGAGGCATCCGGTAAATGTCGATGTCCACATCCACAATGTTCAGAATGCCGATGAAAAACAGGCGTTTTTTTGACCGCACTTGGTTTCATAAAATCCGAGGATTCTGCAAAATGAATACGATTAACTTGCAAAGCGGTTTTTGCCGGTCGCCACTGTTTACACAATGCCACACTGCTTTGATACACCCATTGCAAACCCAACAACAAAATTAAACCGAATGCAACTCGCTCCATCCATAACTGACTCAATTTGAAATAGGCAGAAGACAGTTGTAAAACCAATACGGCAATGGAGGTAGCAACAACTGCAACTACACCTTGCATCAAAGATGATAACAAACTTAACGCCATGCCGGCTTTCAGTTTAGACTGATGAGTTGCCAGATAACTTGCAATCACGAATTTACCATGACCCGGTCCCACCGCATGAAAAATACCATATAAAAAACAAATTCCGATAAGTAATGTACCGGCTTGCATCGGCTGCTGCTTAATTGCACGCAAACATCCCCCTATTAATTGATTAAACTCACGTTGCCAATCAATAATTTTGGTAAACAGATAAGGAAATAAAAAAGCAATTCCGAACAATAAAATAACCAGTAAAATAATATAGTTATATGGTCTTTTCAGCTGCATAAGCCCTCCCTTTATTTACAGTCAATATTCACTTTCTGAGCAAATATGATACCAAGAGAACTGTCCACATTACGTTGACTGCGATCTAAAGATGCTGCATATTCCTGAATTTTTTCATCGTAATTTGGTTCAATTACCGTTCCTTGGCAATTTTGCGGCAATGCAGAAAAATCCACCGTCTCTCCATTCGTTTGATCATACATCATTGAAACATAGTAGGTTTTATCATAAGTTAATAATTCAACTCGATTATCTTTCAGCGGTTGCGGTTTTGCTAATAGGAAGTCAAAATAGTAAAGCACTTGCATCCCATTTTCTTTCATCCCATAATTTTGCGGCTGACGTTTAAATTTGATTTTTTTGCCTTGTTTATCATAAGCATAGCTAAAATAATGTTCGTTAATGATATTTTCGATCACTTCATCCACTAATTTTTGACGCGCCACTTTGTCATTATTAGAGTTTTTCAAGTCATATAAAATAGAAGACGAACTCATTTCATCCAATAATAATTCCAACGTAAATCCTGTTAGTTGCTGATCTTTTACCAAGGGTTTACTTTTCATGGTAATAAACGCATGCGGATGTGCGACTGCTTGCGTCACATAAAAAAACCATATCAAAGAGATAAGCTTGAATAACTTCTTCACGATTAAAAACCTTATTTTATTAAAATAGCGGTTGTTCATTTTAACATAAATTTAAAATAAAAGAATTCACTCTTCGAATTACCACACCCGATTTTTGCACAATTATTCAGTTTAACCGCATAAAAAAACAGATATTTCATTTAACATAAATCCGCCTAAAGTTAACACCATTTTTTGATTTACATCAAGAGAATTACATATTCTTCTTTCTTTCCATTCTGCTTTTATGTAGCATAAACGATGTCAAGTGATAGCTTGATATTCATAAAGTTCCTAAATAAAATAATCATAAATATATAGCTAAACTACTTTCCTACCACCCATCTCGGGTGGTTTTTTTATCTATTAAACGATCTTCATATTGCCGGCGGCTCTGAAAATAAACATCAACCAGCTTTATTTTTACATTTAGATACAACGCAAGAACTACATTTATCGTAATCATATCATTAATACTTCGCATTCCGTATTATAGGTGATTTAATAATACGAGTGGACAAGACAAAGCGAATAGTGAGCAAAACTTGTTTAATACCTTTGATTATTATAAAAATGAGCTTGAAGCAAGGCAGAAAGAGTATAATCGTAAAGAAAATAAAAGATGTATTGCATTCTTGGATTGTAATGTTTATTAAATTATTTTTAGGTACGGCAGCATTAGCCGGAATAATTTATTTTTGGCATCTCATTACTTCAACATATTTTACTTGGAATGGCTGTCCGGTATTTAAGATGCATTTTTTATCTATTGAACAACCGGATAAACTAAGTACATTTTTTGTAACGGCCGTATTGTCAAGCACATTCACAAGTTATGCTAAAAAATTCATTTCACAATGTTTATACAAACATTGTGAGTAATTTAAAATTTCCAGCGTCTGTCAATTTAACAGATGCTGATAAACAAAAAAGACTATTTCTGATCTGCCCCTCCAAAAAAAAGTTGGACTAAACAGCCAACAGATTAAGGTGCAGATTTTTTATGACTAAATACAACCAATCTTTCAAACAACAAGTGCTCGAATTTTATTTTCAAAACGGGAAAAATGGCTCACTCACTCGTCAGCATTTTCAGCTGGAGAAAAGCACATTACGTCATTGGATTAACCAATATCATCACTATGGTTTCAATGGGTTAGCTGTTTTAGGTAAGAAGCAAACCTATTCGCCCGAATTTAAATTATCTGTGATACAAGCGGTTAAAAATGGGCAATTTTCTGCAAGAAACGCTTGCTTTCATTTTGGGATTGCCAATTCAAGTATTATCAGTCAATGGTTGCAAGCCTTCGATAAACACGGTATAAAAGGTTTATTACCCAAACCAAAAGGGCGTCCGTCAATGAAACCGAAATACCCGAAAATGCCACCCACCAAAAACTGAGGAAGAACGCTTGCGTTACCGTATTTTAGAGCTTGAAGCAGAGAATGCGATTCTAAAAAAGTTGCAAGAATTCAACCAAGCCAAAATGCGGAAAAAGCAAAAGTTGTAAAGGCACTGCGAGAGCAATTTCCGCTTGAAATCCTGTTGCCGCTTATCGACTTAAAACGCAGTACTTTCTTTTATCACCTTGCAGATAAAGTGGATAAAAATGTGGAAACTATGCAGAAAGTGGCTGAGATTTATCACGAAAACAAGGGTAACTATGGCTATCGTCGTATCACGCTGATATTGAGAAAAATCCGGACAATCAACCATAAAAAAGTCCAAGCGATAATGCAAAAATTGGGCTTGAAAGGGAAATGCAAACGTCGAAAATATAGTTCGTATCAAGGTAAGGTGGGCAAAATTGCAGATAATTTATTGAAAAGAGATTTTTCGGCTACCGCCCCGAACGAGAAATGGGCGACAGACATCACGGAATTCAAATGTGCGGAAGGTAAGCTCTATTTATCACCGATTAAGGATTTATTTAATGGGGAAATCATCGCCTATGACTTGGCAGAAAGCCCAAACTTTGATGAGTACATTCATTACTACAACAATGAGCGTATTCAAGTGAAATTAAAAGGACTAAGTCCTGTAGAATACGGAATTCAGTCCTTAAGTTAAAGCAGTCTAACTTTTTGGGGGCAGATCTTTCCAGCTATATCTTTTCTTAAAAGACGTAGATTAAAAAACACTAACCAATTTGTTGAGCAATCTCTGATATATCTGGAGAATAATAGGTATTGAGTAACATCCTTTTACATTTCTATGTCCGCTATCTTAGCCAATGTCATTACATCAACTTTTTTAGCTAAACGTGAACAGGCTTCACGACACGTATCATGAAAATGTGATCATGATCATCCAATTCTGCTAATACTTTCATTTTTCTGAAAATAGCCTCATGGCTTCCCGATTTTTATTCTCCGGCATCAATTTAAGATTCAAGCGATAAAGCCCGGCGAGTAGCCTCTGTTTTCGTTGTAAATGTTGCTGACTTTCTAACTCCATTCTTATGTATTTCAGCTCTTCATTTGTCTCCACGTTTTCTGAATGTAGCCATTTATTCCACCTTATGTTTGGCGTAAATTTGGCGTAATTAGATAATAAACCAAAATAAATAACAATGAAATATAACAAATAACTCCTAACAACTGAATAAATAAACAGTATACACAATAACTGCATAAAACATGTAACTTATTGAAAATAAAGAAATATAAGGAAATATAAAAGCCTAGTCGTTAAACTAGGCTTTTAAATTATGGTGCTCCGAGCGAGACTTGAACTCGCACGTCCTACGGACACTACCCCCTCAAGATAGCGTGTCTACCAATTCCACCATCGGAGCGCTAAGAAGCAATCTGTTTTTATTGAGGAATATCGCTATTTTTATTATCTGCTGGTGCAGCCTGTTGCTGCATTTGTTCTGCGACTTGCGATAAATCGTCAAATTGACCTTGTTGCACATTATTACGATGAGAATTAATGTTACCAATCACAAGGCTAATAATAAAGAAAATCGTTGCTAAAATTGCGGTTGTACGAGAAAGAAAGTTACCTGCACCGGCAGAACCAAACACAGTTCCTGACGCGCCACCACCAAAAGAAGCACCGGCATTTGCGCCTTTACCTTGCTGGATTAAAATAAAACCGATTAACACAATCGCAACCAGTAAATAAATAACTAATAGGGCTTGATACATTATCTTTCTTCTCTTTTCTATCTGCAAAATAAGCAATTAAATTAACGTGCGGATATTAGCTAATATCTCAAATCTAAGCAAGTAATTTTAACAAAAAAGCAATTAATTGTGCTAAATTCAATCAATTTTGACCGCACTTTTTGGCTTTTGCGGCTTACTCGGTTGCGCCGAAATCGCACTTAAACAACGCAGGGCATGAAAATTCATATAATTTAACAACTCCGGCAATTGTTGCATCAATGTTTGCATAAATTGTTGATAACTCAATTGCTTGCGGCTGATGCTATCCAATTGCGCCTCCCAATGGGCTGTCATATCCGGCAACGTCGCCACATCCGGCAACGTCTGAATTAATATACGCCCGGCTTCACTGCTGTGAATATTTTTGCCTTTTTTATACAAAAAACCACGTTTAAATAACAGCTCAATAATACCCGCACGCGTCGCCTCCGTTCCCAGCCCATCAGTTTCACGCAAGATTTTTTTCAATTCTTTATCTTGCACAAAACGCGCAATACCGGTCATTGCCGACAACAAGGTCGCATCAGTGAAAGGCTTTGGCGGTTGCGTTTTTTTACTGATCATTTCCCCTTTTTTGCAATACAATTGCTGACCTTTTTTCACCGGCGGCAGCAAGGGTTCCGACCGATCTTCATCATCTTCTTTCCCCATCAATTGTTTCCACCCCGCCACTAGCAAGTTACGGGCTTGTGCCACAAAGCTACCGCCGGCAATATTCAGGGTAATTTTACCTTTCCGATATTCGGCATCGGGACAAAATTGCAACAAATATTGGCGTGCAATTAATCCGTAAATATTTAATTCTGTTTGATTTAATCCAGTGGGTTTATTTTTTGCCGTTGGAATAATAGCATGGTGTGCCTCCACTTTTTTATCATTCCAACAGCGATTTTTTTGCTCGGAATTCACCACTTCCGGCAACCGGTGATAATCCTCAAGTTGCGCTGAAATCGCCTGTAGCACGACGTGTCGCTCAGCAAAATGTTCCTCCGGTAAATAACGACAATCGGAACGAGGATAGGTAATCAATTTATGAGTTTCATATAAACGTTGACAAGTATCCAACACCGCTTGCGCCGACATATTAAAACGCTTGGTGGCATCAATTTGCAACGCCGACAAGGAATAAGGCAAAGGCGAGAGTTCTTTTTCTCGCTTATCTATATATTCCGTCACTTCCGCCGGTTGATCGGTAATACGTTTTACCACATTTTCCGCCAACGCTTGCGAAATCACGCGCCCATCTTCATCTTGGTAATCTTCGCAAGCCTTGCTCGGTTGCCAAAGTGCGGTGAATTTTTGCGGCGTTTCTTCTATTGTTTGCACAAACGCCTGCACTTCAAAAAAATCTTTCGGCTGAAAATGTTCAATTTCCAAATCTCGCCGCACAATCAAGCCCAACACCGGCGTTTGCACACGCCCAACGGAAAGTACGCCTTTGTAGCCTACGCGCCGCCCACGAATAGTATAAGCGCGCGTCATGTTGATCCCATATAACCAATCGGCACGCGCACGCGCCAACGCCGAAGTCGATAACAGCATAAAATTTTGATTAGATTGTAATTTTTCTACCGCTTTGGCTACCGCCGCCGGATTTAGATCGCTAATTAAGCAACGTTGAATCGTTGCCCATTTTTCCGCCGGTAACCGGGCATAACTAAATACTTCATCCACCAACAACTGCCCTTCTCTATCCGGGTCGCCGGCATTAATCAACACATCCGCTTGATGAATTAATTTAACCACAGTATCCAACTGTTTTTTCACTTCTTTGCGCGGTAATAATTGCCATTTTTCCGGAATGATCGGCAAATCTTCCAAACGCCAAGATTTGAATTTTTTATCATAGGCATCCGGTTCGGCTTGCTCCAAAAGATGCCCGACACACCAGGTCACATAATCTTGTTCACCGCAACGAATAAAACCGTCGCCGCGCTGATGAGGTTTCGGCAGCACATCAGCAATCGCGCGAGCAAGGCTGGGTTTTTCGGCAATAAAGAGTCGCATGAGGCAATATTTTCCTTGGTGTTAAAAGAAAAATTAAAATTCTATCATATATTTCGTTATTCCCAATCGATTAATTTTTGGTTAAAATGCGTAGAATTTTTTAATATAACTGATATGGAAGAAAACTATGTTTGGAAAAGGTGGCTTAGGCAATTTAATGAAACAGGCGCAACAAATGCAAGATCGTATGCAAAAAATGCAGGAAGAAATTGCACAGTTGGAAGTAACCGGTGAGTCCGGAGCCGGCTTGGTGAAAGTGACCATCAACGGTGCACATAATTGTCGTCGCATTGAAATTGATCCTTCGCTGATGGAAGATGACAAAGAAATGTTGGAAGATTTAGTGGCAGCGGCGTTTAATGATGCGGTGCGTCGTGTGGAAGAAATGCAAAAAGAAAAAATGGCATCCGTTACTGCAGGAATGCAATTACCGCCGGGCATGAAATTTCCATTCTAAAATCAGGCAAATTTTGACCGCACTTTTAAAAGTGCGGTTTATTTTTATTAAATTTTTGACCACCAAAATAGATAAAAATCCTTATGCAAACCAGTCCTTTGTTAGAAAATCTGATTGAAAAGTTACGTTGTCTGCCCGGCGTTGGTCCAAAATCGGCACAGCGTATGGCATACTATTTATTGCAACGCAATCGCAGCGGCGGCATGGCGTTGGCGCAAGCCTTGACTGAAGCAATGTCAAAAATCGGTCATTGTCAACATTGTCGTACGTTCACCGAAGAAGATATTTGCAATATTTGTAATAATCCGCGCCGGCAAAATTCGGGGCTACTTTGCGTAGTTGAACAACCGACGGATATTCAAGCAATTGAACAAACGGGGCAATTTAATGGGCGTTATTTTGTGCTGATGGGGCATTTGTCGCCATTAGACGCTATCGGTCCGCGCGAAATCGGTTTAGATTTATTGCAACAACGATTACAAAACGAGAGTTTTTATGAAGTAATTTTGGCGACCAATCCAACAGTGGAAGGCGAAGCAACTGCCAATTACATTGCGGAATTATGTCATCAATACAATGTCAAAGTGAGCCGCATTGCGCACGGAATTCCGGTAGGCAGCGAGTTGGAAATGATTGATGGTACCACATTGATGCACTCCTTCTTGGGACGCCGCGAAATTGAACTATAAAAAATCTGATCTGCGCCCAAAAGTTGGACTAACTAACCAACCAACTTTATGGGGAACAGATCATCAGGGGATTTTTCTTATGCTATAAAACTTATTGTGCGGCGCGATTAATTAAAAATTGCGTTAACAAACTCACAGGGCGCCCCGTCGCGCCTTTGTTAGCACCTTGTAACCATGCGGTACCGGCGATATCCAAATGCGCCCACCGATAGTTTTTAGTAAAGTTGGCAAGGAATGCGCCAGCGGTAATCGCGCCGCCCCAACGCCCACCGATATTCGCAAGATCAGCGAAATTCGATTTCAATTGTTCTTGATATTCTTCACTTAACGGTAATTGCCAAGCCTTATCTCCGGCTTGTGTTGCGGCTTGCAATAATTCTTGCGCCAGCCCATCATCGGTGGAAACCAGCCCGCTGTTGTGTTGTCCCAATGCCACCACGCAAGCGCCGGTCAAGGTCGCAACATCAATCACTAATTCCGGCTCAAAGCGTTCCACATAAGTTAAGGCGTCACAAAGCACCAAACGTCCTTCAGCATCCGTATTTAACACTTCGACAGTTAAGCCTTTCATAGTAGTTAAAATATCACCCGGGCGATACGCCTGCCCATCCGGCAAGTTTTCGCAGCCCGCTAAAACACCAATAACATTTAAAGGCAATTGTAATTCAGCAACGGCACGCATGACGCCATAAACCGACGCCGCTCCGCACATATCATATTTCATTTCATCCATGCTGTCCGCCGGTTTTAATGAAATACCGCCGGCGTCAAAGGTTAGTCCTTTACCAACCAACACAATCGGTTTTGCTTGCGGATCAGGATGATGACGATATTCGATAATTGACATCTGCGCTTCGTTATAACTACCGCGAGAAACCGCCAAATAAGCATTCATACCCAATTCTGCCATTTCTTTTTCGCCGATAATTTGCGTTTGAATAAACGCAGATTGTTGTGCGAATTGTTGTGCAAAGGTTGCCAAATACGCCGGATTACACACATTCGGCGGGCAATTGGCGAGGTCTTTCGCCGATTTTACGCCTAAACTGACCGCTCTTGCTTGCTGCAAAGCGATTTCCGCGGCGGCTAATTGCTCATCTTCTACATGAAACACCACCTCACTTAATGAAGAAATCGTTGATTTTTCGCTTTTAAATTGATCGAACACATACAGATTCTCTTCAATCGCCTCTAGCGCAAAACGCACATTCCAATAATTTTTGCGGTTTTTAATAGCAATTTCTGTTAAAAAACAATGCATTTCTCGAATTGGACTATCATTAACGGCTTGCATCATTTTTTGTACCAATTGTTTATAACGACGCTCGCTCATTTCAGCCGCTTTTCCCGCCCCCAAGAGCAAAAGGCGCGTAGCGGCAAGATTTGGCAATTGATGCAAACATAAAACTTGACCGAACTTTCCACTTAAATCGCCGGAATGCATTAATTGGCTTAAATAGCCTTGGGTGAGTTGATCGATTTTTTTACCGCTTGCAGATAATCCTGTATCCTCAAAGATACTGACAGCCAAGCAATCGGTTGGCTGTGAAAGTGCGGTGTTTTTTACACGATATTTCATTTAGTCCTCACTAATTTGCTAAAAATAAGTTATCATACGCCATTCATTTAATGGTTTGATAACCCTACTTTGTTTAACAAAAATTGCAAGGGTTTTGTAGAATTTACAACAAAAATATAGGCGATAACGTGATTTTTACTCGATATTTAACGAAAGAAATATTAAAAAGCCAAATTGCTATTTTGTTTATTTTGCTGTTGATTTTTTTCTGTCAGCAGTTGATTCGTGTATTAGGTTCGGCGGCAAACGGGAATATTCCGGCGGATTTGGTTTTGTCATTGCTTGGGCTTGGAATGCCGGCAATGGCGCAACTAATGCTTCCCTTGTGTTTATTCGTCGCGCTTTTATTGACTCTCGGTCGGTTGTACGCAGAAAGCGAAATTACGGTGATGCGCGCCTGTGGCGTCGGTCCGAATCTTTTGGTACGCGTTGCTTTAATTCTCTCTGTATTTACCGGTGCACTCGCGGCATATAACGCGCTTTGGTTGTCACCTTGGGCAATCAATCAACAAAGCAAAATTGTGGAAAACGCAAAAGCCAATCCGAACATGAGCGCCCTCTCCTCAGGTCAATTTATCACCACCAATAATAATGGTGTAGTGTTATTTATTGATAATATTAAAAATAATCAAATTAATGACGTGTACGTTTTCCAAACCCAAGCCACACAAAACGCAAAACCGTCGGTCTTGGTGGCGGAATATGGAGAATTGAAATCCTTACCGAACGGAGATCAAATTTTAACTCTACAAAACAGCCAGCGTATTGAAGGTAGCGCGGTGTTGCCGGATTTTAGAATTGCCCACTTTGATGAATATCAAGCCTATCTAGGTCACAGAGAAGCTGATGCAAAAGCTAAAGAAGCAGAAATTCTTAGCATGAGTCAATTACTCAAAAGCGAATCCAAATCCCCGGCAGAAATGGCAGAGCTCCATTGGCGAATTACCTTAATTTTGGCGGTACCACTAATGGCATTAATTGCGGTTCCGCTTAGTCGCGTTAATCCGCGTCAAGGACGTTTTGCCAAAATCTTGCCGGCACTGCTGCTTTATTTAATCTATTTCTTATTACAAAGTTCATTAAAATCCGCCGGTACTGCAAATAAATTAGATGCCGGCCTGTTTATGCCAATTGTCAACATTATCTTCTTGGTATTAGGTATCGTTCTAAACAGTTGGAACAGTGCGTTTATGTATAAAATTCGTCATTTATTTAGCAAAAAAGTGGTAACAAAAGGATAAAAAGATAATGAACACATTAGATCGTTACATCGGAAAAACTATCCTCGGCGCCATTTTTGCCACCCTATTAATGTTGGTTGGACTTTCGGCTATCATCAAATTTGTCGAACAATTCCGCAGTGTCGGCCAAGGAACTTATGATGTGATTCAAGCCATTTTGTTCACCGTTTTAACCATTCCAAAAGATATAGAAACCTTCTTCCCCATGGCAGCATTGTTAGGTGCATTAATTTCTTTGGGGAATTTAGCCAGTCGTAGTGAATTAGTGGTCATGCAAGCTTCCGGATTTTCTCGCATGAAAATCGGCTTAGCAGTCATGAAAACCGCGCTACCTTTGGTGTTTATCACCATGATTATCGGCGAATGGGGCATCCCGCAAACGGAACAATTCGCGCGTAATATGCGGGATAAAGCCATGTATGGCAAAAATGTGCTTTCGGTGAAAAATGGGGTATGGGCAAAAGACGGAAACGAGTTCGTGTATATTCGTCGGATCACCAACGATATTCAGCTCAATGATATTTATATTTACCGCTTTGGCGATAACCGTCAGCTGCTCGAAGTCAGCCATGCCAATAAAGCGGTATATCAAAATAATCAGTGGCAATTGACGCAAATTAACCAATCTCAAATTGGCGAAAAAGAAATTAAAACCACAAATAAACTAAAAGGTGTGTGGAAAACCGGATTAACACCGGATAAACTCGGTATAGCTTCCATGCGCCCGACATCGTTGTCTATTTCCGGTTTATCAACCTATATCACTTTCCTCAAAGAAACAGGACAAGATCCGAAGAAATTTGAATTGACCTATTGGCGTAAATTATTTCAACCGATTTCCGTCGGCGTCATGATGCTCTTAGCGCTTTCCTTTATTTTTGGTCCACTGCGCAGCGTCACTGCCGGCGCTCGCATTATTAGCGGGATCTGTTTCGGTTTCTTATTTTACGTCATTAATGAAATCTTCGGACCGCTTAGTTTGGTTTACAGCATTCCGCCATTCTTCAGCGCGTTAATGCCAAGTGTCTCATTTCTTATTATTACATGGTGGCTATTAAGCCGAAAACTCAGTTAAAACAACATAAAAAAAGACCGCACTTTTGCATTATGAGTAAAGTGCGGTCTAAAAAAACACAATTTGTTGAAAATTAAAACAACTGATATAAAAATTCGCATTTTCTACTTGCAACCTTTCTACAGACCCGTATAATACGGCTCATTCCAAATGACATATATCAGTGTTGCCTGGGTGGCGAAATTGGTAGACGCAGCGGATTCAAAATCCGCCGCCTTTAAAAGCGTGTCGGTTCGAGTCCGACCCTAGGCACCAACGATATATCTCGTCAAATTTAAAGCCACTTTTTAAAAGTGGCTTTTTTATTGTTTATTTTCAATAAAATCAATAACTTATCTTCTTACCCCATTTTATTTCACTGTTTATATTTACATATAAAGCATGTATGATCGCCCAGTCTTTACAAAATAAAAATGATCTGAAAAGATCGGCAAATAAAAAAATTGCACCCAATTTGCACCCAAATTTGCACCCAAATTTTTTAGGTTAATCTATGGCTACAATCGTTAAAAAAAATAATAATTGGCGAGTACAAATTCGCAGATAACTTATCTTCTTACCCCATTTTATTTCACTGTTTATATTTACATATAAAGCATGTATGATCGCCCAGTCTTTACAAAATAAAAATGATCTGAAAAGATCGGCAAATAAAAAATTGCACCCAATTTGCACCCAAATTTGCACCCAAAGTTTTTTAGGTTAATCTATGGCTACAATCGTTAAAAAAAATAATAATTGGCGAGTACAAATTCGCAGAAAAGGAATAAACAAATCCGCCACATTCCGCACCAAATCCGAGGCGCAAGCATGGGCGAATAAAATTGAAAGTGAAATCATGATGGGGAAATATTCCGACATCCCCGATATTTATTTTGCCGACCTCATCGACAAATATATTAAAGAAGTGACCGTTCACAAAAGAAGTCAACGAGAAGAAAGATTAAGACTAATCCGACTTGCCAACATGGAAATTGGCAACATCAAAATCAAAGACCTCACCGAAAACGACTTCAAAAACTGGCGGGATGAACGACTTAAAAAAGTGAAACCCGCAAGCGTCTTGCGTGAATGGAATACACTATCCCATCTGCTCAATACTGCGGTGACCGAATGGAAATACCTTAAAGAAAACCCGCTTAAAAATATATCTAAACCAAAACAACCGCAAGAACGCTCGCGCCGCTACAGTGACCAAGAAATTGAACGCTTAACCTACGTTTCCGGCTTTGATTTCAACCAAGCCCCGATCACTGTTAAAAGTCGCGTCGGTGCCGCAATGCTCTTTGCCATTGAAACCGCTATGCGCACTGGTGAAATCTGTAAAGCCACATGGAACGATCTCAATTTAAAAACTCGTTTACTGTATATTCCACAAACCAAAAACGGACCCCCCAGAACCGTGCCGCTTTCCGCCATGGCGATAAAAATCATCAACAACTTAGCGCTAGTGCGCACAGAAAGCGACGATACCATCTTTCAATTAAAATCCAGTTCCCTTGATGCCAATTTTCGCCTGATCAAAGAAAGCGCCGGACTGGATGATGCGGATCTACATTTTCATGACACCCGACGAGAAACCCTAAGCCGACTTGCTAATATTAGTCTGACGTTATCATCATTAAGCGCTTTGCGAACTGCATTTAAAATGTCATCATTTGCAACGCCGCGATCAATGTTACTTAAAATCGTAACGGTTACATAAGCCGGTTGAGGGGATATAACGGAAACATCCGCTACATTGACATGAGCGGATAAGGCATGAAAAATATAGGCGCCTCGCGGACCGGCAACCGACAATCCCTCAAATGCAAGCTGTACCCTTGTTCTTAATGCGGTATCGGTTTCCAACACTTCCTCTATCGGCGGAATAACTTGATTATTTGCAACCTGTATCACTTTTCGTTCCACATTAAAATTAGCCGCAATCACATCTAAATCACTTCCTGTGGCGTAAGCTAACATGGTCGCTTGTGCGGCGTTATTTATACGTTGTCGTTCTAACAGTTGCATGTAGCAGTTTTCTTCTAACAGTTTTGTGATTGGTTCACTTTCAAGCGACAGTCGCGCTTGCCAAAAAGGTTGTTCACTTTCCGGATAAAGTGCAATAAATGCGGATTTTCTTTCCGCTAATAAATCTTCAAAATTTAATTCTTCCAAGACTTTCGGCGGAGTTAATTTTGATAAATCGACTAAAGCACTCATTTCACCCCCAACAATAAATTATCGTAATTAATCTCTTGATGCGTATCGGTTCTTATCATGATGATATTGGCGCAGATTTTTCCCTCAATAAATCGCGGTTTAAATTGGCGAATATAAATGCGCGGTTCCCAGCAGTTAAGGGCAACCACCGCACAAGCGGCGATTTGTAACATCAAGGCACCATTAATCGGGCGGTCAATCAGTTTCGGGATATTGGAACCGTAATCGCGGCGCTGAATACGCGTGCCGATTTGCGTGAGCAAAATATCGCTCACGGATTGTTTAATATGTTCTTCTTCGCTGATAATTGCTGTTCCGTTTTGTTTATTCATATTCCCCCTTAAGACGGTTTTGGACTGGAACCGTGGACATGGTTAATTTGCGAAATACCGCCCGCCACTTGATCTCCGCTTGAGGTAACCGACCCGCCTACGCGAACATTGCCGCCAATCTCTACATTTTGTGTACATTTCACCAAGGGCGTTTCTAAAACAACGCTGCTTGATGCCTGAATATGTGCCGTAGCAATGCCCATGACTTTCAGCATATGGGATTTTTGGTCATACAAAATCCGCGCCCCATCAGCAAATTCGATCACATGTTCATCCGGCGATTGACCGGGGTTATTAAAATCGGTGGTGAAAATCCCGCTTAAAATGGCGGCGGTTGTCAATTCGCCACTTGCCGCCAAAATCATGCATTGTTCGCCTACCGTCGGCGGCGACCATGAACGCGTGGTTCCGGCGCGCCATTCAAGCCACGGAAGCCAATCCGTGCGAATACCGCCCGACGTCACTTTTGCCCGTCGCTTGGCATAATCCACTTCGGCAATCGTGCCAAAACGGATAAGGCTTTCAAGGCGGCGTAAAATATCCACAATATCAGACATAAGGATTTTCCCCGTAGATAAATAAGGTTATTGTGAGGGGATTTTGCAAAAAATGAGACTAACGAGGAGTGTGAAAAGCGGAATAACAAAAAGAGCTTTAACGTCTTTATTTTGAACGTTCAATTAAAGGGTTAGCACTATCTTGTTCTCTTGGAAACGGTTCATGGAGAGGTGAAAAAGCAAGAATTAAGATATGGTTATCTGTCACTTTTTGATAATGAATAACCGGTCCGGAGGTTTCGCCATTTAGATTAAGTTTTAGTTCTCCCATTAAATTTAATATTGCTGTATCCGCATAAGGACCACAATGATAGTGCCAAATATTATTTTGTTGATACTTATCTGTACCGGGAATAATATCAAGGTTATCATCTTGCCAAGAGGGCTTATTCTTTCCTCTTAGGCGCTTTTTACTTGATACTTGTTGCATAAAATCAAATAATAATCGCAATTCATCATCTGTCATAAAGGGGATATCTTTGAAAAAGGGCGTATTTAAACTTCCTTTTTGGAATGACTTTGATAATTGAATCGTAATCTCCAAAATACTATCCTCGCATAGCGTTACGGAAATCCTCAAAAGAATGCTCCGCATTAAAACTATAGCCAACGCTGCTATCGCCCTGATATACCCGAGAAAATACGACATTATCCGATTGTTGCTTATATTGTTTTGATTTAACGAGGTGGCAAAGATAATGTATTTTATTCGCTAAATTATCTAATGCAGAAATAAATCGAGGGTGAGCATAATGATATTGACGCATCTCAACAATTAATTCGTCATATTCTTTTACTTTTTCTTCTAACACAAGAATATCATGCGTAGGAATAACATCAAAGGTCCAAGGAACAAATGAAATAGCGAGATCAGTTAATGCAGTGGTCACTTGCGCTAAATCAATCACATTTTGAACAGATTGAGTAAATAACAGCATATCTTGTTGGCTAGCTTTCATTTTCTGAACGCTAAAAATCTGCATATCGCTATTGTCGGAGGATTTCGCCTGCGCGCTCAACACAACCGGAACAGTTAAACATGCAGACATTGCAACGGTTTTTAATTGCTTAAAGAGAGGATTTAAACCATCAAAAATAGGATTTAATGATAAATTTGCCATGTATTTCACCCTGATAAAATCTCATCGAAGTATATAACGTTGTAAACAAATGTAAAACGTTTTTTGTAAAACGCAATAAAAAAGAGGTAAATTTGATCTAACTCCGAATTTACCGTTTTTCTCTGTTTAACCCCGATCGCGTAAAGAATTGCGCGCGCGGGCTTGTGCCTGATTTTGAATTTGTGCAATCTGGCTAGCGACCTCTCGTGCAATAGCTTGTTCATCCATTCCTTGTGCGGCGTTCACCTGAATAGTGATATTCATCGGCTGGCTGACTTGCACTTGTTGCGTCTGTGTCCGGCGCAGTGGCGCGCGGTCGTCCACTTTGATCGGTTGCGCAACCGCTACACTCATGCCCAGACCGGTAGCAAGCATAGCGTTTTTGCCATAATTTAGCGCATTAAGCAAAGGCACGCCAAGGCGAGATGTTGCCACTTTGGTCATTACATATTCGCCACCATGTACAATCCCTTTCGGCTCATACTTGCCACCGTCCCCGGTGTAGCCTCCTTGGGCGTAGCCTTTAACAAGACCGCCTTTGTAATATAATGCGGGATCATTCATGGCATCAATAGTGTTACCTAATACACTGTTGCCATATGCCGCCTTAATATTTTCAGTTTTGGTCTGTTGTGCTTGGATATTCATATTATTAATGGATGGAAGCTTATCAATCACCCATTTGATACCATCCATTAATTTAGTAAGCGGTGTCAAAATCCATTCAATGGCTTCGGCTACAGACTGACCAAATGAAATGCCCGCATTTTTTGCACTTTCTAATTCTTCCGCGCTTGATTTCACCGGATCGATAAGGTTAAACGCCCAAGTAACCGCTTTTTTAATCCAATTTACGATCACACCAAA
Source organism: Actinobacillus seminis (assembly GCF_002263215.1). Lineage (GTDB taxonomy): Bacteria > Pseudomonadota > Gammaproteobacteria > Enterobacterales > Pasteurellaceae > Actinobacillus_B > Actinobacillus_B seminis. Next base: position 163,869 of record NZ_NLFK01000003.1, read on the forward strand.
AGCATTGGCGAGCGGTTGGAATTTAGCGATTGTAGGGGCTAAACCTTGCATTAAACCTTGGAAAAAACCGCCAAAAAACGCCCGCACTTTTTCCCAGTTGCGGTAGATGAGCAAGGCTCCTGTAGCAATAGCAGTAATAAATAAGCCCAAAGGAGTAAAGGCTAAGAATGTAAACGCTGTACGCAAAGCAGTTACAACTAATGTAATCGCATTAAAAGCACCTTTAAGATAGGTCAATGGGTTGAGTAATTTTAACAAACCGTTCCCTAACGCTCTGCTGATATTGAGTGTTGCTTGTCCTGTAGCTTTCCAGCTCGTTAATGTTTTAGTCAATATTTTGGCTTTTCCTGATACATTTGGAAATATATCATTAAGGTGTTTTAATCCTAATCCAATACGAGCTATAGGGTAGGCTAAGAAACTAAGTAATAGGCTAAGTGCGCCAAATGAGGTCAATCCGATTCCTACTACAGCGGTTAGTTTTACTAAATTTTCCGCCAATGCCGGATTTGCATTCATCCAACGTTGAACTTTGTCAATAACCCCGCCGATTTTTTCCATTAATCCTTTCAATGTCGGCGCAAGTAAACTACCCATCATCGAATTTATATTAAATAGACGGTTTTTCAGTAATGCCCATGATGACGAAAGTGCTTTCATTCGCGTGTCAAACTCTCGTGACATTGAACCCGTTGCCATTTCGCTATTGGCAAGGGCAATTTGGCGACGCCATTCTTCTGTATTTGAAACAAGTAATGCTAAAGTTTTACTGTGTTCCGTACCCACAAGATCCGCAATAATACCAAGTCGTTTTTCTTCCGGTAATTTTTTAACCGTATCTACAATCTGCATTAATGTTTTTTGTGCATCTTTTGCCATCCCTAATTCAACTTTACTTGCATTTAACCCTAAAATACTCAAGGCACTTTTAACCGGTTTCTTTTTACTAGCTGAAGATAAACGCGTGAAGATGGCATTTGTTGCAGTAGCAGATTGTTCTTCCGCGGCTCCGGCAGTTTGTAATGTGGAACCTAATGCAGCTAAATTTTTTCGGTAATTTTTGCTATTCCTGCAATACCTGATACGCGGTTCATATAACCAATAATTTCATTCCCTTTTGAAATCGCATTATCATCTAAATAATTAATCGCATCGGCTAACTCCATGCTCGCTTGTGATGACAATTTAAAATTTTTGGTTACTTTTCCATATTGTTCAACCAAATCATCTGGATTTTGTGCATCAAAAGCCGTTGCCATTTTTGTATTTAAGCGAACAAAATCTTCTAACTGTGCTTTTGGCACATCCATTCTAGCCGCCGCTTCAATCATATTGGCAATTTCAACAGTAGTCATCGGCAATTCAGTAGATAATGTTTGAATTTTTTGTTTCCAAACATCATATTCCGGCGTTAAATTACCAGCTTTATCTTTTAATCCATCAACTTGTCGCACAACACCAAGCATCGCATCTTCAAAAGACATAAAATCAGTCACTGAATTTTTAATTGGTACGCTAATTGTGGCACCGGCAGCCATTGATTGTGCGCCAAGTATTTGCGCTCGACTGCTAATATCTTTCAGTTTATCCACTTTGCTACGGTAAGCATTGTATTTTGCCTGTTGTGCATTAAGTTTTTTTAATTCGGCAGATTGTTTGCTGATTTCTGCATTGGCGCCTTTTAATTTACCGCGCAATTCCGTTTGGCGTTGACTTAATGAATGGGCAGTTATTCCATTTTTGGCTAATTCTGCACGTGTGCGCTGTAATTTATTGGATAGTTCAACTTCTTCCGCTTTTAATTTTTTAACGCTTTGCTGTGCATTTTCAACACGTACGCGGTAAGCCTCACTTGGATTTTTTAATTCTTTCAAGCGTTTTGATAATCGCGTTGCAGTTTGTTGCGCTTTTTCTTGTTCAGTTTTTAACGCATTCAAGCGATTAATTAAGGGATTGAGTTTGCTACGGTATTGCGCAAGAGATGATGCTTGTTGCTTATCTTGTTTGATAAGTTGACCACGCAAATTTTTATTTCGATTTAAGGCATGGGATAACGCATCAACATTTTTGACCGCACTTTTCATCGGTGCGCTCATTTTATCCATGGCACTTAATAAGACTGATAATTGCAGATTATTCATATAATTTCCGATTTTTGTTGACAAATAAAAGCTGTTAGTTTAATAATCATTAAAGACAAAGGGGGTAAATTATGGAATTAATATTCTTTCTATTATGGGTTCCTGCATTAATTTTAGCTATTGGCACAGTGGTGCTAGTAGTTTTGCCATTATTTACGGTGCTTTTAACCTTTGCTTTACCAGCCCTATTGGTTCTAGGCTTTATTTTGTTGTTATGGGCAATCACAGAAAATATCATGCTATCTATTTTGATTTTCTGTACTATCGTTGTAATGAATTTAATTTATCACCGTGAAAGCGTAAAAGAATTTTTTGCCAATAGATGATTAAAGCTCATCCCCTAACGCTTTAATCACATAATCTTCAATCATTTGAATATCTTCATCTGCAAAGCCCAGCAATTCACGCTGGGCATATTGCACTTTATATTCCCGCTGTCGCTGTACTCTCCCTTTTAATCCGTATTGATGGATTTCGGCAATTTTGGCGTTGTCGCCACTAAATCCTACGGTAATCTCATTGGAATTGGACCGCACTTTTAAAAAGCGGGCAGTGCGCAGTTTGGAAAACATGGCTTTACGCTTAACTCGCCCTGTTTTCTTGCGCAATTTTTGTTGTTTTCTTGGTTCATATGCGCTGCCATCCGGATTTTGTTGTCGGGTAATACGGGCTTGTTGACGTTGGCGCAATTTTTGCCCGATATTTTTCGCCAACGTTCGCCGCGCTTGTGGGCTTAGGTTTTGAATAAGTGTGGTCAGTTTGGCGCTAATTTCTTCAACCGTTGCCATCTTCAATCACTCCACTATCAAAAATCAAATTATCTTCACTTTCCAAATACACGCGCACCTGTTCTTTTTGCCACACCGGCTCCGCCTTATAGTTCAAGATCACGTTGTTGTTATTTTCATTGTCTTGTTTCGCAATCACCCGCTCCGTCATCTGAATTTCAAAAGAGACGTCCACGGTATTATTATTGTTGTAATCTAAGATAAACTTAAACGCACCCTCGCGACGTTGCGGGTTTTCAAAGATTTCCGGTTGATTGGTGCGGAGGTAGGCTTGAATTGGGATAATCAGCTGTGCAAGGTCATCTTTAAAATCGGTGGCGATAATGTTTAACGTGTAACGAAATTCAAAACTTAACCCGCCGGCGCCGGTGGCAATAATTTGTCCGTCGTCGATAAAAAGCTGTAAGTTATCCGGATTGGTGATGAAATCCGGATAACTTTGTTCAATAATTTTGCGCAGTTGGTTTGGTTTTTTCATTGACGAAATCCCCGTTTTTTCTGTTCGTAAACGGCTTGGCAATCCACGCACCGAGTACATCCGTTAATCATGCGGCGACGCTTCTCCGGTATGGGTTCATCGCAGTCTTGGCAGTGGGTCCGGCTTGGACGTTGTACCGCTTGGAAACGGTTTTCTAATGCCACCTTGCGTTGCAATTCTTCCAGTTTCTGTGCTTGGTCTAATATATCTGTCATTTTCTATCCGTTATTAGCTTTTCTGCACCTTGGTTAAAATCTGCAATACATTGTTTTAATGCGTTATTTTCTATCATGCACAGCTCCGTTTGGTTAAGGGAGTGCTCTAACGCGACCGCTAGGTCACGGTTGGTTTTCACCCGCACTATAATTTGTCGGCACATGGCGCCACTTGGTATTTTGCCCGCGAAGCATTGATTGACGCGTTGACCACGGGAAAAAATCAAATTTTCCTTTCCGCCAGTAAAAAACAAGCGTTGCAATTTCGTTCTTATATTAAAGATTATGCCAAGCAAACCGCCGACGTCGATTTAAAAGGCGAGACGATAAAATTGCCCAATGGGGCGGAATTATATTTTTTAGGTACCAATGCCGCGACTGCGCAAAGTTATCACGGCAATTTGTATTTTGACTAATATTTTTGGGTGCCGAAATTCGCCGTGATGCGCAAAGTGGCATCCGCCATGGCATCACAAAAGCAATATCGGCAAAGCTAATGAATACTGGTTATGAGATTTTTAGGTGATACTTATGCTACTTTTGATAAAGAAATATCGGCGGCTTGTTATGCTAAAGCAGTTACTTAAAAAAAAGATATTGGATTTATCTATAAAATTAAATTCAAACCGGCAAATTATTTTATTGCGAACGGTAATTTTAAGGCTGCAAAATGCGAAATTAAAGAAATTATTGATTATAAGGAAAGGCATGGTTAGAAAATTTCGGAAGATATTTTATCATTAACAAAAAATCAATGGTATTTAGAAGATGAAGATACTTCTAAGAGTCAAGTGTCGTATCAAAAATTTTCTTCTTTGGCTGAAGGTTTACTTTACAAAGATCTCCCCTGAATTGAAGCATATTTAGATGATGTATTTAAAAATAATAATAAGAAAATGCGTAAAGTATTTATCAAAACTGATAAAATTCCAATGGAAATTTTGTTGCCTGAAAATAGATTCGCTTTAACATCGGATAAGGCAGGGCAATACGTTCAACTCAAAGGCGAATTTAATATGGGGAAATGTAGGCTTTTCCTCTGTCAAGAGAATCCAATAATTCCATTTGTTCATGATTTTTGCCGGTGTAGAGAATCATCCTAAGGGGCTATCGAAAGTTACAAACAGATTGTTAGCTATTTTTAGTAACGCTTTCAATTGCTCAGAAAGTATTAATACACTATACTCTACGTTTACCAAAGAAATTGAGAATTTAAAAGATTAATTATGCATAATAAATTCAGCGAGCAAGATCGCCAATTTATGCAAATGGCGTTGGATTTAGCCGCATTAGGACGTTTCACCACGACGCCAAATCCTTCCGTCGGGTGCGTATTGGTAAAAAATGGTGAAGTTGTGGGGCGTGGTTTTCATTTTAAAGCCGGCGAGCCACATGCCGAAGTGATGGCGATACGCGAAGCCGGCGAGAGCGCAAAAGGCGCGACAGCTTATGTCACCTTAGAGCCTTGTGCCCATTTTGGTCGTACGCCGCCTTGTGCCAAAGGGCTAATTGAAGCGGGCGTGGCGCGTGTGGTGGCGGCAATGGAAGATCCTAATCAGCAAGTGGCGGGCAAGGGGCTTGCAATGTTGGCGGAAGCGGGGATTGAATGTGCAGTCGGTTTATTACAAGAAAAAGCGGAGCTGCTAAATCAGGGGTTTCTAAAACGAATGCGGATCGGCTTACCTTTTGTGCGGTTAAAAATGGGGATGAGTATCGACGGAAGAACGGCGATGGCAAGTGGTGAGAGCAAATGGATTACCGGCGAAGCATCTCGGCGTGATGTGCAAGTTGAACGCGCGGCAAGTTCCGCCATCCTTTCCACCGCGCAAACCGTGGTGACAGATGATCCGCGTCTTAATGTACGTTGGGAACAATTGCCGGCGGCAGTACAACAATATTATCCGCTGTCTTCTTTACGCCAGCCGGTGCGTGTGATTATGGATCGTCAACATAAAGTATTACCAACGCATCAGCTTTTTCAAATTCCGTCTCCGGTTTGGTTAGTCAGTGATCGTCATCAAAATCCGCGTTATTTTCCGGAATTTTGCGAAAAAATCTCACTTAATACCGAGTTAAATCAAGCTTATTTGTTGGCATTAATGCAAAAATTGGGGCAACGACAAATTAATACGCTGTGGGTGGAGGCGGGAGCGAGGTTAGCCGGTGCTTTGATCGAGGCGGATTTAGTTGATGAGCTGATTGTATATATTGCGCCTAAATTATTGGGCGATCAGGCAAAAGGATTATGCTATCTTTCCAATTTAACCAAATTAGCTGATGCGCCTTTATGGAAATTAAGCCATACCGCGCAAATTGGAGATGATGTTAAATTAGTTTATCAGCGTAAGCATAAGCTAAAAAATTAAAGGGAGTTGTTATGTTAAAAAAATAATTCAATCCGTCTTTATTGGATTGGCGACTGCCATAGTGATTTTGTTGGCGCTGCCTTTTTTGCGTGATGGAATAGGCAATGATGAGAGGGAAGTCGTATCTTATCGTGATGCGGTGCGTGTTGCATCCCCCGCGGTGGTAAATGTTTATAATCAAGCCTTTGCTTCAAACTCTAATAATAGTTTGCAAGTCAATAACTTGGGTTCCGGCGTGATTATGTCAAGAGATGGTTATATTTTAACCAATAAACATGTCATTCAAAATGCGGATCAAATTGTCGTGGCGTTACAAACCGGCAAAGTGTATGAAGCGCAATTAGTTGGTTCGGATAATTTAACCGATCTTGCGGTATTAAAAATCAAAGCCGATAACCTCTCCACTATTCCACAAAATCCGAAACGTCAACCACATGTTGGTGATGTGGTGTTGGCAATTGGTAATCCGTATAATTTAGGGCAAAGCGTTTCGCAAGGGATTATCAGCGCCTTGGGACGTAATACCGTTGGAGATTTTATCGGGCGTCAGAATTTTATTCAAACAGATGCCTCGATTAACCGTGGCAATTCTGGCGGCGCCTTAATTAATTCACTGGGTGAATTAGTTGGGATCAGTACCTTGAGTATTGGTAAAAGTGCTAATGAAATTGCCGAAGGGTTGAACTTTGCCATTCCAATTGATTTAGCAAATGACGTATTGCAAAAAATTATTCGTGACGGGCGCGTTATCCGCGGTTATTTCGGTGTACAAAGCGATATTTTATTTGGTAATGGGCAAGCGGGACGTGATAAAGGCGTGTTGATAACGAATGTGATGCCAAGCAGTCCGGCAGCAAAAGCAGGCATCCAAGCCGGTGATATTATCATTAAATTTGGTGAGGTAGATGCCATTTCGCCGGCGCAAATGATGCAATTAATCAGCAATACTAAACCAAATGTGAAAGTGAATGTATTGATTAAACGCTTAGGCAAAATGATCACGTTGCCGGTGACCATTGAAGAATATGTCTCGAATTAATGTGGTAGATCATGGAAACCAGTCATTTTTTTGCTTGTTTAGATCGTTTAAAGCTTATTCAGCGCTGGTCGCTGATGCGCAATATTGAAACGGAAAATCTTGCCGAACACAGTTTGCAGGTCGCCTTTGTAGCGCAAGCTTTGGCGATAATTAAAAATAAGTTTTATGGTGGCAAAGTTAATGCGGATCGTATTGCGGTCATTGCAATGTATCACGACACGTCCGAAATTTTTACCGGCGATCTGCCGACGCCGATTAAATATTTCAATCCGCAAATCACGCAAGTATATAAGCAAATTGAAAGTGCTGCCGAGTTGCATTTAATCAACCTGCTGCCACAAGAATTGCAGCAGGAATTTGCCCCTTATCTTGATAGCCAACAATTTTCGCCGGAAGAAAAACATGTTGTGAAACAAGCGGATCTGATCTGTGCTTATATTAAAACGAAATTTGAATTGGAACATGGCAACCAAGAATTTACGCAAGCAAAACGACGTCTTGAACAGTTATTAGACACATGGAAAAGCCCTGAAATGGACTATTTTATGCAGGTTTTCGTACCAAGTTTTGCCCAAACCTTGGATGAAATCGCATTTTAAGCGCGATTTTCATCTTGTTTTATTTTTAGGATACGGCGTTATTTGATTTGTACAAAGCGACCGTGGCTGTGGTGCGTAAAGTTTTCATCAAATTTTTATTTTGCTGTGTCGTTTTGCATTTTCCTTTTAATTCAATAAATTGCATACGTAAATGATCCAATTCGTGAATACGTTTGGCGATATGTTTAATATGTTGATCCAAAATGCTGTTGATTTTTTCCGCCTGTTCTTTTCCCGCATTTTCCAAGCCTAAAATCTGCTTGATTTCATTTAGCGAAATGTCCAATGAGCGACAGTAACAAATAAAAGCTAAGCGTTTGAGATACTGTGCGTTATAAATACGAAAATTGCCGGCGGTTCTTTCCGGTTTTGATAATAAACCTTGTTTTTCATAAAAGCGAATTGCCTCGATTACTGCAACCAATGGTTTTGGCTAATTGACCTATTTTCATCATATTGAACATCCTTTTAAAAATTACTTGACTATGAAGTTACTTCATATTTTATGATAACCCAAAATTGATCACAACAGGGGGTATAATGAAAAAACTTGGTTAATTTTGACCGCACTTTTTTTGGGGTCACAAGCTTATGCGCACAATGTGTGGCTTGAAAATGTAAAAGATAGCACGCAACAATATGTTGTGAAATTTGGGCATGAGGAAACGGAAAGTTATCCGCAACAGAAATTAAAAGCAGTAAGCTGGCTAGATTTACAAGGAAAAATGCATGAAGCGAAATGGCAAATGCAAGCAGGTGAAGCGCATTTTTCTGCGCCGGATGCAGCCTTGGTTTTTATTCAATTTGACAATGGGATTTGGTCGAAATTGCCGAATGGCAAATATGTAGAAAAAACCAAAAAGAAGCGCCGGATGCGGTGTTAAGCATGAATGCCATGAAATTAGGCAAACGTATTTTGCAATGGAATAATGCAGCATTGCAGGCACATCAACAAGAATATGAAATGGTGCCGCAGGCGGTAGCGAAAGCCGGCGAAAAATTAGCGATTTTGGTCTTGCATCAAGGGAAACCCGTTGCCAATATCAAAGTGAGCAATGGCGAAGATCAGCCTTTTGTGTTAACAGATGAAAAAGGTATTGCGCATTTTGACGTGAAATCCGGCAATAATCGAGTTTGGGCTAAGTTTACGGAAACCGGTACGGATAATCCGGATTATGCAGAGCGTCATATTGAATATTTATTAACTTTTGATGCAAATTAATGAAATTTATTAAAATTTTAACCGCACTTTTGGTTTTATTTTCCAGCCAATCTCTGTGGGCACACAGTCTCTATTTGTTCGCGCAATACGATGGAAAGGAAATTAGCGGCAAAGCGTATTATTCCGATTTGTCACCGGCTGCGGAAACCTATGTAGCGGTGTATCGACAAGATAAGACAGAAATTGTTACTGAAGGGCAAACTGATAAGCAAGGTGAGTTTCATTTTCCGTTGCAAGGCGAAGAAGGCACCATTTATCGGGTTGAAATTGAAGCAATGGAAGGGCATAAAGCAGTGGCATATGCGGCAAATGTGGCGGCACAAGCTGATTTGACATCAAATCGTGCCTCTTCCAATCGTTCGGCGTCGAACACCGGTGATGAGCTAATGTTGGTGCGGGCAGATATTGCCAAGTTGCAAGATAAAATTTATTTTCGAGATATTTTGGGCGGAATCGGTTATATTGTCGGCTTTTTGGGATTATGGGCATGGTGGCAATCCCGACGTCAGGCTAAATAACATAAGCAAATAAAAAGGCGATATTATGCATTTATCTGAAGGTGTGTTACATCTCCCTGTGTTATTAAGCGGTGCGGCGGTGGCGATTATTGGGATCGCGCTAGGCTTGCATCAATTACCCCATGAGAAATTACCCTTAACCGCGCTGTTTTCCGCCGCTTTTTTTGTCGCCAGTACTATTCATATTCCCATTGGGATTGGCAGTGTACACCTTATTCTTAATGGACTTGCCGGATTATTTCTCGGTTGGGCGGTATTTCCTGCTTTTTTGATTGCCTTAATGTTACAAGTGCTATTTTTTTCCTTTAGCGGTTTTGCGGTCTTAGGCGTTAATTTGTGTATTATGGCGTTGCCAGCAGTTTTGGTACGTTATCTTTTCCGTCGCTTTGTCTTTCAACATTCATCGTCTAAATTAGGTATTATCGGCTTTTGTTCCGGTGCAATCGGCGTATTGGGTGCGGCGTTAATTGCTTCTGCCGTGTTAGCTTTGGATGGTGGTAAAAACTATTATGATCTGATAGCATTGTTGTTTGTTACCCACTTGCCGGTGTTGTTGATTGATAGCTTAATCAGTAGCAGTATTTTATTGATGCTGGCAAAAATGTATCCTCTCGCGTTACGCTCGGCAAATTATTCCGAATGAAATTGAGCTTTTTTCCACCACACTTTCGCTTAATCGCTTTATTTGTCGCCGGATTGATTATCAGCACCTTGGCGCAAATTTGGTCTTTAAGTTGGCTGAACGCGATTTGTTTTTTGGCGTTGTGGGCGTGGCTATATTGGCGTGGTGACGCACTATTGCCTTATGTTAAGCGATTTTTCACGCTTTATGTTTTTATTGCCTTGATTTGGTTAACATTAAGCTGGAAACTTAGTCCGCAAGGGTGGCAACTAAATCCGCAGGGTATACACATCGCCTTGCTGATTAGCTTAAAAATGCATTTATTGCTGTGTTTGATTCATTTATTGTTGATGGATATTTCCGATACTATTTTGGTGCAAGCGGTAAGCCACCTGCCTTTACCGAAAAAATTAATTTCTTTATTTGTGCTGACCGTGCGCTATATTGCGCTGTTATCCGAAACCCGGCGCAAGATGAGCATCGCAATGCGCGCGCGGTTATCGTCACCGTTGTCATCGTCGCGCGTTTTATGTAGTAACCCAACAGGTTACCCTGTTATTAATCAAAGCGTTAACTAAAACGGAAAAAGCGCAGATGGCGCTTAAAGCAAGAGGATTTCGTGCGGACTAAGGTACGTGGCAAAGGAATAATATGATATTAGCGGTTCATAATTTACATATTCATCTACAACATCAACACATAATCCAAGGGGTAAGTTTTTGCTTGCAACCACAACAACGATTGTTTTTACAAGGCGATATTGGCGCTGGAAAATCTACGTTGTTACATAGTTTGCTGGGCTTTGTGCCGATTTCTCAAGGTGAGATTTATTGGTTTGGAGAATGTTGTCGACAAGAAAGAGATTTTCATCCTATTCGTGGTGCGCAGGTGGGCATTTGTTTTCAGCAAGCAGAAGATCAATTATTCGGACCGACGGTATTAGATGATGTCGCTTTCGGTTTGCTCAATTTGGGTATCTCGCGAGAGAGGGCTTATCAACAAGCCTTGACACAGTTGGAACAATTAGATATTGCACATTTGAAGGAGCGTTCAGTAAACTGGCTTTCTGGCGGTGAAAAAAAAAATTTTGTTGCGCTCGCCGGTGTTTTGGTAATGCGTCCGAAAGTGTTGTTATTAGATGAACCGACCAACAATTTAGCACAAAAAAATATCGAAAAACTGACTTCTCTTTTACGTTCTCTTAGGTTGCCAATGTTAGTTGCGTCTCATGATCAAGGGTTTGTGCAAGCGCTGGCGGATGAAATGGATATTCAGGTGGCAATCCACACGGATACCTTAAACGAAAGCGGTTTTTTGGAAGATACTATGCAAGCAATTAATGGTCGTGTGATCCATACATTTCACACCGAAGGTGCCGGCGGTGGTCATGCACCGGATATTATCAAAGCGGCAATGTATCCGAATGTTTTGCCGGCATCCACCAATCCGACACGTCCGTTTACCGTGAACACGATTGACGAACATTTGGATATGTTGATGGTTTGTCACCATTTAGACAAACGTGTGCCGGAAGATGTGGCGTTTGCCGATAGTCGCATTCGTCCGGAAACCATTGCTGCAGAAGATATTTTGCACGATATGGGCGTTTTTTCCATTATGAGTTCCGACTCACAAGCAATGGGGCGTGTGGGGGAAGTGGTGACCCGAACGTGGCAAACGGCTGACAAAATGAAAGCGCAACGTGGCGCGTTAGCCGAAGATCCGCATTCTGATAATTTCCGTATCAAACGCTATATCGCCAAATATACCATTAACCCAGCAATTGCCCATGGCATCAGTGATTATGTGGGATCATTGGAGGTGGGTAAACTTGCCGATATTATGTTATGGAAACCAATGTTTTTTGGCGTAAAACCGGAATGTATTTTGAAAAAAGGCATGATCAGCTATGCCAAAATGGGAGATCCGAATGCCTCAATTCCGACCCCGCAACCGTTTTTTTATCGCCCAATGTTTGCTTCACAAGGGCAAGCGAACAGTAAAAGTGCGGTCATTTTTGTCTCAAAATCGGCATTTGACGCGGATATTCGCCGGCAATACGGGCTAAACAAAGAGACTTTAGCGGTACAAGGGTGTCGTGATGTGGGTAAAAAAGATTTGATCTTGAATAACGTCACGCCGGAAATTACTGTAGATCCGGAGCGTTATGAAGTTCGTGTGGACGGTGAACATATTACGTGCGAACCGTCGACAACATTACCGTTGGCACAACGATATTTTCTGTTCTAGGTAGGCTATCCACGGAAATAAAAAACGTGGTTACCCTCCCTAAAGGAGAAATTCTGTTTTGCCGAGGCTAATTTGTTAGCCTCGGATTTTAATGAGTGGAATAATAGAAATATGCAAATTCTTAACCCAATCCTTCCTATTATGGAAGAAATTTTCGGAAATTTGACCGCACTTCGTGCCGAGGGCAAAATTGTGGCACAAACAGTAGATTATGTACCATTACAATGGTATGAAAGTGAGCGCAATATTTTACGCAAAACCAGTCTTGGCGGGCGTGAAGTCGCGTTTCGTTTGTTAAAAGAAGGACAGCGTTTAAAACATGATGATGTGGTGTTTATTAGCACGGATTTGGTGCTGGCAATTGAAATTTTGCCCTCTGATGTGATTGTGTTGTCGCCTCAAACCTTGCCGGAAATGGCGCGTTGTTGTTATGAAATCGGCAATAAGCATTCTCCGCTATTTTTAGATGGCGACGAATTGCTATTGCCTTATGATAAACCAATGTTTGAGTGGCTGCGTGCTGCCGGGTTTGCGCCAAAACAGGCGCAGCGTCGTTTAAGCCAAGCGTTGCGCGCGAATTCAGCACAAGGACATTCTCATTCGGGCTTACATCATCACGGAGATGGAAATTGGCATTCGCATTAACCCCTCCATTACAGAGTTTAGGCGCCTTGTTGCATTTGGTCGATCCAACGTTGCCTATCGGCGGATTTAACCATTCCAATGGGTTGGAAACCTTTGTACAGCGTCACAAAGTCAATAGTAAAGCAAGTTTGGCAGAATATGTGAACACGCAATTGCTGCAAAATTGGATCTACAATGATGGTGCCTATTTGTCTTTGGCGTTTGATTTGATGATGCAACAGGATTTGGCGGCATTGATTGCCTTGGATCAGGAATTGGCAGCAATGAAAATTGCGCGTGAAAGTCACGAAGGGAGCTACAAATTAGGCATGCGGCTGCTGAAAATTTTTATTCGTTATGAATCGCATCCGTTGCTTGCGCAATTTCAACAAGCAATTGCAGAAAAACATTGTCAGGGCTATTTTCCCGTGGTTTTCGCGATAGTTGCGCAAGCAATGCAATTGAATAAGCCCGAAACCCTGTATGCTTTTTATTACAATGCGGCAGTAGGCGTGGTGACGAACGGGGTGAAACTGATCCCGCTTAGCCAAATGGACGGGCAAGATATTTTATTTAGCTTGCGCCAACCGATTGTCGAGGTAGTGGAGCAAAGTTTGCAACCGGATCTTAAACGTTTGGGCGCAGCGACTTTGGCAAGCGATTTACGCGCCATGCAACATGAACAATTATACAGCCGGCTTTATATGTCTTAAGCAAAAAGTACGGTCATTTTTGATGTTTTTTTAAGGAAAAATCCATGCGTAATTATATTAAAATCGGGATTGCCGGTCCTGTGGGGGCCGGAAAAACCGCATTAATCGAAAAACTCACGCGCGAAATGGCAGACAAATATAGCGTTGCGATGATTACCAACGATATTTATACTCAAGAAGACGCGTCTATGAATTTAGAAGCAGTGGACGAAATGGCGGCACGTTTTCCGGATGTGGAAATTATTTTTATTGAATCCGGCGGCGATAATTTGTCGGCGACCTTTAGCCCGGATTTAGCAGATGTGACGATTTTTGTGATTGACGTAGCGCAAGGGGAAAAAATTCCGCGCAAAGGCGGTCCGGGTATCACGCGTTCGGATTTGTTGGTGATCAATAAAACCGATTTAGCGCCGTTTGTCGGCGCGGATTTAAGTGTGATGGAACGTGATGCTCGGCGCATGCGCCAAGGTCAGCCTTTTGTGTTTACCAATTTGATGAAAAAAGAAAATTTGGACAGCGTAATTGGTTGGATTGAAAAATATGCGTTACTCAAACACATGCCGGAACCCAAAAATTTGGTGCGTTAAGACATGAAAACCCAATTGATTTTATCCACAAAATGCAATGCTCAGGGTAAGACGCAATTAGATCGCTATTTTGTCTCGCCTCCCTTTAAATTGGTGACATTACCGCCTAAGGAGGATTGGGTGCATGAATTGCATGCTATGCAAATGAGTTCGTCACCGGGCTTGCTGGGAGGGGATGAAATTGAGGTGGATATTTCGTTGGCAAAAAACACCGCACTTTCGTTAACTACGCAAGCCTTTACGCGGGTACAAACCATGAATATTATGGATGTTGCCAAGCAACAGACTAAAATTACTTTGGCGGAAAATAGCGCGCTTTTTTATTTGCCACACCCTTTAGTATTGCATAAAGACAGCGCGTTGCAGCAAACCGCTGAAATTGAAATGGCAGCGCAAAGTCGGCTGATTTATGGGGAAATCGTGGCAATTGGTCGCGTATTAAATGGGGAGCGCTTTGCATTTCGTTGTTTTTCTTCCTATTTACGCATCACTCATCAACAGCGCCCTTTATTATCAGATCGGATCTATTGGCAGCCGGAAACTATGGCGTTAACCGCGGTAAGTCAAATGGAAGATTTCTCCCATCAAGGATCCTTGGTGTATGTGGATTTAAGGCTGGATCATGGGCAAATCAAAACCTTGGTCAGCGAATTGCAACAAGACTATGCCACCGATGATGCGTTGGAAATCGGTGTTTCCCAGTTGAATACCGGCGGGTTGTTTATTCGAGTATTGGCATATCGAGCAGAGGCAATTGAGCATTTTTTCTCGCAGATTGGCAAGCGTTTAAAAGCGGTGTGAGTTGTATAAAAAACGGACATTGCGTCCGTTTTTCGCTTTCATTTAGGCTTTTTTCAAAAATTCCGATTTCAAGGAAAAACTTTGACCATCAATTTTACAATCCACGTCGTGATCGCCTTCGACTAAACGAATATTTTTCACTTTTGTACCTTTTTTCAATACGATAGAAGAGCCTTTGACCTTGAGATCTTTAATTAAAATCACTGAATCACCGTCTTGCAAGATATTGCCATTGCTGTCTTTTACCGTTTTTTCTTCGTTTTCTTCAACCATATCTTGTCGCGACCATTCATGAGCGCAATCGGGGCAAACAAATTGCATGCCATCATGATAGGTATATTCGCTGTGACAATTTGGGCAGTTAGGTATGCTTTCCATTTTTTCCTCTTAAAATAACCGAATGTTGGTGGGCGAGAGAGTATAACAAAAAAATCTGAACCAACCAAAATATCTGGTTTTTCGTTGGTATGGGCGTTAAATTAGAGTAAAATAGAGAAACATTTTTACTACAGGAATTTAACAAATGAAAAAATATACTATTTTATGTGGATTTTGTACCGCACTTTTTACTCTGCCTGCAACCGCACATAATATTCAACTTAATGCCTCGATTGCGCCGGTAACCGTAGCGGATGAGGGCGAGCTGACGGTAAATGGCAAAGATGTGACCTATCATGCTTGGCAATCTTCGGCGTTGAGCGGAAAAGTACGCATCTTGCAACATATTGCCGGGCGCGCCGGTGTGAAAGAAAAAAATGAACCCTTGATGGATGCTATCAAAACTCAGCATTTTGATCCGGCAAAATACCAAACAACGACGATTATTAATGCTGATGATGCGATTATTGGTACCGGTGCGTTTGTGAAAAGCAGTGCGGAGCGCGGTAAAAAAGAAAATATGCGAAGCCAAGTGATTTTAGACCAACAAAGTGCGGTCAAAAATGCTTGGGATTTGAAAGAAAAAGAAAGTTTGGTTGTGGTGTTGGATCACAATGGAAAAGTCAAATTTGTTAAAGAGGGGAAACTTAGTCCGGAAGAAATTCAGCAAGTAATTGAGCTGACGAATAAATTAATTGCAAAAATCGGGTAAGAAATGAAGAAGGGCAATCAAAATATGCCCGCCAGTTATAATTAATGGGCTAAAATGTTGGGAATAAATCCTAGGTTATGAATAATAGAAAGAATGTTTATGTTGCTTCAACCAATTGAACGTCATCCATTTCCACCCATATTGCCACCACAGGCGACGGTAATGATGATGGGAACCTTTCCGCCGACGCCTGAAAAGCGCTGTATGGAATTTCACTATCCCAATTTTCAAAATGATATGTGGCGGATTTACGGTTTGGTCTTTTTCAACGATAAAACCTATTTTCAAGTCAAAGGCGAAAAGCGCTTTGATGCGGAGCGAATTAAGGCATTTTTAATAGAACGGGGGATTGCTTCTTGCCCGACGGTATGGAAAGCTATCCGCGAGCAAGGCAATGCGTCGGATAAATTTTTAAAAATTGTGGAGCCGGTTCCGTTAGCGAATATTTTGCAACAACTTCCGCACTGCACATGGATTTTTACCACCGGAGGCAAAGCTACGGAAGCCTTGTTCAGTTTAGTGTCGGAAAAACTGAAAGAGCCGAAAACCAATGAGTTTATTGACTTTCCTTTTGCCGGGCGAGCGCTGAAATTATATCGCGTGCCATCCACGTCGCGTGCTTATCCTTTAAGTTTGGAGAAAAAAGCTGAAGCCTATCGTGCCTTTTTTGAGTTAGCGGGCGTTTTGTAAAAACAGGCATGACGAAAGTGTCAAAACGTAAGAAAAAATAACCGCACTTTTGCACTTTATTTTCCTTGGTGTAATGGACAAAAATGTGTGATTTTTGTCTATTACATCTTTTCCTTTTGATTGAAAATAAAAAAACACCTTTCGCTACCGAAAGGTGTTTATATCGTGTCCTAAATAAAATAAATGCAAAAATCTAGCGATTAAAGTTTATCTGCGTGTTGTTTTAGGTATTTTGCGACGCCTTCAGGGTTATCTTTCATCCCTTCTTTGCCTTTTTCCCATTGTGCCGGACAAACTTCACCGTGCTCTTCGTGGAATTGTAAGGCATCAACCATACGTAACATTTCGTCGATATTACGACCTAGTGGAAGATCGTTAACCACTTGGTGACGAACTACACCATTTTTGTCAATTAAGAATGAGGCACGTAATGCTACGCCTGCTTCCGGATGTTCAATACCATAAGCTTGAGCGATACTGTGTTTTACGTCACCGACTAACGCGTATTGTACTTGACCGATACCGCCGTTCTCTGTTGATGTATTACGCCATGCGTTGTGGGTGAATTCTGAGTCAATAGAAACACCGACAACTTCAACACCGCGTTTTTGGAATTCAGCATAACGGTGGTCAAATGCGATTAATTCTGACGGACAAACGAATGTAAAATCAAGCGGATAGAAGAACACGACCGCAGCTTTACCGGCAACATGTTGTTTAAAATTGAAGTTATCAACAATTTCACCGTTACCTAAAACGGCAGAAGCGGTAAAATCTGGGGCTTGACGAGTAACTAATACCATAGTAAAAATCTCCTTAATGATGG
This sequence comes from Actinobacillus seminis, assembly GCF_002263215.1. Lineage (GTDB taxonomy): Bacteria > Pseudomonadota > Gammaproteobacteria > Enterobacterales > Pasteurellaceae > Actinobacillus_B > Actinobacillus_B seminis. The sequence continues at coordinate 181,438 of NZ_NLFK01000003.1, forward strand.
ATTGATAACAAATTTTGCTGAAAGGCAAAATAAGTAAAAAATTAACGTTGAGCATTGTAAAAAAATTAATTTCAGTTGAATAGTTGGTTTTATCTATTAAACTAATTATTTATTTCTAATTAAATAAAACGGGAAACAAAATTATGTCTAACTTAAATTCTGTAGCAACCAGATTAATCCATTCCGGACGCAACAAACGCGTGACGCTGGGGAGTGTCAATCCGGTTATACAACGTGCTTCATCATTGGTTTTTGATAGCTTGGAAGAAAAGAAAAAAGCAACACAAAACCGTTTTAAAGGCGGGCTATTTTATGGGCGTCGCGGTACGTTAACGCATTTCGCTTTACAAGAGTTGATGTGCGAATTGGAGGGAGGGGCGGGTTGTTATTTGTATCCGTGCGGTGCGGCGGCGGTGACCAATAGTATTTTGTCTTTTGTTGCCAGTGGCGATCATATCTTAATGACCGGGGCGGCGTATGAGCCAACTCAAGAGTTCTGTATGACTATTTTGCAAAAAATGAATATACAAACGACCTTCTATGATCCGCTTATTGGGGAAAAAATTGCTCAATTGGTGCAGCCGAATACCAAAGTATTGTTTTTGGAAGCGCCGAGTTCGCTGACAATGGAAGTTCCCGATATTCCGGCGATTGTTAACGCAGTGAGAGCGGTTAATCCGGAAATTGTCATCATGATCGATAATACTTGGAGCAGCGGTGTATTATTCAAGGCATTGGATTTCGGTATTGATATTTCTATTCAGGCAGGAACCAAATATTTGGTGGGGCATTCCGATGCTTTGATTGGCACTGCGGTTGCTAATGAGAGATGTTGGGCGCAATTACGTGAACATTCGTATTTAATGGGGCAAATGGTAGATGCAGAGACAGCTTACATGACAGCAAGAGGAATTCGCAGTTTGATGCTCCGTTTGCAGCAACATGAAATTAGTAGCATTAAAGTTGCCAAATGGTTGCAAGAACAACCGGAAGTAAAAACTGTGTATCACCCTGCATTACCAAGTTGTCCGGGGCATGAGTATTTTAAACGAGATTTTTCCGGTTCCTGTGGTTTATTTTCTTTTGAATTGCAGCAAAAATTGACAGATCAGCAATTATCGGCTTTTATGGATCATTTTGAATTATTCGGGATGGCGTACTCTTGGGGAGGATTTGAATCATTGATTTTGTACAACCAACCGGAGGAAATTGCCAAGATCCGTCCAGCGATCAAGCGTCCGTTGACCGGTACGTTAATTCGCGTCCATATTGGACTTGAAGCGGTCGAGGAATTAATTGCTGATTTACGCAAAGGATTGGATCGTTTATAACGATAAACAGAAGGCGGGAAAATCCCGCCTTGTTTTTAGCGTAAAATTTGCATTTGATGCGTTGAGAATTGACTGACTAACGCTGTGATCATCTCACCGTTCGGTAGACATAAATCGGGAGCAATTTCGTATAAGGGAACAATCACGAATTCACGATTTTTCATATCATAATGCGGAACGGTTAAACGTTCATTGTGTAATTGCAGATCCTCATATAACAAAATATCCAAATCTAAGGTGCGTTCTCCCCAGCGACGCCGACGCACCCGTCCTTGTTCCTTTTCAATTTGTTGCAAGGCATCAAGTAATACCAAAGGTTCAAGTTCGGTTCGCAAACAGACAACCGCATTAACGTAATCCGGTTGATTTTGCGGTCCAAGCGGCTTGCTTTGATAAAAAGAACTGATTGCCATAAGCTGGGAATTCGGCAACCTATCCAATGCCTTTAATGCGGTATCAAGCTGCGTTTTAGGCTGATTTAAATTGCTGCCTAAGGCAATATAAACGGTTTTCATCATACAGTTTTTGGCGTACTACGACGTTTTCTCGGGTAATATTTTCTTTTCGGCTTAGGATGTAAACGTTGTTGTTCTTTGATTAAATTTATGCGCTGTTCTATATTGCTTAGCTGATATTCGTGCCACCAAGCTACTAATTCGACATACTCGCCACCCTCAATTTCTGCACGCATTGCCAACAAATCAAAGGCGGCTCTGAATTTGGGGTGTGCCATGGTTTTTACCGGCGTATTACCGGTACGTTTTAGTAACTGCAATTGTAAAAACCAAATATCGCGGATGACTGCTGTATGACGTCGGGGAGCAGCTAAAGATCGACATAAAGTATCCAATACTTCATTGCCGGCTAAAGCATAGGCATCATGATTATTCAGTCCGCCTTCATTTTTCAGCATTTCGACTTTTTCGCGCAATGGATACCAAAAGAACGCCGCAAATAAAAATGCCGGATTAATGCGCAATTTGTCTGCCAAACGCTCGTCAGTTGAGCTTAGGGATTTTAAAATCATGCGCTCGGCAAAACTGTCTTCTTGTTCAGTAAAATAGGGCATCAATGCGGGGAAAAGTTGCTCGAAAAGATGATATTCTCGCAATAATTTATAGGTTTTTACGCCATAACCGTTTTGCAATAATTTTAAACTTTCGTCAAATAAACGCGCCGGCGGAATATTTTTTAGTAATGGGGCAAGGGGACGAATGGGCGCTTCGCTCGGTTTTTCTAAAAACATATCCAATTTTGCCATAAAACGAATAGAACGTAACATTCTCACCGGATCTTCCTGATAACGTACCACCGGGTCACCAATTAAGCGCAATTTGCCGGCTTTCAGATCCTCCAGTCCGTGAAAATAATCACACAGGGTATTATTCTGCGGATTGTAATATAAGGCATTAACGGTAAAATCACGTCGAGCGGCATCTTGTTCTAAGGTGCCATATACATTATCGCGTAATAGCATACCGTCTTTGTTTTGTTTAGCTTGTTTTTCGTTGTTGGTTTCTTGGTGATGAGCGCGGAAGGTGGCAACTTCTATAATATCGCGTCCAAACATGACGTGTGCCAAGCGAAAACGGCGACCGACCAAGCGACATTGACGTTGAAAAATTGCCAGCACTTGCTCCGGACGAGCATTGGTAGCGACATCAAAATCTTTTGGTTTTTTCCCTAATAATAAATCACGCAAACAGCCACCAACCACATAGGCTTCAAAACCTTGGCGTTGCAATTTTTCTACCACAAACAGCGCATTTTTACTGATCATATGCGGGTAAATGCCAAATTGTGATGCCTTTATGACCGCTTTATGATAATGACGCGATAACGCCGTTTTTGGGAGCGCAGACGGATTGGCGAAAGGCGCTGCATTTCGTGGTAATACAGGTTTGAAATGTGTTTTTGTTTGAGAATCTGTTGTTTTATGTTCGTTGACGACAGGCTGTGCGTTCTTTTTTTTGCCTAACAGATTTTTAATTAACGTTAAAATAATAAACCTCGAGAATGCTCAATATAAATTAAAAACAAAAAGTGAAAAGTGCGGTGAAAATTACCGCACTTTCTCTTACCAATTTACAAATCAAAATTAGCTGATCATTTGTTTTTCGCGAATTTCTGCTAATGTTTTGCAATCAATGCAAAGATCCGCAGTTGGACGCGCTTCTAGACGACGAATGCCGATTTCTACACCACAAGACTTGCAATAACCAAACTCATCAGTGTCTAATTTTTTCAAGGTATTATCAATTTTTTTCATCAGTTTGCGTTCACGATCACGATTGCGTAATTCCAAGCTGAATTCTTCTTCTTGGGTCGCACGATCTGCCGGATCCGGGAAATTAGAGGCTTCATCTTGCATATGCGCTACGGTGCGGGAAGTTTCCTCATGAATTTGATCTTTCCAGGCTTGCAAGATTTTTTTGAAATGTTGTACCTGTTTCTCATTCATGTACTCCTCACCGTCTTGTAATCGGTACGGTTCAACACCGGCAAGAGCCAATAAGCTTAAAGAGGATTTAGACATAGGTATCTCCTAATAAAAATGCATCCATTTCTGTCGTTCAAACCGCATTGGAGGCGATAAGTATTCAAGTTGATTTTTTAAAGGCGATATAAATAACAGAACTTGGAACATTTAGCAAATAAATTTACGGTAAGATGGCGAATTTTACTGAATAAAATATTAAATTTGCGATCTAGGTTACAAAATTGCACAGCCAATCTTGTTGTCACTTGGTGAATTTTTCATATTTACGCTTAGTAATTGGTAATAATAATGAAAAATGATGAACATGTATAAGATAGGCGTTGATTTGGATTTGTTCACGCGAACAATTGTGTTGGCGGGGTTTAGCTTGGTTTTTTTGCCGAAATTGGCGTTGCTGGAATGGCATATGGCATGCGAGCTTTTTATTGCGTGCGCCTTGTTATTTGCGAGCACTTATCTCCCCTGTTGGCAATATGGCGGACAAAAAATAGTGCGCATCAACGCCTATTTTCGCCGGATTTTTGCGACCGGAATACTGCTCATATTATGTTTAGGCTATTTTCATTCCGCTGCGTTGGATCTTATTAAAACCGCAGAAAATATCACCGCACTTCCTGCACTTCCTGCTAAAATGAGGGTGAATTTTCGGATTGAAGAAGTGTTGCAGCAACAGGATTACCAACGCTTAATTGTTAAGGCGCGATTGCAAGCTGATTTACCGGAGCAACGGATTTATCTCAATTGGGCATTGCCGGCAAAGGCGCGTGCGGGTGAAATTTGGCGGGGAGAATTAAAACTGCGCCCACTGTCGGCGCGTTATAATTTCGGTGGGTTTGATCGGTTGCAATGGTATTTAGCGAAAGGGATTAGCGCTTATGGCAGCGTGAAAAGTGCGGTTAAAATTAAAGAGGATTTTCATTGGCGCGAGCGATGTTTGAATGCCGCGCGGCAACAAACCCAAGATTTACCCATGCAAGGATTATTGTTAGCCTTGGGGTTTGGCGAACGGGCGTGGCTGAGTACTGATGTGTGGCAACATTATCAACAAACCAACACTGCTCATTTAATCGCGATTTCCGGATTGCATATCGGCTTGGCAATGTGGGTGGGCTGGATATTGGCGCGTGGCGTGCAAGGGATTTTTCCTACGCATTGGATTTCTCCTTCTTTTCCTCTTATTTGTGGTCTTTTCGTGGCGTTAGGTTATGCGCAGCTTGCCGGATTAAGTATTCCGACTTTTCGCGCAGTGCTGGCGTTGATTATTTTGTGTGCCTTTCAATTTTTTCGAGCTTATTGTACGTCGTGGCAGTTTTTATGGCGGGTGGTGGCACTGTTATTGTTATATGATCCGCTGATGCTACTTTCCGGCAGTTTTTGGTTATCGGTCGGGGCAGTAGCCTGTCTCATTACTTGGTATCAGTTTGTTCCTTTGTCACTTTTTATGTGGCGCGGTCAGCCGGTACGTCAAGCGGTTGGGAAAACATTTCCGCTGTTTAGCTTATGTCATTTACAATTGGGGCTGTTGTGGTTATTTACGCCTATTCAGCTATTTTTATTTCATACTTTTTTCCCCATGGGCGGAGTGGCGAATTTATTGGCTGTTCCGCTTTTTAGTTTTATTTTAGTGCCGCTGGTATTATTCGCTTTAGCAACGCAAGGCGCTTGGCAATCTTGGTGGTGGGCGGATAACATTGCACAATGGATAACAGAAATATTGCGCCATTTGGCAGTTGGCGAGCTGTGGGTTTCGCAAAAAAACGCGTTAATTTTGACCGCACTTTTTGCCCTGTGCTTTGCTTGTTATGTGTCATATTTAAAGCGCTTACAAGTAAAGGCTGCCTTAGAGATTGCCAATGTACATGCGCCTCGATTTCCGCTGTCTTTAAATTTCCGAGCAATTCCGGCTAAATCGGCTTTACACGCGGCGCAATGTTTGGCGTTAGGTTTGGTTGTCGGTTGTTTCGGCGTTTGGGGCTATAGCAAAATGACCGAACCGCTGTGGCGGTTAGAAAGTTTGGATGTGGGACAGGGGTTGGCAATGCTATTGGTAAAAAATGATCGTGGTATTTTATATGATACCGGTTCGGCATGGCAGGGCGGCAGTATGGCTCGATTGGAAATTCTACCTTATTTACAACGCCAAGGTATCCAATTGGAACAACTTATTCTTAGCCATGATGATAATGATCATGCGGGTGGAGTGAGAGATATTTTGGCAGTTTATCCGGATATTACAGTAATTCGTTCTTCTTTCAAAAACGCGGGAGAAAAGCACCGCACTTTATGCAAGCAAGGGGTGCGTTGGGAATGGCAGGGGTTGCATTTTAGTGCACTGGCGCCACAAAAAAATATTGCTCGGGCGAAAAACGAGCATTCTTGCGTGTTGTTAGTATCGGATGAAACCTATCGAGTTTTGTTAACGGGAGATGCTGATCTTGCTCTGGAAAATACCTTTGTCCCCTTGTTGGATAAAATTGACCTGTTGCAGGTCGGGCATCATGGAAGTCGAACGTCAACCGGCAAGACGTTAGTGCAAACCGCCCGTCCTGATATAGCGTTAATTTCGGCAAGTCGTTGGAATGCTTGGGGATTTCCGCACGCGGAGGTGGTAAATCGGCTGAAAGAAAATGCAGTGACGGTTTATAATACCGCCTTATCGGGGCAAATTCGTGTCGAATTTACGCCAAAATATATGCGAGTTAAAACCGCCAGAAATCCTTGGGCACCTTGGTATCATCAGATGATCGGCGAAGAATAAAACGAAGGAGCAGGACTATCTTTTTTGACTGCGTTGGCTTGTGGAAAAAATCAAGGTACAATAGACCGATTTTTTACAACTAAAAGACGATGTTATGCAAGATAAAGATCTTTCTACATTCCAAACATTTAAACGCTTATGGCCGATGATTTCGCCTTTTAAAATCGGGTTGATTGTGGCGGGAATTACTTTAGTATTCAATGCATTGACCGATGCGGCGTTAATTCAAATGTTAAAACCCTTATTGGACGACGGTTTTGGCAAAGCCGATGTCTCTTTTTTACGTATGATGGCGATTGTGGTAGTGTTGCTGATTATTTTGCGCGGTGCGACCAGTTTTGTGTCTTCTTATTGTTTGGCATGGGTGTCCGGTAAAGTGGTGATGACCATGCGTCGTCGTTTGTTTAAACATTTAATGTATATGCCGGTGAGCTTTTTTGACCAAAATTCCGCCGGTAAATTGCTTTCGCGGATTACGTATGACAGCGAACAAGTGGCGAATTCTTCTTCAAATTCGTTAACGACCATTGTGCGCGAAGGAGCGTATATTCTTTCTTTGCTCGGTGTGATGATTTATACCAGTTGGCAGCTTTCCGTAGTGTTATTTATTATCGGACCGATTATTGCGGTGTTAATTCGCATGGTTTCTAAAACTTTTCGTCGTTTAAGTAAAAATATGCAAAATTCCATGGGAGAATTAACCTCAACTGCCGAACAAATGTTACGAGGACATAAAGTCGTGTTATCTTTCGGCGGGCAACGCATTGAAGAAAAACGCTTTAATGCGGTGAGCAATGATATGCGACGCAAAGGCATGAAAATGACGGTTGCCAATGCGATTTCCGATCCTATTGTACAAGTGATCGCTTCTTTTGCCTTGTCTGCAGTGTTATATTTAGCCACTTTGCCTGCGATTATGAGTCAAAATTTAACTGCCGGCTCTTTTACTGTAGTTTTTTCTTCCATGTTAGCTATGATGCGCCCGTTAAAATCTTTAACCAATGTAAATGCGAATTTTCAACGCGGTATGGCGGCATGTCAAACTTTATTTGCGATTTTAGACATGGAAACGGAAAAAGATAACGGGACGTATCATGTGGAAAAAGCCAAAGGCAATTTGCGTTTTAATAACGTGAGTTTTGCATATGAGGGTAAGGATGAACGTGCGTTAAATCACATTTCGTTTGCAGTACCGGCAGGGAGAACCGTGGCGTTGGTAGGACGTTCCGGATCGGGAAAATCCACGATTGCTAATTTGGTGACCCGTTTTTATGATATCCAAGAGGGCGAGATTACCTTAGATGATGTCAATATCCAGGATTATCGCTTGACTGATTTGCGCGAAAATTGCGCGGTGGTATCGCAACAAGTGCATTTATTTAACGATACGGTGGCGAATAATATCGCCTATGCGGCGCAAGATAAATACTGTCGCGAAGATATTATTAAGGCGGCAACTGCAGCACATGCCATGGAGTTTATTGAAAAATTGCCACAAGGTTTAGATACACTGATTGGCGAAAACGGCGCCAGTTTATCCGGCGGGCAGCGCCAACGTTTGGCGATTGCGCGTGCTTTACTGCGCGATTCGCCGGTGTTGATTTTGGATGAAGCCACTTCGGCACTGGATACGGAATCAGAGCGTGCTATTCAGGCAGCATTGGAGGAATTGCAACGTGAGCGTACGATATTAGTGATTGCGCACCGTTTATCGACCATTGAAAAGGCGGATGAAATTTTAGTGATTGATCATGGTGAAATTAAAGAACGCGGTAATCATCAGCAGTTATTGGCGTTAGACGGCGCCTATAAACAATTGTATACCATGCAATTTAGCCAATAATTTAACCGCACTTTATCTAAAGAGGATGAGATGAACTTTTGGTATGCAAAAACGAAGATAGCACGTCTGGTGTCGTGGCTGTTGTTGCCTTTAAGCGTACTTTTTTGGCTTATCAGTTCATGGCGTCGTTTTTTATGGCAAAAAGGTTGGTTAGCGTCATATCGCGCGCCGGTACCGGTCATTATTGTAGGCAATTTATCGGTGGGTGGAAATGGAAAAACGCCGGTAGTGGTGTGGCTGGTGGACCAGTTGCAACAACGTGGCGTGAACGTCGGCGTAATTTCTCGTGGTTATGGTAGTCAAGCGAAACAATATCCGCTGTTGGTATCCGCACAAACAGATCCGCAAGAAGGCGGTGATGAGCCGGTGTTAATCGCGAAACGTACCGGCGCACCGGTGTGCATTTCGCCTAACCGCCGGCAGGCGATCGAGTTATTACTGCGATCTTTTCCTTGCGATCTGATTATTAGCGACGACGGATTGCAACATTACCCATTACAACGGGATATGGAAATTGTGGTAGTAGATGGTGAGCGCGTTTTCGGTAACGGATTTGTGCTGCCGGCGGGACCTTTGCGTGAATTGCCGGCACGCTTAAAACAAGTGGATTTAATTATTGCCAACGAAAAATCGATTCCGCACACCGATACGTTGATGCGATTAGTGCCGTATTATGCCATCAATTTAAAAACACAAGAAAAACGTTTGTTGACGGAATTTGTTCAGCAACCTGCTATCGCCTTGGCAGGTATTGGGCATCCACCGCGTTTTTTTTCCATGTTGCAAACATTGGGCATTCAATTACTCCATTGCCACGCATTTGCCGATCATCAAGCCTATTCTGTCTCACTTATTCAACCTTTGGCACAAGCAAATACGCCTTTGTTGATGACGGAAAAAGATGCGGTTAAATGTGAAAATTTTGCGCAAGAGAATTGGTGGTTTGTGCCGATTGAGGCGCAGATTGATGCAAGAAGTGCGATGCAATTTATTGATAAAATTATAAAAAAAGTAAACGAGGATAGAAGATGAATACCGGATTATTGGAAATTGTGGCTTGTCCGATTTGTCAAGGACGATTGAAATACGACAAAGAAAACGAACGCTTAATTTGTCATTTTGATCATATTGCCTATCCCATCCAACAAGGCATTCCTGTCTTGCTTGCCGAACAAGGTGTTGCCTTAACATCAAGCGAGGAAAGCTCCCATGACTAAATTTACCGTGATTATTCCGGCACGTTATGCGTCCTCCCGTTTGCCGGGGAAACCGTTGGCGGATATTGCCGGCAAACCCATGATTGAACACGTTTGGCAACAAGCACAGCGCGCCGGCGCGGAACGTGTGATCGTAGCGACAGATCATGATGAAGTAGCGAATGTTGTGCGATCTTTTGGCGGCGAAGTCTGTTTGACCTCGGAAAAACACAATTCCGGGACTGAACGTCTTGCCGAGGTGGTGGAAAAATTGGGGATAGCGGATGATGAAATTATTGTCAATATTCAAGGTGATGAACCGCTAATTCCTCCGCGTATTGTGCGCCAAGTGGCAGATAATTTAGCCAAATATTCAGTTAATATGGCCAGTCTTGCGGTGAAAATTGAAGAAGCGGAGGAATTATTTAATCCGAATGTGGTGAAAGTGGTGACTGATCATGCCGGATATGTATTGTATTTTTCACGCGCGGTGATTCCGTGGAATCGCGATCAATTTGCAGCGTTGCACAATGCTTCCGTGGATATATCACAACTGAATTTAACCGAGCATTATTGGCGACATATTGGTATCTATGCCTATCGTGCAGGATTTATTCAGCAATATATTCGCCGGAAACCGACCGCACTTGAGCAAATTGAGAGCCTAGAGCAGTTGCGTGTATTGTGGTATGGTGAAAAAATCCACGTTGAACCTGCATTGGAAGTACCGGCGGTCGGTGTGGATACGCCGGAGGATTTGGAAAAAGTGCGGTTAATTTTAGGACATTTTGCATAAATTATATGAGGTTTGACGCTAAATCATTCTTGGCGAATGTGCCGCATAATGCGGGTGTGTATCGTATGTATGACGATAAGGACACGGTGATTTATGTGGGCAAAGCCAAGGATCTAAAAAAACGCTTGTCCAGTTATTTTCGTCGTCAAGCAGCGAGCAAAAAAACGGAAGCTTTAGTCGCTGCCATTACTCGCATTGAAACGACGATTACCTCTTCTGAAACCGAAGCCTTATTACTGGAACATAATTACATTAAACAATATCAGCCACGTTATAACGTTTTGTTACGTGACGATAAATCCTATCCTTATATTTTGCTCACCCAAGAACGCCACCCGAGAATTAGTGCTTATCGTGGTGCGAAAAAAGTGCAAGGTGAGTATTTCGGTCCTTATCCGCACGCCGGTGCGGTGCGTGAAACCTTGGTGTTGTTACAAAAATTATTCCCGATTCGCCAATGTGAAAATTCGGTGTATAACAACCGTTCGCGCCCTTGTTTGCAATATCAAATTGGACGTTGTTTAGCGCCTTGCGTTGCCGGTTATGTGGGCGATGAAGATTATGCACAACAAGTAAATTTTGCACGTTTATTTTTGCAAGGCAAAGATCAGCAAGTGCTGGAACATTTGATCAGCAAAATGGAACAGGCAAGCCGGGGGTTAAATTTTGAAGCGGCGGCACGATTTCGTGATCAAATTCAAGCGGTGCGTTCGGTGATTGAAAAACAATTTGTAGATAATGAGCGTTTGGATGATTTGGACATTTTGTCGATTGCTTATCAATTGGGAATTGCTTGTGTACAAGTGTTGTTTATTCGTCAAGGCAAGGTACTGGGAAATCGCAGCTATTTTCCCAAAGTGCCGGCGAATACGGATTTATCCGAATTAACCGCAACCTTTGTGGGACAATTTTATTTGCAAGGTTATCAAGGGCGCAGTATTCCGAACAGCATTATTGTGGATCATAAATTAGGCGAAAAAAATGAGCTGGAAGCCTTGTTGACCGCACAAGCCGGACATAAAGTGAGTATTCAGGATAATGTGAAAGGAGATAAGAGCAAATATTTGCAATTGGCGAAAATGAATGCGAAAGCGGCTTTGGTAACACAGTTGAAACAGGCGTCGTTGATGCGGGAGCGCTATGCGGAATTGGCGAATTTGTTGGGCATGGAAAACATTCGACGCATGGAATGTTTTGATATTAGTCATACCATGGGCGAACAAACTATTGCTTCTTGCGTGGTGTTTAATCAAGAGGGACCGTTAAAATCGGATTATCGGCGTTTTAATATTAGCGGGATTACCGGTGGTGATGATTATGCGGCAATGGAGCAAGCGTTGCTGAAACGATTTGATCGTGATTTGAGCGAAGATAAAATTCCGGATATTGTGTTTATTGATGGTGGCAAAGGACAACTTAATCGGGCTTTGCAAGTGTTTCAACGATTGCAGGTAAATTGGGATAAAAATCGACCGCTCTTAATTGGCGTGGCGAAAGGTGTGGATCGTAAAGCGGGACTGGAAACGCTGATTATCAGCCGACAAGATAAAGAAGTCCATTTGCCGGCGGATAATTTGGCGTTACATTTAATTCAACATATTCGTGACGAAAGTCATCATCATGCGATCAGTGGACATCGTAAAAAGCGCCAAAAGGCGTTAACGCAAAGCGGATTGGAAATGATCGAGGGCGTTGGCGCTAAAAGACGTCAGGCGTTGTTGAAATATTTAGGCGGGATGCAAGGGGTGAAAAAAGCAACAGTGGATGAAATGGCGTCAGTACCTATGATTTCTCGAGCATTAGCTGAAAAAATTTTTGCGACTTTGCACGATTAACGGCGTGAATTTAAGTTTGTTCAAAAAGTAAATGATAAAGAGTGCGGTGCTTTTTTCATAAGTTTTGTTCATAAGATGAAATGTAAAATCTTTTTTAAATCTGCAAAAATTTTTTTCTATTTTTATTATTTAATGTTACAGTTAAGAGAGTTTGACTTTTGGTCATTTTAAGGGAATTAAGCAGGCTAATTGTTTGCTTAGTATAATTAATCAATCACGTTGAAGGAAACATTATGTTAATTGGTGTACCTAGAGAACTGCTTGATAACGAAAGTCGCGTAGCGGCTACACCGAAAACCGTCCAACAAATTTTGAAACTCGGTTTTGAAGTTATTGTGGAAAAAGGTGCCGGCTTTAAGGCGAGTTTTGAAGATCACACGTTTGAACAAGTCGGCGCCAAAATTGGCTCGGCAAAAGAGGTTTGGCAAGCAGACATTATCTTTAAAGTTAATGCGCCTGAAGAAGCGGAAATTCCGCTGATTAAAGAAGGAGCGACGTTAGTTAGCTTTATTTGGCCGGCACAAAATCCGGATTTAATGGCGAAATTGTCGGCTAAAAAAATTAATGTGTTGGCAATGGACGCTGTACCACGTATTTCTCGTGCCCAGTCATTAGATGCACTAAGTTCAATGGCAAATATTGCCGGTTATCGTGCGGTGGTAGAAGCGGCGCATGAATTCGGCAGTTTCTTTACCGGACAAATTACCGCCGCCGGTAAAGTTCCGCCGGCGAAAGTGTTGGTGATAGGTGCCGGTGTGGCCGGATTGGCCGCAATCGGTGCGGCAAATAGCTTAGGGGCGATTGTTCGCGCTTTTGACTCTCGTTCGGAAGTAAAAGAACAAGTAGAATCCATGGGCGCAAGCTTCTTAGAGATTGATTTTAAAGAAGAAGGCGGCAGTGGCGACGGTTATGCGAAAGTGATGTCGGAAGAATTTAACCGTCGTGCTTTAGCACTTTATGCTGAACAAGCAAAAGAAGTGGACATTATTATTACCACCGCTTTAATTCCGGGTAAACCGGCACCGCGTTTAATTACAAAAGAAATGGTCGAGAGCATGAAACCGGGTTCCGTGATTGTGGACTTGGCGGCTGCCACCGGCGGTAACTGTGAATTAAGCAAAGCGGGTGAAGTGGTTGTGACCGATAATCAAGTGAAAATCATTGGTTATACGGATTTACCAAGTCGTTTGCCAACCCAATCTTCCCAACTTTATGGTACTAACTTAGTTAATTTACTCAAACTGTTATGTAAAGAAAAAGATGGTAATATCAATATTGATTTTGAAGATGTGGTATTACGCGGTGTTACTGTAATTCGTGAAGGTGAAGTGACATGGCCGGCTCCGCCAATTAAAGTTTCTGCACAACCGCAACAAAAAGCGGCAGCGGTGCCGGCGGAGAAAAAAGAAGAAAAACCACTTGATCCAAAAGTGAAATATGGCGTGATGGCGGCAGTCGGTGCGCTTTTTTTATGGTTAGGTTCAATTATGCCTTCCGCTTTCCTTTCTCACTTTACGGTCTTCGTTTTGGCTTGTGTGGTCGGCTATTATGTTGTTTGGAACGTAAGTCATGCGTTACATACGCCGTTAATGGCGGTAACCAATGCGATTTCAGGAATTATCATTGTGGGGGCATTGTTGCAAATCGCACAAGGTAGTTTCTTTGTCAGCATCTTGGCATTTATCGCAATTTTAGTGGCAAGTATCAATATCTTCGGTGGCTTCAAAGTCACCCAACGTATGCTTGCAATGTTTAGAAAAGGATAGGGAGATACAGCAATGTCTGAAGGTTTAGTACAAGCTGCCTATATAGTTGCAGCGTTACTTTTCATTATGAGCTTAGCCGGTCTTTCTAAACATGAGACTGCAAAAGCCGGATGCTGGTACGGTATTGTGGGGATGACCCTTGCGTTAATTGCCACCATTTTCGGACCTCATTCACAGGGCACATTATGGATCATCATTGCAATGGTTATTGGTGCGGCAATCGGTATTCACCGTGCATTAAAAGTTGAAATGACCGAAATGCCCGAGTTAGTGGCGATTTTACATAGCTTCGTTGGTTTAGCGGCAGTATTAGTTGGTTTTAACAGCTTTGGTTTACACGTTACTCCGGAATTTGTGATTCCAGAAGGCGTGTTATACACCACTGAAGCTGCGCAAAAAGCGTTAGAAGCGCAACAACTTGCTTTTGCTGAAGAACAAGCGGCGTTAGCCAATATCCACAATGTTGAAGTGTTCTTAGGGATCTTTATCGGTGCGGTGACCTTTACCGGTTCTGTAGTGGCATTTGGTAAATTGCGCGGCATCATCAACTCGAAAGCCTTAATGTTACCGCACCGCCACAAATTAAATTTGGCGGCATTAGTGGTTTCTGCCTTATTGATGGTGGCATTCTTAAAATCACCGGAAAATATTTTCCCGGTATTATTAATGGCCATTATCGCATTGGCATTCGGATGGCACTTAGTAACATCAATCGGTGGTGCTGATATGCCAGTTGTGGTGTCAATGTTGAACTCCTATTCCGGTTGGGCAGCAGCAGCGGCAGGCTTTATGTTGAACAATGACTTGTTAATTGTTACCGGTGCCTTGGTCGGTTCATCTGGTGCGATCTTGTCTTATATTATGTGTAAAGCAATGAACCGTTCATTTATCAGTGTTATTGCTGGCGGTTTCGGTAATGATGTGCAAGTAAGTTCTGACGAAGAACAAGGTGAGCATCGCGAAACAACCGCAGAAGAAGTGGCAGAAATGTTGAAAAATGCAAACTCTGTGATCATCACTCCGGGATACGGTATGGCGGTTGCACAAGCGCAATACCCAGTAGCGGAAATTACACAAAAATTACGTGAACGTGGCGTAAATGTGCGTTTCGGTATTCATCCGGTTGCCGGACGTTTACCTGGACATATGAACGTCTTATTAGCAGAAGCTAAAGTGCCTTATGATGTGGTATTGGAAATGGATGAAATCAATGATGATTTTCCAGATACTGATGTGGTCTTGGTTATCGGCGCGAACGATACGGTTAACCCTGCAGCTATGGACGATCCGAACAGTCCAATTGCCGGAATGCCGGTGCTTGAAGTTTGGAAAGCTGCGAACGTGGTAGTATTTAAACGCTCTATGGCAGTAGGTTACGCCGGTGTACAAAATCCATTGTTCTTTAAAGAAAATACCCAAATGTTGTTTGGTGATGCGAAAGAACGCGTGGATGATATTTTAAAAGCCCTATAATCAGCGCGATAAAAATAACCAAAACACCATAAAACTTGACCGCACTTTTAAAGTGCGGTTATTTTTTAGCATAGTAGATAAAATAGCTAGTATTTTCGGTATTATGTAGCAGTTGCACAAAGACCAAAATTCAATCTTGACCACAATAAAATTTCTGATGCCCTTAACTTTCAAAATAGAGTTAAGGGCATTTCTTTTGCTTAATTCTAACTCATTTTCCCACACATTCGACAAAATTTCCTTACCGCAGACGTAACCAATCCGCTCAACCTTGTAAAAGGTAAGCAATTTTCCCTGATGCAAATCGGGATGTGATTTTGCAATTAAAAGTTAAGCTGCAAGTAATTCCTGTTCATACTTCATCATCTCATTGAGATTTTTGAAGTAGGTTTGGGAGATTTCTTCAGGACTGAAAGCGGTCATACCAATAAGCTCTTGGGTACGGTGATTACCTTGCCAATAGCCGACCCATTCTCTTAATGGTAATACCCATAAACAGCGTTTAAGAATATTATTGAACAGCTCACCATTAGACTTTTGACGGTTATCTGACATAAAGGCAGCTTGATTGGCGTAATGTAGGGCGTATTTATTATCACATTTATGATGAACGCCACGATGTAAATCACGAAATCTTGCATTGAAGGATTCAGCAAGATTATTGTTGATGCCTTGATAGCTATACGCTTCTTGGTGATTGACTGACCAACGTGTGTAGTGAAAGTCTAAACCTGAATAAGCAGGGTTTTCATCACACATGATATGGCTGCCACTTTTAACAAATTGATGATTCATTTTCAAAATGGTCTCGGCACTTTCACTGTAATCCATTGCAACAAGGGTGCGGTTTGAACCCCACAGATTTTCATCGTTGGAGGCTCGTTGGCTAAAGTTGATAATACAGCGTTTAGTCGGGCGGAATTTGGGAAGTTTTGTCTTTTTGTCTCTCTGTTTATATCTGTTTTTACGGAAATTAGGTTTTCTGAGCCTAAAGTTTATCCACGCCCCATCTTCGTGAATTTCGCCTTGTAATGGACTTAAATCACGAGTTTTGAATAGGGTTTCACGCAGTTTATGACACAAAACAAAAGCGGTTTTGTAATTGATATTTAAGTGACGGCTCATTGTGATAGCGGAAATACCTTTTACGCTATTGACAAATAGGGCGATGGCAGCGAGTAAATCAACGAGCGGTAATTTATGAAAAGCAAATACCGTATTTGTTGTGATGTAGAAATGACGTTTACAATGTTTGCAGCACCAACACTTACGAGATTCGAGGAAATAAGCGTGATGACGAACACCACAATGTGGACAACACACATCACGGATATTATCAGGGTTTCCCCAACGATTTGCTTTTAAAAGTTGAAAGGCTTCATCTTCGCTTAAACGGAAGATTTTTTTGAGATTTAAATTCTTAGATTTGCTAGAAAGCAGATAGTGCTGTGCCATAAGTATTCCTTGTGTGTACAAGGTACTCAAAGCCAAATGCCAGATATAAAAAATCGCCCACCTGAATTTTCAGGTCGGCTCAAAGCGTTTTGATTGCTTCGAATACCTAGCATAAGCACCATAGGAATGGCGAAATTTGATAACTCACTAATGAAGTTATCTGGTTTAGCGGGGCTTTAGCCCCAAACCGTAATGAAACGGCATATGTACGCCTTACATAACAAGCATACATTCTGTAAAGAGTGTTCTAGCAAATTTTATCTTCAAAAACTTGAAGTATTTTTGATTATAGAGTGAATTATATAGATATTCAACCTTAAATAGATAAAGAAAAGGCAACGAATAGCGCTGCCTTTGCTTATATGATTATGAATAATATTGGGGGGCTGAATTAGATTAGACCTAAATTTCACACCATTTTCGCAAGGTTTTAAGCTGCATTTTAGGTGTCCCAACATTAAACCGAAACTCACATTCCTTCAAGAATAAAGGAAAGTTTTTTCGGTTTATTCCATTATATTTTCGAAGCACTCGCTCGGCTTGGCTCCAAAAATTTTCAATCCCATTGATGTGATTCTCTCGCTCAGCAAATACCTCAGAATGATTAATTCGTTCGTGACGAAATTCACTCACATCAAGGGTATCATAACTACGATAAGTATCGGTATAAACCCAGCTATCAGGCTTAATTTTCCTTTTAATAACAGGGAGTAACGTTTCACTCTTGGTATTTTCAACCACGACCGTAAAGACCTTCCCTTGTCGTTTTAATAAGCCAAATACAGCCACTTTTCCAGCCGCTCCTCGCCCCCGTTTTCCTTTACGATGACCACCAAAATAGCTCTCATCTAACTCAATTTTACCCTCAAAAATCTCATCGGCTTCAAGGGATAAATGGTAGTCAATGACTTGACGGATTTTATGGTAAAACAGAGCGGCTGTATTGGCTTGAATACCTAATAAATCTGCAGCTGTTCTTGCTGTCACTTCTGCAACAAAAAATTCAAGCAATTTTCTTTGTATAGATTTCTTTAATTTACAATGGGTTATCTTCATTTTTGTAGTATAGCATTCTTGCTAATCTACTACAGCCCCTTATCAAAAGAGTCAGCTTTATATATAGCAAATTCTTCTATTGATGATTTGCAAAATTCTATCTTAGAGGAGTTTAAGAAAGCCAAAGGATTGGATAAGGCTATTATTGGGTTAAATGTTGCAAAAGTTATCTCAACTAAAAAGTTATTAGAATACGGAGAAGAAAGTTATAAGATAGTAATATCTTTTAAAAGTAAAGCTCCAAATGTTATTTCACATCAAATTATTAATAGTATATCTAAACTAACATTAGGGGCATACGGTTCATATATTGGGATGTCATTAGGCAATTTATTAACTATCCATCCTAGTGGAAGAATTCCTAGTAAGCTTATCTCACCAATAGCATCTATTCTTCTAGGCTATGCAGGAAGTGAGATAGGGGATATTTTAGCTGATAAGGCTTGGGAGTTAGATAGTGAGAGAAAATTGAGAAAATATAATTCTGATAATCTGAAAATAACATATGTTGAAGATATATCTTTGGTTGATGTTAGCACCTATTCATTAGGTGGTTTTTATAAAAAATCTATTAGTAATAAATTTGTTCCTGCACCTTTTGCGGGTGGAATATCAATAGATCAAGCAAGATTTATCGTTAACAATCTAAGAGAATCTTATACTAAAGATATTGATAAATATAGCAAAACTCAAAACAGATTTTCCCTTGCCCTTTCATCAAACGTAACCAAAGAAAAAGAGAAAAACAACCAGTTTGATTATTTTTCTGTAACAAACCGTTTATCGCTCGGTTTCAACAAACAAGCACTTAATGAAAGCACGGAAACAGCAGATTTAGCAGCAACAGCAATAACAACAGATGACACAATGGTTGCTAATCATAACCTTGTTCTAAATAAATCGATGGATATGAAGGCTTATGAATCTTCAAATAAAGCCTTACCAAATGCGAGTCACATAAGAATACCGAGTGTTCAAGGCAGTTCACGTAAAGTACCAAATGATCCTCTTGTTCTCGACCTTAACGGCGATGGAGTGCGAGCGGTCAGTTATAACGAAAAACCAGTATTATTTGATATTGATAATGACGGAGGCTCGCTAGAAGAAACAGGTTGGTTAAGTCATCAAGATGGTTTATTAGTAAGGGACTTAAACAACAACGGCAAAATCGACAATATATCGGAAGTGTTTTCTGAATATTATGCGGGCAGAGCAGGGCGTAATGGCGAAGCAGGTGAAAAGCCTTTTGCTAATGGTTTTGAGGCGTTAAAGAGTTTAGATAGCAATAAAGATAATGTATTTGATAGCAAAGACAGGGATTTTAATGCGGTGCGTGTGTGGCAAGATGCTAACCATAATGGTGTCACAGATGCAGGAGAATTAAAAACCTTATCGAGTTTGAAAATTACCGCTATTGACCTTGCTTATCAAAATGCAGGTGGTCAACTCTTTTTCGGTAATGAATTATTAGCTAAGGGTTATTTTACTCGCAATGGTAAAAAGCACGAAGCCGCAGCCGTCAACTTTTTAGCCAATCCAAGAGGACACACTATTACCAAGGTCAGCGGAGGTAAAAAGACCGTGACTGAAGCTGCTGGGGTGTTAGCCAAAACCAGTAGCTTTACGGCAGATGGCAACCAAGCTCGCACCCTAGAATCGAAAAAACTTGGGGTGATGAACATTCAAGCAGGCAATGGCAACGACACGCTACGAGGCAAAAAAAAAAAAAAAATGATGGTATTGAACATATAAGTAAAATTAAAGAGGGGTATCTTTATCCAGCACCAGTAATAAAAACTAGAGTAAAAAATCTAGAAACAGATGAAGTGTATGAGAATGTATTATCTTTTCAAAACAAGAACTCCAGCCATGTATGCAATGAAACCCTACAAAATATTTGGTGTTATCATTATAGAGCTGATGTACTCACAGGAAAACGTTGGCTAAGATTTTTCCCTAATAATAGATATTTAATAGAAATTGAAGTTCTTTATTCTGATATTAGACAAGCAAATTTAAAATCAAAACTTGTTCTAGGTGATGCACATTTAAAAAAAACATATCGTTTTTAAGGAGATATCATGGGTAATTATATTGTCGAAATTAAATTAGCAGAAGTCGGAACTGAATATACTTTTCAGGAAGATCGAAATGATCATGATAAAGGAGATAAAATCTCGTCAATAGGGGGACATGCTTGGCTTTCTATTCAAGGTTCTGACGGTAAAGTTGAAAGTTTTGGATTTGCTTCGGAGAATGCTAAAGCATTTGATGTAGGAAGAAAAGTTGATGATGACAACCAAGCCTATGTTCACGCAAATACTATTATCAAATTTGAAATTACCGAAGAACAGTATAAAAGATTTACGCATTTTAAAAAAACAGGAGAGTATTCAGGAGGGAGATTTGATTTTAGTAGATATAATCTTGACTCTCATAACTGTGTTACAGCTGTTGCTTCAGCGTTAATTGCAATGGGAGTAAATAAAGAAAAAAATCTTATTAGTCCAAATGAGATTGATCTAACTCATCATTTAACATCTTCATCTTTTTTCGATGATACAAATAATTCGGGTCATATTATTTCAGATCTTTTAATTCATGCAGGAAAAAGTATCAACAAAGCACCTGGATTTGTTGATGATAATTTTGTAGATATTTTAAAAAGAAATAATGTAGAAAATATTGAAGTCACTAGACTTAAAACTCAAACACACACGGAATTTACAGGTGTTGGAATATCAGGGCTAAAAATTAATAAAAAATAATATTTATACAACTGAAAAATATAGACATGGTAAACTTGTAAATACATCCGTAATAGGAACAGCACCAACTACTCCAATTAACAAAACCCCAACCAACAATTTCGACATTTCCACTACCCCAATCCTAGATAAAAAACTCTAATAATGATGCGGTTTCTCTTTCTCCTGCACTCTATGCCCTACTGGACAAAGATATATTAAATAAACATAACGATCCGTTTTCAGTTTCCATGTCGAATATTACCACTAATGGTTTTAGAGTATCGAACTATAATCTCTCCAAAGGTATTTTTGACAATGATA
Source organism: Actinobacillus seminis (assembly GCF_002263215.1). Classification (GTDB taxonomy): domain Bacteria; phylum Pseudomonadota; class Gammaproteobacteria; order Enterobacterales; family Pasteurellaceae; genus Actinobacillus_B; species Actinobacillus_B seminis. Next base: position 202,518 of record NZ_NLFK01000003.1, read on the forward strand.
ATAAATCCGTCCTTAATGAAAAATATTCTTTTATTAAAGATCCAAAACTGCTTAATAAAGTAAAAGGTTTTGGTTATTCTCGCTTACCTGTCGATCCCCTTATCCTTGATTTAAACGGCGATGGTGCAAGAGCGGTGAGTTATACCGAAAAACCGGTATTATTTGATATTGATAATGACGGTGGCTCTTTAGAAGAAACAGGTTGGTTAAGCCATCAAGATGGATTATTGGTGAGGGACTTAAACAACAACGGCAAAATCGACAATATGTCGGAAGTCTTTTCTGAATATTATGCGGGCAGAGCAGGACGTAATAGCGAAGCAGGTGAAAAGCGTTTTGCTAATGGTTTTGAGGCGTTAAAAAGTTTAGATAGTAATAAAGATAATGTATTTGATAGCAAAGACAGGGATTTTAATGCCGTGCATGTGTGGCAAGATGCCAATCACAATGGCGTAACAGATAAGGGAGAATTAAAAACCCTTAAACAATTAGGCATTACCGCTATCAAATTAGATTATGAAGAGAAAGGCGGACAACTTTTTAATGGCAATGAATTATTAGCAAAAGGCAGTTTTACTCGCAATGGTAAACAACAAGAAGTGGTGGCGGTAAACTTTTTAGCCAACCCGAGAGGACATCGTATTAGTAATGCCAATGGCGGTAAGAAAACCGTGACGGAAGCCTCGGGTTTAATTCAGGGCACGACAGGCTGGACAGCTGTGGATGATGTCAATCGGGATTTAAGTGCGGCTAAATTAGGCGTTGAAAATATCCAAGCAGGCAATGGTAACGACACGCTACGAGGTGATGAGCAAGATAACTGGCTTGCTGGTGGAGGCGGCTCCGATACTTTCTTTGGCGGTGATGGTAATGATGTGTTATTGATTGATGGCGATGATTTACCACAAAATATTCACGGCGGTAATGGCGATGATATTGTGCAAGTGGTGGGCAATAAAGGGGTCAGTTTAGACCTCGGTGCGGCTGAAGTTGAAATTGCTCATGGCGGACGAGGCAATGATGTGTTTGTGTCTTCAGGCAATAGCTCCGTTTTTGTGCGTGGTGGCGATGGTAACGATGTGATTGTGGGCAGTATTGCCAATGATGCCCTATCGGGTGAAAACGGTGATGATTTTATTTCAGGCAATGCAGGTAAGGATTTAATCCGAGGACATCGAGGCAATGATCGTTTATTTGGCGATGAGGGTGATGATGTGCTGTTCGGTGGCTCTGACGATGATATGTTATACGGCGGCGACGGGGCAGATACCTTGCTTGGTGAAGGTGGTGATGATTATTTAGATGGTGGTGAGGGCGAAGATATTGCCGAGTTCTCGGGTAATTTTGCTGACTATAAAATCACTAAAATGGGTGATGGCTTATTAATTAGCGACACCAAACAAGGACGAGATGGTACGGACTTTTTACGCAATATTGAGAAGCTGAATTTTAAAGATTTGACTGGCTATGCCGCACCTTCAACAGAAACAGAATGGGAAAACCCAATGCCTGTGGAGGATATTCTCTATCAAGACAGCAAAGGGCAACGTTTTGATGGCTCACACCCTTACATTATTAAACAATCACAACTCTTAAAAAATGATATTGATGTACAAGGCGATAAAATCAGTATTTATCAAGCATCCAATATTCGAGGCGGAACATTAAGAGAACTGGAAAATGGCGATATTGAATTTACGCCAACGAAGGGCTTTAAAGGCATTGCCAGTTTTGAATATTCTATTCGGGATGCAAAAGGTGTTAAGGCAATTAGGACTAATGCTCAGGGAGAGCTAACAGGAAAAGTCTATTTAGTCCCACCGCACTTACCGCAAGACCCTGATATTATTCGCCAATATTATTTAGAGTCGGATAATATTCTGCCCGTTTGGGAAAATTATACGGGTAAAAATATTCGCATTGGACAGTTTGAGCCAAGTGGACCTTTCTCTGTGGCGGAAGAAGTGGCTGATTATCGTCACCTTGAATTACGCAATCAAATAGATAAACAATGGCTACATGATTACGAATATAAACGCCAAGAAGAAGACAAAGTATTCAGCAAACACGCAACTGAAGTGGCTGGGATTATGGTGGCAGAGCGTAATGGTGAAGGTGGTGTGGGTATTGCCTATAATGCCAAAGTCGCTAGCCATTGGGTGGGGGCAAGTGTAGCAAGTTTAGATAAAATGAAACACTATGATGTAGCCAATCACAGCTGGGGGCACACGGATAATTTTAGACAACAAATCAATTTTTCCGATAAAACCAAAACCATTTTTGATATTTATAAACCTGCCTTAACGGAAGGACGTAATGGCTTAGGCACAGTGATAGTTAACTCCGCAGGCAATGAACGACAAAAAGGCGGTAATACTAACTATTCTGAACTCACTAATGTACGTTATGGTATTGCGGTTGCTGCCGCTCAACAAAACAATGCTTTTGAAACCAGTATTGCCCCCTATTCAAATCAAGGAGCAAGCATTTTAGTCACCGCTCACGGCTCTAACGCTTACTCAAGTTCGCGTGAAATTGTCAATGAAAATGGCTCAACATTAGGCGAAGAATATGCTCGCAATAATGGGACGAGCTTCTCTGCCCCTGTTGTTTCAGGCATCGTTGCTTTGATGTTAGAAGCTAATCCTTATCTTGGCTATCGTGATGTACAGGAAATTCTTGCCCTCACGGCTACAACAAAGGGCATTACAGATAGTCAATGGCAACGTAACGGTGCGAAAAATTGGAATGGTACGGGGATGCACGTTAGCCACGACTATGGTTATGGTGTTGTTGATGCACAAGCTGCAGTGAGATTAGCCCAAGATTGGCATACACAACATACTTATGACAATGAAGTAAAATTAGAGGATATTTATAAATCAGGCAATATCAATCAAGCTATTGAAGACAATAATGGCAGACAGTTCTCTGTTAAGGTGGAAAACACGGCTTTACAGCTTGAAAATGTATCAGTAAAAGTCAATTTAACCCATTCTCGTGCTAGTGATTTAATCATTAAGTTGATTTCACCTTCAGGCACAGCCTCCTTATTAATGAATAGACCTGGAAAAAATCCAAATGAAGAGGATGGTCACGGTGATACAACATTTGGCACGTCAAATACTTTAGATTTCCGTTTTAACACCGCACTTTTAAAAGGTGAAGACCCTAATGGGCAATGGAAACTACAGGTTTTTGATGTAGCAACAGGGCAAACAGGCACATTAAATCATTGGTCGTTGAGTTTTTATGGGCGAGCTTATGGAGCAGGCGATACTTACGTCTATACCAATGAATTTCATAATCATCAAATTGGTAATACGCTTAATGATACCAATGGAGGAATAGATACTATTAACGCTGCTGCAATGGATGGGGTGATTGAAGTTAATCTTTCCACGGGTAAAGCAAATTTGGCTGGAAAAGCCTTAACCATTAATAATCCAGCACAAATTGAAAATGTTACAGGGGGCGACTATAACGATAAGCTGACTGGAAATAGTGCTATTAATGTGCTTATTGGTGGACGGGGACACGATACATTATCTGGACTAGAAGGGAATGATATATTGGCGGGAGGTTTAGGGAATAACCGCTTAACGGGTGGTCAAGGTAGCGATACGTTTATTATTGATAAGAAAGCCAATCGCCAAGATGTGATTACAGATTTTACAGTGGGGAACGACCGCCTTGTTTTCACAGGATTTAAGACCTTTTCTTGGACTAAGCAACAACATGGGGCTGATACCCTGATTTCTTTAGGCAGTGGACAAACAGTGAGGTTAAGCAATGTTCAAGCCAGTCAGCTGACTGATAACAATATTGTGGTGACCGAGGAAGTGTTTAAACCTTATTGGTTAAATCAAACGGGTGGCTATGGATTTTCAAATAGCAATGAAGAAGTTGCTTTGCCTGATTTTGGTGTAGCCTTTTGGGGAACGGAGGGCGAAGACCGTCTCTTCGGTGGGAATGGTAACGACATTCTTCGGGGAGGAAAAGGCAATGATGTCATTGTCGGTGAACACTCGGCAAACTCAGTCTCAGGTGGCGATGATATATTGTATGGCAATGACGGCGATGACCGCATTTTAGGCGGTGGTGGCAATGACACATTATACGGCGGAACAGGCTCCGACTATTTAGGAGGCGGAGAAGGCAATGACATTATGTATCTTGAAGGAGATGATACTGCCCTATCGTCAAGCTATCGAAATCAACAATATACGACATTAAGCCAATATAATAACATCAAGTTTAGTTGGGCAAGAGCCGAGGGCGGCAAAGGCAGTGACCGTTTTGTAGTGGTAAAAGATACTTCACCAAATGCCTCTCAAGGTCTATTGAAAAACCTGATTTGGGATTTTGATATTAATGACAAAAACGAAAAAATTGATATTTCGCAGTTTAATAGTGTGAATACCATCAACTTTACGAGTTTCTCGGTAAATAATGAACTCTACACAAGAGTTTGGTTAGGTGAAGCTAAAGCTGGTACACAGTATATCACATTAAAAGGTGTGAGAGCCGATCAGCTAAAAGCGGATATGTTTATTTTCTCCAAAGAACAAGCAGATTTACCACAGCTTAAGCAACTTATCACTGGTACAAACAAAAACGACAAACTCACAGGCAATGCGGTGGGCAATCTCATTGATGGCAATGCAGGTGCTGATATCATGTCAGGTGAGTTTGGTGACGACACCTATATTGTGGACAACACAGGAGATAAGGTGATTGAAATCAAAGATGGTGGCTATGATATTGTCAAGTCTTCCGTCAGCTATACCCTATCAGCACACACCGAAGAACTACAACTCTCTGGGTTAGCCTCAATTAATGCGGTAGGTAACAGTGAAAATAACCGATTAGTAGGGAATTCAGGTAATAACCGTTTAGATGGTAAAGCTGGGTTTGATACCATGATTGGTGGTGCAGGGAATGACACCTATATTGTCGATGATCATCTTGATAAAGTAATTGAAAAAGAAAATCAAGGCACAGATACAGTAATTTCTTCGGTTTCCTACACCTTGTCTGAGCATGTAGAAAATCTACAACTAAATGGTAATAAAGCTATTTCGGGGACGGGTAATGAACGTAACAATTCCTTGAAAGGGAATGGAGCAAATAACCGTTTAATCGGCTATGGCGGAAATGACACCTTAAATGGCATGAAAGGTAATGATTTCTTGATGGGCGGCAAGGGTAACGATACTTATCTATTTAATCGAGGAGATGGCATTGATAGCATCTATGATGAACAAGGTACAGATACGCTACGTTTTAGCAATGTTGAACACAACCAACTTTGGTTCCGTAAGCTAGATACAGACTTAGAAATCAGTGTCATTGGTACAGATGATAAAACCATTATTACTGATTGGTATGGTAAAAACTATAAGATTGAAAAGATTGTGGATTCCAATAGTAAGACCTTAAGTCATAGTAACGTGGATAAGTTGGTAAATGCGATGGCTGCATTCTCGCCACCTGCGGCAGGGCAGATTTCATTACCAACAACACTTAGCACAAGCCTTGAAACGGTTTTAAGTGCGAATTGGAAATAGGTATTATCTATTCAAGCCTCGTAGCTCTTAATATAGTGCGAGGCTTTTTATTTAGTTAATAGTCGCTTGGCATAATCCACTTCGGCAATCGTGCCAAAACGGATAAGGCTTTCAAGGCGGCATAAAATATCCGTAATATCGGACATAAGGATTTTCCCCGTAGATAAATAAGGCTATTGTGACGGGATTTTGCAGAAAATGAGACAAGCGAGGAGTGTGAAAAGCGGAATAACAAAAAGGGCTTGCGCTCTTTCGATTATATGCCTGGGAAGTATGTCTATAATAACAAAAATCACGCTACTGTAATCTGCCCCCTAAAAGTTGGACTAACCATCCAACTTTTGGAGCAGATCAAATATAAGGCTTTAAACCACTTTTACCAACTATTTTTCTACTATACCTAACTTTTTGGAGGTGGATAAAACGACCGCGCTTTACGTTGGTTAACGGTGATTTCAGCTAAAAATCACACGAACGTTATTCGTCGCTATTTTCAGAAAAACGCTCAATTCGGGCGCCAAGTCCACGCAGTTTATCTTCAATATGCTCATATCCGCGATCGATATGGTAAATACGATCCACAATGGTTTCGCCGCTTGCGATACAACCGGCTAACACTAAGCTGATTGACGCGCGTAAATCAGTTGCCATCACTTCCGCACCGGAAAGATGATCGACGCCATGGCAAATAGCGGTATTGCCTTCAATTTCCGCTTTTCCACCCATACGGATCAATTCCGGAATATGCATAAAGCGGTTTTCAAAAATGGTTTCCGTGATAATACCGGTTCCCATCGCCACCATATTTAACAAGGTAAATTGCGCTTGCATATCAGTTGGAAAGCCCGGGTAAGGCGCGGTACGAATATTAACCGCTTTTGGACGATTGCCTAGCATATCCAAGGTAATCGTATCTTCTGTGACGTCAATTTGTGCACCGGCTTCACGCAGTTTATCAATAACCGCATCTAACGTATCCGCCTTGGTTTTTTTACACACAATACGTCCACCCGAAATCACGCCGGCCACTAAGAAAGTTCCCGTTTCAATACGATCCGGCACCACATTATGCTCACAGCCACCCAAGCGCTCAACGCCTTCGATAGTAATAGTATCGGTTCCCGCACCACTAATTTTAGCGCCCATTTTATTTAAGAAAATTGCGGTATCTGTAATCTCCGGTTCACGTGCCGCATTTTCGATAATCGTCGTGCCTTTAGCCAAGGTCGCAGCAATCATAATGGATAACGTTGCTCCAACACTCACTTTATCCATCACAATACGCATACCGACCAAGCGGTTATTAACGTAGGCTTTTACATAACCGTCTTCCAATACGATTTGAGCGCCCAAACGTTCCAATCCGCTAATATGCAAATCCACTGGTCTTGCGCCAATGGAACAACCGCCCGGTAAAGAAACTTGACCTTGTTTAAAACGCGCTACCAACGGTGCCAACGCCCAAATAGAGGCGCGCATGGTTTTGACTAATTCGTAAGGTGCAACGAAATGGTTAATTTGAGATGCGTCCAAATGTACCGCGCCCTGCTCATCACGTTCAACCACAACCCCTAATTGGCGTAAAATTTTTAATGTCGTATCAATATCTTTTAATTCGGGAACATTGGTCAACACAACCGGTTCTTCCGCTAAAATCGCGGCAAACAAAATCGGTAACGCGGCATTTTTTGCTCCTGAAATATCAACGCTGCCTTTTAAACGAGATTGACCGTAAACACGAAATTTTTGCATAATTTTTTCCTGTAATTAATTGACCGGATTGAGTAAACGTTCACGTTTCCATTTTTCTACACTAAAGGTTTTGATCGTCAATGCATGAATTTCACCTGTAGAAAAATAATCCATTAGCGGAGCATAAATTGTTTGTTGCTGTTTTAAGCGCGATAATTGCGCGATCTCATCACTCACAACAATCACACCAAAGTGCGCATTTTCCCCTTGTACATAAACTTCATCAAGGTTAAGCACCGCTTTCAAAATTTTTTCAATTTCTTGAATTTCCATTAATTCTTACCGTTAGATTGTACCAATGGCGTTATCCAATCGGATAAACCAAAAAGATCTGCTAATGTCATTAATTGAATAGGCGGATTTTTTATCTGCAAACGATTTTCTGCACCTTGCAGCTGCTGACAGTCATGGATAAAATCACACAACAGCGCAAAACCGGCACTGTCAATTCGTGTAATTTCCGTTAAATCCCAAACAATATTTTGTTTTGCCAGTTTTGGTTGCGATAAAAAAGAAGTACGCTGCGACCACAGCGGCAGCAACGTGTCACGAGATAGCTCCCCTATTAATCGGGGAGTAATATTATCATCATTTTGTAATAATTCCCAATGTAAACTTTGGCTGTTTCTCATCGGATTATTTACCTAAAGTAATGGGCTGAGCGGCTGCTTTTTGAATATCGACAGTTAACCCATCAATGCCTTTTTGACGAATAATCGGTGCCCATTCTTGTTTTTTGGTTTCTACCACACTACGACCTTCCGCCGCCATGTCATATACTTGCCATTGCCCTGTTTTGCTATTTTGACGCCATAAGAAGTTTAATTTCACCGCACTTTCTTGTCCTTTCGGTTGAATTTCAACCAAAATATCGGCAAATGTTCCTTCTAATTTACGTTGCATAATTTTTAGTTCTTGCCCTTCATACAAAGTCAAAGATTGCGCATAAACTTGTTCAATATATTTATCCAACGCCGCAAAGAAATTATTTTGCTGATCTTTAGTGCTGGATTTTAAGTTTTCATTCCCTAAAATTAACGAGCCTGCGTATTTCACATGAACATAAGGCATAAGATCTTGACGTACAAGTGTTTTTAGAAAACTCGGATTTTGTTTGATTTTTGCTTCATTTTGATTGATATGAGCAAAAAGTTTATCTGACAAAGTTTGTGTCAAGGATAACGGATCATCCGCCGCCATGGCATTTTGCATAGCAAAAAGTGCGGTCAAAATGAACACGGTTTTTGCTAACCATTGATTTAATTTACGTTTTAACATAGATTCCTCCAGATTTAAAAAATATTAAATTGCTTTCCAAAAAGGCATTGTTTCTGCCACTTATTGTGCGTTCGGCACCGCATTGTTCCCCTCTTTCGCGTTGCCTTCTTCTTTATTCTTATCGCCATATAAGAATTGACCCACTAAATCTTCCAATACCATCGCAGATTTAGTATCCACCAGTTGATCCCCTTCTTTTAAATAACCGAATTCTTCATCAGAAAAACCGAGACTTAAAGAAACGTATTGTTCGCCCAATAATCCTGAGGTTTTAATCGACAACGAGCTGGTTTCCGGAATTTGATCATAAGCCTGATCTACTGCCAAAGTTACGCGTGGCGTATAGCTTTTCGGATCCAAAGAAATATCGACCACACGCCCAATCACCACACCACCAATTTTCAATGGCGCTCTTACTTTTAGTCCACCGATATTATCAAAAGTTGCATAAATTTGGTACGTTTTTGCACTGCTAAAGCTTTGCAAATTCGCCACTTTTAAGCCTAAAAAGACTAACGCACCAATTCCAAGTAACAAAAATAAACCGACCCAAAATTCATATTTAGTTGTTTGTCGCATAAAATATCCTAATTTTTAACCGCACTTTTTATTGCTTAACCGGCACCGAACATCACTGCAGTTAATACAAAATCCAAACCTAATACCGCCAACGATGCGTGTACCACGGTTCGGGTTGTCGCTTTGCTGATCCCTTCTGACGTTGGAATACAATCATAACCGTTAAATAATGCAATCCAAACTACAGCGATGGCAAAACATAAACTCTTAATAAATCCGTTCAATAAATCATAAGACCAACTGACCGAATTTTGCATGACAGACCAAAAACTTCCCGTGTCAACGCCTTTCCAATCCACGCCAACCAAAGAGCCGCCCCAAATCCCGATAGCGGTAAAAATTACCGCCAAAATCGGCATAGAAATCACGCCTGCCCAAAAACGCGGCGAAATAACCCGACGCAATGGATCCACCGCCATCATTTCCAAGCTGGAAAGTTGCTCGGTCGCTTTCATCAAACCAATTTCCGCTGTGAGCGCCGAACCGGCACGACCGGCAAACAAAAGTGCGGTCACGACCGGTCCTAATTCGCGCAATAACGATAAAGCAACCAATTGCCCCAAGCTAGTTTCCGCGGAAAAATCCACCAAGACCACATACCCCTGCAAGCCTAACACCATGCCGATAAATAAACCGGACAGCATAATAATCAACAGCGATTGTACGCCTAATACGTGCAATTGTTTGATCAACAACGGAAAATGTTTTCGTATTTGAGGTTTTCCCGCCAGAGCGCCAAACAGCATAAATCCTGCTCGTCCCAACGCTCGACAAAAATCAATTGCAGTGCGTCCAAGGGAGAAAATCCAACCTTCAATCATTAAAACAACTCCTGTATATAATCTTGTGCCGGATAATGAAAACGCACAGGACCGTCTTCTTGCCCATTAATAAATTGCATCACTTGCGGATCATGACTTTGCAATAATTGTTGTGCGCTGCCTTCAGCGATCACGCGTTTATCCGCAATAATATAGGCATAATCGGCAATACTTAATACCTCTTGCACATCATGAGACACAACAATTGAGGTGAGCTGCAAGGCTTCATTCAATCGCTTGATCAGGCTAACAATCACGCCCATGCTAATCGGATCCTGACCGGTAAAAGGTTCATCATACATAATCAATTCCGGATCCAAAGCAATGGTGCGCGCCAATGCCGCACGTCTTGCCATCCCGCCTGAAAGCTCGGAAGGCATCAACTCTGCCGCACCTCGCAGCCCCACCGCTTCCAACTTCATCAACACGATTTGTCGGATCAACGCTTCCGGCAAACGGGTATGCTCACGGATCGGAAATGCCACATTGTCAAAGGTCGAAAGATCGGTAAACAACGCGCCGGATTGGAATAACATTCCCATACGTTGACGCACGCGATAAAGTTCCGCATTCGACATTTTGCAAATATCCTGACCGTCAAATAAAATTTCGCCTTGTTGCGGATGTAACTGCCCGCCGATTAATTTCAACAAGGTGGTTTTACCGATCCCCGACGGTCCCATAATTGCGGTAATCTTGCCCTGCTCAACACGCAAATTCAAGTCGTTATAAATAATGCGCTCACCGCGTTTGAATGTGAGATTTTTCACTTCAATTAGGGGATTAGCCATTAATACCTCATCTATCGAACCTATTCCGTTCGAATTATAAAAAATTAGAACGGGATATTCCATGAATTCCAAATAAAAGTCAAACGTAATTACATAACTTTAAACTTATGATGTTTATTCTTGCCTTATTCAACGGTTTGACATGGTTTTCTTTTGACCACAATTTAACAAAAATGTTCAACCGGAAAATCACACAAAAAAGCACCGCACTTTTCCATCATTTCGCATAGTATATTTATCGGTTTAACTAAAAATATGGTATCATTACGCACTTTAGATTAACCACTGTAAAGAATTACCCTTTTATGAATATTCGTTGGAACATGGTGTTATCCGTTATTGCGCTGATTTTATTAGGTTGGTTTTATACGTTAAATCAACAAGATGACGGACTTAGCAATTTGATAAAAAAAGATGACAGCCCAGAATACGTAGGGAAAAAGATGAATACCGTAGTCTTTTCTCCGACCGGATTGCGACAATATTTAGCAACCTCAGAACACGCCGAATACTTTACTTCCGACGGACATAGCAATTTTGCTAAACCGGTGGTCTATTTATATAACATTGAAGGGGATAATATCGGTCAGCAAAACTGGAAATTAAGTGCAGATAAAGCCACATTAACGAAAGATAATATGTTGTATTTAGACGGAAATGTCACCGCAGAAAGCCTCTCGCCACTCTCACGTTTGCAACGAGTTTTCACCCAACGGGCAACCGTAAATTTAAAGACGCAAGATATTACTTCTGATACAATGGTAAAAATTAATGGACTGAATTTTAATTCTACCGGATTGAAGTTGACAGGAAATTTACAACAACAGGTGGCTACCTTAAAAGAGCAGGTAAAAACATATTATGAAATTAACAATCAATAAACGGATATTACTGACAACGTTGATGATGACTTCAGTTTCAGCATTCGCGCTCAAAGATGACACGAATAAGCCGATTAATATTGAATCGGATAACCAATCACTCAATATGGAAAATAGCACGGTAACGTTTACGGACAACGTGGTGATTACGCAAGGTTCCATTTTAATCAAAGCACAAAAAGTTATCATCAAGCGTCCGCCAGAAGGGTCCGGTAAAAAAGAAACCGTTAAAGCATTCGGATCACCTGTAACCTTCCATCAAATTCTTGACAATGGAAAACCGGTGGATGGCAAAGCCAACCAAGTATATTATGATTTAGGTACAGAATTTTTAACGCTAACCGGAAATGCGGAACTAAAGCAATTAGACAGTCAAATTAACGGTAATCACATTACTTATGATGTGAAAAAACAACAATTAAAGGCTAACGGTTCAAGCAAATCACGAGTGAAAACGGTACTTATTCCGGCACAACTTAATAATAAGACACAATAGGATTTGAATTTTATGTCAGTGCTTTATGCTGAAAATTTAGCGAAAAGTTATAAAAATCGCAAGGTCGTTTCCGATGTAAGTTTAACCGTAAACTCTAATGAAATTGTCGGTTTGCTTGGTCCTAACGGGGCGGGAAAAACGACCACGTTCTACATGGTGGTTGGATTAGTTCACCAAGATCAAGGTACAATTCGGATCGATGACGAAGATATTAGTTTGTTACCAATGCACAATCGAGCGCAAAAAGGGATTGGTTATCTTCCACAAGAAGCCTCCATTTTTCGCCATCTCAGTGTGTATGACAACTTGATGGCGGTATTGGAAATTCGCAAAGAATTAAATCGTCGCCAACGCCAAGAAAAAGCGGATGAATTAATTGACGAATTTAATATTGGGCATATCCGTGATAATTTGGGACAATCCTTATCCGGAGGAGAACGTCGTCGCGTGGAAATTGCCCGAGCGTTAGCCGCCAATCCGAAATTTATTTTATTAGACGAGCCTTTTGCTGGCGTCGATCCCATTTCGGTAATTGATATTAAAAAAATCATTACCGAGCTACGCAATCGCGGGCTAGGCGTGTTAATCACCGATCACAACGTGCGCGAAACCTTAGATGTTTGCGAACGGGCTTATATTGTCAGCGCCGGACAAATGATCGCGACAGGTACGCCAACGGAAGTGATGAATAATGCACATGTCAAACGGGTTTACTTAGGTGAAGAATTTAAATTATAACTATGCTTAAATTTACGCAATTGTTATCGCCTGAAAATCTCCGTCAAGGCGTGGTTTGTTCAAGTAAAAAGCGTGCATTTGAAACAATTTGCCACATTGTAGCCAAACAATTATGCGAACAATCACCTCAAGAGCAAGAAACAATGCCAGCGGAGCAATGTGAAAAACAAAAAGAGGCTTGTTTTGAATCGTTACTGGCACGGGAAAAATTGGGCAACTCCAGTTTAGGCAATGGAGTAGCGCTGCCAAAAGCGCGTTTATCCGAAGATCGTACAACGCCCGCCGCGGTATTCCTACAATTAGAAACACCGATTGATTATGATAGCGAGGATCATCGCGAAGTAGATTTGATTTTTGCTTTATTTATTCCGCCGGAACTTTGCGACCAATATACGCAAGAACTTCCATCCCTGACAGAGAAATTGACAGATAAAAGTTTGTGCAAACAACTGAGGGCGGCAAAAAGCGAAGATGAATTGTGGCAAATATTCCAATATGCCGATAATATTACGCAAGAGGAAGTAGAAATCGCCACCCTTACTGAATGAAACAATCTAAAGGCGCATTATGGAAGTTATTATCATTAGCGGACGTTCCGGTGCCGGAAAATCCGTTGCACTACGAGTATTAGAGGATATTGGTTACTATTGTGTCGATAATCTTCCGATTGATCTTTTACCGCAACTCACTGAAATTTTGTCAACTAACCAAAATTTAGTCGCAATCAGTTTAGATATTCGCAACTTACCCACCTCGCCAGCAAGATTGGATCAGGTATTGACTGAAGTGCAAAAACACCATCAAGTCAAAATTATATTCCTTGATACAGACCGCAGTGCCCTCATTCGCCGCTATAGCGATTCCCGTCGCCTGCACCCACTTTCAATCCAAGATCTCTCCCTTGAAGCGGCAATTGAGCTGGAGGGAGAATATTTAGAACCGCTAACCCAACACGCTAATCTGATTATTGATACAACACATTTATCGACGCATGAATTAGCGGAACGATTGCGAGAATTTTTGCGTGGAAATACGGAAAAAGAATTGAAAATTGTGGTGGAGTCCTTTGGGTTTAAATACGGAATTCCACTTGATGCCGATTATGTTTTTGACGTGCGTTTTCTGCCAAATCCACATTGGAATCCCGCCCTACGTCCGCTGACCGGGTTAGATGAACCGGTCATTGAATTTCTGAACAAACATGATGAGGTTAATAAATTTATTTATCTAACCCGCGGTTATATTGAAACCTGGCTGCCGCTGTTAGAACAAAATAACCGCAGTTATTTAACTATTGCGATCGGTTGTACCGGCGGAAAACACCGTTCAGTATACATAGCACAAAAGCTCGGGGAATATTTCTGCGATAAAGGAAAATCGGTAAAAATTCAGCATAAATCCCTCGAAAAACACAAAAATAGCTGAAATAAAATCCAATAATAATATAAAAAATAAGATCCGATAATAGGATCTTATTTATATATCAACCTCAATTACACCAATTGTTTTAAGATACGACGAACCGGCTCTGCTGCGCCCCACAATAATTGATCGCCCACCGTAAACGCGGCTAAATATTCCGGTCCCATCGCTAATTTACGTAAGCGACCGACAGGAACACTTAAGGTACCGGTGACTTTCGCCGGTGTTAATTCGCGTAACGTCGTTTCTTTATCATTCGGAATCACTTTCACCCACTCATTGTGGCTAGCAAGGATTTTCTCAATCTCATCTAATGGTAAATCTTGTTTCAATTTAATAGTGAACGCTTGGCTATGACAACGTAATGCACCGATACGTACACACAAACCATCAACCGGGATTGGGTTATCAGATAAACCAAGAATTTTATTGGTTTCAGCATAACCTTTCCATTCTTCTTTCGTTTGACCGGACGGTAACAATTTATCAATCCAAGGGATCAAACTGCCACCCAATGCTGCACCGAAATTCTCGATTGGAAAATCTTCTGCTCGCATTTTAGCGGTCACTTTACGTTCAATCTCTAAAATAGAAAACGCCGGATCTGCTAATTCCGCTTTCACACTGTCTTCCAACTGACCCATTTGCATCAACAATTCACGCATATTTTTCGCACCGGCACCAGAAGCAGCCTGATAGGTCGCTACAGAAACCCACTCCACCAAATCACGCTCAAATAAACCACCAATCGCCATCAACATCAAACTCACGGTACAGTTCCCGCCCACGAAAGTTTTGATGCCTTTTTTCAAGCCCTCGCTAATCACGTGTTGGTTTACCGGATCCAAGACGATAATTGCATCATCTTCCATACGCAATGCGGATGCGGCATCCACCCAATAACCGTCCCACCCCGTTGCTTTTAATTTCGGATAAACTTCATTGGTATAATCACCGCCTTGACAAGTCACAATAACGTCCAATTGTTTTAATGTCTCAATATCAAAAGCATTTTTTAACTCGCCAGCTTCTTTACCGGCAAATACCGGCGCTTTTTGCCCTATTTGAGAAGTGGTAAAGAAAACCGGATTAATATTGGCAAAATCATTTTCTTGTACCATACGATCCATCAATACAGAACCAACCATTCCGCGCCATCCGATAAAACCTACATTTTTCATAAAATTTTCCTTATAAGATAATGTTGTGTATGACCTAAAAAATCTTCTTAATTAATTACAGATTGACTGACTAAAATCAAGTGTTTTTTTAAAAAAACAAACAATTTTTTAAATTTAAAAATTTTTAATAAAAAAGTGCGGTCGATTTTGAAAGCTTTTACAAAAACGACCGCACTTTGACACATTTGTGTTGTAAATTAGCGCGTTTTTTTCTCCAATAAACGAATATAACGAGTTGCTGACAACCAAGCGCCAACGTAACCGATAATCGCACAAAGTATTAATAAAAATAAAAATTCAGCGAAACTTAATCCATTTAGTTCAAAGGTCACAGCAAAAATATCAGTGACATATTTTACGGCACTCGTGAAATAGCCGATTAAAAAACTGCTTAAAATACAAGCAAACAAGCTCCCGACCAACCCATAAATAATGCCGGTATAAAGATAAGGGCGCAAAATAAATTGATCCGTCGCCCCCAACAATTTCATCACGTCAATATTGGCTTGGCTGCTATAAACATCAGAACGAATACTGTTACCAATCACCAAAAAGACCGATAATGTCATTAATAATGTACAAAAAATCGCCCCGTGTGCCACCAACCAAGAAAGTGCGGTCAATTTTTCCATCCAATCGTTATCCAAACGTACCTCTTGCACGCCCGTAATTTTCGTTAAATTATCCCTTAATGCTTCACGTTTTTGGCTTTCATTATATTCTTTTGTCGGCGTAATCATCACCACAGCCGGCAACGGATTATCATCTAAAATATCCAACCCCTCGGATAACCCTGACCAATTGCGAAACTCATTTAAACTTTCTTGGCGAGAAATATAATTTAGGGTTTCAATGCCCTCTTGCCGGCGAATTTTTTCCACCACCAAATTAGCGTCATCTTCATTTAAATTTTTGTGTAAATAAACCGTCAGCTCACTTTCCGGATAAAATTGTGTCGTGGCAGTATGCACATTTTTCCACAATAAATAACTCACCGTCGGAATGGTCAAGGAAACAGCAATGACCAAAATTGTAATCAAGGTGGCAAATTTCCGACGCCACAAATCCTCTAATACGGATTTCAATACATAATGAATTCGCACCCAAAATGGGGCTTGGCTATGACGAAAATTCATTATTACTATTACTCCTTAACGTAAATAACCTTGTTCAAGCACAAGACAAGGTTTTGGTTTTTGCTGAATAATGCTAAGGTCATGGGTTGCAATTAACACGGTCATTCCCAGCCGATTAAATTCTTCAAATAAATTAAAAATTTCTAAGGAAAGTGCCTCATCCAAATTTCCTGTCGGCTCATCTGCCAACAATAATTGCGGCTTATGTACAATCGCGCGCGCAATATCTACCCGCTGTTGTTCGCCTCCGGATAACGCCACCGGTTGATCCGTTGCACGATCGCGCAACCCCACGCGATCCAACGCCGCCAACGCTCTAGAATGCGCTTCTTTCGGATGTAACCCGGCAATAATTAAAGGCAACGCCACATTTTCCGTAATGGATCTGTCCGTCAACAGGCGATAATCTTGATGTACCATCCCGATTTGACGTCGCAAAAAAGGAACTTCATAGCGTGACAGGCGGGTAATATCATGTCCGTTAAACCAAATTTGTCCGCCATTGGCGCGTTCCATTCCCATAATCAACTTCAATAGGGTACTTTTCCCCGCGCCGGAATGCCCGACCAAATAAGTCATGCTTCCCACCGGCAAATGGAATGTCAACCCTTGCAACGCAGATTTTCCCCCGAGATAAGCTTTACTCACATTTGCAAAACGTATCATCTTAACTTCTCTTAGCGATTAAATTTCATCATGTTCTTGAACAAATAAAGCGTCAATAAATTCATCTGCTTGGAATGTTCGTAAATCTTCAATTTTTTCCCCAACACCGATATAACGAATAGGTAATTTAAACTGATCAGCGATTGCAAAAATCACGCCACCTTTCGCGGTGCCATCTAATTTGGTCAAACTAATACCGGTTAACCCAACCGCCTCATGGAACAATTTCGCTTGGCTAATCGCATTTTGCCCGGTTCCCGCATCCAAGGTCAACATAATTTCATGCGGCGCACTTTCATCATATTTTTTCATCACGCGCACGATTTTTTTCAATTCATCCATCAAATTATTTTTATTTTGCAAACGCCCCGCCGTATCCGCAATCAAAATATCAATTTGACGTGCCGCCGCCGATTGCATTGCATCAAAAATCACCGACGCCGAATCAGATCCGGTACTTTGCGCTACCACCGGAATACCATTACGCTCGCCCCAAACTTGCAACTGTTCCACTGCCGCCGCACGGAAAGTATCCCCTGCCGCCAACATCACCGATTTCCCTTGCGATTGGAATTGACGCGCCAACTTACCAATTGTTGTGGTTTTCCCCACTCCATTCACGCCAACCATCAAAATCACGTAAGGTTTTTTGTCGGTATCAATAACCAAGGGCTGCTCAACCGGTTTTAAAATATCCGCAAGTTCCACTTTAAGTTGCTGATATAATAACTCGGCGTCTTTCAACTGTTTATGATTAGCGTGCTGAGTTAAATTTTGAATAATTTTATTGGTAGTCGGCACCCCAATATCCGCAATTAACAACTGCTCTTCCAGTTCTTCAAATAATTCATCATCAATTTTTTTACCTAAAAACAGACGACGAAAACCGGCGCCGATATTCTGTTTGGTTTTTAATAATCCTTTGACTAAACGGCTAAAAAAACCTCCCTCGCTCTTTTTTTCTTGGGTTGCCATTGCTGTTTCTGTTTCTGTTTCTGTTTCTGTTTCTGTTTCTGTTTCTGTTTCTGTTTCTGTTTCTGTTTCTGTTTCTGTTTCTGTTTCTGTTGCAGGATTATCCGTGGTTATTGTGAATAAATCTTGGTTTTCCGGCTGAATTTCCTGTTCAATTTCTTGCGAAAAATCGCCCGCACTTTCCACCACTGGCGTTTCGCTCATCTCTGTGGGCGGATCTACTTCTAAGAAATCATGAGAAGCGGTTTGTGCCGGTTTTTCTTCAATAACCGTTTCATTATCATTTAATTGTTCTTTTGGGTGTTGTTCTTTTTGTTCATTTGTGGACTGTGGCTCCAATTTATTTTTCCCTAATCCCAGCCAAGACCAAAATCTACCTTTTTTCTTTTCTTCCGACATAAATTGCTCACTATTTTTGTTTTAATGATTTATTTCATTCCCAATTTAGCCTCGATCGACTAAACTAAGCAAAATTCCGTATAGTCTATCATTAATTTACAATTCCTCTATGCAAAAAGATAAGAAAAAAAATCAGTCCATGTCGTCAAATCAAAAGCATAAAAACGGAGAAGTCCGAATTATCAGCGGATTATGGCGCGGGCGAAAATTACCGGTACTCTCATCCAACGGATTGCGCCCTACCGGCGATCGAGTGAAAGAAACCTTATTTAACTGGCTTATGCCCTATATGGTAGAAAGTCGTTGTTTGGATTGCTTTGCCGGCAGCGGCGCCTTAGGGATAGAAGCGCTTTCTCGTCAGGCGGCAAAGGTGACCTTTTTGGAGCAAAATAAAACCGTCGCGGATCAATTGCGTAAAAACTTGCAATTATTAAAATGCCCAACAGAAAAAGCGCAAATATTTCAACAAAATAGCCTGCAATATTTAAATCAGACACAAAATGCACCGCACTTTGATGTGGTATTTCTCGATCCGCCATTTCATTTTAATTTAGCCGAACAAGCCATTCAGCTATTGGATCGACATCAATGGCTGGCACCAAATGCGCTGATTTATGTAGAAACGGAAAAAAATGCGCCACTTGTTATACCAAATCATTGGGTTTTATTAAAAGACAAACAAACCGGACAAGTAAGCTATCGCTTATATCAATTAGCAGCGTCGGTATAATCCTTGTTCAACCTCGATCAAACCTTGTAATTCCAGTTCTAATAACTGATTTAACAAGGTAGAAATCGGAACGTGTAACTGCGCTGCCAAATCATCAATGCTCACGGGTGAATAGCTAATATGTGCATATAATTGCGGGTAGCAGGGTTCTACCGGTGGCGTTTTTTCAGCCAATAAGCCCTTTTCAGACGGAATAGAAAACGGGATAACCTGAGGCAGATTTTCCAAAATATCCTGCACTGATTCCACCAACATTGCCCCTTGTTTAATCAATTGATGGCAACCTTGGCTAAATTCGCTTTGAATATTACCGGGTAACGCAAAAATATCGCGATTTTGTTCAAGTGCATAACGGGCGGTAATCAACGAACCGCTTTTCACCCCTGCCTCAATCACTAGCGTTGCCAAAGATAAACCACTGATAATGCGGTTACGCCGCGGAAAATGCTCCGGTATGGGCGGCTGTTGAGGGAGCAATTCAGACACCAACGCACCATGATGTTCCACAATTTGCCTTGCCAAGCGCTGATGTCGTGCCGGATACATTCGCGCCAAACCGCTCCCCAATACCGCCACGGTTTGTCCTTGAATATCTACCACAGCCTGATGACAAAAACCGTCAATACCCAGCGCCAGCCCACTGGTGACCACCAATCCCGCTAAACTCAATTCAGTCGCAAAATATTTCGCCCAGTGTTCGCCATAATGGGAACAGTAACGACTGCCCACCATGGCAATTTGCGGTTGTAAAAGTGCGGTCGGATTTCCCTGTAAAAATAACACCGGAGGTCGTGCCACGATTTGTTTTAATAAATAAGGATAATATTCGTCATCATAATTAATCAAATGGTGATCTTCTTGCTCTGCCCATTGCAGCGCCGGTTCAATATATTTATTCTCCGGCTTAAACCAGCGTTGAATTTGCAATGGTTTCCAACCAATATAGCGAAATGCCGCGTCATCATAAGCTAATAAATCTACCAATGAAACTTCATCCAATAACTTCCCAATTGCCACCGCCCCCAAATAAGGCACTTGCAGCAAGCGCAGCAATACTTCATTTTTATTCATAGCCTACCTATTTCTCATGTTCATGTTATGGTTCATCTTAAAACATAAACCACAAAGAGGATAAATTTCTCTATCGGTATCTTATTTTTGCGAGAGGGATCGCAAAATGGAACTATTTCGAACGAAAAAAATTGTAGGTTTATGAATAAAAAACACCGTAAATAACCGCTTATTTACGATGCTTTTTGATAAATTTATGTGTCCAAAATCTTAAAAAATTGACCGCACTTTAGGGAAAAACGTTATTGATCTCCCAACGTCGCGACCATAATCGCTTTAATTGAATGCATTCGGTTTTCCGCTTCGTCAAAAACAATGGAAGCTTCCGATTCAAAGACCTCATTGGTCACTTCCAATCCGTCCATCCCGAATTTTTCCGCCATTTCTTTACCAACGATTGTATTGGAATCATGAAATGCCGGTAAACAGTGCATAAATTTCACATTTGGATTGCCGGTTAATTTAAGTAAGTCTATATTTACTTGATAAGGTTTCATCAAATTAATACGTTGCTCCCAAGCTTCTTCCGGCTCGCCCATGGATACCCAAATATCGGTGTAAAGGAAATCTACCTCTTTTACCCCTTCCGCTGTATCTTCGGTACACAGAATTTTCGCTCCGGTTTTTGCTGCGATTTCCGCCACTTCATCCAACAATTTTTGCTCCGGCCAAAATGCTTTTGGACCGACTAAACGCAAATCTACGCCCATTAACGCAGCACCTTCCACAAAGGAATTTCCCATATTGTTACGCGCATCCCCCAGATAAGCCATTTTAATTTGGTTAAGCGGTTTATTGGAATGTTCTAACATGGTGAGGAAATCGGCGATAATTTGCGTTGGGTGAAAATCATCCGTTAACCCGTTCCAAACCGGAACACCGGAAAATTCCGCCAGCGTTTCAACTAGATGTTGACCATAGCCACGATATTGGATGGCATCATACATGCGTCCTAACACACGCGCTGTATCTTTCATCGACTCTTTATGCCCGATTTGCGAACCTTCCGGATTAATGTAAGTCACATTTGCCCCTTGGTCATAAGCCCCAACTTCAAAAGAACAGCGGGTTCGGGTTGAAGTTTTTTCAAAAATTAACGCAATATTTTTGCCTTTTAAGGTTTGCTTTTCAACGCCACTTTTTTTGGCTTTTTTTAGCTCTGCAGCTAAATCAATTAAATATTGAACTTCTTGTGGGGTGAAATCCATCAAACGTAAAAAATGACGCCCCTTTAGATTAACTTGCATATTTATTCCTCCTTTTTGATTAAAAATGCAGAGAAAACGTTTACCTATATGCATTATAAGCAAATATAGAAAAATAAAAAGCCCTTAAATTAAAAAATTTAAGGACTGAGGTGAGATAATTAACAAACTATTTTTTCATATCAAATTTGTATGAAACAAAACCATATAATGTCCAACCGATAAAGGTCACGATTGAACCGTACAACATGGCAAGTTCTCCCGCCGCATAAAGGGCATAAAGACTATATAATGATCCGATAAATGCCACTGCAACAGTGACTTTAGTTTTGTGTTCCGCCACATTTTCCATTTTTAATAGTACCATCAATGCCGCCATGGAGAGCAAGTAAGGGATAACATTGGTGACAACCGCTAAATCCACCAATACATTAAATTGTTTGGTAAGAGACGGGCTGATGGTCATCAAGGCTAACAAACTTTGGATTGCTGTAATCACAACCATACCAACAACAGGTGCTTCTTTGTCGGTGATTTTTTTGAAAAATGCCGGGAAATAGCCTTCTTCAGCAGAAGATTTAAAGACTTGCGCAATGGTAAATTGCCATCCAAGCAATGAACCGAAACAAGACATGACCATTAAGCCCATGATCACTTTACCGGTTGTTTCATTGAACATATGGGCAAAAGCTAAACCAAATGGTGCGGTTGAATTGGCAAGATCTAAGTTTGGTACAATACCCGCAATCACGTTGGTTGAGACAATATAAATGACTGCTGCACCTAATGTACCGCCTAATACCGCGATAGGCACATTTTTCTCCGGATTTTCAACCACGTCCGTATTCGCACAAGCGGACTCCAACCCTAAGAATGCCCATAATGTCATGGAAATAGAGACACCAATTGCTTCAAACGTTGGAACATTATGCGGGTTCCAAGAATTCACATACATTTCACCATCAAACCAGAACCAACCGATAAAACAAAGTCCTACCACCGGAATAATTACCCCCCAAATGGTAAATGAACTGATATTACCGGTAATTCGCGCACCGCCAAAATTTAACACGGTGGCAAGCCATAAAGTAAAAATTGTCCACATAGCAATAGCCACGGGAGATAAAGTTGCACCCAATAATTCCGAACCATAGCCAACCGCTGAAATGGCAATCGCAGTATTAGCGATGACCAAGGAAACACCATAAGTATAATTCGCCATAAAGTTACCGGCTTTTCCGAAAGAGTATTCCGCATATCCGCCCATCCCGCCGGATTTTTTACTAAACATACCGCATTGCGCAAACGCATAGGCTAACGCGGTTGAGCCGACCGCGGTCACAAGCCAAGACACGATAGAAATAGTTCCGATTTCAGCTAATTTGGTCGGTAACATAATAATACCGGAACCCATCATATTGACCATGGTTAAAATCGTAAGCTGAATAACACCGATTTTATTGCTTTTTTCTGTACTCATCATTTAAATCTCCATTCAAAGTGCGGTCACTTTTTCACAAATTTTGACCGCACTTTAGTATTAATTAAGCTTCAGTTAATACGTAACCATAAGCACGTGTACGACCATCAGGATCTTTTTGTAAATAAACCCCTTGAATTTCAGGTGCAAAACCGGGAAGCTGATTAATCCCTTCTTCCAATGCAAGGAAATATTGCTGTACAGTTTTGTTCCATCTTTCTCCCGGTACCACACATAATACGCCCGGAGGATAAGGAAGCGCCCCCTCTGCCGCAATTCGACCAACAATGTCAGACAACGGAACCAATTCAATTTTATTGCGAATAAATTCAATATTGGCTTGTTGAGGCGTCATGACATATTCAGGGAAGGTAGCTTTTCTGAATAAATCTTTTTGTAATTGTTTTACATTACGACTTACATAAAGATTATGCATTTCCTGACAAAGTTGTCTGATGGTATAACCGCGATAACGTTCCTCATTATTTTTATACACGGTTGGCAATACTTCTTTTAACAAGGAATCTTGTTTGATATGTTTTTCAAAGGCTGCGATTTGCGCCACCAAGGTTTGCATTTTGGTGAAAGTTTCTGCCGGTGTCAGCAAGAATAAAATAGAGTTTAAGTCACATTTTTCCGGAATAATGCCATTTTCACGCAAATAGTTGGCTAAAATGGTTGCAGGAATACCGAAATCCTCATATTCACCGGTTTCAATGTTAATACCCGGTGTGGTTAACATAAATTTACATGGGTCAACGAAGTATTGATTTTCCGTATATCCTTCAAATTTATGCCAAGTATCATTTGCATGGAAATTGAAAAACTCAAGATCGTTAGCAATTTCTTTGGTTGGATAATCTTGCCATTTTTTACCTCTTACATAAGGCGGAATAAACGGTTTGATCAAATCGCAATGTTTCAACATTAATTTACGAGCTTCAATACCAACTTCCACACAATCTGTCCACAAACGACGACCTGCCGCCGAGCCTTGAATTTTCGCATTCACGTCTAATGTGGCAAACAATGGATAAAATGGACTGGTTGAAGCGTGCAACATAAAGGCGTTGTTAAAACGTTTATGATTACAATATCTGTTTTGTCCTTTAATATGCTTATCTTTTTTATGGATTTGTGAGGTTTGTGAAAAACCGGCTTGTTGTTTATGTACCGATTGCGTCACGATAATCCCCGGATCATTTTCATCCAATTCTAACAATAACGGAGAACAGTCTTTCATCATTGGAATAAATTGTTCATATCCAACCCAAGCAGAATCGAATAAAATGTAATCACATAAATGCCCGATACGTTCAACTACTTGCTTTGCATTATAAATCGTACCGTCATAAGTTCCTAATTGGATGACGGCTAAACGGAAAGGACGTTTTTCATTTGCTTTTTGTGGCGCAATTTCTTTGATTAACCCACGAAGATAATCTTCTTCAAAACAATGATCATCAATACCGCCGATAAATCCAAACGGGTTACGTGCAGTTTCCAAATATACCGGTGTTGCTCCCGCTTGAATTAAGGCGCCATGATGGTTAGATTTATGGTTATTACGATCGAATAACACTAAATCGCTCGGAGCAAGTAAAGCATTACATACCACTTTATTGGAGGCAGAAGTTCCGTTTAAAACAAAGTAGGTTTTATCGGCATTGTAAACTTTAGCGGCGTGTTGTTGTGCATCACAAGGCGCTCCTTCATGAATAAGCAAATCCCCTAATTTCACGTCCGCATTACAAATATCCGAACGGAAAATATTCTCGCCATAGAAATCATATAAATAGCGACCTGCCGGATGTTTACGGAAATATTGACCGCCTTGATGTCCCGGACAATCAAATGCTAGGTTACCCATCTCAACATATTCACTTAACATTTTGAAGAATGGCGGTAATATTTTTTCTTCATATAAATTTGCCGCAGTTTCAATTTGACGACTATAAAGATTGATATCGTAACTATTTAAATCTTGAATATGGTAAACACGAGATAAATACTCATCTTGTAATCTGTCTCCTTCATTTAATACAACAAATACCGGAATACCAAACTGCGTTGCTTCAATCCGATCAATATATTCATAAACTTCTTCTTTAGTTAATATAATCGCACCAACATCGGTAAAATCAGTCTTTTGTATTAGTACTAACTCCCTATTTGTTTTAAAGTAGTTTTCAACCATTGAACTATAAGCAATTTTTAAATTTAACATAATAGACTCCTATTTATTATTTATGAAAAAATAACAATAAAAATAAATTAAAATTCAAAACAGACGCTATATTAAAAATATCTATTCATTTAAACTAAGCATTTAAAATAAAAATAAAAACACCCAATATTAAATAAACAAAATATTAGTAATAAGATGTTGTTTAGTAATAGATCACATATCTGAAATATAAAACAACAAAAAATCATGTATTCTAAAAAATAGAAAACATCATTTTTGAATATAAATCAGCAATGAAAAGGAAAACCTAACGTACGTTAGATAGGATTATTTGAATCCAAATTATTCTTGGAACAAAGCAAGGCAAATGAGAAGCATGAACGATGAGATGGTTTCATGATATGTCTAGTACGGCGAATATGCGCCATAAGTGAAAGACCCTTACCGGGATTATACTCTCTAGTATAATTATGCACTAACATAAAATCCTCCAAACTTTATGCCACGTTACTGTTTAACGGTGGATACATTTTGATACCGGATTAATATGATGTCAATAGCTAAATAATAAAAAAGATATTAAAAAAAAAAAAAAAAGCATTTTATTATCACTTCGTTTTCTGAGCTGATTTAAATATAGAAAATAAAAAGTAGCGCAACATCACCAAAATGTAAGCACAAATTTCATTTGACTGCAATCGCTCACAAACATACAATAATGATTATCATTATTAAATAAATCATAAAAGAGAAGTACAATACCAATGAAATTAGAGAAGAGATTAATCGTTCCAACTCTTTTTATCAGCATTATCTCCTCCTTTTCGGAGGCACATAATGAAGGAAAAAAAACTAATAAAATTCAACTAGATCCTATCAATGTAATTATTGCTGACGATACAGTCATTTATGATGAAAATTTATTAAAGTCCTATGTTAATACCGGCTCCTACTCTTATCTTACTAAATCGGATATTGCCACTTTTCGAGGTAGTTCTGTTGGTGATTTTCTTTCAGGTGTACCCGGGGTCATTGTAGGAAATAAACGTAATAGTGGCGCATTGTCTATAAATATTAGAGGGATAGCAAATGAAAATCGAATCCCTGTCTATGTGGATAATGGGCTACAATCCGTCCCCTCTTGGCAGGGTTATGCCGGCTCATCAAGCCGAACTTATTTAGATCCGGATTTTATTAGTCAAATAGAAATAGAAAAAGGTCCATCTTTAGCCGCAGATGCAACGGGTGCGATTGGAGGGGTGGTTCGTATTAATACACTTGGTTGGAAAGATATTATTTCCAATGACAAAAACTGGGGAATTTTGCTTAGATTAGGAACCATGACTAACACTATCTCACCACCGACACATTATACTAAAGGCGGTTACCAAACCCGATATATTAGTGAATGTATTAGTAATGAATCGGGGTTATGCCAAGTACAAACACATTCTCCTAATGCCCGCTACGCACATTCTCCTCATTTAGATCTTAATAGCTATAACTATAGTGTTGCCATTGCCAATAAATGGGAAAATGGTGATGTTGTTTTTGCTTACGCAAAGCGAAAACAAGGCAACTATTTTGTCGGTCGTCATGGACAAACACCTAAAATTGATAAAATTAAAACTGAAGATGATTATGTTGAAATAAACGAAGAATACGAAAAAATTAAATCCTCAACGGTGTACTTTAAGAAAAATCGCAGTACATTATACCGAGCAGGTGAAGAGGCATTAAACTCTTCACAAAATAACCGGTCTTATTTAGCAAAAGCAAATTTTTATAATGAGAATCACAAATTTAGCTTGTCCTATAGCCGTTACCAAAGTAAATTTGGCGAAATTATGAGCTCGATTTTGGGTTTTCGAGCCAATGGTGCATTGCAAGGAGAAGGAACAGAAATTAAGGTAGATCGTTACAATATCAATTACCAATACAATCCGAGCACAGCTTACATAAACCTAAATCTAAATGCCTATTATACCAAAAGTGATTCCTCAAACTTCACACCGTTAATTGAAGAATTTGGCTATTCACTTTCAAGTCGCCATGCTCATTTTTTAATATCGAGACAAAAAGGCATCAGCTTTGACAATACCGGTATTATCCAAATCAATGATAGACCTCTAACCTTGAAATATGGTATAGCACATAATTACGAGAGAATTTATCAACCTCGTCAAGCTCAAGCTCGTGTCAGAGCAAAAGGTTATCCTGAAAATGCGATTGCTCCACTTTATATCCGTGATGGAAAACGCACAGAAACAAGCAGTTTCATCAACATAAATTATTCGCTAATAGATTGGCTAAAAATTGATACCGGAATTCGTTATTTTTACTCAAAAACTTATGATTATGTAGTAAGAGAAGAAAAAAATTATATTAAAAATAAAATCACCAAAGATGCGGCAGGCGGAGTAATATATACACCTGTTTATGAAACAATAGTACATAAACAAGCTCCTATCACAAATAAAGGATTTTCACCAGTTGTGATGTTAAGCGCTGATATTGCAAAAGGGACTACCGTTTACGCAAAATACGCCCAAGCATTACGTTCGCCTAGCTTATTCCAAGCGACTAAAGGATGGAGTATGCAAAATACCAATGATAATTTGGAACAGCTGAAGCCTGAACGAGCCAAAAACTGGGAAATTGGTATTAGCGGTGTATATGAAAATATAGGGAAACAAGATAATATCTTGGGCATAAAGCTTGTCTATTTTAATAATACCATTGATGATTATCTAACCCGCAGCTTTGATCGTAATAGCGGAAAAACACAAACAATCAATTTAAAAAATGCCAAATATGAAGGTTTTGAGTTCTCAGCATATTATGATATGAGAAAATTTTATGCAAAACTTAGCAGCTCTTATTACACTAAAACTCGTTTTTGCTTAACTTCTGAACAAAGAGGTGACCAAGATGCACAATGCTATAACGGTTATATCTATGGCAGTAATGTAAATAATACAATTCCTCCTAAAATCAACCTATACTTAACCTTAGGTTCACGTTGGCTAGATGAAAAATTAGATATAGGGACTCGCTATAGTTATTACAGTAAACGTATTACTCCTGTACTGAATGATACGACGTCAAGTATTGACTGGTCACCTTATACTTTAGTTGATTTATATGCCAATTACGATGTATCAAACCGCCTACGATTAACGATGACTCTGGATAATTTATTTAATCGTTATTATTTGGATGTCAATAATATGGGACTAAATACTGCACCGGGAAGAACCCTACATTTAGGATTGGAATACAAATTCTAACTAACCTATAGCGTCTGTTCCGGATGTTGTATAAATACCTGTTTTTGAAAAAATACTTTCAGATACAGGTATTTATACTATTTGGTATAGGCGGCAATTTAAATCTCTTTAAATCGTTTTATAGAAGTTAATAAAAGATCAGTAATAGCCTATTACAAACTCAAATGTAAATCCTGTAATGAATACACTTCACAATGATCAATACTTTTAACCCCCTCAGCTATCGCTTCACCACCGGCTAATGTCGTTTGAATAAATACCCTTTGCTGTAATGCACTGTGGCGAATAGCATGTCCGTCCGTGACAGTTTCTTGCAATTGCCCCAGAGTATTAATGATCATGGCAATTTCACCGTTTTTAATCACATCAACAATATGTGGACGACCTTCGCGCACCTTATTGATAATTTGTGCAGTAATTCCGTTCTCCCGTAAAAATCTTGCCGTTCCTAAGGTAGCGCATAAACCATAACCTTGTTCTTGCAATTTCTCAGCAATAGGTAACAGACGCGCTTTATCTTTATCATCAACCGACATAAAAACTTTACCTACTTTTGGAATACGTTCATTCGCACCTAATTGCGATTTTAAGTAGGCTTCAGAGAAAGTACGTCCCACCCCCATCACCTCACCGGTAGAACGCATTTCAGGACCTAACACGGTATCCACCCCCGGGAATTTAATAAACGGGAATACTGCCTCTTTGACTGAATAAAAGTGCGGTATGATTTCGCCATGAATGCCTTGCTCTTGCAAGCTGAATCCCGCCATTACCCGCGCCGCAATTTTCGCCAAAGATCTGCCGGTGGCTTTACTCACAAAGGGAACAGTTCGGCTGGCCCGCGGATTGACTTCCAATACATAAATCACATTTTCTTGTACCGCAAATTGAACGTTCATCAATCCAATCACATTCAACGCTTTCGCCATTTCCGCCGTTTGGCGGCGAATTTCATCTTGAATAGATTGACTTAATGAATACGGTGGTAAAGAACAAGCGGAGTCGCCACTGTGAATACCGGCTTGTTCAATATGCTGCATAATTCCGCCAATAATCACGTCTTTGCCATCACAAATACAATCAACGTCTACCTCAATGGCATTGTTTAAGAAATGATCCAACAAAATCGGGCTATCGTCTGAAACCTGTACTGCTTCGCGCATATATTTATTCAATTCATCCACATTATACACGATTTGCATAGCGCGACCGCCCAAGACATAAGATGGACGCACCACCAACGGATAACCTACCTCTTCTGCCAACTGCACCGCTTCTTGCGCATTGTGTGCCGTCCGGTTATTCGGTTGTTTTAGCCCAAGATCTTGCAAGATTTTTTGGAAACGTTCACGATCTTCTGCCGCATCAATGCTATCTGCGGAAGTACCGATAATATTGACTCCGTTTTCATGCAACGCATTCGCCAGTTTTAATGGCGTTTGACCGCCATAATGCACAATGACGCCATCAGGTTTTTCAATGTGAATAATTTCCAACACATCTTCTAAGGTCAAGGGTTCAAAATACAAACGATCGGAGGTATCAAAATCGGTAGAAACAGTTTCCGGATTACAGTTCACCATAATGGTTTCAAAGCCGCTTTCACGCAACGCCAATGCCGCATGAACACAGCAATAATCGAACTCAATCCCTTGTCCGATACGGTTAGGACCGCCGCCTAAAATCATAATTTTTTGCTTATCACTCGGGCGACTTTCGCATTCTTCTTCATAACAAGAATACAAATAAGCGGTATCCGACGTAAATTCGCCGGCGCAGGTATCTACCCGTTTATATACCGGATGTAAATTTAATAAATGACGTTTATTTCTGACCGCGCTTTCGCCCGCTTTGGTTAATTGACCGATACGTTTATCGGAAAAACCTTTGCGTTTTAAGCGGCGCAATTCGGCATAATCCAACTCATCTAAACTACGTTTTTCCAGAGCCAATTCTTCTTGTACCAAATCTTGGATTTGAATTAAGAACCAAGGATCAATTTTAGAATAATGGTACACTTCTTCCAAACTAAAACCGGCACCAAACGCATCCGCCACATAAAGAATGCGATTCGGTCCCGGATTGCCTAATTCAGTACGAATTTTTTCCGGTTCTTCCGACAATAAATTAAAGCCACAAATACCGGTTTCCAAACCACGCAAGGCTTTTTGCAAACTTTCTTGGAAAGTTCTACCCATTGCCATTACTTCGCCCACAGATTTCATTTGAGT
The DNA here is from genome assembly GCF_002263215.1 of Actinobacillus seminis. Classification (GTDB taxonomy): domain Bacteria; phylum Pseudomonadota; class Gammaproteobacteria; order Enterobacterales; family Pasteurellaceae; genus Actinobacillus_B; species Actinobacillus_B seminis. The sequence continues at coordinate 233,395 of NZ_NLFK01000003.1, forward strand.
CGTCAAACGATCGTCAGCTTTCGGGAATTTTTCAAAGGCGAAACGTGGCACCTTGGTCACAACATAATCAATAGAGGGTTCAAATGATGCCGGAATTAACCCGCCAGTAATATCATTGCGCAATTCATTTAAGGTATAACCTACCGCCAATTTCGCAGCAACTTTAGCAATTGGGAAACCGGTCGCTTTAGATGCCAACGCCGAAGAACGACTCACACGCGGGTTCATTTCGATCACGATCATTTCGCCATTTTCCGGGTTAACCGCAAATTGCACATTTGCCCCACCGGTATCCACACCGATTTCGCGCAACACCGCAAGCGAAGCGTTACGCATAATTTGATATTCTTTATCTGTCAAGGTTTGTGCAGGCGCCACGGTAATGGAGTCTCCGGTATGCACGCCCATTGGATCAAAGTTTTCAATTGAACACACGATAATACAATTATCCGCTTTATCGCGCACCACTTCCATTTCATACTCTTTCCAACCCAGCACAGATTGCTCAATCAATAATTCATGGGTTGGCGAGGCTTCAAAACCGCGTTCACAAATTGCATAAAATTCATCTTTGTTATAAGCAATCCCGCCACCGGAACCGCCCATAGTGAAAGACGGACGAATTAGCGTTGGAAAGCCCACTTGTTCTTGCGCTATCCAAGCTTCTTCAAAGCTATGCGCCACAAACGATTTCGGCGTAAACAAGCCAATTTTGGTCATTGCCTCTTTAAAACGTCCGCGATCTTCCGCTTTATCAATGGCATCTTCTGTCGCACCAATTAATTCCACATTATATTTTTTCAACACCCCATTTTGGGATAAATCCAGCGCACAATTCAGCGCAGTTTGTCCGCCCATGGTTGGCAAAATCGCGTCCGGACGTTCTTTTTCAATGATTTTTTCGACGGTTTGCCATTGAATTGGTTCAATATAGGTCACATCCGCCATATTCGGATCGGTCATAATGGTTGCCGGGTTGGAATTCACCAACACCACTTTATAACCTTCTTCACGCAGTGCTTTACATGCCTGCGCACCCGAATAATCAAATTCGCATGCCTGCCCGATAACAATCGGACCTGCCCCAATAATTAAAATCGTGTTTATATCTGTACGTTTTGGCATTTTTTATATCTCTTTAAAATTCGTTCAATTATAACCGCACTTTTGAACTCTTATGGCGAGCATCCCCGCCCTACATCCGCTTACCTATCATTGGCAAGCTGACATTGCACCGAAAAATTAGCTGAATTTCGACCGCACTTTTGATAAGTTACTCCACCCAAGTCTCTCCGTCAAAAAACCTTAAACTTTGGCTTTGCGGAGTTCATCAACAAATTTATCAAACAAATACGCCACATCATTCGGTCCCGGACTTGCTTCCGGGTGACCTTGGAAAGAAAACGCCGATTGATTTGTTAATTCAATACCTTGCACAGAATTATCAAACAAAGAGCGGTGCGTTATTTTCACGTTTTGCGGCAAGCTGTGTTCATCGACTTCAAATCCGTGGTTTTGGCTGGTAATCATCACTTTTTGGGTTGACAAATCTTGTACCGGATGGTTAGCTCCATGGTGACCGAATGCCATTTTTTTTGTTTTCCCGCCGCTTGCCAAGCCGAGTAATTGATGCCCCAAACAAATACCGAAAATCGGTTTTTGGCTCAATAATAATTTTTGAATTGCCTCAATCGCATAATGGCAAGGTTCCGGATCGCCCGGTCCGTTGGAAAGGAAAATACCGTCCGGATTTAACGCCAACACCGCATCCGCAGAGGTTTTCGCCGGTACGACAGTAACGCGACAACCGCGCTGTGCCAACATTCTTAAAATATTGCGTTTAACCCCGAAATCATAAGCCACTACATGATATTGCGAGTTGGCTTGCGCCACATAACCCTTGCCTAATTGCCATTCCTCATCTTTCCATTGATACAATTCTTTGCAAGTTACTTCTTGCGCTAAATCTTTGCCCGCCATTGAACCGAAACTTTTTGCCATTTCCAAGGCTTTTGCCTCATCCACTTCACCGGTCATAATACAACCGGCTTGTGCGCCTTTATCGCGCAAAATACGGGTTAAACGACGCGTATCAATATCCGCAATCGCCACGACATTATGTTGTTTAAGATAATTGCTTAAACCGGCATTTGAACGGAAATTGCTGTGTAACAAGGGTAAATCCCGAATAATTAACCCTGAGGCATACACATTGCTGCTTTCAAAATCTTCATCGTTGGTACCGGTATTGCCGATATGAGGATAAGTCAAGGTGACGAGTTGTTGATAATAAGAAGGGTCCGTTAAAATTTCTTGATAACCCGTCATTGAGGTATTAAATACGACTTCACCGATGGTATAACCCTCGGCACCGATCGATCTGCCACGAAAAACAGAACCGTCGGCTAAAACTAGAATTGCCTGTTCAGACATAAAAACTCCTTGCCGGTCGAACACTTACGAATGCTCATTAACCCACAAATTTAATTCAATTTTCCACCGCACTTTTCCATTTTAGAGAAAAAATAAATTAAATTGCACTGATAATATCACTTTAGAAGTGATGCACACTATTCTAAGGAACAATTATCTATGAAGCAAGTAAAATCGCAAATGTTAAAATGATTATTTATTTAAATATTCTGCATAAATAATCATAAAATTGCAAGTGTTTTATCTTTCGTCACTGAATTATTTTGTAGTTCCGTTGTAACTTGCTACAATGAACAAAAGTTAATAAGGAATACTTAAGGATTCAAATGAAAAAAAGCAAATCTGTCTCCGCCTTGCTGCTTTGCGCCTTACTTTTAAGTGGCTGCGCGACCATTGATGCGCAAACCGGTGAACGCAAAGATCCGTTGGAAAGATTTAACCGTACTATGTGGAATTTCAACTATAACGTTGCCGACCCTTATATTTTTCAACCGATTGCTACCGGATGGAAAGAATATGTACCGCAACCGATAAAAAACGGTTTGACCAATGTTGCCAATAACTTAGACGAACCGGCAAGTTTTGTAAACCGCTTATTGGAGGGTGAATTCCAAAAAGCCATGGTACATTTAAACCGTTTCTGGATTAACAGTATCTTTGGACTAGGCGGTTTAATTGACGTAGCAAGTCATAGCGATCCACTAAAAATTGAAAATAACCGTCGCTTTGGTGATACCTTGGGCAGCTACGGTGTAGAAACCGGATCTTATGTGATGCTACCATTTTACGGACCGGCAACCCCGCGTCAGGATATTGGTAATTTAGTCGATCTGACTTATCCTATGTACTCTCTATTAGGTCCTTGGGGACTGCTCAAATATGGCGTACAAAGCATAGATAAACGTGCAAATGCCTTAGGTAAAGAAGCCTTATTGGATCAAGCGCAAGATCCTTACGCTACATTCCGCGAAGCTTACTTGCAAGGCTTGGAGTATCGTGTTAATGACGGTAAATCCAAAGCGGTACAAGAAACTCTTTCACAAGATGAACTTAACGATATAGATTAATGATAGGAAGTAACTATGGAAATGACCTCAACACAACGCCTTATTTTGGCAAATCAATACAAATTGATGAGCTTATTGGATCCAACCAACACTCAAAAATATCAACGTTTGGAAACCATTGTTAAAGGTGGGTTCGGTTTAGAGCTGAAAGAATTGGATAAAGATTTTTCTGATATTTCAGAAACGGAATGTCGTATTGTATTGGATACATTAGAAATGTACCATGCATTACAAGTGTCTTATAACAACCTTGCTGACAAATCCGCATTAAATGCACACCGCTTACAATTTGCCGGCTACTGCGCGGTTCGCGAGAAAAAATATTTAAATTATTTACGTTTTATCACCGGCGAAGGCAGCAAATATCAAGAATTTATGCGCTGTGCTCACGGTTGTGACTCACAAACCCCAATGTGGGATAAATATTTAAAAATGCTTGATGTATGGCGTAGTTGCCCACATGAATACCACTTAAGCATGGCTGAAATTCAAAAAATCATCAACGCTTAATACAAAATGTCCTCCTCGATCTTGTATCAGCAGAGGACATTTTGTTTCTGACTCTCTTCGATACCTAAACAAAAAAGCGGAAAAACCCGCTCTTTTGCTATGATAGAAAATCACACAATCACAATATTCGCGATCGTATAGCCAACCAAACACGCCACAACAACACCAATCAACCCAGGCACCATAAAACTGTGGTTAAAGTAGTATTTACCAATTTTTGTCGTACCGGTGACATCAAAGTTTACCGTGGCAATATCTGACGGATAGTTAGGAATAAAGAAGTAAGCATATGTCGCTGGAATTAAACCGATAAGTACCGGCGCCGGCAATCCTAAACTTATCCCAACAGGTAACATCATGACCGCCGTTGCCGCTTGGCTGTTAATAACGACAGATACCGCAAATAGCGCAAAGGCAAAGGTCCATGGATAATGTTCTACCATTGAGGTAACCGCAGTTCTAAATTCCGGCATAGCATATTGGAAGTAAGTATCACTCATCCATGCAATACCAAAAATTGCGACACACGCTACCATTCCCGACTTAAATACTACGCCATTCGGCACACTTTGCGGATTGGTTTTGGTCGCAATTAGAATAATACCGCCAAAGCATAGCATCATCATTTGGATAATAAAGGACATTGAAATTGGTTTCACCGCTTTTCCGTCAACCGTTTCACCTATAGTACGGATTTCTGGTAACATAGCAATCACAACAACCGTAATCAAAGAAAGAACGAATAAATAAACCGCTAATTTAGCCGATCTTGGCAATTCATCATTTAAAGATGTGGCAGTAGTATTTAAAATACGATCACGCCATACGGGATCTTGTAAACGTCTTTGATATTCCGGATCATCTTCCAACTCTTTACCGCGACGTAAGCTATAAAGTGCCATTGCTATAGTACCGATAAAGGTGGCAGGAACGGTGACGGAAATGATATTTAATAAAGTGATATGTTCATAACCCGGAATTTGAGTAATTTGTGTTAAATAATACGCAATTGCGGCAGAAAGCGGGCTTGACGTAATCGCTAATTGGGATGACACAGAGGAAACCGCCATTGGACGTTCCGGACGAATTTTATTTTTTAACGCAATATCGCCGATAATTGGCATAACAGAATAAACGGAGTGTCCCGTTCCCAGCATAAAGGTCATCAAATAAGTCACAATGGGTCCAAGAATCGTCACTCGTTTCGGATTACTACGTAAAATACGTTCAGCAATTTGCAACATATATTTTAAACCGCCTGCCGCTTCAAGTACGGAAGCACAAGTAACCACCGCTAAGATAACGAGCATGACGTCAATCGGCGCTTTTCCCAAAGGCATACGCAAAACAAAAACTTCGATCGCCAACCCGATACCGGACACAACCCCCAGCCCGATACCGCCATAGCGGCTACCGGTATATAGCATCAATAATAGAAATAAAAACTCCAAATACAGCATATAAAATCCCTCAAAAGTGTTAATTAGATATGGGTATATTACTGCATCTTAAATTTTATACAATCATTTAAATTTATTTAATTAATAAAAAAACGTTCTAGATCAATTTTTGCGGATATTCAAAAAAGGAAGAAAGGAAAAAATTTGACAAAGAAAGGAAAAAACAAGTTTTAGCTTAGCCTTTCAGATAAAATTAGGGCAGCGACGAAACGCTGCCCGGACAAAATTATTGGTTATTTTGAACGTAATCAATTGCTGATTGAACAGTGGTAATTTTTTCAGCTTCTTCATCAGGAATTTCAATATCAAATTCTTCTTCTAAAGCCATGACCAATTCAACAGTGTCTAAAGAATCTGCACCAAGATCTTCTACGAAAGAAGCTTCTGATTTAACATCTTCTTCTTTAACACCTAATTGTTCAACAATAATTTTTTTTACGCGTTCTTCAATGCTCATTTTGCTTTTTCCTATTATAGTTAGCGATAAAATAATACCCTCATAGTGTATGTATTTTTAAAAAAGTTGCAACTTATTTTTACAAGGTCTAACCACACCCTAATAAAATCAAATACATACTTTTAAAATAAGTTACGTTATTCTGCTAACGTAACAGCCAACGCAACCCAGTTACATTACCCGATGGATTCTATCATTAACCCTCTCCTTTGGCTATGATTTTTTCGCCTAAGAAGACACCACCGCAATGAAGATATTGCGTTTGATTAAGTATGATTTGTTTAGTCGGCAATGATAATATCACCGCCAAACAATCTTTCGCCAGTTGCTCCCTTTTTCAGCAGTTAATTCAACATCTAACGGAGAAAGCAACGAACAACTCAAATATTGCGGAATACTCTCTAATTGCTCACCGTAAACACCAAATTTTTGTAAGGCAATTGTAGTAGCAGTTTTTCGCCGATTTCCCGTTTTTCCCATTGCTCTTAAAATCTCAACACGCAACAATGTACTATACGACCGAGGGTAGAGTGCAAACGCTCCACCGTTAATTCATTATCCGTTAGAACTGTATAACGTTTTTTAGGCTGTTCCGGATAATTATGAATAAGATCAAAAAAAGGAGCTAATTAGCTCCTTTTAGGTTTTAGGAGTAGATATTACCCTTTGTTATGGCATATACATTCCGCCATTGACATGTAATGTCGTCCCGGTAATATAAGCCGCATCATCCGAGGCTAAAAATGCCACTGCTTTTGCAATTTCCGTCGGAGCGCCCAAACGCCCGGCAGGCACATTGGCTAAAATTCCACTTTTTTGCTCCTCAGTTAATACATCCGTCATATCTGTTGCAATAAAGCCCGGCGCGATCACGTTCACTGTAATCCCGCGCGAAGCAACTTCTTTAGCAAGCGCTTTACTAAAACCAATTAGCCCCGCTTTTGCAGCACAATAATTCGCCTGTCCCGGATTACCCATAGCCCCTACCACAGAACCAATAGTAATAATACGACCAAAACGTTTTTTCATCATGCTGCGCAACATTGCTTTAGACAGACGATAGACGGAAGTTAAATTGGTCTGTAGAATATCAAACCATTCATCATCTTTCATACGCATTAAGAGATTATCACGTGTAATCCCGGCGTTATTAACCAAAATATCAATATCGCCAAATTCCGCTTTGATTTTTTCCAATGTGCTTTCGATTGATTGCTCATCAGCAACATTTAATACGAAACCTTTCCCTTTTTCGCCCAAATACGCCGAAATGCTCTCTGCGCCTTTCTCTGAGGTTGCCGTCCCAAGCACAAATGCCCCTTTTGCGACTAACTCTTCAGCAATAGCTCGTCCAATACCGCGCGTTGCGCCAGTTACTAATGCGATTTTACCTTGCATTCTCATCTCCAAAAAAACAATAATGAAACAAAAGGATGATTCCTGCCATCCTTCAAGATTAAGCTAATAATTCTTTTACTGCATCCAATGACTTCACGTCATTTACTGCGCCCGCTGAAAGCGTTTTGACAATACGCCCTGTAAGTCCGGTCAAAACTTTACCCGGTCCGATTTCGACTAACAGTTCAACTCCCTCTTTCGCCATTTTTTCAACAGTTTCTGTCCAACGCACAGGGTTATAAAGTTGGCGTATAAGCGCGGTACGAATTTCATCAGTTTCGCACGTAGCTTTCACATCCACATTATTGATCACCGCAATTTGTGGCATTTTCAGGGTAATATTTTCCAAAGCAACCGCCAATTGATCCGCCGCCGGTTTCATCAATGCACAATGAGAAGGCACACTCACTGACAAAGGCAAGGCACGTTTTGCGCCCGCTTCTTTACAAACCGCCGCTGCACGTTCTACTGCCGCTTTACTACCGGCGATCACCACTTGCCCCGGCGAATTAAAATTCACCGCAGAAACCACTTCGCCTTGTGCCGCTTGCGCACAAGCATCAATAATACTTTCATTATCCAAACCGATAATCGCATACATTGCACCCATGCCTTCAGGCACCGCTTGTTGCATCAATTTACCACGCAATTCAACTAATTTCACTGCATCTTGGAAATCCAAGACACCAGCGCAAACCAATGCCGAATACTCACCTAAACTATGCCCCGCCATCACACTTGGCAACCAATCAGGGTATTGTTGTTGCCACACACGATAAATCGCTACTGAAGCAGTTAAAAGTGCGGGTTGCGTTTGCCATGTTTTATTTAACTCTTCTGCCGGTCCTTGTTGCACCAATTGCCATAAATCATAGCCTAATACCTCAGAAGCCTGTTTAAAGGTTTCTTCCACCGGCGGAAATTGACCTGCCAACTCCGCCAACATCCCGACAGATTGTGATCCTTGCCCCGGAAAGACCATTGCGAATTTTTTCATCATCTCACTCTCTATATTTTATTTCTTCAAACTATTAAAACCTAATTAACGCGGATCCCCAAGTCCAACCACCGCCAAAACCTTCCAATAAAAGCAATTGACCACGCTGAATACGCCCGTCACGCACCGCTTCGTCCAAAGCCACCGGAATACTTGCCGCACTGGTATTACCATAACGATCCAAAGTGACTACCACACGCGACATATCCATTTCTAATTTTTTCGCAGTACCTGCAATAATCCGCAAATTCGCTTGATGTGGTATCAACCAATCAATTTCTGATTTATCCAAATGATTGGCAGCAAGGGTTTCTTCTACCACACTCGCTAATTCACGCACCGCCAGTTTAAAGGTTTCATTACCTTGCATATGAATAAAACCCGATTGCCGATCGCCCTGTTCCGTATTTGGTAATGACAAGAGATTCTGTTGATCCGCGCTTGCGTGTAAATGGGTTGAAATAATGCCTTCTTGCTCAGATGCCTGTAAAATCACCGCTCCGGCGCCATCACCAAATAAAATTACGGTACTACGATCGGTTTCATCTAAATGGCGAGAATTCAAATCCGCGCCGATAACCAATGCGTTTTTCACTTTACCGGTACGAATAAATTGATCCGCTACACTCAACGCATACACAAATCCGGTACAAGCCGCCGCCAAATCAAAAGAAATCGCGTCCTCAATATTCAACAACCCCTGAATTTGACAAGCCGCACTCGGATAAGCATGAGAATTTGTGGTGGTCGCTACCAAAATTAAATCAATCGTATTTGCATCAATTTGCGCCGCCTTAAAACATTTTTTAGCTGCGTCAACGCCCATAGTCACAACGGTTTCGTTTTCTTCTGCAATACGACGCTCTTTAATACCGGAACGGGTGACAATCCACTCGTCAGAGGTTTCCACCATCTTCTCTAAATCGGCATTGGTTCTAATTTTTGTCGGGACATAACTCCCCGTGGCTAATATTCTACTGTACATACTGATCTCGAATTGATGTAAAATAATTAAATTAATATTTTTCTAAACCGGCAAGAATTTTTGCCGGAATTTGTTGACGAACTTGTAAAGCGGCATCCGCAATGGCATAAGCAAAAGCATCCGTATTCGCACTACCATGACTTTTCACCACCACCGCGGTCAAACCGACTAATGAAGCGCCATTATATTGATCCGGATTAATTTGTTTTAAACGTCTGAAACTGCCTTTTAAAAATAATTTTTTCACCAACCAAGCAAACAGCGGTTTACAAATATGATTGGTTTTCTGCAATGCGGTATTCCCTTTAATTAAAGACACCACATTTTTCGCTGCCCCCTCAAGGGTTTTCAAGGCAATATTACCGACAAATCCGTCATTTACAATAACATCCGCTTTTCCGTTTAATAATAAATCGCCCTCAATAAAACCGATATAATTAAGTGCGGTGTTTTTTTTCAACATTTCTGACGCATCACGAATGGATTTATACCCCTTAATTTCTTCAATACCGATATTTAACAACGCAATACGCGGATAAACCAAGCCTAATTGATTTTCAGCGAAAATCGATCCCATCAACGCAAATTGATACAAATTTTCCGCACTACAATCAATATTCGCGCCTAAATCGAGCATCACACTGCGCTCACCGGTTATGGTCGGAATCATAGAAATCAACGCCGGACGTTCAATACCTTTCAGCGGTTGCAATAAAATTTTCGATAACCCCATCAACGCACCGGTATTGCCAGCGCTCACACAACCTTGCGCATCTCCTTTTTGTACTGCTTCAATGGCTAAACGCATAGAACTGCCTTTACTATGGCGCAAGGCATACGACAAATCTTGATGATTGGCAATGATACGGGAACAATGACGCACGGTCAGACGCTCAAGAATAGATGATGGAAGATTTTCCAGCAATGGGGTGATTTGTTGACTGTCGCCAAACAGCAACAAAGCGAGCATTGGATCCTTTTCCAATGCTTTTATTGATGCGGGGATAGTAATACGGGGACCAATGTCCCCGCCCATCACATCTAACGCCAGGGTTAGACGATTCAAGTGATTACCTTATAAGTAACGAATTACTTATTGATCACTTTACGACCACGATAGTAACCATCCGCAGTTACATGGTGACGTAAATGGGTTTCACCGCTTGTTTTATCAACTGATACTGCAGCAGTGGTTAATGCATCGTGAGAACGACGCATATCGCGTCTTGAACGAGATTTTTTATTTTGTTGAACAGCCATTGGCTATACTCCTAAATTTACTTTTTCTTTAAGCTAGCTAATACAGCGAACGGGTTCGGTTTTTTTGCCAGCTCTTCCGGCAATTCGCCAAAAACCTGTTCAGCCACGGACACTTCACAGTGTTCAGATGAGTGCATTGGTACCAGAGGCAAACTCACTATAAGTTCATCTTCAATCGTACCAATTAAATCTATTTCGCCGAAAAGATTAAATTCAATCGGCTCATAAATTTCCGGTAATTCATCGGCTTGATCCAAATTCACCACTGGACTGTAACAAAATTCACAGTTCAATGTTTGTACGAAAGTTCCTCCGCAACGCTGACATTCAAGTTCAACATCAACCGTTGCCTGCCCTTTCATGACCACCAATTTTTGCGGATCAACGAAAAACGATAATCTAACCTGTGCATCGCTGAGCACTTCACTGACTGCTTCCTTAAGACGAGTAAGCTGATTAATCGAATAATATCCGTCATAATCCAACCTACGGTGTGCATCTTTAACCGGATCAGTCGTTAGGGGTAATTTTACCTTTTGCATAGGGCGTGAATATTACCTTTTGATCGCCAATTAGTCAAAGGAAATTATCATTTTTTCGCTGAAAAGTGATAATTTCACCGCTTTTGAATTTTAATCTAAGATAGGCAAGGTTTCAAATGTTGCCGCCGGAAAATGTGATGCCACATAATCCTGCAAATATGCTTGCGTATCCGCATGAATAATTGGATCGCCTAATGGATATTGATTATAAATCAACGTGTGCAAGGCAATACCTTGTTGTAGGCATGCCATCAGGCTCAATAAAGTATGATTAATACTACCTAATTTTCCCGAAGTCACCAAAATCAACGGATAACCCTGTTCACGCACAAAATCCAGCGTCGTATGCGTTGCATCATAAGGAACACACAACCCTCCAGCGCCCTCCAACAATACATAATCATACTTTTGCGCCAAGTTTTGCGCATCTTGAGCAATAAGTGCGGTCGAAATTTCGCGCATTTCCAATTTCGCTGCCAAATGAGGCGAACAAGGATGCGCAAACAAATAGCGGCAGGTCAATCTCGACAAATCCTCCTTAGTCAACGGAATGTCCATCATCTTACGATGCGTAACAATATCCTCCGACAGCGTTTGGCAGCCGGTTTGAATCATTTTTTGCGTGATAACTGAAAATCCTTGCGCTATTAAATTTTTAGCATACATCCCAGTTGCCACTGTTTTGCCGACATCCGTATCAATTCCCGATACGAAGATGATTTTTCCAGTCACTTTTCCTCCTTTTTACGCGCTAAAATAAATACCGGCTGATAAGTTAACCGCACTTTTTGCTCTTCTGCTACATAATATTGTTGATAATCTTGCAAAAAACGCTGTAATTTGGATTTTGTCCACATAGATTGACTAACCGCAGTCACACCACTGGCTTTTAAATGCTGCAAAACCGCCATAGGTGATACAAAATAAAGGGGAATCTCTCGTTGGCTTAAATGTAAAATCTCAAAATGGGAGGTTAGCCAGCCCCGCCAACAATCCATATCGGGATAAGCCAATCCAATCCCGGTCAAATGCCGAATTTCTTGCAAATTTTGCGGCGCAAAGGTACTTAATAACAACAGCCCGTGCGAACGCAACTTTGCTGCGCATTGAGCAACAAAGGCTTGTGGCTCGGAAAACCATTGTACCGTGGAGGCAGAAGCAATTAGATCGTAACCTTTTGGGAAACAAAATGACTCGGCATCACCTTGAAAAAATTGAAATTTCTCTCCCTCCAGCAAAGTTTGCAATCGAGGTTGTACCGCACACAAATCATTTAAATGCCATTGTGTTACGGAAAAATACTGTTTTAACAAAGCAGTTAGTTGCCCCGTGCCACAACCAATTTCTAGCAATTGCGTAAAATGACGCCTTTCTTGTTGCAACAATAATTGGATCAACTGATGGTTAATATGTTGTTGCGCCACCGCTTGTTGATCATAAGTGGTTAAAGATTGGCTAAAACGTTGTGCGACTCGTGCTTTGTGTGGTGTCAGCATAATTGCAACCAATCGTTAAATTGATGAAACGGATAATGTGGCAAATCCAACAAACGGATAGCGCCCGGACGCGCTGCAAAATAGCCTTGCCAGAAACGCTGTTGATTTTCCGCGGGGAAAATACGATCTTGCTGACAGATAATCGCGCCAGTCCATTGTACCGCAGATAAATCAGGCTGCTGCATTGCTTGATAAAGTGCGGTCAATTCTTGATGAATTTCTAGCAATTGACGCGATACGGTCATTTGTCGATATTGCTCACTTAATTGCCGAACGCCACAAATTCGGCGTTGGAATTTCACTAAATTACTTTCATTCAAATTATCCAACGTGCCTTGAAAAATGGCTTTAGGAATACCGAATTCATCATCACACGGGCGTAGCGTACCATTTATCGCCACCGCCGAAATCAACGGAAGGTTTTGCATCACCCGCGTCGCCGCCCACACGCCCATTGACCACGCCACCAGCCGAATTTGCCGATAAATGGAAAAATCAAAATCTAGCTTAAGATCACGAAAATCATAACAAATTAATACATCATATTCCGGCGGCACCACCAAATGCGCCACCGTTTCTGGTGAACTTCCCCAACCGGCAAAATAAACGATGATATTTTTCTGCCCGTTATTTATCCATGTTGTTTTCACGTTAATTTAATCCTGTTACATAAGCGTTGATAACGCATCCATAAATTGGACGATTTCTTGCGACGTCATATCGGCTGTCAGCGATAAACGAATTCTCGAGGTGCCTTGCGGGACTGTTGGCGGGCGAATTGGTAAACAATAATAGCCCATTTGTTGCAATTGTTGCGCCGTCTCGACCGTTTTTGGGTTATCGCCGATAACATAAGGCACGATGCAACTTTGGCTTGGCATATCCCGCTTAGTCAAGCGTTGCACATGGCATCTTAACTGCTCACTCAATTGTTGCAAATGCTCACGTTGCGCTTGAAAGTGCGGTAGTTTTTCAAATAGAAATAAACTCCATGCCACGTTAAACGGAGGCAGTGCGGTCGAAAAAATCAACGGACGCATGGTATTGACCAAATAATCCCGCATTATACGATCACAAACCACATAAGCGCCCATAGAGGCTAAGGCTTTGCCAAAAGTACCGACTAAAAAATCAATCTCCGCCACGCAACCTTGCTGTTCGGCAATCCCTAAGCCTTGCTCTCCGTAAACACCAATAGCGTGCGCTTCATCCACGTACAATAACACATTGCCGAAACATTTTTTAAATGCCACCAATTGTGGTAAATCCGACACATCACCATCCATACTAAATACCGATTCCGTCACGATAATCATGCGTTGATAACAGTTTTGATGTTTACGCAGCAAATTTTCCAGATGCGCATAATCATTGTGGCGATAACGCACAAAATCGGCCCCACTCAAGCGAATTCCATCAATCATGCTGGCGTGTACCAATTTATCCGCCACGATCAAGGTATTTTTATCCGCTACCGCCGGTAAAATCCCGATATTGGCATGATAACCGCTATTAAACAACAATCCACTTTCTCGCCTAAAACGCTGTGCCAACAACGCTTCCAGTTGCTCATAACACGGAAAAGATCCGGTCAACAAACGGGAAGAAGATGAAGTAAAGTGCAGTAAGTTTTCCGCGTGTTTTTGCAAAAAAGTTTGCCGCAAAGCCGTGTTATTTGCCAACCCTAAATAATCATTAGACGATAAATTTAACATTAACCGCCCCTCTTTTTCGATATAACGTCCTTGATGGGTTAATTCAGGCAAGCGGCGTAATTGTCCGATATTCTGCAATTGCGTTAATCGCTCGGCAAAATCAGCCAATGGATTCATCATAAACCTCTTTGATCACCTCTAATAGGGCTTGTGTCAGTTGTGATAATTGGTGCGGCGTAATAATAAAAGGCGGCATAATATAGACAAGACGTCCAAACGGGCGCAACCAAATCCCTTTTTGTACAAATTTCGGTTGTAAAACTGTTATATTAACAGGTTCCCGCATTTCAAGTACACCGATAGCGCCGAGAACTCGTACCTGTTTGACACAATTAAATGCCGCTGCTGGCGCTAATTCGCGGCGTAATTGTTGTTCTATTTTCTGAATTTTCGCCTGCCAATCGCTTGCCAATAATAAATCAATAGAGGCACAGGCAATCGCACACGCCAGTGGATTTGCCATAAACGTCGGTCCGTGCATAAAACATTTTGCTTCGCCTTGGCAAATGGTTTGAGCGATCAATGCGGTAGTCACCGTTGCCGATAAAGTTAAATAACCGCCGGTCAAGGCTTTACCCAAACACATAATATCCGGGATTATTCGAGTATATTCGGTGGCAAACAGCTTACCGGTGCGCCCAAATCCGGTAGCGATCTCATCAAAAATCAATAATACGCCATATTGATCACATAACGCTCTGGCACGTTCCAAATAGGTCGGCGAATAAAAATACATCCCACCGGCACCTTGCACAATCGGCTCCAAAATTAATCCCGCAATTTCCGAAGATTTTTGTGCCAATAAATCGCGTAGCGGTGCAATATCTCGTTCATCCCAGTCTTCGCCAAAGGCAGTTTTTGGTTGTGGCAAAAAATATTGCAGTGGCAACCGTTCGGCAAATAGGCTATGCATCCCCGTTATCGGATCGCAAACCGACATCGCATGCCACGTATCACCATGATAACCGGCGCGAATGGTGGCAAATTTACTGCGCTTAGGTTGCCCTTTGGCGTGTTGATATTGCAGTGCCATTTTCATCGCCACTTCTACTGCCACTGATCCGCTATCAGCATAGAAAATTGTGTCTAATCCTGGCGGCAAAATGCTAACCAAGCGTTTACCTAATTCCACCGCGGGATCATGGGTAAATCCGCCGAACATAATATGGCTGGTTTTCTCTAATTGGGCAATCGCGGCTTGATTTAATTGCGGATGGTTATAACCATGTAACGCCGCCCACCAAGAAGACATTCCGTCAATCAGTTGTTGCCCATTTTTTAAGGTAATCATCACGCCATCGGCACGTTCTACCGCATATATCGGCATCTCGGCGTTCACCGCTGAATAAGGATGCCACAAATGTTGCTTATCCCATTGCAACATATCTTGCTCATTCATTACGCTTATTCCTTTCTGCTTGTTTTCGTTCATAAATCCGAATTAGTAGCAAAGTATAGCCTTATCATTGCACAAGTGAAATAACTTGTTATAATCCCATCTCCAATTTATTGAGGACATAACTATGTACAACGCGAAAAAAAACAACCCAGCTACCGGCAGCGCATCAAAATTGCTTTTCAATATGTGATGCCGCAACAATATTTAACCCAATTTGCCGGCTGGTTTACCAAACAACAATGGGGCACAGTGACTCATTTTGCGATCAAACTTTTTGCCAAAAAATATCACGTGGACATGAATGAAGCGGCGAAACCGAATTTCAAAGATTATGCCAGCTTCAACGAATTTTTTATTCGTCCGCTTGCCGAAAATGCGCGTAAAATCGAGCAAAATCCGACCGCACTTTGTTTACCCGCAGACGGACGAGTCAGCCAACTCGGACATATTGACGACAATTTATTATTACAAGCCAAAGGGCATTATTTTCGTTTAGAAGATTTATTGGCGCACGATCAAGAGCTGGTGGAAACCTTTAAAAATGGCGAATTCGCCACTATCTATTTATCACCGCGTGATTATCACCGCGTGCATATGCCTTGCGACGCAACCTTGCGAAAAATGATTTATGTGCCGGGCGATCTGTTTTCGGTAAACCCGTTTTTAGCCGAACACGTACCCAATTTATTCGCTCGCAACGAACGGGTCATCTGCGTATTTGATACGGACTTCGGACCGATGGTGCAAATTTTAGTCGGTGCCACCATCACTGCCAGCATCAGCACCGCTTGGGCTGGTATTGTCAATCCGCCACGTCCGAAGGAAATCAAAACTTGGACTTATCAAGGGGAAAGTGCGGTCAAATTATTGAAAGGTTGTGAAATGGGTGCCTTCCAATTAGGTTCGACCGTGATCAATTTGTTCCCGAAAAATCGTGTACAACTGGCAAGCCATCTGCAAGTCGACTTGCCGGTGCGCATGGGCGAAGTATTGGCATATAAAAAATAATTTTTAACACAAGGAAAAACAATGACTAAATCATTTTTTGAACAAGTAACCTTAGATGATGTTTCTGCAAAAGGGAGTTATGGTATCGGCTTACAAATCGGTCAACAATTAATCGACAGCCGATTAAATGTGAAAGCAGAAGCGGTTGCCAAAGGGATTTATGATGCCTTAAACCAAAATGCACCGGCGTTGGATTTAAATAAAGTGAGCCAAGCGTTACATCAATTGCAACAAGACGCAGCGGAAAAAGCGCAGGCGAAATTTAAACAATTGGAAGAAGCGGGCAACGCTTTCTTAGCTGAAAATGCGAAAAAAAACAGCGTAAAAGTGACGGAAAGCGGATTACAATACGAAGTTTTAGTGGAGGGTAACGGTAAAGTCCCGAGCCGCCAAGATAAAGTGCGTGTACATTACACCGGTACTTTGATTGATGGAACCGTATTCGATAGTTCAGTGAAACGTGGTCAACCGGCAGAATTCCCTGTAAGTGGCGTGATTGCCGGTTGGATTGAAGCCCTTTCTATGATGCCGGTCGGCTCAAAATGGCGTTTAACCATTCCTCATAACTTAGCCTACGGCGAACGCGGTGCCGGCGAGTCTATTCCGCCATTCAGCACCTTAGTGTTTGAAGTGGAATTATTGGATATTCTGTAATACATCACTTTAATTGAGACTAAAAAAGCGTTACGCAAAACATTTCGTAACGCTCTCCCAATGGTCAAATTACCAATATTTTGCAATTTCCTGACGAATTGCTTCAGCAGTTGCCCGTCCTTTTTCCCCGACTAAAGCTCGTCCTGCAATAAAAGCCTTAGCATTTTTAATTTCTTTAAATAGATGAATATCCTCCGGAACAATTCCACCAGTAATAGAAAGTGCAATGCCTAAGCGTGAAAGTTGTTTCATTAATGCTACATCTTCTTGGGTCCATCCTTTTCCGGCTAACTCGGCATCTCTTGAGCGATGGTAAATCGCTTGATGTACGCCCAGCTCAACCCAGTCTTTTGCATCATCAATTGTCCAATTACCATAAATTTCAATTTGAATTTCTTTTTTCACCTTTAATTCAGGGTGGGCTGCATTAAATTCATCCGCGACTTTCTTACACGCTGCTTTCGTTGCCGGATGCGCTGC
This sequence comes from Actinobacillus seminis, assembly GCF_002263215.1. GTDB lineage: Bacteria > Pseudomonadota > Gammaproteobacteria > Enterobacterales > Pasteurellaceae > Actinobacillus_B > Actinobacillus_B seminis. The sequence goes on from NZ_NLFK01000003.1 coordinate 251,256, forward strand.
CGCAGACACCGTTAGCCAATCTGCCCCCGCCTCAAAAGCCATTTTTGCTAAAATCGTGCCTCCGTCTGTCGTTTTCAAATCACAAACAATAATATGTTCCGGGTGTAAGGCTCGCAATGTGGAAACGGCTTTCATCCCCTCTGCACAAGCCAGAATGGTACCAACTTCAATTATTTCAACTAAATTTGAAGCCTGCCGAGCATCAGCGACCGCTTTTTCAAGCGTCAAGGAATCAAGAGCTATTTGCAATAATGGTTTAGTCTTCATAGATCATCTCCTAAATTTATATTTTCTCTTTTTATAATATGTTATTCCTCAAGAGCAGCATCAATTACTGCCAAAACCTCATCTATACTGTCACAAGTCAAAAATTTCTCGATATTAACACCGCTATCGCTATTCGGATCATCTAATACTCGAGTAATTTCCACTAACCCTCCATATGTTGATTGCTATCGCTCCCTGCTAATGCGATCATCATATAGACAGGCTCATCATCCCCATCAAAATACACCGGCACATCATAAGATTTTTGACTTATCCAAGTCCAATTTAGATAAAAAATCACGTATAACTTTCTCTAGCGGTTTATATTCTTTGTGATAATGAAACGAATAAATGATAACTTATTCTTTATTTCTTCTTCAGAATAGCTTTTACTCATAATTAAACCAATAGATATATTATAACAAAATCAAACAAAAAGCCTTTTATGACGCTTATAAAAAACGGTCAAAAAGCAAAACTTTTGACCGTTTATTGATGAATTAAAGACCGGAAAAACTAGAATGTATAATTGACACCCAAGCGGAATTCACGACCGCGTGCAGGAAGCGTGTTATCATTACTACGCTGTGCATGCGATTTGTAAAACTTGTTGGCAATATTATCAATCGCAAAGTTGACATTCATTCTGTCATCGTTAAACGGTTTCCAGTTCACGGTAAGATCGGTTACATTATAACCGGCTTTACCCTTACCCGGTGTAACGTTACCCCCTGTCAAGAAGAAGTCGTCTTTAGCTTTGACTTTTTCAACGAGGCGGTGATGTAAACCCACTTCAATATTCGGTTGCTCGAAACGGTAGCTCACAGACGCTGTCCACGTACGACCGATGGCAGAAGCGTATTCAGGATTGCCGCTGAGTAGTGGTTTGTTCTCCTTTATTTTTTTCTCTTTGTTGGCTTTCTTACCAAGATTTGCGTAGAAGCGCGGTTTGCTGTCGGCGACACCCAGACGAGCGGTAAAGCCACCCTGATGGTAACCGAAGTTTAACTCATAACCGTGGTTTTTGATTTTGCCGGCATTTAAGATGCTTTGCCAAGTGCCGTCACTCATATGGTTATCGCGACCGGCGGTTGTGCCTAGGGCATCTTTGATACGTTGCCAGAAATAGCTACCGTCCACACTGAATGTGCCGTTATCATAGTTAAACCCGATTTCGGTGGTACGTGCTTGCTCGGCTTTGGTGCCTTCAAGAATACTGGTGAGACCGCGCTTTTCACCGTGGCTTAAAATGGCATCCTGCATACGCGGGCTGCGGGTAGCGTAGTTATGGCTCGCACTAAAGCTTAGCTCAGGGGTAACTTCGAAAATCACGCCGATACTCGGGTTAAAACTTGAATCGCTGACTTTTTTACGATCCATCGCTTTAAAGGTGAACTGATCGTAACGTAAACCCGTCGTCAACGTAATACTATCGGTGGCAGCGGTGATGGCTTCTACATAAAAACCGGTATCTGATTTACGTTGATTAGAGATGCCTGCGGCTTTAAAGTGCGGTTTGGCTTCTTGATGGCGGTAATTGATACCGTATTTCACCAAGATGTTGTGATGGATCGGTAAATCAAAATTGAAGTTTGCTCCGTGGGTAACGACTTTAATTGAAGTTTCACCTTCTTTATTACCGGCATAACCGTTGCCTTTATCATTGGCAGACCAGCGACCATGCACCAAGCGGTACACGTTGGCATTGGCTTCTTTGGCAAAGCCTAAGTTTTTCCCTGTCCATTCTAAATTGGTGTTGTCGACCGTCATTTTACGGGCGGCAGGAGCTTGTCTGTCACCAAAATTCACAAATTCTTCGCGCACCAAACGATCGCCTTTGTGTTGTTCGTGCAAATGGCTCAAGACAAAACGGTGATCGCCGACGGTAGCACCGACTTTGGCGAGGTAGCTGAGTTTATTTAAACCGCTGTACAAGACACGGTCAGATTTATTTACTGAATCATAATAGCCTTTACCGGCTTTGTAATTCCCGTCTTTGATAAAGTTGGTCGCGATTATCCCATCGAACATCCCACTTCTTCCATAGACGGTGGCGTTGTAATTTTGAGAGTAATTGGTGCTGAAGCCTGTGCCGACTCTTGCACCGAAGTTTTTATCACTGCCTTCCAGTAAATCTAAGGCATCTAGGGTTTTGGCAACAATCGCCCCGTTGGTTTGACCGATACCAGCTGAAGCACTACCAGCCCCTTTTTGGACAGATACAATTTTGACCATGGCAGGGTCTAGCATATGACGACCTTGATGGTAGTGAATTTGCGCATCCGAGTAAGCATTATCCACTTTAACATCGATGGAATTTTGCCCCATACCGCGAATATAGAGATATTGAGAAGTACCGTTACCTCCCCCTATGGCAATGGACGGCTCGTTTTTCAGTAAACCGCGTAAATCGGTTTCCGTACTTTCGTCTTTGATTTGGGTGGTCACGACATTGGTTTTGACTTTTAAACCTTGATGATTTGTAACATTGATGGTGTCCAATACCACAGCATCTGTTTGAGCAAATGCATTTGCGGCAAATACACCTAATACCAGCGCAGGAACCGGCAGTAGTTTAAATTTTTTCATTGTTTTTCCTTAAATACAAACGAGATTTTATTAGAAATTTTTTCTTTCAATATTGAAAACAATTCTCAATATTGTAAGGAAAAGGTAATATACTTCAATTTTATTGTCAAGAGAATTTTGTTTTGCTATTGCCCGCTCAATGTGTAGTTTCCTTTCTCATTTCGTAGTGCTGCAATATTTATCATGTTGATGATCACTGGATTGTGAAAGGAACAGCAAGTCTTGAAGAGCTTAAACCGGAATTAAATGAGTCTGAATTATTTGAAGATGTCGAATAATTTACGGTCGGCGGTCTTTTGATTTACAAATTTGACGATATTCCGAATGTGCAAGATAAAATTATTTTAGAGAGATGCTGTTTTACGGTTTTAGAAATTTAACATTCTCAAATTTTAACGACCAAAATTGAGAAAGTGGCGTTTTCAGAACTTGATTAAACATAAATTTATGAGAAAATCCCGCCCTTTCGGGCGGGAAATAATGTCATTTAAAATAGCGGATCGCTTTTTCTCCGAATCTCATTTTTTCTGAAATTCATAACGAAACATATCTAGATAATGTTCAATAAATTTTTGATAAGGAATCAAGAAATTAATTTTCATTTCCTTTTTTATTGATAATCACAACCATCACCATAATCTGAGCCTGATTGATTTATAGATTTACTGATTGAATAAAACAATCCTTCAGCAGCACTGCTAAAAAATACTGATGATGCTGTTCTAATTGCATTACTATTTCCTATAAGTGCTCCCGTTGCGCCTCCTATTGCTGCTGCTCCAGCATCTTTCCAATTATAATTTTGGTTTCCAAATGTTTCTTTTATCCCATATGAGGTTACTCCAACAGCCGCTCCTCTAATCATTGAGGTTGTTGCAACTCCTATTACAACTGGCAAAATTCCACCTTGAACTAATTGTAGTTCATCAATACTGAGTTCTTTCATATTATCTCCTGTTCAATAAAAATAACCGGGTATCGCCCAATATAGTCAAAAAAAAAAAAAAAGGAATAAAAATAAAATAAGCCATAAAATTAAATTTATAAAAGCAACCAAATTTTACCCTCCTATTATAGTAAAGTTTATTAAAAATAAAAACTCTATTATATCAAACTACCCAAAAATATAGATTTTTAAATACTCATATGCATAAAGTTTAGTTTTTTAGTCTATACAATCATATTTTATGTTGATTATATATTTCTGAATAACTCCTACTGAATGATATATTATTACCCTAGCTTGATTATTCTATCTGCAAATTGGATAGAGGATTGACGATGTGCTACAATAATTCGGGTAATGCTTAATTGCGATATTGCCCGATTAACGAGTACTTCATTTACTTCATCTAGGTGGGTGGTAGCTTCATCCATTAGTAAAATTTTCGGTTTCTTATATAAAGCTCTGGCAATAAACAGCCGCTGACGTTGTCCACCGGAAAGATTATTCCCTAATTCTCCCAATATCGTTTCGTAATTCATCGGCATTCTCATTATTTCATCGTGAATATTTGCTAATTTAGCACACTCTATTGCCCAATCTAGATCATAATTGTTCTCAAAACTTACAATATTTTCTAAAATAGATCCAGAAAAGAATTTATCTTCTTGCAATACGCAAGCAATTTGGGTTCGATACTGGCTTATCCCAAGTTGATAAATATCTATTCCATTAAAATAGATTCTTCCAGCAGTCGGCTTTAATAATCCTCCCATCAATTTTAATAGTGTCATTTTCCCATATCCTGATGGAGCAGTAATAGCTACAATTTCACCGCTATTTATATTTAAATTTAAATTATCAATAATATTCTTGTTAAAAGGGTCGTATTTAAAACAGAGATCACTAATGTTTAACCTTGCGTGGTTATTATTTATTAGATTAATTTGATTTTTTTATTATCTTCTACTTCATTTAAAGCAATATCTGCAATACGTTCTCTGTGTAGTGAAATAATTTTCAAACTAAATACTATATTAATTAAATTTCCCATTCGAGCAGAGAAATAACCTCGATAGGCATTAAAAGCAACAAACATACCCAATGTCATCACATTTTCAATCACCATTGTGGCACCAATCCATAGAATTAAAATTTGTTCAATATTTGAAATAAACTTATGAATGCCGGAAAAAAGCATATCAAATTTAGTAACTTTGATTGATATATTAAACATCTCTGCATTGAGAGACATCCATTGTTCTTTTCGTTTATTTTCTATACCTAATGCTCTTAATGTAGTAATACCATATAGGGTT
>NZ_NLFK01000004.1 GCF_002263215.1 Actinobacillus seminis
TTTATTACAAGAAAGTTTATATAAAATTAAAAGGGATTAATTTTATTGAAAAAAGAGAATTTCTATTATGAGTAAAAAAATTCGAACTCCAACATTATTAGAAGCATCTTTACCAATCATAATTATGTTGTTTTTATTAGGTATAGGATACGCATTATTTAATTTACCTCCTGAACCACTGATGGTTATTTCCTGTATTTTTGCAGGAGGTCTAGTAAAATATTTGGGGCATAGTTACCAAGATATGCTAAATTCTATTTCTGCAAAAATTGCTAAAACAATGCCGGCTTTACTAATATTAATTACAGTAGGCTTATTAATCGGAACTTGGATTGCTGGCGGAACAATTCCAATGATGATTTATTATGGATTAAAGGTTATTAATCCTAAATTTGTTTATATTACAGCCTTGGTATTAACTTCTATAGTCTCTATTTGTACAGGTACATCTTGGGGATCTGCCGGGACAGTTGGCGTTGCTTTTATGGGCGTTGCTATTGGACTGGAGGCAAATCTTGCAGCTACAGCCGGAGCAGTCGTTGCAGGTGCTTACTTTGGAGATAAACTATCTCCATTATCTGATACAACAAATATTGCCTCTGCGGCGGCCGGAGTAGATTTATATGAACATATTACACACTTACTCTATACAACATTACCTTCTTTTATATTAGCTGCTATTGTATATACTGTATATGGAACAACAGGTAATCTTCAAGATGTTACAACTCCTGAAAAAGTGCTATCTATGATAAATGGATTAGAAAATATTTATCATTTTAACGTCCTAATGTTACTTCTTCCCGTCGTTATTATTTTGTGGGGTTCAATCACAAAAAAACCAACAATCCCCGTTATGCTATTATCTGCTGCAGTCGCAATATTTAACGCAATTATCATCCAAAATTTTTCATTACATGATGTAATTAATAGTGCTGTTAATGGATTTAACGTATCAATGTTGTCTGACAATACAGTGATAAGTAAAGATCTCGCGCGTTTATTAAATCGTGGCGGAATGAATTCAATGATGGGAACATTGTTAATCTGTTTCTGTGCATTATCCTTTGCCGGAATTCTCTCACTTAGCGGTGCATTGGAAGTAATTATTAATCACTTACTTAAATTCGTACAATCAACATTTTCTTTAATCTTCACTACTATTTTTTGTGGTTTAACAATGATTGGGGTAACTTGTAACGGTCAAATCTCAAATCTTATTCCCGGAGAAATGTTGAAAGAGGCTTACACTGAAAGAGGCTTACATCCTAAGAATTTAAGTCGAACAGTAGAAGATTCCGCAACAATTGTTGAACCCATCTTACCTTGGACTGCCGCCGGTGCATATATGGCAGGTACATTAGGAGTAGAAACTTTATCCTACTTACCTTGGGCTATTCTATGTTGGAGTGGTATCGTATTTGCAATGCTCTGGGGAGCAACAGGCTTTGGTATTGCTAAAATAAAAAAACGCCCTAAAAGGGCGTTACAGACCGCTGACAAACCTCTAGAGTTTGAGCGGTCTGAGGCTGAGTAATCAGTCTTTTTTTATTGGGTTATTTGGCGTTTGGAGTGCCGATAGGCAGTATGGCTTTTCCGTAGCTTTCGTTAATCACTTCCGCTGCGGCTAAGTAAAAGGCGCAAAGTGCGGTGATTAATCCTAAATATCCGCCGATGTTTACTATGCTGTGGTTGCCTGTGCTGTCGCCGATAGCGAGGGCATAGAAAGTTAAGGTGAGGAAGAAAAAGACTGCTTGTAATGCTTTTGGTTTATTGAAGGTTGCCAAAAACATCATTAAGGTGAATGTTCCCCAAATGGCTAAATACCAACCGATAAATTGCGGCGGCGTTTGACCTTTGAAAAAGAGGCTAAATAACGCCCAAGACCACCAAAATGAACCGTAGCTGATAAACGCGGTGAAACCGAAGGTGTTTCCTTTTTGAAATTCAAATATACCGGCGATAATTTGTGCGGTACCGCCAAATGCAAATGCCATTGCAAATACCATGCCAAGGCTTTGGGCGTCGAAAACGCCACCGTTAATTAACGATAGCAACCATGTAGTTAATGCAAATCCGCATAAGCCTAACGGAGCAGGATTGGCGAAGTTTTCTTTTCCTATTGACATAGTCCCTCCTTAATTTGAGATGAAAAGACGATGATATTATGTACGATTTTGCTTTGTAAATAAAGTAAATTGTTTGTTTTGTTTTTGTAAAAAAAATTGCATTTATTGGTAATGCCTTGTTAAGGCGGGTTTGGTTCCTTGTAATTAAAATAAAAGAGGATTTTTTTCTTTTGATCAAAATCATTCTTTTGCATTTTAAAAATGTAAATTTTAGGGGCTTTGGGCGGCTGTCTGAGTATAATTAATAGTCGTGGGAGGCAAGGCACACAGGGGATAGGAAAAAAAAAAAAAAATTTGGGCGGCTGTCTGAGTATAATTAATTTAGTTAAAAAAATTATTATTTTTGAAAAATTAGGAGAAATTATGATGAGTAACACTGTTGAAAATGCCGTCAGCCCTGCTCAAGCGGAAGTGAATGCACTGGTGGAAAACGGTTTAGTGGCGTTAGAGGCGTTTCGCCAATTAGACCAAAAGCAGGTGGATTATATTGTGGCGAAAGCCTCGGTTGCCGCCCTTGATCAGCACGGCGTTTTAGCAATGCACGCCTACGAGGAAACGGGGCGCGGTGTGTTTGAAGATAAAGCCACGAAAAACCTGTTTGCTTGTGAGTATGTGGTCAATAATATGCGCAATTTGAAGACGGTTGGGGTGATTAGTGAAGATGATGTCACCGGGATTACCGAAATAGCCGATCCGGTCGGTGTGATATGTGGGATTACTCCGACAACCAATCCCACTTCAACTGCCATTTTCAAAGCCCTCATTTCTTTAAAAACCCGTAACCCCATTATTTTTGCTTTTCACCCTTCTGCACAACAATCTTCCGTACATGCGGCGCGCGTGGTTTATGACGCTGCGGTTGCCGCCGGTGCGCCGAAAAATTGTATTCAATGGATTGAAAACCCATCCATGGAAGGGACGTCGGCATTAATGAAACATTCTGGCATTGCGACTATTCTTGCCACCGGCGGGAACGCTATGGTGGAAGCGGCTTATTCTTGCGGAAAACCGGCGCTTGGCGTGGGGGCGGGCAATGTGCCGGCGTATGTAGAACGCACCGCGGATATTAAACAAGCGGTTCATGATATTGTGATGTCAAAATCGTTCGATAATGGGATGATTTGTGCCTCCGAGCAAGCGGCGATTGTGGATGTGCAAGTGTATGACGAATTTGTGGACGAGATGAAATCTTATGGGGTTTATTTCGTGAACAAAAAAGAAAAAGCTTTGTTGGAAGCTTTTATTTTCGGCGCAAAAGCCAATAGTGCAAATTGCGCCGGTGCTAAATTAAATCCGAATGTTGTGGGTAAACCGGCGATGTGGATTGCGGAACAAGCGGGCTTTAGCGTACCGTCAAAAACCAATATTTTGGCAGCGGAATGTAACGAAGTTGGGGTGAAAGAGCCGCTTACACGTGAAAAATTGTCACCGGTATTGGCGATTTTAAAATCCAATTCTATCGAAGAGGGCTTTACTCTGTCCGAAGCAATGGTGAATTTCCACGGTTTGGGGCACTCCGCCGCAATTCATACGAAAGATGTTAACTTGGCTAAACAATATGGCGAACGGGTGAAAGCTATTCGTGTCATTTGGAATTCGCCATCTACATTCGGCGGTATTGGGGATGTTTATAACGCCTTTCTTCCTTCCTTGACCTTAGGTTGCGGTTCTTATGGTAAAAACGCTGTAGGCAATAACGTAAGTGCGGTCAATTTATTAAATATTAAACGTGTGGGAAGACGGAGAAACAATATGCAATGGTTTAAAGTACCTTCAAAAATCTATTTTGAGCGCGACTCAATTCAATATTTACAATCCATGAAGGGGATGGAACGCGTTGTGATTGTCACTGATCGTACTATGGTAGATTTAGGTTTTGTAGAAAAGGTGGCGAAACAAATTACCGCACGTGGCAATCATGTGACTTATCAATTATTTGCGGATGTGGAGCCGGATCCGAGTATCGAAACTGTGCGCCGCGGAGTTGATTTAATTCGTAACTACAAACCAGATACGATTATTGCGTTGGGCGGCGGTTCTTCAATGGATGCAGCAAAAGTGATGTGGTTGTTTTATGAACAGCCGGAAGTGGATTTTCGCGATTTAGTACAAAAATTTATGGATATTCGTAAACGTGCGTTCAAATTCCCGCAATTAGGGCGTAAAGCGCGTTTTGTCGGAATTCCAACAACCTCCGGAACCGGTTCTGAAGTAACACCTTTTGCGGTGATCACTGAGGGCGATAAAAAATACCCGATTGCCGACTATTCTTTAACGCCGACGGTGGCGATTGTAGATCCGGCGTTGGTTATGACCGTGCCTGCACAGGTGGCGGCGGATACGGGGCTTGATGTCTTGACCCATGCGACGGAAGCCTATGTGTCCGTTTTGGCGAACGATTTTACCGACGGTTTGGCGCTACAGGCGATTAAATTGGTATTTGAAAATTTGGAACGTTCGGTGAAAGAAAAAGACGAGTATGCGCGCGAAAAAATGCACAATGCTTCAACTATGGCAGGTATGGCGTTTGCGAATGCGTTCTTAGGTATGAACCACTCGTTAGCGCACAAAATCGGCGGGCGTTTCCATACGCCGCACGGTCGCACCAATGCGATTTTAATGCCACATGTGATTCGTTATAACGGAACGCGTCCGCAAAAAACTGCCACTTGGCCGAAATATAATTACTACAAAGCGGATGTGAAATATCAAGAAATTGCGCGAATGCTGGGCTTGCCTTGCGCTACGCCTGAGGAAGGTGTGAAATCTTTTGCGCAGGCTTGTTATGATTTGGCGCTCAAAGTGGGTATCAAAATGTCTTTTAAAGAGCAAAATATTGATGAGAAAACGTGGATGGAGGCTCGTCGTGATGTGGCGTTACTTGCTTTTGAAGACCAATGTTCGCCGGCAAATCCGCGGTTACCGTTGGTGGAAGATATGCAAACTATCTTGACCAATGCGTATTACGGCTATGATGCAAGTAAATATTAATGTATTGAAAACGTTGTAATAATTGACCGCACTTTGATCCTTTTATGACTTAAAGTGATCTGCTCCCATAAATTTGGACAGTTCATTAATTAACTTAAATATTGAGCTCTGTATTGCACAGGGCTCAAATTTTTTAAACTTGGTTTTATCCGTTTCTCATTATAGTAACGAATATGTTTATGTAATGCTTGTTCAAGTTCATCAACATTCGCATATTGATAGCCATAAAAACATTCTGATTTTAACACACTAAAAAAACTTTCAATCACCGCATTATCATAACAGTTCCCACGTCTGCTCATGCTTTGAATCGCATAAGGCGAGCCATCTTCTCTTATTAACATTTTTCGCCAACGCGCCAGTCCATACAAATACCCTTGCTCACTATGGATTATCGGTAAATCATCTTCGTTTAATTGGGAAAGTGTTTTCTTTAACATTGTGGCAACCAAAGCAAAATTAGGGCGACGGCTGATGTGATAAGCAATAATCTCTCGATTAGCTAAATCCATCATCGACGATAAATAAAGCTTTTCATTTCCTACTCTAAACTCCGTCACATCTGTTACAAGTTTTTGTTTAAGTTTTGTTGCAGTAAAATCACGTTCGAGTAAATTCGGTGCAATATGACTCGTTTTACCGTACTTTTTACGTCGTTTCACTTTCACACAAGAACGAATATTGAGGGCTTGCATATGAGCAAGAACCGTTTTTCCACTCATAAAAATCCCCTCAGCTTGCAATTTAGCACGAATAATTCGATAACCATCATGTCCCTCATTAGCTTGATGGAGAGCCAAAACCTTGGCTCTTATCGTTTGGTGAGCGACTTCTTTTGGAGAATAATAGAAAGTTGAACGTGGTAATGCCATGATTTTCAACAATAACGGTAATTTATGCTTTGATTTTAAGGCATTAACGATATCCCTTTTTTCCGCCTTTGTTTTTTCTCGTCCAACTCTTTGAGCTTTTTTAAGCAAGCATTTTCCGCTTCAAGATACTCAATTCGTCTTAGCAATTCATTGATATCATTTGGATTTCTCACCTTAAGTGAACCGTCAAATTTAGGTTTTGCCATTGTATGTTTCCGGTTAGGTTGTCGAATAAGCCCATTGATACCGCAATTTTTCGAATCGTTGCAACCACATCACGACTGAAGCGTGTGTTGGAATAGAGAAAAATTGTGCGACTTCACGACCCCCCATTTGGTGATTTAATACATATTGAATAACTTGAAATTTGAATTCTGTTGAATAATGTCTACCCATAAAAATCTGCACCTTATTTAGTTGATTTATTTGTCCAACTTTTGGGGGTGCAGATCAAAGTGCGGTTATTTTTGCTGAGATTTGTCATTATGTGGGGTGTGGCGCGATTTGTTTTCGGAAGTCTGTATGTCTAGATTGTTATTTTAGCCATTTTTCATTAAAATGTGTGCAAATTATTTAAGTGACTAAGGTAGTTAATATGGCGGAGTGGGACGGTAAATATATTAGCCCTTATGCGGAGCATGGGAAGAAAAGTGAGCAAGTCAAAAAAATTACGGTGTCGATTCCGATTAAAGTATTAGAAATTTTGACTAATGAGCGGACTCGTCGGCAAATTCGTAATTTGCGCCATGCGACGAATAGCGAGTTGTTGTGTGAAGCGTTTTTACATGCTTTTACCGGTCAACCTTTGCCAACAGATGAGGACTTGTTAAAAGAGCGTAGTGATGAAATTCCGGAGCAGGCGAAAGCCCTGATGCGCGAATTGGGTGTTAATCCGGAAACGTGGGAATATTAGACTGCACTTTTTGGTTTTTTTAAGAATTAATTGCGTGGAAAAGACTTGCGAGATGATAGAATTACTTGTATAATCTGCGAGCTTTTTATATGAAAGCCGTTTAATGTAATCATTTATTAAACGGGTGTTGCCACTCGGTAATACATAAACAATGTTCCCGATTTGGGAGCTAAAACAGGTTACTGCACTTCCCTTTCGATTTAATGTGTGAAAGGCGATGGTGTCAGTTTTATTATTAGCTAAATTTATTGGAGCTCTGGTCTAATGCAGAACCAAAGAATCCGTATCCGTTTAAAAGCATTTGATCATCGTTTAATTGATCAATCTACAGCGGAGATCGTAGAAACAGCTAAACGTACCGGCGCGCAAGTTCGTGGTCCGATTCCTTTACCGACTCGTAAAGAGCGTTTTACCGTGTTGATTTCTCCACACGTGAATAAGGATGCTCGTGACCAATACGAAATTCGTACTCACAAACGTTTAGTAGATATCGTAGAGCCAACAGAAAAAACTGTTGATGCATTAATGCGTTTAGATTTGGCTGCCGGCGTTGACGTGCAGATCAGCCTAGGTTAATTAAGAGGTTATAACAATGATTGGTTTAGTCGGTCGTAAAGTTGGTATGACTCGTATCTTCAATGAAGATGGCGTGTCTATTCCAGTTACCGTTATCGAAATCGAAGCCAACCGCGTCACTCAAGTTAAAACTCTTGAAAACGATGGCTATACTGCAATTCAAGTTACTACCGGCTCGAAAAAAGCAAGTCGTGTAACTAAGCCTGAAGCAGGTCATTTCGTGAAAGCAGGTGTTGAAGCTGGTCGCGGTTTATGGGAATTTCGTACTGAAGGTGAAGAGTTCACTTTAGGTCAAGAAATTAACGTTGACATCTTTACTGATGTTAAAAAAGTGGATGTTACCGGTACTTCTAAAGGTAAAGGTTTCCAAGGTGGTGTTAAACGTTGGAATTTCCGTACTCAAGATGCTACCCATGGTAACTCTTTATCACATCGTGTACTTGGTTCTATTGGTCAAAACCAAACTCCAGGTCGTGTGTTTAAAGGTAAAAAAATGGCAGGTCACTTAGGTGCTGAACGTGTAACTGTTCAATCCCTTGAAGTGGTTCGTGTAGATGCTGAGCGTAAATTATTATTAGTGAAAGGTTCTGTACCTGGTGCAACTAATAGTGATGTTATTGTTAAACCGGCAGTTAAAGCATAAGTCTAGGAGATAGAGATGGAATTACAAGTTGTAGGTGCAAACGCACTCACTGTTTCTGAAACTACCTTCGGACGTGAGTTTAATGAAGCGTTGATCCATCAAGTAGTTGTTGCTTATGCAGCAGGTGCTCGTCAAGGTTCTCGCGAGCAAAAAACTCGTGCTGAAGTGTCCGGTTCAGGCAAAAAACCTTGGCGTCAAAAAGGTACAGGTCGTGCGCGTTCCGGTGATATTAAATCACCAATCTGGCGTTCAGGTGGCGTAACTTTCGCAGCGAAACCACAAGATCACAGCCAAAAAGTGAACAAAAAAATGTACCGCGGTGCGATTAAAAGCATTCTTTCTGAATTAGTTCGTCAAGACCGTTTGGTTGTGGTGGAAAAATTCGAAATTGATGCACCAAAAACAAAAGTATTAGTACAAAAATTAAAAGATATGGCGTTAACTGACGCGCTTATCATCACTGCAAGTTTAGATGAGAATCTATTCTTAGCGGCACGTAACTTATATAAAGTTGATGTTCGTGATGTTCAAGGTATCGATCCGGTAAGCTTAATTGCTTTCGATAAAGTGGTTGTTACTGTTGATGCAGTGAAACAAATTGAGGAGATGTTAGCATGATTCAACAAGAACGTTTGCTAAAAGTGTTAAAAGCACCACATGTCTCTGAAAAAGCAACAAATAACGCTGAGAAGTCAAACACTATCGTTTTCAAAGTGGCTTTAGATGCAAATAAAGTTGAAGTTGCCAATGCGGTTGAGCAATTATTTGAAGTGAAAGTGGATTCTGTTCGTACTGTGGTTGTTAAGGGTAAAACTAAACGTCATGGTGCTAAAACAGGTCGTCGCAGTGACTGGAAAAAAGCTTATGTAACTCTTCAAGAAGGTCAATCACTTGACTTCGTTGAAGGTGCGGCAGAGTAATTACGGAGGAATAGAAAACTATGGCTATCGTTAAATGTAAGCCGACCTCCGCTGGTCGTCGTCACGTTGTTAAAATCGTAAACCCTGAATTACATAAGGGTAAACCTTACGCACCATTGCTGGATACTAAATCTAAAACTGGTGGTCGTAATAATTTAGGACGTATCACTACTCGTCATATCGGTGGTGGTCATAAACAACATTACCGTTTAATCGATTTCAAACGTAACAAGTTAGATATCCCAGCGGTAGTTGAGCGTCTTGAATATGATCCAAATCGTTCTGCAAATATCGCTTTAGTGCTTTATAAAGATGGTGAACGTCGTTATATTTTAGCACCTAAAGGTTTAAGCGCAGGCGATCAAATCCAAGCTGGTGTGAATGCGCCAATTAAAGTTGGTAACTCATTACCAATGCGTAATATCCCGGTTGGTACAACTGTGCATAACGTTGAATTAAAACCGGGTAAAGGCGGTCAAATCGCTCGTTCTGCCGGTGCGTATGTACAAATTATCGCTCGTGAAGGTAATTATGTGACTTTACGTCTTCGTTCCGGCGAAATGCGTAAAGTATTATCTGAGTGTGCTGCTACTATCGGAGAAGTAGGTAACTCAGAGCATATGCTTCGCGTACTTGGTAAAGCAGGTGCAAGCCGTTGGAGAGGTATTCGTCCAACTGTTCGTGGTACTGCAATGAACCCGGTTGACCACCCGCACGGTGGTGGTGAAGGTCGTAACTTCGGTAAACACCCTGTTACACCTTGGGGCGTTCAAACCAAAGGTAAGAAAACTCGTCACAACAAACGTACTGATAAATTTATCGTACGTCGTCGTGGCAAATAATATTCATTAATTAAGAGGAAAAGCCATGCCACGTTCTCTCAAGAAGGGTCCATTCCTTGACCTACACTTGTTGAAGAAGGTAGAGAAGGCGGTGGAAAGCGGGGATAAAAAACCAATTAAAACTTGGTCCCGTCGTTCAATGATCATTCCATCAATGATTGGATTGACCATCGCAGTCCATAATGGTCGTCAGCACGTTCCTGTTTATGTTTCTGATGAAATGATCGGTCATAAATTAGGTGAATTTGCACCGACTCGTACTTACCGCGGTCACGCTGCGGATAAGAAAGCTAAGAAGTAAGGGGTAAAAGATGGAAACTATTGCAAAACATCGTTACGCTCGCACTTCAGCACAAAAAGCTCGTTTAGTGGCGGATTTAGTCCGTGGTAAAAAAGTAGCTCAAGCGTTAGAAATTTTAACTTACACCAACAAAAAAGCAGCAGCTTTGGTGAAAAAAGTGCTTGAGTCTGCGATTGCTAATGCTGAGCATAATGACGGTGCAGATATCGATGATCTTAAAGTTGCGAAGATCTTTGTAGATGAAGGTCCAAGCATGAAACGTGTAATGCCACGTGCTAAAGGTCGCGCAGATCGTATTTTAAAACGTACAAGCCACATCACTGTGGTTGTGTCAGATCGTTAATCGTAGAGGAATAGCAAATGGGTCAAAAAGTACATCCACATGGTATTCGCCTAGGTATTGTTAAGCCTTGGAGCTCTACTTGGTTCGCGAATACACAAGATTTCGCTGATAATTTAGAGGGCGATTTCAAAGTACGTAAATTCTTAAATAAAGAATTGGCGAATGCTTCCGTGTCACGCATCACTATTGAGCGTCCGGCAAAAAGTATTCGTGTCACAATTCACACAGCTCGTCCCGGTATCGTTATCGGTAAAAAAGGCGAAGATGTTGAAAAATTACGTAACGCAGTAGCAAATATTGCAGGCGTTCCGGCTCAAATCAACATTGCTGAAGTGAAAAAACCTGAATTAGATGCAAAATTAGTTGCAGATAGTATCGCTTCTCAATTAGAGCGTCGTGTTATGTTCCGTCGTGCAATGAAACGCGCGGTACAAAATGCAATGCGCTTAGGTGCTAAAGGTATCAAAGTTGAAGTAAGCGGTCGTTTAGGTGGTGCAGAGATTGCACGTTCTGAGTGGTATCGTGAAGGTCGTGTACCTCTACATACATTACGTGCGGACATCGATTATAACACTGCTGAAGCTCATACTACTTACGGCGTTATCGGCGTTAAAGTATGGATCTTCAAAGGTGAGATTCTTGGTGGAATGGCTGCAATTGCACAACAACCGGAACAACAACCTGCCGCGCCTAAGAAGGCACCACGCGGTAAAGGTCGTAAATAAGGAGAATTGTTAAATGTTGCAACCAAAACGTACAAAATTCCGTAAAGTCCACAAAGGTCGTAACCGTGGTATTGCTGGTGGTACAGAAGTGAGCTTCGGTACTTTCGGTTTAAAAGCAGTTGGTCGTGGTCGTTTAACCGCACGTCAAATTGAATCTGCGCGTCGTGCGATGACTCGTGCAGTTAAACGTCAAGGTAAAATCTGGATCCGTGTATTCCCGGATAAACCAATTACTGAAAAACCATTAGAAGTTCGTATGGGTAAAGGGAAAGGTAACGTTGAGTACTGGGTAGCCTTAATCCAGCCGGGCAAAGTCCTTTATGAAATGGATGGTGTGTCTGAAGAAATCGCAAGAAACGCATTTGCATTAGCGGCGGCAAAATTGCCAATTAAGACCACTTTCGTAACTAAAACGGTGATGTAATGAAAGCTCAAGAACTACGTACAAAAACTGTTGAAGAGCTGAATGCTGAATTGGTTAACTTGTTAGGTGAGCAATTCAAATTGCGTATGCAAGCAGCCACCGGTCAGCTTCAACAAACCCATCAGTTAAAACAAGTGCGTCGCAGTATTGCACAAGTGAAAACTGTATTAACCGAGAAGGCGGGTGAGTAATGACTGATAAAATTCGTACCGTGCAAGGTAAAGTTGTTAGTGACAAAATGGATAAATCCTTCGTTGTCGCTATTGAACGTAAGGTTAAACACCCACTTTATGGTAAGTTTATCCGTCGTACAACTAAACTACATGTACACGATGAAAACAACGAAGCGAAATTAGGTGATGTTGTTGAAATTAGAGAGTGTCGTCCACTTTCTAAAACTAAATCTCACACTTTAGTTCGCGTTGTTGAAAAAGCAGTAGCTTAATCAACAGACTAATCTAATAAAAAACCCTAGTATTGTTACTGGGGTTTTTTTAGGGATGATGTTTTCTCTTTTTCGGTTTGATGTTTATTCTCTATTTCTTAAGCGAAAGTGCGGCTATTTTTGCATAATTTTTGTGTCAGAAAACTGCTTATCTTTCCCGATCGTCCACGCCAATCAGTAGATATTCTCCATTTTCATTACAAAGGCTGCGGAAACCGACATTGGTAACTTTAAACGGGGTTTTGTCGCAGAGTGGGAGATAGTCAAAGTTATCATGGTGGTGACCGTGAAATACATGACTGACGCCCATTTTCATTGCCAATGAATTGATGATTTGAAAACCGGATGGATGTGGTTTTGGGGCTTCATGACAGATTAAAATATCGGCTTTTTGTTGCTCAAGGCATTCGATATCTGATGGGAAAATTGATGTACGATGTCTTAAGGGGATACCACCGCGCCAGATTTTTTCTTGTGAACAATATTGACAATAGTGGATGGGATCCAAAAATAATGGTTTATTCGGCGGCATCCAAATTTGTCCTCGAAAAACGCCGCCAAGCCCGGCAATGCGCTTGCCTTGAATTTTCACTACGCGGTTGTGTAAATTGCGAGTTTTCCATTCCGACCCCCACAAGGATTCAAAAGCAGCGGTGGTTTTACTGTCGTGGTTACCATGAATAAACCAGAGATCACAATATTTTGCTAAATTATCTAGTTCGTCGGTATTGGTGAGTTGTAAATCGCCAAGTATGATCAGTGCCAAATCCTTCTGATTTTTAACAAAGGGATAGAGGTGCGCGTAACTTCCATGCGGGTCACCAGCAAACAAAATCATGCTTTATTTTACTCCTCAATTTTATGCTCTGTGTGTAGTTCGGGTAATTCTTCTTCGTTTAATATTTTTTCTACAATCGCTTTAACTTGGTTATAGCGCTCTAAGTAGCTTGGTGATTCAATTTCGATATAAGGGATGTTATGTTTATCCAGTAATTTTTTTAGTAACCCTTGGAAACGTTGGCGTTGTTTAGCGTTGCCAAGGCGACGCAACCCATCATTCACCCATTTGGTATTGTTATTAAGCAAAATGGTGACATCAAATGGATACTCTTTAATCATTGAATCCAGAAACGGATGCGATTTTCCTTCATATTGTATGCAAAAGGCTTGTGTGGTGATGAAATCGGTATCGACAAATGCGACTTTGGTGGCATGGCGGACTGCGTAATCAATGTATCGCTGGTGACCCAATGCCATTTGCGGATAATCGGAATATTGCATGGCTTGTTCATCACCACCTAATTTTTCAAATACGAATTCGCGTCCATATTCCCACGCCGAAGTGGTGTTGAATACACTGGATAATTTGTTGATCAATACCGATTTGCCGCTGCTTTCACCGCCTAAAATAGCAATGGTTTTAGCGAAGAACGGGCGCACTTCTTTTGGAATAAATTTCCAGTAATGAAACGGGTTATTGCGAATTTTGGTTGCCGATACATTAAAAAATCGTCGTTCCGGATCCACTAACTCCACTTCAAGATTTAGGTATTTTTCGTAAGGTGCTTTATCTTGAATTTCACTGCTGAAAACAATGGTGGGATTAAAATTTTTCTCTTTAAATAAGATTTTAACCCGTTCTACCCAGGCTTCCCAACCGTTCGGGTAGCTTGGTAAACCATCTTCGATAAGATGATGAATAAATATTTTATTTTGTTGATATTTAAATATTTGTTGCATCCAGCGCAGGCGATCTTGTTCAGTCGGCATACGTTTCATTTTGCTGTCGTAAAACAGTTTTAAATCCCGATCTGTATCGCTACATACGATCACATGAATTTCGTCCACTTTACTGAATGCTTCATAAATCATGTTGATATGACCGGTATGCACCGGATAAAATTTACCAAAAATTACGCCAACTTTTTTATCTTCCTGTTCGACGATTTGTAGTACTTTATGTAAGGCTTTTAGTTTTGTTGCGCTTGGATTTTTAATTTTGCCACTAACTAATTGGTTAAAATACGCGCGTGTGATATTCGCTTGTTGGCAAACATGATTGACTTTTAAATTTAATTGTTTGCGTTTTTGTTGCAAGTAAGCAAAAGCTGACATAGACTCTCCTTTTATGTCAAAATAGACCGCACTTTAGGGGGGGGATGAAAAGTGCGGTGGAAATTTGGTTAATTTCCAGTTTGGGCAAGATATTGTTCTAGGCGTTTTTCTAGGTCTGCCAATTTTTCTCGGGTACGTAGCAACACTTGTGTTTGTACATCAAACTCTTCACGAGTGACTAAATCCAATTTGGATAATTGCGCTTGTAACGTTTGCTTTAATTTTGCTTCGGCATCTTGCCCTAATTCTTTAATACCCTGCGGTAAGGTATCTTGGATTTGTTGAATGATTTGTTCAATTTTTTTTGGGTTAAGCATAAAAACCTCATATTTTCTTTACATTTTTATGATTCCTCTATTGTAGTCAATCTTATTATAAATAAAAACATTTTTTCTTCTCTGTAGATTACAAGATAGGAAGTTTTCGTTATAATAACGAGCAATTCTCAGGGCAGGGTGTAATTCCCTACCGGTGGTAAGTCAAATGATAAGCCCACGAGCGTTTACCTTTATGGTAAAGTCAGCAGATTTGGTGTAAATCCAAAGCCGACAGTGATAGTCTGGATGAAAGAGAATAAACAAGTCTTGTTCGCAAGACTTGCGCTTTTTATTTTGCTGTTAACTTCATTTCTTAACGGAGAAATAAAATTTCTCATCGCCCTGATTCTGGTATCTGTCATTAATTTTATATAAGGATTTTACTATGAATCAGTCAGTATTAGCGCCTTTCGGCGATTCAGAACAACGTGTTAAAAATGCACTTGAATCCTTCAAACAAGGAAACGGCATTTTAGTGTTGGATGATGAAGATCGTGAAAACGAAGGTGATCTTATTTTCCCAGCAGAAACGATCACGCCGGAACAAATGGCAATATTGATCCGTTATGGCAGCGGGATTGTATGTCTTTGTATTACGGATGAGTTATGTAAGCAATTGGATTTACCGTCCATGGTGCAGGATAATACCAGTACTAATAAAACCGCATTTACCGTGACTATTGAAGCGGCAAAAGGTGTGACTACCGGCGTTTCTGCGTCTGATCGTGTGACAACAATTCGTGCAGCCATTGCTGATGGCGCGAAACCGGGGGATTTACATAGACCGGGACACGTATTTCCATTAAGAGCACAAACTGATGGTGTTCTTGTTCGCCGCGGTCATACCGAAGCATCTATCGATCTTGCCCGCCTCGCGGGTTACAAACCTGCAGGCGTTATCTGTGAAATTACTAACGACAATGGCACCATGGCACGTGCTCCGGAAATCGTTGCGTTTGCCCGAAAATTTGGCTATCCCGTTGTTACTATCGAAGATTTAGTGGCATATCGTTTGAAATATTCGATTTGATTTTTTACTCAGCCTTACGTTGAGTCGAGAGAATAATTAAAATGTCCGTATCTGAATTGGTTTTTATCAGATACGGATGTTTGTTGGTTTATTTATAAGCCATTTCATTCCAATGTAATTGGTTTTTGAAGTCGCTTAATTTGGTTTCTGCATGAATATGTACAAATTCGACACCTAGGTATTCGGCGAACATCTGTAGCATTTCGGCGTCAATATCTAAGCTAAACACGCTGTGATGTGCGCCGCCGGCAAGTACCCAAGCCTGTGTGCCGATATCAAAATTTGGCTTTAATTTCCAAAAGGCGTGACCTACGGGTAATTTTGGCATAGCTTGTGGTTTTTCTACCGCTTCTAAATCAGCAACGATCATTCTAAACCGATTGCCCATATCGACAATTGTTGTATTAATAGCATTTCCGGATTTTGAGCTAAAAATCAGACGAGTAGGATCTTCTTTTCCTCCAATACCGAGTGGCTGAATATCAAGTAACGGTTTATCTTCGGCAATTGAGGGACAAACTTCTAACATATGTGCACCTAGTACCAATTCGTTTTGTTCATCTAGATTGTAGGTGTAGTCTTCCATAAAAGACGTCCCTTTTGTTAGACCATAACTCATCACTTTCAATGCACGGACTAAGGCAGCGGTTTTCCAGTCGCCTTCTGCACCAAAACCATAACCTTGTTGCATCAAACGCTGTATAGCTAATCCCGGCAATTGCTTTAATCCATTGAGATTTTCAAAGGTATCGGTGAAAGCGTGGAAACCGCCTTTTTCTAAAAAAGTTTTTAAACCGAGTTCAATTTTGGCACTGTCTAAAAGTGCGGTACGTTTTTTGCCATTTTCTTTAAGGTAATCGACCAGTTGATAGCTTTTTTCATATTCTGCGACCAATTTTTGAGCATCTTGTTCGGATACTTGATTGATATGTTCTACTAATTGATAAACACCATATCCGTTGACGCTGTAGCCAAATTTAATTTGTGCTTCAACTTTATCTCCTTCAGTAACAGCAACTTCACGCATATTGTCACCAAATCGCGCAATTTTTAGGTGTTTTTGATCGTAAATAGCCGTGATTACGCGCATCCAACGATCAAGTTTTTGTCTTACGCTTTCACTTTGCCAATGTCCTACTAGGATAGTTTTAGGTTTACGCAGCCTTGCGGTGAGAAAACCGAATTCGCGATCACCGTGAGCAGTTTGGTGTAAGTTCATGTAATTCATATCAATTTCCTTCCAAGGAATTGTTGGATAAAATTGAGTATGGAATTGTAAGAGAGGTTTGGTTAATTGTGATAAGCCGGCAATCCACATTTTTGCAGGTGAAAAAGTATGCATCCAAGCCATCACACCAATACAAACATCCGTATTATTGGCAGCTTGGCATAAACGTAAAATGTCATCCGGTGTTGTTGCTAATTCTTTTAATTTTATTTGTACAAAAAGGTGTTGTTGGTTTAGATATTGCGTGACTTGTTGTGCATGTTGTTGTACTTGTTTTAGTGCCTCCTCTCCATAGAGATGTTGGCTGCCAACCACGAACCATACTTCTAATTTTTTGATAAACTCCATTGCCTCATTCCTTCTTTTAACTAAAATATCATGATTTCCTACCGCACTTTTGCTGCCGCTTTTGCAACATGTAGCCCTTTTTGGTAGTGCTGTATAAATTTTTCATATCCTTTCACCATTTCTTGTACCGGATAAACGGTAATGACTTCGGCATTCTGGAAAATATGCCGATCTAAATATTGCTCCAATGACAAATCGTTGGCTTTATGGAGATAACTTGCGAGTAATGCAATTCCCCAAGCCCCCCCTTCTGTTGCTGTTTCCATGGTTGTTATTGGAATATTTAAAGCGGATGCTAAAATTTTTGAGGCGACATTTTGTGTTTTAAAAATGCCACCATGTGCCAAAATTTGTGAGATTTCGACTTTTTCTTGTTGAGTCAGAATATCCATACCCAATTTCATTGCACCAAAGGCACTATACAATAGTGAACGTATAAGATTGGCGAGGTTAAAAGCACTTTGTGTTGGGTGAATAAGTAGCGGACAACCGCTGGCTAAACCAAGACCATGTTCACCGGAATAGAATCCATAAGATAATACTTGACCACAATCTTCATCTCCGGCCAAGGCTTGAGTAAACAAAGTTTCATACAGCCGGGTTGACGTATGATGCATGCCAAAAGCGGTTAAACATTCACTAAATATTTTCATCCAAGCATTAATATCCGTCGTACAGTTATTGGCATGTGCCATAGCAACAGTTTTTCCTGCCGGAGTGGTCACCATATCTAAATTTTCATAAACTTGTGAGAGTTTTTTTTCCAATACAATCATAGCAAAAGCTGAAGTACCGGCAGAAATATTACCGGTTCTGGCTTTGATGCTGTTGGTGGCTATCATTCCGGTTCCGGCATCACCTTCCGGTGGACAAAGCGGGCAGCCTGCTTGAAGATTACCGCTTGGATCGATTAATCCCGCGCCTTTTTCAGTTAAGTAACCGGCATTTTCTCCGGCACGTAATACTTTAGGCAAAATATTAGCGATTTTCCATGAGTATTGTTTTTCGGCGATTAATTGATCAAATTTTTGTAGCATGGCTTGATCATAATCACAACTTTGTGAATTGATCGGAAACATACCGGAGGCATCGCCAATCCCTAGTACTTTTTGATCGGTTAAACACCAATGTATGTAGCCGGATAATGTTGTGAGGTAGTTAATTTGAGGAAGATGTTCTTCTTCGTTTAAAATAGCTTGGTAAAGATGTGCGATGCTCCAACGTTGTGGAATATTATGCTGAAAAAGAGCGGTCAAGTTTTTTTGCAGAATTTGCAGTAATATTATTACGCCAAGTCCGAAATGGTACGAGCAGTTTTTTATCACAATCAAAAGGCATATACCCGTGCATCATAGCACTAATTCCAATTGCGCTAACTTTTGTTATGGATGTGTGATATTTCTGTTGCACTGATTTCGCTAAATTGCGATAAGCTTCTTGCACACCAAACCAAATATCTTGTTGAGAATATGTCCAAATATTATCAATTAATTGGTTTTCCCAATCAAATCCGCCTGTCGCTAGAATTGTTCCACTCTTATCAATTAAGACGGTTTTAATTCTGGTTGAGCCGAGTTCTATGCCGATGGAAATATTTTCATTAATCATTATCCCTGTATTCATATTGCCTCCAAATCAAGCTTTATTAAATAATGTATTTTTTTGTAAAAATATGAATAAGATAAGCAATAAACCCCATAATATCATTGTGATATAACTACTTACCCCTAACATATTTAATCCACTTTCTATGATTTGTAATAAAATGAGCGCAAGTATAATGCCAAGAAAGCGCCCCCTTCCTCCATCAGGATTAAATCCTCCTAAGACGGTGGCAAGGATGGATGTTAGTAGATAAGAATCGCCATAAGAAGCTTTGGCAGAGTTTAGTTTTGACATCATTAGTAAGCCTGCAAAAACACAGAGAATAGCCGAAATAATATAAACATAAATTAAGATTTTTTTTGTGTTAATGCCGGAATAGAAAGTGGCTTTTTCATTATTTCCGATAAAGTAAATGGCTTTTCCTGTTGTGTTTTTTTCTAAGAAAATCCATGAAAATAAGAATAAAGCTAAAAATATAATGATCGGTAGAGGGATAAGAAAAAACGTAGATTCATTAATACTTAAAATTATGTTAGGATAATTAGCAATTGTTGAACCATTGGTTGCTAATATATTTAATCCATTTATTAATGTCATTGTTCCTAAGGTAGCTAGGATTGG
This sequence comes from Actinobacillus seminis, assembly GCF_002263215.1. Lineage (GTDB taxonomy): Bacteria > Pseudomonadota > Gammaproteobacteria > Enterobacterales > Pasteurellaceae > Actinobacillus_B > Actinobacillus_B seminis. The sequence goes on from NZ_NLFK01000004.1 coordinate 19,389, forward strand.
TGATACTCTAATAACTGCAATTAGTGTGCCATTAATTATGCCAACAATTAATGCACATAATAAACTTATAATGATTCCTAGTATGATATAGCTATTATTTTCAAATTGAGTTGAAAAATAGGCAATTATTAGAGAGCAGGCATTCATTGTTGCAATAATAGATAAATTAATTCCTCCGGTTAATATAGTAATTGCCATCGCTAATGTTAATATCCCTAATACTGGTATTTGTGCGGCTATTGATTGAAAATTTGATATAGACCAAAAAATATCTGGTATTAATATGCTAAATGATATTATGGCAATAATAAATAAAATAAGTAAATACTTGATGGAATTATCAGTGATATTTTTCATATTTATTCCTTAATAAGAGAAACTTTTTCTGTTTGTTATTGCATTGAGACTAATACTGAGGCTGATAATACAGCCAGTAATAACCATTTGCCAATAAGAGGAAACATTTAATAAATTAAGCCCATTTTGAATTATAGCCAATAGCGCAACCCCCATAACTGTTCCTAGTAGTGAGCCTTTTCCTCCAGTTAAACTGGTTCCACCTAGAACAACGGCAGCTAATACAGTAAGTTCATAGCCTAAGAGAGAATCTGGAGCTACTGATTGTACGGTATAAGATTGTACAATACCGGCAAGTCCTGACATTAGCCCCATATATCCATAAGCAAATAAATGAAGTTTTAAAATACTAAATCCTATCCGAGAAGTTGCATCTTTGTTACCACCGAGAGCATAGATCTGTCTTCCGACAGTTAATTTGGTGATAATAATACCGGTTAATAAAATTGCAAATAAAGCAATAATAATTTGGAATGATAATCCATATGTAAAGCTATCTTCTGAAACAGATTTAAAGAAAATAATTTCTTCTTGAAACCATTCTGGGTAATCATATAACCATACACCTTTGGTAATATAAAGTAGCGCTCCATAGAATATATTAAGAGTAGATATAGTAATAATAATAGAAGGGACATTTAATTTATTAACAAGAATAGCAAAAAAAAAAAAAAAAATATTCGATGACTATTGTAATAGGCTTCTTCAATTTCATCTGTAACAAAAATAACAGAAATTCCTTTTATAATTAATTCTTTTATAATATTGAATATTTCTTCTTTATTTGCGATATCAACTCCAATTGTAGGGGAATCTAAAATGATAATTTGAGGTGAAATTGCTAACCATTTTGCAATAGATACTCTTTGAGCGTTACCGCCGGATAGTGTATTCACTGGTAAATCTGAGTTGCTTACTTTAATTTTTAGTGATTGAATTAATTGATTGCTTTTTTTAGATAAGAGATGGTTTTATTAATTAGATTAATTTTGTTTGTTATTTTATTAAAAATAGTAGAAATAATATTGTTATGAATACTTTCTTGCATGATTAAACCAGTTGTGAGGCGATCCTCGGAAACATAAGCAATTCCATTTTTTATTGCATCTCGGTTATTTTTAAATTTAATTTCTTTACCATTTAATAATATATCGCCTGATGTAGGATAAGTTATACCGAATAAGCTTAAGCATAATTCTGTTCTACCGGATCCTAATAATCCAGTTAGCGCAATGATCTCACCTTTTTTAAGTGAAAAATTAATATTTTTATATTGGGATGTTAGAGATAAATTTCTTACTTCTAGTATGTTAGGTTGATTTGATAGATTTACTTTGTTTAGCTTTTTGGGGGTGATTTCTAATCCGGTCATTAGAAAACCTAGCCTTTTTTCGTCAACTTCTGCTATAGGGTATTTCCCTACCACATTACCATCTTTTAATACAAGTACGTTATCTGAAACTTTCATTACTTCAGCCAATTTATGGCTAACAAAAATAATGCTGATCCCTTTGCTTTTAAGTTTGGTAACAACATTCAGTAAATCGTTAACTTCTTTTGCTGTAAGAGATGCTGTTGGTTCATCCATAATGAGTAATTTGGCATTTTGAGCAAGTGCTCGGCAGATAGCAACAAGTTGTTGTTGCGCTATCGGTAAAGTCTCTACTACAGCATCAAGGTCTAAATTTGCATTAATGCTTTCAATTGCTAATTTCGCTTCTTTTTTAGTTTTTGATGATTAACTACACCTAATTTTCGATAGGCATTGATAGTTATGTTTTCGCTTACGGTTAAATTAGGGAATAGGGCAAGATCTTGATAAATAACTTGTATCCCTTTGCGGATTGATTGTTCGGGTGTAAGTTTAGTATATTGGTTTTCATCAATTTGAATTTGAGCACCATCATCAGGTTGATAAACACCGGATAATATTTTAATAAGTGTAGATTTACCGCATCCATTTTGCCCAGCTAAACAAAGTGCTTCTCCATAACTTAGCTCTAGAGTGACATTATTTAATGCTTTCACTCCATGGAAAGTTTTACTAATGTTATTCATCGTAATAAAAGCCATAATACCTCCTAAATAAAAGAGTTCACCGCGTACCGGTGTAGTGAACTCTTAAATTAGTCGTGGGAGGCAAGGCACACAGGGGATAGGAAAAAAAAAAAAAAAATCCCCTGTGTGCCTTGCCTCCCACGACTGAAGTTATTACGAAGTAGTTTTTTCTCTGTATCTACTTTTTTAGCTTTACCTACAGTTGGAATTTCCATTCCATCTTCGATTTTTTCTCCTTTTAAGAGTTTAGCTGCAACAGCAGTAAGCGCATAACCTGCACTTGCCGGATCATAAGTAATTCCCATCGTTATATTACCTGATTTAATTAATGATGCAGCTTGTGATGGAATCATCATGCCAAATACGTTTAATTTACCTTTTAGGCGTTTTTCTTTGACAGCTAAGCCTGCCCCAATAGGACCTTGTGAACCAAAAGAGATTACTGCTTTGAGATCTGGATGAGCTTTAATAAGGTCGATTGTCGTTCTGCGTGCATCATCAATATTTTCTGCTACAGGCATACGAGTAGTGACTTCATACATATCAGGATAATGTTCTTTTTGATATTTAATGAATAGATCTGACCATAAGTTATGTTGTGGCACAGTTAAACTACCGACATAGAGGACATATCCCCCTTTTCCTCCTAGGGCTTTAGCAACTTCTTCAACATAATCTGCGGCAAATTGAGCATTATCAATAATCTCAATATCCCAGTCTGCGCTAGGTTGACCTACAGACTCATTAGTTAAAATTAAAATACCATTTTGTTTTGCTTTCTTCAATACTGGTTCTAATGCACTAGCATCATTTGGTACGATGGAGATTGCGTCAACTTTTTTTGCAATTAAATCTTCAATCAGTTTAACTTGTTGTGGTGCATCAGTATTGGATGGACCCACTTGATAGGCATTAACATTATTGTCTTTACTAGCTTGAACTACACCTTCCCCCATCCGGTTAAACCAAGGCATACCGTCAATTTTAGAAATGTTAACAATGTCTATTGCAAATACTGCATTTGAGCAAGTTAATGTAAAAAGCGTAGAAAGTAATAGATGTTTGAATGTTTGTTTTTTCATAATGTTATCCTCAATGAAAGAGTAAGATTAAGATCTAAGTACTACACAGTTAATGTATTACCTTGATAGGTATATCCATCTTATTAAACGACTTTTTGAAAGAAAAGGTAGGTTTTGGTTATATAATATGGAAAATCTTGCTATATCATAAAAACTGCGAGATGCGTCACATTATGCGGATTTCACTTTTTTATATTGCTCCCTAAATTGAGAGGGGGAAAGTCCAGTGTGTTTTTTGAATACTTTAGAAAAATATAATGGATCGCTGTAGCCAACGGTTTTAGCCAGCATAGCAATAGATCGATCGGAGAAATATAATGATTTTTTAGTTTCTAATATTCTTTGATTTTCTATCCATTGCATAATACTCATACCTACAATTTGAGAGAATAAGTGGGATAACCTTGATGTAGATAAATAAACCTGTTGTGCTAATTCAGTAATTGTCCAATTTTGGGATAAATCTTGCGTAATAAGATTTTGAATAGTGATAATTCTGCTATCTAAAACTTGAGAAACTTTTCGTTTTTCAGCAGAAATACATTTAATTAAAAGGTATTCTAATAAGCTAACTGCCATATTTTCTTTAAAAGCATTGTGAGATTGCGACTCTTTTTCTATTTGAGTAAAGATATTACTAATTTCATCAATATATTCCTGATCTTGGAGTTTAATTTTGCCAATATGCTGTTGGGTATCTGACCAATTTAGCCATTGCGTCCAACGTGGATTTGGGTAGAAATATATCCACTTATGTGACCAATATTTGCTTTCTTTACTTCTATGATAGTGGTGGATTGCTTGTGGGGAGAAAAGTAACAACTGTCCTTTTGTTGCATAAAATGAATTTTTTCCATCAAATACTGTACCTTCACCTAATGTTGTTAGGTGTAAAATATATCCTTTCATACCATGTGGGCGATCAATGGTAAAATCTAAGTAATTACCTTCCTCAATTTGTGTAATGCCTGCTACAAGTTCCAAATTAAATGGATAATTAGGTAGGAGTGGATTAGTATTTTCGGACATGTCATTTACCTCCCCTTCTTCACCCAATACCGATAAGGAGGGTGTTCCACTTCACTTTTTACCAACGTATGATCCATAAATTGGCAGAAGCCGGGGATATCCCGCGTGGTGGCGAGGTCGTCGGCGATAATCAGGAGGGTTTCGCTGGGTTGCATATGGCGGATTTGTTTGCGTACCAACATTACAGGTTCGGGGCAGCGCAGTCCGATGGTGTCTAAGATATGTTCTGTGGATAAGTCGGTCATTTTTGATTTATTATTTGTTTCAATAAGTTTGTGCGTATAATAGCGTGCTATGAGTTATAGGTCAAAATAAGACAGATTTATGCAATACTTTATTCCTAAAAGTGCGGTTGTTTTTGAAGAGGAAATTAAAAAAAGCCGCTTTATGACTTATTTGCGGCATACGCAAGGGCTTTCTCAAGCAAAAGCGTTTTGGGAGCAAGTTCGTGCGTTGCATCCGCAGGCAAGGCATCATTGTTGGGCACCTTTGAACCGTACCTTATCAAGAATCAAACCCGCATTACGTGGATGGATGAGCAGATTATTGCCTTATATGCCAAAGGGTTAAGTAATCCGGAAATCGTTGAGATGTTCAAGGAGCTGATGTGTCTACCGGTCTCATTTCTGGCGTAACGGATTCCGTTAAAGAACGTGTGCAGAAATAGCAAAATCGACCGCTTGATGCGGTTTATTCGATAATTTATTTGGATTGTATCGTGGTGAAAGTGCGCCAAGACGGGCGGATTCAATAAATCCGTCTTTGTGGCACTGGGCGTAAATCTTGACGGTCATAAAGAGCTGCTTGGGCTTTGAATAGCTGAAAATTAAGTTGAAATGGGTGTTTACACAGAATTTGGGATAGGCTCAAAAGATTTTGCAAAAAGTGAGTTAATACTTATCATAAGATACCAACTCACTTTCCTCTTTCTTCCTGCTTCTTCAAACTGAAACGGATTATAAACATAGCCCGCATTTAAATAGGCTTGAGTTAAATCTCGGCTTAACTGATTAAGACGGTTTTCATTTAAACATTCATAAGGTAAAGGAAGGAGAGGGGTAGGATCGATCAACGTTGTCCCGACAATCTGTAATCGCTGATATGGTAAACAGACATCAGACAAATTTTCTTCGATAGGCGCATTTTCGCTTGGTGGTGCTTGAAATTGATGTAACTCTAACCAGCGATTTTGTTGCTGACGTTGAAATTGTTGTAACTGCTGTTGGTTGTCTAGCAAGGTATTATTTGCCCAGCTTGATAAACAAAGTGTGCTTAAACAAAACGCGACTATTGATGATTTTATCATTGCCCATCCCTAATCATAAAAAAGAGTAGAAAAAGAAAGTCGACTGACAATTCCCTACTATTTTTAATAAATTAAGCTGTCAACCGAGATCCGGTAATCGCACTGAAAATCAGTCAACAGCCTAAGAAATTAACGAGCTCTACTGCGCAACAGAGTATTTAAAATAATACCGATAATTAATCCGCCAAATGCAAAAGGTATCCATTCCATTGAATAAGCTTTCAACGGTAATTGCTGTACCATAGCAAAACCGGAAACGGACAAAATAGAAATTATTGTGACCAAAATAATGGCTAATCGCTGCGCTAAAATCGGCAACGGAATAATCAAGTTAATTAATAACGTAATTAATGCAGTCATTGCAATCGGATAAAGGATTAACAACACAGGAATAGACTTACTAATTACGGCATTTAATCCTTGATTAGCCAAGCCAAAACTAATTGCAGTAAAAATCAGCGCATAAGTACGGTAAGATATTTTGGGAAAAATGCTGTTAAAATAGGCTGAAGTGGACACCACTAAACCGATAGCAGTGGTTAAACAAGCCAACGTAACAATCACGCCTAACAACGTCCGCCCTAATTCTCCAAAGGCTTGTAGCGCGGTTTCATTTAAAATATAGGTTCCTAAATTTTGCCCGCGTGAAATGACATCATTTGCCATCTCTGTTGATAATGGTATTTTATAGCCAATCCAACCAATGGAAATATAAATGACCGCTAAGAAAAAGGTAGCGACTAAGGCGGCATAAATCGTTTGTTTGACTAATGAAGCGGTACGATCCTTAGTTTTAGCCTTAATTCCATTGATCACCAACACAGAAAAAGCAAAAGTAGCTATCGCATCCATGGTTTGGTAACCATATAAAAAACCGCTAAAAAAAGGTGTTTCCATGGTGGAGGATTTGACCTGCTCGACATCAGAATACAACGTAAATGCACGAATGATTAAAGCAACAGTCGTGATTAATAATGCCGGAGTTAAAATGGCTCCAACCCGATCGATCATTTTACTCGGATTTAAACTTAGCCATAACACGATACAAAAATAAATGACGCTAAAAATCAATAATGACATTGTTCCCGGTGATTCCACAAAAGGAACAATTGCCATATCGTAAGCTGTTGCGGCTGTTCGCGGAATAGCGAAAAAAGGACCGATAGTCAAATAAATAGCGGTCAACAAAATGATGGAGATCCATGGGCTAATAGTGGATAACGCTTTTTTATATCCTCCCTCATAATGCGCGGCGACAATTGTTGTAAGCAAAGGCAAACCGACGCCGGTGATAATAAACCCGAAAATCGCAACCCAATAATCAAGACCGCTATTAAACCCTAATTCAGGCGGAAAAATCAGATTGCCTGCGCCAAAAAAGATAGCAAACAGCATAAAGCCTACAACAAAAATATTTTTATTCATATGAGTGATAACCTTTTGTTTATTTTGTTTTTTCTAAGTTTATTTTTTCCAATTTTTAAGGGCATCAGCAAATGCATTGCTCATAACCGCATTGTCCATTGGTCCACGTGATGATTTGGTTGATAAAGTGCGGTGATTTTTTTCTTTATTTTCCGTTGGACGTTCTTCTAAACGCATGGTTAACGCAATCCGTTTTCGCGCCACATCCACTTCCAATACTTTCACTTTTACAATATTACCGGTTTTCACCACTTGATGAGGATCTTCCACAAATTTATCCGACAACGAAGAAATATGTACTAAACCGTCTTGATGAACGCCGATATCTACAAAAGCACCAAAATTGGTGACATTGGTGACCGTGCCTTCCAAAATCATCCCGGATTTCAAATCGGCAATGTCCTCAACGCCATCCATAAAGCTCGCAGTTTTAAATTCACCGCGCGGGTCGCGCCCCGGTTTTTCCAACTCTTTAAAAATATCCTGTACCGTTGGCAAACCGAATTGCTCGTCGGTAAATTGTTTGGCATCCAATTGACGAATAGCACCGGCATTCCCCATCAAATCTTGAATAGATTGTTCAGTGGCTTGCAAGATTTTCTCTACCACCGGATAGGCTTCCGGGTGAACCCCCGAGGCATCCAGCGGATTTTTTCCTTGAGCAATGCGCATAAATCCCGCGCATTGCTCAAAGGCTTTTGATCCTAGACGCGCGACTTTCTTTAATTGCTCACGACTGTCAAAACGCCCGTTTTCATCACGATAAGCAACAATATTTTGCGCCAAGGTTTTACTCATCCCTGCCACGCGCGCCAATAGCGGAACCGACGCAGTATTTAAATCCACTCCAACAGCATTCACACAGTCTTCCACGACCGCATCCAATTTCCGCGCCAATTGCCTTTGGTTGACATCATGTTGATATTGCCCCACTCCGATAGCTTTTGGCTCGATTTTCACCAATTCCGCCAGCGGATCTTGCAAGCGACGTGCAATCGACACCGCACCGCGCAAGGAAACATCCAAATCCGGGAACTCGTGCGCTGCCAGTTCAGAGGCGGAATACACGGATGCGCCGGCTTCGCTGACCACGACCGTTTGCGGTTTCGGATTGGCAAATTGCTTAATTACCTCTTTGGCAAAACGTTCGGTTTCACGCGAAGCCGTCCCGTTACCAATAGCAATTAATTCCACACGATATTGCTTAATTAATTGATAAATCGCGGCAGCAGCGCGATCTTGTTGACCGGTATGAGCATAGACCGTATCGGTCGCCAACAATTTTCCGGTATTATCCACCACAGCCACTTTCACGCCGGTACGCAAACCCGGGTCAAGTCCCATGGTGGTTTTCGCGCCTGCCGGTGCCGCCATCAAAAGTGCGGTCAAATTTCGCGCAAAAACATCAATAGCTTCTTCTTCGGCTTTTTCCCGTAGCGCGGTCATTAATTCCGTTTCCAAATGTAGCGACACTTTAATTTTCCACGTCCAAGCAATCACTTGTTCACGCCATTTGTCCGCGGCTTGCTGATTAAAACGCACCGCTAAATGTTCACGAATAATCTCTTCGCAATAACTGCGGCGCGTGCTTTCTTCTTGTTTGGGATCAGCATTTAAACTCAGCTGCAAAAAGCCCTCGTTGCGCCCGCGAAACATTGCCAAGGCACGATGGGAAGGCACATTTCGTAACAATTCTTGATGATCAAAATAATCCTGAAATTTTTCGCCTTCTTGTTCTCTGCCCGGTAAAACTTTAGAAATCAGCACCGCACTTTGTTGTAAATATCGGCGTACTTTTGCCAATAACAATGCATCTTCGGCAAATCGTTCCATCAAAATATAGCGCGCGCCATCCAATACCGCTTTGCTATCAGCAAAGCCTTTGTCTGCGTCAATATAGGCTTGTGCGGCTTGTTCCGGATCGTTTTGCGGTTCGTTCCAAAGTAAATCGGCTAATGGTGCCAAGCCCGCTTCAATCGCAATTTGTCCTTTGGTACGACGTTTGGGTTTGTAGGGGAGATAAAGATCTTCCAGTTCGGTTTTACTTTGCGTTTGTTGAATTTGGCGACGTAATTCGTCGCTTAATTTGCCTTGATCTTCAATGGATTTCAAAATGGTTTGGCGGCGGTCTTCTAATTCACGCAAATAAATTAAACGGGTCTCGAAATGACGCAATTGACTATCATCTAAACCGCCGGTCGCCTCTTTCCGATAACGCGCGATAAACGGAATAGTATTACCATCGTCCAACAGTTGAATGGCAGCGGCAATTTGTTGCGGCTGTACCGTTAATTCCGCGGCAATAATCTGAGAAAATTGTTGATTTAACATAGAATCAAAAGAATTATCATGAAAATAAAATATCTTATAGCATACTGTGTTTAGTACCGTTGCTCAAATAGTTATTGCATAATTGGTTAAAATAGACGGTATTTTATGCAATATGTTACAATTCATATAAAATCCTAAGCCAATATTAAATTATGTCTAAATCAAACTATATTACCCGCGTCGGCTGGCAAGCCTTGGATCAAGAATTGAAATTTTTATGGAAAGAGGAGCGTCCGAAAGTAACTCAAGCGGTATCTGATGCGGCAGCATTGGGCGATCGCAGTGAAAATGCCGAATATATTTACGGTAAACGACGTTTACGCGAAATTGATCGTCGCGTCCGTTTTCTCAGCAAGCGACTGGAAGTCTTGCAAATAGTTGATTATGATCCGCGCCAAGAAGGGAAGATTTTTTTCGGCGCATGGGTCGAATTGGAAAACGAAGAGGGTGAGTGCAAGCAATATCGTATTGTAGGATGTGACGAATTTGATCCTGCGAAAAATTGGATTTCTATCGACAGCCCGGTGGCGCGTGCACTTATCGGTAAACAGATTGATGATGAAGTCAACGTTCATACCCCTTCGGGGCGGGTAACCTTGTTTGTGAACAAAATTTGGTATCAAAAATAAGGTTATGCTCCTTTTTAATCGAATGGTAACATTTAGTTGCCTATCTTTTAAAATCAAAAATTATTCTCATTTATATTGACATTTCTTAAATTATAAATATGATAACCATTCTCATTTTATACTGTTATTTAATTTCTAAGTTTAAAGGACAATTTATGAAAAAGATAGCGTTTGTGCAGCTGCCTTTTAGCAACATGTTTTGACCACCGGAATGAACTTTGTTAGAATGCGCTGTCAATTAGAAGTAATTCTCAATTTCAAATTTATGTCAATTTTTAACTACAACTAGGACGAATATATGTCGCAATTCTTTACCTTTTTACATGAATATATTGATTATATTATTCTCGGATTGCTCGGTTTGATGAGCTTTATTATGTTATGGTTTGCACTGGAACGCTTTATCTTTTTAAGCCGAGTTCAAGTTTCCCGTTATACCAATATTCATGAATTGGATATTGATTTAACGCGTAATTTAACGACAATTTCGACCATTGGTTCAAATGCGCCCTATGTCGGGTTGTTAGGAACCGTTATCGGTATTTTACTAACGTTTTATGAACTGGGAAATTCCGGTGGAGATATTGATGCCGCGGCAATTATGCTCAATTTATCTCTTGCCTTAAAAGCGACTGCGGTAGGGATTTTAGTCGCAATTCCATCAATGGTGTTTTATAACGGATTAACCCGTAAAGTAGAAGTCAATCGTTTGAAATGGAAAGCACTAAACGGACAAAAAAATGTAGGAGCCTAAGGTGAAAAAGTTTGATGAAATCAACATTATTCCTTTCATTGATATTATGTTGGTACTGTTAGCCATTGTACTAATTACCGCCAGTTTTATTTCTCAAGGTAAAATCCAAGTTAATGTCCCTAAAGCCAGTACAACGGTCGCTTTCAAATCCGATGATTTAGCTAAATTATTAACGGTAACCGAGGACGGTGATATTTATTTTAATGATCAACCGATTTCATTGGAAAAGTTGGAACAAGAAGTGACACAATGGGATAAAGCACAAAAAGTCACATTAAAAGTAGATGCGGGTTCAACATTCCAAAATTTTGTAACCATCACTGACTTAATGGCGAAATATCAAATTACCAATGTCGCCATTGTGACCATGAAAGAAAAAGGAAAATAAATGGTCAGTAAACGTTATTCTTGGGTTGGTTTTTTTCTCTCTTTGCTCTTTCATGCCACGCTCATTATTGCGATTTTCTATACTGTTAATCAGGATAGCGCCAACAGTCAAGCGGCTGAAGAACAAACATCTATTTCAATAGAAATGATGATGGGAACGGTGATGGAGGAACCTGAACCGGAACCGCAAAACGAGCCCGACCCAAAACAAGAAGTGATTGCTAAAGAAGAAGTCGCTGATCCTACAATAAAACCGGAACCGAAAAAAGAAACGCCGCCGGAAAAGAAACCGGAAAAACCGAAGGAAAAAGTTAAACCTAAAAAAAGAAAGACAAACCTAAACCGAAAAAACAAGATGATAGACCGAAAAGCGATCGAGTTGTCGATTCTGACGCTAAGATAAATGCGGTACGCTCCGGCAACGCGAATGTCACGACACTAAATCCGAATCTCACAGGAAACGGTAGTAATACTGATGAACTTAGTGCCTATCGCTCAGCGTTGAGACGCGAGATAGAACGACATAAACGCTATCCAAAACGCGCTAAAATGATGCGTCGCCAAGGGATTGTTACAATCGCTTTCACCATCGGCGCAGATGGTAGTTTAAGCAATGTGCGCGTTGTTAAAAGCTCAGGCACAAACGATTTGGATCAGGCTGCGTTAAATGCGGTTCAAAGTGCGCGCTCGATTGGACCTAGACCTAAAGGCATGAGCAGCGCAATTAATGTGCCAATTAGCTTTAAAATTCAGTAAGTTAATATTTCAAAGTTAATGTATCAAAAACCCAATCTTGTCTTGATAAGATTGGGTTTTGTTTTGTCCGATATGCTAAATAATTAAGAGCAACTATTTTGTCTACTATGCTTGGATTAAAACTATACTCTGTAATGGACGCTGCCTTGATTTTTTAAGAAAAGTTGAGTCTAAAATTCCTCAAAGTAACGATTATGGAACAGAGCGTTCTTTTGTTGGAATAGTATTTATTAACGCTTAAACAGTCCGCCGAGCCCGCCTAAGCTGCCCATATTTCCCATCATTCCTTGCATACCGCGCATCATTTTCGCCATGCCTCCTTTGCGCATTTTTTTCATCATGCGCTGCATTTCGTCAAATTGTTTGAGTAATTTATTGACATCTTGCACCTGCGTACCGGAACCTAAAGCGATACGACGACGACGGGAACCTTTGATAATTTCCGGATTGGCGCGTTCTTTTAAGGTCATGGAGTTAATAATAGCTTCCATTTTGACAAATATTTTGTCATCTACTTGATTTTTTACATGGGCGGGCAGATTTTTCGCGCCGGGTAATTTCTCCAACATGGACATCATGCCACCCATTTTTTTCATTTCAACCAATTGCTCGCAGAAATCGTCAAGGGTAAAGTGGTCGCCTTTTTTAAACTTCGCTGCCATTTTTTGCGCTTTTTCTTGATCGACGTTGCGTTGCAAATCTTCGATCAAGGATAAAACGTCTCCCATGCCTAAAATACGCGACGCGACGCGATCGGGATGGAATGGCTCAAGGGCATCCGTTTTTTCGCCAACCCCTAAAAATTTAATCGGTTTGCCGGTTATTTGGCGGATGGATAACGCCGCTCCGCCACGGGCATCCCCATCCACTTTGGTTAAGATCACGCCGGTTAAGGGTAGCGCTTGGTTAAAGGCTTTGGCGGTATTTGCTGCATCTTGACCCGTCATGGCATCTACGGTAAACAGAGTTTCGATTGGTTGAAGGGCGGAGTGAATTTGTTGGATTTCTTCCATCATTTCCCCGTCCACGTGTAAGCGACCGGCTGTATCCACAATCAAGACGTCGTAGAATTTTAATTTCGCTTCAGCAAGGGCGTTTTGGGCAATTTCTACCGGTTTTTGTTGGGTATTAGATGGGTAAAAAGCGACGCCAACCGCTTGCGCTAAGGTTTCTAGTTGTTTGATTGCCGCCGGGCGGTAAACGTCAGCTGAAACGACTAAGACTTTCTTTTTATGGCGCTGTTTTAAAAATTGAGCTAATTTTCCGACGGATGTGGTTTTTCCCGCCCCTTGTAAACCCGCCATCAAGATCACTGCCGGCGGTTGCGTGGCTAAATTTAATTGTTCGTTGGCTTCGCCCATGGCGTTTTCAAGCTCAGCTTGCACAATTTTGAGAAACTCTTGCCCCGGGGTGAGGCTTTTGTTGACATCTTCGCCGATCGCGCGGGCTTTGACTTTGTTGATAAAATCGCGTACCACCGGTAATGCTACGTCGGCTTCAAGTAACGCCATCCGCACTTCGCGCAGCGTCTCTTTGATATTTTCTTCGGTTAAGCGTCCTTTGCCCGTGATATTGCGCAGAGTTTTGGACAGGCGATCTGATAAATTTTCAAACATTATTGATCCTAACTTTATTCGATAAAATTGCCCTCATTATACTGAAATTCGGTAGATTTTCATCATTTGAAAGAAATTTATAGCGATTTTAGCAGAGCATCGCTAGAATAAACTGCTAATTTATATTCAGGGAGATAATTAGATGGAGTTTGCTTTCGTTTCGGTCTTGTTATATTTACTTAGTATTTTATTGATCGTGCCTTTATTGGTGAAAGCGCATAGCAGTGGGAGAATGGAGAAACGTAAGCAATATGTCTTTTTTTTAACCGCACTTTTCGCCCTTATCTGCCATCTTGTCAGTTTGCATACGTTAATTCATCATTTATTCAGCGGACAACGTTTTACTTTGATGGACGTTGGTTCGTTGCTTAGTGTGATCATTGCGGGATTGGCGACGGTTGCCATGATATTTCGCGTGAATACCCTTTGGGTATTGCTGCCGATTGTGTATTGTTTTGCGATAATCAATTTAATTTTGCAAGCGTTATTGCCGGGATCGATTGTGCAACATTTGGCGCAAAATACGGGGTTGTTAATTCATATCGGGTTGGCGCTTTTTGCTTATGCGCTTTGCTTTATCGCCACGCTTTATGCTATTCAATTGCGTTGGATTGATTATCAATTAAAGAGTAAAAAAATGGCACTTTCGCCGCTTATTCCTCCGTTGATGACCGTGGAACGGCATTTTTTCCGTTTATTGCTTACTGGCGAGATTCTGTTAACGTTGACTTTAGTTTCAGGCGCGATTTATTTGGCAGATTTTTTTGCGACGCAGAATATTCAAAAAGCGTGGCTATCGTTAATGGCATGGATGATTTTCGGGATTGCGTTGCTGGGACATTGGAAATTATATTGGCGCGGAAAAAAGATGATTGTTTATACCATTTCAGGTATGATTCTGCTGACTGTTGCTTATTTTGGCAGTCGGGTCATGTTTGCCCTATAACTATGGTAAAGTGCGGTTGAAAATCAACGAAAAATGACCGCGCTTTGATGATTAATCAATATAGGATTGCTTTATTTTGGATACGATTCCCCTTAGCTCGTTAGTGATTGCACTGGTCATTTTACTTATTCTCTCCGCTTATTTCTCAAGTTCTGAAACCGGGCTGCTTGCCGCCAATCGTTACCGGATGCGTTTTTTAGCCGAAAAAGGACACCGCGGCGCGAAAAAAGCGGAAAAATTATTGAAAAAAACCGATACCTTGCTTAGTTTGATCTTAATTTGTAATAACTTGGTCAATATTTCTGCCTCGGCGTTGGCAACTATTATCGGGATGCGTTTATATGGGGATGTTGGGGTAGCTATCGCGACCGGTGTATTGACCTTTGTGATGCTGATTTTTTCGGAGATTTTCCCGAAAAGTATTGCTGCGCTGTATCCGGAAAGAGTGGCGTTTTTTGCCAGCCATTTTTTGGCGCTATTGATGAAATTATTAAGCCCGTTAGTGTTCTTTATGAACTTGATTATTCGCGGCTTGATGAAATTATTCCGTTTAAACCCGGAAGCGAAAGCGCATTCGCTAAGTCCGGAGGAGTTGCGTGCTATCGTTAATCAATCGGCGCAATTTATTCCCGCTGCCCACCATGAGATGCTGTTGTCAATTTTGGATTTAGAAGCGGTGACGGTGGATGATATTATGGTGCCGCGTAATGATATTGGTGGGATTGATATTGATGATGACTGGAAAGCGATTATGCGCCAGTTAAATCATGCGGCTCATGGTAAAGTGGTGTTGTATAAAGGCAGTATGGATGAAAAAGTGCTGGGTGTTTTGCGTGTGCGCGAGGCGTATCGCTTGATGTTGGATAAAAATGAGTTTACTAAAGAAACCTTAATTCGCGCGGTGGATGAAGCCTATTTTATTCCGGAAGGTACTCCGTTGAATGCGCAATTATTAAATTTCCGCAACAATAAAGAGCGGGTTGGCTTGGTGGTGGATGAATATGGCGATATTAAAGGGTTGGTGACCTTGGAAGATATTTTGGAGGAAATCGTCGGCGAATTTACGACCTCGACTGCGCCCTCTATTGATGATGAAGTCACGCCGCAGCTGGATGGCTCTATGATTATTGAGGGTTCCGCCAATATTCGCGATTTGAATAAAGTGTTCGATTGGCATTTGGAAACGGAAGAGGCGCGTACCTTTAACGGATTGATCTTGGAACATTTGGAGGAGATCCCGGATGAAGGTACGGTGTGTGAAATTGATGGATTGCGTATTACGATTTTGGATGTGGCGGATAACGTGATTAAGCAAGCCAAAGTTGAGCGGGTTAAGTTTCTGGAGAAAGATGAGGAAAAGGCTGAGTAATCAGCCTCAGACCGCTGACAACCCCCACTATTTTTACAATCAATAAAAAATAGTGGAGTTGTTTTGTATTTGATGGCTTGTAAACTAATATTCTTGCCCTACTAATTTTAGAACGCTCATTCCAAGTATTCGGCGATATACCTCAATATATTCCCTTATCCAAGCCATAAAACAATATAAAATAGCTCGGATAACAAGGGCTATCTTCTTGATATTTTGGGCAGAACTACGTTCTACGGTTTCTTTGCCTCTTGCATAAATCACTTTTCCTTTTTCGCTTAGCCTTACTTCATTGGCTCTATCGACGCTTGCTTGATAAATATGGCGTGTAATGAGTTTTTGACCGGATTGGCTTTGACTACAAGGTTGTCCGGCCGGGCAATTAACACAAACCGCTTTATTCGACACATAACAGTGATAACCCTTTCGTGTCGTTGTTTGGTAAATAAGCGTTTCGCATTGTAGTTCCCTTTCTCATTTCGCAGTGCTACAATTATGTAATGTGTTGTAACGTAATAAAAAAGGTTGTAGTTCCCTTTCTCATTTCGCAGTGCTACAATTCTAAGCCCTGTTTCAAGTCAAAGGCAAGTGTTGTAGTTCCCTTTCTCATTTCGCAGTGCTACAATTAGGGTATTCACGACCAACCATTGCCCAAGGTTGTAGTTCCCTTTCTCATTTCGCAGTGCTACAATTGAAGATACAGGTTATAAGCGAATAGGTTTGTTGTAGTTCCCTTTCTCATTTCGCAGTGCTACAATGGATTAAGGCGGGAGGAATCGATTAAGTTTGTTGTAGTTCCCTTTCTCATTTCGCAGTGCTACAATGCTTACCAAGCGTTTTAATGTATGGTGCAAGTTGTAGTTCCCTTTCTCATTTCGCAGTGCTATAATAAAGGAGATTTAACTATGGATAAAGAAAAAGTTGTAGTTCCCTTTCTCATTTCGCAGTGCTACAATTTGACTGCATTTTCAAAAGACTCGTAAGCAGTTGTAGTTCCCTTTCTCATTTCGCAGTGCTACAATGCAAACTACGTCTTGCCGACACTTTCGTGGGTTGTAGTTCCCTTTCTCATTTCGCAGTGCTACAATAAGATGGGTATATTATTCACCAGACACTGCGTTGTAGTTCCCTTTCTCATTTCGCAGTGCTACAATTCTAAACAAATAATCATTTCTCACCTCGCAGTTGTAGTTCCCTTTCTCATTTCGCAGTGCTACAATGACATTAGCTGGCTTTTGCGTGGTAATGGCGTTGTAGTTCCCTTTCTCATTTCGCAGTGCTACAATCTCCCCCGCCCGCTCTATCTGTTTGTTTTGTTGTAGTTCCCTTTCTCATTTCGCAGTGCTACAATTTTCACGATTAGCATATAAGTGCGCAATGTGTTGTAGTTCCCTTTCTCATTTCGCAGTGCTACAATTCCGATGCGCTGGTGCCTTATTATTCAAGGCGCCAGCGCATTTTTGTTAGTAAAAAAATCGAGGAAATTATTTCAAAATATGCCTTTTTCGTGAAATATTTAGCAAAAAGTGCGGTTAAAATTTGAAAAGATTTGTGTAAAAAAAGAAGTTTTTGCTGAAATTTAGTAAAAATTTCTGTCTATAAAATAGTTAATCAAATCATGTGAGCGGTTAAATTTTGCTCAAAATAAATGAGGCATAAATTGTAACAAATACTATTTTTATCGCTAAAAAAGTAGCATTTGATTGGCATTTACTTTCTTCTCTTGAATTTTTAACTCGCCTAACAAAATCGTCATACCGGCAAATTGCTTTTCCGTTACTTCAAGACAACGGATGGCGCCCTCTTCAGGTAAATGTTCACATAAACGTTTGTGGTGTTTTTCCAGCGAATCTCGCCCTCGAACAATACGGGCATACACCGAAAGTTGTAACATTTGATAGCCATCTTTAAGCAAAAATTGCCGAAATTGATTGGCAGCTTTGCGTTTTGCTGCGGTCGTAACCGGTAAGTCAAAAAAGACGATCATTCTCATAAATTTTGCCTCATTCATATTCATGTTCCTCAAGTGGTAGCATTTCAGGGAGTTTTAACTGTTGGGCATTGCGGCTTATTAATGCGATTTGAAAAGACGAAATGGTACGATCAATTGCCGCCAGAACACTGAACGTTTGCTGATTGATGCCAATTTGATAATGCAATAAGCGGATCAATTGTTGCTTCGTTGCCGGGGTTAAGCCATCTTCAAGTTTTCCCTCTTGCCATAAGCGCCATACCATTAAATCCACTAACGGACGAAAAGGTTCAATAAAATCATCAGCAAGATTGAATGGATTTTGTTCATTATGATGAAACAACCCCAACGTCGGCAACCAGCCATATTGCACCAAGGCTCTTGCTACCGCAGAACGCAATACAGTATAGGCATAATTTAGATGGGCATTAATCCGGTTTTCTTGCCGGCGACGGAAATCTTTACCAAAGGCAGTTTGAAAATAAAGTAAAGCCGCTTGCGCTTCGATATTATCTTTATCACCTGATTTCACTTGATTTGCCATAGCATAAAGCATTTTTGCTTCTTTTACATGATAAGATTGAGTTAGCACAAATGCCTGATTACGAATTTTCTGTTGGATAATCACTTGCCATAACTGTTTTTTCTGCGGTTGGCTCATTTCAAGCTGTAATTTGAGTGTTTTTAATTGGCGGTGATATTGAGCAAAAGGTAGCCATTGCCCACAAGGTAAAAATTGCTCATCACAGGTCAGCAACGTGATACCGTATTGTGCAAGGGCAGAAAATAATGGAACCGTGATCACCGTTTCCCGACTTTCTATCACGATAATCGCAATGTCTTCCAGAGGAACGGTAAATTCATTTTCGTCCTGTTGAATTAACATCTGTTGGCGTTGTAAAGATAATTTTCCGCCATGACTAATTAAAATACTTCGCCAGCTCATCTTTTTCTCCTTGAATGACAAAAAATCCCTGTCTTCAACGGAAAACAGGGATTGGGATTAACGAACAGGTGGACGTTGTTTCATTCGGCGACAAGGTCGAATGTTTTTGCCGAGTTCATCTACTTGGTATTTTTGAACGGAAATTGCCGTTTTAACACCAATACCACGATGCAATCCAGCCTTGCCTTTTGAGCTTTCTAAATCGTGTTCTTTGACATTAATAGCTCCAGTTGCCCGATCTAAACCTGCATAATACCCAAAAAATCGCTCTTTTTTCGTTACAACTTCAACTAAATCATTTGGATAAAGTGCAAACTGGAATTGCGCTTTTTCGTCCATTACTTCCCATTCCTCTTCATCTCTCTTTGCTACTACCGCCTTATTCGGCAAAATCCCTTTTGCGACTTGCCAAGTATAAATTGGCACAAGGAAGTATTTTCCGCCTTTAATAAACACATCAACGCGTACCATTGAAGCATTATCCGCGACCCCATTTTCTTGACGCACCAGTACACCCGATTTTTGCACTTGCTCAACACGCACCGCTTTCACCGGTTGCCCACCTTTTTTGTAGAATGGTTCAGCAAAGGCTTTTGCCGGATCATTATTGGCTTGCTCCAAACGGGCTTTTAATGCCTCATAAAGCGCTTTTTCTCGCTCACGATTGACCATATTATCCAGATCTTTTAGCTTCAGCTGCGTTAATGGTACTCGAGAAACACTCAAACCCTCATCTAAACGTTTTGCGGATTTGATGGTTTCCATATGCCCTTGCCCGCTCATTTTGCGAGTTGGCGCACGCGAAACAAAGAGCGGTTGAATAAATTCATGATTTGCTTCGGGGCGATCAGGTAACGCAATCACCATATCTTCCGCAGGTGTTTCGCTAAAAACGCGAATTTCCACTTCTTGACGGAAATATCGCCAAGGTTGTGGAAAATGAAGCGTAATCACTTCTCCGGTTTCCCGATCAATGCTTTCACCGCTAAACACATTCATCTCTTTATAACGCACATAATCAGTGATTTTCTTTTGCAATGAATACGTAGAACAAGCCACCACAATCGCATCAACCGCATGATGCCGATCATTATCTTCACGTACTTTTTTAAGACCCCAACGGTGACGTAACAAAGCGGTAATTTGACCATTTGACGCAAATACCCGCTTTTTGCCTTTTCCAAGTAACAGCATATTTTCCTCAATAAAGCCACAAAGAAAACGTGCCACATAACGAGTATCATTTAAATTGCGCTCTTTAAAACCCTCATCATCCAACTTTTTGGTCAAAATTTTCTGTTTTTTGTGATAAGAAAAACGACTGCCGTTTACTCGTGCGAGAAATTCCCTCCACGCATCTGAGTTGTCCGCACCATGTAACCACTCATAAGGCGTTTGCTTGCCTTTATTTTGGTTTTCATTAGCAAGTACCAATACCTTATTATTAAAACTGTCGTCCCAAGTGCGCGAAAATGGCAAAGTGTGATCGACTTCCACATAACCTTTTTCTAATAAGCGATTTACATCTAACGCTTTGCCCGAATAAAGACATTTACCATGTTGTTGTTCGTACAAACGTATTTTGAGAATATCTTTCGCTTTCGGCTCACCGGCAAAATCCGGAAAAAATTCTTTAAATTTTTGTACCGCTCTTTCGCGTTCATTGCGATTTTCCTCTTGGCGTTTGGTGATGTCGTGGCGTTCGCTAATAGATTTTCCCACTTCTCGTCCGGTTTCAATATGCACACGGGCAGGCGAACCATATAATCGTACCACACCGTTAATCACTTTTCTTGCCTGTGAAAGCGTGCGCAGTACTACAGGATTACGGATTTCAGCAGCGGGAATTTGAGGTAAGAACCGCAGTTCTTTGTTCTCTTTATGACCATAATGATCGCCATAAACCTGTTTACATGCCTCGTCATAACGCAAACCTTGTTCCATCCGCGGTAATATTTTGCTTAAGCTTAACAGCGAGAGCTGAATAAACTTATTGAAATTTAAGTTTTCCAACAACGCATTCAAGACAACGGGCGACAGTTCGCCATCAAGATATTGGCTAATATCCTCATCAGTTTTATAAATCGAAAATGCCACGCCGATTTTATCCAGTAAATCAGGTTTGGTTTTCAACCCGTCCCACTCCGTTTTTAAGCCGTTGCTCTCTAAGGCTTTGCGAATAGCGTGCCACGCTTTCATCTCCATCAAGGTCGTATTTTCAGCATTCTCCTTGCCATAACGTAAACCTTTAAAAATCGCAAAATCCGATAGCTCCAACAATTTGCGAACTTGAGCATAAGTCAACTTCGCTTTTTCAAAAGGTTGATTAATTAATTGGTTACGCTCATCAACGGTTAATGCTCGTTCACTACCATTTTCCAAAATCCGCAAATTATTAAGCTTTGTCAACCAAACAAAATATTCCGCACTATAACTGTTTTTCGGCGCTTTATATTCCGTTGACTCAAAGGTGCATTTGCCCAACATTTTCAAAATCGCTTCACCCGCCAAAGCAGGTTTTTGCCACATCAATAATTCCGCAAAAGCCTGTTCCAACGATTTATCGGTATAAATGTTACCTAACGTGCGTTGTGCTTGAAAAAGTGCGGTCAATTCTGCGAGTAAATCTTTGCGATCGAAAGTATGGCTGTAAGCGCCTCGTTTATTGCGGATATGTCCTTCTTCTTGTTGGAATTTTTTGATAGCGATTTCCGCCGGTGTGGCATATTGATGATTTTGCAAAAGTTGGCGGTTTTCGCTTACACCTTTTAACAACGCACCAAACTCTTTATTATCCGTTTTACTTTCATTTTTACGTTGCGACAAATAGCCACGATGTTTTAACAAATGCAACAGTACTGCCGCCCATTCTGTGCGATTTAGTCGTTTCGTTAAACCTTGCACGCGCAATTCCCACGGATTATTAGGCAAAGGTTTTAAGGTTGAAGCGGAAATAAAATCTCCTGCAGACAACACACCCGATTGTTTTAATAACCGTTTCGCCTTTAACAAACGAAAAGCCCGGCGTTTAACCAGACGTCGCCCACTTCTCGCCAAACGCCGTGCCAACGCAAGAGAATCTCCCGTTTTAGGTACTTCCGCTCGTTCAAATGTCCGAACGCCTAAATCAATCAACCGCAAAGGATTTTCATTTTGATCGATTTCCACCACAGCCCAACCGACAGAGGCAATTCCTAAATCTAAACCCAAAATATAATTTAATGGTTTCATTTGAATAATCCTTTTAATAAAATGAAGTAATACTGTTATTTTTACCACAATTTAAAGGAAATATTGACAGGTTTTATTCAGATTCGTAGAATAGCCCACATATTGTTGCACTGCGAAATGAGAAACGTTGCTACAATAAGGCTTTTCTGAAAAGAATTGACCGCAATGCTCTGCCCCTTGTAATTTCGGTTGCCGGGGCATCATTTATCTGTCCTAAATCCCAACTCAAAGCAGCCTCATTAAGCTTATTTTAGTGATAAATGTGTATTTTTTTTAACCATACGCCAAATAGCGGAGAAAAGAAAGTTCTGTAATCAATTTTATGTAAAGCTCCCCTTTCTCTTTGTGCCAATTTAGCTAATGTTTCATTTTTAATTTATAAAGAATTAACTTATCAATTTTTCCTTTTGCCTTTTCAGTGAGTTTTTTTATTTTAAATATCCCCGTCCTTTAGGGCAGGGATATTTAAATATGATAGGTATTGATCTCCTTATTGGGTGTAAAGAATGTCTCAATTTTTAAACATTATTGAACTAGGCTACTGAAAATCTATATTTCAGACCGGATAAATTCTTTGGGGGCTGTAGTATCAGCTATGCTAATCTACTACAGCCCTAAAATGATGTTGTTAGCATCAAGCATGACACCGTTATTATTACTTACCACAATATTGAAACGGGTATTTAACCAGCTATTTTCCGTTGTCACGAAAAGTCGAATGAAAGACAATTTCAGATTTTATTTCTAATTAAACAATAGCAAAGTATAACCATTTTATCATATTGAAAATAAAGCATTTAATGTACACACTTTGGTTGGATTGTTGAGAAAGTTAAGCGACCGTATCGTGCAAAATTTAACGGATTTATGGTGAAGAACGTGCCAAATTCAGATAAAATGGCGCCCGTATTTATCGTGCTTGGCACAAAAGTACGGTGATTTTTTCATTTTTTTGAGGAACACTATGTCTGAATTACTAATTGCTGCAATCTTAGGGATTGTGGAAGGATTGACCGAATTTTTACCGGTTTCATCGACCGGTCATATGATTATCGTCGGTCATCTATTAGGGTTTGAAGGGAAAAAAGCGGCAACCTTTGAAGTGATTATCCAGTTGGGGTCGATTCTTGCGGTTGTCGTGATGTTCTGGCGTAAATTATTTGGTTTAATCGGCATCCATTTTGGGCAAAAACCGGATTATTCTCAACCGCACTTAAAGCTAGTGCATATTTTGTTGGGGATGATTCCTGCTGTGGTGCTTGGGCTGATTTTTCATAAAAATATCAAATCCTTATTTAGCCCTGAGATGGTGATGTATTCGTTGACCGTCGGCGGAGTTTTATTAATTATTGCTGAAAAAATGCGCCCGAAAGTGACTGCACACAGCGTGGATCAGATGACATATAAACAAGCCTTTAGCATCGGTTTATTTCAATGTTTAGCCTTGTGGCCGGGATTTTCCCGCTCCGGCGCGACGATTTCCGGCGGGTTGTTAATGGGCGTCGGGCGCCAAGCGGCGGCAGAATATTCCTTTATGTTAGCAGTACCAATGATGTTGGGGGCGACCGTATTGGATTTGTATAAAAGTTTAAGTTTTTTAACACTGGCTGATTTGCCGATGTTTGCGGTAGGATTTGTGACAGCATTTATTGTGGCATTAATTGCAATTAAAACGTTCTTAAATATTATCAAACGAATTTCGTTTATTCCGTTTGCAATTTACCGTTTTATCGTCGCGATTGCAGTTTATTTTGTATTTATTCACTAAGTTAATGCAATCAACAAAAAAGTGCGGTTAAAAATGACCGCACTTTTGCTCATGTTAACAAAGAGAAATAAAAAACCTTAAAATCTTCGTGGTTTTAAGGTTTTTTTATATGTTGATAATGGCGCCAAATTATACGGAGTGAAACGCACGGTTAAAATAAACCAAGCTTTTTCCATGTTGTACAAGCGGTAATTCCACATTTATTAGTTGCGTTGCGGTAGTAATCATATTAACTACAGCGCATTTTATTGAGAAAAATGCGCTTTTTTAATCTGATAAATTTCCCTTTTTTCCCGATCAATTTCTGCTTGAATGGAAAACGCACGCATTAAATTTTCTGGTGTTAATACGTATTCCGTTGCGCCATGGGCGATGATTGTCCCTTTTTCTAACAGGATAATTTCATCACAAAAACGGTAAGCAAGGGAAAGGTGGTGGATGGCGACAATACAGGTTTGTTTCGGCGTGAGGGATTTAAGTTGTTCCATGATGTCAATTTGATAGTAAGGATCAAGCGGCGCGATAGGTTCATCTGCCAGTAACAACGGTGTGTTTTTGATACAGCAACGTGCCAATTGTACGCGGGCTTTTTCACCACCGGAGAGCTGTTGAAAAGGCTTTTTTAGTAAATGAGTAATCGAAAATTGCGTAGAAATTGACTGCACTTTTTGTTGTTCTTCTACTGTTTTTAGTGGGTAAGGTAAGCCTAAGGCAATGACATCATAAACGGATAAATCCCAGTAAATCGGTATATTTTGTGCAAGATAAGCCAGTTGTTCACTGCGTTGTTTGGCACTCATTTGAGATAAGAGCTTATCCGCCAGCCAAATTCTCCCTTCGTTCAGCGACAAAATGCCAGCGATACTTTTCAGTAAGGTAGATTTTCCCGCTCCGTTAGCGCCCATAATACCGATTAATTTGCCTTTTGGGATTTGGCAATTGAGGTGGGACAAACCGTAGGCGAGGGTGACGTTTTCCAATTTAATCATTTGCCATTCTCCGTTGTTGCGTGAGTAAAATCCAAATTAAAAATGGCGCGCCGATAATGGAGGTGAGTGTGCCGATATAAATATGGGAAAAAAAAGGCAGATACAAAATGCATAGATCTGCTATCAAAAGCAACAGCGCGCCAATCAGGGCGCCGGTTAAATATAGTTGTGATGGGCGTTTTTTCAAGATAATGCGCGCTACGTGCGGGGCGATTAAACCGATAAATCCGATGGTGCCGGTTTGCGGAATGGTAGTGCCAACCAATAAGGCGACCCCGAAAGTAGTGATGAAAAAACTGTGTTTGAGGTTCATGCCCATGGTGGCGGCAGTTTCTTCGCCAAAGGTTAATACATCAAGATAGTGTCGTTGTTGATAAAGGCAAAATAAACCGACTGAAGCAATGGGGACGGAAATGAATAGGGTATCTAATTTTGCCCAAGCAAGTGAGCCTTGTAACCAGCGATAAAGCTCCGCTAGCGCCCAAGGACTTTCGGCGTTAGAGAGTAATAAGGCAATCGCCGAACCCAACAGCATATTGATTGCAATGCCACTTAAAATCATCATGGTGGTACCTCGATTTCTCGCTATCCAGTAAACCGGCAGAAAGCTGAATAACGCGCCTAAGACGCCGGCGATTAAGAGTAATGAAAACGGTACGGAAAAATAATACAGCATAAATACGCTGGCGGTTGTTGCGCCATTCGCGCTGCCTAGCAAGCCCGGGCTTGCCAGCGGATTTTGGAAAACTCCTTGCATGGCATTGCCGGCTATCGCTAAACTGGCTCCGGTGAATACTGCCAACAAAATGCGCGGCAGACGAATATCCCACAATACCAGCGGGCGCATATCGGTTAGCACGCCCTCGGCATTTTTTAAGGCAGAAAATTGATGCAGATCGTACCAGCTGGCTAGGCCTATGGTTGCCAGTAAAAGGAGTAAAAGTGCGGTGTTAAATGGCATTATTTTCATTTGATATTCTAATTTTTATTATCTAAAAGCTGCCCTATAGTGTACTACTTATCTTGATTGAGTTGCTGATAAATCTTTGCGGCAGCTTGCCAGATACCATGATCAAAACAGTAGGTATATTTTAAAGGAATAGTTGCAGTTTTTTGATTTTTAAATAAATTTTTTAGCAAAGGATGATGGAATAACTCTGCTTGTTGGCTGTAGCCTTGTTTATCGGTTAAGGAAATTAACCGATTGGGTTGGCTTAATAAGATTTTTTCTAAGGAAAAATTTTGCGCGGTCAGGGATGTTTTTAACGGGGTTAAGCCTAAAAGTTGCAAAAGGGTTTGATAATTTGGCAAATTACTTTCCACAACGCCGGTATCCGCTAAAATTAAGGTGTCGTTTACCATTTGATTTAATTGGAAATTTTTCGATTTCAACTGCGCAACCAATTGCTCGGCTTTGTCACGGTTATCGGTGAGCTGCCCCAGCTGCAAAATCAGCTTAAACAGCTGTTCTGCGGTTTGGGGGCTATCGTTAATCGGCAGTATTTTCACCTTAAGTTGCGTTAACGCGGTAACCAATTGCGGATAAAAGCGCTCGTTAATCAGAATCGTTTTGTCCAAATAGGGCAATAATTGGCTTAATCGCGGTTCAAGCGTCGGTTTATCTTGATTAATTTTATCCAACATCATCAAGGGATTTGTTGAGTAAGGCGACATGGCGGCAATTTGCTCTGGGCGTGCGATTTCTATCAGCAAGCGATCGCTGCACAAGGTCAGTGAAACAAATTGTTCCGTGTTCGCCTCAACTGTTGCAGAAAAAAGCCAAAGTGCGGTCAAAAAAGGGAAAGTTTTTTTCATCTTAAAATTAAACGGTGAGCAAATGCCCACCGTTTTTCCAGGTTAGAAGCTGCCTTTTAAGCCGACGTAAATATTACGACCGTCTTGCCCATAGCCAAGGACATTTTCGTATTTTTTATCAAAGAGATTATTTAAGTTGACATAAACATTGAGGTTTTTCGTCACTTGATAATTTGCCCCTAAATTGACTAAGGTATAGGATGGCATTTTCGCGCGATATGATGTCCGAGTTGCTTCGTCGTAATAAGTATCGGTGCGTTTGCCAACATGGGAAATATTGATATCGGATCCCAGTTTTTCGGTTACTTGGTAAGCGAGACCGGCATTCGCCATATGTTTTGGGCGACGTAGCAAATCTTGGTTTTGGCTATCGCGACTATTTGTGTAAGTATAATTGGCATAAGCGGTGAGATTATTGGTTAATTGACCGTTATAAGCCATTTCCACGCCTTTAATTTTGGTTTTCCCATCAAGATTAATGGCTTGTGTCCAAGCGGCATTTGTTGAAATGAAATTTTCGACATTCCGTGCAAAATAAGTAATATCCAGGCTGTGTTTTTTATCTGTGGATTCAATGAATAAACCAAGATCGCCACCAATACTTTTTTCCGGTTTCAAATTTGGGTTTCCGATAAAATTCCCAAAATAGCCAAAATATTCAATAAACGTTGGATTTTGAATTGCTTTACCAAAACTTGCGTGAGTACGGAAATTTTGAGATAAACGATAAGCGCCCGCAATTCGACCTGTCCACGCATTTTCATATTGCGAATTATCAATGTAACGCCCACCAATGGATAAACTATGATCATTTTCGCTAAATAAACGGTATTCCAATGCAGCACTTTTCTCAATGAGTTTTTTCTCATCAATATAATTATTGGCATCATAGTTTGATTTCTCATAATTCGCTAAGAGACTGATTGCTTGAGTGAGCGAGCCTTCACGATCAAAATTAATATCTAATTGATAATTTGCACTAAGGCGTTTTGCATCATTGGCGCGTTTCATATTCTCAAATTGAGAGGTATTATAGTTTAAGCTATAAGCGAAAGTATCAATATCTGTCTTTAAACGGCTTAAACTGAATTGCTGTTTAAAGCGTTGTTTTGTATTGCCGAGATAGCCGGTCAATTTAAATAACCCGTTACGAGTTCGGGTATAATCGTCATAAGCGGTTTCTGCCCGACCATTTGCGGTATCATCAAAATGTCCAGTTTTGCTGGTGTGTGAAGCTAATAACTCAAGCCCTTTTTGTTCATCAGCGTAGCCAAAACGGGCTGAAATATTATCACTATGGAATTTATCTCGTTCAGTTGCGCTGCCTGTAACAATCTCTTTTTTCCCATCTGATGACATATAGCGAAATTGATCTTCACTAAATGCGGAAATTCCACGAGTACGGTGGCTATCTCCATGGAGAGAATAATAAAATCCGTTGTGATAACCTGAAAGTGTCATAGAACCATCATAAGTACCATGGGAGCCTGTACCTAGGTCAAAATCGACATTAAATGGCTTATCTTTATAAAGCCCGCTTTTTGTCGTAATGTAAATGACACCGCCTAATGCATTACTTCCCCAAAGTGCGGATTGTTCGCCACGCAATATTTCAATTCGATCAATATGACTTAAACTCAGTCCACCAAAATCAAAGCCATCCCCATTAATTGGATTTGCTCTCACGCCATCAATAATGACGGTGGTATGATTGGAATCAGCGCCACGTAGAAATAAACTGGTTAGCGAACCTCGTCCACCATTTGCCCCTATTGCTACACCCGGTACGGTTTTCAGTACATCACTTACATAAGAGGCATTACGAGCGGCAAACTCTTTTTCCGTTAACACCGTCACGGAAGAAGCGGTTTTATCCTGATTTACCGGCGTTGCATAAGCGGAATAGACATTAATCGTGGATAGATTTTCCGTCGTAGAATCGGTTTGCGCGAGGATAAATGGAGTTGTGGTAAGAAGAATTGTGGTGGTAATAAGATTTTTTTTCATATTTGCTGTGTTCCTAGATGAAAAGTACGGTCGATATTATACACAAAAATCTAAGTGCACAAAGCCAGTTACGAATTGAACAACAAATAAGGGCGTGAAAAAAAATTTTATTTTACATGAATAAAATTCATAAAAAATGCGGTGACTTTTTAAAATATTTTAAAAATCCACCGCACTTTTAAGCGCTTTGAGCAGTTAGGCGAAATTACATCATGCCGCCCATACCTCCCATGCCGCCCATTCCGGCTGCACCGAGGTCTGCTTTATCTTCTTTTGGTAATTCAGTGACCATAGCTTCAGTGGTAATCATCAATCCGGCAATTGATGCAGCGAATTGAAGTGCTGAACGGGTTACTTTAGTTGGATCCAAAATACCCATTTCGATCATGTCGCCATATTGTTCGGTACCGGCGTTGTAACCGAAGTTTCCTTCGCCATTTTTCACCGTACTTGCAACCACCGACGCTTCTTCACCTGCATTTGCCACGATCTGGCGTAATGGTGCTTCCATTGCACGTAGAGCAAGTTTGATACCCACGTTCTGTTCTTCGTTATCGCCTTTGATGCTTGCAGCCACTTTAGTTGCAGCACGAATTAAAGCAACGCCACCGCCGGCAACAACCCCTTCTTCCACCGCAGCGCGAGTAGCGTGTAATGCATCTTCAACGCGGTCTTTTTTCTCTTTCATTTCCACTTCAGTCGCGGCACCCACTTTGATTACAGCCACACCGCCAGCAAGTTTCGCTACGCGTTCTTGCAGTTTTTCACGGTCATAATCGGACGTGCTTTCTTCAATTTGTTGACGAATTTGAGCCACACGACCTTTAATTTGTGCTTCTTCGCCGATGCCGTCAATAATGGTTGTATTATCTTTGTTGATCACAACGCGTTTTGCTTGACCAAGATCTTCTAAGGTGGCTTTTTCAAGTTCCATACCAATTTCTTCAGAGATCACGGTACCGGCAGTTAAAATCGCGATATCTTGTAACATTGCTTTACGACGATCGCCAAAGCCCGGAGCTTTCACTGCTGCAACTTTTACGATGCCGCGCATGGTGTTCACCACTAAGGTTGCTAAGGCTTCGCCCTCTACGTCTTCCGCAATGATTAGAAGTGGTTTACCTGCTTTTGCAACGCCTTCTAATACCGGTAATAATTCGCGGATATTAGAGATTTTTTTGTCCACTAATAAAATGAACGGATTGTCTAATTCAACGGTTGCGGTTTCCGGTTTGTTGATGAAGTATGGGGATAAGTAACCGCGGTCGAATTGCATCCCTTCAACTACGTCCAATTCGTCTTCAAGGCCGGTACCGTCTTCAACAGTGATAACCCCTTCTTTGCCCACTTTTTCCATTGCTTGCGCAATTAATTGACCCACGACGTTGTCAGAGTTTGCTGAAATGGTACCTACTTGCTCGATTT
The DNA here is from genome assembly GCF_002263215.1 of Actinobacillus seminis. Classification (GTDB taxonomy): domain Bacteria; phylum Pseudomonadota; class Gammaproteobacteria; order Enterobacterales; family Pasteurellaceae; genus Actinobacillus_B; species Actinobacillus_B seminis. The sequence goes on from NZ_NLFK01000004.1 coordinate 49,587, forward strand.
CTTTTGAGGTTTCGCAAGGTTTTGACAGGGCTTTTAATTCAGTGACAACAGCGGCAACTGCTTTGTCGATACCGCGTTTTAAATCCATTGGGTTCATGCCCGCGGCAACAGCTTTTAAGCCTTCGTTGACGATAGCCTGCGCAAGTACAGTTGCGGTTGTTGTACCGTCACCTGCAGCGTCATTAGCTTTAGAAGCGACTTCTTTCACCATTTGGGCGCCCATGTTTTCAAATTTATCTTCCAATTCAATTTCACGAGCTACAGATACACCGTCTTTGGTAATGGTTGGTGCGCCGAAAGCTTTGTCTAAAATAACGTTGCGACCTTTAGGACCTAAAGTCACTTTTACTGCATCTGCTAATACATTCACACCCGCTAACATTTTTACGCGAGCATCATTGCCGAATTTTACGTCTTTTGCTGCCATTTTGATTTATTCCTCTATTTCTGTAGGGACACACTATGGCGTCCGTGATTAAATTTATATGAGATTGATAGACACAGGTTGTGTGCCTATGATTATTCTACGATTGCTAAAATATCGTTTTCAGAGATGATCAAGACTTCTTCACCGTCAATTTTCTCTGATTTTACACCGTAACTTTCGTTGAAAATGACCGTATCGCCCACTTTAACATCCAATGGTTGTATGCTTCCATTGTCTAAAATGCGGCCTTTACCGACTGCTAATACTTTGGCGCGAGTGGATTTTGTAGCTGCCGAACCGGTTAAAACGATACCGCCGGCGGATTTGGTTTCAACTTCTTCACGTTTAATAATCACACGATCATGTAATGGACGAATATTCATTTTAATTTCCTTCTTAAAGTTAAAATTAGCGAAAAGCAAAATCTATATGGGGGATATTTTTTGCCTTTCAAGGGAAAAAAGTAAAATTATTTAACTCTTTTATCTTCATCAACTCGGCGTTCAAATTCCGCTTCAAATATCTCGCTGTTTTGAGATTGTCCGGTGTAGTTGGAGTAATAAGTGCGGTGAGTTTTAAAGAAGAATTTGGAACGAAATGCTCCCGTTTTTTTGCTGATAAAACGCTGTACCAATCCGCTACCGACAGGGCTTAATAATAACAACGCTAAAATGTCGGTAAGAAATCCGGGGATAAAAAATAAAATGCCGGCGAAGATCCGGCAACCGGATTTCAGCAAGGAGACGGTTGGTAATTCGCCTTGTGCTAATTGTTGACGCACGTTAAACAAGGTGTACCAGCCACGGGTACGAATTAAAAATAAGCCGAAAAAGGAGGATAAAACCAGCAATAAAATCACGTTGATGATGCCCAATGTGGATCCGAACCATACGATAATGGACAGTTCGGCATAAATAAAAGTAAAGGCGATCAAGCACAAAATTAGTAGCGGCATGAGTTATTCCTATTTCAATAAGACTGTTGTTCGTTATGGGGGATTATTTCTAAATTTCAAGAGAGTTAGCCCTAAAAAAACTAATGAATAGCATAAAATTAAAGTCGGTGAGCGACCTTGAAAATATGATCGGGATCACGTTTTTTGCTCAGTCACTTGCCTATAATGTCACCTACTGCAAATTTATCCATCTAGTGAAAGGAGATATATGATGACAACAAGAAAAGAAGTGGATTTACTGGGCGAACGCGAAGTGCCGGCGGAGGCTTATTGGGGAATTCACACATTAAGAGCGGTGGAAAATTTTAATATTTCTAATGTCACTATTTCAGACGTTCCCGAATTTGTACGCGGTATGGTGATGGTGAAAAAGGCGACCGCCCTTGCCAATGGGGAATTAGGCGCTATTCCGGAAGATATTGCTAATGCGATCGTTAAAGCCTGTGATGCGATTTTGGTGGATGGTAAATGTATGGATCAATTCCCATCTGATGTGTATCAAGGCGGTGCGGGAACCTCTGTTAATATGAACACCAACGAAGTGGTGGCAAACTTAGCGTTAGAAATTTTAGGACATAAAAAAGGTGAATATCAATATTTAGATCCGATGGATCATGTTAACGCCAGCCAATCTACGAATGATGCTTATCCAACCGGTTTTCGGATTGCGGTGTATAACAGTATTATGAAATTGGTGACCAAGGTACTTTATTTACAACAAGGATTTGAAAATAAAGCGAAAGAATTTGCCCATGTGTTAAAAATGGGACGAACCCAATTGCAAGATGCGGTACCAATGACCGTTGGGCAAGAATTTAAAGCTTTCTCTGTGTTGTTAGATGAAGAAGTACGCAATTTGACTCGCACCGCAGAATTATTGCTTGAAGTAAATTTAGGGGCAACTGCGATCGGTACCGGTTTAAATACACCGAAAGGTTATACCGAGTTAGTCGTAAAACATTTGGCTGAGATATCCGGATTACCTTGTGTGAATGCGGAAAATTTAATTGAAGCAACATCCGATTGCGGTGCTTATGTGATGATGCATGGTGCGTTAAAACGAACTGCGGTAAAATTGTCTAAAGTGTGTAATGATTTACGTTTACTTTCTTCCGGTCCGCGTGCGGGGTTGAATGAAATTAACTTGCCGGAATTACAAGCAGGTTCATCCATTATGCCGGCGAAAGTCAACCCGGTCGTGCCGGAAGTGGTAAACCAAGTTTGTTTTAAAATTATTGGTAATGATACTACTATTACGTTTGCTTCCGAAGCTGGCCAATTGCAATTGAACGTCATGGAGCCGGTGATTGGTCAAGCAATGTTTGAAAGTATTGATATTTTGACTAATGCTTGCGTGAACTTACGCGATAAATGTATCGACGGTATCACTGTTAACAAAGAAATTTGTGAAAACTATGTGTTTAACTCTATCGGTATTGTGACGTACCTTAATCCATTTATTGGTCATCACAACGGCGACATTGTGGGTAAAATTTGTGCAACCACAGGGCGCAGTGTACGTGAAGTAGTGTTAGAGAAAGGATTGCTCACAGAAGCGGAATTAGACGATATTCTTTCTGCTGAAAATCTAATGAATCCGACTTATAAAGCAAAATTGAAAAAATAATTAAATTTTACCCTATTATCCAAGAGCCGAAATTTGCGGCTCTTTTTATGCCTGAAAATGTAGCACTCTTATTTAATAATACTACTTTATAGGTATTTTCAGTATACGATGTAAATTTTCCTATCATCATTTAACTTTTTGAAAAGTTTAGAATTTAATTACCTCTTTAGAGTTATTTTTGTATAGTAAAATAATAATTATTAAGATAATTCAAGCAACATATTGATCGGGAGCAATAAATTATCAAATTATTAAGAAAAACTCTTTTTCCTCTGCTATTGTTAACATGAAATTCATCTATGTTTGTTGTGGGAATAAATAAAATACCTTTATGTAGCACAACAAGATAATTAAGCATGTTAATTTCTTAATTTGGAGTGATTATTGTGAACATTTTGAAAAAAACGCTATTTTCTCTTTGTGTGGTCGGTGCTATCGCGGCATTTTCGCATAATGCCTTGGCAGAGAATGGTGAAATAAAATTGGAAGGGATCGAAAAAGCCCCCGCCCTAGAACAGCTGGCTAAACCTACCGATATCAAGATTGAATCGGTAAATGAAAAATTTGCAAAGCGGTACGCAAGCCAATATAACAGCTGGAAAGCCACATCAAAATCTACAGAAATTGTGCCGGCAATTGAGGTTAATCCTCGCCTTATCGTCTTATGGGCAGGTTATGCTTTCTCAAAAGAGTATAACAAACCGCGCGGTCACTTTTATGCGATTACTGATGTGCGCAATATTTTGCGTACTGGGGCGCCGATGGATGAAACTTCCGGTCCGCAACCAATGGCATGTTGGACTTGTAAAGGTCCGGATGTGCCGCGTTTGATGGCAGAATGGGGTGAGCAAGGCTATTTTGATGGTAAATGGGCGAAAGGCGGTTCTGAAATTGTAAACCCAATCGGTTGTGCCGACTGTCACGATACGACCTCTAAAGAGTTTGCAGAAGGGAAACCGGCGTTGCGCATTGCGCGTCCAAACAGTTTGCGCGCCTTGGAAGCCTTGGGTAAAAAATTCAGCACCTTGGATAAAACCGACCAACGGGCGGCGATTTGTGCCAACTGTCACGTCGAATACTATTTCGATAAAAACGTCACTAACAACGTAGTATTTCCATGGTATAACGGAGTTGATGTGAAGGATATGGAAAAATACTACGACGATATCGAATTTAAAGACTGGGTACACGCCCTTTCTAAAGCGCCAATGTTAAAAGCACAACACCCGGACTATGAAACTTGGATGTTGGGTGTACATGGTAAAAATGGGGTAACTTGTATCGATTGCCATATGCCGAAAGTGCAAGGTGCTGATGGTAAAGTTTACACCGATCACAAAATTGGCAATCCGTTTGATGCCTTTGAAAGCACTTGTGCAAATTGTCATGATCAAAGTCAAGAAAAATTACAAGGTATTGTAGAATCCCATAAACATGACATCAAAGAAGTGATGACCCAACTTGAAGATCAGGTGGTGAAAGCGCACTTTGAAGCCAAAGCCGCGTGGGATGCAGGTGCTACTGAAGAAGAAATGAAAGACGCATTAAAATCCATCCGTCATGCGCAATGGCGTTGGGATTATTCTGCTGCCGGTCACGGCGGTCATATCCATGCGCCGGATGTGATCTTAAAAGTGATTGCCGGCGGTTTGGATCGCGCAGCAGATGCACGTGCGAAATTGGCAGTGATTTTAACCAAACATGGTGTGAAAACGCCACTTCAGTACCCGGATATCTCCAGCGCAGAAAAAGCATGGAAAGTGATTGGCGTGGATATTGAAAAAGAACGTGCGGATAAACAAAAATTCCTCAAAGAAATTGTGCCTCAATGGGAAAAAGAAGCAAAAGAAAAAGGCTTAATTTTGGATGCTCCGGCAAAATAGAGAAAAAATGACCGCACTTTTAATGGATAAAGTGCGGTTGATTTGAGCAACAAATTTGAGGGAAGAAAAATGAATGTGGTACTAAAAACAACAGCAAAATTGACCGCACTGGTAGGGCTGCTTATGTTGTCACTGCCGAGTTTGGCAAATGAAAAAGCCGCCGCAACAGAAAGTTTGTCACCGCTCACTTATGAGCCGACCTTAGAAAACCGGCGGGATCCGAATCGGTATTGTGCCGGCTGCCATAAATTTGACAGCAATGGCGAGCAATCTGGCGGCGAATTTCATTTTGGTAAATTCCACGGTCGACATTTACAGGAAAAAAATCCGAATAACGGGAAAGGCATTACTTGCGTCAGTTGTCATGGCAATATCTCGGAAGATCACCGTCGCGGCATGAAGGATGTGATGCGCTTCCAAAGCGATATTTTTGGCGATAAAAAACCAATGTTCACGGTAGAAGAACAAAACCAAGTTTGTTTTGCTTGTCACCAACCGAAAAAATTGCAGGAAAAACTCTGGGCGCATGATGTACACGCGATGAAATTACCGTGCGCAAGTTGCCATACCCTGCATCCGGAAAGTGATGCAATGAAAGGGATTGAACCGAAAGAGCAAGTAAAACTTTGCGTAGATTGTCACGGTGAGCAACAAAAACGTTTAGAGTCCGGATTGGCTGCCACACCGGCATTAAAACAAAAGGATTAACTATGACAGCTTGTACACGCCGAAATTTTGTTTCGGGCATGGGGGTGTTGATCCTGATGACCGGAACCTCAGCTAATGTCGTCGCGCAACGTGCGGCGGCGGAGAAAAAAACGATTCGTTATGCCATGCTGCATGATGAAAGCACTTGTATCGGTTGTACCGCTTGTATGGAGGCTTGTCGTGAAATCAATCAAGTACCGGAAGGCGTTTCTCGTTTAGAGATTATTCGTAGTCAACCCTATGGCGAATTTCCGAATGCACGGTACGAATTTTTCCGCCATTCTTGTCAACATTGTACGAATGCACCTTGTGTTAGTGTCTGTCCAACCGGAGCGTCTTATATTGATACATCCACGGGAATTGTGGATGTGAATAAAGATCTTTGTGTCGGATGTCAATATTGTATTGCGGTATGCCCTTATCGTGTGCGTTTTATTCACCCTATCCATAAAACTGCCGATAAGTGTAATTTTTGCCGTGATACTCACTTGGCAAAAGGTAAACAACCGGCTTGTGTTGAATCCTGCCCGACACACGCCTTAACCTTTGGCGATATTAACGATCCGCAAAGTGCGATTTCCTTGAAATTAAAACAAGTACAAACCTATCGCACTAAAGTGGAATTGGGTACGGATCCGAATTTATACCATGTTCCTGCAACCAAACCGGGGGAGATTAGACGATGAACAGCCCATTTCACTTTCCTTCTTTGGTTTGGGATCATACCATTGCGATCTATCTCTTTTTATTAGGGATTTCCGCCGGCGCAACAATGTTGTCAGTGATCTTAAAACGCAGCGGTTTAGCCGGAGAAGAGCTGTCACAAAACAATTTCTTACGTTGTAATGCGTGGTTGGCGCCAATTAGCATTATGATTGGTTTGTTATTGTTGATTTTCCACTTGGCGCGCCCTTGGACGTTTTGGTTTTTGATGTTTAATTACAGTCATACTTCTATTATGTCTGTCGGGGTGATGTTGTTCCAAGCGTACATGGTCTTTTTGAGCCTGTGGTTGGCGATTATTTTTAGAACCGTCGTATTAAACTATGTGAAACGTTTTGTACCGAAATTGGAAAATTTCGCGGCAAAAGGTATCGATATTGCCGCAAAGTTTATGAATTTAATCGAAATTGTCACCTTGCTTTGTAGCATTGCCTTAGGCGCTTATACCGGCTTCCTATTATCCGCCTTAGTCAGCTATCCAATGTTGAATAATCCAGTGTTGCCGATTTTGTTCTTGGCATCCGGAACTTCTTCCGGTATTGCGGCGTTGATTGTTTGTGCCTTGTTGTTTACCAAAGAATGCACCCGCTCAACATCTATGGCATTTTTGCATAAATTTGAGTTTCCGGTGGTATTGGCGGAAGCCTTCTTGTTGTTTGCCTTTTTCTTCGGTTTATACCTTGGCGGCGGACAAAAAACGATTGCCTTTGAGACCGCACTTTTAGGCGGCTTCTGGGCAAGTGTATTCTGGATTGGCGTCGTCGGTATCGGTATTGTGTTACCCTTATTACTCAATGCCTTTGCCAACGAGCAGCTAAAACACAAAAAAGGCTTCATGTTACTGATTGCCGCATTAACTTTAATCGGGGTATTCTGCTTGCGTTATTTCGTACTGTATGCCGGACAAATGACCCTTGCCTAATTGCAATGTGAGCAACAATTTTATGTTAAAATAAACAGGCGGGCGCAATGATACGCCTGCCTTATTTTTATCTACAGAAAAGGAATGGCAATGATCCCTGAGCTTGGTTTTATAGCCCTTATTTTTGCTTTTGTCAGCAGTGGCATATTAGCGCTGATTCCGCATTGGGCGATTTATCGACGCCGGCAGGGATGGATGCGATTGACGTGGAATTTGAGCTATGTATTTGGGCTGTTTACCACGATTTCCATTATCTGCCTTGCCTATGCTTTTGCCGTAGATGATTTCTCTGTGGCGTATGTGGCGCACCATTCCAATTCTCAATTGCCGATCTTTTTTAAAATCGCCGCAACTTGGGGCGGACATGAAGGTTCCATGTTGTTTTGGCTATTTGCCTTGAGCATTTGGGTGATGGCGTTTGCGTATTTTAGCCCTAAAATCGACCCTGTTATTGCGGCGCGTACCTTGGGGATTTTAGGCGCCATCTGTTTCGGTTTTTGCTTATTTATTCTGTTTTTTTCCAATCCTTTTGAGCGACAATTTCCTATTGTCACCGAAGGACGGGATTTAAACCCCATGTTGCAAGATGTCGGCTTAATTTTTCACCCGCCGCTCTTGTATTTGGGCTATGTCGGATTTGCGGTGAATTTTGCCTTAACCGTGGCAGCATTATTCAGCGGTTATTTTGATGCCGCTGTTGCGCGCTGGATGCGTCTTTGGGTACTTGGCTCATGGTTTTTTTTAACCTTAGGCATCATGCTGGGATCTTGGTGGGCATATTATGAATTAGGCTGGGGTGGCTGGTGGTTTTGGGATCCGGTGGAAAATGCCTCTTTGCTACCTTGGTTATTGGGACTGGCTTTATTGCACAGCCTTTCCGTCAGCGAACAGCGCGGCATTTATTATTACTGGACCATTTTATTTTCCTTGTTCACGTTCGCCTTTAGCTTGCTCGGTACTTTTATCGTGCGTTCAGGCATATTAACTTCCGTCCACGCTTTCGCCATGGATAGCGAACGCGGCATTGCACTGTTGATCTTATTTTTCTTACTTATGGTCAGCGCGTTAACCGTATTCGCCTTAAAGGTCAATATTCAATCAAGCGCGGTGCATTTTTCGTTAATTTCTAAAGAAACACTGATGTTACTTGCCAACGTCTTATTTACCGTAGCTACCGTCAGCGTCTTCATCGGAACCTTTTATCCCATGTTGTTTAGCCTACTCGGTCGAGGAGCCATTTCCGTCGGCGCACCCTATTTTAATCGTATTTTTCTGCCGCTGGTGGCGTTGGCATTATTGGCAATGTGGTGGGTATTTTCAGCAAAATGGCAAAAAATCAACCGCACTTTATGGCTAAAACGCACAATCTTGCTTTTTCCCGCTTTGGGTTTAAGCTATGCGTTAATTGATTTACAACGTCAACAAAACCCAATTTTACCCTTTAATGCTATGGCGTTTGTGTTTACGGCTCTTTCCTTTTGGTTGATTTTTACCATGTTGTGCATTCGCCGGCATAAGATGAATTTACGTTATTTGGGCATGATCGTTGCGCATTGCGGCGTGGCGGTGACGGTGATTGGCGCAGTGATGTCGAGTTATTATGGCAGCGAAATCGGCGTGCGTTTAGCACCAAATCAAAGCCAAACCTTAAACGGATATGAATTTCACTATTTAGGTTTTAAACATGAAATTGGCGCTAATTATACCGCCGAAAAAGCCCATTTTGAGATTTATAAGAATCAACAAAAAGTGACCGCACTTTATCCCGAACGTCGCTATTATGACGTGCGTACCATGAATATGTCGGAAGTGGGCATTCATTGGGGCTGGCTGGGCGATATTTATATCGTGATGGGCGATAAATTAAGCGGCGGCGAGTTTGCTTTTAGATTGCATTACAAACCTTTCGTACGCTGGCTTTGGTTGGGCGGTATTATGATGGCATTGGGCGCGCTTTTGGCGGCATTTGGCTTAAAACAACGGAAAAGCACATGAAAAGATCACGCTTAGTTTTTTTACCCTTAGTCGGGATAATGTTAGTTTGTATCGCGTTATTATTCGGTCTGCGCCAAGATCCGAAACAAATCGCCTCGGCGTTGATTGGCAAACCGGTACCGGAATTTTACCAATCGGATTTATTGGATTCTTCGCGCACCTTGAGCAACAAAGATTTGCCGAAAACCCTATTTTTGATCAATGTATGGGGAAGTTGGTGCGAATATTGCAAGCGGGAACATCCGTTTTTGATGCAATTGGCGGCACAAAATGTCAGCATTGTTGGGCTGAATTATCGTGATAAAGTGCAAAATGCGCTGGAAATGTTGAACAAAACCGGCAATCCGTTTAGCTTGGTGATCAACGACGGAAAAGGCGAATTAGCCCTGAAATTAGGCGTGGACGGTGCGCCGGAAAGCTATTTAGTGGATCAACATGGTGTCATTCAATATCGTTATGTCGGTGAGCTGAATGACACCGTATGGCAACAAGAATTTCTTCCTAAAATTAAAGAATTAACCCCATGAAAAAGATTATTTTTAGCTTGATTTTTTTCGCCTTGAGCGCGCAAGCGGAGATGGTGGATACTTTTTCATTTCACAATGACGCCGATCGCCTGCGCGCGGTGGAATTGGCTAAATCCTTGCGTTGCCCGCAGTGCCAAAATCAAAATTTGGTGGAATCCAATTCGCCGATTGCCTATGATTTGCGCCTTGAAGTGTATAACATGGTCAATGACGGAAAAAGTAACGATGAGATCATGCACCACATGACCGATCGTTTCGGCAATTTTGTTCGCTACAATCCGCCTTTTAATTGGTCTACCGCCGCGTTGTGGTTGCTGCCGATCTTATTATTTGGCGCCGCTGCTATCGGCATTTGGCAATACAGCCAAGGGCGTAGTCGTCATTGCGTTTTACCCTTAAGTATGCAACAACAGCAGCAATTGGCAAGCCTGCTGGCGACGAAGGAAGAGAAGAAATGAATTTATTATTGGCTGGCGTGGTGATTTTTATTGTTTTAATTTTGCTTTTGTTATGGTTGCCAATGGCAAGCTCAATTAAGCCGCAACATAATTATCGCCAACAACAAAATATCGCACTTTATCAGCAACAAATGGCGCAGCAACCGAGCCGCGAATTGGCGACAGAATTAAGCCAACGTTTGTTGCAAGATGAAAAATACTTGGAAAATCAACCGCACTTTTCCTTTGCACAAGATAAAAGTGCGGTCAGTTTCGGCACGAAAGTTGCCTTGGCAAGCGTGCTGATTGGTATTCCGCTCATTTGGTATGTGGCGCTGTCGCGTTATAGCGACGTATTGCTGGGCAAACAGGCATATTGGGAGCAAAAACAAAAAGCAGTGATGGCAAATTTAAGCGGCGATAATCAAGAATATATCGAAAAAATTCAACAACAATTGCGTCAAGATCCGAATGATGCCAAGTTGTGGTTGTTATTGGGGCGGGCGTATATGCAAGCGAACGAATGGGACAGCGCGTTGATAAGTTTTTCCAATGCGGAAAAATTGGAGGGATCGAAAGCCAATATTTTAGGGTTGGCGGCAAGTGCACTGTATTATCAAGCAGGCGAGCGCATCACACCGAAAGTCAGCCAATTGATAGACGTTATCTTGCAGCAAGATCCGCAGGAAATCTCCGCCTTGTCTTTATTGGCGGCAGAAGCGTATAAGCAACAGGATTATGCACGAGCCTTGAGCTTGTGGCAAAACATCTTGGACAGCGGAAACTCGCAAGCGGATCGGCGCATGATTATTCAGCGCATGAAAAGTATAAAAATGTTACAATCGTCCACTTCCCCTTAATTTCATGGCAAGGAACTCTGTATCATGACCAATTTTTCGCAAGTAATCATCATTGGCGCCGGCGCGGCAGGCTTGTTTTGTGCCGGTGAAATGGCAAAAGCGGGTATGCAAGTGACGATTTTGGATAATGGCAAAAAAGTGGGACGCAAAATTTTGATGTCCGGCGGCGGTTTTTGTAACTTCACCAATTTAGACGTCGGTCCGCAGCATTATTTATCGCAAAATCCCCATTTTGTGAAATCCGCGTTGGCACGTTTTAATCAATGGGATTTTATCGCCCGCGTGGCAGAGCGTGGCATTGCTTACCATGAAAAAGAATCGGGGCAATTATTTTGTGACAAGGGCGCAGAAGAAATTGTCGCCATGTTAGCGGACAGTTGCGCGCAATATCAGGTAAATATCCAACTGCGTCAGCAAATTGAACGGGTGGAATTGGTCGCTGATAATGCCTCGGCGCGCTTTGCATTAAAAGCGAACGGTGTGCAATGGCATTGCCACAGTCTAGTGATTGCCAGCGGCGGTTTGTCTATGGCGGGTTTGGGGGCAACGCCTTTTGGTTACCAAGTGGCACGGCAATTCGGGTTAAATGTGATTGCGCCACGCGCCTCATTAGTCCCCTTTACTTGTCGCGAAAAAGACAAATGTTATACCGCACTTTCCGGCGTCGCTTTGCCTGTCAGTGTGAAAGCGAAGTGCGGTCAAATTTTTAGCAATAATTTATTATTCACCCATCGCGGTATTTCCGGACCGGCAATCTTGCAAATTTCTAATTATTGGCAGTTGAATGAATCGCTGGAAGTGGATTGTTTGCCACATATGAATGTGGTGGAATTTATCCAAAACTTGCGCACAACCTCGCCGAAATTACGCCTAAAGACCGCATTATCGCGTATTTTACCAAGTCGTTTGTTGGAGCTTTGGATTGAACGGGGGCTGTTACAGGATGACATCTTAGCGCAGCTTTCCAACGCCCAATTGGCGGCATTGGATCTGCAAATCCATCATTGGCAAATCACGCCGAACGGAACCGAGGGATATCGTACCGCCGAGGTGACTATGGGGGGCGTGGATACGCAAGAGATTTCCTCTAAAACCATGGAGGCACAACGAGTTAGCGGATTGTATTTTATCGGCGAAGTGCTGGATGTGACCGGTCGGTTGGGTGGGTACAATTTCCAATGGGCTTGGAGTTCCGCCTATGCTTGCGCACAAGCCATCTGCACAAAACATAAAAAAGTGCTTTAAAGCCTTATATTACGGGCTTTAAATCACTTTTTATCCACTATTTTACTTGTGCTGTTGAAGAAAAGAGGTTTTTGCACTAAAGATAAAAATACAGCGAGATCGAATATAAGGTAGTTCTAATATAAGGCAGTAATAAATAGATGATGAAATTAGGACATAATGTTACAGGGATTCAATTAGGTATTTTATTAGGTTGTATTAGTTATAAGTTTTTAAATTTCAATTTACTTTCTTCAATAATGATAAGTTATTGTGCATATAAAGGGGCTAATGCACCTGATTTTTTAGAGATCTCATGGTTTGATAAAAAAAAGATGATGAGAAAATCTATCATAAAACATAGAACTTATACGCATTGGACGTTGTTTTGGGTGTTCGCATTTTCTCTTTCTCTCTATGGTTATTTTGCTTATTCATTAAATTGGATATACGTTATTTCATTTATTCTAGGGGTTTTCTTGCATCTTATTTTTGATCTGCCTAATCCTTCCGGTATTCCGCTTTTCTTTCCTACAAGACGGAAGAAAACACTTAATTTATGGAAAAGCGGCGAGCATGAACGATTAATTTGTACGATAACGGGGTTAATGGTCATTTGTGCGTTATATTTTATGTATAAGCAAGAATTACGTTATTTTTTGCAAAATCCAAGTGGGGCGATTCAACACATCATTAACCAATTATTTGCTGATACCATTTCATTTTTAAAAGAAGCGTTAAACTATTTAAAGATGTTAATCAATTCATGGTAAAAAATTCCCTGACGGAGGGCGACAGGTCGGTTCGCCCGTTAACCCCAATTTGGGGCATTTTTACTAATCTTTTAAAATTGTGTTTATCCATTAAATTTCACGTCCTATTGGCGTAAATAAATCCCATTCTGGAATGACGGGTAATTCTTTAGATGAGGTCACTACAATGCGTTCATCTAACGTTAATTTTTTCCGGTTCTAAAAAGTCCCCCATATTTAAATTCATAGCATTAGTAAAATCCTTTGGTAAACGGATTGCTTTACTATTGCCCCATTGCTTCACTTGTAATCTTATATTCATATTGTATATGGCTGACAAAGCCCTTATCTTTCGATAAGCCAAAATTCAGCCTCTCCTTACTCTCGGTTAATATCTCACTCATATTGTATTATTTAGTGATACATTGTTATGTATAACTTTACTTCTTGCAAAGTCAAATAAAAAATTGCCCCGGCGTATTCCGCTAGGGCAATTTTTTTATTTCTTATTCCTGTTTACCATTGATAACCAATACTTGCTGCTCCGCCTTTATCGCCAACAGAGTTGCTACTAAAGGAAACGTTAAGCCCAAATTTAGCGTTATCTGATAATTTAGAATAACCTACAGCTACAGCATTTTCTCCTTTGTACGTTCCTACACCAACAGACAAGGTTGATTTACCCGGTAATGACGGTTTATACAAACTGCCCATCGCCATCGCGGCTGCGACACCGGCACGTAATTCCTTATTCGACACATTCAATTGATTTTGCAAATCGTTTGTTTTTATATCGACATAATTCTTATTGACAACTGCATTACCGGGAGTTTGTGGAGTCACATCCGGCACAGTGAGGTGGCCTTTATTACCATTAAGGGTAATTTTATCGCCGATTTGCATTGTGCCTTTTGCCGCATCAATCACTACATTTTCCTTACTGTTCTTATCTTTCATCGTGACTTTATTTGCCCCATACTGAGCAGAATCACCCTCTTTATTTGAGACTGTAGACCCTTTTGCTGTGTGCGTAGTAGCGTTGCCCTCGTTATCTTTCAAGGTTGTTGCAACTGCACTGTGCGTAGCGGTATTGCCTTTGCCATCATGCAAGGTAGAACTTGCGGCTGCATGAGTGGCAGTGTGGTCTTTATCGTCTTTCACGGTCAGCCCATTTGCATTTTGTATGCTTTCATTGCCTTGTTTGTCTTTCAACGTTGCACCATCCACTTTATAGCCGGCAGTATGACCTTTATCATCCTTGAGCGTTGTGCCGGCGCGACCGATCGTCACACTATTGCCTTTTTTATCATCAAGCTTAATATCGTCCACGCCATATTTAGCGGTCTGTTTATCTTTGCCGACAATCTCAACGCCATCTTTTGTGAAGCTGGCTTTTGGTTGGTCAGGGTCAAGATAACCGTCGTTGCCTTTTGAACCGACATGCACGCCATCCGCATTATGAATGCCAATATTGCTACCATCCACCACACGTAAACCGCTTTTATCTAAAATTGATTTTTTGCCATCTTCATCTTTGGTTTCAAAAGTGTTCATGCCTTTCAAATCTTGATTTAGCGTCACAACTAACTTACCGTCTTTGCCAGCGACATCAATGTTATTTTCAGTACCAATGAAGACTTTTTGATCTTTTTCGCGACCAAAGCCGACAATCTCAAGAGTTTCAGTCAGGGCTTTGTGAATCATTTCCCCTTGATTGCCTTTGAAATTTAACCCCGCTTTAGCGGTGTCCACGCCACCGTTGATCCCTTTCGGTGTTTGCGTTTTCTCCAGCTCGGCTTTCAGTTTTTCCGCTTCTTGTTGTTTCGTTTTCACGTCAGCTTTTGCTGTTGCAATTTCTTTCTCAAGTTTTTCAATTTCTTGTTTTTCTTGCTCAGCATTCTCTTTTTTATCATCAAGCCCTAAAGCGGATTTCAAATTATTTAACGCAATAGCATTGCCCGCGGATTCACCGTTTGTATTGACAAGGGAAAGTTGGGCTGTTTGTGCTTCGGCATTCGGTCTTACCAAGCCATCTTTTCTTACATCACCGGCTTTATAGTATTTACCATCGTTGCCTTTCACTAAACGCTCGCCTTTCTCATTGGTGTAGACCAAGGTGCCGGCTTCACCGTTGCGAATAGCATTAGCTTTGTCGTTCGGATTTAATCCGTTTAAGCCGTCTTTTGCTGTCAACCCTGTTGCCCCGGTGTTGTTTGTTTTGCCATCTTTGCCTTTTCCACCATATTGCCCATCTTTACCGTCGGCAAACACGTACTTCGGCGTATCGTTTTTCTCCGCTTCAAAAATACCCTCAATTGCTTTGTTGAGTTCTTCCTTGTTATTAGTTTTTTGTTTTACGAGCTCTTCATATTTTTTCTTCGCAGCGCTTAATTTCTCTGCACTTTCTTGTTGTTTTTTCAAGGCATCTTCAGTCGATAATGCCGGATTCGGATTCATGCCTGTGGCGGTGAATAATTGTCCTGCGTTGACGGCATCCGTTGACCCCGCTTTAAGATCTCCCTCTTTGACGTTGGTGATCTTCATTGCTTGATCTGTCGGTTCGGCTTTAATCACGACTTACTCAATAGCAACTTCTTTGTCGCCTTTACTACCATCTTCTTTAGCTTCATAGAATTTGTAGATGTCTTTGCCGTCTTTATTTTCTTTCACTTTCACGATTTTTTTACCGTCTTCAGTGTAATAATCAAACGGTTTCGCATCATTCATGACTTTGATTTTGTCATTAAATTCTTTTTTAGTCGTTTCAAGTTGTTTGTTTAACTCTTCTTTATTGGTTTCGAATTTTTGATCTAACTCCGTTTTGGTATCATCAAATTTTTTAGAAAGATCATCAATTTGTTTTTTGTATCTTTTTTATGCTCCTCTAAATTTTTAGTTAGTTCTTCTTTGTTTTTTCAATTGTTTTTTTGAGTTCATCACCAGATTTTTTCACCTCATCTTGAACAAATTTTACATTGGTTGCGAGAGTCGGGTCTTTTTTAGCCTCTTCATCAGAAATGTCTTTTAATCCTGAGATTTGCCCTGTACCTTGTTTTTTACCGTTTTTATCTGTCGTGGCGAATTCAATTTTTGGACTGTCTTTTTGAGTTGTGTCCAAAGTAATCGGCGCTTTGTTGTTTGTGCTACCGCTACCGGCATTGCCATTCAGCGCTTTACCAATCTCAATTTTTTCAGAAGTCAATACGGTTTGTTTGCCGTTGCCTTGTGTGGTGGTATTTCCTCCTGTCATTTGATTGCCACCAATGGTAACAGTGTCAAGGTTTTTCAAATCTTTTGCCAATTTAATTTCAAGCGTAGCATCTTTGCCGTCAGCTCCATTCGCTTTTTTCACTACGCGGATATTATCGCCGGCAAATTTATTAATTGTTTCCGTTCCCTCGCCTTGTAATTTTAAGGTCTTGCCAAGGGAAACACGCACTTTATCGCCGGCGTTTTGCGCAGTAGTACCGGCTGGTTGAGGTGCTGTTGCAGTTCCATTGCTTGAATTGCCTTCAAATTCAATGTAACTCTCTTTAGACATAACGCTAGCAATTACTTTATCTAACGATTCAATAGCTTCTTTAATGGTCGTTGGTTTATTTTTTATGGTGCTTTCATTGGTTACGCCATTGCCGGGAGCCGTTCCTGTTCCACCGGTATTCGCACTATTATTATTTTTAACAGAAGTCAGTGTAATGCCGAGATCGCCGAAGTCGGTATTATTTTGAGTATTTCCGGTTCCGCCGGTTGCTCCATTCACGGTTAGCCCAATTTTGCTTGCCAAGGCATAAAGTTGTGAACCGTTAATAGCGCCGTAGGAGGCTGTATCAATTTTCCCTTTCTCCACATTTACCACACGTCGTTTCAAGCTGTCAGAACCTACAGAAAAAACCTTCGCTTCTTTGGCTTCAGACATATTCCCTACAGCGACGGAATTTTCCGCATTGTTGTCTGTCATCGCTTTGTAACCAATAGCGATGGAATTTTTCCCTTCTGCTTTATTGCCTTGCCAGTTGGTATTTTTCAACTCGTCTTTTTCTTGTTTAGATAAAATTCCTTTTCCAGCTAATAAAATCTTCTTATTCTCTTCAATTTGTTTGGTGATTTTATCAAATTGCTCGCGTTTTTCTTCAGGCGTGGCTTCTACGCCATTTTTCCCTTTTTTCTCTATTTCATCTTTTTTGGTTATGCGATCTTTAATTTCTGATAGTAATTGGTCTGTATTATTATAATCCGAATTATTTTTTTGAATTTCTTCAATTTTTTTGGTTAATTCTTTTTTAAATTCAGGATCAAATGTTTCTCCATTGTTTTTCTCACGGTTTTCAATTTGTAATTCCATCGCTTTGAGTTTGACCCAAGTTTTGAAGTCTTGCTCTTCTTTAGCGTAGTTTTTGCCGTCGTCTTTAATGGAAATGTATGGCATGCTGATGTTGTTTTCATCGAAAGACATGGTCATTTTATCTTCCAAGGCTTTGAGTTGGGAGACGTTGACCGCGTCGGTGTCGAGGTAGCCCGGCGCGACGTTAGAAATGCGGCGTTCTGAACCTTTCACCCCAACGGACAATACCCCCGCCCCGATAGACGATGGAATAGAGAAGGAGCCTTTTGGTGTGTAGCCTTGTTTTTTAAATCATCGGGGTTGTAGTCCGTTTTTGATTTAAATCCAAGTGCGATAGAATTTGACTTATTCACATTGGAATAGTTACCAATAGCGAGAGTGTTTTCAATGGCTTCAAATTTTTGCTTCGTTTTTCTATCGGGAGATTTGTTATCGTTATCAACTACATAACGCCCTTCTTCAGAAGTGGCTTTATAACCAATAACCATCGCATTATTTCCATAAGCGGAAGAGTATCCCCCAATGGCGAAAGAGTTAATCCCTTCAGCACGCGACAATGCGCCTAATGCAACGGAAAGTGGGCCAATGGCTTTTGTACCGTAACCAATAGCAAAAGATTCACGCCCACCGCCATAGGCGCCTTGTCCGATAGCAAACGCACGGTCATCACGTGCAAAGGCAAATCGTCCTATAGCAAGAGAGTTATCCCCTCGTGCGGTGACATAAGACCCAATTGCGATTGCTCCATTGTTTACATAACCTTTCGAATAGTCGATTCGTTTTGGTATTTGTGTGTTACCGAGATATTCCATATCATATGACGATGAACCGTCTGCCAGTATTTTAACGTTTGCATTTTTGGCTTGTATGATCTTGTATTCGCCCGAACCTTCTTGTAGTTCCATTTTCGGCTTGAACCAACTTTGAACATTCTCTTTAGCTAATGCTTCAGGTAAATTTTGATTTAGGAATTGATTCAGCGTGAGGTAATCCGATTCACCTTCATAAATATTCAATAATTTCCAATAGTCATCGCTAAGTGCCACATTCGCGGAAGCATAAGAACCAATGGCAAGCGACCCTTTCCGGCGGCATAAGCGTCGCGACCGTACACCATAGATTGATCACTTAATGCTTGCACATTATTCCCGATGGCGATACCGTTGTCGTAGTAGACGTAGGCTTCGTTACCAATGGCTAAGGATTTTTCCCCGTATGCAAGCGTACCTGAGCCAATAGCGGTAGAATGCTTGCCGCGGGCGATGGCGAGTGTCCCTACTGCAGTGGTGAAGTCATCAAAAGCAATGGAACGCGAGCCCAAAGCAATCGCCCCTTGCCCCCGCGCCAAGTGTGCGTACGGGTTGGATCCTTACCGTCCGTGTTTGCAGAACCATTGATAACCTTATTTTGTTGTTTATCCCAGTCTTTTAAATATTCTTGATATTCATCTTTAAATTCGTCGGCATTTCTTCGAGTTTTAAAATAGTCTTGTATTTTTTTATTTCTTTCGCCTATATTTTTATCCATATCGTTATCATATTTTATTACTAAATAATCTGTGGTATAGTTAAAATTCTCACGGTCATGTCTAAATAAAAGCCAAGTATCAAACGATAAAGGGCGGTTATATTTACCGGATGGTATGTTATCGGAACCGATGGAAATAGCTCCGTGTCCCCATGCGACGGCGTCGTTCCCCACTGCGGTGGATTCTTTACCTTGTGCAAAGGAGCGGTAACCGATAGCAGTGGCTTGCGAGTTGTCGTTTTGTGAATTTGATCCGGCAATAGTCGCAAAGCCGATAGCTGTATTTCCCGTTCCCCCAGCTACGGCTCGAGAACCGACAGCTGTGTTGTAATTGTATTGTATTTGTGTTTTTGCATTACTACCCGCTTTATTTTCTTCATCAGCAAGGAAAATTGATTCATCTTTTGCCTCACCAAATTTATCTTCATTAGCGATTTTAGTTTTATCGTATAAATCTGTTCTATTGCTTCTTTGTGAAGTAGTGAAATCTTCTGTTTTTATTTTAAGCGCTTCAGCAGCTAAAGCTATATTTACATTCAATGCGAATCCTGCGACAAGCATCGCTTTGACAATGCGATTGTATTCCATATTGCTATCCTTTATTGAGAGTGGTTGTTGGTTATATTATGAGTCATTCTATCGACGACTATTTTGCCGAGATTGGCAGAGCGTATTGGCGACAGACATAGACAATAATGTGAAATAGTTTTCCCTTATTTTTTACGCCTTTAAAAGGCGAAAATTTCCCCTATTTTATTTTTTTTTCAAGGACTTTCTGTAGAGAGAATGATTTAAAATAAACAAGGGAGTAAAAATCCTGTTTATGATGCCAAATGGTTTCGTTATAATGCGCCGTTGCCGGAAGTCGCCACCGAGAACTATTGCGTTAAAATTCATTCAGGCGAGGCGATGTTAGCGTTGTGTGTTGATGAATACGCTAAATCCGGACATAATTGAGTAATCACTAAGGAAATATAATGAGCATATTAAAAAACGATCGCTATTTACGAGCCTTATTGCGCCGGCCGGTGGATATGACGCCGGTGTGGATGATGCGCCAAGCGGGGCGTTATTTGCCCGAGTATAAAGCGACTCGCGCACAAGCGGGCGATTTTATGTCGTTGTGTCGCAATGCGGATTTGGCTTGTGAGGTGACATTGCAACCCTTGCGTCGCTATGCACTTGATGCGGCAATTTTATTTTCCGATATTTTAACCATTCCGGATGCGATGGGATTGGGGCTAAGTTTTGGCAGCGGTGAAGGTCCGCGATTTGAACGCGTAATTGATAGCCAAAGTGCGGTGGATAATTTGCCGATTCCGGATCCGGAGCAGGAATTGCAGTATGTGATGAATGCGGTGCGAACTATCCATCGTGAGCTGAAAGGCGAGGTACCGCTGATTGGTTTTTCCGGCAGCCCTTGGACCTTGGCAACCTATATGGTGGAAGGCGGGAGCAGTAAAGCCTTTACGAAAATCAAGAAAATGTTATATGCCGAACCTAGGCTATTGCACCAATTGTTAGAGAAATTGGCAGCGTCGGTTATTTTGTATTTAAATGCACAAATTAAAGCAGGCGCGCAGGCGGTGATGGTATTTGATACTTGGGGCGGCGTGTTGGGACATCGGGAATATCTTGATTTTTCTTTGCAATATATGCACAAAATTGTTGAAGGCTTAATTCGCGAAAATGATGGTCGCCGCGTGCCGGTGACGTTGTTTACCAAAGGAGGCGGCTTGTGGTTGGAAGCGATGGCGGATACGGGCTGTGATGCGCTTGGGCTGGATTGGACTGTGAATTTAGCCGAGGCGAAAGCGCGTGTCGGGCATAAAGTGGCGTTGCAAGGTAATATGGATCCGTCAGTGTTATATGCATCACCATTGCGTATTGAGCAGGAAGTCAAACAAATTTTGGCAGATTTTGGACAGGGCAGCGGTCATGTGTTTAATTTGGGGCATGGGATCCATCAAGATGTACCGGAAATCAGTCCGCACGTTTTTGTGGAGGCTATTCATCAATATTCTCAAGTTTATCATAAATAAGAGCGGTGGTTTTTTATGCGAAATCCAATTCATAAACGTTTGGGAAATTTACAATCTTGGCAACATTTGACCTTTATGGCATGCTTGTGCGAACGGATGTATCCGAATTTTGTGATGTTTTGTCAGGTAACGGAGCAACATCCGCAAGCGGTGAAAACCTACCATAATATTTTAAATTTGGTGTGGGAGCAGCTGACGGTTAAAGGCGTGAAGATTAATTTTGAAAACCAGTTGGAAAAACTGGAAGCTATTATTCCGAATGTGAATGATTATACGTTTTTCGGCGTGTTGCCGGCAATTGATGCTTGCGAGGGGCTGGCGGAATTAGTGCATGGTATTATTGCCGGTTCAACGCTGGATCAGGCGGTGAAATTAAGTCTTTTGTCTTTGCAAACTGTGGCGACGGCGTTGGAAATGCAAAAGGGTGAGGCGCTTTCGGAACAGGCGCTTAAAGAGACGGAAGAAATTCAGCAGGAATTGGATATTCAATGGCAGATTTATCGCGCACTAAAAGATTGTGAAGAGCGGGATACTGCCTTGATTTTAGGGCTGAAAAATGAGTTGCGACAGGAGAAAATCTCAAATATCGGGATAGAAATTGAGCAATAATGTGATTTTGCTAGCAATTTTCACATATATTGCTTTGATTTATTGGTAACTTAGATTATGCTGGTATCACTGTAATTACAGTGATTATAGGTTATCGGGTACAATCGACCCACGTAATATCAGATCTAATAGAAATTATAGAAGGTACTAATTTATGAACAAAACAGATTTAATTGATGCAATTGCAAGTGCTGCGGAGTTAAACAAGAAACAAGCTAAAGCGGCGTTGGAAGCAACATTAGATGCAATTACAGAAAGTTTGAAAGCGGGCGATCAGGTACAATTAATTGGCTTTGGTACATTCAAGGTAAATTCACGTAAAGAACGTACGGGACGCAATCCGCAAACCGGCGCTGAAATTAAAATTGCGGCGTCTAAAGTGCCGGCCTTCGTTGCAGGTAAAGCATTAAAAGATTCTGTAAAATAATCAGACTGTCATACCAAAACGGGTAACCGTATAGCGAAAACCAAGTTGGATAAACTTGGTTTTTTATTTTCTGTTAGTTAAATTTAAGCAATATTTTGATCTTAAAAGATAACTGCCGGTATCGATTTGTGAATTAAACGTTATAGAGTTTTATCGTCCAAGATCGAACCGAGAGAAATCAGGTTTACGCATCAAATACGTTCAGGTAAACCGGAATAGGTAAAAATACCTGTTTCGAGGATAAATCAAAACAGGTATTAGCAGTGAGATAGCGTTGGATGAGGAGAGTACCATGTGTGGAAAAATCCTCAATCACTTCGCGATAAAATAGATGAGTGCTTATTTTCTACGTTCGCGACGTTCTCTCGGTGTACGTTCGCTAAAAGTGCGGTTCCTTTTTCTTTAAATTTACGCTCCGGTTTGCCAAAACGGTTTTCGCTGTTACTTCTGCCTTTGCGTTTATCGCTGTCGCGATCATAACCACGTTCATAGCCATGGACTTCACCGACAAAGGTCATACGCATTTGTTTGTTTAAAATACGCGTTTTACCAAAGACTTGTAATAATTCTTTCGGCATCCCTTGCGGAAGCTCGATTGTGGAGTAGTCATCGTATAGTTTTATGTGTCCAATATAACGACTATTAATGTCGCCTTCATTCGCGATAGCACCGACAATATGACGTACTTCCACACCATCCGCACGTCCAACTTCAACGCGGTATAAATCCATAGGTTGTGGATTTCCGTAGCCGCGACGTTCTGCTGAACGGGAATTTTCACGACGCTCACGGCGATCGCCGCGTTCTCCGCGACGGCGTTTTTCGATAACGGGATCCGGTGGTAAAATCAGTTTTTGTTTACCTTGCAATAGCATTAGCATTGCTGCCGCAATATCTTCTTGATCCTGATCGGCGGTAAACAAGTCTTCCAACAAACTGCGGTAGATGTCAAGATCATGATGTTCCAGCTGTTTGGTTATTTTTGCTACAAATTTTTTGCGACGACAGGCTTGCAACGCTTCATGGTTCGGTACTTCGACTTCTTCAATCGGTTTTTTCATTAAGCGTTCAATGTTGCCAAGCAGGCGACGTTCTTTCGGTTCCACGAAAAGAATCGCACGCCCTGCGCGTCCGGCACGTCCGGTACGACCGATACGATGAACATAGCTTTCCGCATCAAGTGGAATATCATAGTTAAATACTAAACTGATACGTTCTACGTCCAAACCGCGTGCGGCAACGTCGGTAGCAACTAAAATATCCAAACTTCCATTACGTAAACGATCAAGGGTTTGTTCACGTAATTGCTGGGTCATGTCGCCATTTAATGCTGCAGCACGGAAACCGTGTTTTTCCAATAATTCAGTAATATCTAGAGTACCGGTTTTAGTGCGGGTGAAAATAATTGCCGCATCAAAATTTTCTACTTCAAGGAAACGTAAAAGTGCCTCATTTTTACGAAAACCATGAACATACCAGCAACTTTGCGTAATATCCGGTGCAGTTTGTTGATTAGATTGAATTTTAACTTCTTGCGGATCCTGCATAAAGCGTTTAGTAATGCGACGAATTGGTTCTGGCATTGTCGCCGAGAATAGGGCTGTTTGGTGATTTTCCGGCAATTCCGCCATCACGGTTTCAACATCTTCAATAAAGCCCATGCGTAACATTTCATCTGCTTCATCCAATACGATAGATTGTAATTCGGATAAATCCAAGGTACCGCGGCGGATATGATCTAAAATACGACCGGGTGTACCGACTACGACTTGTGCGCCTTGTTTTAATGCACGCAATTGAATATCGTAACGTTGACCGCCATATAGAGTGACAATACGCATTCCTTTGGCGTGTTTTACAAATTGTTCGCAAGCATCAGCCACTTGAATGGCAAGTTCACGGGTTGGCGCCATCACTAACATTTGTGGATATTTTTTATCGGTGTCAATTTGCGCTAATAACGGGAGAGAGAAAGCCGCGGTTTTTCCACTACCGGTTTGCGCCATACCTAGTACGTCGCGCCCGTTTAATAAATGTGGAATACAAGCCTGTTGAATTGGTGATGGGGTCACAAAGCCCATTTCGGAAACAGCGGTAAGAATAAATTCAGGCAAGCCTAAATTATGGAAAGTAGTTTGAATTTCAGTCATTAAAAAATACTCGAATGTAAAAAAAGGAAAGCTCAATAGCTCCTTTCAGATAATTATAAATTGTTGCTTACAAGGATAATCCCTAATTCGTTTCACAACACCGGAGACAAAAAACCGGAAAGATTAGATGTCTTATTCTGCTTGATTTGGTTTCAATTGATTCAATTCAAGCAATGCAAAACGATACTCAACAAAGTTATACACCTGATTTGCTATGGCAAGTTTAAATAGCGTTTCCGCTTCGTCAACTTGACCCATATTGAGTTTTTGTTTTGCCAGATAGAAGTAAGTTTCAGTCAAAATCTCAGCGTGTTGCGATGATGTCGAATCAACAAAACGCTGTGCTTTCTTTTGTAATTCTTCGACTGTTAATTTACCTAAATAATATTGGACAATATTTGTACCCCAGTAGTCTGCGGAAAGTTTTGTTGCACGTGTTGCCAGATTTTGTTGCGCTTCATTCGGTTTCAATTTCAGCTCATTTAAATATAGCCATAAGACACGATAAGGATCAGATTTATCTGCTTGATAAAAGTTCAGAAAATCCTCTTCCGCCAGATTATAACGTCCCACATAATAGAAATCCAAACCTCGGTTGAGGTAAGTATATTCATAGTTGGGATCCAATTCCAACACTGCATTGAATGCATCCAATGCACCATCATAGTCTTCATCTAATAGCAGATAAAGTCCAAGATAATTATACACTGCCGCCATTTTAGGTTGGAGTGCGAGTGCTTGAGTAAAATCATAGCGAGCTAACCCCCATAAACTGAGGCTGTCATATAAAACACCGCGTTAAAAATGCAGTGTTGCCCGCTCATTATCACTCATCTGCCCCACGATGGCTTATGCGAACAATCATGACTTCTTGTTCAAAGTGAATATTCGGATTTTGTTCTGCCAATATGAGCTTATTTCTCGTTCCTAAGCTTGAGCCGGTACTAATACAACCGCTCAAAAATAGAACAATCCAAAAGCTTGGCAAGAATTGGACGAATTTTAACAACCGAGGAAGTTGTAACATCACGGATAAGCCTTATAGCACAGATATTGCTCGTTTTTCATAGTATTACGACGATATTGTCGTACTATGATATTAGATTATCACTGAATGATACCGAACTAAGTGTCCGGCATCATTCAGTTAAACTTTAAATTTCCTCTTATTCCACGTCAGAGGCGACAGGTGGTTGTGCTTCCACTGTTTTAGCAACGAGATCTTTCATGGTTAAACGAATACGTCCTTGACGATCAATTTCAACAACTTTTACTGTCACTTCTTGACCGACACTTAAGTAATCACTTACTTTCTCAACGCGTTCTTCTGCAATTTGAGAAATATGTACTAAGCCTTCTTTGTTGCCGACTAACGTTACGAAAGCACCGAAATCTGCTAAACGGGATACTTTACCCTTGTAAGTCGCGCCGGCTTCAACTTCAGCAGTAATGTCTTCGATACGTGCCATGACTTCTTTAACCGCACTGTTGTCAACTGCTGCAATTTTAACCGTACCGTCATCGTCAATATCAATAGAAGTACTGGTTTCTTCGGTTAATGCGCGAATTACCGCACCACCTTTACCTATCACATCTTTGATTTTCTTCGGATCAATTTTCATGGTATAGATACGCGGCGCGAATTCAGAAATACTTTCGCGTGGGGCAGAAATCGCTTGCTCCATTACACCTAAAATATGCATCCGCGCGCTTTTCGCTTGGTTTAACGCAATTTGCATAATTTCGGCAGTAATGCCTTCGATTTTAATATCCATTTGTAACGCAGTGACCCCTTCGCGTGTACCGGCGACTTTGAAGTCCATATCGCCAAGGTGGTCTTCGTCACCTAAAATATCAGAAAGTACCACGAATTTATCTTCTTCTTTCACCAAGCCCATAGCAATACCTGCAACAGCGGCTTTAATCGGTACACCCGCATCCATTAACGCAAGGGAGGCACCACATACGGATGCCATGGAAGAAGATCCATTGGATTCTGTAATTTCAGATACTACGCGAACGACATAAGGGAATTCGGTAAGTGTGGGCATCACGGCGCTCACACCACGTTTTGCCAAACGACCGTGACCGATTTCACGACGTTTCGGAGAGCCGATCATCCCGGTTTCACCGACAGAATATGGCGGGAAGTTATAGTGGAATAAGAAATGATCGGTTTTTTCGCCGGTCAATTCATCAATAATTTGCGCATCACGTTCAGTCCCTAACGTCGCGACTGCTAAGGCTTGCGTTTCACCGCGAGTGAAAATGGCTGAGCCATGAGTACGAGGTAATACGCCGGTACAAATATCTAATGCACGAACAGTATCTACCGTACGACCATCAATACGCGGTTCACCATTTAAAATACGACTACGCACGATTTGACTTTCAAGTGCGGTGAAAATATCAACAATTTTTCCTTCGCTGATTTCTTCGCCTTCCGGTGCTTCTGCGGTGATTTGTGCAATCACATCCGCTTTGATGCTATCAATTTGCTCATAGCGAGCTTGTTTTTCTGTAATACGATAAGCATCACCCAAACGCGCTTCAGCAATGGCTTTTACTTTGTCGATTAACGCGGTATTTGGTTGTGGCGCAACCCAATCCCAACGCGGTTTTCCGGCTTCGGCTGCAAATTCTTTGATTGCTTCCACAACTACTTGTTGTTGCTGATGACCGAAGACTACCGCGGCTAACATTTGTTCTTCAGTTAAAATATCCGCTTCGGATTCAACCATTAATACCGCTTTATCCGTACCCGCAACCACTAAATCCAAACGACTTTGTTTTTGTTCGTTAATGGTTGGGTTCAAGACAAATTGATTATTGATAAAACCAACACGTGCCGCCCCGATTGGACCGTTGAATGGAACGCCGGAAAGAGAAAGTGCAGCGGAAGCTCCGATCATTGCAACTAAATCCGGGCTGATTTGCGGATTAACGGACACCACAGTGGCAACCACTTGAATCTCGTTAAAGAAACCTTCCGGGAATAATGGACGAATCGGACGGTCGATTAAACGTGCGATTAAGGTTTCGCCTTCAGATGGACGACCTTCACGTTTAAAAAATCCACCCGGAATGCGACCTGCTGCGTAAGTACGCTCTTGATAATTAACAGTTAATGGAAAGAAATCTTGCCCTTCTTTCACCTCTTTTTTGGCAACAACGCTGACAAATACTGTCGTATCGTCCATGCTCGCCATGACCGCGGCGGTCGCTTGACGTGCAATTGCACCGGTTTCTAATGTTACGGTATGTTGACCGTATTTAAACTGTTTAACAATTGGATTCACAATGTTTTTCCTTTTTATCAAATAAAACTATCGGCGAGATTATCGCCTTAACTTGTGCATTTTCCTAATTGCGACTAGCGAAAATAATCTCCTAACTTACCGCTTTGGGGAATTTATAAAATTATTTTTGATAGCCGCACGCCAACAGGAAAAAAACAAGCCACGGCATTATACAGGTCTTTTGGGTTTATGGGTAATAAAAAAAAAAAAAAAAGTGCGCTTTTACTAAATGTTTATATTTTATTTAAAATTATTTTTTAAATTATTTAAACAATGAATTAAAAATACACATTTTATTTAAACGAATAACATTTCTGAATTAGAGCGGTTTATAAGATAAAACGACTCAAATCTTCGTTTTCAACCACATCACCTAATGCATCAACGACAAAGGCTTCATCAATGTTAACCGTTTGTCCGCTCATATCGCTGGCGTTAAATGAAATTTTATCCATCAAACGCTCCATTACTGTATGTAAACGTCTGGCACCGATATTCTCTGTTTTTTCATTAACACGGAAAGCCGCTTCGGCAATTTTTTTAATTGCTTCTTGAGTAAAGGTAATGTTTACGCCTTCGGTTGCCATTAATGCTTTGTATTGTTCCGTTAATGAAGCATTCGGCTCGGTGAGGATGCGCTCAAAATCATGTGCAGTTAAAGCAGATAACTCCACGCGAATTGGTAAACGACCTTGCAATTCCGGAATAAGATCCGACGGACGAGCAACTTGGAAGGCGCCGGAAGCAATAAACAAAATATGATCGGTTTTGACCATTCCGTGTTTGGTATTGACAGTGGAGCCTTCGACCAGCGGAAGTAAATCACGTTGCACACCTTCGCGCGATACATCAGCGCCGCTGTATTCGCCTTTTTTACAAATCTTGTCAATTTCATCAATAAAAACAATCCCATTTTGCTCGACGGAATCAATGACTTTTTGTTTTAATTCCTCCGGATTAATTAATTTTGCGGCTTCATCTTCGATTAAGGTTTTTAGTGCATCCTTAATTTTCATTTTGCGCTTAGTAGTTTGTGAGTTAGATAAGCCTTGGAATAAGGATTGTAATTGATTGGCCATATCTTCCATACCCGGAGGGGTCATAATTTCTACCCCCATTGGCACAGCAGTAATATCAATTTCGATTTCTTTTTCGTCTAATTGTCCTTCACGTAATTTTTTACGGAAAACTTGGCGCGTATTGCTGCTCAGATTATGCCCTTCAACTTCCCCCCATTGATTTTTACTTGGCGGTAATAATACATCTAAAATGCGATCTTCTGCCGCTTCTTCAGCACGAAAACGGTTCTTTTCAATTTCTTGTTGGCGCACTAATTTCATGGCGCTATCAGTCAAATCACGAATAATAGAATCCACTTCTTTACCGACGTAGCCGACTTCGGTAAATTTTGTGGCCTCTACTTTAATAAAAGGAGCATTAGCAAGTTTTGCCAGACGACGGGCAATTTCGGTTTTCCCCACGCCGGTCGGTCCAATCATGAGAATATTTTTCGGAGTTACTTCGTGGCGAAGCGGTTCTTGTAATTGCATTCTGCGCCAACGGTTACGCAAGGCGATCGCTACTGCACGTTTGGCATCCGCTTGACCGATAATGTGTAAATCAAGTTCGGAAACAATTTCTCTTGGGGTCATTTCAGACATAATATATTCCTTTTACAATATAATTACTACGTATGGTATTTGTTGCGGCATCAAATTTAGGGTAATTCTTCGATCGTAAAATTGGTATTGGTATAAACACAGATATCGCCAGCAATTTGTAAGGATTTTTCGACGATTTTACGGGCGGAAAGCTCGGTATTTTGCACTAAGGCACGGGCAGCAGACAGGGCGTAATTGCCACCGGATCCAATTGCAAGAATTTGATCATCTTCCGGTTGAACCACATCACCGATACCCGTAATAATTAAGCTTTCTTTTTCATCTGCGACGATAAGCATAGCCTCTAATTTGCGTAAGGCGCGATCCGTTCTCCAATCTTTCGCTAATTCGACCGCACTTTTAAGCAAATGCCCTTGGTGTAATTCGAGTTTGCGTTCAAATAATTCAAATAGGGTGAATGCGTCGGCAGTACCGCCGGCAAAACCTGCTAATACTTTGTTATTGTATAAGCGACGGACTTTGCGTGCGTTGCCTTTCATTACAGTATTGCCGAGGGATACTTGTCCATCACCGCCCACAACCACTTTTCCGTTGCGGCGAACACTTACGATCGTTGTCATCTTTTTTCCTATGCTTTATTGATACATGGAAACTAAGTGGGGATGAAATTGCGGCTTTCAAGAGTTGATGGCAGATTTTCAAGGAGTTTTTCACGCAGGCAATTGCGTTGGTATAGCGCTGACATAAAAAATAGAAAAGTGCGGTCAAAAAATGCCATATCTCGCTAGAAAAGAAGGCATCAATTTGATGCCTTCTAAAATCAGGGATTATTTTTTGCGAGAATGTAAGCCTTTTTTCTCCAACCCGCGGTAGATTAATTGTTGTTGAACAATTGTGATCAAGTTGGACACCAACCAATATAACACCAAGCCGGCAGGGAACCAAAGGAAGAATACCATGAAAATCAATGGCATAAAGTTCATCACTTTTTGTTGCATTGGATCTGTTACCGGGGTTGGCGACATTTTTTGTAACAAGAACATTGACCCCCCCATCAAAATCGGCAGAATATAGTATGGATCTTGTGCTGATAAGTCTTGAATCCAACCGAAGAATGGCGCATGACGTAATTCAACCGCTTCCATAAATGTCCAATATAAGGCGATAAAAATCGGCATTTGGAGTAGAATTGGCAAACAACCGCCTAACGGGTTTACTTTTTCTTCTTTATACAATTTCATCATTTCTTGGCTCATGCGTTGGCGATCATCGCCGAAACGTTCACGCATTTCTTGCATTTTCGGTTGCAACATGCGCATTTTTGCCATTGAGGTGTATTGCGCTTTGGTTAACGGATATAAAATCGCTTTCACCACTAAGGTTACCCCAATAATCGCCAAGCCCCAGTTTTGTACTAAAGATTGAATAAGGGTCAATAATATGAATAACGGCTTAGCAATGAACCATGCCCAACCGTAATCTACGGTTAAGTCTAAGTAGTTAGCCACCTCGCCCATTTGATCTTGCAATTTAGGACCTGTCCATAATTTGCTGGTGATGATTTGTGTGGCGCCTGCCGGAACGACGGTCACCGGTCCGCGATAACCAATAGAACCGATATTGTTTGGTTTATCAGTTAAGGTATAAAGTTGGTTATCTGCATCTTGATTCGGAATCCAAGCGGAGACGAAATAATGTTGCAAAATCGCAACCCAACCGGCTTTAGTGTTAACGGATAAATTAGCATTTTCCATATCTTCAAAACTGTATTTTTTATAGTTCGTTTCGGAAGAAGAATATGCGCCACCGGTATAAGTTGGCATTGCCATGCTGCCGGAACTTTCCACGAGAGTATGTCTTAATTGACCGTAAGGCTCAACTTCGATAGCATCTGCACTTTGGTTTTGAATTTCAAAGTTAACGTCAACATCGTATTTACCGCGTTTTAACACGAAGATTTTACGATAAGTCACCCCGTTTTTCTCAAAGACGAAAGGAACGCTAAGTTCATCTTGCCCTTCTGCCAATTTGAAGTTATCACCGTTCACTTGATAATCAGCGCGACCGGCAATGCTATCGATACCGTCTTTTCCGATTAAACCGCTTTGAGCGATATAAACCTGTTCAGGTGTATTTTTTAACAACGCAAAAGGCGTATTGGATTTTAATTCCGCATCATATTTTAACAACTCAGAACTGATTACATCACCGCCTAAAGTATCTACCTTTAAGCGAAATACATCATTTTCAAGGGTAATGACGCGTCCTTTGATTTGTGTATTGGTAGCGATTGCAGCAGTTGAAGAAGAACCGACAGGAACATCGGAAGTGTTCGCAGGCGTTGTGGTTTGCGCTTGTTCAGCGGCAACTGGCTGAGGCGTATTGTAATCCACTTGCCATTGCTGATAAACAAGAAAAGAAATAAAGAGTAGTGCTAGCACTAATAGGCTACGTCTTGAATCCATTATTTTTTCTCTTTTTTGTTATTAATATTCGGCGGCACAGGATCGTATCCGCCAGCGTTCAAAGGATGACATTTTAATATACGTTTGACCGTAAGCCAACTACCTTTTGCAACGCCATGTATTTTTAATGCTTCCAGTGCATAGCAAGAACAGGTTGGCGTAAACCGACAACGAGGTCCAATGATCGGGCTGATCACAACTTGGTAAAACCGAACCGACCTAACTAAGATTTTTGCGCCAAACGAAGGTGTCTTTTCCATAACTTATCCAAGGTTGCAAATAACGTGCGGTTATTTAACTTACCAATACCGGCTTTTGCCACGATAATAAAATCGTAAGCAGGCAGCTGATGTTGTAATGAGCGAAAACTTTCGCGACAAACACGTTTAATGCGGTTGCGATCGTGGGCGCGCTTTAAATGTTTTTTTGCCACAGTTAAGCCTAAGCGGGGATGGTCAAGGTCATTTTGGCGGGCAAGAATGCTAATTTCCGGACTACTCGCTCGAAGCGGATCTTGAAAAACGTATTTGAATTGAGAGGGAGTTAACAGACGTAACTCCCGAGAAAAGTTTAGCGTAATCACACCGATAAGGGTTGATTATGCAGATAAACTTTTACGACCTTTAGCGCGACGACGAGCTAAAACTTGGCGGCCGTTTTTAGTTGCCATACGCGCACGGAAACCGTGAGTACGACTGCGTTTTAATACAGAAGGTTGAAATGTACGTTTCATAACTATAATCTACCTAAATCAAAATTGTTACATCATTGTTTTTGATTCAAGGAGGATCAAAAACACGAATATTGAAACAAGGGTTATTCAAATAAGGAACGGAATTGTAATCTGAAATTCAGCGTTCGTCAAATCGGAATACGCAAAATTGAAGAAATAACTCTTCTTTTTCGCCTAAACCGTATAAAAGCGCTGGGGATTATACGGTTTTTACAAAAAATCTCAAGCAAGCTTTTTCGCTTTTTTGATCCTTTTCTAAAGATCTTTGATCAACTTTATTGTAGAATAATCCGAATTCACACCGCACTTCTTGTGGGCTCTGCTAAATTTTTGATTTTATAAACGATAAAATAACAAATGAAACCAACATCCATGTCGCTTTGGCAAGATTGCCTTTTATTACTACAAGATCAAATATCCGCAACGGATTTTGATACTTGGCTGCGTCCGTTACAGGCGGATATTTCCTCGGATAATACAATTGTGCTTTATGCACCGAATATCTTTGTTCGCAGCTGGGTGGAGGCTCATTATCTGGAGCAAATTACTAAATTGGTTCAGCAGTTGGCGCAAAATACGAATTTAATCGTGCGTATACAAGATGGGATCAAGCCGGCAGCAAAACCGGTACAGCGCCAAGAGACAGTTGTATCGCAACCTGTTGTGAGTGAAGAAGAGGAAGGGAAAAGCACGTATCGTTCCAATTTAAATACTAAACAAGTGTTTGAAAATTTTGTGGAGGGTAAATCCAACCAGTTGGCGCGCGCGATTGCGCAAAAAGTGGCGAACAATCCGGGTGAGCAAAGTGCCAATCCGTTGTTTTTATATGGTGGCACGGGGTTGGGGAAAACCCATTTGTTGCATGCGGTAGGTAATGGTATTTGTACGAATAATCCCAATGCCAGGGTCATTTACATTCATGCCGAACGCTTTATGCAGGAATATGTCAAGTCCTTGAAATCCGATACGATGGAAAAATTCAAAAAATTCTACCGCACTTTGGATGCGTTATTAATTGACGATATCCAGTTTTTCGCCGGTAAAGATGGGACACAAGAGGAATTCTTCCATATTTTTAATTCCTTATTTGAGAGTAGTCGACAGATTATTCTTACCTCAGATCGCTATCCGAAAGAGATTGAAAAAATTGAAGATCGCTTAAAATCCCGCTTTGGCTGGGGCTTGACTATTGCGATAGAGCCACCGGATTTGGAAACGCGAGTGGCAATTTTGTTGAAAAAAGCGGAAGAAAAAAACCAAGAACGTCGCGAAAAAGAGGATAAAGAATTGATTATTTTGCCGGAAGAAGTGGCATTTTTCGTAGGGCAAAAATTGCGTTCTAATGTGCGTGAACTTGAAGGTTCATTAAACAAACTTTTTGCTATGGCGGAGTTTAAAGGCGAAAAAGTGATCAGCATTGATTTTGTGCGCGAAACACTAAAAGATATGTTGGCGTTGCAAGATAAATTGGTGACGGTGGACAATATTCAAAAAGTGGTAGCGGAATATTATCGCATTAAAGTGTCTGATTTAAAATCGAAAAATCGTTCCCGTTCCATTGCGCGACCTCGTCAGTTGGCGATGGCGTTGGCAAAAGAACTGACCAACCGCAGCTTGCCGGAAATTGGGAAAGGGTTTGGCGATCGTGATCATACCACGGTGCTTCATGCTTGTCGGACGATTGCAACGCTGCGCAAAGAAGATAATAATATTCAAGAAGATTGGTCAAATTTAATCCGTACTTTATCGGCATAAGGGGCTAAATTATGCAATTTATTGTTTCAAGAGAAAATTTATTAAAACCATTACAGCAAGTTTGTGGCGTATTGAGTAATCGTCCGAATATTCCAGTGTTAAACAATGTGTTATTGCAAATTACCGGCGACCGTTTGACCTTAACCGGGACGGATTTGGAAGTCGAGTTATCCACCCAAACCCAACTTTCACAAGCGGAAAAAGACGGAACCTTCACTATTCCTGCGAAAAAATTTCTTGATATTTGTCGCAGTTTTGCGGAAGACGCGGAAATTACGGTGAGTTTTGAAGAAGATCGTGCCATTGTGCGTTCCGGGCGCAGTAAATTTAATTTGACCACCTTGTCGGCGGAAGAATATCCAAATTTAGCAGATTGGCAATCGCAAGTGGATTTTAGCTTGTCGCACAGTACCTTGCGTCGTTTAATTGAAGCCACTCAATTTTCTATGGCAAATCAAGATGCACGCTATTTTTTAAATGGGATGAAATTTGAAACTGAAGGTAATTTGTTGCGCACAGTGGCAACCGACGGGCACCGTTTGGCGGTTTGTACCATTGCATTGGAGCAAGATTTACAAACGCATTCCGTGATTTTACCGCGCAAAGGTGTGTTGGAGTTGGCGCGTTTGTTGGAAAATAGCGATCAGCAAGCTCGTTTACAAATCGGTACTAATAATTTGCGAATTGATTTAGGCAGTGTGATTTTTACCTCGAAATTAATTGACGGACGTTTTCCGGATTATCGTCGCGTATTGCCGCGCAATGCGCAGCGCATTATGGTGGGAAATTGGGAAATGCTGAAACAAGCCTTTGCTCGGGCGGCGATTTTATCAAATGACAAGGTGCGAACTGTGCGTTTGCAGTTGAGCGAAAATACAATGAAAATTACTGCTACCAACTCTGAGCAAGAAGTGGCAGAGGAGCTAATTGATGTTAATTACAGCGGCGAAGAAATGGAAGTCGGTTTTAATGTCAGCTATATTCTTGATGTGCTTAATGCCTTGAAATGTCAGCAAGTTCGGATGCGTTTAACAGATGCCTCTTCCAGTTGCTTGATTGAAGATGTGGATGATGCCGGCGCGGAATATGTGATTATGCCGATGCGATTATAATAGTATTTATGGCAATCTCTCGTCTAATTGTTGAACATTTTCGTAATTTAACTGCCGTTGATCTCGCCTTTGATCGCGGCTTTAACTTTTTGGTGGGCAATAATGGGAGCGGTAAAACCAGCTTGCTGGAAGCGGTTTTTTATTTAGCCCACGGGCGTTCTTTTAAAAGTGCGGTCGCAAATCGGATTATTTCTTATGGACAACCGCACTTTACCTTACACGGTAAAATCCATGAGCAACAACATCAATGGTCGGTAGGCTTGCAAAAGCAGCGTCAAGGTAATACGGTGCTGAAAATTAATGGCGAGGATGCTAATAAAATTTCCGATTTAGCACATTTATTGCCAATGCAATTGATTACACCGGAAGGGTTAACGTTGCTAAATGGCGGACCGAGTTACCGACGGGCGTATTTGGACTGGGGATTGTTCCATCATCATGCTTCATTTTATGCCGCTTGGGGAAGCTTAAATCGTTTGTTGAAGCAACGCAATTCAGCACTACAACAAGTGCTTTCTTACCAAGAATTGAAAATTTGGGATGTTGAATTAGTGAAGCTGGCACATCAAGTTAGCCAATGGCGTGCTGACTATGCCGAAGCCTTGCGTCCTGATATTGAGCAAACCTGTTTATTATTTTTACCCGAACTTGAGATTTCCGTTTCCTTTCACCAAGGCTGGGAAAAAGACACGGATTATGCGGAAGTGCTGGCGCGTAATTTTGAACGGGATCGCGCTATTGGTTATACCGTCTCCGGACCGCAAAAAGCGGATTTTCGCTTTAAAGCCAATGGACTTCCAGTGGAAGATATTCTTTCGCGCGGGCAGTTAAAACTGCTGATGTGTGCTTTACGCCTTGCGCAAGGCGAACATTTAATGCAACAAAAAGCGCGCCATTGCATTTTTTTAATTGACGATTTTGCTTCTGAATTGGATCAATATAAACGGGCGTTGCTTGCACAACGCTTGCAACAAAGCGGCTCTCAAGTATTTGTCAGCGCGATCACCGTTGAACAATTGCAACAAATGCAACCGGAAAAGCACCGCACTTTTATGGTCAATGAGGGGAACATTCAACAAATTACCTGAAACTTTGGCGATAAGGCTTGAATTATTTTCGTAATCCAGTATGATCCCGCCCTCATTTCGGTGAAAAATCAAAATAACTTTGGGTTCCCTCACCCCAACAAATAATAAAAAGGTAACAACATGAAATCTACACTTTCGATCTTTAGTGATCAACAAAAACGTCGTGCGCTCGTATTGTTGAGCTTGTTCCATATTTTTATTATTGCCGCCAGCAATTATTTAGTGCAAATTCCTTTCGAGATTCATCTTCCGTTGACAAAATTAGGTCTGACGCAGGATTTTTCTATCCACAGTACTTGGGGAACCTTAAGTTTTCCATTTATTTTCTTAGCAACGGATTTAACCGTGCGTATTTTTGGCGCGAAAGAAGCTCGCTGGATTGTATTTATGGTGATGTTTCCCGCGTTGTTGATAAGTTATGTGGTTTCTACAATGTTTTCCGACAGCCAATATCAAGGCTTCGCGGCACTGGCAGAATTTAACTTTTTCGTGTTTCGCATTGCGCTTGCCAGTTTTGCCGCCTACGCGATTGGGCAACTGCTGGATGTAGTGGTATTTAATCGCTTACGTCAATTAAAAACTTGGTGGATTGCACCGACCGGCTCTATGACTTTTGGCTCAATGGCGGATACCTTTTTATTTTTTGCTATTGCGTTTTATGCCAGTAGCGATCCTTTTATGGCAGAGCATTGGGTTGAAATCGGTTTTGTTGACTATTTATTCAAATTATTTGTCGGTTTGGTTCTTTTTGTACCTGCGTATGGCGCATTGCTTAGCTATTTATTGCGCAAAATTAGCCACTTAACCGCACAACCGCAAATGATCTCATCCTAAGGCGGAATGCCCGCCTTTATTTTGGTCATAGTCTTTTCACTGTTTGCATTATTCTTCTGAAAAAATGAAAAAAGTTTGGTAAAATCCGACCGGCTTTATTTCTATTCAATTATCTAAGGCAATTTATGTCAGTTTTAGCTCGTTATCATTCCTACGAATCCTGCGGCACCGTTGATGGTCCGGGTATTCGTTTTATTTTATTTTTGCAAGGTTGTTTGATGCGTTGCAAATATTGTCACAACCGCGATACTTGGGACCTGCACGCCGGTAAAGAAATTTCGGTAGAAGATCTGATGAAAGAAGTGGTGACCTATCGTCATTTCATGAATGCTTCCGGAGGAGGTGTTACTGCCTCCGGCGGTGAAGCGGTTTTGCAGGCGGAGTTTGTGCGTAATTGGTTCCTTGCGTGCAAAGAAGAGGGGATTCATACTTGTTTGGATACTAATGGATTTGTGCGTCATTATGATTTTGTGATCGACGAATTAATTGATGCGACTGATTTGGTTCTGCTCGATTTAAAACAATTAAACGACACCGTCCATCAAAATTTAATCGGCGTCCCCAATAAACGTACCTTGGAATTTGCTAAATATTTGGAAAAACGTAATCAACTGGTTTGGGTTCGTTATGTAGTGGTACCGGGCTATACGGATGCAGATGAAGATGTGCATAAATTAGGGCAATTTATTCAAGGGATGAAGAATATCGAAAAAGTGGAATTATTACCATACCACCGTTTAGGCGCACACAAATGGGAAGCTTTAGGCGAAAAATATGAATTGGAAGATGTTAAACCGCCGATAAAAGAATCTCTTGATCATATTCAAAATATCCTTGAAGGATATGGTCACGTTGTCAAATATTAAGTAATCTTTATGGCGATATTTAGTCGCCGTTTATTTTTATGGATATTGGCTTAAGTTGAGCCATGTTCGAAATCCAGTTAAAATAGACCGCACTTTTAAGCTTACCATTCAAGGATTTTTTATGTCATCACCTCGTTTTGTTCACTTGCGCGTTCACAGTGATTTTTCAATGATAAATGGGATCACGAAAGTGAAGCCTTTAGTGAAAGCCTGCGTGAAACATGACATGGTGGCGATGGCATTAACGGATTTTACCAATTTCTGCGGGCTGGTGCGTTTTTATGGTGAAGCCCTATCTTCCGGTGTGAAGCCGATTGTCGGCGCGGATGTGTTGGTAAAAAGTGATTTAATGGGCGACGAGCGATTTGAATTGACCTTGCTTGCCAAAAATAATCAAGGCTATCATAATATTACGCTTTTATTATCAAAGGCTTACGAACGAGGTTACCAAGATCTTCCTTATATTGATCAAGAATGGTTGATTGAACACCGCCAGGGGATCATTGTTTTATCCGGCGGGCGTTTGGGCGATGTAGGCAAAAAATTGCTTAAAAATAATCCGGCGGAAGTGGAAAGTGCGGTCAGTTTTTATCAACAGTTTTTCCCACAACATTTTTATTTAACTCTCACCCGCACAGGGCGCTCGGAAGAAGAACGTTATATCCAAGCGACACTAAAATTAGCGGCGGAAAAATGCTTGCCGGTGGTGGCAACCAATGATGTGTGTTTTTTGCAGCCGGATGATTTTGAAGCCCACGAAATTCGTGTTGCCATTCATGACAGCTACACCTTAGACGATCCGAAACGCCCCAAATTATATAGTGATCAGCAATATTTTCGTTCAGAACAAGAAATGTGTGAATTATTTGCTGATATTCCGAGCGCTTTGGAAAATTCAGTACTGATTGCACAACGTTGCAATGTGATGATTCGTTTAGGGCAGTATTTTCTCCCGCAATTTCCGACAGGCGAATTAAGCACGGAAGATTATTTGGTGATGAAAGCACGTGAAGGGTTAGAAGAGCGCTTATTGATGTTGTTTCCGGATGAAAAAGTGCGGTTGGAAAATCGCCGGAAATATGATGAACGTCTGCAAGTGGAATTGAACGTAATCAACCAAATGGGGTTTCCCGGCTATTTTTTGATCGTGATGGAGTTTATTCAATGGTCAAAAGATAATGATATTCCAGTTGGTCCGGGGCGAGGATCAGGTGCCGGTTCGTTGGTGGCGTATTCGTTAAAAATCACCGATTTGGATCCGTTGGAGTTTGATTTACTTTTTGAACGTTTCTTAAATCCGGAACGGGTATCTATGCCGGATTTTGACGTGGATTTTTGTATGGACGGACGCGATCGCGTGATCGAACATGTGGCGGAAACTTACGGGCGCGGTGCGGTTTCGCAGATTATCACCTTTGGTACCATGGCGGCAAAAGCAGTGATTCGTGATGTAGGACGCGTGTTGGGACATCCTTATGGATTTGTAGATCGCATTGCTAAATTAGTGCCTCCCGATCCCGGAATGACGTTGAAAAAAGCGTTTGAAGCGGAGCCTCGTTTACCCGAAATTTATGAAGGCGATGAGGAGGTTAAATCACTAATTGATATGGCACGTAAACTGGAAGGCGTGACGCGTAATGCCGGTAAACATGCTGGCGGAGTAGTGATTTCGCCGAGTTTGATTACCGATTTTGCGCCATTATATTGTGATGGTGAAGGTAAACATCCGGTCACGCATTTTGATAAGAATGATGTAGAATATGCCGGTTTAGTAAAATTCGACTTTCTTGGTTTACGTACACTTACTATCATCAAATGGGCATTAGATATGATTAATGCCCGTTTGGAAAAAGAAGGCAAAGCACCGGTAGATATTGCTACCATTCCGCTGGACGATGAGGCATCTTTTACGTTACTTAAAGCCGCGGAAACAACCGCCGTGTTCCAGTTGGAATCACGCGGTATGAAAGATTTGATTAAACGTCTGCAGCCGGATTGTTTTGAAGATATTATCGCGTTAGTGGCGTTGTTCCGTCCGGGTCCTTTAGAATCAGGTATGGTACAAAATTTTATTGATAGGAAACATGGTCATGAACCGGTGGCATATCCTGATCCGGAATATCAACACGAGTGCTTACAACCGATTTTAGAACCGACTTATGGTGTTATTGTCTATCAAGAGCAAGTCATGCAAATTGCGCAAGAATTAGCGGGTTATACCTTAGGCGGCGCGGATTTATTACGTCGTGCGATGGGTAAGAAAAAGCCGGAAGAAATGGCGGCACAGCGTGAAACTTTTGAAAAAGGGGCAATTGCTAAAGGCATTGATGGTCATTTGGCAATGAAAATCTTTGATTTGGTAGAGAAATTTGCCGGTTATGGCTTTAATAAATCTCACTCTGCAGCCTATGCGCTTGTTTCTTATCAAACCTTGTGGCTAAAAGCCCATTATCCGGCGGAATTTATGGCAGCTGTAATGACTTCGGAAATGGGTAACACAGAAAAAATAGTCGGGTTGTATGATGAATGTTTACGTATGGGATTAACTGTTGTTCCTCCGGATATTAATACGGGGAAACATCATTTTAGTGTGAATGATTACGGTCAAATTGTTTATGGTATAGGGGCAATTAAAGGAGTCGGTGAAGGACCGATTGAGGCTTTTATTGAAGCCCGTAATCAAGGTATTTTTAAAGATTTGTTTGATCTTTGTGCTCGAGTAGATCTGAAAAAAATCAACCGCCGTACCTTTGAAAATTTAATTATGTCGGGTGCTTTTGATAAATTAGGACCTCATCGTGCAGCACTGGCAAGGAACCTTGAAGATGCACTAAAAGCCTCTGACCAACACGCAAAAGATGAAGCTATCGGTCAAGCGGATATGTTCGGTGTACTTACGGAAACACCGGAAGAAGTGGAAAATGCTTATGCAAAAACACCGCGTTGGACGGAAAAACAAATTTTGGATGGTGAGCGAGAAACCTTGGGGCTGTATTTAAGTAGCCATCCAATCAGCCGCTATTTGAAAGAGCTTTCCCATTATAGCCACACGCGTTTGAACGAATTGGTGCCGAATTATCGAGGCCAAACCAGCACTGTGAGCGGTTTGATCGTAAATACACGCTTTGCAGTCACCAAAAAAGGCAATCGTATTGGTATCGCGTCTCTGGATGATCGCGCCGGACGTTTGGATATTACCTTATTTGGCGAAACTTTGGAGCGTTTCGGTGAAAAATTGCAAAAAGACAGCGTAGTAATTGTTACGGGGCAAGTGAGTTTTGATGAGTTTTCACAAGGATTAAAAATGGCGGTACGTGATTTGATGACTTTAGATGAAGCTCGAGGTCGTTATGCCAAAAGTTTAGCGATCAGTTTGGAACAAGCACAAATTACACCGCACTTTATCAAAAAACTTAAAGAAATCTTAACCCCTTATAGCAATGGCACCCTTCCCATTCATGCCTATTATCAAAGTCCACAAGGGCGCGCTTTATTACGATTCGGTATCCAATGGTCGGTCAAACCGACGGACGAATTATTGGCAAATTTAGTGGCTTTATTGGGCGAAAGCGCAGTGGAGTTGGAGTTTGAGTAGATGACAGTTGCGCCACATTGAGTAGATGCGGTGCAACTGGGTAAAACTAACTGAATTTTAACCGCACTTTTATGGTGATACGGGTTATTCGTCGGCGCGAATTTTGTGTAAAAAGGCTTTGGTGCGTTCGTGTTGTGGGTGGTGGAACAATTGTTCCGGGGAGCCTTGTTCTACGATATGCCCCTTATCCATCACCACTACAAGATCCGCAACATCCAGTGCGAACTTGATTTCGTGTGTCACCACGACCATCGTCCAGCCTTCGTTTGCTAATTCTTTCATGGTGTTAAGCACATCTTGTACCAATTCCGGATCTAGGGCGGATGTCGGTTCGTCGAATAACATTAATTCTGGCTGAATGGCTAAGGCGCGCGCGATGCCGACGCGTTGCTGTTGTCCGCCGGAAAGTTGGTAAGGATAAAGATCCATTTTATCCGCTAAACCGACCTTATTTAGGAGCGCAATGGCTTCTTCGCGTACGACGCTTGGATTGCGTTTTTGCACTTGAACAGGACCTTCCATCACATTTTCTAACGCAGTTTTATGTGGAAAAAGATTGTATTGCTGGAACACCATGCCGGATTTTCGGCGCAACGGTAAAATCTCTTTCTTGATGGATTTACTTGAAAAATCAATGAATAATGGATTTTCTTTATGGAACTCAATAGTGCCTTGCTCGGCAAGTTCAAGGGCGTTTAAGCAACGTAAAAAGGTTGTTTTCCCGGAACCGGATGGACCGAGAATCACTACAACTTGACCTTTTTCAATATCTAAATCAATGCCTTTCAGCACGGAGTTATTGCCGAAAGTTTTATGAATATTACGAACTTTAATCATTTTTCACTTCCCATTAATGTGCCACATAGCGATCAAGGCGTTTTTCGATGCGTGCTTGAATGATAAACAAAATGAAGCAGTAGCACCAATAAATCAAACCGGCTTCAATATAGACCGGAAGGAAATCGTAGGAGGCGTTGGCAATTTGTTGCGCTACCCGAAACATTTCCGTTACGGTGACCACCGAGGCGAGGGAGGTATCTTTAAATAAGCCGATAAAGCTGTTGCTAAGTGGCGGAACTGCGACGCGAAAGGCTTGCGGTGCGATAATGCGACGGAAAGTTTGCATATAGGTCATACCGATAGTATAACCCGCTTCCCATTGTCCTTTCGGCACGGATAAAATCGCAGCGCGCACGGTTTCCGAGCCATAGGCACCAACATTTAAGGAAAAACCGATAATGGCGGCGGGAATGGGATCAATAAAAATATTAAGTGCCGGTAACCCGTAAAATACTACGGAAATTTGTACCAACATTGGCGTTCCGCGGATAATGGAGACGTAACTCTTTGCTAACATTACTAAAGTGCGGTGAAAAAAGCCGGTGTTTTGGCTAATTCTTAATAACGCCACCGCTACAGCAATGATCATGCCTAAGAAAAAAGAAACGACAGCAAGCGGTACTGAAACCAGTACCGCTGCTTTAACCATTGGAAGAAATCCGTTGATAACTAAATCCGCCCTTGTTTCGGTCATAAAAGGCAGTGATGCAAGGAAATTATTTAACACTGATATCTTTACCGAAGAATTGTTCACCTAGTTTTTTCAAGGTACCGTCGTTGCGCAATTCAATCACAGCTTGGCTGATTTTCGCTAAGGCCTCTTCATTTCCTTTATTTGCAATAAAGCCGGAACCGATTTTATCGCCGGATTCCCATACCGGTTTTAAACCGGAATTCGGGTTTTTCTTCAAATAATCTAATAACGCTAAAGAATCGTTGAAAGTAACGTCGGCTTGTTTATTTTGTAACAATTTTAGCCCTTGCGCCATACCGTCGATTGGCACGATATTCGCTTGGTATTTCACTGCCAACTCACCATAGTTGGAACTTAAGGTTTGCGCCGCTCTTAAGCCTTTCACATCTTCTACTTTGCCAATGCGG
Organism: Actinobacillus seminis; assembly: GCF_002263215.1. Taxonomy (GTDB): domain Bacteria; phylum Pseudomonadota; class Gammaproteobacteria; order Enterobacterales; family Pasteurellaceae; genus Actinobacillus_B; species Actinobacillus_B seminis. The sequence goes on from NZ_NLFK01000004.1 coordinate 93,034, forward strand.
TTTTCGTCGGCACGCGCTATTAACATCGCCCCGCTCCAGCTGTAATTTTCGGATTTATCAAATGTTGCTTGGCGTTCCGGTGTTGTTAAGCCGACTTGGTTGGCTACCAAATCAAAACGACCGCCTTTTAAGCCGGCTAACATGGAATCCCAAGCGGTTTCTTTAAAATCAACTTTAATGCCTAATTTTTCGGCTACTGCACGAGTGACTTCCACATCATAACCGGTTAATTTTCCACTTTCATCATGATAAGTGAAAGGTGCATAGGTTCCTTCGGTTCCGACGGTAATCATTCCTTTGTTATTGATGCGCTCTAATAAGTTGTCTGCAGTGATCGCTTGAGTGGCAATACTATAAAAAATGGAAGTGGCTAAAAATGCCATGTTTTTTAACATATTTTCCTCCTTTTATTAAAAAATAGATCAGTTCAAATCCGTTGCAGGGATTGTATGAAAAAATTCGGATGTTACAAATAACTTTTAGTTATATGTTATAAGCAAGAAAAGTAATTCAATTGCTATAGGATAAATTTTCAACAATTAATAGTATAATCTGCTATAAAATAGCAGAAAGATTGATTGAAAGTTATTTTTTTGTACAATAGACTGACTTTGATCAACTAACCTTATTATGAAGAAGCAAATTATGAGTGAGCAATCGGTAATTGAAGTAAAGGATCCGCATAAAACTATTGTGTTGATCACTTATGGGTTATTTTTTATTGGGTTATTTATCGGAGGATTGCCAACGCTTATCGGCGTTATCATTGCCTATATGAAGCGTAAAGAAACCGAGGGAACTGTTTATCATGGTTATTTGAATTACCTGATAAAAACTTTCTGGATCGGTTTTCTGGGTATATTGCTTGGCATAATACTCTCAATTGTCGGTATCGGCATGTTGGTGATTATGGCAACAGGTCTCTTATATCTAATTCGCCTTGTTTACAGCTTTCTCAAAGTGTTGGATAAAAAACCGGTTAATCCGGCAAGTTGGTTAATTTAACTTAATATTATTAACTGCTAAGAGGTGCCGGCAGCAAGCTTGGGATTGTATTAGAGAAATCTTAGCCGACTAGAATTCGTTCAAGTCGGATATCCCAATTTTCTGTCGGCAGACGTTCTACTTGTTGGCATTGATGCGCCAATCCCACAGGAATAAAGGATTTTTGTTGCCACTGTTGTAGTGTACGATCATAAAATCCACCGCCCATACCAAGGCGATTGCCTTGTTGATCAAACGCGACCAACGGGGTGAAAATAATATCCAGTTCATTGAGCGGCAACACTTGACGCACGTCTAAACGAGGTTCTTGAATACCAAATTGATTGATGTGGAGCGGTGTTTGAGCCCGGTAGCGCAAAAAAAGCAAATTGCCCGCAGAAAACGGGTGCAATACCGGCAGATAAACAGATTTGCCTTGTTGCCACAAGGTTTGAATTAATAACGCGGTAGAAATTTCACCGTCAAAAGACAAATACAAGGCGATATGCTGCGCTTGTCGTTGTTCAATGAGTTGCAATGCTTGCTCGGCGATGCGTTGTTCGGCTTGTGCTTGTTCAAGTGCGGTCATTTTTTGCCGAATTTTACGAATTTGCCGACGTAGTTGTTGACGTTGTAGCGCCGGCGTTAATTGGGATAGGGTATTCATAGGAAATCCAATAAAAAGGAAGAGCCCCGAGATGCCGCTACGGATGGTCGGTCCTTGAACCCTACGGTTCAAGGGAATCGGTCATCATCGTTTTCAGGTTTCTTGCTTCAGGGTAAACACCAAGGCAAGCATACACACCAACAATAGGGTACCAATTCATAAAGTTTTAAGTATCGGCTCAGGGACGTAATCCGCTGGCGAACACCTCAGGTAATCTTTATCTTAATACTAACCGAAATTATCCCTAATGACCAGAGTAAATTTCGCAATTCTTTTATCCGGATCACATTATTTCCACTTAAATGCTTTGTTTTTGCGCTAAAATGCTTTCCAACGAATTGTCTAATTGCTGAATTCGAGTTGAGACAACATTTTCAATTAATTGCGTTTTTCTCTGTTCTTGGAGCAATTCATAGCTTAAATTTAGCGCGACAATCGACAACACTCTTTCTAATTGCAAAATACCTGTCCGTTCTTTCATCTCGGATACGCGCTGATCCAAAATATGCGCAGCTTGGCGCAACGCCGCTTGTTGAGCTTCTGGACAATTTAAACGTAAAACTTGCCCCAAAACAACAATTTCGATACTGTTAGATGACATCTTTCTCTCCAACCTCAGGGAATTATTTTTGCTGCTATTATGCCATATCAAATGATTTTCGCCATAAAAAATCCGTTTGCTTGTTGGTTGCCACGAACAATGATAAACTACATCCTTACTTCAGCAAGGAACATAAAAATGACAGACGCTCTTATTTCATATTCGGATTTAAATCAACGACTCAAACAAGCCGGAATCGCACTCACCGGTAGCGAAATTCACGGATTTTTAAGCGGATTAATTTGCGGCGGGCTACAAGATCAAAGTTGGCAGCCTTTGCTATATCAATTCAGCAACGAAAATCACGCTTATCCGACCGCACTTTTACAGCAAATTATGCCACTTTATCAGCATATTCACCACACGTTATCCGATATTGACGGATTTAACTTTGAGCTTTGGTTACCGGAAGATAATGATGTTTTCGCGCGTGCTGATGCCATGTCCGGATGGACCAACCATTTTTTACTCGGTTTAGGTTTGGCGCAAAGCAATTTAGATAAAGAAAAAGGGGAAATCGGCGAAGCCTTGTATGATTTACAACATATTGCACAACTGGGCTATGACGAAAAGGATAACCAAGAGGAACTTAGCGACGCCTTAGAAGAAATTGTCGAATATGTACGCACAGTTGCCACCTTATTTTTCGCCCATTTTCAGTCGCAATCTAAGGTACAAAAACCGGTTTTACACTAAATACAAACCGCTTATGAGAACGTATTAACGGAGGGAAAATAATGGATTTAGCTTATATGGCAAGTTTGCCGCCGGCGGAATTTGCCGCTCGCCGCGCCAACTTTGCCGCCCAATTGCAAGAGAATTCGGCAGCAATTATTTTTTCCGCGCAAGAGCAAACGCGTAACAATGATTGTTGCTACCCTTTTCGTCAGGACAGTTATTTTTGGTATTTAACCGGGTTTAATGAACCCAATGCCGCTTTGTTGGTGTTAAAACAATACCATGAAACGCAATTTGTAATTTTTTTACGTCCATCGGATCCATTGATGGAAACTTGGAACGGGCGCCGCTTAGGTGTGGAAAACGCGGCACAAACCTTAGGCGTCGATCAGGCATTTCCCATTGAAAGTTTGAGCGAAAAACTGGATGAATTTAGCGCAAAATTGACCGCACTTTATCATAAAAACAGGCAACAACCTTGGGGGGATGCTGTGATTGTACAAAGTGCGGTGCATTTTTCGTCGATTTTATGTTGGTCACCGATTTTAGACGAAATGCGTCTGTTTAAATCAGAAAATGAAATCGCCTTAATGCAACAGGCGGGGCAAATTTCGGCGTTGGCGCATATTCGCGCTATGAAACAAACTCGTCCGAATCGCTTTGAGTATGAAATCGAAGGGGAAATTTTACATGAATTTATCCGCTTCGGCGCCAAATATGCCGCTTATAACAGTATTGTTGCTGGCGGTGAGAACGCCTGTATTTTGCATTACAACGAAAACAACGACAGTTTACGTGACGGAGATTTGTTGCTGATTGATGCCGGTTGCGAATTTGCTATGTATGCCGGCGATATTACGCGCACTTTCCCTGTTAACGGAAAATTCAGCCCGGCGCAGCGCGAGATTTACGAGATTGTATTGCAAGCGCAAAAACGTGCTATTGAACTTTTAGTGGCGGGTAATTCCATCCAACAAGCCAATGAAGAAGTGGTGCGGATTAAAGTGGCGGGATTAGTGCGTTTAGGAATTTTACAAGGTGATATTGACGAATTAATCGCGCAACAAGCCCACCGCGCTTTTTATATGCACGGACTTGGACATTGGCTGGGGCTGGATGTGCATGATGTTGGCAGCTACAGCCAAGAAGGTGCTAATGGTGATCGTAATAGCAAAAAGCGTGATCGCCCGTTGGAAGTAGGTATGGTGTTAACGGTGGAACCGGGATTGTATATTTCGGCGAATGCCGACGTGCCTGTGCAGTATAAAGGGATCGGCGTGCGCATTGAAGATAATATTTTAATTACCGAGTACGGAAATAAAGTGCTGACTTGTGCGGCGCCGAAAGAAATTGACGATATTGAACGTTTAATGAACGAAAACAAAGGATAATTCAAATGGATTATGAGGTGGTGATCATTGGCGGTGCGATGGCGGGGGCGACGCTTGCCTTGGCATTAAGCTCCAAAACGCAAGGGAAAATACGTATCGCCATTGTCGAAAAACAAGCACCACAGCAACATCAACAAAGCGGTTTTGATGCTCGTTGCATTGCTTTATCCGATGGAAGTTGCCGGCGATTGAACCAAATTCAATTACCGGATAAACAACGTTTATGGCAAAAAATTCAAGAGATTGCAACGCCGATTAAGCAAATTCATGTTTCCGACAAAGGACACAGCGGAATAGTGGAATTTCGCGCACAAGAGTTTGGTTTAGAGGCGTTGGGCTCGGTGGTGGAATTGCAGCAGATGGGGCAATGTTTACTGCAAGCCATGCGACAATACCCCCATTTGGATTATTTGGCGCCGCAGCAAGTGGAACATATTGAATATCAACCAAGCGCGGTAGAAATTCGACTAAAAAACAACCGCACTTTACGCGCAAAATTGCTGGTAGGTGCCGACGGGAGCCTGTCGCAAGTAGCGTCGGCAGCATCCATTGAGCAAGAATTACTGCGTGACTACGAGCAAACTGCGATTATTACTAATGTGCAAGTGCAACAACCCCATCAATATCGTGCATTTGAGCGTTTTACCGACGAAGGTCCGCTGGCGTTATTGCCAATGGCGGGAAATTTAATGTCCTTAGTTTGGTGCGTTAAGCAGCCACAGGCGCTGATAGCATTGGATGATAACGCCTTTTTACACCAATTACAGCAGCGTTTCGGTTGGCGTTTGGGCAAATTGCAACAATGCGGCAAACGTTTTGCTTATCCGCTGAATTTGTATCGTGCGGCGCAACATATTCACCCTCGCACTGCTTTAGTGGGTAATGCGGCACAAACTTTGCATCCCGTCGCCGGACAAGGATTTAATCTTGGCATTCGAGATCTAATGGCATTGGCGGATGTGGTAGCGGACAATTTTTCCGCGCAGCAAGATATCGGTGATTATGCGCTGTTGCAGCGCTATAAAGAAATTCGTCAGGCAGATCAACAACATATTATTCAATTAACGGACAATTTAGTCTCTATTTTTGCCAATAATTTACTCCCATTACAACTGATACGCAATTTGGGGTTGATGGCGCTATCTCAATGTCGCCTTGCCAAACAACATTTTGCCAAAGCAACCTTAGGTTGGTTGTAGCGAAAAAGTAGGATTAAGAAATGAAAACCTTTGATATTACGATTATCGGCGGCGGCATGGTGGGTTTAGCGCTTGCTGTCGGATTAGCGCAAGAAAGTGTGCCTTATCCGCTTAAGATTGCGGTGATTGAAGGCTTTCCGCCGCAAACGCCGCGCGAGCAAATTACCAGTCGTGTCAGTGCGTTAAATCTTGCCAGCCAAACTTTATTAGAGCAATTGGGCGTTTGGAAAACTTTGTTAGATTGGCGCGTGATCATGTATGACCAAATGCAAGTGTGGGAAAAAGACAGTTTCGCCAAGATCCAATTTGATACGCAAGGTTTGGGCGTATCGCATTTGGGGCATATCGTGGAGAATCATCTGATCCGGCAAGCATTGTGGCAACAAGTGATGGCGCAAAAAAATGTGGAAATGATTACCGCACTTCCGCAAACCTTAGGGATAACGGAAAATAATGCCATTTTAACCTTGGATAATGGGCAGATGTTATCTTCGCAATTAATTGTCGGTGCGGATGGTGCCAATTCTTGGGTGCGCAAACAAGCCAATATTCCGTTAATTTTTCGCGATTATGGGCATCATGCATTGGTATGCAACGTGGAAACCGCCGACCCGCACCAACATTGCGCACGCCAGATTTTTGCTCACGACAGCATTTTGGCGTTTTTGCCCTTACATGAGGAGAATTTATGTTCTATCGTGTGGTCGCAATCGCCGGAGCAGGCGCAAGTGATGAAAGACTGTGATGAACAAACCTTTAATCGCTATTTAACCGAGGCTTTTGATTATTGTCTTGGACTTTGTCAAGTGAAAAGCGAGCGCAAAATCATTCCGCTTACCGCGCGTTACGCGCGCAACTTTGCTCAACCGCGCATTGTTTTGGTGGGCGATGCCGCGCATACCATTCACCCTCTCGCCGGTCTTGGCGTAAATTTGGGGTTACAAGATGTGGTCGGTTTGTTGCAGGAAATTCGTCAAAATCAACAACGAGGTGTGGATCTAGGCGAGTATCGCTATTTGCGTCATTATGAACGTTGGCGTAAAACGGAAGCGGTGAAAATGCTGGTAGCGATGCAAGGTTTAAAAGATCTGTTTGCCGGCGATCATCCGTTGAAAAAATTGTTGCGCGGCGTTGGGTTAAGTGCGACCAATCAGTTGAATTTGGTAAAAGAACAGCTGATAAAACAAGCATTAGGAATATAGTTTCGGGCAAATTTACAGTAAAATATGACCGCACTTTGATATTGGATTTTGATGTAATTTAGTATGATTTTCACGAAAGATAAACTCATTGCGTACGCGCAATTGATGCGTTTTGATCGCCCGATTGGCTCGTTGCTGTTGCTGTGGCCGACATTGTGGGCGTTATTTTTAGCGGAAAAAGCCATACCGAAAAGGGCAATTTTGCTGATTTTTGTATTGGGCGTGATTTTCATGCGTGCCGCCGGTTGTGTGATTAATGATTACGCGGATCGTCACTTTGACGGACATGTTAAACGCACCTCTAATCGCCCGCTGGCAACCGGTCGAGTGGCGCCAAAAGAAGCAAAAAATTTGTTCGCTGTGTTGATCTTGTGTTCATTTGTGCTGGTGCTGTTTTTAAATGGCTATACTATTGGGCTTTCCGTGATTGCGGTGTTGTTGGCGGCGATTTATCCCTTTTTAAAACGCTATACGCATTTACCACAGTTTTTTTTGGGCGCGGCGTTTGGGTGGTCGATTCCCATGGCGTATGGGGCGACGATGGCACAGTTACCGCTGGAATGTTGGTTACTGTTTTTAGCCAATTTAACTTGGACAGTAGCATATGATACGCAATATGCCATGGTGGATCGTGACGATGATTTGCGTATCGGAGTGAAATCCACAGCGATTTTATTTGCTCAATATGACAATAAAATCATTGCCTTATTGCAAATTATTACGCTGCTTTTTCTGATTGCAATCGGCGTTTTATCCCGGTTACACGGCAGTTATTTTATCGGCTTATTTATCACCACGTTGTTTTTTGTGTACCAATGTAAAACTACCAAATCTCGTTTACGCGAAGATTGTTTTAAGGCGTTTATGAACAATAATTATGTGGGTCTGAGCATTTTTATTAGCTTTTTATGTGGCATTTTTCTTTGATCTCGAATTTTCTCCCAAGATAAAAGCATTCATTCCCTTTTGCCTTTTTGTTATAATCCGCTAAATTTTCCTCCGCACTTTTATGGTAAAAGTGCGGTCAGTTTTAGGACGGCATTTATGAAAGAAACGATTGTGGCGCAAGCCACGCCTATCGGACGCGGCGGTGTCGGTATTTTGCGAGTTTCCGGTCCCTTGGCTACGGAGGTCGCGCGACAGGTAGTTGGGAAATCCTTAACACCGCGCATGGCGAATTATTTGCCTTTTAAAGACGCGGACGGAACTGTCTTGGATCAGGGCATTGCCTTATATTTCAAAGCGCCAAATTCTTTTACCGGTGAAGATGTGCTGGAACTGCAAGGGCATGGCGGGCAAGTCGTATTAGATTTGTTGCTGAAACGGATTTTGCAAGTACAAGGTGTGCGCTTAGCTCGTCCCGGCGAGTTTTCCGAACAGGCATTTTTAAACGATAAACTGGATTTGGCGCAGGCGGAAGCTATTGCCGATTTAATTGACGCCAGTTCAGAACAAGCCGCGCGTTCGGCATTAAAATCGCTGCAAGGCGAATTTTCCAATAAAATTAATCAGTTAGTAGATTCTGTCATTTATTTGCGTACATATGTGGAAGCGGCAATTGATTTTCCGGATGAAGAAATTGATTTTTTGGCGGACGGTAAAATTGAAGGGCATTTGCGCGATATTATTGGACAGTTGGGCCACGTGCGTGCGGAAGCTAAACAGGGTTCGATTTTGCGCGAAGGCATGAAAGTCGTGATCGCAGGGCGTCCGAATGCGGGAAAATCCAGTTTGTTAAATGCCCTTGCCGGACGCGAAGCGGCGATCGTAACCGATATTGCGGGGACGACGCGCGATGTGCTGCGTGAGCATATTCATATTGATGGAATGCCGTTGCATATTATTGATACCGCCGGATTGCGTGAGGCGACAGATGAGGTGGAGCGTATTGGGATCAACCGAGCCTGGAATGAAATTGAGCAGGCGGATCGCATTTTGTTGATGCTGGACAGTACGCAAGAACATCAGGATTTAACCCAAGTACGGTCGGAATTTTTAGCAAAATTACCGGAGCATATTCCGGTCACCATTATTCGCAATAAAGCGGATTTAACCGGTGAACAGGAAGGAATGAGTGAGGAAGCCGGTTATACATTGATTCGATTGTCAGCGAAAACGCAGCAAGGGATGGATATTTTGCGTGATCACTTAAAACAAAGTATAGGTTATCAAACCGGTGTAGAGGGCGGCTTTTTGGCACGTCGTCGCCACTTGGAGGCACTTGAACAAGCGGATGGACATTTACAGGCAGGTTTGGTGCAATTAACCGAATTTCGCGCCGGTGAATTGTTGGCGGAAGAATTGCGCATAGTGCAACAGCATTTAAGCGAGATTACCGGAAAATTTACCTCAGATGACTTGTTAGGCAATATTTTTAGTTCGTTTTGTATCGGAAAATAACCGCAGCGCGGGGGAAACCTCCAATCTCTGTTGGAATTCTGTTACAATCAGCGATTAACCCATAAATAAGAGAGAGTAAAAATGGCTCGTCAAAAGAAAACCCGTCGTTTGACCGATATTATGCCGGCGCGCAAAGCGGATAGACACGCCGATGCGTCCAAACGTCCGTCCGGAAGGAAAGCGACACGTTATGAGCTTGATGCAAAAGCGCGTGAAGAAAAGAAAAAAAGAAAGCACAAAGGTTTAACCGCCGGTTCGCGCCATAGCGCGGCGGATAATTCCTCAAAAGTCAGCGAAAAACCGAAACAAGACGCTCGTTTGGGAAGTCGTAAAAAAGTCCCGTTGATCGTGGAATTTGTTAATCGTCCGGAAAAAGATCAATTTATTCAACAGGTTCCATTGCAAGAAAAAGGACAAAAACAAGATCCGATGTTGGAATTGGAGCAATTGGAAAATAATGAATGCTTAAATCAATTGTTGGACGATTTGGAAGCGGGCAAAAAATTAAGTGCAAAAGATCAGGCGTTCGTGGACGACTGTTTGGATCGCATTGCGCAATTAATGGAGGAATTGGGTATGGCGGATGAAGATGAAAATGAGGAAGATTTATACCGCACTTTTGAAAAAATAGATATTAATCAGTTTAAATAAAGATGGAAATTACAATTTTCGTAATTATCGGTGCGTTGATTATTTTTGCACTGACCGGCTATGCAGTGTATTTATTACTCGCTCTGCAAAAACAGAAAAAAGCCTTGCAGCGAGCACGACAAGCACGTGCGGATCGGTTAAAAGAAAGTATTGTGATTATCGCCAAAGCTATGCAAAGCGGAGAATGTAACCATTCGGAAGGCGTTCTGCGCCTAAAAATGTTACTTGAGCCTTTAGGCAAAAAACTAAAAGAGTATCAATCGATGTTTGCGCTGTATGAAGTGGTGATAGACATGCCGACCCATGAAGCGCGCCGTGAATTGAAGAAAAACGAGCGGATGAAATTAGATTTACGTCGCGAGAGTGCGGAAGCGGATTTAGAGCAAAAAATTAAGTTGGAATTGCATCAATTATTAAGCGATATTGAGATGATGTGGGGAAAATAAAATGTCTGAAATCATTTGGGATTTAGCATTAATTCAAAAATATAACTATTCAGGACCGCGCTACACGTCTTATCCGACCGCGCTTGAATTTAATGAAAATTATACGGATGAGAATTTTAAACAGGCAGTAGCTCGTTATCCGAATCGCCCATTGTCGTTGTATGTGCATATTCCTTTTTGTCATAAACTATGTTATTTTTGCGCCTGTAATAAAGTTATCACCCGCCATCAGCATAAAGCCGATATTTACCTGGATTATCTCGAAAAAGAAATTCAATATCGTGCGCCACTGTTTCGTGATCGTATTGCCACTCAAGTTCACTGGGGCGGCGGCACACCGACTTATTTAACCGAAGCGCAATCCTCCCGTCTGATGAATATGCTGCGAGAGCATTTTCACATTGCCGAGGAGGCTGAAATCAGCATTGAATTGGATCCGCGCGAAATTGAACTTTCCATGTTAGCGCATCTACGCCATTTGGGTTTTAACCGCATGAGTATGGGGGTGCAGGATTTCAATAAAGACGTACAGAAAGCAATAAACCGCGAACAAGACGAAGATTTTATCCGCGCTTTGCTGGTAAAAGCGCGAGAGCTGGGCTTTCAATCCACCAATTTGGATTTAATTTATGGCTTACCGTTGCAAAATGTGGAAAGTTTTATGTTCACCTTGCAAAAAGTGATTGAATTAAATCCTGATCGGTTGAGTGTCTTTAATTACGCTCATCTACCGGCACGTTTTGCCGGACAGGCAAAAATCAAAGCAGAACAATTGTTAGCCCCAGAGACAAAATTAACGATCCTGCAAAAAACGATCGAAACCTTAGGTAAAGCGGGTTACCGTTTTATCGGCATGGACCATTTTGCCAAGCCGGATGACGAATTGGCGATTGCGCAGCAACAAGGGGTATTACACCGCAATTTCCAAGGCTACACCACGCAAGAAGAATGTGATCTGTTAGGCTTAGGTGTTTCCGCTATCAGTTTATTGGGTGATACTTATGCACAAAACCAAAAAGAGCTGAAACATTATTATACTCAAGTGGAAAACAGCGGTATTGCCTTGCATAAAGGGTTAGTGATGAGCCAAGAAGATTGCCTGCGCCGTGATGTGATTAAGCAATTGATTTGTAATTTTAAATTGTGTTATCAACCGATTGAACGGCAGTATCAAATTGATTTTAAAACCCATTTTGCTGAAGATTTAGCGTTACTGGCGCCATTGGCAAAAGACGGATTATTGGAGATCGGCGAGCATGAAATGGTGGTTTCCGCTAAAGGACGTTTATTGATCCGCAATATTTGTTTATGTTTCGATACTTACTCCCGCCAACAAGCTAAAAGACAACAATTCTCGCGTGTGATTTAATTATTGTGGCAAAGTGCGGTGGAAATTTCCGGTATTACGTAGTGGTTGTAAGAAAGAGTGAAAATTTATAAAAAGTTTCTCCTATCAAAGTTAAATCATCAATAGTTTTCATTTAATTTTTTTCTTTTTTCCCTTGAAATTGAGTAAATCGATCTTACTTACCAGTCATGAATAGGATATTTCATGAACAATAATGGGATATCGAATTAAGAGGAGAGTTTTATGAATATTGAAAAATTTACTACCCGTTTCCAACAAGCGTTAGCGGAGTCACAGTCATTGGCATTGGGCAAAAATCACCAATTTATCGAGCCGGTACATTTGATGTTGGCGTTGTTAAATCAAGAAAACGGATCAGTGGCGCCGATTTTAACGGCGGCGGGTGCAAACGTGGGGTTGTTGCGCAGTGAGGTCAATAGCGAAATTAACCGTTTACCACAAGTTTCCGGTACCGGTGGCGAGGTACAAATTTCCCGTCATTTGGTTAACTTATTGAATTTATGCGATAAATTAGCGCAACAACAGCAAGATAAATTTATTTCTTCCGAGTTGTTTTTATTAGCAGCTTTGGAAGAACAGGGCAATTTAAAAGAGATTTTGCGTAAATGCGGAGTGCAAAAAGATTCTTTGCAACAAGCTATTCAGCAAGTACGAGGGGGACAACAAGTGAATGAGCAAAATGCCGAAGAAAATCGTCAGGCGCTGGAAAAATATACTATCGATTTAACTGCCAGAGCGGAAAGCGGAAAATTGGATCCGGTGATTGGGCGTGATGATGAAATTCGTCGTACTATTCAAGTATTACAACGTCGCACAAAAAATAATCCGGTGCTAATTGGTGAACCGGGCGTGGGTAAAACCGCGATTGTGGAAGGCTTGGCGCAACGTATTGTGAATGGCGAAGTGCCGGAAGGGTTAAAAAACAAACGCGTGCTGTCCTTGGATATGGGCGCATTGATTGCCGGGGCGAAATACCGTGGAGATTTTGAAGAGCGGTTAAAAGCGGTGTTGAATGAACTTGCCAAAGAAGAAGGTCGCGTCATTTTATTTATTGATGAAATTCATACTATGGTGGGCGCCGGTAAAACTGACGGGGCAATGGATGCGGGCAACTTGCTGAAACCGTCGTTGGCGCGTGGGGAATTACATTGTGTGGGCGCGACAACCTTGGATGAGTATCGTCAATATATTGAAAAAGATGCCGCACTTGAACGTCGTTTCCAAAAAGTGTTTGTAGATGAGCCGAGCGTGGAAGATACCATTGCGATTTTACGCGGGCTACAAGAACGTTACGAATTGCACCACCATGTGGAAATTACCGATCCGGCGATTGTAGCGGCGGCAACCCTTTCTCACCGTTATATTTCCGATCGTCAATTGCCGGATAAAGCCATTGATTTAATTGATGAAGCGGCATCCAGTATTCGTATGGAAATTGATTCCAAACCTTTGTCATTGGATCGTTTAGAACGACGTATCATCCAGTTAAAACTGGAACAACAAGCGTTGAAAAAAGAAGAGGATGAAGCAAGTCGTAAACGTTTGCACATGTTGGAACAGGAACTCACAGAGAAAGAGCGGGAATATGCAGAATTGGAAGACGTATGGAAAAGCGAAAAAGCGGCACTTTCCGGCTCACAACATATTAAAGAAAAATTAGAAGATGTGCGGATGCAAATGGAACAAGCTCGTCGCGTCGGCGATTTGAATAAAATGTCCGAATTGCAATATGGGCGCATTCCGGAATTAGAAAAACAATTGGCGCAAGCGGAATTAGCGAGTGGCAAAGAGATGACCTTGTTGCGTTATCGTGTGACCGATGAGGAAATTGCCGAGGTGCTTTCTCGTGCGACAGGTATTCCGGTCTCGCGTATGATGGAGGGCGAAAAAGAAAAATTGTTGCGCATGGAGCAAGCCTTGCATCAACGGGTTGTTGGTCAACATGAAGCGGTGGAGGCGGTGGCGAATGCCATTCGTCGTAGTCGCGCCGGACTTTCCGATCCAAATCGTCCGATTGGTTCTTTCTTATTCTTAGGACCGACCGGTGTAGGGAAAACCGAATTATGCAAAACCTTGGCAAACTTCCTCTTTGACGACGAAAATGCTATGGTGCGTATTGATATGTCTGAATTTATGGAAAAACACAGCGTTTCCCGTTTGGTTGGTGCGCCTCCGGGTTATGTGGGCTATGAAGAAGGCGGTTATTTAACCGAAGCGGTACGTCGTCGCCCTTATTCGGTGATTTTGCTGGATGAAGTGGAAAAAGCGTATCATGATGTGTTCAATATTTTATTACAAGTGTTGGATGACGGACGTTTGACCGACGGTCAAGGTCGTACCGTAGATTTCCGCAATACTGTCGTGATCATGACCTCTAATTTAGGTTCTGATTTAATTCAAGAAAATCGCGCGTTGGGTTATGAGGGCATGAAAGAAGTCGTAATGTCGGTGGTAAGCAGGCATTTCCGTCCGGAATTCATCAACCGGATTGATGAGACTGTCGTATTCCATCCGTTGGGCAAAGAAAACATCCGTGCGATTGCATCAATTCAGTTGCAACGTTTGGTTAAACGTATGGAAACCCATGGCTATCAATTGCAATTTAGTGATGCCGTATTGGATTTTATCGGTGAAGTCGGTTATGACCCGATTTATGGTGCAAGACCGTTGAAACGGGCAATTCAACAAGAAGTGGAAAATCCGCTTTCGCAAGCAATTTTATCCGGCAAAGTTATTCCGAGTAAATTGATTACTATTGACTATGTTGACGGAAATATTGTGACACAACAATAAAATCCTGCCAAAATTGACCGCACTTAATTGAGTTATTAAGTGCGGTTTTTTATATGAAAAATAAAACCCCGTCCTTGAGGACACAAGGTTAAGGGATGAGTCCTCACAAAGTAACCTCTCAAAAAAATCCTCCCATTAAAACGACACCCCCCAAAAAAACGCTTGAAAGTCGGGGGCTAATATTCTGATTATTTTTCTTTGCTGACCGCACTGAGGTTCGTGCAGGTTTCAAAGCAGATATCAGCACTATTCAATAAGAGAATTTCTATGAACAAAATCTTCAAAACCAAAAACGATGTGACCACCGGTCAAACCAAAGTAATTTCCGAATTAGCCAACAACAGCCAAGTGGCAAGCAGTTCGGGGGAAAAGCCGAAGTGCGGTCAAATTGCGGGGCGTTTTGCGCTGTCTTTTTTTAGGGCTTTTTGTAATGGTGAATGTGGCACAGGCGGCATGGCTTTATTTGGAAAATGGTTGTGTGGGTAGCCAATTAAATGATAATGGATTGAATGAATCAACAATAGCTACGTATGAGGCGTGGAATAGTGGTATAAGTAAAGATAAAGAGATGATATTACTGTCAAGTGCCAAAAATAAAACGGGAGAGAAAACCAAATATACCAATAAAGATTTTGATTACACCGTTGTCATTGGTTCTCGTGCTGTTGGGGGTGGCAAAGGAGCAACCAGTATCGGTTATCGGGCGATTGTGGGGATCAATGAAAGTAATGTTGATCCAAATACACCTCACGAAGGCACCGCCGTGGGCTATCGATCCTTTGCAAGAGGAAAAGAATCCACCGCACTTGGTAATGATGTGGTGGCGTGGGGAGATAGTGCGATTGCCATCGGGTCGGATAATGTGCCTAACAGTAAAAAAGGGTTAAGTAAAGATGTCTGGAAACTCTACTATGATAATCGAAAAGATTTTAACTATACCAATGAATATGCCGCAGTAAAAGAAGTAAATAGTGATTATTCTAAATATATTGCAGACCCTACTAAATTCAAAACCCATACTTGGGCGAGAGGAAATGGAGCCATTGCAATCGGCTCTCGATCGCCTATGGTAATTTCTCAACCGCACTAGGAACCTTTGCGGTCGCCAATAAAGATTATTCGATCGCACTAGGGGCGGATACGATTGCATTTGGAACAAGATCATTAGCTATCGGGAATGAAGCCTATGTCTATGCGAATAATTCAGTAGGGATAGGGAATAAAGTACAAGCGATCAATAATGGTTCTATGGTCTTGGGTAAAGATGCGTATGCTGCCAGTCAAGGTTCGGTTGCATTAGGAGATAATGTATTTGCTAATGTAGTAATGTCAGATAAATTTGAAGATTTAACAGCTTTATATGAAGGACAATCAGAATATTCTGAATTAAATAAATTTTTTGAAAATTATATGGTAGATAAAGATGGGGCTAAAACAACCGAAATCACTAAGGCTGTAAAAATTTTATATCCATATAGAGATAAAATAGCTATTAATGGAGAGCTTCAAGAGGGGACAGGAGAAACTAAGGCAAAACAAGCAAAAGATAGTGCAGGATTACATAACCAAGGCGCGATAGTAATAGGGTCATATACAACCGCACTTGGCGATAATGCATTAGCGATGGGAAGATATGCCTATGCAAAAGGGGATAGAGCATTTGCCATAGGGCAAGCTGCTTATGCGAGGGATAATGAATCATTTGCAATAGGATACGGTTCTAAGTCGATGGGCGAGCAATCTATGTCAATAGGGACATTATCAAGAGTAGATGGAAAACAATCGATCGCTTTAGGCGTTAGAGCAAGCGTATTAAAGAATGCTCATTCAGAGATAAATAATGCATTGGCTTTGGGAAATGAAACAAAAGCTACAATGGATAATTCCGTTGCCTTGGGCTATAAATCAAATACAAAATATTATTACAAAGATGATACGGATAAAACAACGGCAACGTTAAGTGGAAAAGACGCCATTGATTTAGAGCCCTATATTCCGGAGGGTTCAAGCTATAATTTAAAAACCGATAAAGCAGCGGGTATCATGTCAGTAGGTTGAGATAAAACTGATAGTGAATTAGGATTAAGAAGAATCGTCGGCGTCGCGCCGGGGGCGTTGGACTCCGATGTTGCCACTATCGGGCAATTAAAAGCCTTAGAATATGTAAAAAGAGAAAGCTTAGTCGTTTACTATACGGAAGATAATGGAAAAATATATAAATTAGTTAAAGGAACAGATGGAAAATTCTACAAGGTCAATACCAAAAATGGCACACCATTAGATAAACAAGAAATTCCAAAAGAAAAAGTATTAGTTGGGGCTAAAGGGCATAACGAGAAGATACAATACATAGATGCTGATAAACAAATTGCGGACATAGGAGAAAAGATAAGATTCGGGCATTTAGCCGATGGCAAGATTTCGCAAACTTCCGATCAGGCAGTGACGGGTAAGCAGCTGAAAAGAGTTGGTGATTTATTAGGATTAGATGTTAATAGAGATAAAACAAATTTCAATGACATTACTTTTGATGCTGTAGAATACATTGATAATCCACCACATACTGCCGGAGTTAGAAAAAACTTTAAAGAAGCTTTAACAGATACAATTAGTGCGATTAATAAAGGGTATAAGTTTATTGATGATGATCCGCAAAATTCGGCTAAAGATACACCTTTTTATTTGGGATCCACAATAAAAATTGTGGCGGGCGATATTTCATCAAACAATCAAAAAACTCATTTAGGTAAAAACCTCAAAACGCAATTTACCAATGACAGTGGGACAGCGAAATTTGAAATCGGCTTAAAAGACGACCCAACCTTTAAAACAGTCACGATTGAACAAACCCCAACTCAAGATAACGAGGCGGCTACTGTGAAATACGTTAAAGATGAATTGGCAAAAGGAGCTACAAAATTTGACGTTGAAGGAAATACGGGAACGAAATTTACCGTTAGTAACAGCTTGAAAATTAAGGGCAGCAAGGAAGATACAGCAAACGTTTCTCATAGAAACATTACCACAGAGGCGAAAAATACCGATTCTACCGTGGAAATTGCGTTGAATGAGAATTTGAAAGAGATGAACTCCATTACCGGTAAAAAAGTTCCTGGCGGCAGTAATAATTTTGTCAGTTCTGAGATTAAATTTAATGAAAAAGGTGCCGGTAATAAAAAAATACCAACGTGGTTATCATTTCAAACGGAGCAAAATATACCTTTGATCCGCAAGGATTCCATATGGGTAATAAACAAATCACCGCACTTGCCAGCGATTTGAATGGGCAAGACGCGGCAGTTGATAATGTCCTTAATGGAACAGTTATGAATGGTGATAGCAAGGATAATGCCGTCAATATTACAGACTTATCCAACGTGGCGAAAGCGATTGTGGAAAAAGGACTGAAATTTGCCGGAGATTCCGGCACTGAAATCACCCGTAAATTGGGCGAAAAAATCACCATTAAAGGCAATGGTACGGATCTGACTTCTAAGACTGATAGCAACAAAGGGGAAATTACCTTTACTTTGCACAAAGCAACAAGCATTGATGACAATACGGCAACAAATAGCAATAAAGACAAAGTTGTCACCGCCGGAGCGGTTAAAAATTATCTGGATTCGAAAATTGATGGGATTAGTACAACCTTAGGGTTAGAGGCGGATAATTCTAAAAATAGCGGTCCGACCGGTAAAGTGAATTTGAAAAACGAAAAACTTAAAGTGGCAGGAACGAGTGATGAAATTGAGACAAAAGTGGAGCAGGATAAACAAAGTATTACTCTCAGTTTTGCCCAAAATACCAAAAACAAATTAGGCATGATTACGGTGGATGGCGATAAGCTCGCATTGGGTAAAAATGCAAAAACTGTCGATAAAATGACCGAGCCTAAAGAAGCAATAGCTGAAAATATAAAGGCTATTAATAAAGGTCTTACATTTAAAGGCAATGAATTAACAAAAAAACAGCCGCAAAAACTACAAGAAACTACATTGCAACTGGGGGGGGAAAACAGTCACTATCGATAGCTCAGAAAGTGTCCATGGAAAATCAAAAGATACAGATGGAGGACTTCATGTTCTTAGAGAAAATGATATCAAAGTATCCGTCAAACCTACTGAAAATAGTGTAGGTAGTGGAACTATTATATTAACGTTAAATAAATCGACAAAAGTAACTGAAGAGGATTAAAGAGTTGTTACCTTTAAAGCGGTAGCGGAAGAGTTGAAAAAATACACCTCAACAGAGACTTTAGATAAAGATTTCTTGAAAGTCGACGGGTCGAATATTGACGATAAAAAATCTGAGTTTGGAAAAAATGTCGGTATTGACAAAATAAACCTTAGCAATCCAAAAAGTAGTACGGAATTAGTACAGGCTAAAGCGGTGATTGATTACCTAAAAGGCACAGGGGAAAATTCGGTCAAAATATCAGACAATGCTAAGACTGTTGCAACAGGGAAAGGTTCGATTGCCATTTCCATAGGTAAAGGAAGTATTGTAACAGGTGCATCATCAATAGCATTGGGAGAAAATAATAAGGTATTAGAAGCACAATCTGATAACGAGATCAAAGGGCGGGATACTATTGCTATCGGTTCCCGCATAAAATCAGCTGTTTCAAATGCCATCATCTTAGAAAATGATTCAGAGGGAGAAGAAAACACCGTCTCTGTTGGCGGATACGCACCGGGTAAACAAAGACGAATTATCAATGTCTCTGATCCTACTAAAGCAAATGACGCCGCCAATAAAAATTACGTGGACGGTATGTTGAAAAAAGCTAAAGAAGAGGCGAATAAAACCGCGATGAAGTATGATGATAGCAAAAACGTGATAACTTTAGGCGGGAAAAATTCTCAGCATGCCCCGGTGGTGATTGATAACTTGCGTTCAGGATTGGGCATTGATGATATTAAAAATGGCGGTATTGCTTCAGCGAAACAAGGTAAAACCCTTGATTTAGTGAAAAAGTTAGTGGCAGGTGAGCTGGATAAAAATTCCTTGCATAAAGCGGTCAATGTTGCCGATTTGAAAGCGCTTGCGACAGCGGGATTAAACTTTGCAGGCAATAACAGTGATAGCCTTGTTCACAAAAACTTAGGTGAAACATTAGAGATCGTCGGGCAGGGTTTAAAGAAAGAAAAAGCGGCTGATTTTAAAGGCACGGACGGTAATATTGCGGTGAAAGCCGATAGCACGAAGACCAAATTAGAGGTCTCCCTCAGTGAGGATTTAAAAGGCTTAAAATCCGCCGAGTTTAAGAACGACAAAGGCACGGTAAATATTCAAGGTGATGAAATCGCCTTGAAAGATAAAGACGGTAAAGCAATCATTGCAACCTTAAACGATAAAGGGTTAACCGTGGGCAATAGTACTAATAACACCGACAAAACCCACACTGTTTATGGTAAAAACGGTGTAACCGTACATGGCAAAGACGGTAAAAGTGCGGTCAGTTTAACGACCAAAAACGAAAACGGTAAAGAGACAGCGACCCTAGCTTTTAGTAAAGGTGCTGATGGTAAATATATAGGTGCGATTACCGGACTTGCTGATTTAGATGATAAGTCTGACGGTTCAAGTGTAGCGAATAAAAATTATGTGGACGACAAAGTGCAATCCATTAATGGCAACCGTCCGTTTGTTTACTATCTGGACGGAAAAAAAAGTGGTGAAAGGGCAAGACGGTAACTTCCATAAAGAGGGTAAGCCGGATGAAAAACTTTCTGTCGACGAAGTGAAAAAAGTCGTGATCAAAGCCGATCCGACCGCCACGCCGATAGGTATTAGCAACGTAGCAAGCGGTTTGGGATTGCCAGCCCCTGAAACGGATCCTCAAAAAGCCGCTGAAGCAAAGCAAAAAACCGCCGAGTTAACGAAAGCGGTTGAGTACAGCATGAAAGAGGTGGCTCAAAAAGCCAAAGAGCTTTCTGAAAAAGTTCAAAACGTGACGGATTTGAAACAGACGGTGAGCGTATTGAAACAGGCGATCGAGGCAACGCCGGAGGGACCTGCGAAAGCGAATGTTGCAAAACAGCTTACTGACAGTGAGGGAAAACTGGTCGAGGCTCAAAAAGCTCTTGATACCGCCAAAGCCGGTTTAAACAAGGCACGTCAAGATTTAGCCAAGGCGAATGATGCCTATGAGAAAAACTATGAGGGTTATGCGAAAGTTGCCGATTTAGTCAGTGCGGATAGCCAAGCCGATCTTAGCAACGTTGCCACAATCGCTGACTTACAGGCGGTAGCGAAATCCGGTATGAAGTTCAAGGGCAACGACGGTATGGAAGCCCGTACCCCGTTAAGCGGCACCTTAGAAATCAAAGGCGAGGGAGGAACATTTGACAGCTCCGCCGCGGGCAATATCAAAGTGGAAATGGCTAAAGACGGTAAAGGCTTGGAAGTCAAATTGTCCGATACGTTGAAAAACATGACGTTTTTTGAGACCAAAGAAACCGCAGAGGGGAATAAATCCTGTCGGATTACGGGTAACTCATAAAGACGGCAAATCGGCACAATATGGGGTAGACGGCGTGAGATTGACTGACGGTAAGCACAGTGCGACTTTGACGCCAAGCGGATTAACCTTGACCAACCCGCAAGGACAGCGTATCGAGATTGACGGGGCAAAAGGAGAAATCAGAGTACCGGATTTAACGCCGAACTCTTCACCGAATGCCGTGGCTCACAAGGGGGATGTGGATAGCCTGCATTCACATACCGCACATAAATTGGAAACCACCGATAAAAACCTAAGAGCAGGGATTGCAGGGGCAAATGCTGCTGCCGGGTTACCGGTATCGAACCTTCCCGGAAAATCGGTGTTGTCGGTTGCGGCAGGGAGCTATCGAGGTGAAAATGCGGTTGCGGTGGGGTATTCAAAAACCAGTGACAACGGTAACATTATGTTGAAATTACAAGGAAACAGTAATTCAAGAGGACATGTGGGCGGAGCAGTCGGTTTAGGCTGGCAGTGGTAATCTATACACGAGTGATTTATTGCGTGTTTTTAGGTTTACAACCGCAGATTTTAGGGGGACTCTTAGTAGTATACTTTCGGTCTCCCAAAAATCGGTCCGTCTAAACGGAACGAAAAATATACGGGGAAAAGGGGATCAACATTTTGGAAGTTGTATTTTATGGTTCGCATAACGAAACCTTTCACTAATACTGAGGTAGGACAAGCCAAAATAAAAGGTAGGAATTATAGACTAATGGATGGGCAAGGGTTTTTGCCGGTGAAAATTAATGACTCAAAACTATGGGTATAGTTATAGAAGAGCAAACCCAATCTGACAGTCCCTGTTTAAAATAACTGTGCCTGTCAGATTAATTTAAGCTTAAATTTTTTTCCGCCCGAATTGGTTTTCCATCAAGTAATGTGCTCAACAGCGTTCTTCCGGAGCACATTTTCCTTGATGGGTTCGATGATGGTTATAATACATCAACCATTCATCTAAATCAGCTTGCTATGTGGCTAAATCGGTATAAATTTTCTTCCGAAATACCACTTGATAAAACTCTTCCGAAAACAGTTCTTTGAATAATTGGCTAACTGGCGAAGAGTAGCGTCAAATTAACCTTTTTCGTTTCAATTACACCGCTTATTCGTCCATATAACCCAGACTGCGTAACGCACGTTCATCATCTGCCCAACCGGATTTGACTTTTACCCATAATTCCAAGTGGACTTTGTTGTCAAATAAACGCTCCATATCGGCGCGCGCTTCAGTACCAATCACTTTTAGTTTTTGTCCTTTGGCACCGATTACTATTTTTTTCTGCCCTTCGCGTTCAACCAAAATCAATCCGTTAATTTCATAAGTGCCGCGTTCGTTTAATTTGAATTGTTCAATTTCAACGGTTACGGAATAAGGCAATTCTTCGCCCATAAAACGCATTAATTTTTCGCGGATAATTTCTGATGCCATAAAACGTTGTGAACGATCGGTTACATAATCCTCCGGGAAATGATGTACGCCGGGACGCAATGAAGTGCGGACGATTTTTTGCAAGTTTTGCACATTATTACCACGCTGCGCCGAAATTGGGATAATTTCCGCAAAATTAAATTTTCGGCTGATTTCCGTAATAAAAGGCAGCATATCATCTTTATTTTTGATATTGTCGATTTTATTGATGGCAAGTACGACAGGCGCTTTGGCTTGACGCAATTTGTTCAGCACCATTTCGTCATCATCCGTCCAGTGAGTACCATCCACGACAAAAATAATCAGATCCACATCACCGATAGCACTACTCGCCGCGCGGTTCATCAAACGGTTAATCGCGCGTTTTTCTTCAATATGCAATCCCGGCGTATCTACGTAAACCGCTTGGTAAGAACCCTCGGTGTGAATACCGACAATGCGATGACGGGTGGTTTGTGCTTTGCGCGAAGTAATGGAAATTTTTTGCCCTAAAATTTTATTTAATAATGTGGATTTTCCCACATTTGGGCGACCTACAATGGCGATAAATCCACAATAGGTTTGTTCAGTTTGAGTTGTGAGGTTTTCAGTCATTTAATATCCAGTTGTTGTAAAATTTCTTCCGCCACCATTTGCTCCGCTTTGCGGCGGCTGGAACCTTTACCAATAAAAGTGCGGTCAATATTCGGCACGTTACATTCCACCGTAAAGGTTTGGCAATGAGCCTCTCCTTGAATCTCGATCACATTGTAAGTTGGTAACGGTAAACGTTTTCCTTGCAAATATTCTTGCAAACGGGTTTTCGGATCTTTTTGGTTATCGCCCGGTTTCATTTCCTGCAACAAAGCTTGGTACCATAGGCGTACCACCGCAGAGCTTTGCGCCGGCGTGCTATCCAACGAAATAGCACCGATCACAGCCTCAACGCAATCCGCTAAAATAGATTCGCGTCGAAAACCGCCACTTTTTAATTCGCCGGGTCCCAGCAGCATGTACTCGCCCAATTCAAACTCGCGTGCTAATTCGGCAAGGGTTTGCTCGCGTACCAATGTCGCTCGCATACGACTAAGTTCACCTTCGTTGTTGTGAGGAAACCGGTGGTAGAGCGCTTCGGCAATGGTGAAATTCAAAATTGCATCCCCCAAAAACTCAAGGCGTTCATTATGTACTTTCGCCGCACTGCGATGAGTTAAGGCTTGTTTTAACAACCCTTCTTGCTTAAATTGATAACCAATTTTGCGTTGCAGTCTATCTAACTGTTTCATCATTATTTAATTTCGCTGAACATTCGATCAAAACGTAATCCTTTCGGCCACTCGCCCTCGGATTTATCTAAACTTAACCAAATATAACTTGCTTTACCGACAATATTTTTTTCCGGCACAAATCCCCAAAAACGGCTGTCGGCACTGTGATTACGATTATCGCCCATCACAAAATATTGTCCTTCGGGAACTAACCATTCTGTTTCATAATTTTGCTGTCTAACAAAATCTTTGTACATATATAGCGCAAAAGGCGGTTCCGGATCCCAGTGGATTTGATGTTCAACATTGCCATTTTCCGTTACTGCTAACGGATGAAAATTGCCGAAAATGGGTTTGTTATTGCTGGTGCCGACACGCACCCAAAAGTCTTTATCAGGTTGCGGATCGCTATAAGTAAATTCTTTGCTGACGCAATCAACGCTGCATTCTTTTCCGTCCTTACCATAGATCACACTGATATGGCGAGTCGCTTCATTATAAATTACACGATCGCCCGGCAGACCGATAACCCGTTTAATATAATCAACGTTTGGTTCCGGCGGCGCTTTAAACACAATAACATCACCTCGTTGCACCTTGCCGGTTTCTACGATCGTATTTTGGAAAACCGGATCTTTAATACCATACGCATATTTTTCAACCAGCAAAAAATCCCCTACGCGCAACGTCGGCTCCATGGATCCGGAAGGGATTTGGAATGGTTCAACAATAAATGAACGCAAAATTAAAACAAAGGCCAACACCGGAAAAAGAGAAGATAAAAACTCAACACTTTCCGGCACCGGCTCAATTTTAGCTTTTTCTTCTTCGCTTAAGGCTTTGCCCGAACGTTGTTCGGCACGCGCAATTTGGCGTTGGCGTTTCGGTTGCGCAATAAAGCGATAGTGGCACCATAACGCTCCGCAAAGTGCGGTCAAAATAATTAATAAAATGGTAAAAGTATTTGGTAACGCAAGGTAATCCAGCCATTTCCAAACACCATAACCCAAGGCAATTAAAATAATGAAAAACAGATTGGATTTAGACATAACTATCCTTAATTATCTTTTCCTACATGTAAAATCGCTAGAAATGCCTCTTGTGGAACCTCAACGTTGCCTAAGGATTTCATGCGTTTTTTACCCTCTTTTTGTTTTTGCAACAATTTTTTCTTCCGACTCACGTCGCCACCATAACATTTCGCCAAAACGTTTTTACGTAATTGTTTCACCGTCGAACGCGCAATGATATGGTTACCGATTGCCGCTTGAATAGCAATATCAAACTGTTGACGAGGAATGAGCTCACGCATTTTTTCCACCAACTCACGTCCACGATATTGCGCATTATCTTTATGGACAATCAACGCGAGTGCATCCACGCGCTCACCGTTAATCATAATATCCACGCGCACCATATCAGAGGCTTGGAAACGTTTAAAACCATAATCCAAGGAGGCATAACCGCGTGAGGTGGATTTTAAACGATCGAAGAAATCCAATACCACTTCGCCCATTGGGATTTCGTAAGTTAACGCCACTTGGTTACCATGGTAAACCATATTAGTTTGTACCCCACGTTTTTCGACGCATAGGGTGATCACATTCCCCAAATAACTTTGCGGCAATAACATATTACATTCCGCAATCGGTTCGCGAATTTCCGCAATATTATTCAGTGGCGGCAATTTTGCCGGACTATCAACATAGACAACTTCCCCGTTGGTTTGTTCCACTTCATATACGACCGTCGGCGCTGTTGTAATCAAATCCAAGTTGTATTCACGTTCCAAACGCTCTTGGATAATTTCCATGTGTAATAAGCCCAAGAAGCCGCAGCGGAAACCAAAGCCAAGTGCGGTAGAATTTTCCGGTTCATAGAACAATGACGCGTCGTTTAAGCTAAGTTTGCCCAGCGCATCACGAAATGCTTCATAATCATCAGAACTGATCGGGAAAAGCCCCGCATACACTTGCGGTTTGACTTTTTTAAAGCCCGGTAACACCGAGATTGCCGGATTGTTGTGTGAGGTTAAGGTATCGCCTACCGGTGCGCCCAAAATATCTTTGATCGCACAAACCACCCAGCCGACTTCGCCGCAATTTAATTGCGCGGTATCCACTTGTTTCGGTGTAAAAATCCCCAAGCGATCCACGTTATAAGATTGACCGGTGGACATGACCTTGATCTTATCTCCTTTGCGTAATATGCCATTTTTAATCCGCACCAAGGACACAACGCCCAAATAATTATCAAACCAAGAGTCAATGATTAAGGCTTGCAACGGGGCATTCGGATCGCCTTCCGGTGCCGGAATTTTACGCACAATTTCTTCCAATACATCATCAATGCCTTGTCCGGTTTTAGCAGAACAACGCACCGCATCCAGCGCATCAATGCCCACAATATCTTCAATTTCTTCGGCAACACGTTCCGGATCTGCTGCCGGCAAATCGATTTTGTTTAAAATCGGCACGACTTCCAAATTCATCTCAATGGCGGTGTAACAGTTAGCCAAAGTTTGCGCTTCCACCCCTTGCCCCGCATCCACCACCAACAGTGCGCCTTCACATGCGGCTAAAGAACGAGAGACTTCGTAAGAAAAGTCCACGTGTCCCGGCGTATCGATAAAATTTAATTGGTAGGTTTCGCCATCTCTTGCTTGGTAATTTAAGGTCACGCTTTGCGCTTTAATGGTGATTCCGCGCTCACGTTCTAAATCCATTGAGTCTAAAACTTGCTCCGCCATCTCACGATCGGAAAGCCCGCCACAGGTTTGAATTAAACGATCCGAAAGCGTTGATTTACCATGATCAATGTGAGCAATAATTGAAAAGTTTCTGATATTCTGCATATTTTTAAATAATGTAATACTTAAATTTAACTAAGGTTTAACTATGGGATTTTACCTGAATATCAAGAAATACGCCATACGAATAGCGGAAAGTGCGGTAATTTTTTAGCAAATTTTTTGTGACGATAAAATGCACAAATTTAATATAATGATTTTAACACCGCAAAACGATAAAGCGAATAAAAGCGCTCTTCGGATCCTTTGTCCTTTAAAATTGAACTAAATAAAAATGTAATTGGAGCATAATATAGGGGTAGTTCAATTAATTAAAGCATTAAGAAAGAAATAAAAAAGCTCTTACCTTGGCGACAAGAGCGTGATATAACGTTTTTCGAGCAATTATAAACTTTCAGTGAAAGTACGGGTAATGACATCGCGTTGTTGTTCCGGCGTCAAAGAGTTGAAACGCACGGCATAACCGGAAACACGGATAGTTAATTGCGGATATTTTTCAGGGTGTTTTACTGCATCCTCTAAGGTTTCGCGGCGTAATACGTTTACGTTTAAGTGTTGACCACCTTCTACTTTTACTGTCGGCGCAACGTCAACCGGTAATTCGCGATATTCAATTTGACCTAATTCGCTTACTGCAACCACTTGATCTTCAGCAAAATCGCCTTTGGCACATAAACAACGAGCTTCATCTTTTTCACTGTCTAATAACCAAAATGAATTTAATAGATTGTCATTCGCCGCTTGTGTAATTTGGATACCTTTAATCATAATGCCTCCTAAGTTGGCGTGTTAGTTTGTTTAAATTGGCAACAATTTTAGCAAAAAATTTGAGACTTTCAAATATTTTGATATAAATCAGATTGTTTTTTAAAACTAATTTATTGAAATTGATACAAATCAAAAAATATTAAAATTAATAAGATTTATTGCAACCAAAATTTAACATTTTATTTTCCTTGCACTAACGCTATGCAATAAATCTATTAATTTTATGTGAGGTTATTTATAATGAGACACATAGCTATTCCAGTGATAAGGGGGAAATATGAAAACGTGGAAAGAGGCAATTGGTCAAGAAAAAGTACAGCCTTATTTTCAACATATTTTACGCCAAGTACAAGAAGCGAGAAATGCCGGCAAGGTAGTTTTTCCACCGATAGAAGATATATTTACTGCATTTAAACTGACTGAATTTGATCAGGTAAAAGTAGTGATTTTAGGGCAAGATCCTTACCACCGTCCCAATCAGGCACATGGATTAGCATTTTCTGTACGCCCGGGGGTGCAACCACCACCTTCGTTACAAAATATTTATAAAGCCTTGTCAAATGATTTTTCTGATTTCGTCATCCCTAATAACTATGGTTACTTAGTACAATGGGCTCAACAGGGGGTATTGCTGTTAAATACAGTATTGACCGTTGAACAGGGACTGGCAAATTCACATGCTCATTTTGGCTGGGAAACGTTTACCGATCGCGTTATTGAGTCACTTAATCAATATCGTGACCATTTGGTATTTTTGTTGTGGGGAAGTCATGCGCAAAAAAAGGGGCAGTTTATTAACCGGCAAAAACATTATGTGCTAACTGCGCCACACCCCTCGCCATTATCCGCTCATCGAGGTTTTTTTACTTGCCGGCATTTTTTAAAAACCAATGCTTATTTGCGTCAACATCAATTAACGGAAATTAACTGGCAAATTACGCCTCAATAAATACGAAATTCATTATAGGAAAATTCATATGTTAGCCATTATTTCTCCGGCAAAAACGCTGGATTTTGAAAGTGCGGTGCAAAATTTACCGTTTTCACAGCCTTTATTAACAGAATATAGCGAACAGCTTATTCAAATTTGCCGTCAATTAAGCCCGGCGGAGGTCGCGTCGCTGATGTCAATTAGCGATAAATTAGCGGGGCTCAATGTGGCGCGTTTTGCTCAATGGCAACGTGAGCATACTGAAGAAAATGCACGTGCTGCTATTTATGCCTTTAAAGGTGATGTTTATACCAGTTTGGACGTGGAAACCCTTTCCGCCGAAGATATTTTGTTCGCGCAATCTCATTTACGGATGTTATCCGGTTTGTACGGGCTTTTACGTCCACTGGATTTGATGCAGGCCTATCGTTTAGAAATGGGAACTAAATTACATAATCCGCAAGGCAAAGATTTATATGCATTTTGGGGCAATATTATCACTCAATATTTACAACAAGCCATTGATGAACAAGGGGATAATATTTTAGTCAATTTGGCCTCTGACGAATATTACAAATCGGTGCGTAAAACGCAGTTAAAGGCAACGATTATTAAACCGGTGTTTTTGGATAATAAAAACGGGAAATATAAAGTGATCAGTTTTTATGCTAAAAAGGCGCGTGGATTAATGTGTCGCTATATCATTCAAAATCGTTTAACCGAAGTCGAACAATTAAAACAATTTGATTTAGGCAGTTACCGTTTTGACGAAGCGGCATCAAGTAAACAAGAATTTATTTTTAAACGGGATTTAGCAGAATAAGATGAAAAAAATTGTCGTTATTTTGACCGCACTTTTGTTAAGTGCTTGCGCATCACACTCCCAATTATCCGCGCCAAAAATGATTAATCATGGCAATAAAAGCTTTTATTTGGCGTTGCAACAGGATTTGGGTAAAGTAGGACATTATATGTATTTAAAAAAAGAAGATACGCTGGAAAATTGGCAAAGTGCGGTGGAATTATTGTTAGATCGTAGCCCCAAACGCGATTTTAAAGAACGCATTGCCTTGCGCAAGAATGTGTATAAAAAAACTGGCGTCGAATATTTTAAATTATATGAAAAAAATCATACGCTGTATTCTTATGTGATTTATGCACCTTCCGCACGCAATAAAAATTGGCAAGTAGATGTGGCTAAAGGAAAAAATATACCACAATGTGGATTTGTCCAATATCAATACTCCCTTAAAGTGGCAAAAAATAAAAAGCTGATGAATATGAACAATGTCAAAATTGCGAACTATTTAAAACGCTATGTGGTTGATAAAGAATTGAAAAATTTAATGAAAGCCAATTGGAATTGGGGATGTGGTAATGAATAATGTCTATTCAAAACAAGTAAAAACTGCCGCGAATTTGGCAGTTTTTACTGCCCTTATATTAATTTTGATCAAAGGTTTAGCTTGGTGGAAAACCGGATCAGTCAGTATGTTGGCGTCCATTACCGATTCAATGTTGGATCTGTTGGCTTCCTTTATGAATATGCTGATTTTGCGCTTTGCCTTAATGCCGGCGGATGACAATCATTCCTTTGGTCATGGCAAAGCGGAATCCTTAGCGGCGATAGCACAAAGCGCATTTATTTCCGGATCGGCAATTTTTCTCTTACTACAAGGTATTCACCGTCTCCATGCCCCACAACCGCTAACTAATACCCATCTCGGTTTGGTAGTTATCGCTTTTTCTATTCTTGCCACGTTATTTTTAGTGTGGTTTCAAGGGCGTGTTATCCGACAAACAGACAGCCCGGCGATCAAAGCAGATCGCCTGCATTACAAAACTGATTTGTTTATGAATATCGTCATCTTATTGTCCTTACTTTTAACCGATTTTGGGTTTATCCTGGCAGATGCCGTTTTTGCGATTTTGATTGCTTTGTATATTTTAGCCAGTGCATTAAAAATGCTATTTGATGCTATTCAGTTATTACTCGATCGCGCTTTGCCACAAGATGAAATTGATCAAATTACACAGATTATCCTGGATGATCCTAATATCTTAGGTTTTCATGACTTGCGAACTCGCCGTTCCGGCGCAACACGCTTTATTCAATTTCATTTGGAATTAGATGATAATTTGTCCTTTTTAGCTGCCCATGAGATTACGGATAGGTTGGAAAAACGCTTAACTAGCGCCTTTTCTCATGTTGATATTGTTATCCATCACGAGCCGACCGGCGTGGTTCAACAGAAAAATCATAAGCCGGATTAAAATGTGGTGTAATTCATAAAGATTTTTGTAGAGCAGAAATCATGAATAGTGTAATCTAGGCGCAATTTTAGTATTTATTTTTAAACTTAAATAGGTGTAATCTATGATTAGAAAAATTGCAGTTTTAACCAGCGGCGGTGACGCACCGGGGATGAATGCCGCGATCCGAGGCGTGGTTCGCGCAGCGTTATCGGAAGGGCTTGAGGTTTATGGTATTTATGAAGGATATAAAGGACTTTATAACAATAAAATCAAGCAGTTAACCCGTTACAGCGTTTCTGACGTCATCAATCGTGGAGGTACTTTCCTTGGTTCGGCACGTTTCCCTGAATTTAAAGATCCGGCAATTCGTGCTAAATGTGCGGAAATTTTACGTTCTCATGGCATTGACGCCTTAGTCGTCATTGGTGGGGACGGTTCTTATATGGGAGCAAAATTACTGACCGAGGAACACGGTTTCCCTTGTGTTGGGATCCTGGGAACCATTGACAACGATGTCGCCGGAACAGACTATACCATTGGCTATCAAACTGCGCTTGAAACTGCAGTAGAAGCTATCGACCGTTTACGTGATACCTCAAGCTCTCATCAACGCATTTCCATCGTAGAAATTATGGGCAGACATTGTAGCGATTTAACTATCTCTGCCGGGATTGCTGGAGGCTGCGAATATATCGTGGCATCAGAAGTGGAATTTAATCGCGAAGAACTGATCCAACAAATTGAACGTAGTATTATTAAAGGTAAACGGCATGCCATTATCGTAATTACCGAGTTAATTTGTGATGTAAATGCGCTTGCTAAAGAAATTGAAGCTCGTGTCGGACATGAAACGCGTGCCACTATCCTCGGTCACATTCAACGTGGCGGTACACCTTGTGCTTTTGACCGTATCCTCGGCTCCCGTATGGGCGTTTATGCGGTCGATTTATTATTACAAGGAAAAGGCGGCTATTGTGTCGGTATTCAAAATGAGCAATTAGTTCACCACGATATTATTGACGCCATCAATAATATGCGTCGCGAATTCAAAGCCGATTGGCTCGCAATGTCTGAGCGTTTGTATTAATCCATACAAATCCTACGACAACAAATAGTTAGGTTTTACCAAATTTATCCAATAAGCCTCCCTAATGGCTTATTGGATATTATGTTTTCTATCAATCACAAAATATTACCAAAGTATCTGATTAATTCCCCTTATCTATTCGTAATCTATTTTTTCACTTCTCTAATAATATCAATATAACCTGACAATAAACGTTGAATACAAAATTTGAACGCATGATGAAATTTATTTTTCAAAAATTTAAAAATAATATTTTTATAAAATTTAAACTTTATTGATAATAAAAGTAATAATTTGATTATTATTAGGATTTTCTTCAGCTTTATGATTTTTGTGATACACTAATCAAAATTAAAATTTTGAAATTTATCTATTTCAGAATTTATGTTTTAATTAAGCTGTATTTTTAATTTGGGAGACTAAATATGAATGCGGAAATTAAAAAACGTTATTTATTTAAAACATTAATAGAAGATGTTGGAAAAATTGCATTGGATTTTTACATTAATCGTAACCAATTAGAAGTTCAGTGCAAAAAAGGGGAAAAACAAGATCTCGTCAGCATAGCAGATCAAACGGTTGAAAAAGAAATTAAGCGTGCATTGCTGGCTCATTTTCCTGATGATGGCTTTCTTGGAGAGGAAAGTGGTGCAGACGGAATAGATCGCGAGTTTTGCTGGGTTGTAGATCCCATAGATGGCACAAGTCCGTTTTTATATGGATTACATGCTTGGTGTATTTCAATAGCGATAATGTATAAATGAGAGATTGTTGTAGGTGTAATTTATGATCCCTTACATCAAGAACTATTTCATGCCATGAAAGGACAAGGCGCATTTATAAATCAACAACCCATTTCTGTGGCTCAAGCCAATTCACTAAAAGATGGACTGGTTGGTTTAGGAATGTCTCATCGAGTACCTGCAACAACATTTGTTCCTTTTATAAATCAAGTTTTACTTGATGGCGGAATGTATGTTCGCAATGGTTCCGGTGCCTTGACATTAGCTTATGTAGCAGCCGGTAGATTAATTGGCTATTTTGAACCTCATATCAATGCTTGGGATTGTTTAGCCGGTATTTTACTTGTAATGGAAGCCGGTGGAAAAACTAATGATTTTTTAAATAATGATGGATTATTAAAAGGTAATTATATTTTAGCAAGTTGTAGTGCTGTATTTGAGAAATTAGAAACGATTAGAAACTCAATTTAAACAAGGAGTATATTATGTCTGTTTTAAACTTTTTTAAAGCTAGCCCAGCAATTCCATTAAAAGATTATACCGATAAAATGTTTAAAAGTACGAGGATGAAATCTTTTTGGGCATTTTCTTTTGCATATGCTATTTATTATGTATGCCGCCTCTCTTTTAATGTCGCTAAACCCGCTTTAGTCAATAATAATGTTTTGACGCCTACCGAACTTGGTGTTATTGGTTCAGCTATCTTTGTAACTTATGCGGTAGGAAAATTTGTAAATAGTGCGGTAGCAGATCATTCCAACATAGTTCGTTATCTTTCTGTAGGATTATTCTTTTCTGCATTATGTAATTTTATTATGGGAATGAATACCAGTGCCATTGTCCTCACCATTATTTGGGCGTTTAATGGTTGGGTTCAATCCATGGGGGTTGATCCTTGTGTTGTAGCGCTTTCTCGCTGGTATGATGATAAAGAACGAGGTTCTTATTATGGCTTTTGGTCTGTAGCACACAACGTTGGTGAAGGTATTACTTTTGTTGTCACCGCGGCAATTATTACTACATTCGGCTATCGTTTCGGCTTTACCTTTGCTGGAATTATGGGATTACTCGGGGTGTTAGTCGCCTTGATGTTTATGAAAGATTCACCGGCTGCTTGTGGCTAAACCTATCATCCCAATGGAAAAACAAGAGGAGCTGGATAACAAAGAAGTTTTAAAACACCAATGGGCAGTTATCAAAAACCCTGCAATTTGGGTATTAGCGGTTGCTTCTTGCTGTATGTATATTGGGCGCTATGGTGTGAACAGTTGGGGAGTATTTTTCTTAGAAAATGGAAAAGGATATACCGCTATAGAAGCTGCATCTATCATTAGTGTGAACAGTATCGTTGGTATTTTAGGTACTATCGTTTCAGGTTGGTTATCAGATCGCTTTTTAAAAGGTAAACGCAACATGATGACTGTCGTAGTGAGCCTATTAAATGCAATGTCACTAGCCGCATTCTTATTTGCACCGGCAGGAAATACATGGTTCTCAATTATTGCTTTATCTGTATTCGGCATTACATTAGGCATTCAACTTTGCTTCCTCGGCGGATTATTAGCAACAGACATTTCACATAAATCAGCCTCCGGAATTGCACTAGGCATGATGGGCGTATTTGGTTATGCGGGCGCTGCCGCCGGGGAAATTTTAACGGGTATTATGATCGATAAAACCACCATTATCGATGCAGCCGGTAACAAAATTTATGATTTCAACAGCCTATCTTATTTCTGGGTTGGAGCTGATTTTATGTCTGTACTTGCCGCTATTATCTTTACGATACTTGTCGCTTATCAGACAAAACAAAAAGCAAAAGTAGCATAATCTTTCATCTATAAATAAAAATCCTTGTGACCAAAACACAGAGATTTTTTATTTAAAGTGCGGTCAAAATTTTACCTATTTTACCCAAATAAAACAGATATTACCCAATCTTCAAATGAGTATTTTCCATTATCTATGCCTCAGTACTCATATTTGTTACAGTAATGGTTTGCTATTATTGACCGTAGTAGGAATTTTTACCGTGTTTACGCAGATAATGTTTATCCAACAAATCTTGTTGCATTGGTTGTAAACCTGGGTTTAATTGACGACTAAATAAATTCATATAAGCGATTTCTTCCAACACAACAGCATTGTGTACCGCATTATCCGCATCCGTTCCCCAAGCAAAAGGTCCATGGCTATTGACCAATACCGCCGGAATATCTTTCGGATCAATACCGCGCTTTTGAAAGGTTTCTACGATGACTTTGCCGGTTTCCCATTCGTATTCGCCTTGAATTTCCGCTTGAGTCATGCGGCGGGTACAAGGAATGGCGCCATAGAAATAATCTGCGTGCGTAGTCCCTGCGGCAATGAGATCTTGTCCTGCTTGCGCCCAAATGGTGGCATGGCGCGAATGGGTATGCACAATACCGCCAATCGTTGAGAATTGGCGATATAATTCCAAATGTGTCGGGGTATCGGAGGAGGGTTTTTTGCTGCCCTCAACGACTTTACCGCTGAATAAATCCACTACAACCATATCTTCCGCCGTCATCACGTCGTAGTCCACGCCGGATGGCTTGATCACCACAAGATTTTTTTCGCGATCGATTGCTGAAACATTCCCCCATGTAAAAGTAACCAAGTTATGTTTTGGTAACGCTAAATTCGCTTCTAATACTTGCTGTTTAAGTTGCTCTAACATTGAAAACCCCCGTCTTTCATTTTTTGTTCGATCCATTGGCGCGCTTGAATAATATCCGCAATCGGTTCAGCAGATTTTTCCGTCCACATTTCAATTAAAAAGGCGCCACGATAATTTAATTTTTGCAGGGTCGCAAAGCAGCTGACAAAATCCACGCACCCGTCACCAAATGGCACGTCGCGGAATTGCCCTGGGCAAGTGTCAGTCACTTTGTAAGTGTCTTTTAAGTGAATTGCCGAAATCTTATCAATGCCTAATTGCAATTCCTCCACCACGTTATCATTCCACGCGGTTAAATTACCCAAATCCGGATACACAGTAAACCAAGGCGATTTGATGATCTCATCCCATTTTTTCCAACGGGAAATCGAGCTCATAAATTTTGTATCCATGATCTCAACCGCGAGCATCACCTGATTACTTGCCGCTAATTCAGTTGCCCATTCTAAACCTTGTTGGAAACGGGCAATGGTTTGCGCATCCTGTTCTTCATAATAAACATCATAACCCGCTAATTGAATGGTACGAATGCCTAAATCCACTGCTAATTGAATGGCTTTTTCCATAATTTCATAGGCCTTTTGACGCGTTTTTTCATCGCGGCTGCCAAATGGGAAACGACGATGACCGGATAGACACATAGACGGAATAGTCACGCCGGTAGTAATAATGGCTTTAACTAATTCAATACGTTCTTCTTTTGTCCAATCCAAACGCGCTAAACGTTCGTCAGTTTCATCAATGGAAATTTCCACGAAATCAAATCCGCACACTTTGGCAATAGATAAACGATCTTGCCAACTAATATTTTTAGGTAATGCTTTTTCATAAATACCGAGTTTATGTTTTCTCATCCGAGACTCCGTTTCAGTAGCAATTAAAGTAATCTATAACAATGTTTTTAACGCATTAACAAATTGTTGATAACGCTGATATTTTTTATTGTAAGCCGCAAAATGTTGCGCATTTGGGGTAAATACTTGCATCTCCGTGCGCAACGCTTGCGGTTCTTCAGTCAATCCCGCTGCTTGCATTGCCATCCAAGCTGCACCAAGACAACCGGTTTCCTCAACCGCCGGTACTTCTAAACGACGACCGGTCAAGTCGGCTAACATTTGCATCCACACTGCCGATTTCGTTGGACCACCGGTCACTCGCAGCACATTCGTTTGCGGAAAACGTTGCAACATCCGTTCCAAATGATGCATCAAGCTAAACAGCACTCCCTCGTAGACAGCTTGTAATAAGTGCATTTGGCTGTGATGTGCTTGCATTCCGTAAAAGCCCGCTTGCATCCCTAAGCCCGCATTGGAACCATATAAAAACGGAACAAATAACACGGAACTGCTTGCAGGCGCCAAATCGGAAATGCCTTGGTTAATTTGTTCATAACTTAAATGACCGAATTGTTTCACAAACCATTCTAAGTTACCGGATGACGTCGGGCTGGCTTCATGCACAATATATTGCCCTTTTTTAGCATAACGTCCGTACACAAACGGTAAATTTTGCTGAGGATCGATATAATCGCTAATGCCGCTGACCACAGACCAAGTTCCCAACACCACATTTAATTTCGTTTCATCATCCAATCCCGCACAAAGTGCGGTGGAAACAACGTCAAATAATCCGCCTGCCACCGGCGTTCCTTCTACTAAACCGCATAATTCTGCCGCCTGTTTGCTGACAAAACCGGCGATTTCATTAGATTGTACCACTGGCGGTAATTTATCAAAAATACTTTCTAATCCTAATAATTCCGCCAGCGATAAATCATAACAACCTTTTGCTATATTGTATAAATTGGATTCGGAAATATTGGTTTCTTCACAATGCAAACTGCCGGTTAAGCAAAAACGTAAATAATCGTGCGACATTAATACGGAACCAATTTGTTGATAACGTTCCGGTTGATTTTCTTTGACCCAACGTAAAATTGACACGGGATGCCCCGTCCAAAGGGTTTGGCGTGTAATCGAGTATAATTTTTGCGGAATTTCTTCTGCTTGCCAGCGTTTGACAATATCTAATGAACGCTGATCAGAAGATAAAATCGCACGTCCCAACGGTCGATTTTGCTTATCCAGCAAAAACGCCCCTTTGCCTTGCGCAGAAATACCGACGCCTTTAATCAACGTCGACGCTACGCCGCTTTGCTCGATAGTTTGACGTACTACCTTGGCACACACTTGCCACAATTGCTCCATGTCACGTTCGGCATAACCCGCCTGTTCACTGATAACCGACACATTCTCTCGCACCATGCCAAAAAGTTGCCCATGTTGATCAAACAATGCGCTTTTGACAAAGGTTCCGCCGCAATCTATCCCTAGGTAGTAATTCATTTCTTATTCCTTGCTTAAGTAGTAAGAAAAGTGCGGTCAAAATTTTAAGATTTTTAACCGCACTTTGATGCGAAAAAATTATTGTGCTAATGCATCCACTTGTTTAATTAACTCATCACCATTTTGATCAATGAAAGATTTACGTACTTTGTCTTCCACAATCGCTTTAAATGGCGCTTTGTCAATGGTTTCTGTCACTTCTACGCCTTCTTTACGCAGATTTTCGATAATTTCTTTCTCGTTTTTCACGTTCAAATCACGTTGGAATTTACCGGCTTCTTGCGCCGCTTCAACCATCGCTTTTTGTAATTCAGGAGAAAGCGCATCGAATTTCGCTTTGTTCATCACCACAATTAACGGAGTATAACCATGGTTAGATAAGCTTAAATATTTTTGTACTTCGTATAATTTAGATGACCAGAAAATACCAATCGGATGTTCTTGCGCATCCACTGCACGGGTTTCCAATGCGGTATAAAGTTCAGATAATGGCATTGGCACTGGATTGCCGCCTAATAATGTAAAGGCTTCAATATACATCGGATTTTGGTTAGTACGCACTTTCAAACCTTTAATATCTTCCGGTTTGGTCACGGTATGTTTGGAGTTAGAAAATGCACGGAAGCCCACATCCCAGAAAGCCAAGCCTTTTAATCCGTGTTGTTCTAATTCTTTCAATAAACCTTGACCAATTTCACCATCTAATACTTTATACACGTGTTCACGATCTTTGAAGATAAACGGAATATCGATGACATTTAAGCGTTGTACTAAACCGGTAAAGTTTGGTGAACCCGACATTTCAAGATCGATAGTACCGCCACGTACACCGGAAATCATGGTTTGTGCATTACCTAATGTACTGTCTGGGAAGAGTTTTAATTTAATTTCCCCGTTGGTTTTTTGTTCCAACAATTCATTGAATTTTTTAGCAGCAACGTGTTGACTGTCGCTACGTGGTGCTTCATAACCAAAACGTAGCCTCATTTCGGCAGAGGCGGTATTGGCGGTAAATACAGCGACACCGACAACTAAGACAGCAAGTTTTTTTAAATCGAAAAGTTTCATAAGTTTCTCCTATTGAGCATTATGTTGGGTAACATGTGATCTGTGTTACTCGTCGCTGGCATTATTACGACATCCAGCTTAACGGGACTAAAATCAGTGACGGGAAGATAAGAAATAAAATTAATAAGCAAACCATCATTGCCATATAAGGTAAAACTCCGTTTGCTGCTTGATCAAATGGCAACTTTGATACGCCGGTAATCACGTTCAGTACGTTGCCGACCGGTGGTGTAATCAAGCCAATTGAGGTATTAAGAATAAATAGTACACCAAAATAGACCGGGTCAATTCCTGATTCTTGGATTAATGGCATTAATACCGGTGTTAAAATCAATACCGTCGGCGTTAAATCCATCACCATGCCGATAATAAATACAGCTATCATAATTACTACTAACAATAATTGCGGTGAATCAATTAATGGTTCAAGTAAATCGGTCAACATTTGCGGTAACTCGGCAACGGTGATTAACCAACCGGTCACGTTAGCAGATGCTACCAAGAACATCACTACCGCCGTCGTTTTACCCGCGGCTAAGACTACGCGATACAAATCTCTAAATTTCAATTCACGATAAACAAACAGCGAAACCACTAGCGCATAGAACGCCGCCACAGCACCGGCTTCCGTCGGCGTAAACATACCGGAGCGGAACCCACCGATAATAATTACCGGTAATAATAATGCCCAAATACTGTTTTTAAAGGAAATGCATAGCTCTTGTTTAGTTGCTTTAGAGAAAGTCATCAAATTCAAGCGTTTTGCTTGCCACCACCAAAGTGCGGCTAATGCCAATCCCATTAATATTCCGGGAAAAATACCGGCTAAGAATAATTTAGTAATGGAAACCCCACTTGCTACGCCGAATACGATAAACGGAATGGACGGTGGAATAATCGGCGCGATAATCCCAGCGGTACCAATCAAACCGGTAGAACGGTTCATCGGATAACCGGTGGTTTTCATCATAGGTAACAACATTGCGGCAACCGCGGCGGTATCCGCCACTGCGGAACCGGAAAGGCTCGCCATAATCATCGCGGCAAGAATTGCCACAAAACCTAAACCGCCGCGTTTGTGTCCGACTAATTTCATTGGCAAATCAATAATCCGTTTTGACAAGCCACCTTCATTCATGATTTCACCGGCCAGTACGAAAAACGGAATCGCCATTAACGAAAAGCTATCCGCACCGCTCACCAATTGTTGCGCTAAAATTTGAGAATCAAATAAATCCAAATGCAACATTAAGGCGATACCGCAAATCAACAGCGAAAACGCCACCGGAATACCCAGAATAATCGCACCCAATAATACGACAAGGAAAATGACAACTGCCATCTTATTGTTCTCCTTTCACTAATAAACCCACTCTGGAAACCCAGCGTGCGATTAATAAAACGCCCATTAATGCGCCTGCAATCACACCGGCTAAGAACGTAATCCCTTGTGGTAAACCTGAAATCGGCGCGTAATTATCCAAATTCAATACATATTGAATCCAACCGCCATCGATAATTAAATAACAGCAATAAAGCATCGCTAAATCGGTCACAATACCTAAAATATTGCGTTTTTTCGGCGATAATTTATCCACCAAAACGCCCACGTTGACGTGCCGGTTTTCATTAAAGGCTAAAATCGTGCCTAAAAACGCCAACCAAACAAACATATAACGTGAAACTTCTTCGGTCACATTGATACTGCTGTTAAAGCCATAGCGTAATACCACGTTTAAAAAAACTAAAATTGACATTGCAGATAAAATCAGTACCACCAGAGCCTCAATTGCTTTGCCAACCCAGATTGCAAAGGATTTCATAATTGACTCCTACAATTCGCTTACCGCAATTTTCACCACGACTTTTTTAATTTTTCCGGTTTCTTCCGCCCGACAAGCGCCACGATGCACATCTTCAGGGAAGAAAACCGCAAAATTCCCTTCG
Organism: Actinobacillus seminis; assembly: GCF_002263215.1. Classification (GTDB taxonomy): domain Bacteria; phylum Pseudomonadota; class Gammaproteobacteria; order Enterobacterales; family Pasteurellaceae; genus Actinobacillus_B; species Actinobacillus_B seminis. The sequence continues at coordinate 133,254 of NZ_NLFK01000004.1, forward strand.
CGACAAAAGATTTCCTGTTCATTTTCAACGTCGGCGTAAAACAAAATATCCCGTTTTGCATCATAATCTTGCGCCACCTTATTATTGCCTAAATCCGGCGCCACACCCATGCGTTCACTACCACGATGCCAATACTGCACATCCAAATATTGACGATGCACTTCAGGTAAATAATTTTCTTTTGTCTGCGTTTCCAGATCCAACACTTGCACATAGCTTTCGCCATGCAACGGATAACGCCCCGCCGCCAATTTATCAAAATCGGTATTTTTAAGATAATCTAATGCAGCAAGTACCGCTTTCGGATAGCGATTTTCTACAACTTGAGAAATATGTCCAAAAAACATAATTACCTCTTTTAAAATAGTAAAATTTTTGACCGCACTTTATATAAATGAAGGATGTGGTCGCCACATCCTATTCATTTTAAAGCGATTTTAATTTTGCCCACACAGTCTCATCAACCGGAATACCATTTGCTTTATTGTCGGCTAAAATGGTCGTAAATTCATGTCCCGGTAAACGTACAGGCACATTTGGATCTACCGGTTCTGCGGTTCTGACATATTCCATAATGCGATTTAATTTTTCATCCTTGGTTTTGCCATCAATTAAACGATCTACTTCAATTGCAATAAAGACTTGAGATACGCAGTATTCATCGTCTTTATCTTCGGTTACTGCAGCGGTTGATTCCCCGTTGGAAAGCAAGGTTGCAATCATATCTAATACGATAGATAAGCCGGAACCTTTCCAAAAGCCCATCGGCATCAAACGACGGTTTTTCTCTACCGTTGCCGGATCACGCGTCGGATTGTTATCATCATCAAAACCGGCATCCACAAAGGTTTGACGTCCGGCTAAACGGTGAACTTCCAACATTCCGTAAGAATACATAGAACAAGACATGTCGACCATCGTAATTGGCGTCGTTGGCACAGCAACGATAAGCGGGTTTGTCCCGATACGACATTCTTTCGCTCCCCAAGGCGGCATCACTGCCAAAGCGTTGGTCCAACAAATCCCGATATAGCCTTGCTCGGCGGCTTGCCATCCATAGCTACCGCCTCGCATCCAGTGGTTGGCATTACGCAACGCCACAATACCAACACCATGTTGTTTCGCCACGTCAATGGCACGATCCATCATTTTTTTCGCGGTCAAATTACCAATCGCTTGATGCGCATCCCATTGCTCAATCGCACCTAATGACAATACTTTTGTCGGCTCGGCATCCGGCACAATATCACCGTTTTCCAATTGCTGAATAAAGCGCGGAAAGCGGTTTACCCCGTGCGAATAGGCGCCGGCTTGCGTGGTATCAGCAAATACTGTCGCACATTCTTCCGCAATGTCTTCACGCATATTGCGGGATAATAAAATGCGTTTAAATTCGGCTTTCAATTCATCGTAAGAAACTCTCAATCCCTTTTCTCCTTCGTTATCGGTTTCACATTATGAAATAATGTTTCAAAATTTACATGTTGTTGGTCAAAAAGTCAACTAAACAAAATAAATAAAAACCTTTATTAATCAATAATTTAAATTATATTTTCTTAATTTGTGATCTGGATCCCATTTTTATCAGATAGTATTTTTTTATCGGCGGCGCTCTCGTTATACTAAAACGACGAACCCAATTGGAGAAAAAAATGACAGAAGAAAGAAACGGGAAAAATCAAAGCCTCGTTCGTGGATTAAGGCTGATTGATATTTTAAGTAACTTCCCGAACGGTTGTCCGTTGGCAAAATTAGCCGAAATCTCGGAACTCAATAAAAGTACGGTACACCGCTTGTTGCAAGGGCTGCAAGATGAAGGATTTGTACAACCGGCAAGTTCTACCGGCAGCTACCGCTTAACCACCAAATGCCTCGGCATTGGGCAAAAAATTCTTGCCTCACTCAATATTATTCATATCGCCTCACCACACTTAGAAAGACTGAATTTAGCGTTAGGAGAAACCGTCAACTTTTCTAAACGTGAAAAAGATCATGCCATCATGATTTATAAATTGGAACCGACCATCGGAATGTTGAGAACACAAGCCTATATCGGGCAACGGTTGCAACTTTATTGTTCCGCCATGGGCAAAATTTATATGGCGTACGAAAGCAATAAAAATTACTTAGATTATTATTGGAATACGCAACAAAACGCCATTCAGCAATTAACCGAACATACCATTACGGATTTAACGGAAATGGAAAAAGAGCTGGCAACGGTGCGCCAAGAAGGATTTGCCATGGATCGCGAGGAAAATGAAATTGGCGTGATGTGTATCGCCTGTCCGGTTTTTGATTTCTTCGGCAAGGTGGAATATTCAGTTTCAGTTTCCATGTCAACCTACAAACTGCAACAAATCGGCATTGATTTTTTCTTACAGGAAATTCAACAAACCGCGCAAGATATTTCACGTGAGCTGGGCTATAATCTTCCCTAACAATAGGTTAGCCATACCAAACAAAAATCCTTGAGCTGTCACTCAAGGATTTTTTGTTAAGTAGCAAAGTGCGGTCGAAATTTATAAAATTTCTTTTGCTTTCGCGACCACGTTTTCTACAGTGAAACCAAATAATTTAAATAATTGGTCTGCCGGTGCAGATTCACCAAAGCTATTCATGCCCACAATGCGACCTTCAAAGCCCACGTATTTGTACCAGAAATCGCTAATGCCCGCTTCAATTGCCACACGTTTGGTGACATGACTTGGCAAGACTTTTTCACGATACGCCGCATCTTGTTTGTCAAACACATTGGTATTCGGCATAGACACCACGCGGACTTTTGTTCCTTCCGCATCCAACGCTTCCGCCGCTTTCATCGCTAATTCCACTTCGGAACCGGTTGCAATCAAGATCAAATCCGGGCAATCGCCTTTTTCACAGCATTCACGCAAGATATAACCACCGCGTTTCACGTTTTCCAATTGCTCGGAAGTGCGGTTCATTTGTGCGAGGTTTTGGCGCGTGAAAATTAATGCACTCGGACCATCTTGACGCTCAACTGCCGCTTTCCACGCAATCGCGGATTCCACTTGGTCACAAGGGCGCCATGTTTCAAGATTTGGAATTAAACGTAAGGCGCCGGTTTGTTCAACAGGTTGGTGAGTCGGACCATCTTCACCCAAACCGATAGAATCGTGGGTATAAACAAATAATGCACGTTGTTTCATCAACGCCGCCATGCGCACGGCATTGTGTGCATATTCCATAAACATTAAGAACGTCGCACCGTAAGGGATGAAGCCGCCATGCAATGCAATCCCGTTCATGATCGCAGACATACCAAATTCACGCACACCGTAGTTGATATAGTTACCATCGACGTTTTCAGTAGCACGAATTGGTTTGGAACCGGACCATAAGGTTAAGTTGGATCCTGCTAAGTCTGCTGAACCGCCTAAAAATTCCGGTAATAATTTCGCATAGGCTTCAATCGCATTTTGTGAGGCTTTGCGGCTGGCAATATTCGCCGGATTAGCTTGTAATTTTTCTACAAAGGCTTGGCTTTCTTGTGCCCAATTTGCCGGTAATTCACCGCTTAAACGACGTTTTAATTCCGCGGCTAATTCCGGATAGGCTTTCGCATATGCCGCGAATTTTTCATTCCATGCGGCTTCCGCTGCCTGACCTTTCGCTTTGGCATCCCAGTTAGCATAAATTTCCGCCGGAATTTCAAACGACGCATAGTTCCAATTTAAATTTTTACGGGTTAAGGCAATTTCTTCATCACCCAATGGCGCGCCATGGCTATCGTGGCTGTTTTGTTTGTTCGGAGAACCGAAGCCGATAATGGTTTTGCAAATAATTAGCGTCGGTTTGTTTTTCTCTGCTTGCGCTTGTTTTACGGCATCTAAAATTTGTTCGGAATTATGTCCGTCAATCGCAGGAATTACGTGCCAACCGTAAGCTTCAAAGCGTTTTTGCGTATCATCCGTAAACCAACCGTCCACATGACCATCAATCGAAATATTATTATCATCATAGAACGCAATTAATTTACCCAAGCCTAAGGTTCCCGCTAATGAACAGGCTTCGTGTGAAATCCCTTCCATTAAACAACCATCGCCCAAGAACGCGTAAGTATAATGATCAATGACTTCATGACCCGCGCGGTTAAATTGTGCCGCTAAGGTTTTTTCCGCAATTGCCATACCCACTGCATTGGTGATTCCTTGACCTAATGGACCGGTTGTGGTTTCTACGCCCGGTGCATAACCGTATTCCGGGTGCCCCGGCGTTTTTGAGTGTAATTGACGGAATTGTTTTAAATCTTCAATGGAAAGATCATAGCCGGTAAGGTGTAACAGGCTATAAATCAACATGGAACCATGTCCGTTAGAAAGCACAAATCTATCGCGGTTTGCCCATTTCGGATTGGTTGGATTATGCTTTAAAAAATCACGCCATAATACTTCTGCAATGTCCGCCATGCCCATTGGTGCGCCGGGGTGACCTGACTTCGCTTTTTGGACGGCGTCCATACTTAAAAAGCGAATTGCATTGGCTAATTCTTTACGTGTTACCATTTTGTTCTCCTTGTGTAGTTACTTTTAAACCGCTTTTAGCGATTTGCTCAATCATATTCAAATAAAAATTCAAACTCAATTATTGTACTCTATTTTAATTTAAAAAAGACGAATTAATGCTATTGGTGGCAAAAATGATACAATTTTTTACCGCCCTTTCCCTCGCTTATTGTCGTCATTCCGTTTCGTCCACATTTTGTTCGGTATTTATCGCCTTTTAGTAATTATTTCGGTAGAATTAGGCGTCTAAATAGTAATTGAGATATTTTTATGAGTTCTACCCCAAACATTGGTTTTGTCAGTTTAGGTTGCCCAAAAAACTTGGTGGATTCCGAGCGCATTTTAACGGAATTACGTGCTGACGGTTATAACATTATCCCGAGCTATGAAAATGCCGATTTAGTTATCGTCAATACTTGTGGTTTTATTGATAGTGCGGTTCAAGAATCTTTAGAAGCGATCGGCGAAGCATTGGAAGAAAACGGGAAAGTGATCGTCACAGGTTGCTTGGGCGCTAAAGAAGATCGTATTCGCGAAGTGCATCCAAAAGTCTTAGAGGTTACCGGTCCGCACAGCTATGAAGCGGTGATGACACAGGTATATAAATATGTACCGAAACCGGAATATAATCCATATCTCAACCTAGTGCCGGCACAAGGGGTGAAATTAACACCGAAACATTACGCCTATCTTAAAATTTCCGAAGGCTGCGATCATCGTTGTACTTTCTGTATCATTCCGTCCATGCGCGGCGATTTGGACAGCCGTCCTATCACCCAAATTTTGGATGAAGCAAAACGCTTGGTTAATGCCGGCGTTAAAGAATTATTGGTCGTATCGCAAGATACATCCGCTTATTCCTTAGACCAAAGGCGCGAAAATCAAAATAAAACTGTCTTTTGGGACGGAAAACCGATTAAAAATAATTTAATCAGTCTATGTGAACAACTCGGTTCTTTAGGCATTTGGGTACGCCTGCATTATGTCTATCCTTATCCGCACGTAGATGATCTTATCCCATTGATGGCTCAAGGAAAAATCCTACCTTATTTGGATATTCCATTACAGCACGCCAGCCCGAAAATTTTAAAAGCAATGAAACGGCCCGGCGCCATTGAGAAAACTCTCGAGCGGATTAAAAAATGGCGCGAAATTTGCCCGCACTTAACCTTGCGATCTACCTTTATCGTCGGCTTTCCCAGCGAAACGGAGGAGGATTTCCAATTATTATTAGATTTCCTTAAAGAAGCGCAATTAGATCGTGTCGGTTGCTTTAAATTTAGCCCGGTTGAAGGCTCGGTTGCGACCACTATGCCGGATCAAGTACCGGAAGAGGTGAAAGAAGAACGCTTTCATCGCTTTATGCAATTGCAACAGCAAATTTCTGCAGCACGTTTGCAGCAAAAAATCGGACAAACCTTAAGTGTAATCGTGGACGACATTGATGAAGACGGGATTATTGGTCGCTCCATGGCAGATGCGCCGGAAATTGATGGTGTAGTTTATGTTGAAAACCGTTCGAATTTGGAAGTAAAAGTAGGGCAATTGATTTCCGTGACCATCACCCAAGCCGATAATTATGACTTGTGGGGAACATGTTAAACCTATCAGTTACAACACTTAGAAACAATTTATGTCAGAAAATACGAATTCACCAATCCAAACCAAAGGCGAAAGCAAAACGCAAGCCTACGACCAAGAAAAAGGTCTGAAATTACAGTGACACTAGTAAAAAAATGGTTGGTGGAAAGTAGTTTAAAGCCTTATGTTACAGGCTTTAAACCACTATTTTTAAATTAGGGGGTGTCCTCAAATTTCCTTTAAACATCTCTACGTAAAGACTGTTTTCGATAGATGAATAGACGTAAACATGAAAATGCTGCAGTCATTTTGTTTACATTTACTCACTATGTGGCTGTTTTGGCGGTAACGCCGGTAACAAAAACAGTTCAATGAGTTTATTTTGTTTATGCTGACTTAGATGACTTTTTCTCATTGGGTTATCTTAACTGAAATATAGTTTTTAGTTGTTATCTAGGTCAGCCCCTTAAGTTATACTATTTTGCCAATTTTGCACGGATATCAGAGGCAAGCTGTAGGCTGACTTTCTCAAAGTGCGCCAATTGTTTTTCTACTACTGCAGGATCAGTAACTTCCGCTAAACTTGCAGCAAAGTTGCTTGCCAAGCGAGATTTTTGGTTCGTATCGAAAAGATGATACAACGCCGCTGGTTGGCTGTAGTAATCTTCATCATATTCACGGAAATCAAAATGTGCGGCTTCGCGTTCCAACTGCAATGAAAGCTGATCATGCGTTGGAACATAAGTATCAAAACGGTTTGGTGCATAGTTCGGATGTTCTCCACCGTTATTATCCACGCGCATTGCCCCATCTCGGTGAGTAGTATGGTATGGACATTTCGGTGCATTAACCGGAATTTGATGGTGATTTACCCCGAGACGATAACGTTGCGCATCTTGGTAAGAGAACAAACGACCTTGGAGCATACGATCCGGCGAGAAGCCAATTCCGGGCACGATATTAGACGGTGCAAATGCGGCTTGTTCCACTTCGGCAAAATAGTTTTGTGGGTTACGATTTAATTCCAACACACCAATATCAATAACCGGATATTCTTTGTGTGGCCATACTTTAGTTAAATCAAAGGCATAATTATGTTTCGCAGCGTCTGCTTCCGGCATAATTTGGATTTGCACATTCCAGCGCGGGAAATCCCCTTTAGCAATAGCTTCATATAAATCTTGTTGGCTGGATTCACGATTTTCACCAATCACTCTTGCCGCTTCTTCATTGGTAAAATAGCGATGTCCTTGTTGGGTTTTGAAATGGAATTTCACCCAAAAACGCTCATTGTTGGCATTAATAAAACTATAGGTATGACTGCCATAACCATTCATATGACGCAATGACGCCGGAATACCGCGATCGCTAAATAAAATCATGATTTGATGCATGGATTCAGGATGGCGAGACCAGAAATCCCACGCCGCCGTAGCATCACGTAGGTTTGTTTGCGGATTGCGTTTTTGTGTATGAATAAAATCAGGGAATTTAAGCGGATCACGAATAAAGAAAACCGGCGTATTATTACCCACTAAATCCCAGTTCCCTTCTTCAGTATAAAATTTTAAAGAGAAACCGCGTACATCACGTTCCGCATCCGCCGCACCGCGTTCCCCTGCCACGGTTGAAAAACGCAATAACACTTCCGTTTTTGCACCCGGCTTAAATACTGCCGCTTTGGTATATTGTGTTATATCTTCGGTCACCGTAAATGTCCCATATGCGGCAGAGCCTTTAGCGTGAACCACACGTTCAGGAATGCGCTCACGAGCAAAATGCGCTAATTTTTCTTGAAACCAAACATCTTGTAGCAATAACGGGCCTTTCGGACCGGCTGACATGGTATTATCGTTATCTACAACCGGTGCGCCGGCGGCATTCGTTAATGTTTTAGATTGATGATCAAATGGACATTTTGACATAAATTTACCCCTTTTTTCTTGTATTTACGATTTTGGATTAACAATCTGAAATCAAATGAGCGACTGCTCATAGTTGATTATAGTATTATCCGGAAAACGAAGGCAATCTATCAGTTTAATCGAACTTGACGATTAAATTTCAATTATTGAACTATTAAAACTATCAAAATAATTTGATATAGACAAAAGTGTGATCAGTTTTCTATCTATAGTTTGTGCTTTATGGCAGCATATAGCAAAATTTTAGCTAGACTCTTCACATATTTAACCCATTTCAAACCATATATTCGGTACAATACCGATATGAATTAAGTCGTAGACCAAGTGCACAGTTATCAGCCGTTATTAGCGAAAAATAGGATTCAACAACGTATGTCTAGAAAAGGAAAAAGCCTAGATGATAATGCAACAATAGAAAGTTTTTTCGAACGAATGAATACAGAACATGTTTACGGAAAACCTTGAATATATTGATAGACTCAAACAGGCAGTCCATGACAATCGACGTTACTATAATGAAGAACGAATTCAACTAAAACTAAAAAAACTGACTCCGATACAATATCGAAATCAGTCCTTTGAATGATTGTCCGGCTTTTTGAGAGCAGATCAAAAAACATACGTTTTTTACATAAAAAGTGCGGTTAACTTTTGAAAAGTTTTCTAATTTCTACCGCACTTTATTCCTCTTAGTAACAAATATCCTGCACCACAAATTGAAGTACGTGTCGAGCGGCACGTCTGGCTTTACTCTGTTTTAAGCGTCTTATCCGTGCGGTGCGTTGTGATAAATTATTAATTGTACTTTTCTTTTTCAAAAATGTTTTGCGTTTAAGCATAATATACCTCTAGTCTTTTTCATTATTGTTGTTATTTTTTAATTCATTTTCATTTGATACGGGCTCCTGTGACACTGTCGGAGCTTCTGCCGGCGTTACATTTTCTTCCTGCAAGTTTTGCTGAACACGATAATAATTCATGATACTATTCATATAGCGACGGATATTTTCCACATATTGATAAGCTTCGTAGCCACGCGCATAACCATATTTCAAATGGGTATAATAGCGTTTCTCCGCCAATAACGGTAAATTTTTCTTTACATCCAACCAATTATCTTGATTGCCGCCCAAATTTTTCGTCAAACGGCGCGCATCCAATAAATGCCCTAAGCCCATATTATATGCTGCTAAAGCAAACCAAATTCGATCTTCTTGCATAATACTATCAGGCAGTTGCGATAAGAGTAAATGCAAATATTTCGAACCGGCTTTGATACTTTGTTCCGGATCTAGACGATTGGTGATTTTCATTCGATCGGCGGTGGCTTTGGTTAACATCATCATACCTCTCACACCGGTCGGCGAGGTCGCCTCTGGATTCCAGTGGGATTCTTGATAAGCAATGGCTGCCAATAACCGCCAATCCAAATCACCGCGATATTTTTCAAATAAAGCAGCAAATTTGGGTAACACCGTCTCAATTGCATTCAGATAGGAACGCGTATCTACATAATCAAATTCAGCCAAGTGACTAAAATATTTTTCTTCAATGCGAGCAATCAGACCGTTTTCAATGGATTGATTCATAAAATCCAACAATGCCGCTTGCAATTCACTATAAGCATGATTAACCAAATACCAATGTACCGTAGCTTCATCCGCCACATCAAACGCAACAGCAATTTGCGGTTTAATCTGCTGCGTAACAGAAACATTGATGGAATTGGCAATAGTGTAATCTAATTTACCTTCGGCGACTTGTAACAATAACTCTTCCGGTGATCGATCCGAGACTGTCCAAGTTAAATTAGGCAATTTTCCTTTTAATTCGGATAACAAGGTATTGATTTCCGAACCTTTTGAAATAACTAATTTTCCATTTAGCCCGTTTAAGGAAGAGGGACGAGTTTTGCCTTTTTGATAAACCAATTGCCAAGAAGCCGAGTAATATGCCGGTCCCAGTTGAAAATGATCAATTTTCTGCTTTTGATATAATAAATTTGCGGCCGCAATATCAATTTTGTGGCTTGTCAATGCAGAAAATAATTCATCCTCAGTGGACATAGGAACAATATCTAATTCAACATTAAGATACTCGGCAAAGGCTTTTGCCAGTTCATATTCCAATCCTGCCGGACCGTTTGAACCGATAAAATAAGATACCGGATTATTTATTGTTCCAACGACGAGTTTACCTCGAGTTTGAATGGCAATATAAGGGTTTTCTTCCGATTGCATGATCCGTTGCCAAGGAAATACCATGTCAATCGCCCAAAGCAGCAATGCGACAGCACAAATCAGTCGAATAAATAAACCTTTCAAATACGACTATCCTATTTTCAATTGATTATATTGTTTCTTCATTAGATGGCCAAGATGTGACCACCGCCTTTACCAAGGTCGCCAGTGGGATCGCAAAAAATACCCCCCAAAATCCCCATAAGCCACCAAAAACTAAGACCGCGATGATAATGGTTAACGGGTGTAAATTCACTGCTTCGGAAAATAAAAAGGGAACCAGTAAATTTCCGTCCAAAATTTGGCTAATCACATAAATAATTATTAAATACCAAAATGCTGAGGTATCTCCAAATTGAAACGCTGCAACCAACACAACAGGAATCGTTACTAATACAGCACCGATATAAGGCACCAGTACCGATAACCCCACTGCAACCGCCAACAACAACGGATAATTTAAACCGAAAAATAAAAAGATGGCATAGGTCACCCCGGCGACAATCAAAATTTCCAACAATTTACCGCGGATGTAATTGGCGATTTGCACCTGCATTTCCATCCAAACTTTAGAAGCTAACCCGCGATTACGTGGCAAAAAACCGCTGATGTAGGTCATCAACTCCTTTTTATCTTTCAATAAAAAGAAGATCATTAAAGGAACTAAAAACGCATAAATCCCCAAGGTCACCAAGCTAAGCAAGGAACTGACCGAAAGTTTTAGCGCCGATTCCCCGGCACCCAGTATTTTTTCCTTGATAGTACTGAATACCGAATCGACCATTTGATAATCCACCAATTCAGGATAAGATTCCGGCAGCGATAATAACCATTCATTCAACTTATTAAACATATGCGGCAAATCGCTAAACAAATTCACGGTTTGGTTAACCAACATTGGGATCACAATCAATGCGGTCAGCAATGCCACGCCGATAAAACCGCCTAAAATGAAAATTGTCGCTAACATGCGCGGAAACTTTAATTTTTCATGTAAAATACGGATCGGCCATTCCAATAAATATGCCAACACAATGGCGATTAATAGTGGTGCTAAAATATCGCTGAAAAAATAGATCGCAATAAAACAAAACAGTAAAATGGTTAATAACGCCATCGCCTGCGGATCCGTAAAGCGGCGAATGTACCAATTTTTCAACATTTCCAGCATAATTAATTTTTCCCTCGTTCTAACCGCAAGATTTTTAAGCGATTATAAGGTAAAATGAACAAAATTTATATCAGCAAAGGAATTTTTCTATGAGCATTACGATCTATCACAACCCCCGTTGTTCTAAAAGCCGAGAAACGCTTGCCTTACTGGAACAACAACATATTCAACCCGAAATTGAATTGTATTTGCAAAAACAGTATTCCGTAGAGCATTTGCAATCCTTGGCACAAAAATTACAAATTGACGACATTCGCCACATGATGCGAACCAAAGATGAACTTTACCGTTCGCTGCACTTAGATGATCCCAATATTACGCAACAACAGTTATTACAAGCCATTTCCGATCATTCTGCTCTATTAGAGCGCCCGATTGTAGTGAATGGCGACAAAGCAAAAATTGGACGTCCGCCGGAAAATGTTTTAGCGATTCTATAAATTTCATCTATAATAACGCCCGCTCAACGCGAGCGTTATTATTTATTTTCATTCAAAGAGAGGACATTATGACTAAGAAAAATCGTCAATCCTCGTCGCAACTACTTGATATACAAACACAAACGGTATATCAACATCAGCGCGGCGTTATTAAAGATAATGCATTGCATGCATTATTACACGATCGTTTATTTCGTCAACGCATTGAGAAAAAACGGAAAGGCAAAGGCAGCTACCAAAGAAAAGCCAAACATGTCATAAAATATGTTGAAAAGCCCGATTATCAGATTTTTGATTTCAGAAATTTAATAATCGGGTTTTTCTTAATAAACAAAATGCAAACAGACTAAACGAGGTAATACTATGTCAGTTAAAACCGAAATTTTATTTAATCATGAGTGGAATGTGCGGATAAGCGATCCGGGTGAAGAAGGGGCAAACAGCCATTTTTTTGAAAAAGTGTATATCACCTTAGTGGCGCACATTGCCAATGATAACATCAGCTACGAATTTATTCGTAAAGTAGAAGATCAAGTAAAAATTGACCGCACTTTCACGGAATTAAACGAGTTATTTAAATTCTTAAGCGATTATTTAGACGCGGTTTCACTCGGCTTACTCGGCGTAAAAATCGGACAACTCGGCGAAAAAGCGGAATAACAAAACGCTCATCAAAATAAAAGTGCGATTAAAAATTTATAATTTTTCAATCGCACTTTTTCATTAAATCAACTAATCGCTTTCTTTTTCATCCATTTTATGCAATTTTTGTTTATAGGCATAACTGCCCCATAAAGCATAAGCCAGCGCTTGTTTTTTCATTTCTGCCGGAATATCCGTCGGAATAAGTTCGCCGCTTTGCGGGTGATAAGTATAGCCTTTGGCCTCTTGGGATTGTTGCAAAATCGCTACACGATCGCCGCGCATATAAGCAAAGGTTTTATCAAATTGAATTAACGCACGATTCGGATCTTCTGCTTTGGTTAAATCATAGCCTAACATTGGATAATTGCCACTCGCACCGACCAATGATAATAACGTGGTCGGCATATCAATTTGGCTTACCAAACGAGCATCACGTTTGGTGTCGATTCCTTCGCCTAAAATTAATGCCGGAATATGGAAATGTTTCACCGGCACCAAACTGCTACCGTATACGCGGGAATCATGATCGGCGATCACTAAAAAAACCGTATCTTTCCAATAATCCGCCTGTTTTGCCAATTTAAAGAAATGCCCCAAGGCATAATCGGCATATTTTGCCGCATTGTCGCGAGTTTGTTTCGGTTGGTCGTATAACTCAATTTTGCCATCCGGAAACTCAAACGGATCGTGGTTGCTTGAAGTAAAAACGAGGCTGAAAAACGGTTTACCTTGTTGGTGTAATTGTTTAAAAGTTTCATCCGCTTTATCAAATAAATCTTCGTCGCTTACGCCCCACGTTGCCACAAATTTTGGATTTTTATAATCAGTCTGATCGATAATTTGTTGAAATCCGTTACCATAGAAGAAATTTGCCATATTATCGAAATGTTTTTCGCCGCCATAGATAAATGAGGTGTGGTAACCTTGTTTACCCAAAAATTCAGCAATGGAGAAAAATCCGTGCTGGCTGCCGGAAAGTTTAACCACCGCACGCGCCGGCGTTGGCGTAAATCCGGAGATCACCGCTTCAATACCGCGTACGGAACGGGTACCGGTGGCGTAGAGATTTTCAAATAACCAGCCTTCTTTGGCTAATTCATCAAAATTCGGCGAAAGCGGTTTACCGCCTAATGTGCCGATAAATTGCGCACCTAAACTTTCTTCCAAAATAATGACTAAATTTTTTGGTTTTCCTTGATAGGTGGCTTGGTTATAGGTCAAGGTTGGAAGTGCGGTCGAAATATAATCCGTTTCTGCACGTCCACGCGCTTGTTTCAAAGTATTGACAACCTCTGCCAATTCCATTCGGCCATAGATCTCTGATGAATTTTCTTCATCTTTCATTTGTTGTACAGCAAAAATCACCGAATACCCTGAGTTTAATACCAACGAATTTACTAAAGGATCGGAAGAAAATGCCACCATAGCGGGGTTGATACCGCGGTGTTGAAAAGTTGAACGTCCACCGATAAAGGTTAAAAGTCCGACAATAACAAAAAAGACGGGACGCCAATACCATTTCGGATACACCAAATCTTGTGTCACTCTGCCGGAGACTTTCCAAAAGAAAGTCGCGAATAAAACAGTTAAAATCGGCGTTGCCACTAACGCGAACAGATGCCCGTTCGCCAACATGGTAAAGACTTCTTTTGGATTAACCAAATATTCCACAAATAAAATATTCGGACGGAAATCATAGGTTTCGATAAATGCCGGAGTAGCAATTTCCATAAAAATAATGAAGATACTCGCGATCGTTAACCATAAGCGGATAAACACTAACGCGACATTGCCGACCGCATGATGACCGGTAAGAAAAAATGCCGCCACAATCGGCACGGAAAACAGCCAACACAAGCTGGATACGTCAATTCGTACCCCTTGCAGCAATAGCTGTCCCCAACCGTCAACCGCATTCACCCGCTTGCTTTGCCATAACCCTAAACCGATTCGGCTAAGCGAGAGAATGATTAAATTCAGTATGAAAAAAATAATGATTGGATACATCGAGCCGAGGAAGGATCTCATGGAAGACATTCAAAAATTCCTTGTAAATAACAAATTAGACGAGCCATCTTGTAATAAGTTCATCTAGGTGAAAAAAATGGATTCCGGTTTACACTAAAATCCACTTTTTTTGACCGCACTTTTATGCTTTTTCTACTTCTAAGCGTTCAAACACCAGCACGCGGTGTTCCAATTTGCGTAAAAGTAGCGTGGTAATTCCGGTGATGATCAGATAAATCAGACCGGCAATCCCATAAATGGTCAACGCATCATATTCCGTTCCGTATAAACGTCTGGCATACCCCATAATATCCAAAATAGTGATTGTTGATGCCAATGAGGTGCCTTTAAATACTAAAATAATTTCGTTACTGTAAGATGGTAACGCACGTTTTAAGGCGAAAGGAACCAAAATTTTTAAGGTCTGCCAACGCGTTAATCCTAAGGCGGCACAACTTTCCCATTGTCCTTTGGAAATGGCTTTCACGGCGCCATAAAAAAGCTGCGTCGAATACGCCGCACTGTTTAACGCCAGCGCTAAAATCGCGCAAAACCAAGCACTGGACAGCAATGACCATAAGGGACCTTCCGTAATCCAAGTAAACTGGGCAGGTCCGAAATAAATCAGGAAAAACTGAATAAGCAGCGGCGTTCCGGTAAAGACGGTTAAATACAGATTAATCAGACGACTTATCGCTTTATTATTCATGGACAATAAAAAAGTCAATCCAACCGCTAGGACAAAGGCGATCACCAACGAGACGACCGTCAACATCAAACTCGCCGGAATGCCTTGTGCGATAGTCATAAAATAGTCTTTAAACATTATTTTCCCCCTCTTTCAAAGCGGGTAAAACGCCACTCCAATTTACCGATAAAATATTGGCTGATTAACGTGATCATTAAATAAATCAAGGCGGAAAAACCGTACCAAGTGAACGGCTCTTGGGTATTGGTATTAATTAATTGCGCTTGGCGCATAATATCGTGTACACCGATTAAGGAAACTAATGCAGTATCTTTTAATAACACCAGCCATTGATTGCTTAACCCCGGCAAGGCATGACGCCATACTTGCGGCATCACAATATTGACAAAAGTATAGGCACGACTTAATCCTAACGCGGCGCCGGATTCCCATTGTCCTAAGGGAATCGCTTGAATTGCACCACGCAAAGACTGCGAGGCGTAAGCTGCAAAAATAATGGACAATGCTACTACACCGCAAATAAATGGACCCAGTTCAATATATTTTCCGGTAATCAGTTGCAAAATTTCAGGCACACCGAAGTAAATTAAAAATACCACTAAAATTTCCGGAAGGCCGCGTAATAACGTGATGATAACCGAAGTTGGTTTGCGCACACATTGCCATTTGTTGGTTTCCAACACGACAAAAAGGATGGAAAGCACCAGCCCTAATAATAACGAACAAACCGCTAACCCTAAGGTCATTAGGGTTGCGGTGTACATTAAAGGAAGATAATCAAAAAACATAAAGATTATTTAGTCATCCATTTATCATAAATTTTTTGGTATTCACCATTGGCTTTAATTGCTGCCAAACCTTTATTTAAACTGTCTAACAAGGCAGTATTTGATTTGTTTACTGCAATACCCAATCCATTATTAAAATAGCGTTTGTCAGTCACACGCTCACCCACGAAAGCTAACTCAGGATTTTTGTTAATCATATCTCTTAACACATCTGTATCACCAAAGATCAATTGGATACGTCCACCTTTTAAGTCTTTGATCGCATCTTGTAAACTTTGGTAAGAGCTGGAAGTATATTGGGTCGCTTCTTTGGTCGCATATTGTTCATAAGTGGTACCGATTTGCACACCGATATTTTTCGCACTCGCTAAATCCGCTTTATCTTTCACCCCAACAAAACTGGCGGAACTTTCATAGTAAGAATCACTAAACGCGACTTGTTTGGCACGCGCTTCGGTAATATCGATAGCGGAAATTGCCGCATCAAATCCACGACCTTTGATTAAAGATGGGATTAACGCATCAAAAGCTTTCGCTGTGAAAGAACAATTCGCTTGAATTTCTTTACAAATTGCAGTTGCGATATCCACATCAAAACCAATAATTTCGCCTTGCGTATTGGTCATTTCAAACGGAGGATAGCTCGGCTCCATGGCAAAGGTGATATCTTGTGCGCTCGTGGCAATGGCTGATCCTGCTAAAAGGGTCGCTAAAAGAAGTTTTTTCATAATAAATTCCTTAATAAGAGTGAGATAGATATTGTTTAAATTGTTCTGTTTGTGGATGTTCAAAACAACTTGTATCGCCCATTTCCACAATATGCCCTTGCTCCATATAGACAACTTTGGTAGCAACTTTTCTCGCCATTGCAACCTCATGGGTTACAATCACTTGAGTAATTCCGGTTTCTTGTAATTCCTGAATAATTGAGATAATTTGCGCGGTAATTTCAGGATCCAATGCGGCTGTCGGTTCATCAAACAACAACACTTGCGGTTTCATCATCAAAGCCCGTGCAATCGCCACACGTTGTTGCTGCCCCCCGGATAAATGCAACGGAAAACGCTCGGCGAACTCTTCCAAACGCAAACGAGAAAGTAATTCCATTGCCTGTGCCTTGGCTTGCTCTTTATCCAAATTCAATACTTTAATAGGCGCTTCAATCAAATTCTCAATCACGGTTAAGTGTGGCCATAAATGATATTGTTGAAAGACCATACCAACATCTTGGCGCAACTGACGCATTTTCTTCGGATTGGCTATCGCAACGGATAAATCAAATTGATTGTTAGCAATCATCAACTCGCCGGATGTCGGTACTTCCAGTAAATTTAACGTACGAATAAGGGTACTTTTCCCCGCACCGCTCGGACCGAGTAACACTAAGGTATCGCCATCTTCCGCACTTAAATTAATATCAAATAAGGCTTGAGACGAACCATAAAAGAAGTTTAAATTTTTAACACTAATTGTCATTTTGTAATAAAGAGATCTCTGCTTTTATCGAATTGTGGGTATAGTATTATTTTTTGCATACTTATGCAATAGTAGCACATAAAAATTTAATATTTGCTAAATAATTTTATATTAATGAAAACAGATTTTCTTTCTTCCATAACCCGTGCCAATTATCATTTGGATATGACTCCCAACACGCTATGTGACTTGGTTGTCATATATTAAAATAATAAGAATTGCTATATGTATAGCGCGATTTGATTTCCTTTTCTAAATCGAATCGCACGATCAACTGCATCCTCAAGTAAACGTTTTCTCGTATTGCTTTTCATCATCGCTACCAAAAATTTGTGCGTAGATTAGGTTTAATTTTCTACGGGTATTTTAGTTAATGATTGATCTAAGACAATGTTCTAATTATTTATTTTTGTATAATAAAAACCTTAAATAAGTTGTTTAGCTATAGTTTAGTATTTCAACAGGTTAATAATTGAGAGATTTTTATCGTATTTGAGGGATTTTGATGAAAATAATCCAAACAATAAAACGCATCTTTTTTACTAAAAAATTTGCCGCTTTGCTGTTAGCGGCAATTGTGGGAGCAGCCGGTTGGCAGTTATTTAATGATGGTCTTGAATATACCAGTCAAGAGGAGTTTTGTGTCAGTTGTCATTCTATGCAGCAACCGCAACAAGAATTAAAACAGACCGTGCACTGGTCCAATGCCAAAGGGGTAACAGCAACTTGTGCGGATTGCCACTTGCCGCATGACAAATTAAACAAATATATTCGCAAAGTACAAGCATTAAAAGAAGTTTACGCCGAAATGACCGGCAAATTTGCCGGCGAAGGAGAATTTGACAAGCATCGTTTGGAAATGGCGGAGCGGGAATGGGCAAGAATGTCGGCGAATGGTTCTAAAGAGTGTAAAACCTGCCATAACTATCAACGAATGGATTTTACAAAAATGTCAGCGTCGGCACGTAATGCGATGAAACCTGCTGCAGAAAGAGACCAAAGTTGTATTGATTGTCATAAAGGTATTGCGCACCATCTGCCAAAAGCAACAAAAAATACTGATATGGGAACACCATCTAAATTTGAACATTTGGTAGTAAATTCCTTAACTCCTGCGAAAAACTATTATACGAAAAGTAAAGTTGAGCTGTTCGCTGATGAAGCAATGACACAAAATATCGGGAATTTGGAAACAGCTGTTCCAGTTACTTTTGTGAAAGCCGGTGAGAAAGCTGATTTAATAGAACTGAAAATGTGGCGTAAAGCAAAAGGATTTGGACGTATTTGGTACAATGATTTCGGCAAGAATATTACCGATGCAATATTAAGTAAGGCGTTTATGTCATCAACTCCTCAGTTTGAAGTAATAGAAAGTAAAGATGATCCAATTACCGGATTAACTTGGCAGAATGTAAAAATGCAAGCATGGATTGCAAAATCAAATCTGATTGAAAATATTAGTGCAGTTTGGGAAGACGCTGAAAATAGTTATAAAACACAATGTAGTACTTGTCACAGGCAGCCGGAAGTTACCCACTTTGATTCTAATACTTGGATTGGTTTATTTAAAGGAATGGTCGGGTTTACTAATATGAACAAAGGAACCGCCAATGAAGTGCTGCGTTATTTACAAATGCATTCTTCAGATTTTAATTCACATGCTGAAAATATGCCTAGTGAGAATAAATAAGGAATATACAATGGAACAATCTCGTCGTCAGTTTTTAAAAAATATGTCTGCAATGGCAGCGACTTTTACCATGCCAAACTTTCTTATCGCAAAAAATGCCGTTGAGAATACAAAAATGTCTGAATGGAAAATAAGCGGTTCTCATTGGGGGGCAATTCGTGCAAAAGTGGTAAATGGAAAAGTCAGTGACATACAACCATTTGAGTACGATAAGTATCCTACTGAAATGATTAAAGGGATTAAGGGACTGATTTACAGTAAATCAAGAATTCGTTACCCGATGGTAAGATTAGATTGGCTAAAAAAACGCCAAAATAGCGATGTAACGCAACGCGGTGATAATCGCTTTGTACGTGTAACTTGGGATGAAGCTCTTGATTTATTTTATGAGGAGCTTGAACGTATTCAACAAAACTACGGTCCATGGGCTTTGCATACCGGTAATGTTGGTTGGCGTTCAACCGGTCAATTTCACAGTTGCGGTAACCATATGCTTAGAGCAATTGGAATGCACGGACACAGTGTCGGCACAATGGGGGATTATTCAACCGGTGCAGGACAAACTATTTTGCCTTACGTACTGGGTTCGACCGAAGTTTATTCGCAAGGTACTTCTTGGGAAATCATCTTGCAAGAAAGTAAAAATATTATCTTTTGGGCAAGCGATCCGGTGAAAAATTTACAAGTTGGTTGGAATTGTGAGACTCACGAAGCTTATGTTTATTTAGAAAAATTGAAACAAAAGGTTGCAGAGGGAAGCATTAATGTCATTTGTGTCGATCCGGTAAAAAGTAAAACACAAAATTATTTAGCCTGTACCCACCAATATGTTAATCCGCAAACTGACGTAGCATTCATGTTAGCTCTTGCTTATACTTTATATATTGAGAATTTGTATGATAAGCAATTTATTGACATGTATACTATTGGATTTGAGAAATTTCTACCCTATTTATTGGGCGAAAGCGAAGATAAAGTCGCAAAAACTCCGGAATGGGCAGAGGAAATTTGCGCCATTCCGGCAGAAGATATTCGCCAATTTGCTCGTATGTTAGTAGCAAAACGTACCCAACTCATTTTTGGTTGGGCAATTCAACGTCAACAACATGGTGAACAACCATACTGGATGGGGGCGGTACTCGCAGCAATGTTAGGGCAAATTGGTCTGCCCGGCGGAGGAATAAGCTATGCACATCATTACAGTTCCATTGGCATTCCCGAGTCCGGTGCAGCAATGCCGGGATCTTTTCCTCTCAATATAGATGAAGGGCAACAACCAAAGTATGATAATACAGATTATAAGGGATACAGCGCCGCAATTCCTGTTGCAAGGGCTTCCGACTCCCTACTTTTTGCGGGAAAAACCATTGATTACAATGGTCAAAAAATTGTATATGCGCCTTATAAAATGGCGATTTTTACCGGCTGTAACCAATGGCACCGTCATTCAGAACGCAATAAAATGAAACGTGCTTTCCAACAATTGGAGACTATTGTATCAATTAACTATAGTTGGACTGCAACCTGTCGTTTCTCCGATATTGTACTTCCCGCCTGTACACCGTTTGAGAGAAATGATATTGATTCTTATGGTTCATACAGCAATCGCGGCATTATTGCTATGCAAAAACTGGTTGATCCGTTATATCAATCTCGTTCGGATTTTGAAATTTTCCGAGAGCTTTGTCGACGGTTTGGTAAGGAAAAAGAATACTGTCGCAATATGGATGAAATGGATTGGGTTGAGAAACTTTACGAAGATTGTCGCAAAGAAAACCAAGGAAAATTTGATATGCCTCCGTTTGATCAATTCTGGCAACAAGGTTATATATTATTTCCACAAGGAAAACCTTGGGTGCGTCATGCTGACTTCCGCGAAGATCCGGAATTACATGCCTTAGGAACGCCGTCAGGATTTATTGAAATCTTTAGCAATAAAATAGCCGGTTACGGTTATGCCGACTGCAAAGGACACCCGATGTGGTTTGAAAAAACAGAGCGTTCTCACGGAGGTCCGCAGTCAGATAAATTTGACTTTTGGCTTCAATCGGTTCATCCGGATAAACGTTTACATTCACAGTTGTGTGAATCCGAAGAATTACGCAATACGTATACGATACAAGGACGGGAACCGCTATTTATCAACCCTGAAGATGCAAAAAAACGAGGCATTCAACATGGCGATCTTGTTCGTGTATATAACGATCGCGGACAAGCAATCGCCGGTGCGCATATTTCAGATAATATGTCTGTAGGTGTACTGCGTTTACAAGAAGGTGCTTGGTACTCTCCGTTGGATGAAAAAATCGGTGCTATTGATACTTATGGTGATCCAAATACGATGACGCTCGACATCGGCACATCCCGTTTAGCTCAAGCTGTATCTTCTAATACCTGTTTAGTTAATATTGAAAAATATCAAGGCGATGCACCACAACCTACCGGTTTTAACGGACCAATTGAAATTGAATTATGATAGCATTATCCTACGAAGAAAAAGCTTTCATCTATTCATGGCTTAAAAATCTTTTAAGTCATGAATTGACGGAAGAACAATTAATACAATATCAGCAAGGCGAATTTTCCCCACTGTTTGATTTTCTATCTGCAGAAGGTATGGTGGAGGAAACGCAGTTAATCCGTAATGAACTGATGAAATTACGCAAAATTCCATTTTCACATTTAGAATTAGCTGCTGATTTTTCCCAACTTTTTCTGTTAGATTTGACTGCCAGCGCACTTCCTTACGCCTCGGCTTATTTAGAAAAAGATGTCTTAACCGAGCATTTAGCTTTTTTAGACAAATTATTATCGACCTTACAACTTGCTATCAATAAAGTGACCAAAGAACCGAGTGATCATTTAGCAGTATATCTTGAAATCTTGATACATTTAGAAAAAAACAATGATAATGCTCAAGTTGTCCATTTTATTAACGCCTACTTTTTGTCATGGTTAAAACCGTTCTATCATAAAGCATGTTCAATTCACACTCAGACCCGTTTTTACCAATATGTCATTATGTTACTAATTACATTGTTGACAAAACGAATAGGCTAGATGATCCCGTCACAATGATTCACCCATCTTTCATTTGGTGATATGTCGAATTTGAACCGACTTTAACTTGAATTTAAAGTCGGTTTGATTTTTCCTGACAATTAAGCCGCTTTTGCCATTTCAAATTCAATCAACATCATCAAAATATGGATGACTTTAATATGAATTTCCTGAATGCGATCAGCGTAACGAAAATGTGGTACACGAATTTCTACATCCGCTAATCCTGCCATTTTGCCCCCGTCTTTACCGGTCATAGCAATGACTTTCATGCCTTTTTCTTTTGCTGCTTGAATAGCATTCAACACATTTTTTGAATTCCCTGAAGTGGATAAACCAAATAGCACGTCACCTTTTTGCCCCACCGCTTCTACATAGCGAGAAAACACATAATCATAGCCAAAATCATTACTCACACAACTTAAATGACTCACATCAGAAATCGCAATCGCCGGATAACCCGGGCGGTTTTCCCGATAGCGACCGGTTAATTCTTCGGCAAAATGCATTGCATCACAATGAGAACCGCCATTCCCGCAAGACAATACTTTGCCGCCTTGTTTAAAACTATCAGAAATTAACAGCGCTGCCTGTTGAATTAATTTCATATTATTTTCATCATTAATAAATTTATTTAATACATCTTGTGCTTCTACCAATTCAGCTTTGATTTGAGCTAAGTACATAAATGACTCCTTTATTTTGTGTAAAATACTGTCCTGATTTTACGTGATTAACATGCATTATTCCAGTAACTGTTTTAGCAAATTCTCGATGAATTCCAACCGCACTTTATGCTCGTTCAGCGGTGTATTAAAACGGAATTTTGTCGGACCATCAAATTTAAACACAGCCGGTTGTTGTTGAATTAACGTAATAAATTTCATTGGATCCGAATCCGCATTTGCCGCAAATTCAATAAATCCGCCTTGTAAAGTGGCATCAATTTTCGTAATTTTTAACACTTTCGCCGCCAGACGCAATTCTGCAATACGCATTAAATTTTTTGCTGCTTCCGGTAATAATCCAAAGCGATCAATAAGTTCCACTTTCAGTTCATCCAATTGATGTTTATGGCTCACACCGGCAATACGTTTATAAAAAGACAAGCGCATATTCACGTCGCCTAAATAATCTTCCGGTAATAATGCCGGCAGCCGCAAATCGATTTCCACTTGTTGTTGCGTCAATTCATCCAAAGACGGTTCGCGCCCCTCTTTTAACGCATTGACCGCACTTTCCAACAATTCCATATACAACGCAAAGCCGATACTTTCAATTTGCCCGCTTTGCTCATCTCCCAACAATTCACCGGCGCCGCGAATTTCCAAATCATGAGTCGCCAACATAAAACCGGCGCCCAAATTATCCAAGCTTTCCAACGCTTCCAAGCGCTTCAATGCATCTTTAGTCATCACTTTTGGATGTGGCGTTAATAAATAAGCATAGGCTTGATGATGTGAACGACCGACGCGCCCGCGTAATTGATGCAATTGCGCCAACCCAAAATGATCGGCGCGTTCAATAATAATCGTATTGGCGGTTGGCACATCAATCCCGGTTTCAATAATCGTCGAACAAACCAATACATTAAAACGCTGATGATAAAAATCCGACATCACTCGTTCCAACTCACGTTCGCGCATTTGCCCATGCCCAATCGTAATCCGTGCTTCCGGTATAAGTGCGGTCAATTTTTCTGCACAATTTTCAATACTCGCCACATCATTATGCAAATAATACACCTGTCCGCCGCGCAAAATTTCGCGCAAAATCGCCTCGCGCACTACATTATCGTCTGCTTGGCGCACAAAGGTTTTGATACTCAAGCGACGTGCCGGTGGCGTTGAAATAATCGACAAATCGCGAATTCCGTTCATAGCCATATTTAAGGTGCGCGGAATCGGCGTGGCGGTGAGAGTCAAAATATCAATATTGGCGCGCAATTGTTTAATTTTTTCCTTTTGACGTACGCCAAAACGGTGTTCTTCATCAATGATCAGCAAACCGAGATCATGAAATTTCACATCGGATTGGATCAATTTATGTGTTCCGATCAAAATATCGACTTTCCCTTCCGCCAAATTTTGTAAAATTTGTTTCTGCTCCTTGGCAGTCTTAAAGCGTGATAAGACTTCTACATTCACTGGCAAATTAGCAAACCGATCCTTAAAATTATCATAATGTTGTTGCGCTAATAAGGTGGTCGGCACCAACACTGCCACCTGTTTATGGTTCATTACGGCTAAAAATGCCGCGCGCATTGCCACTTCTGTTTTGCCAAATCCCACATCACCACACACCAAACGATCCATGGCTTTCGGCCGGCACATATCAGCAATTACCGCATTAATCGCTATCTCTTGATCTTGGGTTTCTTCAAATGGAAATGTGGCGGAAAATTGGCGAAATTCGTCGCGATCATAGTGAAACGCAAACCCTTTTTTCGCTTCCCGTTGAGCATACATGTCTAATAATTCTGCTGCTACATCACGGATTTTCTCCGCCGCTTTGTGTCGTGTTTTAATCCAAGCATCACTGCCCAATTTATGCAATGGTGCGGTTTCATCCGAACCGCCAACATAACGACTGATCAAATGCAAGGACGCCACCGGCACATATAATTTGGCTTGGTTTGCATAATTTAATAGCAAATATTCTGCCGCCGTTCCCGCATTTTCCAAGGTGACCAAACCACCATAGCGCCCCACCCCGTGTTCCAAATGTACGACCGGTTGCCCAATTTTTAATTCGGCCAAATTGCGAATAAGGGTATCCGGATTGACGGATTTTCGTTTATCGCGTGTCCGTTGCTGCACCCGCTCGCCCAATAATTCCGTTTCACAAATCACCGCCAAAGGCACCTCTTGTTCGAGAATAAAACCTCGATCTAAGCGACTGACAAGTAAGTTAATTTTCTCTTTTGTTGTCGAAAAATGGGTTACTTGTTTCGGGTTTAATTTTAACGGTCGCAGCAAATCCAACAGGGTTTCTCGCCGTCCTTCCGTTTCTACGGAAAATAAAAGATTGCCGGAAAATTGTTCGATAAATTGTCGCAACAATTGCAACGGTTCTTTTTGTTGCGATTGAATAGTCAGTTGGGGTAAGGTTTGCAGTGGTAAATTTTTCTGCCGCACAGAGGTTCGCACTTTTTCCGTTTTTAAACTCAAGCGTGGGTAATATTTGAGTTGGCGGTTGACATCTTCTAGGGGCAACCACAACTGATCCGGAGGCAATAGCGGGCGCATCGGATCAATGCGGCGGCTTTCAAAACGTTGCTGCGCATCTTGATAAAAACGCGCGCCTTGTTCTTGCAATTGTTCCAATTCAACAAATAGCGTATGTGTCGGCAAATAAGAAAACAAGCTTGCCATTTGATTGAAAAATAAAGGTTGCCAATACTCAATCCCTGCAGCGAAGGTGCCTTTACTAATCTGTTGATAAATATGTTCCGGATCGCGACGGATTTCACCGAATGTCTCCCGAAATTGAGCGCGGAAAAATTCGATCCCCTTGTTATCTGTTGGAAACTCGCGTGCCGGCAGTAAATTAATTGCCTCAATTTCCGTTTGTGTGCGCTGCGTATCTACATCAAAAATACGGATACTGTCGATTTCGTCATCAAAAAAATCTAAGCGAAAAGGCACTGCACTTCCCATGGGAAACAAATCCAACAAGGCGCCGCGCACTGCATATTCGCCATGTTCCAAGACTTGCTCCACCGCGCGATAACCGGCGTTTTCCAATTGCAAACGCAATTTATCAATCAGCAAATTATCGCCTTTTTTAATTAATAAAACGTTTTGTTGTAAAAAATCCGGCGGACATAATCGTTGCATCAGCGTGGAAATGGCTAAAATCAAAAAGCCTTGTTTGACATTTTGTAAATAAAATAAAGCACTTAAGCGTGCCGACGTAATATTTTGGTGGGGCGAAAAATTATCATAAGGCAAAGTTTCCCAATCGGGAAAAAAGGTGACCGGCAGACAAGTAAATTCCGTTAAAACTCGCTCTAAACGTACCGCACTTTTCGTATCCGGCGTCACCACTACCGTTAAGCCGGCATATTGTTCAGCAATTTCGGCGATAGCAAGACTATCAGCGCCGGCAAGTACGTTGCCGATAATTTTATGATCTTGCGGTTGAATGGGAATATCGAGATTAAAATACTTCATAAGTGCGGTCAAAATTTACTTAATTTACAAATAAGGTGTTAGTTTAACGGAAATTCAGCGCTTTTTAAACGATTAAGCGCACGAGTGCAATAACTCGCGTGGCAAAATAAAACTACAACAACTTTTTTCCCACTTCGCTACTGATTTACCGCTGCGCTTTGTACTGTTCT
This sequence comes from Actinobacillus seminis, assembly GCF_002263215.1. Lineage (GTDB taxonomy): Bacteria > Pseudomonadota > Gammaproteobacteria > Enterobacterales > Pasteurellaceae > Actinobacillus_B > Actinobacillus_B seminis. The sequence goes on from NZ_NLFK01000004.1 coordinate 159,860, forward strand.
AAAGCGTGTTTTACCAAAGTTTGCCGTTAAACCTCGTCCTTTAGGGAGGTGATATTTAAAGCCTTGTTGTGAGAGAAACCAAATAACCATTTCTCGGATTGCATGTTCATTTTCAACCGCTAATGGCGTTTTTGACATGTCTTTTCCCGTTTTAAGCCAAAAAATAAGGGAAATTGATACGCCAATTTCCCTTTATTTTCTACATTAATGATCTTTCTTTTCGAAATAAATCCACTCTGCCACTTGTTTAGCAAAGTAGGTCAAAATGCCATCCGCACCGGCACGCTTAAAGCAAAGCAAGCTTTCCATAATCGCCTCTTTTTCTTTTAGCCAGCCATTTTGAATTGCCGCCATCAACATAGCGTACTCGCCGGAAACTTGGTAGGCAAACGTCGGCACGCCAAAATAATCTTTCACGCGATACACCATATCCAAATAAGGCATTCCCGGTTTGATCATTACCATATCCGCCCCCTCTTGCAAATCCAATGCCACTTCTTGCAAGCCTTCGTTGCTATTGGCGGGATCCACTTGATAGGTTTTCTTATCGCCGCCTTTCAAATTTGCCGCCGAGCCGATCGCATCGCGGAACGGTCCATAATAACAAGAAGCATATTTAGCGGAATACGCCATAATTTGCGTATTAATCCATCCCTGTTCTTCAAGTGCGGTGCGAATTTTGCCAATTCTACCGTCCATCATATCACTTGGCGCCACAATATCCGCACCGGCTTGTGCATGAGACAAAGCTTGTTTTACCAACACTTCTATGGTGATGTCATTTAACACATAATTATCGTCATCAATAATGCCGTCTTGCCCATGCAGCGTGTAAGGATCTAACGCCACATCAGTTAATACTCCTAATTGCGGATAATGAGATTTCAGCGCTTTTACCGCACGTTGCACCAAGCCATTAGGATTATAGGCTTCTTCCGCCATCAATGATTTTTTATCTTGTTCCACCACAGGGAACAACGCAATCACCGGCACACCGTATTTCACCAATAATCCCGCTTCAATCAATAATTGATCAATGGTTAAACGTTCAACCCTCGGCATGGACGGAACCGGCTCACGATAATTTTCACCTTCAATAATAAACACCGGATAAATTAAATCATCCACCGTTAACTTATTTTCCGCCACTAAACGACGACTAAAATCATGTTTGCGTAAACGACGTAAACGACGAGTCGGAAATCCGGTAAAAATTTGTTTTGTCATAATCTTCTCTCCAAATATGAAAGGCATTTACCTTTTTACTTTCTTTTGTGATGTTTATTTCTCATTAACGTTTTCCGCGCGTTCATCTTCCTCGGCATCATCTTCTTCATCCTCTTTCGAGCGATAGAAACGGGCGCAAATAACGCCAACTTCAAATAACAAACACATTGGCACCGCGAGTAACGTTTGTGAAATCGCATCCGGCGGCGTTAGCAACATGCCGATAAAAAACGCAGCAACGATAATATAAGGACGTTTTTTCTTCAAATCTTCCGGCGTCGTCACCCCGGACCAACACAGCAAAATAATCGCCACCGGCACTTCAAAACACACACCGAAAGCCAGGAAAATTGCCAACACAAAATCCAAATAACTGCTGATGTCTGTGGCAATAGCAACGCCCTCCGGCGCCGTTTTGGTCAAAAAGGCGAACACCAACGGGAAAACCACATAATAAGCAAACGCCACACCCAAATAAAAGAGCAAGGTACTGGAAAATAGTAAGGGATAAACTAAGCGTTTTTCATGTTGATACAACGCCGGCGCCACAAACGCCCAGATTTGATAAAGTAAAAATGGAACAGAAATAAAAATAGCCACCACCGCAGTCAATTTAATCGGCGTAAAAAATGGGGTAGCGATATTGGTCGCGATCATGGTCGCCCCCGCCGGCATAACTTCCAATAAAGGCGAGGCAACAAAGTTATAAATATCGTTAGAAAAATAAACTAACGCCAAAAATACTAAAGACACAAAAACGACGCTACGCAACAAGCGGTTGCGTAACTCGAGTAAGTGAGTGATTAGCGGTTGAGTTTCTTCAACAGTCATAAATCTTCTCGTAGGTTATGATTTTTCTGACGGGGTCTTATTGGATGGAGATAACTCCATTAACGCTTCATCTTCGGGATAATATTGCGTCGCGCTAAGCGTAATCGGATCTGCTTGTTCGGCAAGTTCGGCTTGTTCCTCCGGCGAAAGTGCGGTGGTTTTTGACGAAGTTTCAGCAAGATGCTCCGCCGGCTGAATTTTAACCGGCGCCGTCGCTGCAGTACTTTGATCTTCAACCTGTTGCACTTTCGACCGCTCTTCAATGCTTGGCGCCACGGCTTTTGCTGCGTTTTCCGCCGCTGTTGAATGACTTGATTGAATTGCCGCTTTCAACGCTTTTGCTTGTTGTTCAAAGCTGGTATTGGTTTCCGCTGCTTTTTTCTCTAAGTCAGCTTTAATTTTTTGCGCAGACTCACGCAACTCCTCCACCGTTTTATTTAATTCCGGCGAAAGCTGTTGTAAATTTAGGTGTTCCGCTTTTTTGATGCTTTCTTGCAATTCCTGCAATTTCAATTCTTGGCTTAGCTCGTTTTGCACATTCGCCGCCAAACCTCGAATGGTACGCACCCAACCCATCACAGTGCGAATTGCCACCGGCAACCGTTGCGGACCAAGTACGATCAAGCCCACAATAAATAGAACAACTAATTCTGAAAAGCCGATATCAAACACGAATTATGCCTGCTCTTTATCTTTCACTTTATCACTTTGATTGGTTTGTGCCGCTTCATCTTTAATTTTTTTGAATTCCGCATCTTTGGTCGCACTCGACTCATCTTCGCTCATTGCTTTTTTGAATCCTTTCACCGCCGCGCCTAAATCAGAGCCGACATTTCTTAATTTTTTAGTACCGAAAATCACGATAATAACTAATAAAAAAATGAATAATTGTTGCCAACTGATTCCCATTTTAAATCTCCTAGGGTAGAATGAAATAGACAATAAATTGCCGCTCAATATAACTTTTTTAATCTTGATGAACAATAGCCAAATCAGATTATTTTAAAAAAGCTCTGCTTATGGCAAGAGAAAACCAATCAACCAAATCACAAAACTACACAAAAATAACACCGCACTTAGTCCAAGCGGCAACACGTTAAATTGCCATAAGGTACCAATAAAAATAATCCCACCGGTCAATGCTGCAAAGGCTTTTTTGTGGAAACGTTGCTGTACACTTAATTTTTGGTTAATTTCCCGCAATTGCCGGTTAATTAATTTCTGTTGTTTCATCGCCTCAAGTACGGTTTCCGGAAAATCAGGAAAATTCTCATACCAATAAGGCAGTTTTTGTTTCATCTTTTTCAACAAGGCGTTGGCGCTCATTTGTTGGTTCAGCCAATCTTGCAAAAACGGTTTCGCGGTATCCCATAAATCCAATTGCGGATATAATTGACGCCCCAAGCCTTCAATATACAGCAAGGTTTTTTGCAACAATACTAACTGTGGCTGTACTTGCATATTAAATTCGCGCGCCACATTAAATAAATTCAACAACACTTGTCCAAAAGATATTTCCGACAAAGGTTTAGCAAAAATCGGTTCACACACTTCGCGAAAGGCTTGCTCAAACGCATCAATATTGGTGTCTTTCGGCGTCCAGCCGGCATCCACGTGCATCTGCGCCACACGTCGATAATCACGATTGAAAAATGCGACAAAACTTTCTGCCAAATAGCGTTTATCGTTATCGTTTAACCGCCCCACAATCCCACAGTCGATCCCGATATATTGGGGATCTTCCGGGTGATTTGGATTAACAAAAATATTGCCCGGGTGCATATCCGCATGGAAAAAACTGTCACGAAATACCTGGGTGAAAAACACTTGGACACCTCGTTCCGCCAATAACTTCATATTGGTGCGATTTTGTTGCAAGGCATCAATATCCGATACCGGAATACCGTAAATACGCTCCATCACAATCACATTGCGATGACAAAATTCAGGGTACATTTCCGGTATATAAAGCATCGGGCTTTGCGCAAAATTATTGCGCAATTGGATGGCATTCGCCATTTCCGTACGCAAATCTAACTCATCACGCAATGTTTTTTCATATTCACGAATTACCTCAACCGCACGCAAACGGTAACCTTCTTTAAATAATTTTGGTAACCAACCTGCCAGTTTATACATCCAGCTCAAATCCGCTTCAATTTGCGGTTGGATATCCGGACGCAATACTTTAATCACCACTTCTTTTCCCGCTAAGGCTTGTTGTTGATTAAAGGTCGCGGTATGTACCTGCGCAATGGAGGCGGAAGCGAGAGCTTGTTCGTCAAAATGACTAAACCAGTTTTCCAAGGGCCCACCTAATACCAGCTCAATTTGTGCACGTGCGATTTTTCCGTCAAAGGCGTCTACTTGATCTTGCAATAGCGCCAGTTCGTCGGCAATTTCCGGCGGAAATAAATCTCGGCGAGTGGACAACATTTGCCCTAATTTGATCCAAACCGGTCCTAATTCTTGCAACGCCAAACGTAAACGCATACCAAAGATTTTATCGGAATGTTGATTTCTTAGCCAAAACAACGAATTACGCCAACAACGAATGGGACGAGTGTAACGATTTCGCGGCAACACTTCATCAATGCCATAATGCAAAAAAGTACGCAAAATATGATATAAACGAGAAAAATCTTTTAATTTCATTATCAATTAACTTAATTGTAACTTGGCTAATTTTTGCTCAAAAAGTGCGGTGTCTTTTTCCAACGTTTTAACTTGTTCACAAAAATCCACAACGGCTAAACTCGGCGAAACCACTTGCCACTCTTCCGTCAAGCGTTCCCCCCAATATTGTTGGCTTTGTCCTAATTTTTGCTTCAATGTACGGATAAAGTTTTGCAAAAAACTGACCGCACTATGCGCCGGTACATCGCCGATATAGCGCGACAATAATTCCGCCGGATCTTTTTCCACAAACTCCATCATCGCGACAACATCTTGTAATACCTGCAAATCCCCTTGCATAAGAATCGATTGATCGTTAATGTATTGACTTAATTGTGCTTTTTTCGGCATATTGAGCAATACGGATAACGCCACACTCACTGCGCAATCTGCCTCACCTTCATATTGATGCAAAAGATCAATGCGTTGGGAAGAAAAAATAAAATAAATCGGAAAATTAAATTTTTGTGCATTCACTTTCAGCACTTTTCCGTTCAGTTTACGCAAATACAAACCGGCGTTCGGCGTTTTTTGGAGGAGATAATTGATGATCGTCTCCAAGCCGCCATGTAACAGCTGCGGCAGCATCAGTTGCATTTTCAATTGCTCAAAACGGGGTAGCATAGCGCCTCCTAAAATTTATAGCCACGGTGTAACGCCACAATACCGGCACTTAAATTATAATAGCTGACTTGCTCAAATCCGGCTTCGCTCATCATCTCTTTTAGCACGGCTTGCTCCGGATGCATACGGATGGACTCTGCTAAATAACGGTAACTTTCTCCATCATTAACCACCACTTCGCCCACCTTAGGCAAAATATTGAAAGAATAGAAATTATAAATTTTACTCAACGGATCTAAAATCGGTTTGGAAAACTCCAATACCAACAAGCGTCCGCCCGGTTTTAAAACACGAAACATGGAACGCAGAGCTTTGTCTTTATCAGTCACATTACGCAAACCAAAACTTATCACCACGCAATCAAAGGTATTATCGGCGAAAGGTAAGGCTTCCGCATTCGCTTGCACATAATTAATATTGCCCACTATGCCAAGATTGCGCAATTTTTCGCGCCCAACTTCAAGCATGGACGAATTAATATCCGCCAGTACCACTTCGCCGTTTTCGCCCACTAAATGAGAAAATTTCGCGCTAAAATCGCCGGTTCCGCCGGCAAGATCCAACACTTTATGTCCTTTGCGCACACCGCTGCAATCAATCGTGAAACGCTTCCATACGCGATGAATACCGAAAGATAATAAGTCGTTCATTAAATCGTATTTATCTGCTACCGAATGAAACACATTTGCTACCATTTTTTGTTTTTCCGACTTAGCAACGGTTTTGAAACCAAAGTGGGTAGTATCTTCTGTGGGGGAAAATTGCGGTTGATTTGGCGAGCGATTTTCGTTATTCATAAGCTATAATCCATAAAACTAAATTTATATTAGAATAACAAAAAATAGCGAAGTTTTCTTCGCTATTTTGGTTTTAAATGAGAAAAACTAAAGCCAGAAAAGGTATGCGACTGTCGCAATAACAAAGATACAAACAATATTTAGAATAATCCCGGCTTTAACCATCTCCCGTTGCCGCACTTCTCCTGTACCAAAAACGATAGCATTCGGCGGCGTTGCTACCGGTAACATAAATGCACAAGAGGCACCCAAACCGATAATCAATGCTAATCCGAGTTCCGGCATACCTAAAGATTGCGCAATGGAGATAAAAATCGGTACAAGTAACGCTGCACTGGCGGTATTTGAAGTAAATTCGGTGAGAAAAATAATGAAAGCAGCCACTAATAAACCAATTAAATAGAAATGCCCATCTTCAATCATGAAAACAACACTGTCCGCTAAAACTTTACTTGCGCCGGAATCTTTAAGTACCGCACTAAGCGTCAATCCGCCGCCGAAAAGCATCAACACGCCCCAGTCCGTATTTTCCTGAATTTGACTCCAATTCGCTACACCGCTGATACAAATTGCCACTGCAGCCAATAAAGCAACAACACTGTCAAAAGCACCAATGTTTTTTTCCAACCCCAATAATCCTGAAAGTACCGGTTTGATTGAATTACTGAAGACCCAACAAAACGCAATAATCACAAAGATGACCAAAGTCGTCACACGATCTTTGTTCATCTCAATTTTCTCAAAAGTTTGGTCAAAGCGAAGATCAAGTTTTGGCTTAAATACCACATATAACGTACCAATCATAATCGGCATTAAAATGAACACCATTGGCAATCCGTACCATAACCAATCTGAGAATGTCAAATTCAATTGTGAAGCAACAATTGCATTCGGCGGACTACCTACCACGGTTCCCATACCGCCGATACTCGCACTATATGCAATTCCCAATAAAATGAATACATAGGTATTATGGTGTGTATTTTTATCCATTTGGCTTAAAATCCCCATTGCCAACGGAAGCATCATTGCTGCTGTAGCAGTATTACTCATCCACATTGATAAAAAGGCGGTAATACTGAAAAGGTAAATTGCAGCAACAAAAAATTTACCTTGAGCTAATGCCATAATTTTATTGGCAATCATGCGATCGAGTTTTTGTATATGCAGTGCAGTGGCTAATGCAAACCCACCGAAAAACAGAAAAATTGTCGGATCAGCAAAAGCAGACAGTGCCTGTTTTGTTGTCACTAAATCCAATATCACCGCAAGTAGCGGTACAAGCAGGGCAGTAACCGTGACATGCAACGCTTCCGTTAACCATAATATGGCAATAAAAACCAACAGCGCCAGCCCTTTATTTGCGTGTGACTCAAATGGTAAGACATTTAATAAAATAAAAAATATGACAGTATCAATAATAAAAATGAGTGCATTTTTACTCAATATAGTCGGTTGTGAAGATGCTGTGTTCATAGGATTATCCTTAAAATCAATAAAACGGATATGATTTATTCATCTGTTTCCTTATGCAACAAGGTAACCCGTCCAAGTTAGCAATTTGTTAAGAAAAATCAATAAAATTTTTGTGGATTTGTGACGTACGTCAGAAAATAAACAAAAAAAGTGCGGTTATTTTTCAAAAACACACCGCACTTATTGAATATTTTTTATACAGGAAAGGAAGGGTTATTCGTCTTCAAAATCCGTTAACTCAAGCGGTTCTTGCGACAAGATAATCCCCGTCAAATCAGCATACACATAATCTTCCGGGAAAAAGGTCACGCCACCGAAATTTACCGGCACATCGCTTTCGCCCACATTATTTTCATTAGCACCCACCGGAATTGGCGCGAGTGCATGAATTCCAATGTCAATATTTTCCAATTGTTGTAACTGACGCACTGCACCATACACAATGATACCTTCCCAACCATTATCTGCCGCAAGTTGCGCTAATTCGGCATCAATTAGTGCACGTCGTACCGCGCCGCCGCCATCGATCAATAATACGCGACCTTCCCCGTTTTCTTCTAAAATTTCTGCGATCAATCCGTTATTTTCAAAGCACTTAACCGTCGTAACTTTGCCATAAAACGAACTCAATCCGCCAAAACTGGAAAAAATCGGTTCAACCACATCCACCTGATCAAGATAAATATCACAGAGTTCTGAAGTATCAATGAACATAAAATTACCTTTTCTAATTGAAAATAATCCGGTCTAGTATATGCCGATCAGACGCCGAGAAGCAAGCCAAAACTAAATAACAGATTGATAAATAACGCTAATAATGACATTTTTGCTAACATCGGGCGCAGCTGCACCGGTTCTTGACTGCGATAAACAAACAAGGCGTGTTTAAGCAATAACGGATATGCCAACACGAATAAAAAATGCCACGGGTTTTGTGCGGTCAATAAGGCAAACAGCAAATAACAACCCGCCGCCACGCCAAGTAACCAACAATGATAAATACGCCCATTTTTAGCTCCCAATCTAACCGCCAACGTATTTTTACCCGCTTTTCTGTCTTGTTCAATATCACGTAAGTTATTGATATTTAATACTGCCGCTGCTAATAACCCGGTAGCGAATGCCGGCAGAAAAATAAGCCAATTTAGCTGATGTGTTTGCAAATAATAAGTCCCGCCCACACCCAACAAACCAAAAAAAATCAACACCGAAATATCGCCCAAACCGCGATAGCCATAGGGTTTAGCGCCCACGGTGTATGTAATTGACGCGATAATCGCTAAAATACCTAACAGGGAAAAAGTAAGTAAATCATTGAGCGTTTCATAAGCTATCACGATCAATAACGCACCACAAAACAAACCGGCAACGCCAATCCATATCAACGCGCGTTTTAATTGTCGCGCGCTAATGCCGCCTTTTTGAATGCCGCGCAGCGGTCCGATACGTTCAGTGGTATCCGAGCCTTTTTGATGATCGCCATAGTCATTGGCAAAATTCGACAAAATTTGCAATAACAAGGTTGTCAGCAAACAAAGTAAGGCAATTATTCCATTAAATTGCCCCGCCCAATACGCCAGTGCTGAACCGGTTACAATTGAGGCGGCTGCCACCGGCAAGGTTTTTGGTCTTGCCGTTTCGAACCACATTTTTAATGTGTTTTTTTCCATAATTCCCACTTTTATTGATAAATGACCCGTTTTTTCACCGCACTTTTGCGTAAAATAGCGTATATTCTACAGGGTTATTAAACGCTTTTTAACTGTTTTAAGGAAAATATGACGAATTTATCGCTGAACTTGCAACCGATCGCCATTATGCACAGCCCTTACAAAGAAAAATTTTCCGTTCCGCGCCAGCCAAATTTAGTGCAGGATGGAACCGGAATCTTAGAATTTCTCCCGCCTTACGATAAACCTGAAGTGGTGAGAGGGTTGGAGCAATTTTCCCATTTATGGCTGATTTTTCAATTTGACCGCATTCCTCAAGGCAAATGGCAACCGACGGTACGCCCACCGAGATTAAATGGCAACCAACGCATTGGCGTATTTGCGTCCCGTTCCACCCATCGCCCCAATCCTCTCGGATTGTCGAAAGTGGAATTAAAGCAAATTGAATATAAAAAAGGCAAACTTTTTCTGCATCTTGGATCGGTTGATCTGGTGGATGGCACCCCGATTTTTGATATCAAACCTTATCTTGCCTATGCTGATCACGAACCTTATGCGCAATCCGGTTTTGCTCAACACAAGCCCACCGCCACGCTTAACGTCGAGTTTAGCCCACAAGCACAGCAACAATTGCAAGAAATCGCCGAAAAACGACCGCACTTCGTGCATTTTCCCCGCTTTATTCGCGAGGTAATCCAACAAGATCCGCGACCCGCGTATCAACAAGGTAAACCTACTGAACGCATTTATGGCATTACGTTGCATGAATTTAATATTCGCTGGAAACTTAAAAGCGGTACGCTGGATGAAGTGGAAGTGTTGGAGGTTAGACAAATAACAACTTAATTGGAAAATAAATAACTCACTGATTAAGAGGCGATTTTTATGGTCAAGCACAATATTTTTTCTTTCTATTCTGTGAGCAATCTCACAAAAGAAACAATTTTTTAAAAATTAACTTACAAATATAAAACCTTTCCATTACACTGTAGTCAGTCGCTTTTCATTTTGTGGGAGGTTATTTTGATTACGTTCATTGGTCTCTGCATTATCTTTGCAATTGTTACTTTGTTACTAACCGAAAAAACATCGCCGATTATTGCACTTATCCTTATTCCGTTTATTGGCGCATTATTAGCAGGATTTTCGTTAGATGAGATTGGCAAATTTTATCAATCGGGAACAAGATCGGTGATGCAAATTGCCATCATGTTCATTTTTGCTATTTTGTTTTTTGGAATTATGAATGATGTCGGTTTATTTAATCCTCTTATTAGAAAACTCGTTGAATTGACTCGTGGCAACGTCATCGCAGTGACGGTCGGTACTGTAATTATTTCTACTATTGCCCAATTGGATGGTGCCGGTGCTTCAACGTTTTTGTTGGTTGTACCGCCCCTCCTGCCACTGTATAAACAATTGCGAATGAATCCTTATTTACTTTTCTTGCTACTTGCAGCCAGTGCCGGCGTGGTAAATATGCTTCCATGGGGCGGACCGACAGGACGTGTTGCGACTGTACTTGGTAAAGATGTAGCAGAGTTATACCCCCCCCTTGATCGCTGTACAAGCCATCGGTTTAGGCGTTATTTTGATTGTTGCCGTATTACTTGGTATTCGCGAGAAACGTCGTATTGTTAAGGAGTATGGTCATAGCCGATACGATGTGCATTTTGATGCTGCAAGCGGTATGCAAGAGAATCTGGAACAGCGTAGTCACATTGAACGTCCAAAACGGTTTTGGATTAATATCGTACTTTTTATTGCCACGTTAGGCGTACTGGTTGCTGCCATTTTACCCTCCGCCTATGTTTTTATGATTGCAACGGTATTAGCATTAGTGATTAATTTTCGAACGACAAAAGATCAATTGAAACGTATTGAAGCACATGCAGGAAGTGCAGTGATGATGGCAAGCATTATTTTAAGTGCCGGTACATTTTTGGGTGTGCTGAAAGAGTCGGGTATGCTTGATGCAATAGCTAAAGATTTGGTGGTGGTTTTACCTAATTCTATTTTACCTTACCTGCATCTAATTATCGGTTTTTTAGGTGTACCATTTGAACTGGTATTTAGTACCGATGCCTACTATTTCGGTTTGTTCCCGATTGTTGAGCAGATTACCACTTCGGCAGGTGTTGCACCGACATCGGCAGCCTACGCTATGTTAATCGGTAGCATTGTTGGTACGTTTGTTTCTCCTTTTTCGCCGGCGTTATGGATGGGGTTGGGATTGGCAAAACTTTCCATGGGACAGCATATTAAATATTCGTTTTTTTGGATCTGGGCAATTTCGATTATTACGTTGCTTGGTGCAATAGCAATTGGTGTAGTAATCTAATTTCGCAAGTAATAAAACAGAAAATACCGCGTAATGGTTTTTGTAGAAGATTTGCGAGTAGAAAATATGTCGGCATTGGCAAAAGACACAGCAAAAGAACACGGAAAACTGCATTAATAATCGTATTGTTCACTTTAGGTTTAATTTCATCAGGTAGAGGTTGAGCAAGAGCCTGTGTTACTATCCCTTTTTTGTCAAAATGAATAATTGCCGTGCCTTGTTTCAGAGTTTGGTAAGCTTGTTAAAGGAAAATGTCGTCCCTTACTGTTGGCTGAACGGGTAATACCGGTGTACCGAGCAGATACTGAACCTGTCGGCTGTTCATTCCCACTTTTACTTATGAAAGTATCGCGACTTCCAAATAGTTCCCTTGCGGCACTACAACGAAGAACGCCTTCAATTAAAACTAAAAGGACTGTCCGATACAATACCGAAAACAGTCCTTTGAATGATTATCTGACTTTTGAGGGGAAGATCATGGATTAACCCTTTTTGTTGTTATATGTCGTTTAATGTTATTCACTTAATAATGCCGCGGCTTTCACCACAATTTCCACCGCCTTTTGTTCCGTCTGATGGATTGTGGCTTCGTTTGGAATTTCTTGTTGTGTGCGGTTTACAATGGCACCGGCAACCATCCCTGCACGCAATCCCAATGCGGCGCACATCGTAAATAATGTGGCACTTTCCATTTCATAGTTCATCACGTTTAATTCTTGCCATTGCTTTAATGAACCTTGAAAATGCCGATATACTTTCCCACTGTAAGTATCATAACGTTCTTGCCCCGGATAGAAAGTATCTGAGGAGGCTGTAATCCCGATATGTACCTTGGTTTTTGGCGTATCTTGGGCTGCATGATAAAGTGCGGAAGTACAAGTGAAATCAGCTACCGCCGGATATTCCAGTGGCGCAAAGTGACAACTTGCTCCATCTAAACGAACCGCACCGGTGGTGATCAAAATATCGCCGACATTAATATGTGGCTGAATCGCACCGGTGGTACCAATACGCAAAAATGTTCGTACACCGAGCTGTGCCAGTTCTTCTACCGCAATGGAAACGGACGGCCCGCCAATCCCGGTAGAGCAAACCACAATTGATTTGCCATTGATATAGCCTAACCAAGAAGTAAATTCTCGCGTGGATGCCAAAAACTTCGGCTTGTCTAATAATTTTGCAATTCGTTCAACCCGTTCCGGCGCTCCGGGAACAATTGCTAATGTGGCACCGTTCAACATGGATTTGGTTAAACCAAGATGAAACACTTCTGACATTTATCTCTCCTTAACTGCGTTGTCGTATCATGGATGACTATGGTTTGACATCCCTTAAAATTGGATTTTGCATAGAAATTAGGGTTTCCGTTGATTGAATTTCATCAATTAACTGAATTTTAGTCGCTAGTACAGAATGTAATTCGGCGATAGTATGGGTCATCACTTTTAAGAAAATCGAATAGTTTCCGGTGGTATAATAGGCTTCGACCACTTCATCAATACTCTCTAATTTTTTAATTACTTTTTCATAATCTTTGGCACTTTTTAGAATAATTCCAATAAAACAACACACATCATATCCTAATTTTCGCTCATCAATTTTGATTTTTGTACCTTGAATAATTCCCGATTGACGCATTTTTTCCACTCGTACATGAATAGTTCCGGGGCTGACACCGAAGTTTTTTGCCATTTCGGCATAAGGGGTTCGGGCATCTTTGAGTAGAACGCGTAAAATTTGTTCATCTAAATTATCAATATTGTACATATTATTACCTATTTTAAATTTTATTTAAGAAATATACCCATATTTTATTTTATTTTCATCAATAAAGCCATGGTTAATAAAAAACATTGAATATTAAATTTCATTTATTAGATAATGTTTCACATTAAATAAAAATAAAACGAATATAATCATTTTTAAGGTGAATTTAATGAAAAAGTCTTTCATTTTACAACAACAAGAAATTAGCTTTGCCAAAAACACATTTACGGAAAAATTGGCAGAGCATTTAGGTATTATTGAAGTTCAAGGTCCTATCCTAAGCCAAATTGGTAATGGTATTCAAGATAATCTTTCAGGTTCAGAGAAAGCTGTTCAAGTAAATGTGAAGCAGATCACAGATGCGAGCTTTGAAGTTGTACATTCTTTAGCCAAGTGGAAACGTCATACGCTTGCTCGTTTCAATTTTGCCGAAGGTGAAGGTTTGTTTGTGCATATGAAAGCTTTGCGACCTGACGAAGATAGCCTTGACCAAACGCATTCGGTTTATGTGGATCAATGGGACTGGGAGTTGGTCATTCCGGCCGGTCGTCGTAATTTAGATTATCTTAAACAGACCGTGCGCTCAATTTATCAAGCCGTTTTAGAAACCGAAGATGCTATTCATCAAAAATATACCTTGGAAAAATTCTTACCAAAAGAAATCACCTTTGTGCATAGCGAAGATTTGGTGCAACGTTTCCCGGGTATGACGGATAAAGAGCGAGAGAACGCCATTTGCAAAGAATATGGTGCAGTGTTTTTAATCGGTATAGGCGGTAAATTGTCTGACGGTAAACCTCATGATGTGCGCGCACCGGATTACGACGATTGGACAACCGTTTCCGAAGGTGAATACAAAGGTTTGAACGGCGATATTTTAGTGTGGAACCCGGTTTTAGAGCGTGCATTTGAGTTATCATCTATGGGGATTCGCGTAGATGAAAATGCATTGCGCAAACAGTTAGCTTTAACCGGCGACGAAGATCGCTTAAAATTCGACTGGCATCAAGATTTGGTTAACGGGCGCTTACCGCTTTCCATAGGCGGTGGTATCGGACAGTCGCGTTTAGCCATGTTATTGCTACAGAAAAAACATATCGGAGAAGTCCAATCAAGTGTTTGGCCGAAAGCGGTTATGCAAGAGTTTGACAATATTCTATAAGCAGAAACTCGGATATTAAATCAATAAAGTGCGGTAAAAAAATTTAGAGGTTTTTCACCGCATTTTTTATGAATAAATATCTCTTAACCTCTTAATGTTGGAAAACAAACCTCATCTTATTTTTAAAATTACAGTGTCTGTAAGCTTGATTTAAGATTAAAAAAATTTTTTTGCCCATCAAGAAATATTACTATTTACATTCTTCATATATTTCCAATAAAAAGGATTTCTTCTGTCCCAATTTATATTGGACTTTATAATTTTAGCAGGGGAACCGGCAATAATTACATTGGGAGAGTTAAACTTACCAATTACCATACTGCCCATGCCAATCACAGAATTATCGGCAATATTACTTCCTTTCAATACAGATACTCTGCGACCACACCACACATGATTCCCTATTATAATCGGTTTAGCTTCATTCAGCAGCTCTTTTGTTTCATTGTTGTATATAGCATGAACATCGGTAGGGTAGATTAATATTTCTTCAGAAAACATACAATCATCTCCAATTTGTACTTCTGATTGTGGTTCATGACATCTAATTTCAATGCCCCAACAGGAAAAGTCTTTTCCAATAATAACCCGAGCACAATTTCCCCAGATTTTCAGTCTAGTGATATTATTCTTGCTTTTTTTAATCGTAATTTCAGTATTAGATCTTAAAACCATTCTGCAATGATGGAATATTGTTCCTTCATAAACAGTCACTCTATTTCCTGTTCCTAGAACTTGAATATCAAAACCAGGAATGCTATTTACTATTTCAATCGTATTATCAAGTCTAACAAGCTGTATTGTTAACTTTCTTTGGGATCTTGATTGCAATAACTCATGTATGTAACTCTCAGCTCGTTTGATAAGCTCAATAAATACTCTTATTTTATCAATTTCATCAAGTGGATTTATATCTATAAAATAAGTGTGACCTTAAAAAAAAAAAAAAACCTGAACACAGCAGTTTTACCGGCTGCACCACGACCTCGTTTATCTTTGCGGGTTCCGCCGAAATAGCTTTCGTCCGCTTCAATTTCGCCCTCAAACATTTCCAGATGAGGGCTATGTTGATAGATGAGCAATCGCAAACGGTGAAAGTAATAGGCTGCGGTAGTTTTGTTTACATTCATCAACTCAGCCACGGTTCGAGCAGTTACACCTGCCACAAACAGTTCTATGAGTTTATGTTGTTTGTACTGACTTAGACGGCTTTTTTCATTGGGTTATCTTAACCTAAATGGGGGTTTTAGTCGTTATCTAGGACAACCCCAAAAATTTTTATTTTTACCTACATTGTATTTGGTTAATTTCGTTTTTATTAGTTTTTTGTGTAAATTTTGTGCCAACTTTTTATCTTCTTGCGAAAGTGAAATATGCTGCAGAATATTTTCCAACCGAGAAGGCTGTTCTGCATTAAAATAAATTCCCAGATCATCGATTACGAGAGAAAGGGGCGCAACTAAATTCGAGCCTAATCCAACAGAACGTAAAAAACCATCTTCCATTCGTAGAATAGGAATTTGATGTGCTTGAGCATAAGATAATACATTGGGGTTACCTTGCCCCCAAATTAATAAACGGCAATGTTGAGATTTATCTCTATTATCCAGTTGATGTAGCGAACGAATAAAATGTAATTTACATTGTGGCAAATTAAAAAACGGTTTAATTACTGCCTGTTTCCACCAAGACATACCATAGCAGTAAAGATTTCCTTGTAATAATTGATTGAGTACTTTTGTTTGATGTAAATACCGGATAACATCAAAAATATTACCTGATTTATTGGTATAGGGATTAAGATAGCGGAAAACAATGTTAATAGACTACGTGGTCTATGTCTGTGTTGTGCTATCAATGTGGATACTTGGGGATGTCTGTCATCCGTCAATCCCCAACCGGCAAACCAAGGAACACCGAATGTGACGACTTTTTTGTTCAGTAATAACGCTTCAAAGCCCATTTGTGAGGTAACACAATAAACTGTGTCCGCATAAGCAAGCAAGGACATAGGGTTAACATCTTTTGCCAATAGTGTTACTCGTTGATGTTGGGCGATTGTGGTTAGGTAGCCTTGCTTTTTTTTGCTAAGGACGTCGGGATGGGTTTTTACCCAAATTTCCACCTCCGGATTTTCATCAACGGCAGATTGTAACATGTATTGAAAATCCTGTTCATTCGCTTGACCATAATGCACCGCCATATCACCGAACGTTTGATCAATCACTAATACAATATGACGATGATTGGAACATTCATGCACAAAATCTAGCGCATGATTATACTTAGACAGTTGATATTGAACGATCAAATTTTTCGCGTTCTCCGCCTCTTTTAATTGCTTTTCGTTGGTCTCAAAATTTAAAATGAGCATTTCCAGCCGAGATGGCTTTGTTGTATCGTAATAGATCCCAAGATCATCATAAACTAATGAAAAAGTAGGATATTTATTGACACCTAAACCAAGTGAGCGCAAAAAAACCGTCCTCCAATGCAATATAGGGAAGATGATGTTTTGCAGCGTATTTTCTAGCCCTATCTGCGGTCGGTTTTAATCCCCAACCAATGACACGATTGATTTTTGATCCGTTGTTGAAAAAAGAAAAAGGAACAATATTTTCATCCACTAAAAATTGTTTCAGAAACGGAATATTAAGTATTCCTTTGGAGAAAATGAGCGAAGAATTTTTCATTTGGTGTTAAGAGTAAGTTAATCTGAGGTTAATTATAACAAATCTATTTTTATCAATATTTTTAAAAAAAAAAAAAAAATTTTATTCATGATGATACTATAATAGATTCTGTTTTGATATTTTAATCATTTTGTTTTCTAATCCAATAATTTTCCAATTTCCAATGACGACCGGATACGTATTCTATTTTTTAGTATAACTTTTATTTCTTTGATTTCTCTATTTTGTAAAATGTTTTTTTATTTTGTGATCTATCTCACGCTATCACTATGATAACTATCATAGTTTTCCAATTTTCTTTGTATTAGGCTAACAATATTTCCTATATGCTTAGTAAGAGGGTCATAGAGTATGTTAATTACTATAATTTCTTTTTTGTTTGTAACGGCGAGTGTGGGATATATCTCTTGGCTGAAAACGAGGAATGATGACTTAACCGGTTCAAAGGGGTATTTTCTTGCCGGGCGAGGGTTGGGCGGGTTGGTAATTGGTTGTTCAATGATACTGACTTCGCTTTCTACAGAACAACTCATTGGTGTCAATGCGGTTTCTTATCAAGGTAATTTTTCCATTATTGCATGGACAGTTCCAACGGTTATTCCACTGTGTTTTTTGGCAATTTATATGTTGCCGAAATATTTGCGTAATGGTTATACCACTGTGCCGGAGTT
Source organism: Actinobacillus seminis (assembly GCF_002263215.1). Classification (GTDB taxonomy): domain Bacteria; phylum Pseudomonadota; class Gammaproteobacteria; order Enterobacterales; family Pasteurellaceae; genus Actinobacillus_B; species Actinobacillus_B seminis. The sequence continues at coordinate 177,795 of NZ_NLFK01000004.1, forward strand.
TTTTGAGAGCCGTTTTGATCGGCAAACCCGATTGATTATGTCCGGATTATTTTGGTTTTTTATCTTCTTATCGTTATCCCGACCGCACTTTATACCGGTGCAATTGCTTTTAATAAAATTTTCAATCTTGAAACTGCATTTGGTTTGAATTACGGTGAGGCGATCACTTATACCGTGATCGCTATCGGTGTTATTGGTGCGATTTATGCTATTTTTGGTGGATTGAAGGCGGTAGCAGTATCTGATACGGTGAATGCAGTACTCTTGGTCATTGGCGCGTTACTTGTACCTTATTTTGCACTTCTGTATTTGGGACATGGTAGTCTAATTGATGGATTGCATATTATTACGACTAACCATGAGGAAAAATGGAATGCTGTAGGCGGAGTCGATGATGCGACGCCTTGGCCGACAATTTTTACCGGTATTATGGTGGTACATTTTTTCTATTGGACGACGAATCAAGCGATTGTACAACGCTGTTTAGGGGCTAAGGATTTAAAATCCGGTCAAAAAGGTATTCTTATTGCTGCTTTGTTTTTATTAACGTTGCCTGTAATTCTAAATCTCCCGGGGTTATTGAGCTATTATATTCTTGGTGAAGACCTAAATCCGATTGATATGGCGTATCCGTTATTGGTAAGTAAAGTATTACCGACATGGTTACAAGGTTTTTTTATGGCAGCGTTATTCGGAGCGATTTTAAGTACGTTTAACTCATTTTTAAATTCTGCTGCTACGATATATTGTAAGGATTTACTCCCGTCCATCAGTAAAAAAGTGCGGTCGGAAACCGAGCTGATTTTATATGCTAAAAAAGTATCTACGGTCATGGCTGTGATAACCATGATTTTTGCACCTTTGTTGATGTTCGGTACAGAGGGTATTTTTCTTATCACTAAACGTTTTGCCGGTTTTGTGAATATTCCGATTGTGGCATTATTTGCAGTAGGCATGTTTAATCGTACTGTATCGGGAGTGGCGGCGCGTATTACTTTGTTACTTCACGTTATTTTATATTTCTCCATCGTATGGCTCTTTGACGTACAAATTAATTTTGTGTATGTGATGGGCGGCTTGTTCTTATTTGATGTAATTTTTATGCTTTTATTAGGTAAAGTATTAAAACGTGAGCCTTATGTAGAAAATAAAGAAAATCTCAGCAATGTTGATTTAACAAACTGGAAATATTTAAAAGTCACGTCGGTATCATTAATATTAGGGTTATGTGCTCTTTACGCTTTTTTTTCTCCAATCGGTTTGGCTTCTCCAAACGGTTATCCAATGGGCGTGATTAGCGTGTATTTAGTGTTGCAACTCTTGGTTTTATTATTTGTTCGTTCAGATAAAGCAGGTGCATAAATGAATATTATCTACATTTTATTGGATCAAGTTCGTAAAGATATGTTGGGTCCTTACGGACACCAAATTGTAAAAACGCCAAATTTAGATCAATTGGCACAAGAAGGAGTTCGTTTTAACAATGCGTTTACACCGGCGTCGGTTTGCGGACCGGCGCGAACCTCTCTATTTACCGGATTGATGCCATCTTCCCATGGTATTATTCGTAATGGTGAAAAAGGCGGTACTGGAGAAGTGAGCAGGGAATCGCCCCATATCGGTAAGTTGGACGGTTATAATACTTATGTATTGGGGAAATGGCATGTGGGAACAAAATCTGTACCGAAAGACTACGGCATTCAAGGGCATAATTTTGATGGTTACGGTTACCCGGGTAGTGGCGTGTATAAAAATTTAGTTTTTAATCAACCGCCGACCTATGCTAACCGCTATAAAGAATGGTTGGAGGAAAAAGGGTTTGATATTCCGGCAGTCAGCCAAGCTTATTTTGGCGATAATCCGCATTTACAGGTACAAGAGTTATGTGGTTTGCTTTCCGGTACGAAAGAACATACCATTCCATACTTTATCATTGATGAAGCCAAACACTATATTCAACAATCCTTAACAGAGGAAAAACCATTTTTTGCTTGGATCAATTTTTGGGGACCACATACGCCTTGTATTGTTCCTGAACCTTATTATTCAATGTATCGTAAAGAAGATGTTGTGTTGGATTCCAGCTTTTTTAAACCATTGGAGGGTAAACCGGGGCATTATCGTACCATATCCAAAATGTGGGGAATGTGGGAAGCAAGTGAAGATCACTGGAAAGAAGTGATTACCAAATTTTGGGGATATATTACATTAATTGATGATGCTATCGGTGAATTATTTACCTTTTTAAAACACAAAGCAATTTATGATCACACTTTTATGGTCGTTACCGCGGATCACGGGGATGCAATGGGTGCTCATCGAATGATTGAAAAAGGAGAGTTTATGTTTGATAAGACCTATAATATTCCATTGCTCATCAAGGATCCTTATTCAAATCGAATAAATCAACAAGATGATAATTTGGTTTATCTGCATGATTTGACTTCAACCGTTTTTGATTTAGCCGGGCAGACCGTTCCGCATGAGTTTGAGGGACGAACTCTTTTACCGATCGTGCGAGAAAACTTGGATAATGGGCGTAAAGGGGTATTGGCGCAATTAGCCGGACATTTTGTGTCTTTTGAGCAGCGTATGTGGCGACGTAAAGATTATAAATTGGTTTTTAATGCATCGGATTTGTGTGAGTTGTACGATGTGCGTCAAGATCCGGAAGAAATGCACAATTTGTTTTATGATCCGAATTATTGTGTAATCAAACGGGAGCTGCTGGAAGAAATGCGGGAGGAAATGTGTCGACTTGGTGATCCGTTAGAAAATTGGGTTTATCGCATTATTAACGAAATTTAACGAAAAAAGTGAAAATATTCGTTTATGTTTATGGATAATAAAGTATATTTAGTTATCGCTTTATATTGGCAGGAATAATCCACATGTCATTTTTTTCACCTCAGGCCTATTTTCATTTAATGGCGAAGCCGAGCAGTTTTCATTGCAATATTCAGTGTGAATACTGTTTTTATTTGCAAAAGGAAAAAGAGTTTGGCGTGAAAACGCCTTTTATGTCATTAACTACGTTGAGAAATTATGTTAAAAACTACATAGAATCCCACGCAGGGGAGCGGGTAGAATTCACTTGGCAGGGTGGTGAACCGACATTATTAGGGGTAGACTTCTTCAAAAGTGCGGTCATTTTTCAACGGGAATTTGCTAATGGCAAACAAATTACCAATGCTTTTCAAACTAACGGATTGGCATTAAATCATCAATGGGTTGAATTTTTTAAACAACACCAATTTCTTATCGGCTTATCAATTGACGGTATTCGCGCCGTACATAACCGTTATCGAATTTCCCGTAATGGAAATACGACCTTTGATAAGGTGGTGACTGCCATGGAGTTGTTAAAAGAATATCAGGTGGATTTTAATACGTTGACCGTGGTGAATGATCAGAATTGGAGTAAAGGAAAGGAAACCTATCTAGCATTAAAATCACTCGGTGCCAACTTTATGCAGTTTATTCCGCTCGTGGAGCGTCAACATCGACAATCGTCACAAACGACAGATTTTTCTGTTCCGCTACAGGGATTCGGGTATTTTCTCACAGATGTATTTCGAGAATGGCAAAAACAAGACATTGGGTCTATTTTTGTGTTGGAGTTTGACAGTTTATTAGGACAATATTTAGGTTATCCTTCAAGCAGTTGTGTACATCAACCCTCCTGTGGAAAATCGCTTGTTGTCGAGGCGAATGGTGATGTTTATTCTTGTGATCATTTTGTCTGTCCCAAACATAAATTAGGTAATTTAAACACCACTTCTCTTAAACAACTTGTGTTATCTCCTCAACAACAGCAATTTGGTCTGGAAAAACTTACTCATCTAACGTCCGTTTGTCAGCAATGTAATGTACGAAAACTCTGTCATGGCGGTTGCCCGAAACATCGTTTTATTGCGATACCGAATGAAGATATTAAGCATAATTACCTATGTGCATCTTACCGTTATTTTTTACAACAAACAGCTGTTGATTTTCAACAAATGAGCCAAAAAATCCATATTGGAGTCAGAGCATAAATTAAGTAAAAAAGTACCGCACTTCTATCTTACTAAACTTAGAGCCGAGCCAAATAAAGATAAGAAAATTGGATTGTAAATATCATCAATGATTACTGCAAATGACGGATAAAATACCCAAGCTAAATTGTGGTATCCGTATTGATCCATCACTGCTTTAGTATTTGCCACTGCATTTGGTCCCGAACCGCATCCCCATCCACAATTTCCTGCAGCCATGACAGCTGCACCATAATCTTTTCCAAACAGTTTGTATGCAATGAATATAGCGAATAATATCATTAAAATTGCTTGTACAATTAAAATAATACCTAACTGACCGGCATTTGAACTAAGTGCAGTAATATCAATAGTCATCAATACCAGTGCTAAATAAAGCTCAAGGAACATGTATTCAATCGCATTCACTTCGGGAATATAAGTTTCCGCCTTTTTCACTTCAAGGATATTTCTGGCAATGGCACCGGCGAAAAGACAACCGATAAATTTTGGCATTTCGATTACCGGAATAGCATCTAAAAGAAAATAAATCGGCATTCCGAGCGCACCAATTAATAAAACCATGGCAAAAGATTTGATCATTCGGGTGTTATTAAGAATGGGCAATTGTGCTGATTTTACTTCCTCCGGTTTATCGTTAGGATTTGCTTTGAGCGCGTGTTTGGCGATTAAATAGGCAGCAACCGGTCCACCGATAAGTGATCCTATAATATTGCCCATAGTACCGGCGGCAACGCCAAACTCTGTCGCGTTCGCCGGGGCGCCGAGCTCGATAAAAATCGGGCCAAAAGCAGAGGCTGTACCGACGCCTCCGCTCATGGCGGCAGAAGAAGCTTGTAAGGCCAGTAGCGGATGCAATCCGATGGCATTGCCGACTAAAACACCGACAATATTTTGTAATGTGATTAAAAGGCAAGTCGCAATGATAACATTGATAACTAATTTTTTGCCCGCACTGCGTAATAAACGAGAACTAAACCCGTATCCTATACAAAGAAAGAAAATGTTTTGAGATAAATCTTTCATCATTGCAACATCAAAGCTGAAAGAAATCAGCCCGGTAGATTTTATCATGGCAATAAGAATAGAAAAGAGCAAGCCTGAAACAACGGGAGCGGGAATGGCATATTTTTGTAAGGATTTCGAGTTTTTTACAAGATACCGACCGAAAAAAATAACGATAGCGGCAATGCCGAGAGAGGTGAGATATTCAAATTTGAAATTTGGTACTTCACCGATTTTATATGTCAACGTGCCAAAATAACTTAAGAATTTTTCCAATTCCATAGGGAACCTCCTGTTGAAATTTATCGAAAAAGAGACGAATAGGAAAAAGAGAAGATTAAAAAATTATATACCTCAAACATATAATGTAAATAAAAAGTGGTTTTTATGTAGATTTTTTGTAAAAATTTGTGATAAAGATCTTATTTTACAATGTACCGAGAGCGAGTTTCGCAATGAACAGCGGAATAGATAAGGGATAATACTTTCTTAAACTTTGGACGGTTTTCGTCGTTTAGCTTCATCCCGTTTGATTATCTCGTCTAATTTTTTTGGAAGGATAGATCAATATGCGGGATTTTTTATTACATGATTTTACTTTTTAGCCAACGCACGAAAGTATTGACTTTAGGTAGTTGGATATAGGGTGTCACGACATAATAACGCTGTAAACAAGGTAATTTTAATGATTGAAATGGTGTTATCAATGCTGCTTTTTCTAGATAAGGAGCGATGAGGTGTTCTCTACCCATAGCAACTCCGATATGGTTAATAGCTGCGGTTAACGCAAGATCGGAACGGTCAAAAATCATTGATTGTTGATGGGTTAAATCAATTTTAAGCTGAAAGTGATTTAGCCAACACAGCCATTCTTCAATATCGGATGTATGGTTCCATGCTTGACCATCGTGTAAGAGTGTACAATAACATAAATTTTCCGGATTTTCATATAGATGAAATTGCTTAGCATATTTTGGACTACAGACAGGAATAATACTCTCTGACATTAATTCATAATGTTGAAGATTTTTGTCATAAAGATCATCATAGTAGATTGCTAAATCTATTTTATATCTTTCAAAGTTAATAATTTCATTGCCGGTTAAAATATTTAACTGAATAAATGGATGTTTCTGATAAAAGCCGGCTAATTTGGGTACTAACCAACTTTGAGCTAATGAGGGTCTTACATAAATAGTTAATTCACCGCTAATTTCCTGTTGCCTGATTTCAAAAACTTCTTTATTTACTGCTTCAAATACCTGTTTTAAGGTGTGAAACAGTTTTTCGCCCTCATAAGTCAATGCTATTTTTCGATGAAAACGTTTAAATAAAAGAAACCCAAGCTCTTCTTCTAATTTATGTATCTGATGACTTACTGCACTGGCAGTAATACAAAGTTCTTCAGCAGCAAGCGTAAAAGATAAATGCCTTGCACAGACTTCAAAGGTATGTAATTTGGCTAATTGATAACGATCTATGCGTCTATTTTTGTATAAATATTGATGTATATTTCGCATTGCTAAGATCTTCTTTATTGTAGATTATCTCATTTAAAAAGTGATTTTAAGATATTTGAGAAGTAAGTCACACTTTTGATTGAATTAAATTCATTCAAATTAAATTATTCATCATTTGTCATGTATTTGTCAATATCGTTTAATTTTATTGGATTATTTCAACTCATAAGGAGACTATTATGGATTCACAACTTTGGCTCATAGCAGTTTTAATTACGAGCATTGCATTGATTATTATCACGATTGTGAAATTTAAATTACATCCGTTTTTGGCATTATTGCTATCAAGTTTTTATGTTGGTGGATTAATGGGGATGAAACCTACCGAGATGATTGATGCTATAGAAAATGGGATAGGTAGTACGTTAGGTTTTCTCGCCGCAGTCATTGCTTTAGGTACAATCCTAGGAAAAATGATAGAAGTTTCAGGTGGTGCGGAAAAAATAGGGATTGTTTTACAAAAAAGTCGGTGGTTATCTCCGGATGTTATTATGGTTATCATTGGATTAATTTGTGGGATAACGTTATTTGTTGAAATTGGCGTAGTTTTATTAATTCCGTTAGCATTTTCTATCGCTAAAAAGACGAACACTTCATTGCTTAATCTTGCTATTCCATTATGTACCGCATTAATGGCAGTTCATTGTATTGTTCCTCCTCACCCGGCGGCATTATATGTCACTAACGCTTTAGACGCCGATATGGGAAAAGTTATTGTGTATGGTTTATTAATTGGATTATTTGCCTCTTTACTCGGTGGTCCGGTCTTTTTAATATTAGTGAAAAATAAAATCCCATTTAAAAAAGTACCGGATGAGTTTTCAGATATTAGAATTAGAGATGAAAGTGAATTACCTTCATTTTCTGCAACATTATTTACTATTTTGTTACCAATTGTTTTAATGTTAATAAAAACGGTTGCAGAATTAAATATGGATAAATCGATTTCGTTATATTTATTTTTTGAATTCATAGGTAATCCAATTACCGCAATGTTTATTAGTGCTTTTGTTGCTTATTATATTCTAGGTATTAGACGTAATATGGGAATGTCGGACTTATTAGGTCAAACGGAAGGTTGTTTTTCATCAATTGCAAATATTTTATTGATTATTGGAGCCGGTGGTGCTTTTAATGGTATTTTAAAAGCCGGCGGTTTAAGTGACGGGCTTGCAACTATTTTAGCTAATTTTGATATGCATCCGATTTTATTAGCTTGGCTTGTGGCAATTATTTTACACGCTGCGGTGGGTTCGGCAACTGTTGCTATGATGGGAGCTACAGCTATTGTCTCCCCTATGTTGGTAGCCTATCCTGAGATCAGTCCTGAGATTATTACTCTTGCCATAGGTTCAGGCTCGATTGGTTGCACTATCGTGACAGATTCTTTATTTTGGTTGGTAAAACAATATTGTGGTGCAACAATGAATGAAATTTTCAAATACTATACCGGTGCAACATTTATCGCATCATTTTTTGCTTTAGTATGCACTTTTTTATTGTCATATATGATCTAACGGAGAGAGGTATACAAATGAATATCGAACAATTAAAACGAGACTATCCATTAATAAATCATCTCGTTAATTTAGAAGAGGTTACATGGTTTAATCAGAAAAGTACCACACTGGTTGAAGGGCTACCTCATGTAGGACTAACAGAAAAAGACGTAAAAGATGCGGCAATGCGGCTTACAAGATTCGCTCCCTATTTTTGCAAAGTTTTTCCTGAAACTCAAAAGACAAATGGAATTTTAGAATCGGAAGTTATCGGAATTCCGGCGATGAAAAGAGCGCTGGAACAACGTTATAAACAAAAAATTCAGGGAAATCTTTTATTAAAAAAAGATAGTCATTTGCCTATATCCGGTTCAATTAAAGCAAGAGGTGGAATATATGAAGTGTTAGCTCATGCAGAAAAATTAGCAATGACGCATGGATTACTTATGGAGCAAGATGATTACAGTAAATTGCATACTCCTGAATTTAAAAAATTCTTTAGCCGGTATAGCATTGCAGTAGGTTCTACCGGCAATTTGGGATTATCTATTGGCATTATGAGTGCAAAACTGGGATTTAATGTTAGCGTGCATATGTCTGCAGATGCAAGAGAATGGAAAAAACAAAAGTTACGTTTGCATGGTGTGAATGTTGTGGAATATGAACAAGATTATGGGGTAGCTGTGGCTCAAGGACGTAAAGCGGCAGAATCCGATCCAAATTGTTTTTTATTGATGATGAAAATTCAAAAACACTATTTTTAGGTTACTCCGTTGCAGGAGAGCGTTTAAAACAACAATTTCAACAACAGGGAATTCCGGTGGATAAAGATCATCCTTTATTTGTCTATTTGCCTTGTGGCGTGGGTGGCGGTCCTGGTGGTGTTGCATTTGGGCTTAAGCTCGCATTTGGTGATCATGTACATTGTATTTTTGCCGAACCTACACATTCGCCTTGTATGTTACTTGGGGTGTATACAGGATTACATGACAATATTTCTGTTCAAGATATTGGTTTAGATAATATTACTGCTGCAGATGGCTTGGCTGTCGGACGAGCTTCCGGATTTGTCGGTAAAGCGATGGAACGATTACTTGATGGTTTTTATACTATAGATGATCAAGAACTTTATGACTTGCTTAGATTATTAGATAAAACTGAACAAGTTCAATTGGAACCTTCCGCTTTAGCTGGTATGGTAGGAGCTATTCGCATTTGTGATAATACTTATTTTAATAAATTAAATTTATCAAATGACCGGTTAGAAAATGCGACTCATTTGGTATGGGCAACTGGTGGTGGCATGGTTCCTAAAGATGAAATGCAAAAATATTTATCTCTAGGAAGGGTTTAGAAAAATAAAGGAAAAGTGCGGTCAAAAATGATTGATTTAACCGCACTTTTGTTTTACCAATCAATTTTCTTCGACAAATCCCAATGCGGTTTCCACTACTTCGACGCCGGCGCCGGGGCGATAGGCATTTTCACTTAAATAGCGGCGCCATTGGCGAGCACCTTTGCAATGTTGGAATGCGCCGAGCATATGGCGGACAATATGATTTAAATGTACACCTTGTGCGCGTTGTTGTTCGATGTAAGGCAACATTCGGCGCACTGCTTGGTGAGGTGTGATGACCGGCAAACTCGGCTCAAACAGTGCTTGGTCAATATAACCCAATAGACTTGGGTTTTGATAAGCTTCACGCCCTACCATGACACCGTCCACATGTTGGAGATGTCGTTTAATTTCTTCTAGGGTTTTAATGCCCCCGTTGATGCTGAGCCGCAATGTAGGAAAATCCCGTTTGAGTTGATAGACCCTTGCATAATCGAGCGGCGGGATTTCGCGGTTTTCTTTTGGGCTTAAGCCAGAGAGCCACGCTTTGCGAGCGTGAATAATTAATTCTTGGCAGCCGGCTTGCCGTACTTTTCCCACAAATTCACAAAGAAAGTCATAACTGTCTAAATCATCAATGCCGATGCGGGTTTTGATCGTTACGGGAATATCGACTGCACGTTGCATTTGCGCTACACATTGCGCCACTAAATCGGCTTTTGCCATTAAACAGGCGCCAAACATACCATTTTGCACACGATCCGACGGGCAGCCGACGTTGAGGTTAATTTCTTGATAGCCACGTTGTTGCGCTAATGTAGCGCAGTGCGCCAATTGTGCCGGATCGCTGCCGCCTAGCTGCAATGCCAGCGGCATTTCTGGTGGCGAGAAATCCAAATGATCATATTTGGCATGGATAATCGCGCCGGTGGTGACCATTTCTGTATAAAGTAAGATATATTGGCTAAATTGGCGATGAAAATAGCGACAATGACGCGTTGTCCAATCTAACATTGGCGCCACGGAACAGCGTCCGCGATAAAAGTGCGGTGAATTTTGAGCAAGTTTCATTCTGTTTTATTTTCTTTTTCCTGTACGCGTTGGAGAAAACTGGCGACGGCAAGCGGATATTGCCGGTTCCAATGGGCATTTAATTCCAATCCTAAACAGGCTCATTTATTAAATCCGTTGGAAAACAGTGCCGCCAATGAAGCAGCGCTTAATGGGCAAAAAAATCCGGTACTTTTATGCAAAATTCGGTGAGTGTGGTGACTTTTTTTATATAAAATATAACGAATTTTGCCGGGCAGTCGTGGAGAAATCATAGGCATTCAATCCGGTGGATAATATTAAACAGGCGAAATTATAGCAGTAATTTTAAGCCAATGTCAGTATGGATATGGTTTTGTTTGCAGAAATATGAAAATCTGCTTTAAGCCCCGTGCGCTTTATGCCACAATGTGGCAACATCTTTATTTTATAAAGTGCGGTTAAAATTTAAAAAGTTTTTGAAAGGAATAATTATGACACAACAATATCAAATTGATACGCTGCTTGCGCAAGCGGGCAATCGTACAGATGAACGCACCGGCGCGGTTTCTACGCCGATTTTTCTTTCTACGGCTTATGGGCATCATGGCATAGGTGAGAGTACCGGTTTTGACTATACGCGCACTAAAAACCCGACGCGTAGCGTGTTGGAAGATACGATTGCGCAATTAGAAGGCGGTGATCGCGGTTTTGCTTGTTCTTCCGGTATGGCGGCAATTCAGTTGTTGATGACGTTATTTGCCGCGCCGGATGAATGGATTGTTTCCAGTGATGTGTATGGTGGAACCTATCGTTTGTTAGATTTTGCTTATAAAAATACCCATGGCGTTAAACCGGTTTATGTTAATACTGCGTCGGTGGAAGCCATTGAACAAGCTATTACGCCGAACACTAAGGCGATTTTTGTGGAAACACCGTCTAACCCATTGATGGAAGAATGCGATGTTGATGCTATTTCAGCAATTGCGAAAAAACATAACTTGTTGTTAATTGTGGATAATACATTTTTAACTCCGGTGTTATTCAGACCAATGGAACATGGCGCGGATATTGTGATCCACAGTGGTACCAAATATCTTGCCGGCCATAATGACGTGTTGGTGGGATTAATTGTGGCGAAGGGGCAAGAATTATGCGATCGTTTATTTTATATTCAAAACGGTGCCGGTCCCGTATTATCGCCATTTGATGCTTGGTTAACGATTCGTGGTATGAAAACCTTGGCATTGCGTATGGAGCGCCATGAGAAAAATGCCAAAGAATTGGTTAAGTTCTTAAATGCACAGCCACAAGTGGCAGATGTGCTGTATGCGGATAAAGGCGGAATGTTGTCTTTCCGTTTGCAAGACGAGAAATGGGTTAATCCGTTCTTAAAAGCGATAAAATTGATCACCTTTGCAGAAAGTTTGGGGGGATCTGAAAGTTTTATTACCTATCCCGCCACCCAAACCCATATGGATATTCCGGAAGTAGAACGCATTGCGCGCGGGATTTGCAACCGTTTGTTGCGTTTTTCCGTCGGTTTGGAAAATGTCGAAGATATTAAAGCGGACTTGGCGCAAGCCTTTGCCCAATTAAAATAATTTTGTAAAATTCGACCGCACTTGGTGATAGCACAATCATTTTGTCTAATCGTGTAAACAACAGCGAGTGTTTTGCTTTTTCGCTCTCCGGTATAAGAGTTTAACGATTAGAATGATTTGTGTTATTTAGTTTTCAATGTGTTATGATGTGAAACACTTGAGATGTATAAAATTTCCATTATTTTGATGGGAATATTGTTAACGAATAAGGAAAAAAAGAATATGACTGAAGTATTACATACAAATGATGCAAACTTTGAAACGGACGTATTAAGATCAGCAGTGCCTGTATTATTGGATTTCTGGGCGCCATGGTGTGGTCCTTGTCGCATGATCTCGCCAATTTTAGATGAATTAGCGGCTGAATTCGGTGATAAAGTAAAAATCGTTAAAATTAATATTGATGAAAATCAAGGTACACCGGCACAATTTGGTGTGCGTAGTATTCCAACATTAATGCTATTCAAAGAAGGTAAAGCAGTAGCGACTCAAGTTGGCGCATTACCTAAAAATCAATTAGCCAATTTTGTTAACCAAAATATCTAATTGCTTGTTAGTAAAGAAGCCTTCTTATAGGGCTCTATCCCGTATTCTGTGCAAATACTATTTTGACTTAAAGGTGATCGTTTAAGCGATCACCAGATTTGATTATATATCATATTTTAGAACTGATGGCTTGGTGCTTAATTTTATATTGCATCTAAGCCTTTAATTTTTGTTCATTCATAATAAAAATACCTGTTTTAGTGTATATTATCTTAGAAACAGGTATTTACACAAAGTTTGATTTAGACTTGGAAAAAATTTCCTCCTTTCTCTTAAAATTAATGCCGAGACTCTCGTTTTTCATTAAAGTCTTCTTCATCATCAAAGAATTCTCCCTCTTCGCCGTATTCATCTTCTTCGGCGTTTGGATCTTCGAAATAGGTTCCCCAACCGTCATAAATCCCCCCAAATTTATCGATTAATGGAAGTAATTCTTTTTGTTGGGCGTCAATTATTTCTGCTTTTAAGTGGATTTCGCTGATAATATCAAAACAGAAAATCACTTTTCCGTTGTCATCTTCAAATTCTTCCGCTTCCGATACTTCATAGCCGGCTTTAAAGGCATCCACTGCGATTTTTTCTAATTTATCAAAATCATAATGGGCAATATGATGTTCAATAATATAAAGGGCGTTAGGATCACTACCATCATTTAATAAATCATGAATAATTTTTCTGGTTTCTTCTTGTAATTGTTTTGTTTCCGACATAATCAGCCTCCTCAATAAGATTTAGCACATTGTAGCATTATTTTTTGTCCCTAAATAAAAAATCTTCCCGTTTGAGAAGATTTTTCTATGATGAAACACTGTTGATTATTTTTTCAATAGGTCACGAATTTCAGTTAGCAATTTTTCTTCATTAGAGGGAGCCGGTGCTGCTTTTTTTACCGGTTTTTTCAATTTATTTAACACCTTGATCATCATAAAGATAGCGAATGCGATAATCACAAAATCAAAGATATTTTGGATAAACGCACCATAATTTAAACTCACCGCCGGCGTTTCGCCAACCGCTTCTTGCAATACGATTTTAAGATCTTTAAAATCCACACCTCCGGTTAAAATACCCAGTACCGGCATAATCACATCACCAACTAATGAGCTGACAATCTTACCAAAAGCACCGCCGATGATCACACCGACTGCCATATCTACTACGTTGCCGCGCATCGCAAATTCGCGAAACTCTTTAATAAAACTCATAAACGCTCCTCACTTTTATTTATACCTCAAAGAGTGATTATTATAAAAAGTTGATGTAATAAGTATAGTAGCTTTACATAACTTTATAACTTTAAATAAAAAATGAACTTGGCTGGAATAGCTTTTCGATATCCGGAATAAATTTTTTATCGCTCACATACACGATTACATGATCTTTTTCTTTAAAAATTAAATTCTTACCGGCAATAATCACTTCATTATCACGAAAAACCGCGCCAATAATAGCACCAACGGGTAATTTGAGCTCACTGATTTTTCGTCCAACCAATTGGGAACTATTTTCATCACCATGCACTACAATTTCTAAGGCTTCCGCAATACCGTGGCGCAGTGATACCACACCGGCAACATCTCCTTTGCGAATATACCCAAGCAATGCCGAAATGGTTGCTTGCTGTGGCGAAACTGCGATATCAATGGTTCCGCCTTGGATAATATTGATATATGCCATACGCTGAATAAGAACCATGGCTTTTTTCGCACCAAGGCGTTTTGCCAGTAACGCCGACATAATATTGGCTTCATCATCACTGGTTAATGATAGAAAAACATCAATATTTTCAATATGTTCTTCAAATAATAAGGATTGATCGGAGGCATCACCACAAAATACTAGAGTTTTGGACAATTTTTCTGCCAGTTGAGAGGCACGCTCATGATTACGATCAATTAATTTGACTGAACAAAATTCCTCGAGGCGTTTCGCCACCCCCATACCAATATTACCGGCACCTGCAATCATGACCCGCTTATAGGGTTTTTCTAGGCGTTGCAATTCGCTCATTACTGCCTTGATATGAATAGTCGCACAAATAAAAGTGACTTCATCACCGGCCTCTACAATGGTCGAACCCTGAGGACGAATCACTTTATCTTGGCGCAAAATTGATACGATTCGGCAATCAATATGCGGCATATGATCTTTCAAGGTGGACAAAGAATAGCCCACCAACGGCCCGCCATAATAGGCTTTCACCACTACAATACTAATGCGACCGTCAGCAAAATGGGAAACCTGCAATGCCCCCGGATAATTAATTAAGCGCACAATTTCTTCCGTGACCAAATTTTCCGGCGAAATAATATGATCAATCGGGATAACATTGGATTGAAACAATTTCTCTTTTTCGCGAATATATTCCGCACCACGAATGCGCGCAATTTTCGTTGGCGTATTAAATAACGTATAAGATACTTGGCAGGCGACCATATTGGCTTCGTCGGAACTGGTTACCGCCACCAACAAATCCGCATCCGCAGCGCCGGCTTCGCGCAAGACACGCGGCGAGGATGCCGAACCGGTCACCACGCGTAAGTCATGCTTGTCTTGTAAACTGTCCAAACGAGCGGCTTCATTATCCACCAAGGTAATATCATTGTCTTCGCCGACTAAATTTTCCGCCAAGGTAGAGCCTACCTGTCCGGCACCTAAGATGATGATTTTCATGTTATTCTCTCTCTAGACGTAGGGGAATAATGACCTCAATCAACGGAAATTCCATGGCTTACCCCATTTTTCGTAATTTTGCGTAATAAAACCCATCACCGCCATTTTCTGTCGGGAAGAGTTGAATTTCGCCTTGTTGCTGCGGATCAAGGAAAGGCAAAGGTTCGCGTTTGGCGTCATTATGACGTTGCAAAAAATGCGCGATTTGCCGGCAGTTTTCTTCCGGCAATAAGGAACAAGTGGCATAAAGCAACACACCGTTCGGTTTTAATCTTGCCCACAACGCATCTAAAATTTGCTCTTGCAACGCCACTAAGGCGGCAATATCACTTTCTTGTCGTAACCATTTAATATCCGGATGGCGACGAATGACACCGGTCGCCGAACAAGGCGCATCGAGTAAAATTCGATCAAATTGCACCGCACTTTGTGTTGCATTTGACGGTAAATGAAAATGCGCCTCAATTTGCGTCAACCATTGCTGCGGTTGAGCGGCATCGCCACAAATTACTAACGCTTGCTGCTGCATTCGGGCTAAATTTTCCTGTACGCGTACCAAGCGTTCCGCTTCCACATCAAGGGCGACCACTTTTGCTTGTGGCGCCAACTCTAAAATATGCGTGGTCTTTCCGCCCGGCGCGGCGCAAGCATCCAGAATCAATTCGTCATTTTGCGCTTGCAATAATAGCGCTGACCATTGCGCGGAAAGATCTTGTACCGTGACCCAACCTTGGGCGAAATTCGGCAAATTTTGTACCGCACTTGGTTGTGCCAAACGCAGAGCTTGCGGATGTGTCGTGCTTGAGGCGTTAATATCTTGTTGTACCAATAGTTGACGATAATCTTCGGCACTACAATGTTGCTTATTTACGCGCAACCACATAGGCGGTTTTTGATTATTGGCTTGTACAATATCTTGCCAATGCGGGTAGGCTTTTTTCAATCGATTAACCAACCATTCCGGATGCAAGGTTTGCCAATGTTGATCCGCTTTAGCTAATAATTGCGCTTGTTCGCGTAAAAAACGGCGCAATACCGCATTTACCAAACCGCGAAAACTGTCGGCTTTTAAGGCGGACGTGGCGTTGACCACTTCATCCACTGCCGCATGAGGCGGAATGCGGGTGTAAAGCAATTGATACAAACCTACAAGCAGCAAGCAATGCACAATACGTGTTTTGCCTTTTAGCGAGCGATCGACTAATAAACTAATTAACTTTTCCAAGCGTGGCAACACGCGGCAAACACCAAAGCAGATTTCTTGTAGCAACGGAAAATCTTGCGCTTTGACTTGGGCTTGATATTCGGGCAGCAAGGATGACAGAGATTGCCCCTGATCTAATACTTGCAAAATGATCTTTGCCGCCGACGCACGTACGGAAAGTGCGATGCTTTTTTGCGAGGTTTTTACGCGCTGTTTATTAGTGGAGCGAACCGTTGTTTTCATTATGCCAATACCTTACCGACGTTAAACCAACCCGCGCGACCGTTGAGTAAATCTTGTGCGGACATTGATTTTTTCCCCGCCGGTTGCAATTGCGTTAAATTTAATACGCCTTGACCGGTGGCAATTTGAATTCCTTTTTTGTTGGCGGCAATAATGGTTCCCGCTGCTTTATCTTGATGCGGTAACACTTGCGCTTGATAGACTTTTAAGGTTTGCGCATTACCTTGTTCATCTTGCGTGGAAAAATAGCAAATTGGCCATGGATTAAAGGCGCGAATATTGCGCTCTAACTGCGCTGCCGGCATATTCCAATCTAATTTCGCTTCTTCTTTACTTAATTTTTCCGCGTAATTAGCGGCATTTTCCTCTTGCGGCTGCGCGAAAAATTGCTGCTGTTCCAATCCATTTAACACTTCAAGTAAGGCGGGTGGTGCTATTTCGGCTAATTTGGCATATAAATCGGCGGAGGTTTCTGTTGGGGTAATGTCGCAAACTACCTTGTGCAACATGGCGCCGGTATCCAGTCCTTCATCCATTTGCATAATGGTGACGCCGGTTTGCGCATCACCTGCCCAAATGGCACGCTGAATCGGCGCCGCACCGCGCCAACGCGGCAGTAAAGAACCATGTACATTCAAACAACCCAAACGTGGCGCGACTAATACTGCTTTTGGCAAAATTAACCCATACGCCACGACTACCATCACATCCGCATTGAGCGCCTGTAATTCGGCTTGCACTTCCGCTTTGCGTAAAGATTTCGGTTGATAAACGGGAATGTGGTGTTGCTCGGCTAATAATTTGACCGCGCCGGCTTGCAGTTTTTTCCCGCGTCCCGCCGGTTTATCCGGCTGAGTATAAACCGCAATCACGTGATGGGGCGAGTCTAACAGGGCTTGCAGATGTTGCGCTGCAAAATCCGGCGTACCGGCAAAAATAATATTTAATGGTTTCATTATGTTCTAGGTTACGGAAAATAAAAGGTGGGAAGCTCCCACCAACGTTGATTTCATTACCTCGGCGTGCGGAGGATTATCCCCGTTTTGCCGCTTGTTTTTGCCATTTGATCAGTTTTTCTTTCATACGTTGACGTTTCAACGGAGAAAGATAATCGGCAAACACAATACCGTTTAAATGATCGATTTCGTGTTGAATACAGATGGCAAGCAAGTCCTCCGCTTGCAATATAAATTCTTCCCCTTTGCGATTTAGCGCTTTAACCGTCACTTTTTCTTTGCGTGGCACCAACGCGCGCAATCCCGGCAGCGACAAACAGCCTTCCTCAATCCCGGTTTCTCCGCAACTTTCGATAATTTCAGGGTTGATCAATACTAATTGATTTTGTTTATTACCCTCAATATCAATGGTAATAATGCGTTGATGAACATCGACTTGGGTTGCCGCCAAACCAATGCCTTCCTCTTGATACATGGTTTCAAACATGTCATCAATAAACTTGTTTAATTTTTCATCAAACACTTCTACCGGTTTGGCAATGGTTTTCAAGCGCTCGTCCGGATAAATCAATACATTTAATAACGCCATAGGTTTCCTTTATTAATCTCTAAAATTGTTGAATTGGAATGGCTGTCCCAATTCGGCAGCTTTGACTAACTGAATTGCCGCTTGTAAATCGTCACGAGATTTTCCCGTCACGCGTACTTGTTCCCCTTGAATTTGGGTTTGCACTTTCAGTTTTGCGTCTTTAATTAATTTGGTAATTTTTTTCGCCATCTCGGTTTCAATACCTTGTTTGAGCTTAATTTCTTTGCTGTACAATTTTCCGTGATGTTCGCTTTCCGCCGGAATATCCAACGAGCTGTGTTCAATGCCACGTTTTATGCAAGAACCGATTAAAATTTCAATTAATTGTTCCAATTGAAAATCTGATTCTGTGGTTAATTTGATGGTTTCGCATTTTTCGTTTAATTCAATCACTGCTTCAACACCACGAAAATCGTAACGCGTACTTAATACCCGGTTGGCATTTTTCACCGCATTGCGTACTTCGTGTAAGGTAATTTCCGACACAATATCAAATGAAGGCATACTTATTTCCCCTTATTTATTGCTTGTATTTTATCATTCGCACTTAAAATACATAAAAGTGCGGTCAAGTTTGTAAAGTTTATCACAATTTTCGCCTGTTGTTGTACCTTTGGTTTCGCATGATATGCCATGCCCAAATCCGCCACTTGCATCATTGCCAAATCATTGGCGCCATCGCCGATTGCTACCGTATTACCCGCCGGAATGGCAAATTGCGTCGCTAATCGCTGCAATGTGTTAGCTTTATATGCGGCATCCACCACATCGCCCAGTACTAGACCGGTCAAACGTCCGTCAGTAATTTCAAATTGATTAGAAACGGCGTAATCTAAATTCAGTAATGCTTTCAAATAATTCGCGAAATAGGTAAATCCACCGGAGGCGATCGCGGTTTTCCAGCCGTATTGTTGTAAACCTTGGATGGTTTCTTTTAATCCGGGCATTAAGGGCAAATTTTCCCGCACCTGTTGCAAAATCGTTTCCGGCGCATTTTTTAAGGTGCTGACACGGTGGCGTAAACTTTGCTCAAAATCCAATTCACCACGCATAGCGCGTTCGGTAATTTCCGAAACGAGTTTACCGGTACCCGCCAATTTGGCAATTTCGTCGATACATTCGATTTGAATAATGGTGGAATCCATATCCATCACCAATAATCCGCTTTGTTGCAAACTTGGGGTAAAATCAAGGCGAGCGCAATCTAGAGAAAATTCATGTGCATTTGCCACCCATTTTGCTTGCCATTGACCGCGTAATAGCACCACTGTATTCTGCACCACATTCCATGCCTCAAAAATCACAAAATTTTCACCGCACTTTTGTTGAAATTGTTGTAATAACGCCAGATTGAGCGACTCGCCATAAACAATAAAATGATCTTTTCCCTCGGTCGCATTCTGATTAGTTAAAAATGCGCGGGGAAATGACGTATAATGTTCAACAATACGACAAAGATTTTGGACATGGAGACTTTGTGTTTGCATAAGAAATCCTGTAAATTATTATCATTAATCGGCACATATTTTAGCCGATTTGTTCAGTTTTGGGGAAAATAACTTGTATTTAACAAAAGAAAAATTGGTGAAAATCATGCTGATTGTCAGCATTATCGGATTTTGTGGTATTATTTTGGGCGTGATTTTATTCGGCGTCCAACAATTCAAAATCGGATCGCAACTTGCCAGCGTAAAACAGGTTTCTCATTTGTCGCATTTATTGGTGCGCCAACAAGCTGATTTATTTTCTATGTTATTGGTTAATGATGCCAAAACGGAACAATTAACGGAAAATTTGGATAATTTCAGCAAAGAGAATTTTGTCATCGACGCCTCTATTTATAGCAATGCCGGCGAATTATTGGCGCAAAGCAGCCATTCCCTCAATGTACGTCATCAACTGGGGCTGGATGCCAATACCGGCACACCAACCGGCACGCAGCAAATTGTCGAACTGATTTATTCGCCAAACGGCATTGAAGGCTTTTTGCGCGTTACCTTTGATGCTAAATACGGGCAAACGACGCAAAGTAAAATCAACCAGCTCTTTCACCAGTTATATGGTGAATTAATTATCGTTTTTCTTGCCGGCATTGTGTTTGCCAGCTCTATCCACTATTTCCTTAGTCATTACCGTCGCGCGCACCGCAAGGCAATTGAACCAAAACCGCTTGCCAAGGTCAGCAAAATTAACCCTACCTTAAATTTCCACCGCCGGCGAAAACGCTTTGTGAAATAAGCACAATGCTAAAGAAAGAAGTGCGGTTAAAGATCTTTGAGTTTTTTAACCGCACTTTTTATTTTTATGCCCTGAATGTAGCAATTAACGCATGGTCACGAATTCTTCCGAACCGGTCGGGTGGATGGCGACGGTGTTGTCAAAGTCCGCTTTGGTGGCCCCCATTTTAATTGCTACTGCAAAGCCTTGGATCATTTCATCCACGCCGAAGCCGATACCATGTAAGCCAACGATTCGCTCATCTTTGCCCGCGCAAATTAATTTCATGCGACAAGGTTGACGGTGTTGGGTCACTGCGCTGTACATTGGAGTGAATGCCGACTGATATACTTTTACATTATCTGCGCCATATTGCTCAATCGCTTTTGGCTCGGTTAAGCCGACAGTACCGATTGGCGGATGGCTAAAGACGACAGTCGGTACTAACTGATAATCTAAGTGTTCATTCGGTTTGTTGTTAAATAAGCGTTCGGATAAACGACGCCCTGCAGCGACTGCAACAGGCGTGAGCTCAATGCCACCTTCGATAATATCGCCGACCGCATAAATACCTTTGACATTGGTATTTTGGTATTTATCTACTTTAATAAAACCGCGCTCGTTGGTCTCAACGCCGGTCACCGCAAGATTGATCACATCTGTTGCCGGTTCACGACCGATTGCCCAAATGAGGCAATCTACCTCTTGTGCTCGACCATCTTCTAATTTTAAGGTGAATGAACCGTCCGAATTTTTCACCACTTCCTGTGGGATTGCTTCGGTATGTAATTGAATACCATCCGTTTTCATCACTTCCAACAAGGTTTCAACAATGTAAGGATCGAAGCTGCGTAGTGGCGCATGGCGACGGACGAATAAATGAGTTTCTACGCCAAAACTGTTCATTACGCCAGCAAGTTCTACTGCAATATAACCGGCACCAACCACCGCAACGCGTTTCGGCAAGCCGGTTAAGGCAAACACGCCATCAGAATCAATCCCGTATTCTGCGCCTTTAATGCTTGGACGCGTCGGACGACCGCCGGTGGCAATTAAAATATGATCGGCGGTAATTAATTCTCCATTCACTTCCACGGTGTTAGCGTTGACGAACTTGGCAAATCCGTTGATTACGTCAACTTGATTTTTGGTAAAAACATTTTGATAAGAAGTATGGATACGGCTGATATAGGCTTGGCGACTTTCGACTAATTTACTAAAATCAAATTGATTTACGCTAACATCAAAGCCATAATCCGGCGCATAATGATTAATGGCTTCTGCCACTTGTGCGCCATACCACATGACTTTTTTTGGTACGCAACCGACATTCACACAAGTTCCGCCAATGTGTTTTGCTTCGATAATCGCACATTTTTTGCCATAACTTGCCGCACGGTTAATGGAGGCGATGCCGCCGCTGCCACCACCGATAGAAATATAATCATAATGTCTTGTCATTTTCTTCTCCTTACTGGATTTAAATTTTACTACCTATTTTGCACGAATACGGTATAAAGGCAAACTGGCTGAATAAATTAATTTAATCGGTAATTTCTTCAATTATTCCGGCGTAATCCAGTTTACCGACCAACCGCCGATCTCTTCCAGCACCAAAGTGCGGTGTAAATAAGGCAAGATTTCTTTCATTTGTGCTTCCAATGTCCATGGTGGATTGATTACAATCATGCCGCTGGCGGTCATCCCGCTCTGTTCCGAGTCGGGACGCACCGCTAATTCAATTTGCAAGATTTTGCGAATACCGGTGGCTTCCAATCCTTTGATGATACGTTTGGTATACTGACGTAGTACCACCGGATACCAAATAGCGTAAATGCCGGTAGCAAAGCGTTTATAGCCTTCTTCAATCGCTTGTACCACCAAATCATAATCCTCTTTCATTTCATAAGGCGGATCAATTAACACCAACCCGCGTCGCTCTTTGGGCGGCAAAGTGGCTTTTAATTGTTGAAAGCCGTTATTCCGTTTGGTGGTAATATTGTCATATTGTTTAAAATTATTGCGCAATAAAGGATAATCTGTTGGATGCAATTCGGTTAGCAGCGCGCGATCTTGCGGGCGGAGCAAACTTGCGGCAATCAATGGCGAACCGGCGTAATAACGCAGCTCTTTTTCACCATAATTCAGCTTTTTAATTAATTGTACATAGCGCGCAACATCCGGCGGAAAATCCTCTTGCTGCCAAAGGCGCCCGATTCCTTCTTGATATTCCGCGGTTTTTTCCGCTTCTTCGGAAAACAAACGATATTGCCCCACGCCGGCATGGGTATCCAAATAATAAAAGCCTTTTTCTTTTTGGCGCAAATTTTCCAAAATTAACATTAATACGATATGTTTAACGACATCTGCATGGTTGCCTGCGTGAAAACTGTGACGATAACTCAGCATAATTTTGCCTTTTAAAAATAGAAAAACAGACCGCACTTGCTCAAAGTGCGGTACTTTTTTAGGTTAAATTAGAATAATTCTTGACGTTCATATTGTTGCGCTGGCAAATGGCTTGGCACAGGACTTTCGCCACCCTTATTATGATTCATCTGATCGACGCGAGGTGGCAATTCCGGTAGTGCATCATCACCTTTTTGCAGATCATAACCGTCGATAAAATAGCCTTTTTCTTCCACATAAGCCCGTTTAGGTTCGGTGCCTTTGATGAAATATTCTGTCATTCCTCCGTTATTTGATAATAAGCCGGAACCACTGTGAATCTGTTTTTCCACAATGTTTGCCGGCAATGGAAGTGTACGTTCCGGAATATCTTTTAAGGTGGTCTTCATGTAGGAAATCCACGCCGGCATTGCGGTGAATGATCCGGATTCACCACGCCCTAACACGCGTTTATTATCATCAAATCCGACATACACTGCCACGGTAAAATTAGCACCAAATCCGGCATACCACGCGTCTTTGGAATTATTAGTAGTTCCCGTTTTTCCCCCGATATCACGGCGAGCAAAGGAGTTTGCAATACGCCAGCTGGTTCCTTTCCATGATTGCTCTTTTTCACCGTAGATGGCGGAAGTCAACGCACTGCGAATTAAAAACGCCAATTCACCACTAATGACACGAGGAGCGTACTGTACTTGAGAGCCCACTGTTTTTGCCTCAGCCATCAAATCTACGTTATCTGTTATCTCTTTATTTGTTGTCATCATCTCCAATTCCGGTACATCAGGAACCAAATCAATTTGCGGATCTAACTCCTCTCCGTTAGTTTCGCTATCGGTTACCTGTAAATTTCCTTCGTTCTCCATTGGAGTATCTGTCTTTTTAAATCCATCTAATTTTTCTGTTTCACCATAAATTACCGGAATATTGTCACAGCTTACACAAGCAATTTGCGGGTTAGCCACAAACAGTTCCGTACCGTCATTATCAATGATTTTGTCAATTAAATAGGGATCTACTAAGAAACCGCCGTTATTAAATACCGCATACCCCCTCGCCATTTCTAATGGCGTAAAAGAGGCCGCTCCTAAAGCTAAGGCTTCGCTGGCAAAATATTGCTCACGTTTAAATCCGAAACGTTGTAAAAAATCCGCGGTAAAATCAATACCTGCCATTTGCATTGCACGGACAGCAATCATATTTTTTGATTGCCCGATACCGACTCTTAAACGCAAGGGACCATCATAACGATTCGGCGAGTTTTTAGGCATCCACGCTTTCTGTCCCGGATTTTGAATAACAATAGGCGCATCTAACAACACACTGGATAATGTTAAGCCTTTCTCCAAGGCGGCGGCATAAATAAAGGGTTTAATTGACGAACCGACTTGAACTAAAGATTGAGTTGCTCGATTGAACTTACTTTGTTCAAAACTAAAACCGCCCACGATAGCTTCAATGGCACCGTTGTCGCTATTTAATGCCACCAAGGCGGAATTTGCCTCGGGAATTTGTCCTAACATCCATTCCCCGTTATCCCGTTTACGGATCCAAATTTGTTCATTGACTTTTGGTATTTTTTTACCGGCCCAACGCATCATGGCATTTGACAGCGATACATTTTCCCCGTTTGCCAATAATAAAGTTAAACCGTTTTTATCTGCCCCCACAACTGCAGCAGGCACAAAGGGAGGAGAATATGGTAAGCGTTTTAAAAAGCCGATAATTTGCTCCGTTGTCCAGGCATTTTCCCCTTTTTTCCATAAGGGCGCACCTCCACGATAGCCATGACGCATGTCATATGCAATCAAATTATCACGCAGTGCGATTTGTGCAGTTTCCTGATCTTTAGATTGCACAGTCGTGTAAACTTTATAACCGCCGGTATAGGCTTTTTCTTCACCAAAACGTTTCACCATTTCTTGGCGCACCATTTCGGTTACATAATCCGCACGAAAATCCAATTGCGCTCCGTGATAGCTGGCGACAATTGGTTCTTTAGAGGCCTCATCATATTCCGCTTTGCTGATATAATTCATATCCAACATCCGTCCCAGCACCACATTACGACGTTCTTCCGCCCGTTTAAGGGAGTAGAGCGGATTCATAGTCGAAGGCGCTTTTGGCAGACCGGCGATAATCGCTATTTCCGATAAGGTCAATTGATTTAACGCTTTACCAAAGTAGGTTTTTGCCGCCGCTGCAACTCCGTAGGCACGATAACCTAAATAAATTTTATTTAAATACAATTCCAAAATTTCATCTTTGGTCAGTGTATTTTCAATCTCAATAGCCAAAATTGCTTCTTTGGCTTTACGAATGATATTTTTTTCTGGTGTTAAAAAGAAATTTCGCGCTAATTGTTGTGTAATGGTACTCGCTCCTTGAGATGCCCCTCCTTGCGAAATTGCCACAGAAATTGCCCGCGCAATTCCGATAGGATCTAATCCGTGGTGTTCATAAAAACGACTGTCTTCTGTGGCCAGCACCGCTTCAATTAATTTTTTCGGCACATCGGCAAGTTTCACCGGAATACGACGTTGCTCCCCCACTTCTCCGATTAACTTACCATCAGCGGTATAAATTTGCATGGGCTGTTGTAATTCTACCGTTTTTAAGCTATCTACATTGGGCAAGTCCGATTTTAGCTGCACATAAAAAATACCACCTGCAACACAGCCTAAAATAATCAATGTTAATAGCGAACTAAATATTAATTTTGCGATCCGCATCGAAAAATTCTCTCTTGTTTAATGCAAAGACGATAAAAATTCGAAAAACTTAATTCAAATTTCAATCTTGAATAAGTCACTTTAACTTTAAGCCCTTAGTATAAAGTTTACTGAGCAAAAACCAAAGCTAAATGTGTAATGACAAATGTAAAATAAGGTAAAGACTATGTTATTTTTTGATAATTCTCAGTCAATGGAACTTCAAGTCGGACTCTGGAAAGTGAGTAAAAAATGGCAAATTCTGTGGTTTTACCCACAAAATCAACCGCACTTTATCCAAGTCGAATCGCTCTCGCTTAAAGATATTGAAGCGAAAATTTTGCAACAATGTCCGCTGCTGGATAATCTGGATTTAAATTTTGTTTATGCCGTGCCGGCACAATATGTTTGGCAAAAAACAGTGATTTTGTCGCAGTTTACTAATTTAGAAGAATGCGAGCAACAATGCCGTTTTGTCTTGGAAAAAGAACTGCCGGTGCCATTGAATAAAATCTGGTTTGATTTTCGTCCGGTACCGCTAAAACAAGGTTTTCGCCTTGATATTTTTGCGATTAAAACGGAGACCGTAGCAGAATATTTGGCTGAATTTCTTCCGTTTCCGGTAACCGTCTTGGACAGTACAACCAACGCGATTATTCGAGCCTTTGAATATTGTTTGCAGCAAGAGAAAAAAGACAGCTTATTGATTTATCAAGATAATGAGCAAATTATTGCTATTCAACAAAAACCGCATGAACTCAGAATTTTGCAAAAAAAGGGTAAAAACTTGACCGCACTTTTTGAGCAATTTTGTAAACGTTATCAAGAAACACCAACGCTTATTTATTTCCACAGCACAATCGCGGTCACAGAAGTAATTCCACAAGATTGGCAATTGATTGAATGTGATTTGCCTTTTATTGCGCTCGGCAATGCGCTTTGGAAACGCGCAACGTTTGAGCCGAATTTATCTACCATGCAAGTGCCGATAGAAATGGAAGACAGTTATGAGCATTAATTTGTTACCTTGGCGCCTTTATCAACATCAAGCGAAGAGAAAAACTTTTCTTTTCGGGCTATTGATCGTAGTGTTGTTGACGTTGCTTATTTTTAGCTGGATTTTTTACCAGAATGCGCAGCTTCAACAACAGCGTCGCCAAAAACAAGAAGATCTCAACCAAATTCGCCAAGATTTAACACATTTGCAGCAAGATATAGCACAACTTCGTCAACGTTATCAACCGAATGCGAAAGTGACGACCTTTTCCTCCCCTTCGGTTTTGCATTTATTGGAGCACTTGGCGAAATTGCCGCTTGAACAAGGCGAATTACAACAATTGAAATTGGCAGAGCATCAATTGGTGATAAGCGGTAAGGCGGAAAATGCTGCGGAATTTGAAGGCTTGCAAAAATATCTCAAACAGCATGTATTTACCGGCGTAAAATTAACGCAATTTAATCCCACTCAAACGCAGATTTTTTTTGAATTTCAATTGTCATTGGAGGAGAAAAAATGACGACTACCCTTTTGAATATTAATCGGTTATCTGCAACGCGCCTGAATGATATAAGTTGGTTAAATGATCCCAATAATTGGTTTGGAAAACTGCTTAAATTGCCCAAATGGCAGCAATATGTTCTCTTGCTTGCTATCAGTGGCGGTAGCTTGATTTTACCAATAACGGATTATATTCACTTGCAACAAGTGCAAGCTAATCTTGAGCAACAGCTTTTGCAACAACGCCGCGAATTACAACGGCAACAACAGCGTTTACGTAGCTTGCGACAGCAATCCAACGCCGTTTTTCTTGCGCCGGAACGTGCAGAAAAACTGACCGGATTTACTCAACAAATGAATAGCTTGTTGAAAAATCGGCTACAGGTCAAGCATAATCAATGGGAATTTCATCAATTTCCCTTATTATCGTTGCAAGTTCAAGGCAATTTTACTAATTTATCGCAATTTTTGACCGCACTTTTAACGCAATATCCGGCGTTAAATGTAGTAAGTGTGCATATTGAACGTGCGGATCAGGAGGCGGATTTTTCGATACAAAGTGAAATGATATTGCAATTTAAGGACAAATAATGAAAGTTAGACGTTATTTACCCATACTTTTCTGCCTAATCGCTACATTAACGCAAGCCTCCGATCCTTTTGATCGTCGCCAACGTCAAACCGGAGCGCCGATGGATACAGCAATAGCAACCTCCCTTTGCCGGCGTGATGTGGCGACGCTTGCACCAAAAACGCCGATAAATCAGTTAAAGATTATTGGCGTTATCATCCAATTCGAACAGGCGAAAGTGCTTTTTTCTTCGCCAGATCAAACAGTTATCAGTGCATCCAAGGGGGATAATATCGGGCAGGAGAAGATGCAAATTGCACAAATTTCAACACATCAAATTCAATTATTAAACTGGCAAAACAGTGTCGATTGTCGGCAGGCAGAAACGGTTTTATTAAAATTTTAGGATTAAAGTATGCAAAAAATGAGGTTATTTGTTTTTAAGTGCGGTCTGTTTTTTCTGTGTTTTTCCGCTTCCTTTGCCGCGGACAATCATTCATTAGGACAACAAAGCTTTAATATTCGTTTAAAACAAGCGCCTTTGGTACCAACCTTGCAGCAATTGGCACTGGATCATCAAACGAATTTAATTATTGACGACGAATTGGAAGGCACGATTTCCTTGCAATTAAATGCGACTAATTTAGATCAACTGCTGCATTCTGTTGCGAAAATTAAGCAACTGAATTTGTGGCAAGAAGATGGCATTTATTATTTAAATCAAAAAGATAATGAATTAAATAAGGCGGTTTCAACAGCTGATGCTTTTGATCGTTTTCCGTCCCTGCCTGCGGAAGTGGCGGCTCCTTCGCTTGTCACAACGTCAATTAAATTGCATTATGCCAAGGCGTCTGAGGTGATGAAATCCTTAACCGGCGGGAGCGGTTCTTTATTATCTGCCAACGGAAATTTAACGTTTGATGATCGCAGTAATTTATTATTGATCCAAGACGAAAAGCCTATTGTCAATCAAATTAAA
The DNA here is from genome assembly GCF_002263215.1 of Actinobacillus seminis. Lineage (GTDB taxonomy): Bacteria > Pseudomonadota > Gammaproteobacteria > Enterobacterales > Pasteurellaceae > Actinobacillus_B > Actinobacillus_B seminis. The sequence continues at coordinate 206,421 of NZ_NLFK01000004.1, forward strand.
AAGCTGGTGGCAGAATTGGATAAGCCCATTGAACAAATTGCTATTGAAGCGCGTATCGTGACTATCAGTGATGAAAATTTAAAAGAACTTGGCGTGCGCTGGGGAATTTTTAATCCATCCGGCAGTAGTCATAAAATTAGTGGTAGCTTGGAAGGCAACGGTTTTTCTTCAATTGCCAAGCAGCTGAATGTCAATTTTGCTTCGCCTATCACACCTGCCGGTTCAGTGGCGTTGCAAGTGGCAAAAATTAATGGGCGTTTATTGGATTTGGAATTAAGCGCCTTGGAGCGGGAAAATAATGTGGAAATTATTGCCAGCCCGCGTTTGCTGACTACCAATAAAAAAAGTGCCAGTATTAAACAAGGGACAGATATTCCCTATGTGATCACCAATGGCAATAATGATACACAATCGGTGGAATTTCGAGAAGCAGTGCTGGGCTTGGAAGTCACGCCGCATATTTCACAAGGTAATACTATTTTATTGGATTTGCTCGTTAGCCAAAATTCGCCAAGTGGTAAGGTTACCTATGGGCAAAGCGAAGTGGTATCCATTGATAAACAAGAAATTAGCACACAGGTTTTTGCGCATGATGGTGAAACCATTGTGTTGGGTGGCGTTTTTCACGATACGGTTAGCAAAGGCGTGGACAAAGTGCCACTGCTTGGCGATATTCCGGGGCTTAAACGTCTATTTAGTCGAGAAAGTGAACGCCATCAAAAACGGGAGTTGGTGATTTTCGTGACGCCACATATTTTACGACAAGGAAAACCCGTAGAAAAGAACGCTCGCACAACCTCTCCCAAAATAGCGGCGTCGAAAATTTCTATATCTAAGAAAAAATAACACTAAAAATCCACAAAAAATGACCGCACTTTATTAGATGATGTTAAATAAATTCACCAAAATGTCCGCTAATCTTGAAAAATTGCAAGATTACATTGAGATCAGGGCTGTAAAATAGTAGAGTAGCCAGCTGTTCGTTTATTTCCTAAATCAATTAAAAAGGTGGAATATATGGGAAAAAGTGTTGTTATCCTCGGCGCTCAATGGGGCGATGAAGGAAAGGGAAAAATTGTTGATTTATTAACCGATCGGGTGAAATATGTCGTGCGCTATCAAGGTGGTCACAACGCCGGTCATACGTTGATTATTAACGGTGAAAAAACTGTACTTCGTTTAATTCCATCTGGTATTTTGCGCGATAATGTGACCTGTTTAATTGGTAACGGTGTGGTGCTTTCGCCTTCAGCATTGATGCAAGAAATGGGCGAGTTGGAAAGCCGAGGTATCAAGGTTCGCGAACGTTTGTTGATTTCTGAAGCCTGCCCATTAATTTTGCCTTACCACGTAGCAATGGATCATGCGCGTGAAGCGGCATTGGGTAAAAAGGCTATTGGTACTACCGGTCGCGGTATTGGTCCTGCGTATGAAGATAAAGTGGCACGCCGCGGTTTACGCGTCGGCGATTTATTTGATCGCAACACCTTTGCGGAAAAATTAAAAATATTTTGCAATACTATAATTTTCAATTGGTTCACTACTATAAAGTTGAACCGGTAGATTATCAAAAAACCTTGGATGATGTGTTGGCAGTTGCTGATGTGATCACCTCTATGGTAGCAGATGTTACCACAATTTTAGATACCGCTCGCAAAAACGGAGACAATATTTTATTTGAGGGAGCGCAAGGTACCATGTTGGATATTGACCAAGGAACCTATCCTTATGTGACTAGTTCCAACACCACTGCCGGCGGCGTTTCTACCGGTTCAGGTTTTGGTCCGCGCTATATTAACTATGTGTTAGGGATTGTAAAAGCCTATTGTACACGCGTTGGCGGTGGTCCGTTCACCACGGAACTTTTCGATGAAGTTGGCGCGGAAATCGCTCGCAAAGGGAATGAATTTGGTGCGGTAACCGGTCGTCCACGTCGTTGTGGTTGGTTTGATGCGGTGGCTATTCGTCGCGCCATTCAAGTGAACTCCATTTCCGGTTTTTGTATGACCAAATTGGACGTATTAGATGGTTTTGATGAAGTGAAAATTTGTGTTGGTTATAAAATGCCGAATGGTGATGTCGTAGAATATGCACCATTAGCGGCGAAAAACTGGGAAGGCGTTGAGCCAATTTATGAAACCGTGCCGGGGTGGAAAGAAAATACTTTTGGTATAACCGATGTTAACCAACTTCCGTTAAATTGCCGCAATTATATTAAACGCATTGAAGAGGTAACCGGCGTACCGGTGGATATTCTTTCAACCGGTCCGGATCGCGTTGAAACCATGATTTTAAACGATCCTTTTGCAGCATAAACTCGCTATATTTTGACCGCACTTTGTGTGGTCAATAACGTCATAAATATAAATGATGGTATGGTAGATAAAATAGTTTGTATTTTCCCTAAAATACCTGTTTATAGCTATAGTAGATAAAAGAGTTGGTTTTTACCAACTCATACCAATGAACAAACCTCTAGACATTTATCTGGAGGTTTGAGCTGATAAGCATATCAAGCAGAGGAAATGCTTATGCTCAAAAATACCCAATGCCCTCAATATGAGTTCAAGAGGATAAGTCTTGAACAGCTCGTACCTAAAGACCGCTTTGTCCGTAAAATCAATGAAGCGATTGAGTTTGAATTTATTCGTGATGAAGTCGCACACTTTTATTACCAAGATAATGGTCGCCTGCTGTCGACCCGGTTCGCCTATTTAAGATTATGTTACTAGGCTTTTGGACTTAAAAGCGAACGCCGGCTCGTCAAAGAACTTGAAGTTAATGTTGCTTACCGTTGGTTTGCGCGAATGTCTTTAACAGAAAAATTGATGCAAACACCTTAAGTCAAAATCGCCTCCGTCGTTTTAATGGAACAGATGTCTTCAAACGCCTCTTCACTCAAATTGTGCGGCAAGCGGTTGTAGAGGATTAAGCAAAGTTCAAATGCAATGCTTTTTGGCGAGTATTGCCCAAAATATCAAGAAGATAACCCTTGTTATCCGGGCTATTTTATATTGTTTTATGGCTTGGATAAGGGAATATATTGAGGTATATCGCCGAATATTCGGAATGAGCGTTCTAAAATTAGTAGGGCAAGAATATTGGTTTACAAGCCATCAAATACAAAACAACCCCACTATTTTTTATTGATTGTAAAAATAGTGGGGTTTGTCATTGGTCTGACCGCACTCAAGTGCGGTTTAATTTTGCTAAGTTTTCAAAAATTAAGCCAATTTTTTGATTTGAGCAGATAATTTAGATTTGTGGTTAGCGGCTTTATTGGCGTGGATTAATCCTTTAGACGCCATACGATCCACAACTTTTTGCATTTCTACAAATGCGCTTTCTGCTACAGATTTATCTCCAGCGCTCACTGCTGCATATACTTTTTTGATGTAAGTACGCATCATAGAACGTTGACTTGCGTTATGCTGACGGCGTTTTTCAGATTGAATCGCACGTTTTTTAGCTGACTTGATATTAGCCAAGGTCAAACTCCTAAAAATTTCTGTTGGTTTATTAAATAAAATCAAAGGCGTAAAATATGCCTTTTTTCTATACTATTGTCAATCAATAATTGCAACTAAATTAGTTTGAGGATTTCGGTGAGACACAACCGAAAGTCAGCATCGTTTTAAAAATGCGCTTTCTTTTAGCCCACCCGAACGATGTGGGCAAGATTTTAACAGTTTTTTTGCTTAGAATATAGCGTAAAAACAAAATTTCTATACAATTAGAGCAATTTTTTCTGCATGAGAATATTATTTTGAGTACAAGATTATTACGCTCCGGTATTGTTGTCAGCGCCATGACCTTACTTTCCCGTATGTTAGGTTTAGCGCGTGATGTGATTACTGCTCAATTAATCGGCGCCGGTGTGGCGGCGGATGTTTTTCTTTTTGCTAACCGAATTCCGAATTTTTTGCGTCGCTTATTTGCCGAGGGCGCCTTTTCTCAGGCCTTTGTACCGGTATTAGCAGAATACCAAAAAGCCGGCGATTTAAGTAAAATGCAAGCCTTTATTGGCAAAGTATCCGGTACTTTGGGCGGCTTGGTAACCATTGCTACCGCGTTTGCCATGATTTTCTCGCCGGTGGTTGCCGCTATTTTTGGTACCGGTTGGTTTATGGATTGGCTGAACGACGGTCCCAACGCAGTAAAATTTGAACAAGCGTCGTTGTTGTTAAAAATTACCTTTCCGTATTTATGGTTTATTACTTTCGTGGCGCTATCCGGTGCAATTTTAAATACGCTGGGAAAATTTGGTGTGATGTCATTTTCGCCCGTGTTGCTCAATATTGCAATGATTGCCACTGCACTTTTTCTCGCGCCACACGTCAGCAGCCCGGATTTAGCTTTGGCAATCGGGATTTTTCTCGGCGGATTATTGCAATTTTTGTTCCAAATTCCGTTTTTAAAACAAGCTGGGTTATTGGTAAAACCCAAGTGGGCGTGGAACGATGCGGGTGTGAAAAAAATTCGTACCCTCATGATTCCCGCCTTATTCGGCGTATCTGTTAGTCAAATTAATTTGTTGTTGGATACTTTTATTGCCAGTTTTTTGATGACCGGCTCCATCAGTTGGCTGTATTATTCTGACCGCTTGTTGGAATTTCCTCTCGGATTATTTGGTATTGCGATCTCCACCGTGATTCTGCCGACACTCGCCAGACACCATGTCAATCGTAGCGATAATGAAGCAAGTTCGTTAGATTTTCACAATACAATGGATTGGGGGGTGCGCATGATTTTATTGCTAGGCGTGCCGGCAATGGTAGGCATTGCTATTTTGGCGCAACCTATGTTGGTCGTACTTTTTATGCGCGGTGAATTTTTATTTTCTGATGTACAAGCGGCATCTTATTCGCTGTGGGCATTTAACGGCGGGCTATTAAGCTTTATGCTGATTAAAATTTTAGCTAATGGCTACTATGCGCGACAAGATACCAAAACACCGGTAAAAATTGGGATTATCGCCATGATTAGCAATATGGGCTTTAATTTACTTGCCATTCCGTTTAGCTATGTCGGCTTGGCTATTGCCTCGGCAATGTCTGCAACACTCAATGCCTATTTGCTGTATCGCGGTTTAGCCAAAGCGGATGTTTATCATTTCAGTAAACAAAGTGCGGTCTTTTTTCTGAAAGTTTTATGCGCCGCTTTGGTCATGGGTACGGTAGTATGGCACTATACGCCACCAATTGAACATTGGCAACACATGAGTTTTTTGACTCGTACGCATTGGTTAGGTTGGCTGATTGGGCTTGCCGCCATGGTTTATGTGGGTGCACTATTGTTATTGGGGATCCGTAAACATCACCTGATTTATAAATAACAATTGTTAACAAGTTGTTAAATATGTATTTGCTATTTTGCCTATTGTTATTTTAGTGTTAGCGAATATAATCAACAACGTCCTCAGTTTTTAAAGAGAGTTCTTGAAGATGGAGCAACATGCTTATCCGCAGAGTGATTTATACCACCAATGCGGTGGAATCGTTAAACAGCGTTATCCGCCGAATCATCAAAAAACGCAATGTATTCCCAACGGATGATTCGGTGTTCAAAGTGATATGGTTGGCGATGAAAGATGTGTCTTTATCTGGCTTCTCAAATATAACTAAAGAAGTGTATTGCCCATATTGTCTACTATTATTTACAAAATTTTTCAAATACGGGGCTATATTTTCTGGCGTAGCTTCCTCCATAAAAACATACCTTAACTGATCCTTTAGAAAGCCTTTCACTCCAAATATGCATTGGAAAGAGCCTTATTTTATTCGTAATTGAAGACTCAAATTCATTAAAATAAACCTCCATCCATTTTTCCAAATGAGAGGCTTGTATATCTTTTCTAGACAATAATTTCATAGGTAACTCCTGTTGTGTTTTAGTAAATATTTATCAAATAAAGAACGAATAAAAAATTCATCACGTTCTATTTGTTTTTTTATTATAATGAGATAACCATACAATTCCCGTTATATTAGTAAGATCAGTTGTTAATGGTAATATTTCATTATTTCCAAAGAAGATTTTTGCTCCAACAAAACTGTCTAATTTATATAACTTCGGCTTAAAAGATTCTACATCTAATAATGAGTTCTCATCAGAATTAATTAAGAAAATTATTTTTCCATTTTTATTTAGCTTAGATTTTTTATTTTTAGGAAGTTTATTTTCAATAAAATAAGTAACGGTTGTATCTAATAGATTATCTTCATAACATTCTTTAAATAGTAAAGGAGCAATTCCACCATGTAATCTAGCACCAACTTCAATCATTATTGGTTTATTTTCTGCGGTATAAAATAGTTCCATATGAGCTGGACCATGCTTTATTTTTAGCGCTTTTGCACATTGTTTCGCATAATCAATTAATGGCTAAAATCTATTATCATTTGGATCTAATGTTATAAGAGATTTATAAATAAACTTACTATTATTAATATAACACTTTTCATATTTACATAATGAAGCAA
>NZ_NLFK01000005.1 GCF_002263215.1 Actinobacillus seminis
AAGGTTAGTAAAAACTACGGATTAAACAAATCACAGACTTATGCACAGGTCACAAATACTACCATGGATGGATAAAATCCGGCATATCAAGACCTTGTCACAGTAAAAATACACAAGATATTCACGTAAATTTAGAAATGTAAATATAACTTAAGGAAATTTTTGCTTAACGAAATCAATTAAAGTGCGGTTATTTTTTTATCAGAAATATTGGCTCTATTTTGAAAAAATAAGATTGAGAATAAATGTTGATAACGCTACGTGAATTCTGATGAAAAATCAGGATAAAAAGTACAGAAATGTACAGATAATTAAAATGCTGTTAGCTTTGTTATTTCTGAAAAAATGTATTTCATGATAGTCGATAAGCAAAGTCAGGAAATTTAGCTTTTTTACATTTTATTAACTCATATAAAATACATCAAATTCTCATGTGACAAGGTCACCTTTAAATTTAAAATCTTTGTTACTATTTTTATCTTTTTGTTTTTACTGTTATTTTTCAATTGCTTTTGGTGTATTTTTAGCCTTTACACCTTGCTTTATGGTAAAAAATTATTTGTGATCCCTTTCACAAAAGCGAAATAAATCCATTTACTTGTTGTGAGTTTATGATATTAATTAACGGTTCATTAACAAAAAATTTCATTGGAGGTCTTATGACTTTTCAACTCGCAAATCCCCTCTCTGATTTACGTCGGGAAATTACTCAATACTATCGAATTGATGAAAAAATTGCGGTCGATAATTTGCAAAAAACACTTATTTTCACGCCTGAGCAAGAAAAGACGATTACGCAAAATGCGGTTGAATTAATTCAAAAAGTGCGCAAGATTAAGCAAAAACAATATGGTGTTGATGCCTTGATGCAAGAATTTTCCCTTGGTGATGAAGAAGGTATTGCGTTAATGTGTTTAGCGGAAGCATTATTGCGTATTCCTGATGATCAAACACGTGATGAGTTAATTTCTGATAAATTGAAAGAGGGTGATTGGAAATCCCACATTGGTAAGTCGAATTCTTTCTTTATTAATGCTGCCAGTTATGGGCTGCTGCTGGGAAAAAATATTAGTAACTTAGATGATCAACAGCTCTCCAATGCCCTCACCAAAACCCTCACTCGTCTCACTACCCCTTTAATGCGCTTGGCAATGTTACGTGCCATGAAAATTTTGGGACAACAATTTGTCACCGGTATCACAATAAATGATGCCCTTGAGCGTATTCGTAAAAAGTAAAAAAGGCTATAGTTTTTCTTTTGATATGTTGGGCGAAGCGGCTATGACTATGAAGGACGCCGATCGCTATTTCCAAGATTATATTAATGCTATCAAAGCAGTTGGCGAAGAGGCGCAAGGAAAAGATATTTTTCGCGCCAATAGTGTTTCTATCAAACTTTCAGCGCTTCATCCCAAATATTATCGTGCCAAATATGAGCGCGTAATGAATGAACTTTATCCTCGCATTAAACAACTTTTTGTATTAGCAAACCAATATAATATTAGTGTTAACATTGATGCGGAAGAAGCCGGCCGCCTCGAACTATCCCTTGATTTAGTTGAAAAATTATTGGATGAACCGGAATTACAAGGTTATCGCGGAATTGGTTTTGTGATCCAAGCTTATTCTAAACGTTGCCCGAAAGTGATTGACTATTTGATTACCTTAGCGAGAGAAAAGCAGGCGTATTTGATGATCAGATTGGTAAAAGGTGCTTATTGGGACAGCGAAATTAAATGGGCGCAAACTGATGGATTAAATGCCTTCCCTCTTTATACTCGAAAAAATCACACTGATATTTCCTATCTTGCCTGTGCGAAAAAATTGCTTGTGGCGCAAGATGTGATTTATCCGCAATTTGCCACCCATAATGTACAAACACTTTGTACGATCAATGAGTTAGGCAAAGGCAAAAAATTTGAGTTCCAATGCTTACATGGCATGGGCGAAACCTTGTATGACAATATTGCCGGCAAAGAAAATTTTGATCGCCCGGTGCGGATTTATGCACCGGTCGGTACTCATGAAACTTTACTGGCTTATTTGGTTCGTCGCCTATTGGAAAATGGTGCCAACTCCTCTTTTGTGCATCAATTAGTGGATGAAAATATTCCTGCCGAGCATTTGGTGGTGCCGCCTTGGAAGATTTATGCCTCATCTCAAGGGTTGCCAAATTTAGCAGTACAAACAGCGGATAAACTGTTTTCTGATCGCAAAAATTCCTATGGCTTTGATTTAACGAATGAAATTGAATTAGCAAAATTGGAGCAAGAATTAAACGCAAGTCAAATTGAAAATGCATATTCTTTGCTGAATATCACAGCGCAAGAAGATGCAAGCTTTCATGCTCCCGCACGGAATGTTTTCAATCCTGCTACGCAGCAACCGCTGGCGAAAATTCAATTTTTAAAGACAGAACAGGCAAAAAGCGTTTTCAATGCTGCAACTACTGATGAATGGAAAGCCAAAAGCGCGGTGGAAAAAGCGACGATTTTACGCAAAACCGCAGATCTTTATGAACAAAATTATGCTTTATTAATGAAATTAGCGGTTTTAGAAGCGGGCAAAACCTTACCGAATGCTATTGGCGAAGTGCGCGAAGCTGTAGATTTTCTACGTTATTATGCGGCGCAATTGGAAAAATTGGCAAGTTTAGATCAATTAGCCGAACCACGAGGCAAAGCGCTCTGTATTTCCCCATGGAATTTCCCATTAGCGATTTTCACTGGGCAAATTTCCGCCAATTTAGCGGCGGGAAATGTGGTAATTGCTAAACCGGCAGAACAAACTTTATTAATTGCCTTTGCCGCAGTGCAATTATTTTACCAAGCCGGACTTCCCCGCTCCGCGTTGCAATTAGTGTTAGGTGATGGTGAGTTAGGCGCAGAATTGGTTAAACAACCATTTAATGCGGTCGTCTTTACCGGTTCAACGGAAGTAGCAAAATTTATTAATACGCAATTGGCGCGACGTGATGATGAACCTTTATTGATCGCAGAAACCGGTGGGCAAAATGTTTTGGTTGTGGACTCCTCTGCCTTGCCGGAACAAGTGGTGGCAGATGTATTAACTTCCGCCTTTGATTCAGCCGGTCAACGTTGTTCCGCGTTGCGTATCTTGTTGTTACAAGAAGATATCGCAGAAAAAATTTACCCAATGCTAACGCAAGCTATGCAAGAATTGTCAATCGGTAATCCGCAATTTTTAGCTACGGATATTGGACCGGTGATCGATTTGGAGGCAAAACAGCGTTTGGAGCAACACAAAGCGAAAATGCGCCAAATTGCACAACGTTACGTCGAATTAGATACGCCGACAGATGGTCACTTTGTCGCCCCAGCGATTTATCAGCTCGCCGATTTATCACAACTTAACCAAGAGGTTTTTGGACCAATTTTACATATTGTCACCTACCAAAAATCTGAATTATCGACGCGTATTGATGAGGTCAACAATAAAGGATATGCTTTAACTGGCGGTTGCCATAGTCGCATTCTAAAGCAAGTTGACTTGGTGGAAAATCAATTAAAATGTGGGAATTTTTATGTAAACCGCAATATTATCGGTGCGGTTGTCGGCGTTCAACCTTTTGGTGGGCATGGATTATCCGGAACCGGTCCGAAAGCCGGTGGCGAATTTTATTTACAACGCTTAACCCAAGCGAAACGCTACTACAGCGAGTTTGGACAAGCATCACATTTAGTCCATCAACGTCCGATTGTACCGAGTATCACCGGTGAAGAAAACTCCTTAGCCTATTTGCCTTGCGAAGTGGCTATTTTAAACGGGAATTTGGAACAAGCACGAAATGCAGCAGATAAATTACTATCCCAAGGCTTTCGTATTTTGGTGGAACCAAATCATCCGCTTGCAAATATAGCTGACAAAGGTATTCGCGTATCAACGGAATTAGGTACCTGCCAAAAAGGAATTTATCTTGCGCCATTAAGTCAAGCGCAACGGATTTGGCTGGCTGAACATAGCAAGGCGATTTTTAAATGTGTTGATTGGCAGCAAGAGCAAGACACCTTATTGTTATTTGACGAATTTTCACGTAGCGAAAATACCACTGCCGCCGGTGGAAACGCCTCTTTAATGGCGATGGAAGAACAATAATTTAGGAGCGTAATTATGCAAAATTATCAAATTTATATCACCTTTGGTCTCTATTTAGTGATTATTTTAGGCATTGGCGTGTATGCTTATCGTTCAACGAAAAACTTTGACGACTATATTTTGGGTGGACGTCGTATGGGCGGCTTTGTAACCGCCATGTCCGCCGGTGCATCCGATATGTCCGGTTGGTTATTGATGGGGCTGCCCGGTGCCATTTTTACCTTTGGTTTATCCGAAGCTTGGATTGCTATCGGCTTAACGATCGGAGCGTATTTAAATTACCGAGTAGTCGCGGCGCGCTTACGGATTTTTACCGAAAGCTACAACAACGCTTTAACGTTACCGGAATTTTTTGCACAACGTTTCCCTCGCCGAAAAAAAGCATTAAAAATTATTTCATCTTCTATTATCTTGTTTTTCTTTACTATTTATTGTGCCTCCGGTGTGGTTGCCGGTGCGAAGTTGTTTCAAAGTTTGCTTGGTTTGGAATATTCCGGCGCACTTTGGCTCGGCGCATTAGCGACCATCATTTACACCTTTATCGGCGGTTATTTGGCTGTTTCTTGGAGCGACACAATTCAAGCAACCTTGATGATTTTTGCTCTATTATTAGCCCCGGTTATGGTGTTAATTCATCTTAGTTGGGATGAGATTGGAGTAGCGTTGGAAGCCAAATCACAACTCACCCAAATCCCATATTCCGATTGGTTGTATAATGTTTCCGGTATCGGCGTCATTTCCGCTTTAGCTTGGGGATTGGGCTACTTTGGTCAACCGCATATCCTTGCCCGTTTTATGGCGGCAAGCTCAGTACAGGCTTTGGATAAAGCGAGAACCATCGGGATTACTTGGATGTTTTTATGCTTAGGCGGTGCGGTGGCGGTTGGCTATTTCGGTTTAGCCTATTTTACGGTCAATAATATTGCCTTGGATAATAGTGAAGCGATTTTTATCGAATTATCCAAATTAATGTTTAACCCATGGATTGTCGGCATTGTATTATCGGCAATTTTAGCGGCGGTAATGAGTACGTTATCGGCGCAATTATTAATGTGTTCCGCGGCAATCACCGAAGATTTCTACAAAGGCTTTATCCGCAAAGATGCCTCTACGCAAGAATTGGTGTGGATTGGACGGATTATGGTATTAATCATCTCAGTCGTGGCAATTCTTATTGCTCAAGATCCGAACTCTAAAGTGATGGGATTAGTATCTTATGCTTGGGCAGGCTTTGGCGCCGCATTCGGTCCGGTGGTGATTCTGTCCTTATTTAACCGTAACATCAGCTCAAAAGCCGCGTTATGGGGAATGTTATCCGGCTCAGTCACCGTTGTCGCTTGGTCTCCATTAATGAAGTATCTTGGTTGGGCAGATTTAGCAAAACTTTACGAGATTATCCCCGGCTTCCTTATCTGTTCCTTTATTACACTCACCTCCTCTATCTTTGCGCCGGTACATCCGCAAGTCGCAGAACAATTTGATGCCGCATTAGCGGATTTTGAGCAGAAAAAAGCATCGAGTTAATTTATCTCAAACTAATAAAGGGGAAATTTAGTTTCCCCTTTTATCTATAACCGCTATTCTATTGATCACTTTTCTTACGATTACAGCCTTTACACAACATTTGCCCATTGCTCAAATCTGTCTTACCGCCTTGCGACCAAGGGGTAATGTGATCAGCTTCCATTTGAGTAATTTCAAACATCTGTTTGCAATACGGACAAACGCCTTTTTGTCGTTCAAACAAAATCCGCTTATCTTTATCGCTAAAAGTGCGTAAATTCAAGTAACGTTCATCTCGTGTTAGCACATAAGCATAAACTCCAGCTTTTTTACTGACTTCATCATCTTCCATTAAGGTTTTGATTTCATTTTCAAGTGCGGTTGGATTTAAATCAGTATCTTTAAATTGATTATAAAACACTCCCCATTCCAAGCCTTTCATCTCTTTGCGATAAGTTGGAAATGTATTTTTTACCCAGTTAATCACTGACTGAAAATAATTCCATAATTTCGTGGAGTGCTCATCGTGTTGATGCAATGCCATATAGCTTTCAATGCTTTTATGTGGCTTATTTTCAGTGTCATTTTCGGTGCAGTAAATCCATTCTAATGCTGTTTGCAATAACTCTTGGCGAATAGGCGAACCTTTGACATATTTATCGCCTAGGTTGGATGCTACACAACCTGATTTTGAAAAATAGCGTTTAGCATCGGTTAGCCAACTGCCCGCATAAACCGCATTACGTAACTCTTGGTCGGTCAGTTTTTCGCCTGCAATATTGATCGTCTTAAACCATTCCAGCTTTTCGCTATCCGTTCCCTCGCATTGATAAACAGTTAATTCATAATCCAAAAATACGTCTTGTTTGTCTTTGGGGAGATTATGAAAATATTGATATTCAACCGAAAATCGCCTTTGACAAATTGGCAAATAGAAATCGTCCGTTGCTGTCCGTCTAATACTTCAAATGTGCCATCTTCACGTTTTACCCAGTACATCACATTAAGCGGAAAACCTTTACGAACCGTATCAATCACGGCATTACGTTGTGCTTCTTTATAGACAAATTCACGCTGATATTTGGGGCGAATATCTAGTTTGCCGTGATAACCTGTTACGCCGTTTTCGGCAGTGTCGGTATAATCAGCGACCAAATCACGTATTTTGATTTTAGCTAATTCGATTTTCATACTCATTTTATCCTTTTGTCATTTACGCTTAATTAAAATACGGGCATATAATTGCTTTCCGCCTATCAATCCACGATGCCTATTTTTCATATCCAATCGTAAATGATCAGTTTCTTGGCTTGTATCTCCACTATGCGTTTGACCAATAATTTCAAATTGATTAGGATTATATTTATCCAAAAAAGTAATCGGGACTCCCATTGCACCATCGTAATCCATCGGAATATCTTTTACTTTATTGACTTCAATCGCATCATAATTATCATATTTAGGATATTCTTCGGGCGAATAAGTTTTATAAAGCAATAATTCTTCGTGCCGTTTGGCGTGCTCTAAATTGGTGAACCAACAAATATTTCCCAAACTACGCCATTTTTGTCCGGTTTCATCTTGCCAATAGCGCGTTGCTTTTTCTTCGTAAGAATCCGGTACTTTAAATGCCATATCGCCACTTTTATTGCCTAGCCAAATTTTATTTTCTTTAATTAGCTTAAAGGTTTCTTTATAAGTAATTGCATTTTGATTACCTACAATCACAAATTTTTTCTTATATTCCATTAACTGTGCGACATATTCACGGAATAGGGAGAAAGGTGGGTTTGTAATCACAATATCCGCTTGTTTGAGAATTTCTACACATTCAGGGCTACGAAAATCACCGTTTTGCGTTAAATGAATACGCTTAATGTCGGCAAAATCAATTTTGCCATCTGCATTTAAATCTAATTCACGGTCAATTTCTAATTTGTAAGTGGGGTGCTCTGCGTCAAAATGCGTGGCAATGAGTTTTTTAATGCCAAGATGTTCAAAATTGAGTGCAAAATAACGGAAAAAATTACTCTCTTCCGGATCGTCACAGTTGCAGAAAATAATTTTGTCTTTGAAATGTTGAGTGTAATGGCGTAATTCGTTTTCAATATCGACAAGTTGAGTGTAAAACTCGTCATTTTTCTCACGGTTAGCGCGGTGAAGATTTTTGTTACCTGCCATTATGCCACCGCCTTTTTATTTTCAAAAAGGCTTGACAGGCAAGCGATTGATTTTAAACTACGTTTTGTTTTGTTTTGTTTTGTTTTGTTTTGTTTTGTTTTGTTTTGTTTTGTTTTGTTTTGTTTTGTTTTGTTTTGTTTTGCATTTTAACCTCACTATATAAATGTCAAGTAAATTTTGATAAAAACACAAATAATCCGATATCTGGTAAATATTTTATTTACTTCTTTTTTGTGACGATGTCACTCATCATCCCAATAATTTCACGCCATATTCATACACTTGCTGCAACAACGCTAATTTTTCCGGGTTATCTTGCTGTTCTTGAGCCAGTTTTTGCAAATCTTGCTCAAATTGTACCGCACTTTTTTCCAGCTTTCGCCGGCGGTATCTTTGCCATTGCAGCTGTTCTGTACGCGTCAAGGTTTTATAAAAATGTCTGGCACGATAATGAAATAACAAGGGTGCTATGCGCTTGTCTTGGAAAGTTAATTGATGATCTGATAATCTTTCCGGCGGTAAATCGCGCAAAATCGCCATATTATTTTTATCGTTATAACCAAAAAAGCCGCTGTATAATTCCGTTTCTACATTTTCACCGGGTTCAAATGACCGATCATCATTAAAAATTTCAATTACTTTATCCCGAATATTAATTTGGCGCAGTTTAGCCAAATTTTGCAAACAAAAGTCGCGATCAATGCCCAAACGTTGCGCGTTTTCAGGTAATAAGGTTTTCGCCGGCGCTAAAATCGGACATTTATTAATATGCACCAATTTTAACGGAACCGGCAGCACACCTTGCGCTTCAAGCGTGACTTTGGGCGTATATAAAATCTCGCGTAATTCCACCGCACTTTTCGTTAATAAGTCGCTGATATCGCGTGCTAAATCGCATACAATAACCGCATTTTGATTGCTCGGATGCCATGCCAAAGGAACTACCCAACTGGTATTACCGCGATAATTGCCCAACATACCGGAAACGTGAACCAGCGGTGTTAATTTTGCAGTGTCAATCAGTTCTGCTAGAGATTTTTTATCTCGGTGCGTAAAAAAATAGTGAAATAATTTACTATCTATACTGTCAAAACCAAAAAGATTTTCTAACCTATTCCAACGACTTGGATTACCAGACATACGAATAACAGAGCCAGATATTTTTATGCTAACTTGATCACAATAACTACCTTTATGATGATATGTACCAGTTCTCACACTTGTTTGTATTTCACCGGTATCTAAATGAATTCCTATCATTCCAAAATCAAAAATAGAACAAAGGATTGAATTTGGAATATCAACTCCGAAATCCTGTTCTATCTCTAACCAGTCAATAAAGTAATTCATAAATTGCTCACAGTTTCACAAGTGATAATAAAATAAATCAAAAAGCATTTGTGAGCAAGTGAAAATATTCACAAAACAAAAAATAATTTTGTGAGCTATTATATAGTTTCACAAGAAACCATTAACAAACAAAGAGAATGAGATGAATAAACGAAAAAATCTAGGTGTGCCTCCTGATACTCATATGAAAATTGAGAGAGTGGCTGTAGAAATTACTGCTAAAACGGGAAAAGTCACTAAATGGACTGATGTGGTGAATTTTATGATTGATAACTATCTTAACGAAGCTAAATTAGATATGATCGGCAGGATTGACCCTCAATCGAAAGAAGCATTTATCGCAAATGCAGCATTCAGAGAGAATAAAAAACTCTAAAACTACCGCAGAATATTGTGGTAAAGTTCGGGTGTAACAGAACTTCCGAACTTTTTTGAACAAAAAACAACCATTGAAATATAAGGAAATTCATATGGATATTCTACAAGATACCAACAATATACTAAGCTTTATACTACAATCAATTTCTAGCAAATTTCTATTTTGGATATTACTCATAGGTTCAGTCTATGTCCTGTTAAAATCATATGATAAAAATTGGACAAGATTATCCTGGCTGACTGCTACCATTAGCTTTTATATAGGAGTGATAGTTCCTATTTTAAATTGGAAATCTGGAGCTTATAAATGTATTGTACAAGGAGAAAAGACAAACCGTGGCGGATTGGATTTTTGTCGTGAAGGAATGTATGCATGGTATGGAGAAAACCTATGGCAATGGATTTTTGGAATAGCGATATTTCTTATTTTTATAGGATATTTTTATATAGATAGAGATAAATATTAGCTATCTGAAAAATTTCTTCCCTGATTAATATCTATATTGTTTTATAAATTCTTCTAAATCAACAGGAACTGATGAATTTGTCAGTTCCGTTAAAAACTCCCCCAAATGTTCCATTTTCTCAAATCTTGCTTGAGCCTGTTCTGCATTCCAATCTATCAAAAACAAAACGAATTTCAACCGTATCATAGCTAAATCTTATATTATGCTCAGTTTGTTTGAGAAGTTTCACTGCCTCATAAAAATGTCTTGGTGTGATATGCTGAATGGTAATATTTGACATAAATTCAATAACTTAAAATTTCGCATAATGGCGGATTATGTGTAAATTCTTGCGCGGTGCCAATGGCGATTATACCGCGCTGCGAATTGTAACATAATCCGAAAAAACATTATGCGAAATTAGTTATTGGGTGAGCGGAAACTACGGATTAAACAAATCACAGAGTTATGCACAGGTCACTTTTACTAGTTAAACAAGGGAGAATAATGATTTTACGAACCTGTCACGGACTGATTTAGGCAGTTGCATACCTATACAACTCAAATGTAAAGAAAATTTAAAGAAAAATGTGCTTTACAACTGTAATGATAACAGTATCTCAAGCTACAAGAATTGAACGTGTTATACAAGGCTATAAAATAATAGCCCCGTCCTCACAAGGTTGCGAGCGGGGCTATTATTTCATAGCACTTTTCTAAATTTTTAATGAATCCCTTGCTTATTTTTAACCATTTCCATTAACTTAGGTAATTCTAATGGAGGGAAATATTCTGCATTAGGATTATCTAGCAATCTTAATGTATTCAGTAATCTGTAAAGTCCGGCATATTCAGCGTATTTGACCAAAAATGTTGTTTCATTTTCTACACTAAGATTTTCAGCTAATTTAATTGCTTCCAATAAAGTAGTATTCATTTCATCTGCTACTGACTCTATCAAGGTTGAAATTTGCTTTGCAAGTCTGACTAACTCCAACAGATATTCTTTTAGAATTGGATCATCTTGCTCTTCAATTTTTTCTAATATTCCCATAACTACCGCCTTTCGCTTCGCTCCAGTTGCTGAAGTCAAAAAATAATCTAAAGCAAGTTTAGATTATTTTTTAACTTTACATTAAATTTTTATTAAAGTTACGTTGTACCATTCATAGTCTCTATTCAGGATTATTTGGAGACCACAAATTTCCATAATTATAAATAGTTTCTCATACTAAAATCATATTTATTGATTTGTTCAAATGTTAGCAATTTTTGACTATACAGCATTTCCGACACCAATTTCCAATCAACACAAGGGCGATAAAAATGGCAGGACCATTTCGGAATGCCTAATGCAATATCATCAATAATAAGATCTCCATAGGCTTTAGGAGAACTGGTAAACTTAGATTGTTCAGGATTGATATTAACAGCGTATAAATCAATCCCATTATTTTTGAACCATGCCAACGCATCATTAAGATAACAATCTTCCGATCTCATTGTGAATAAAATCAAGTTATGACCATTCTTAACCAAATCTCTTAATACTTGTGCAGCACCAATATCTTCGCCTATTTCAGGAAAATTATGCGTTACACAAGTACCATCAAAATCAATTAAAATATTCAACCCTCTTCTCCTCTATAAATTTTAGTAAATAAAATTATAGTTGTTACGTTGTCTCTTTTATTTTATTTACCAAATACCTTTTCATCCTGCATTTCTAGATATTGCTATTATCAATATAACTTACGAAGTAAAGTTGCTCCATATTCATATACTTGTTGTAACAACAATAATTTTTCAGGATTATTTTGATACTCTTCTACTAGACGTTGTAAACTTTCCTCAAATTGAACCGCACTTTTTTCCAGTTTACGTTGGCGATATTTTTGCCATTTTATCTGTTCAGAGCGATCAAGCGTTTTATAGAAATGTCTTGCTCGATAATGAAATAATAAATCCGGGATACGTTTATCTGAAAAAGATAAATTATGCTCGTTTAATTTCTCAGGAGATAATTGACGCAAAATCGTCATATTGTTTTTATCATTATTACTGAAAAACTGATTGTATAACTCAGTTTCTACATTATCACTGTGTATTACTTCTCTTTCATCATGGAAAATTTCAATGACCTTATCTCGAATATCTGGAGATTGACGCAGTTTTTGCAAATTTTGCAAACAGAATTCTCGATCAATTCCCAATTTGGTTGCATTTTCCGGCAATAACGTTTTTGCAGGAGCAAGAATAGGACATTTATTAATATGCACTAATTTAAGCGGTACAGGTAAAATATTATGTTGTTCCAATTCAACTTTTGGTGTATACAAATTTTGACGTAATTCGACCGCACTTTTAGCCAATAAATCATCAATATCCTTTGCTAAATCACAAACAATAACGGCATTCTGATTTATAGGATGCCAAGCTAATGGCACAACCCAGCTAGTATTACCTCGATAATTACCCAACATGCCTGATACATGTACTAAAGGTTTCATATTAGCGATATCAATCAACTTCTCAACTTCCCTCTTTCCTCTATTTTCAAAGAAAAATTGAAAAAGTTTTGGTTGTTTTTGTTTAATCAATTTTGCCATTGCAATCGTGGCATAGACGTCAGCCATTGCATCGTGAGCATTACCATGCTCTATACCATTTACCTGTGTTAATTTTTCCAAACGAAAACTCGGCATTCCATCATCATCGTAAGCCCAATTTATTCCATCCGGACGTAAAGCGTAACAAGCTCGGACTACATCTATTAAATCCCAGCGAGAATTGCCGTTTTTCCAACTGTATTCATAGGGATCAATAAAGTTACGATAAAAGGTATAACGTGTCATCTCATCGTCATAACGGACATTGTTATACCCCATAATACAAGTGTTGGGGTGACTAAATTCAGCTAAAATTTTCTCTGCGAATTCTGGTTCGGGAATACCTTTCTCATTACAAATTTGCGGTGTAATACCGGTTACCAAAACCGATTCCGGCGACGGTAAATAGTCATCGGTTTGCTTACAATAAAACATTACAGGCTCGCCAATAATATTAAAATCTTGATCTGTACGAATACCGGCGAATTGAGCCGGTCTGTCAGTGGCTGGATTAATCCCAAAACTTTCGTAATCGTAGATAAAAAAACTGAAATCATTTTGCATATACAAAAACCTTAAAAAAACTTACCGCACTTTGTGCAATTTATTAAAACCTTCCCCCAATCCCCTTAAATTTTTCCACAAAGGCGGAAATCTTCTCAAACACCGTCTGTTTTTTCATTTTATATTGTGGGTTAAGCGGACTCATTTTCGGCAAAATATCATTTAAATCTGTACCGTTCTCACTCGCATATTCTCGTTTAAGAGAGGTCATTATATACCGTTTTGCTGCATCTATATTTAAATTTTCGCTCTCAATTAAGTTCTCCGCCTCTCTTTTTTGCTCTTGCTGAGCAAATAGGAAAAACTCTTCAATAATAGTTGCTTTATCCGGAATTTTATCTAAATCAGTTTGATGGATAAAATTAACAACCAGCCCTTCTTTTGCTCGGTTATCCAAACTCGAACGAATGGTTCGGCTAATTTCCTCAATGAGTGCCGGTTTATTTTTGCGTTTTTTATTATGTTCAAAAATCAATTCTAAAATATAATCTAAATTGATTTCTTGTGATTTTAATAAATCGATTTCAAAAACCACATCGCTCCAATCAATTTGAGATTTTCCAGCATTACCATTTTGATTTTGTTTTCTCTGCCATTCCCGAATATCATTATATGTTGAACGATAATCTTGTAATTTTCTCTCCGGCAAAATCACATTATTTCCAACAATATATGTGCCATCAGGCTCTTTTACGCTATTTTCATTCTGTTCAGTATTTTTTAACTCGTGAAATTCATCGTAATTATGCAACACATTTTCCAAACGCAGATATTCACCAAATAATTTGGTAAACTCTTTTTTACCTTCCTCAGTTTCGAGTTGAGCAGGATCAGGGAATTTTGTTTGCAGCTCTTTAACTACTTCTTTATAACCTCGATGATAATTTCCCTGAGCATCTTGATAACCGTCCATATATTCTTTAAAGCTGCGTTCTAATACCACATTACGCGTATTTTTATTACCAAATAAGGTAATGGCATCAATGGTATCCTGCTCTAAATCACGGAAAGTCACGATATTACCAAATGCCTTAGTCGCATCATAAATTCGATTTGTACGGGAAAAGGCTTGCATTAAACCGTGATAACGCAAATTTTTATCGACAAATAAAGTGTTTAACGTTGGGGCATCAAAACCTGTTAAAAACATTCCAACCACAATCAATAAATCGATTTCCTGATTTTTAACCCGCATTGCTAAATCACGGTAATAGTTTTGAAATTCTTTACTCTCTACGCCGTAATTTGTTTTAAATAAAAGATTGTAATCATCAATTGCCAAACTCAAAAATTCTTTTGCCGAACTATTCATTGCGGTAGGTTCAAAAGTTTCATCGGCAATTTCACCAATCGCATTTTGCTCTTCATTTGCGGCAAACGAGAAAATGGTTGCAACTTTTAACGGATTTTGAACCGCTTGTTGTTGCAATTTAAACTGCTCGTAATACAGTTTTGCTGCTTCAACCGAACTTACGGCAAACATTGCATTAAACCCTTTTCCTGATGAATTTAAACGGTGTGTTTTTTGCTTGAAATGGGTCAAAATATATTGCGTAATTTCCTTAATACGTTCCGGGTGTAATAACGCCTGTTCATTTTCAAGTGCGGTCAATTTTTCTTGATTTTTTTCACATTCAATTTCTTTGAATTTAGGACGAACATTATTGTAATCCACCTTAAATTTCAGCACTTTTTCATCACGAATAGCATCGGTGATGACATAAGAATGTAGCTGCGAGCCAAAAACTGTCGCTGTGGTTTCCGCACCCAGTGCGTTATCAGCAAAAATTGGCGTACCGGTAAAACCAAACTGACAGAATTTTTTAAATTTCTTTTTCAGATTTTTTTGAGCTTCACCAAATTGAGAACGATGACATTCATCAAAAATAAATACCACAGGCTGTTTATAAATTGCTAAATTATCTTCTGATTTCATTAGGTTATTCAATTTTTGAATAGTAGTCACAATAATTTTATTGTCTTCTTTCTCTATATTACGTTTTAAACCTAATGTACTCTCAGAACCATTTACACTATCAGGTGAAAAACGTTGGTATTCTTTCATTGTTTGATAGTCTAAATCTTTTCTATCTACCACAAAAAAGACTTTATCAATAAAATCCAAATCGGTGGCAAGGCGTGCTGCTTTAAAGCTAGTTAGGGTTTTCCCCGAACCTGTAGTATGCCAAATATAGCCACCACTTTCCGTACCACACCAATTATTTGCCAAATATGAACTACGAATTTTCCATAAAATCCGCTCTGTTGCAGCAATTTGATAAGGACGCATCATTAAAAGTGTATTATTCACATCAAATACCGAATAATGAATCAACACATTAAGCAAAGTATTTTTCTGTAAAAACGTAGCGGTAAAATCTTTTAAATCCTTAATCAAAGTATTATCCGATTTCGCCCAATTCATCGTAAAATCAAAACTGTTTTTGTCCCGCTTAGTCGTATTCGCAAAATAACGGGTATCCGTACCGTTTGAAATCACAAAAATTTGTAAAAACTTAAATAACGAATTTTCAGTATTAAAACTCTCTTTGCTATAACGATGAATTTGGTTAAAAGCTTCACGAATTGCCACCCCACGCTTTTTCAATTCAATTTGTACCAACGGCAAGCCATTTACCAAAATAGTTACATCATAGCGATTAAGATGAGAACCTCTTTGCTCAAATTGATTGATTACCTGTACTTTATTACGGGCAATTTCTTTTTTATCTAACAAATAGATATTTTGAATACGCCCATTATCAAACACAAAGTCATAGATATGATCCTGATGAATTTTTCGGGTTTTCTCAATAATGTTCTCGGAGGCTTTATCGAGATATTCATCAAGAAAGCGTTTCCATTCCGAATCTAAAAAACGCACATTATTCAAACGTTCCAACTGCTCACGCACAT
This sequence comes from Actinobacillus seminis, assembly GCF_002263215.1. GTDB lineage: Bacteria > Pseudomonadota > Gammaproteobacteria > Enterobacterales > Pasteurellaceae > Actinobacillus_B > Actinobacillus_B seminis. Next base: position 16,064 of record NZ_NLFK01000005.1, read on the forward strand.
TGTCTAATAAAGCCTGTTGCGAGTTTAAATCAGGACGATATTCATATCCCTGAAATTGTAAATCAGCAATCAGCTCTTTCTCTAAATCAGATTCAGATTGGAAAGAACTTGGTTGGGTGATTTTTTCATATTTATCTAAAACGATGAAATTATTGGTTTCGGTGATGGGGGTGGTTTCTAACATATTATGTCTCTTTGTTACGGTTCGTTTTGGGGCGAATGTGATTCGCCCCTACGGAATTACATATCTAAATCGATACACATAAAATACCATTGTAGGGGCGAATTACATTCGCCCCAATTTCATATCCAATGGTATGGTTAGTTTATATTCTATTTCACGAATTATAAAATCTATCTTGTTCCCACAATATCGGATTATTCTCAATATATTCTATGATTTGATTATAGGATTTTTCATTCCGAATAATGTGTTCATAATAATTCCGTTGCCATATATCATAATGCTCTGTGTTTTTTCTTGCCCAAGATGTTACACCAGCCTTAAATCCTCGAATCATTGCACCTATGGTTTGAGATGTTCCATTAAATGTTGATTGATTGTGTAGGGGCGAATCACATTCACCCCAATTTTCATTCGATGCAATTTCAATAATGCCGTGAATATGATTTGGCATAATAACAAATGGATGTAAATTAACCTGTGGATAATAATTTTGGATTTTTAGCCAACATTTTCTAACCATTTCACCCAAATTGTTTAAATTCATTTCATCATCAACGATATTACCTAAAAGGCACTGTCTATTTTTACAACAAATTGTAATGAAATATAATCCATTTTGACGATAATCATAATGTTTAAATCGTAATGATTTTCTGTGATGAATGTCAGGATTGAATTTCATTATTTACACCTGTTTTCATTTTATGTTGATTTATTTTTGGGCGAATGTAATTCGCCCCTACGGAAATCACAAATTCAACCAATATACGTAAAACACCATTTAGGGGCGAATTACATTCGCCCCAAATATCAATTATCGGGGAAAATCCAACAACTGCTCCCGATAATACTCATATTGTTTCCGTCTTAACGCAATTTCTTTTGGTAATCCTTCGCTGATTGAATTTGTTAGACTGTCGAATTTGTCTAGGATATTGACGATTTTTTGCTGTTCAGATAATTCAGGGACCGGAATTTCATATTTCAGTAAATTTGCAGAATTAAGCCGAATAACTTTCGTTCCCAGTGCATATTTTTCTTTATATTTTGCAAAATGTTCTGTCTGCAATAAATAGGTAAGATATTTTGTATCTAAATTTTTATTAGGTCTAAATGCAAACATATCCCCAGAAAAAACAATGTCATCGCCCAACCAACCTAATGGTTTCATTACATCTTCAACATTTTCACTTACTCCTGCAATTAATACATCACCTTTTTGTGCTTTTTTCAGTTTTTTAGCCAATTCCGCAGAAACGAAAGATTTTGTTTTATCTGCAAAAGTACCGTAATAAGTATAAATCTGCCCATAATGAATTGCAGGTACGCCAGTCTCTGTAAAATCTTTTTTCTGTAATCCATTCCCTCGAATTAATTCACCCATTTCCCCCAAAGCCTTAAACACCACTGGCGTATTGTGATACAAGGCTTTGGCAATTTCGTTATACCCCCTATCTAAATCTTGTGGGAATGTCAATAGGTTTTCTCGGTAATACTGATATTGTTTTTTACGCAGTGCTAATTCAGCTTCCAGCGTAGCTTCCAGCTCGGTGAATTTGTCAAGTGTTTTTACAATTTTTTCTTGAATTTCGAGTGGGGGGATTGGGATTATTATTTTAGCTAATTCCTTCATTGGAACACTTTTAACCGTACCTCCAGCAGATTTACTTAAAAAATCTTTTCTAATGAAATCTATTTCAAAAAGATATAAAAGGAATTTAGGCAAAATTATATTCTTCTTTGGTTTTATGGCATAAACTCCTTCTTTGATATTCCAATTCCTAGGTTCTTTGTCAATCAGTGCTACATTTCCAATAGTCCCTGTTCCAGAAAATAAAATATCTCCAATTTCTAAATTAGAACGGTTATTACATAATTTCAACGCTTCATCATTTAATTTATCAGTTTTATCAGTAAAAATGATTTTATGATTTTGTAATTCTCTAATTGTTACATAGTAATTAGTTGCATCAGGTGTATTTAATGTAAAAAATTGTCTTGGATTTAAACCTGTTTTTATCGAATGACAAACTTCCCCCAACGGCTTCCATTCCACCGCTGCCCCATTTAATAATTTCTCAATAATTCGATTACTCATTTTGCAAATTTTCCTTGATTTTATACCGCTTGTTTTAGATTGTGGCGAATGTAATTCGCCCCTACGTTTTGTATTTAACCCAATAATGTTTTAACAATGCTTTTGTAGGGGGGATTACATCCGCCCTTTTGTATTAGCCTATGTTTTCGATGGGCTAAAGCCCATCTTACTCTAGTAATTTAAGAAAAGTTCAAACAAAGGTTTGTTAATATAAAAATTATATTTTCCTATTTTAGCTTTCTCTAATAATCCGATTTTTGTAATTTCGTCTAAATATCGTTTAGCCGTTTGCCAACTTACCCCTAATTCTGTTTCTATAAATTCAATTTTAGTGTAAGGGTGTTTAAAAAGTTGGTTAAGCAATTCTTGTTTATAAATTTTTGGCAATTCATCTCGCAAACGATGTTTAAAAGAATGCATCTGTTGTTTGATTTCCTGAATGAGATGTAATGTTGATTTTGCCGTATCTGCGATTGCATCTAACATATATAAAATCCATTCTTCCCATTGCCCTGTATCTCTCACATTTTGTAAATGATGGTAGTATTTTTGTTTATTTTGAATTAAATACCGACTTAAATATAAAACAGGAATATCTAGAAGTCCTTGTTGCACAAGATATAAGATATTCAAAATTCGTCCTGTTCTACCATTTCCATCATAAAAAGGGTGAATACTTTCAAATTGATGGTGGATAATTGCCATTTTTATCAATGGATCGGTATCCGGCATTATCGTTTCATCATTAATAAACTCAATCAGATTATTCATCAACCTTTCCACATCATCTTTATGTTGCGGTGGAGTATAAATAACTTTACCGGTTCGAGAATTTTTTAATTCTGTTCCCGGAATTGATCTAAGACCGGCTTTATTTTCCTCTAAACGATTTTGAATACCGATGAGTGTTTTAAGGCGAATAATCTTATCTTTTTGAATTTCAGAGAAACCATAATGTAACGCAAAACTGTATTGTTGTACTTCTTTAGCTGCCGGATTACTAAAATATTCTGCATTCAAATCAGCTTTAAATAGCTCATCTTGAGTTGTAATGATATTCTCAATTTCAGAGCTATGTTTTGCTTCTTGTAATGATAATGTGTTTAAAAGAATTGCTTGATTCGGTATGGAAAATAAAACCCCTTTTAATTCGGCTAAAGCACGGTTTGCAATCGTTACTTTCTTCAAAATTGCAACAGTATCAAATTGGTTAGGTTCTAATGGTAATTCATCAACAGGACAATCAAATAGCATACACACACTCATTTTCTATTAGTATTGTGACTCTCATCGATAGAAAAATGCCATTTTCTATCAGTATTGTGACTCTCATCGATAGAAAAATGCCATTTTCTATCAGTATTGTCATTCTCATCGATAGAAAAATGCCACTTTCTATCAGTCATAGGATTTTAAACTATGGTTTCCGTAACTCTGTAGGATGGGCTTTAGCCCATCATCATAAAACCGATTGTTTTTGATGGACTAAAGCCCCTTCTATTTTGGTTATGATTTTTCAATCTCCGCTACAATGGCATCAATATCTGCCCGCAAGCGGTCAATTTTAGCAACAGTTTCGCTAATTTCGGTATTAAGCTCGGTGATGTTAATCACTTCTCGGGTATCTTTTTGCTCCACATAAGAACTTACTGCTAAATTGTACTCATTATCCGCAATTTGGCTGTTTTCGACAGATTTTGCGAGATGCTCAACATCAACTTTATCCGCAAAGAGTCTTAAGATTTCCGCAATATGCTCATTAGTCAGTACATTGTTGTTGGTTTCTTTTTTAAAGAGACCACTTGCGTCAATAAATTGGGTTTTAGTATCGGTTTTATGTTTGGAAAGCACCAAAATATTCGTTGCAATACTTGTGCCAAAGAACAGATTTGGCGGTAGTGCAATCACAGTTTCTACAACATTTTGCTCAATGAGATATTGACGAATTTTTTGCTCTGCACCACTGCGATAGAAAATGCCGGGGAAAGTGACAATCGCAGCACGCCCTTTTGCAGAAAGGTAATTTAAGGCGTGCAGAATAAAGGCAAAATCGGCTTTGGATTTTGGGGCAAGAATACCTGCCGGTGCGAAACGTTCATCGTTAATTAAGGTTGGGTCATCTGAGCCAATCCATTTAATCGAATAAGGGGGATTAGAAACAATAGCATCAAAAGGTTTATCATCTTTTAATTTTGGATTGATTAAGGTATCGCCTAGTTCAATATGGAATTTGTCATAATTGATATTATGCAAGAACATATTCATTCGAGCGAGGTTATAGGTGGTATGGTTAATTTCCTGCCCAAAGAAACCTTCTTCAATTAAATGATCATCAAACTGCTTTTTGGCTTGGAGCAATAAAGAACCTGAACCGCACGCAGGATCGTAGATTTTATTGACCGCACTTTGACCGTGTAGAGCAAGTTGTGAAATCAGTTTAGACACATTTTGCGGCGTAAAAAATTCACCGCCGGATTTACCTGCATTGGAAGCATAGTTGGAAATCAAAAACTCATAGGCATCACCAAAAAGATCGATCTGATTATCCGCAAATTCCCCGAAATTTAACGCTTCAACGCCTTTTAATACCGCTGCAAGTCGTTTATTTTTATCTTCAACCGTATTCCCCAAACGGTTACTTTTAGTATCAAAGTCAGCAAACAATCCTTTAATATCATCTTCAGAAGCAAAACCCACCGCAGAACTTTCAATATCGGTAAAAATATTTGCCAGTTCAATATTCAGATTTTTGTTTTGTAAGGCATTTTTAGCGACATTTTTAAATAATTGACTCGGATAAATAAAATAGCCTTTGGTTTTGATGGCATCTTCTTTGATACCAAATGCATCAATGTCTTCATCTGAATATGTAGCGTAATCAATATTTTCATCACCTTGCTCAATATAGGCGGCAAAATTTTCACTGATGAAGCGATAAAACAGTGTGCCTAATACATATTGTTTAAAATCCCAACCATCTACTGCTCCACGAACTTCGTTTGCAATTTGCCAAATTTGGCGATGGAGTTCAGAACGTTGTTGAATGCTGATTGTCATTTAATTTTCCCTAAACCCGTAACAACAAAATAGCGACAAGACCTAATAAGATCCCAATACCATTGAATTTGCTGATTTTTTCTTTAAATATAGTTGTACCGACTAGTGTACCAAGACAGATTACGCCGAGATCCATTGTGGCAAAAACAATGGTTGGATTTTCTTTGAAATGTTGATGTGCGTAGATATAAAACAGGATATTACCGAAATTCAAGCAACCTAAAATAATGCCACCAGTCAGGCTGGATACTGTCCAATTAGTGCGTTTGATTAATAGGTAGATAAACATAATCACGGCGGCTAGAACAAAAGTGATAAACAAGGTTGTAGGAAATGCACCGCCCATTAGTGCAATTTTCTTAAATAAAATCCCTGTTGCTCCCCAAATTAACCAAACGCCGGCAAGAGCAAAAGCGGCTTTGACCGCACTTTTTATCCCTCCGGCAGGTTTGCTTAATAGGAAAAATAAAGCGAAAAATGCGACAATGATACCGACAATTCGCATATCGCTTAAGGTTTCACCGAAAATCACAACTGCAGCGATAATTTGCAAGAACAATGCCAAACGTTGTGCAGCATCTGTGCGAATAATACCGCCATATTCCACTGCTTTCGACATCACTAAAAAACCGACAGGCAATAAAATCCCTAAACTAATAAAGATCGGCTTAGCTTCACTTTGTACAAAAAATTCGGTAAAAGTAAGTCCTTTAAAATTAGGTGCTAATAAAAAATAGCTCAATGACAAGGCAACCACATAACCAAAAGCGATCATTTGTGTGGTTACAATTTGATATTTTTTGGTGAATTTAAATAAAATGGAAACAGAAACACTACAAAAAATAGCAAGAATTAGATAATACATTATTTCTCCTAAACAGTTTGTTTAACTAAACTCATAATATATTCAATATAGAGAGCTTTTGTGTTTTTTCTTTTTGGAAAACCAACATATATTATTTTCCTCAAAAAAGTGCGGTCAAAAATTGCTTATTTTTAACCGCACTTTCTTTTATTTGACTACTCTGTTGCACCAAATCCACGCAATCCGACAACATGAACATGTTCTTGATTGCCTGAAATTTTACGCACCAATTTGTAAGTTGTCCCTTTTTCCGGACTGATATTTTCCGGCGCGGCGATAAGCAATTGCATATCCAAGCGTTCGCATAATTCAAACAAGGTGGAAATAGATTTTGCATCCAAACGCGCCGCCTCATCTAAGAATAATAAACGACATGGAACAATATCTTTACCACGAATTCGGCGACTTTCTTCCTCCCAACTTTGAACGACCATCAATAAAATAGACATCCCGGTCCCGATAGCTTCACCGGTGGACAAGGCGCCGCTTTCCGCGCGCAACCAACCGTCCGCGCCACGATAGACTTCCACTTCAAGATCGAGATAATTACGATAATCCAGCAATTCTTCACCAATGGTTTGCGCGGTACGCTGCCCCATATCGATATGAGGATTAATGCGTTGATACAATTTCGCCATCGCTTCAGAGAAGGTCATACGGTTGTCGCTGAATAAATCTTGATATTCCGCCTGATTGCCGGATAATGCATCCAACAACATGGCATGAGTATCGCGAATATTAACCACCAAACGCACGGATTTAACTTGACCAAAAGCAATATTTTGTAATCCTTGGTTCAACATACGAATTCGGTTTTGTTCGCGCTGAATGGTTTTGCGCATAATATTCGCTACACTTTCCGAGCTGATCGCCAATTTTTTCTCGCGTCCGGTTAACTCGGACGTTAAACGAGAAAGCTCAATTTCCATTTGCTCAATCGCATCAATCGGATCGTCGGTTTTGATAATATCTTGACGAATACGTTCGCGTAGATGTTGATATACCGCAATAAAGAACCGCACTTTGTTTTCCGGTTTACGACTATCTTCAGAAATACGTAAAGCATCACGCAAATATTCGTTATCGGCAACCGCTGTTCTCAACGCCCCCAAGGCTTTATCCGACATTGATCGCAAATCATCCGCGGATAAATATGCCAATTCGCGACGATTGAGGCGTTTTTCCACATCGCTGTTGCGAGATAAACGCAGCACCACACACCAACTCACTTTCGCCGCCACTACTAATTCGCGCTGGGTTTTATAATCCCGCTCCGCTTTACGAATACGACGCGTTAAATTCTCGCTTTCTGTTTCAATTTGCGTTAATTGTTTTTCAATATAAGTACGACGTTGGCGACCGGTAGAAAGTTGTTGATACAATTCATCACGACGAATACGAGCGCGCTCTTCTGCGCCATCATCAGCGCACACGCCAAGCTGACCGATCTCTCCAATCAGTTCGTTTAACATTTTATTTTTTTCATCAAAGGAACTGCGCAATTCAATATAAACTTGGTTATATTGCGCAAAACGCACTTGTTTTTGGCGCACAATTTCGCGTTGCTGTTCCCGTTGTTTTTGCACTTGTTCCAAACGTTGGCGCAACTGTTCATTTAATTCGGAAGTTTCAGATTTCACCGTATCTTCATAACTGAAATGCGCTTTACGTTGCACTACATCCGCCAAAGCAAAAACGCGTTGTTGAATTTGTTTTTGTAAACCGACCGCACTTTCGTAATCCGCTTTTAAACGCTCATAATTTTCAGGATCGCTTTGCAAGGTATTCGCAATCGGCTCCAATTGCGCTAAGGCGTTGCCATATTGACGGATAAAATGCGCAGCTTGTTCTGCCTCATCCAATTGTTCGCGACATTCTTCAATGCGATCCATTAAGGTCTCATCCGCTAAAACATTGACTTGCGGCAACAATTTATTCAACAACTGCATTTTCTCTTTGGCATTATCCAATTGCATCCGGATTTGTTGTTCACCGCTACTAAATTGGTTAAGTTCGCGCTCAATTTCATTACGTTCGCGTTGCACTTCCGCCATTAAGGTTTCCGGATTAGGTAAAAATGCCAAGGCTAAATGCAACCCCACAAATTGGCTGAAATGTTCATGTAAACGCTGACATTTTTGCACATCAAAAGCACGCTGCGCATATTGTTCAGCAATTTCATCCCGTTGTGCTTGTAATTCTTCCAAGCGTTTTTCCCGTGCGGCACGACCGAACAACGGAATTTCTGGGAATTTGGAATAACGCACTTCGCGATTTGACACTTGCACCACGACGCCCAATTCCAACTCTTGTGCATTAAAGACACTGTCGTCGAATTCTGCCGGATCGCCTTCAATTAAATATAAATCTTCCGGACAATCTTCCAATTGGCTCAATTGCTCTTTCACAGCGGTTAAATCGCGCACCACAATCGCATGACGCGCCGGTCCATATAACGCCGAGAAATAAGGCGCATCTTCAATCGGCACATCATCATATAATTCAGATAATAATACGCCGCCAAAACTTTCGGCAAGCGCATTTAAACGCGGATCTTCCGAACCGTCCGGCTGACTTAAACGAGAAATTTGCTCATCTAAATGTTGACGTTTTTGCTCCAATTGATCGCGTTCAATGGTAAATTCACGCTCTTTCACCAATTGTGCCTGCATAAAATTCATCACATCTTGGCTATCAGCAAAATTTGCGCCACTTTGTTCTTGTAGACGTTCCAAGGCTGCTTGTGCGGCTAACCATGCCGGTGCTTTACGTGCATTTTCTTCATAAAGTGCGGTCAATTGTTCGCGTTTTTGGCGTAATGTCGAACGCTGTTCCACTTGCTCGGATAATTCGGCAGACAAATCGTCCGCCAGCGCTTCCTGTTCGGCATAGAAATCTTCTAATTCCTCAACGCTTTCCAAGGCTAAATTTGCACGTTGGTTAACATCTTTTAATAAACGCACCGCACTTTGTTGTTGAGCGTAACGTTGTTCTAATTCATGTAATTTACCGCGCAATGATGCACTTTGCTGCGCTTGCACTTTTTGACGCGGATATTCACGCAATAAAGTTTTCGCGCTTTCCCACGCCGCCGAACGCGGCATCTCGCCCGCAATGCTACATACCAATTGATAAGCTTTATCAAATTGCGTTTTTGCCGCTTCGGAAATGGACATTTTCTGCTCTAATTCCAGCACTTTCGCGGTAATATCTTCTGCCTGCGCTTCAAATTCCGCATAATAATCTTCCACATTTTTTACCGACAACTCGGCTAAACCGCATAAATATTTGGCTTTTTCCAAGGCGCTAATCGCTTGGTTATATTGCAAAGCACGGGTTTGTTGCGCATCAAGCGCTTGTTGATAATCTGCCAATTGGTTACGCAGCTGATCCGCTTCCAGTTCTACTTGATCCAATTGCGCCTGACTGGCTTCTTGCTGTTCATTGGCTTCTTCTACCGCCATTTTTTGTTCTTCTAATTTTTCCCGTAAGGTGGCGACATTTTCATGATAACGGGAAATTTTTTCTTGATGGCGCAAGGCATTTAACACTAAATTTAAATGATCGACCGCACTTTGGTGATCCGCTTCCAGCATTTTTTCATTTTCCGCCAACTCTGCCGCTTCGCGACTTAAATCAATTAAGCGATGTTGCGATAAGTCTTGTTCCGCTTTGGCTTTATACCAATCTTGACGGAAAGAAAGTGCGGTTTGAATATTGCCTAAACGCTCGTTGGCGTTACGCATATAATCGGAGGCGACATAATTAGTGGTTTCCGTGATCAAATGTTTAAATAAATCGCGGTCAGCTTGCGTAACTTTAATGGCTTCAAGGGTCATGCGGTTTTCGCGTAACGCACTTTCCATATCTTGGAACGCTTTGCGTACGCCTAAATTTTCCGGTAATAAATAATCACGCAAGGATTTGGTAATCGCACTGGAAATCCCGCCATATAAAGACGCTTCAATCAATTTATAGAATTTGCTACGGTCGGAAGAAGAACGTAAACGTTTTGGAATAATACCCAAATCAAACATCATCCCGTGGTAATCTGTGATGGAAGGATATTGTTTAAATTGCGCGCCTAGGTTTTCAATTTTATCTTTTAGCTCATTTAAATTTAATACGCGCGCTTGTCGCTCGCCGACGGTTTCCGTAAAAACTGCGGTCGGATTAAGGGATAATTCCAAACCTTGAATCGAAAAAGTTTTAATATCAACTTTTTTATCGCGCCCCGCCACTTGCTGCAAACGAACACCGACAACAATACGCTGATGACGAGAATTAATCGTATCTAAGGCAGCATAACACACACCCGGACGCAATTTACCGTGCAATCCTTTATCACGCGAACCGCCGGTTGAACCCGCTTCCGTAGTATTACGGAAATGCAACAAGGTTAAATCCGGAATCAATGCGGTGACAAATCCTGCCATTGTCGTAGATTTACCCGCACCGTTTCCGCCCGATAAGGTCGTTACTAATTCATCCAAATCAAAAGTACGCGCGAAAAAACCGTTCCAGTTAATCAAGGTTAAAGAACGAAACTTCCCTCTTTCTACACCGACTGATTGTAATGCCGGATTAAATTGTGACATTGTCACAGAGTAAGTCTCTAAATCCGCTTTTTCCAAAGACATTTCGTCAATGTCATTTGCAATAATGCCCTTTTCAAGATCAAGTATTTCGTTTTCTTGCTCAAATATATCAGACATTATTCTTCTCCCTCTTGATCTTCAACATCTTCAATTTCTTCGTCTTTTTCTACCGCACTTTTTTCTAATTGCAAGGATTGCGGATTAGCCGCTTCTCCATCACGAATTAAACGTAATTGCGCTTCTAACGGATCATCCCCGGAACGTACTTCCGCGCCAAAACGGAAAACCGACTCGGAAATGGTAAATTTTCCGCTGTTTTGCTCGCCAATCGTATGAATCATGCCCAAACGACGCAAACGCGTTAACGCCGCACGCACTTTTTCCGCTAATTTTTGTTTATCCAAATCAGAACCGGAAGAACGCTGATTGACTGCTTTTAATAGTTTGCTTTCATCCGCCAAATTCAATAATTCGTCATACACTTCTTGGATAGTAAAAATCCCTTGTTGAGCCAAACGTTCCGGACTTAAATATAAATAACACAGCACTTTGCCCACTAACATTTCCAGCTCTGTCAATACGGAACGCGCGATTAATGTTGTCGCTTTCGGGCGAAGATAGAAAAAACCTTCCGGCGCACGAATAAGTTCCACATTATAACGACGATAAAAATTATCCAACTCCCGCTGAAAATCCAGTAAAAATGCATGGTTATCCAAATGCTCCATGCCGATATGTTTACCGGAACGTAATTGACTGTCCACCACGGGAAACAGCGGATTGGCAATTGCCGCCACCAATTTGCTTGAAATTGCATCTTGAAGATTATCTGTCATTCATTCATCTCTTTATTTATATTCGTCAATAACCTGTGCCTGTACTTCGGCACCTTGTTGATTAATCGTTTCCCATGGCGCATAAACACCGGATAAATCCGCACTTGCCATTCCTAAACGCACCGCCTGATCAACGATAATACGCGCCACATCAAAATGACGGGACAATGGGTAATTTTCTAATTGTTCTTTTAAGACCAAACTAAGGTTAATCGGACGATTTTGCTCACGATAGGAGATTAATAAGGTTTGCATCTGCTCCATAATTTGATCTTGTAATGTAGAAAATTCTTCAAATTGCAACGCTTCCGGCAACTCGCCTAACGCATCTTCTTCGCGCAGTACCAATTCCTCATCACGCAAATCAACTAAGCGCTCTGCCTGCGCGGTCCACAAATACCAAGGCTGATCGAAATAATGGCGGATGGATTGACGTAAACGCTGTGAAAAGACTCGGTTTTTATCCATATCAATGGCGGTACGAATGAATTTATGTACATGGCGATCATAACCAATCCACAGATCGATTGCTTGTTGCCCCCAACTAATAATTCGGTCAAGTTTCGACTGTAAATCAATAATCAGTTGATCAATAAAATACAACTCATCACGCCCAATCACACAATCTTGAATGCGCAATAGTTGCGCTTGCAATTTATCACCGGCGGCATTTAGCGTATCTTGCAATTCACGCAAATTGCCGGAGGTTTCATCTAATAATTTTTCACAACTGCTAATTGCCGCCTGCCAATCTTTGACCAATAAATCAGCAATCTCTTCTTTAATGGTTTGCTGATTTTCATCCATAATACGCTGTGAATAATCGATACTATCAAAAATTTCCGCCACCGAATATTTCAGCGGGGCAAACACATTGCGACGCCAATGATGCTCGTCACCATTTTCTTCCGCCACTTCAGAGGCGCGCTGAATTTCATCAGCTACAATTGAAAGTTGCACGGATAAACGTAAGGCGGAAAATTCTCGCTGACGAATATAATAATCAGATATTCCAACACCCAGCGGCGTTAAACGATAAATCGACAAGCCTTCCGTAAATTCACTGCTAAAACGATTTAAAAAACGCTGTTTTACCATTTCATTAATGGCATTATTCGCTCGCGTAGCAATGGTTTCTTGTGACTGTTCAAAAGCGGAAGAAATATGGCGGAAAATATCAATTAAATCGGTTTCCAGCATTTCACCATCTAAGCGCTCGTTATTATAAATCGCAATCGCCAGTAAAAATGCCAAGCGTTCCGTAGGAAGGTTTAGGCTAAATTCACGTTCCTTGACCCACATCACCAATTCAGGAATGGTTTGCGATGCTTCAAACATTTAAAAATCTCATAGTAAAAATCGACATAAAAGTGCGGTCGATTATACAGGATTTTTTAACGTTCTTGTAGCGTGAATTTTACACGAAAATTACCTCAAAATGACCGCACTTTTGACAAGCTTGCAATTTCCGAATAGACCAATGAAATTTGCTGCAGTGGTATAAATAATATTTTTCATTGCTTTCATGAAGATCATGTTTCTAAACATTTCATCATTCATTAAATGCATTTCACCTTTTTGAAACATTTTTAAATCAGCAGAAGATAACGTAGATCCGATAAATTGATTTTTATTATCAATTTGTATATTTCGATCAATGCCAACAACTTTGCCCCAAAAATCAAGACCAATTCCTTTGGCGGTATTTAAATTCCAAATCAAATCATAAAATGATTTAATATCAGATTTGGGATCAATAGATTTATTCAAATCCAGTAATATTCGACAAATAATTGGACTATTGGCGTATTGACTGATCATGGTTTCTTTTAATTTCATCATGCTAATATGACCTTAATATTGTCGCCGGATAAAATAGGATATTGATCTATCCCTAATTCAATTGAATCAACATATAGAGAGGGCTTTATTCACTTTTACCGAGGAAATATCTCGACTACAAAATCCACACATCCCAATATCGCCCACTTGAGGATCAATAATGACCGCATTTTTCCCACCTTGTAAGCGAAAATAAGGAATATTATGAATAATGCCATGCTCATGTGCGTTTTGGATAAAAAAACGCCCATAAAGAGCGGTCGGTTTTCGTTAAGTTTTACAAGTTAAATATTAACCAATCTTGCTAAGCATTGCGGTTGATAAGCGCGCAAGGTTTTAAATGCGCGATAGTAATGTGCGTCTTCATACGGATCGACCTCATAATCCGCAAGCATTGGTTCAAAAACGCGTTTCATCGCCCCTAGTGTAGTTTTATACTCAGCAGCGTGAGTGTAAGCAACAACACCGTAGTGAGAGCCTAGCATTTGAAGCGGTTTGTGGATTTGAGCCAATAACTCTAAGCTGTTGTATAACGCAAACCACATACTCACTAAACGTACTGCATGGTCACGTTCGATTTTATAGTCAGCCTTTGGCTCATTGGAAAATAAATCAAATAATTATAATAAATTGTTTGATTTATTATAATTTTAATAACATATTCACATCTGGCAAGGGGTTAGATACAAGAAACCCCGCCTTGTGGAAGCGGAGCTATCTTAAGGAGAACTAAGTAATGAACGAATTTGAACGAACTTTCATTATCTTAGTTATCTGGGGAATTATAATGCTAAGCATTAAATCCTAGGTAAAGCAGGTGGGGAATGTTCCAATCCCCACCTAACTCCTTAAATCTTAATCAACTTTAACCAACAAATCAAGGAGAAAAATAACACTACCTGCTTTCGATCTGCCCCCCTTTCCGATCTAATCTGGCGAAATCTTTACATCCTTGAGCGTTGCCGTTATCACATGCTTGACCGTAGAATGCTTTAGCTGTAGAAACATTTTTTTGTGCCCCTTGCCCTTTTTCATACATCACGCCGAGATAGAGTTGTGCTTCTGCAATGCCTTGTTCAGCGGCTTTTGTGAACCAATAGACGGCTTGTTGATAGTTTTGAGCAACGCCTTGTCCGTTTGCATACATCACGCCGAGATAGAGTTGTACTTCTGCAGCTCCCTGTTCAGCGGCTTTTGTCCACCAATAGACGGCTTGTTGATAGTTTTGCGTAACACCTAGTCCGTTCGTATACATAAAGCCGAGCATAGATTGTGCTTTTGCATCTCCTTGTTCAGCGGCTTTTGTGTACCAATAAACGGCTTGTTGAGAGTTTTGTGTAATACCCTGTCCAAACATATACATTGTGCCGAGCACAGCTTGTGCTTTTGCATTTCCTTTTTCCCCCAGTTGTTTGAATAAGGGAAAAGTAGCAGAATAATTTTGTTGTTTGTAAAGTTGAGTAGCTCGGTCAAATTTTTCGCTATCTGTTTCGGCAAGTGCAGATTGGGCAATACCGAAAGAGAGCAAGGCGATAAGTAGGGATTTTTTTAGGTTCATTTTATGTTCCTTAGTAGTCATTGTTAAATAAATTTATTTCACTATGTTGGATTTTATCATCTAATTTATCAAACTCATATTGGTTGATAATTTTAGTCTCTCTGAAAATAACTTCTATATCTTGTGTTTTAGAATCTGATTGTTTTAACCAATTTATTTTCCATATATCAGAAAGATTTCCGGATTGAGTTACTGAATCACATAATTTTTCATTAAACTTAAATGTGTGCAGTTTAAAAGTAGAGGTGCTAAATTTACCTATACAACTGCTTGCTAAGTTTTGTGTAATGAGAAGATTAACGCACACCCTGCTGCTTTAATCTGGCGAAATTTTTACATCCCTGAGCGTTGCCGTTATCGCATGCTTTACCGTAGAATTCTTTAGCTGTAGAAACATTTTTTTGCACCCCTCGTCCGAATTCATACATCACGCCGAGACTGACTTGAGCATCTGCCAATCCCTGTTCGGCAGCTTTTTTGTACCAATAGATGGCTTGTGTATCGCTTTGGGCAACACCTCGTCCGAGTTCATACATCATGCCGAGACCGAATTGTGCTTTTACATATCCCTGTTCGACAGCTTTTATGAACCAATAGACGGCTTGTTGAGAGTTTTGTGTAACACCTCGTCCGAGTTCATACATCACGCCGAGATTGAATTGAGCATCTGCCAATCCCTGTTCGGCAGCTTTTTTGTACCAATAGATGGCTTGTGTATCGCTTTGGGCAACACCTCGTCCTTCTGCATACATCATGCCGAGCTTGAATTGAGCATATGCAAATCCCTGTTCGGCAGCTTTTATGAACCAATGGACGGCTTGTTGAGAGTTTTGTGTAACACCTCGTCCGAGTTCATACATCACGCCGAGATTGAATTGAGCATCTGCCAATCCTTGTTCGGCAGCTTTTTTGTACCAATAGATGGCTTGTGTATCGCTTTGGGCAACACCTCGTCCTTCTGCATACATCACGCCGAGATTGTATTGAGCATATGCCAATCCCTGTTCGGCAGCTTTTTTGTACCAATAGATGGCTTGTGTATCGCTTTGGGCAACACCTCGTCCTTTTTCATACATCACGCCGAGATTGTATTGAGCTTTTGCAAATCCCTGTTCAGTAAGTTGTTTGAATAAGGGAAAAGCGGCAGAATAATTTTGTTGTTCAATAAATTGGTAAGCACGATCAAATTTTTCGCTATTGGTTTCGGCAAGTGCAGATTGG
The DNA here is from genome assembly GCF_002263215.1 of Actinobacillus seminis. Classification (GTDB taxonomy): domain Bacteria; phylum Pseudomonadota; class Gammaproteobacteria; order Enterobacterales; family Pasteurellaceae; genus Actinobacillus_B; species Actinobacillus_B seminis. The sequence continues at coordinate 32,326 of NZ_NLFK01000005.1, forward strand.
GCAATACCGAAAGAGAGCAAGGCGATAAGTAGGAATTTTTTGAGTTTCATTTGAGTTCCTTATTTGACGATTATTTGAATTCAATACACAAAGTTTGTGGATTGAGAAAACATCTTCTTCCCGTTTCAAGAGGGGTGATTGGATTCAAAATATTTAAATCAGGCTCAAATAATTGAGAACTGCCATTAGCAATCATTTTATTGACGATTTCATCCACCTCTTTTTGTTCATTAGGATTGATGGCTTTTATATTGTCGTAAACATAAGGCGAATCTGAGGTATCTCCAAAATAATTCTTATAAATATTAACAGTAATTTCAATACGATTTGACATGTTTTTTTCCTCTTACTTGATTTTATATGTGGCGTCCGCTACCTACTATCAAGTAGGTAGGATGTAGAGTATACTCTACATCCTATAAAGGATTGCTAAACCCTTTGCTCGGTGTCGATTGGTTTATTGAGTGTTATTTATACAGCAGTATATTACAAAACAACTCCGGTTTGAAAACCGGAGTTGTTTAGAGGTATTAGGCAAAAGTATCTAAATATTGATCTGTTATTTGGAAGACTTATTTGACTAGCCCGCCACTTCTTCATTACGAAAAATAATTAAGTGAGAACGATGGTATTTTTTCCCGTTGATTTGCCAATATGTCGGATCATAAAAATATTGTGTCGCCGGATTATTTAATTCACCCGATACCAAGATAGGGATACACCAATAAGGATCGACTTGGATAATTCCTTTATAGCTATTAGGCTCAACGCCATCAATATTGAACGGTTTTTCATAAAAATCCGGGTCACTTGAATCAATATCAAAAATCGCAATTCTTATACCAAAAATACGACCAAGCCGAACAAACTCCTCACAATTCTTTTTAATTTTGAATTTTTTATCGAACTTTTGAATTATTTTTATAGTTTCATCCGGAATATCGTCACCGTTAACAGTAACGATATTAAATCCATTTCTCGTTGCATCCCTTGCCGGTGTTGAACAAGCTTTCCCAATAAGCCAATTTTGAGACAAAATCGCACACATCTGATAACCGATAAATGATTTACCGGCATACCAGTTAGCTAATGCTATACTGATAGCACTAGGTCTTTCTGTCGGCATTTTAAGTGAGCTGTCACCATTACTATCTTGACCTGCAACAAGTGAGGCTTGTAATTTGTTATTCGCATTCACAAGTTCATCTAATTGATTGATAAAGAAGTCATTCTTGTATTGGTGATGAAAATGGCCGCTTGAGTAATAGGAATACTCTTTCTTTTCCTCTACTTCATCAGGTGCTTTTATTTTTTTGAAAAATCCGAACATATTTTTTTATCCAAAGTAAGAACTTCTATATGTAATTAATGGTTCTAATGCATAACGAATTGCATCAATATAGTGATTGTTTTCATCAAGCAGAACAAGCAAAATATCCCCCGATTTCTTATCTACTTTGTAACTGTATAAACGAAATTCTTTTGCGGTATTTTCGCAACGAGGGTGAATAACAACCTGTTTATACGACTTAATATGCTCAATACCATCTTCAACGCTCCCTTTCCATTTTGAAACAGGTTCAAGGCGATTTAATCCGTGACGCCTTAAATAACTAATACTTTCAGGACGCGCATTATCTGCACGAGACACATATTTTTCATAATCAGGAATGCGTTTTAAAATAAAAGAGGCGGTATCGTCCAGCTCTAATCCAATCCCCCGGGCTTCATATTCCACATAAAGCGTTTCATCATATACCCAAACCCGCACGGTAGCGGTCGGATCTTGCGCAAAGCCAAAATCCAATCCTTGATAGGGACCGGACCAATTTTCTTGTGGTTCAAACTCATCAATACAGAATTTCCCGTTAAACACTTGTGCATCAGATTTGGTGTTATATTCACCAAGCCAAACATGACCAAAACTCGAGGGATTATACTTGCGGTCATACTCCATCTCTTTTTTCAGCTCATCAGGCAAAAATGGATTTTGATCGAAATTAATATGGTTAAGCAAAAAACTATCCGGATCGTTTTTTACCCCCTCTAAAAAGAAACTATCTACTGCATCAGTACTTTGATCCGGGTTCCAAGTAAAAATTAATTCACTTCCGGATTTACGAATTGTCGGATGCAATAATTGAAGACTTCGATATGAACAAGTTTGAGCTTCTTCAAACCATGCACAATCAAACCCTTCAAGTGATTTAATACTATCAGCAGTGTGATCTTGCATACCCTGAAAAATGATTATCCCGTCAGCCTCTTTCCGCTTAATTTCAGTGAGAGTAATATCAAATAAATGGCTTACCCCCATTTGTCTAATTTTTGATTCAATTAATGCTTTGGAAGAAAACTTCAATGATTTTTGAATTTCACGAATACAAACCGTTTTATAATTCGGATCAAGAATATGCTTTTCTACAATAAATTCACCGACAGTATGTGATTTCCCGCTTCCTCGACCACCTCGAATCCCTTTGTTTCGGCAAGGATTGAGGTAAGGGATAAACCATCTTGGAGTATTAATCTTTAATTCCATTTGGATCAACTATTACACGAGTAATGATAGTGGGTTGTAATGATTCGCCGTTGGTTGTCATATCAATACGATCTTTAAACATCCCCAAATGCTTACCCAGCAACTCAAGCGCCTTGTTTGCTCCTGACGGTTCAAACATAAAAATAGCATTATCAACAGCCTTGATCGTTCCCTCTTGATTGCTTTTCACTGTATCTGTCACTATGACGGATTTTCGCCCCATACACATATCACGAAGTTCTTGCAAGTCTCTCAATACCTCATCTTGTGTAATTTGAGTGCGTTCTGAACGTTGTTTTTTAGCTTCGGAAATAGCTTTTTGTATTGTAGTATTTTGTAGTAATTTATTTGCATTGGTATTAGCTAAATGTTCACTATACCCTGCTCTAATCGCTGCTTGAGTTGCATTAAGATCAATCAGATATTCTTCTACAAATCTCTGTTGTTTATCGGTTAATTTGATTTTACCCACGCCTTTAGACGTGGATTTACCCTCGTCTTTATTAGCCATTGGGTAACTCCTCTTATTTTGTTACATATAGATTACATAGTTTGGGTATTTTCTCGGAATCTAACCCAACCAACCACAAATTACGCACAAATTATATGGCGTTTACTTTACACAAAAGAAACTCGCCATCGAGTGCCATAGCGGTTATCTTTCTATTCCCTCTCGCCACTCAATAATCCCTTTAATTCGACCGGCACACACATCACGCTCACTCATCACTTGGCGTAAAAAAACGACCGCTTCCCCGTAGGTTTTACCGGTAAATGAAGATTGATCACATGGAACGGTATAGGCTTGTGGCGGAAACCAATAAACGGATTTAGTTTGACTGTTGCAACCGCTTAATAACATCATCAGGAAGACGAGTGTCAAAACAACGGTTATCTTTAATCGTTTTATAAATGATTTTAACATCCTCACCGGCTTTCCCTCTTTCCAACTGCTCCAGAGCACGTTGCTTTTGCATTGCCTCTCGCTCTTGCACCATTTGAATATGCATTTGTGAAATCACCTGCTCATTTTGCTTAATGGTTTGGGCTTGCGCTTGGTTCTCGGCTTTTAAGCTATTTATCTTCTGTGACTGGTACCATAACCCTGTACACAAGCCCAAAATCACAAAAAATACCACGGTCCACAATTTCGATCTAAGCATAAACACCCCGATCAAACAACGCTTTCTCTCTTTTCCGTCGTCTCAATAATACCGGACGACCACCCGCGTATTTCCACGCCAAAATCTGCTCGCTTGCCCCCGAATAATCGCCTTGATTTAATTTCTTAAGCAACGTAGATTTTAAAAATGCCCCCTCGCCAATATTGAACGCCAAGCTGACCAACGCATCAAACTGATGTTGTGACAGTGGCAAAACCACCTCATTATTGACCGCCCTTTCAAACCGTCTTAAATCTGCCAGTAAGATTTCCCGAGATTTCTCTTGTGAAATCCGCATCCCTTCACAAACGCGCTTATCATCCACCCATCCCGTATGCCCCACACCTATAGTCCAAATACCGACGATATCCCGGTAAGCGCATAGACGTTCCCCCTCCTCACGAATTAAGAAATCAATCCCTTGCTTACTCATATTCATTGTCATTACCCATACTTCTACGATTAATGAATTTAAAAAGAAACTCCCTCAACTTCTCCGTTCCAACAAACCCAATCATCGTCCCGGCAAAGCTCGAAAATTCAGTATGCCCCACAAGATGGGCAAGCAAAGGAACGATAGTCCCTGCAATAGACGCACAGATTGTCGCATCTAATAAAACATATTTAATCGCGCGCTTTTTCCGCATAAAGCCCGCACGTAACAACGACATCACAATAGCGGCAATCGCACTGTTAATGGGCTGTATCCCAATATTGGTTGTCACCCAATTCCATATCTGCGTCCAAATATCATATTGATTATTCGGCATTCCTACCTCCTCACCTCCTTTTCGAGGCAAAAAAAGCCCACCATTAAGGTGAGCTATCATTATTTGAATGAAGATTTTATCTAAAGTCTAAAATTTCACTTGATAAAACCTAATAAACTTATAAAATAGACTTATAAAACAAACCTAACAAATATGAAATAAATCATCTACCAACCCAACGCATTAAAGCAGTTACGGAAAGTTCCAAGCAAAGCACACATTATTGAAAAATGCGAAACGCTAAAATTATTCCCTGATTGCACCAATATAAAAGCATTGGCTCATCATCAATACGAATATCGCTATCGTATTGGCGACTATCGTGTTTTCTTTAATATTGTCGGAAACACAATGAATATCGTATCTATCGAAAGGTTAAAAAAAGAGATGAACGCACTTACTAATGTCCAATATATCAACAACGCACAAGGTGTACCTGCCTTTGCCGTTATCCCTTTACAAACCTTTAACTGGTTAAAACAAAAAGCCAACCTTGCCGATCCGCTTGAAACAGGCATCCCGGAAGAAGTAGCAAAACGGGCTTTATTAAATGACTACTCCGCTTTGCGTGCATGGCGTGAACATTTAGGATTAACTCAAGCAGAAGTTGCCAAACGACTTGGTATCTCTCAATCCGCCTATTCCCAACAGGAAAACTCACAACGTCTGCGTAAAACAACCCGCCTTAAAATGGCAACGGCATTAGGCATTCACTCGGATCAGTTAGATTTTTAATAAAGTACTTTAAGCAAGTACTCCGGCACGTCTTCACCGTTTATTTTAATTTTATCGCCTAAAGTAAGTTCCATTTTTACCCCAACAAAAAACCCCGACCGTTTCCGATCAGGGTTATTAAAATCAATTCATGCGCTTTATATACAAGAACCGCATGATAACGCAAATCATACACTTTACCGGTACCGGTTGCAAGTATTTTTTAGTGCGTTATATTAAATTGGGAATTCATGACTATAACGTATCTTATTTGGAAGAAAAACAAAACGGTATTCAACTATATGGCGTCACTGTTTATTTTACAAGCGGCTCGGTTGGATTAGCGGTAAAAGAAAATTACTCTGATTTTAAGAAAAAATTTCATCAAATTTAATTCATTTTATAACCGCTCTATTTGAGCGGTTTATTTTTATCTACGCTATCAGCGTCTTAATCTAATACGTTGTTTTTATTTGAGTTTTAGTTATCTTTGTGCCGAATGATATTTCTTGCGCGTTTCCGGTTCACTAGGGAACATAATGCCCTTTCGGTCGTTTCGAAGGGGTATTTTTTCTCCGGCTCAGGCAGCGCAAGTTATTGCGGCAAGCAGCGTTTAATCACGCAAAAAACAACACATCTCCCCGCAACAAATACCCTTTTAAAAAATTTTCCGCTTGCCGCAGCAAATTTTGTCTCTTTTTATCGCTGATATGTTTAATTCGACAAATATCAACACGATCGTAACGTTCAACATAGGTCAACATAAACACATGAAACTGATCAAAATTGATTTGTTTCATCAAAACCAAACCGCCATCAATCACCATCCCCTCTTCATCACTTAGCGGATCTAAAAATGGCTTGGTTCTTGCCGCGCCTTTAATACCACAAGTTACCACCGGATAATCCATTTCCAAGCGGGATTTCCCCCAATACCCAAACCGTCTAAATTTTGCTTTAAAATTCATTCAAAACACCCCCTTACGCTTCTCCAAAAATTTACATTTTTTATTAAAAATCCGCTTAATTCGCCTCAAATCTTCTTTAGAATAGTGTCTCGCCCGTTGGTCTTTCTCGATTGCTTCCACTTTCTCCACCCCAAGCCTATCAATCAACCCAAGCCGAAATTGCTGATAATTACCGCCTAAATAACGGTTACAACGCTTACACTGACCTGCAATATTTAGAGTGTAAAAACGCAAATGTGGCGCACTGCCCCGACTGCGATAATGCCCCGCATCAAATCCCCCGCCAAATCCCTCACGCACCAACGAAACCCCGCAAGAAATACAGGTTTTACCCTAATCACGCAACCGAACATACGCATTCACCGCTGCTTGCGCCTCTTGGGTTAAATTATTCAGTGTTTTATTTTCCTCCCTAAATGCTTTCCTACGCTTATTATTGACTTTTTGTTCCGCTTCCGCCTTACCCTGCCGAGCAAAAATCAAAGCGCAATCCATAGAACAACACTTCTGTAAACTGTTTCTAGGCGTAAACCCATTGGCACAAATCTTGCATTTTTTTGACCGCACTTTATTCATTTTAATACCCATAATAACTACAAAACACTGGACTTATTCCCTTTTAAGGGTTATAATAACCCCAATATTTAAACAACAATGGAGAAAACGTGGATAGTGATACCATGATAAAACTTCTCAAAAAGAACGGATGGGAACTTGACAGCATAACGGGCAGCCACCATCACTTTGAGAAGAAAAACCAAAAGGGAGCCGGTAAAGTTACTGTTCCTCACCCGAGAAAAGATTTAGGCTTTCTCGAGAAGAAAATTAAAAAACAAGCGGGACTATAAGTCCCCTTATCCACGTTGACTCAACAAGGAGCATTTATGTTATACCCAATCATTCTTGAACAAGTTTCAGACGGTTATGTTGTCGCTGTACCTGATATTGACGGTTGCTACTCCGCAGGTGACACCCTACAAGAAGCCTACAACAACGTAAAACAAGCCATTGAAAGCCATCTGGAGCTTGTCGTAAAAGACGGTGGCGAAATTCCACAACCGACTTCAATCGAAAACCACCGTAACGATCCGGATTTAGCCGAACACCATGTTTTTTTTGGTATAGTTGATGTTGATTTATCTCACCTCATGGGAAAAACCGAAAAAATCAACGTCACCTTACCAAGTCATCTCATCAAACGCATTGATGCTTATGTTAGCCAACACGTTGAATATAAAAGTCGTAGTGGTTTTTTAGCAAAAGTCGCTGCCGACCGCATTTTTTCCGTATAACCGCCAACGCTTACCGGTCTCGCCCTATGTTATACGTAGGGCCTCATCTTCCCCAAAATCCCCACTTATCGTTAAAATGAACGCCATTTTGCACACCCCACGACAAAATATACTCAATCAAACTTGCCAACCGCTTCACGCTCATTTGCGCAGTACTTTCACGCAAATTAATCACCTCACCCTCCAGCCCAATCGCCATTTCCGCATAACCGCCCGTTGCAATTTTATGCGCCGAAACAAAAATCGCTTTCCACGTATCAACATCCCGTTTTTTACCCTGAAATTCACACTGTTTCGCAATATCACTTAACATCGCGTGTAACTTCGCATTTTGCTCAAGACTGCGTCTCATCAGCTTAATACTCACCACAAGCGGATTTTTCTCATCAATTGGCAAAGTACGAATAAACTCCATTGCATTTAACCGCACTTGTTCGCCACGCAAGAAAAACGATTGTTTAATTTCCATACCCGCCCACCTTTTTCAAAAAATCCAACCTTACCGAACGTTGCACAAAATCTTCCATCGTCGGATCGAACACCACGACCATTTGACCTTTGCTATTCCCCTTAACTTCTTCACCTGTAACCGGATGAATAAAGGCAATTCGTCCACCGATAATATCAATCACTTCGTTTGCCGTGTTGTGAACAACATTTATTTTTCTCATCCGCACACCCATCAATATGAAAGTGAGAAAAACGATACTCCAACCAACGGAAAAAATATTTCGGCGTTTGCCACGTGTCTTTGTCAAACTCGCTCATCAATGCCCCCTTAAAATCTGTTTACACATGGCTACACCACGTAAATTAATCGCTTGTTGAACATCTGATGGCGTAAAACCGGCTTTTTTCGGCAGCGTGATTTTAGGTTCCGGAATAGCTTCACCGCGCTCTAACCGTTGTACCATGGCAAATAATTTTTCCTTAATCGCCTTTTTCACCTCGAAAACCGTATGCATACGCATTTCCCGATAAAGTTCGGTTAATAACCAAAATTCTGCATGAGAATGAAATTTAAACCGGTGCAATTCCCCCATGCCAAATGCTTGAAACTGCACCAAGCGCCGGTATAACGCCTCCTCATTCGGCAATCCCCAAACTTGAAATTGATCTGCTTTGCACCATGCAATAAATTTCCCCACACTTGGGAAAAAGTCATCCGGTTTTGACCGCACTTTACGCATACCTACTTTCACTTGCTCAAGGGTGTTAATTCCGTTTTCGGCAAAAGCTAATACCCAAGTCCGCTTAGCAAGATTTAATTGCGCCTCATCCGAAAACTGCGCGCGCATTGCCGGACAAGTGGCAAGCAGTTGATCAAAAATTTTATCGACAAGCACTCTTAGCGCATCAGGTAATACCCCTTGAGATGTCGCGGCAGTTTGGTTAACAGGCAAATTCATCAAAGCATCTCCTCCCATGCCGCGGCATTGTTCCAATCGGAATTATTCATCTCCGCCCAAGATTTCTTTTTCGGTTTTCCACGCTCAATCACCAAGCGATCCCAATGTTTACGTAAGTTCTTCGGTGACAAAATATTTTTACACCAAAAATCGTCTTGATTGGCAAACCGGAATAATTCGCAAATTTCACGGTGCGAACGCTTATCACGCTCTCGGATAAGGCGAACCTCATCCGCCCAAGTATCAAAATTTGGTGATTTAGCTTCAGGATTAATTTCCAAAATCAGGTTAAAAATCCAATATGCGGTTTTTAAGTCATCATCAGAAAAATTTTTCCGTTTCGGCGACGTTGCAACTTGTTGCGACGTATTAATATGATCTGTTGTATATTTATAATTAGTATTATTATTTGTCGGATCTATTTCCGAGTTATTTCGGATTTCAATCCGAGTTATCTCGGATTTATTTCCGAGTTCAACAGGAATATTCGGATCTATTTCCGAGTTATTCGGATTTAAATCCGAGTTAAACTCATTCCAAGTTTTCCCTTTTTCAGTTAAACGAATTAAATCTTTATCGCCACGCTTTCCTTGCTTGAGATAAATAATCAACCCTTTAGTTTCCAAATCACAAAAATGGCGGTAAACCGTATCTGCTTTCTTATAAAAAAGCGGCAATTCTTCTAAGACTTTATTTCGTGAAACCCAGTAATACACAACACCATCAACAAGGATTTCTTTTGCCCATGAGCAGGCCTGATTTAGCAAATCAAACAACGCCCCTTGATTAGCGTTTAAACCCCACTCAAGACATTTTTGATTATTTATGTAACTACTGAATCTCATAGCATTAACTCCGAAGCATAACGTGACGCAATAAACTCAACGCCTTTGCTTGTCACGCGTGTTTGTGTGAAATTGTGACCGTGTTCTGCCGTACCCGTTTTAACAGTAAACAAACCACGTTCTTGCGATTTTTGATAAGGCAATAAATTACCCGATTGACGATACAAAAATTTATCCAACACTAAGCACTCAATCATTTTACGTTCCGGCATATTGAGAATTTTCGCGGTTTCCCGTAATGATTTTGTCGTGCCGACTTCCACATAGTGATCAACAAAATCGACCTTAGGTTTCATCTCTTGATTTTCCAATGCTAAAACCTGTTTTTGTTTCTCGCTTTCCACCAACGCCTCAAGGGCTTGAAGATAATTTTGCGGTAAAAGTGCGGTCGGTTTTTGTCGGTTTTCCAATTCTTGCCAACGGTCAATAATACGCTTGCGAAGTTTGACGTTGTATCCGGCAATCAGGGTTAAGGTTAAATCTTTTGGCAAATTGTAACAGCGAAGCATTCTACCGGTGCTGTCTTTGTACTGAGCCGAAAAATCGGCTGAGTGAATTTCCAACTCATTCAACATCTTGTCAATGTCTGCCAAAACATGCGTATGGCGTTTTTCGCACAATTCCGCAATCTCCCGACTACTCATCGTAAGAGTTGCATTCTTATGTGAAATCGGTAATAATCTATCCATTTTTAACGGCTCCTTGTGAGTTTGTAATCAGCCACCGTGACTGCGGTGGCTTTTTATTGCTCTAAAATTCGGTTTTTCTCGGCATTTAACCCTTTACTTGCCAAATCAAAAACCGTTTCCAAATGATCTATATCCACAAAAACCTGATCTTGTGGAACAACTTTCAACCCAATAGCAGTCGGCTGAATTTCGTGATCTTTTGATCTCCTTTCCATTTTGAAATCGCCGAACCACAAACGCCGACGATCTCGCCAATGTTGTCCAAATCATTCAGCTCAATCTGTTTCAAGATTTCACTCTCGATTTCAAGGGCGGTCATTTCTTTTGCTTTTTTATTGCGTGCCATTGCGTATCTCTTGAGGTAAGTTAATTATCAGCAGGAAAAACTTCATCGATTGAAACGCTCGCGCCATTTTCATTTAAGGTATCAACAATAAGCCGAGCCATTTTTACTGTTGGCGTTCTGCGTCCATTCTCATAATGAGCCAGCGCCCCCTGAGTTAAATTCAACCGTGCTGAAAATTCTTGCTGAGTTAGATTTATTGATTTTCTAAATTCAGAAATTCTGTTCATTTTCCAACTCCATACAAATACACTAAATAATACAATATGTACATCATTAAGTAAATATTTCATACATTAAGTATTTTGATTTTTTAATACAATCCGTAATAATTTATAAAAAATAAGGTAGGTAAGCATGAAAAAGCAGTGGAATGAATATGTTCGTGAATTAATGGATAGAAACGGGATTAATCAAAATGATATTGCTGACGCGATAGGTAAAACACAAGGGGCGGTTGGTCACTGGTTAACGGGTAAAAGGAAGCCTAATTTTGATGATGTTACAAAGATCCTTGATATTGTCGGCGCGAAAAAAGTGCTCTTAAATCAAGACGGAACAGTAGAAGATTTTGATAACAACGCAAAATTCACTCGTATTATCAAATCCTACCGTTATCCACTGCTTAGCACAATACAAGCGGGACGTTTTACCGAAGTGGAACACTTCAACCACGTGGATGAACTCAATCAATACGAAATGATTGAATCACAAATCAAAGCCGGTCACAATGCCTTTTATCTCAAAATAACCGAGGATAGTATGCTGCCACGCTTTAAAGATGGCGACATGGTGCTAATCGATCCCGACATCGCACCGACACCTGGCAAATTTATCGCCGCCATCAACCCCGACGGCGAAGCCACATTCAAGCAATATAAGCAATTAGGCACAATCGACGATCACGGCAGACCACACTTTAAACTCGTTCCATTAAATGACAACTACCCAACATTGAGTAGCGAAGATCACCATATTCAACTTATCGGCGTAGCGGTTGAGCATAGACAAGTGTTGTAACCGTATTTATCGGAGAAAGAGATAAAGCTACGGTTATAGTTGAGCGTAGGCAGGTACTGTAGAAAGTTTTTGACAAAAAAATTCCTATACCAGCATAAACGCTGTACAATGGATGACAAAATTTAACTATATGAATACTCAATTAGCCCTTGTTTTTGATGAACAACATACAGAATTAACCTTTGATGACTTTGCCAATCAAAATGGCATCGTGTATTGGTTTGCGTCTGATTTGGCAATCATGCTAGGTTATAACGATATGCAAGCTATTTCAAAAGCCATCAATAAAGCTTATGCAGTATGTAATAATTTAAATATTCCAATTATTGATAATTTCATTCAGGCATCATCAAAAAATACCCCAAACGACCTGAAAATGACTCGTTTTGCTTGTTATCTCACCGTAATGAATGGGAATATTTCTAATCCTAAAGTCGCTGCTGCTCAAGCGTATTTCGCTAATTTAGCAGCTGAAATCCATGCGGCATATCAAAGTGCTGATGAAGTTGATCGCGTTTATTTACGTGGCGATATTTCAGATAGGGAAAAAAGTTTAAGCCATATAGCTTATAAGCACGGTGTAGATAATTACGCATTTTTTCAAAATGCCGGATATCGCGGTATGTATAATATGAATATCAAAGCCTTAAAAAATAAAAAAGGACTTTTTGATGATAAAGCATCGTTGCTAGATTATATGAACAATGAAGAATTGGCGGCTAATATCTTCCGTGTAACCCAAACAGAAGCCAAAATTAGAAACCAAAATATCAAAGGTCAAGTAGCATTGGAAAATGCCGCTGAAACAGTAGGACGCGCAGTGCGAAATGTAATGATACAAAATACCGGTACAGCCCCGGAAGATTTAAAACTCTCCCAAGAGAAAATCAATAAAATTCAAAGTAATATAAAGAAAACGCATAAAGCACTAACCAAACACGACAAAAAATAACCAATTGCCTATTGTTGCCTAAACGAATGAAAAACAAGGTTTACCTCCAGAGTAATATTCTAAGCCAAAACAAAATACAACTTGATTTTTTAAAATAAATCCTTATATTAGTTCGCAGAAGCAGAGGGTTGCAAAATTCTTTGCTGCTGATTCCGAGACCCAATCTTTATGGTTGGGTTTCCGTGTTTTTAGACTATGGAAAATATATGTCTCGTTCTCGTACTTATATTGTTTATCTTGATGAATTCGGTCATGTTGGACCTTATGTTAACGTAGATCACCCAACGCACAAAACCCACCCTGTTTTTGGGTTAGGTGGATTTGTCCTACCTATTGAAGAAGTACGCCCATTCTCTTCTTTCTTTTTCAATTTAAAACAACACTTATTTGAAAATTATGACATTCCTCAAGCGAGAAAAAAAGCCAAAGAACAAGGCGAGACATTTAAGCTTTCAACGTGGGAAAAGAAAGGCTCTAAGCAATATTCAGTAGCAAACTTACAAAACTACACAAAACATATTACTCGACAAATCGTATTATAAATCAAATAACCGATCGCGGTGGTTTCTTATTTTATGTCGGTGAAGCCAAGCAAAAAGAGGTAAATAAACACGATGCTCAACGAGTTTATTTATCTAGTTTAAAAGAGATTATCAAACGCCTAGATGATGAATTTAAAAACCAAGATGCTCATTTCTGATTTTTATGGATGATAGTGAATCAAGTGCAAGTATTGTAAAAAATGCTATTTATGAAATGCATCAAAATGGGAAATTCCAATTAATAGAAGCACCTGTGCAGGTTGATAGTAAATTATACCAGACAATTCAGTGCGCTGATTGGCTATGTGCAATTTACGGTAAGCTAGCTTTTTATGAAGTAGAAGCTGATTCAAAACCAGAATATGAAATTTTCAAACGATATTTTGGTGATAAGATAGCTAAAGCTCAAAAACGTAGTAATGTAAGAAATAATTTACCTAAAAAAGCATCTGAAAAATCGTTAGAAAAGCTTTGTAAAAAATTTAATAAATAACAAAACCGCCCTCGTGGCGGTTTTTCTTTATTCCACCTCCAAAAATAACCGCACTTTAAACATATCCATGAGTAGATACATGAAAAGGTGAAATGCGATAGCTACGCTTTTGTTTTAATTCCCATAAATCATATTTAGTTTGTAAATTAAGCCACAACCTCGCAGTGCCAATCCCCGCTTCTTCCAGACTTAATGCTAAATTTGCCGTCATAGGCGTTTTGCCATGTAATACTCTCGATAACGTTTCTCGAGAAAAACCGAGATGATCTGCCAACGCTTTAATTTTAATATTATTCGACTCAATAAATCCGTCCAGCAAAACTTGTCCCGGATGTGCCGGTTTACGCATTAAAGCCTCCTTAATGATAATCTTCATAATTTAAGATATACGCATCTCCATTAATAAATTCAAAGGTAATGCGCCAGTTTCCGTTAACCGTCATGGAATAAACGCCTTTTCTATCTCCTTTCAATTCATGACATTGATAAAATGGCATAAATTCATCAACACGTTCTGCCGAGTCAATCAAGTCAAGAATACCGTCAATTTTTCGTTGATGATTAAGCTAAATACCTTTTGTTATTCCTTTTTCAAAATATTGCTTTAAGCCTTTATGTTTGAAACTCTTAATCATAATGATACCTATCAAATTAAAGTGATATATTTATATCACAAAGCATAAAAAAAATACAACAAATTTTAGCCGCACTTTTCTATCAATCCATTTTTACTGCTCAAAAAACAAGCAATCAAACAAAATTCTTAAAAATATTTTTCATTGAAAATCATTAATTTGATTACTTATTGTATTATTTTACATATTAATTAATACACTTGGTATTTACAGTTAAAATACATTTTGTAATAATGCCTCTATCAAAACAAGATCCCCAAGGGCTTGAATAAAGGTTCCAACCCGCCCGAAAAGGATTGCTCTTTAACAATTTGAGAAAACACATTATCGCCTGATGGTGAAAGCGAGTTCGAGTAGAAATACGAGAGGAAGCCCATAAAACCCCCACTTGCTCATAGCGGTATGCCCTTTACTTAGGGAAAACAGACTTACCCCGATGATGTGTTTAGGTGAAAACTGGGCGCGCATAATAAGGCGCAAGGGAGTAACCGAAGACGCAGCTAAACGCGTGACACTTGGAGAGACAAGAATTTCAATAAACCGCACTTAGCGATTTATCCTTATGCTTTTGCGTTTGAAAACACAATAATGTTAAGTGCGGTTTATTAAGAGAGAAAAAGAACGCAAGTTTCTTGTATTAACCGAATAAATCAAGACGTATTTTACTAAGCCTATGATTTTTCATGGGCTTTTTTATTTGACAAACCTCCCCACTTCGGATTAAGATGAACGCACTTTATAGCTGTTTTTTAACAGCTTTTTTTATAGGAGAAACCACAGTGACAGCACCGAATACAAAACCCGTTAAAATGGAATTAAAAGGCGAAGCAGGAAAACGGGTTGCACTTTCTGCGGCGAAAAGAATTATCAAAACGCACAATAAAGAAATCAAAGCACTCGCCTACAAATGATTACAATTGAACTCGTTATCGCCATTCACGAAACCATTTTAGATACCGAACGGGGCTAAAAGGTCAACCCGATTTAGACAAACTAGATGGCGCATTGGCACGCATTGATAAATACCGAAAGGAAATAAGCTCCGCTGTCTATGAGCAGTAGTTGAAGCCCGATTAACCCTACTAAGGTCAATCGAAAGATAAACTAACTCATAGGGGCATAAAAATGTTAAACTTACAAATCTTAACTCGTGCAATTCGCACTTTCGAAAATCTTTACTCATTAAACGATCTTCATGTAGCAAGCGGAAACTTAGATAAACACCGCCCTACTTGGTTTGTTAAAAATCAACAAACACAAGATCTAATCACCGAGATTGAAAAGCAAACAAATTCAACCGCACTTAAAACCATTCGCGGAACACAAGGCGGCACATACGCCTGTAAAGAAATCGTCATCGCCTACGCTGCGTGGATTTCGCCACAGTTTCATCTTGTAGTTTTGCGTGCGTTTCTAAACCAAGTTGAACAACCAAAACAACTTGCCCTACCGGAGCCGGAAAAGAAATACCCTTTTAATCACACCGAGCAAGAACTACAACAATTAGCTTGGGAATGGTTTGCGCTTTTCAAATGCGTGGAGTTTACCCACAACCTCATTCCGGCACTGGACAGCATTCAATCAAATTTTGCAGCACGGGCGCACGGTATCGTCAGTGAATATGGTTCAATGCTGCGCAGACATCAACCGCTCATCCAAAAGCTCACCGCCGACTTTCACGTTGAGACTTGGGGTGATGAAAAGTGGAACCGAGTTCTCCCAACAATTCGGGATAATGACATTCTAAGACCAAAACGCCGATTAGGCGACTTCTAAAATTTAACCGAAACCGACCGCACTTTTCCAAAGAAAATCGTGTGGCGGTTTTCTTCACGCAAAATTCAGCAAATTGGTTAAAAAGGAAACTAAAATGAACGCATTAAAATTCATCATAAACCACCGTTACGTAATCGGAATAGCGCTTATCGTCTCCATTGTCAGCATCTCCGGCAAGCTTGACTTTAACGACCGAATCACTATCGAAAAAGCCCGCTGCGAACAGCTGGGCGGACACTGGAGTGCAAATAAAAGCTTTATTGCCACCGATTTTGAATGTGTATTTAAGGATTAATGAACATGAGTAAGTGGACATTTATCGTTGAAAACCGCAATGACGGTACAGGTTGGTGGGCAGTGCAGAGATATAACAAAACCATTGGACGACAACAAAACTTTGCTGCAAAAGAATTAGCGCAAACCTGCCTTAACCGCTGGCGCGCGTTTATTGAGGGGGAAGCGGCAAATAACCCCGTAAAAGTCTTTACCAAGCAAGAAATTATGGCATTTTGCGGGGAAAATAGCGTGAAAAAACGCGGGAGACCGAGAAAATGAAAAGAATTTTACCTCCTCATTTCTTCGACAGTGATGAGGATTATCATGACCAGTTTCATCAAGTTGAAGAAGAACAAGACGAACCGGATGATGAATATCAATTTGAAGATAGAGATCGCGATTGTGATTATTGGCGGCGAATTATGAGGGACTTCTGATGAAAACCAAAGACGAATTACTGATAAAAACCAAAGACGAATTACTGCGTGAACTTGCCGACCGGTTGTTGTGCGGCATGATAACCAAAGCAGAATTGCTGGAATTAATCGAACAATATGACAGGGAATTGCCCTTCTAAGGAAACCTATGATTATCACATTTGACATTGAAACCATTCCGACACAATGCTCGGACGTTGTGGCACGTTTAGCCAAAACCGTTAAAGCCCCGTTAAACTATAAAGACGAGGAAAAAATTCAAGCCTATATTGCCGAAAAGCAAAAAACCGTTGCCGACAACACCTGTCTTAACGGCGCCTACGGAGAAATCCTATCGATTGCCTGCGCCATTGATGACTTAGAGCCACAGGTGTTTTGTATTGATGATTTAACGTTCCCCGATCGGGAAAAAACGATTTTAACCCTGTTTTTCCTCTACATCGAAGAACATTATCGCGTTAATCGCGACCTGCCGCCAACGTGGGTAGGGCATAATATCGTGAATTTCGATATTCGCTTTATTTACCAACGGTGCATTATTAATCAAGTAAAACCCTTTGCACACTTCCCCATTAATAAAAAACCTTGGGATAAAGCGATTTTTGACACCATGACCCAATGGGCGGGCAAAAAAAACGCTATCTGCCTTGATGACCTGTGCTTTGCGCTTTCTATTCCCACGCCAAAAACCGATCTGGACGGATCGAAAGTTTGGGAATATGTCCAAGCCGGCAAAATAAATGAAGTGAGCGAATATAACCGCCAAGACGTCATTGCCACCAGAGCGGTTTATAGAAAAATGACCTTTAGGGAGGGAAAATGAGTATTTATCAAAAACTCGCGCAAGCCAGAGTGAAATTACAAGAAAAAGGACTAAAGAAAACGGGGAAAAATCGCAACTTTAGCTATTTTGAGTTAAAAGATTTTCTCCCGTCCGTTAACGAAATTTTCAACGAATTAAAAATGTGTTCGGTGGTCAGTTATAACAATGACCTTGCCACCCTCACCATTTATGATGGCGAAAAAGACGAAAAAATTGTCATTACCTCGCCTATGGTGCAAGAAGCCTTGCCAAGCGGAAACGATATTCAAAACCTAGGCGCGATCCAAACCTATCAACGACGCTATCTCTACCTCACCGCCTTAGAAATTGCGGAAAATGATGCGGTAGATTGTCTTGATACGTCGGATCAACACCCCGCGCCGAGCACGAACGCTACGCCATCGGACAAATTTAAAGAACTAATTAACGAACGGTTAAATCGGTGTCAAACAAAAGAAGAATTGACCGCACTTTATGGCAAATTAGAAGCATGGGTCAAAGAAAAACACCCGGAATATTTAGATGAATTTAGCCTAATTTTTAACGACAAAATCTTAAGTTTTCAATAGGAGTGCGCAATGGCAGGAATTAACAAAGTGATAATTATCGGTCGGCTGGGCAACGATCCGGACGTTAAAACCCTCCCCAATGGCGACCTCGTCGCCAAAATCAGTGTCGCCACCAGTGAAAGTTGGACAGATAAACAAACCGGCGAAAGACGAGAACAAACCGAATGGCACAGCATTATTGCCTATCGACAAACCGCAGAGATTATGCGCCAATACCTCAAAAAAGGCTCACAAGTCTATATCGAGGGAAAGCTTCGCTCCCGCAAATGGCAAGACCGAAACGGACAAGACCGCTACACAACGGAAATTATTACCGACCGAATGCAAATGCTAAGCAGTACAAGTCACCATAACGGAACGCAACCGCCACAAGGGAAACACCCAATACCACAAACCGCTCAAGACTGGGACGGATTAACCGATCAAGAACGCGCCGACTCACAAGCAGAACAGTTTGATGATCAAATTCCTTTCTAATTTTAACTAAACGCCTTTTCTTAAAATAAGCAAAGGCGTTATTTTGAGGAGGAGAATAATGTTATTGAGTTACCCGTTGTCGTAAAAAAGGAGTTATGCCCCTTTTTGAGATTGCTCAAACAGCTCGACCGCCTGTATAATTAACTGATTTTGCGGAATGCCATTATCTTTGGCGAGTTGTTCGATTTTGGCAACAACCGCAATAGGTAATTTGTAGGTTTTGGCTTGCATAATTGCTGAAAACAAGTACATTAAACATCAGTGTACTGATTTAATCAGGTAGTATTTTAGAAAAGCCTACAATTTTTCATAGGCTTTTTTATTTGACAACCGCCATTTATTCGGATTAAGATAACCGAGCTAAAAACGCTCTCAAACGACTTTATGCGATTAAAAAACGGTATAAATAAATACATTTATGCCTTTTGACAAAACAAATTTATTTATATGCCAATGTTGCTTTCCGTATTTTTTACGTATAATTATGCGCAACGACAGATAAATCCTAGTTAAACTGTGAAGCGGTTACCCGTATCGTAAGCGTATGTGAAGTACGCCAGCATTAGGGGCTGTCGTCACAAGTTTCAAGCCACCAGTTTTATGATAAATTGGTGGCTTAATTATTCGCACAAAAGGATAATAAACATGCAAGTATCAGTTTATCTTGATGAAAGTGGTGATCTTGGCTGGAAATTTGATGCACCTTATTGTCGAGGTGTTCAAGTCGTTATCTAACAATTGCTACGATCTTAATACATCACGATAAACGACATTTGCTTAAACGACTGATGAAAAGTTTGTACAGAAAGGCAAAAACGCCTACAGGCAAAGAGGTCAAATGGGCGGCATTCACACCAGACGATCTCCTTTGGACAGCAGAAAGATTAGCTCAATTCAAAACAAAACACGGGAATGATGTTCAATACTTCTGTATGACGGTAAATAAAGAAAAAGTAATGCCGCATATTCGTCAAGATCCAAATAAACTCTATAACTATATGATAAAACTCTTATTGGCTAGAGAATTTGCAAGGTATGATGAAGTTATTTTTAATGTTGATCAACGAGCGATAAAAGTAGAAAGTGGTAACTCATTACACGATTATCTACAAACCTCCATTTGGTTTGATATTGGAGCAAAAACATTACTGAAAACAACTCAATGCGATAGTAAATGCCATCTCGGTGTTCAACTTGCCGATATTATTTCAGGAATAGTACAAAATCATTTTGAAGATGCCAAAAGCGAACCTTACAAAGTATTAAGAATACATAGCGAAATAAAAACGCTCTACTTTTAGTATTGATAACCGCTATTTATTCGGATTAAGATAACCGCACAACAATTCTGATAGCGGTTTCCGCACCCGATAGCATAGCGGTTTTTTTATGGAGAATTTAAAAATGACAACACAAAATAACGGTTGGATTAGCAACGATATACGCCCAGATTCTGATGGTACTTATCTTGTCGTTTTAGATGATTACACCGTAACAACATTGGATTTTGAAGAATGGGAAGGTCGCTGGGATTGCTATAATGATGATGCGGTTTTATTTTGGCAACCGTTCCCACCAGCACCTAATAGCAAATAAACAGAGTAAATTATAAAAAAAGCAGAAAAATTAATTCATAAATTATTTCCTGCTGTTACATATATTGAACCGGATAAAATTTTCACCGCAAGTTATTTCAGCCTGCCGAAGGTACATTAATGCAAACCTAGCAAACGCTAGCGCTAGATTTTTTATTAGGTAAAAATAAGGAGTTGAGGAATGGAAAACATGATTGATCTAAATATTTTTCAATCAACGATCTTGTTGAAAAAGGAATGGGTTCCAAAGCAAAAATAAAGCGCATGATATCAAGTGGAAAATTACCTTCTTATAAATTTGGAAGATCAAGACTTATTTCTGAAATAGACTTGGTAAACTATATCAAGTCCTGTCAGAAATAATTTCATCAAACAATCCATTAGCACACTTCTCAACATAATCATCCCACGCTTGAAATGTCTTTAGGCGATAAGGCATATATTCAGCCCGATTATAAGCATTACGCACATCACGTCATTTAAATGGCTTAGGTAAATCTCAATGATTTCAACATCTAAGCCAAGTTCTAAACGATGATCATTGCAATAACTGCTGAACAGCGTTCTAATACCGTGATTGTCATCAACCCTTTATATTTTCCATCTGCCATCGTTTTAAAAACAGCATTAGGCGTTTGACTGCCGACGTGAGTTTTCTGACTGTTAGGGGATGGGAATAAATAATCACCTCTAGAAATTTTTTTAGCATAATGCAATAACGTTTTAGCTTGAGTTGTTAATGGTACAAAATGTATTCTATCGCCTTTATTTCCCTTTTTAACAATATCATCATTGATATTATTAAATTTAGCAGAAACAGTTTCGCTTGCCCGCGTCACATTAAGTAATCCCCATAATATTGAAAGTAAAACCGGGTAAGTTGTGCTTGGTTGTCTAAGAGATTTTAACAATTCTGGCAATTCACTATAATGAATCGTCGCATGGTGTTTATTACGATCCGGCATGGGTAAATCTACCGATAGATATTTCCACTTATTCTGTGTCCAATACTCAAAGCGTTTCGCATATTCTGCAATCGCTTTTAATACTAAATACCATTTTCGCAACCCAAATAGATTTTTTCTTATTCTAAAAGGCTCAAGAACAGCCAACCCATGCTGTAATGTAATATCTTGAAATGGAATATCCCCTAGTTAAAGACAATTCAGGAAAAGCTCCTAAAGAAATTTCTGTTCTTTTATTCAGATATGGTTTTATATAATTAAATAACCATATTTTGGTTCCATTCGGATAGATAAGCAAACGCAGCCCGCCACCATCATATAAATATGATTTTTTATTTTTACTTAGCATTTTGTATTTACGTTACAGTCAACGGTTTAACGATTTTAGCAATAAGAGAACCTATTCTTTTTTAGTAGGTGCAAATTAGTAGGTTATAAAATTCACTCACTAAAACACCTACGATAATTTTGAATTCTTATGATACTCTATGAGCCTAATTGAGACAATAAAAAAGGTCAAAACTTTGAAAAATCAATAATTTTGACCCTACATGATACCACTGTATATTTATCAGTGGTGGGCTGGGGTCATCTGAATTGAGGGCGCTTAATCCTTATTTTATAAGGGTTTTGCTTATTTTGATTTTTGAAAATATAACTAAGCGTATAACTAAAACTCAAAATCAACCTCGGGGTGACCGGTTTAATTTTTACATCTTACAATACTACTTTTTACTACTTCAGGTTCAATGTCAACATTTGAAACAAAATCATTGAATTGCGGGCTTATGGTAACAGTTGAATTTCTCACTGTCATGCATTTTCATTTCCCTTGTTTTGGGTTAAAAAAGGGCTGAAAAACTGTAATAGCGATAAAATGGAGTTCTTAGGGCGGTATTTCGTTTCTTTTCGCTGAACTTTTTCCCCACCCCACCATTGGTGTAAGTTGATCGCTACTTGATACAAAAAATAAAATTATCTCTAAATTTCCCGGTCAAAATATGACTCAATTGCTTTTAATGCTTGCCGATAATCTTGCCCGTTCTGATTGGTGTAATGTTTATGTCTTAGCCCTCCACGGTTTCCGCGTTGAACTCGGAAATAAATCCGAATAACTCGGATTGAAATCCGAAATAACTCGGAAATAGATCCGACAAATAATAATACTAATTATAAATATACAAAGATCATATTAATACGTCGCAACAAGTTGCAACGTCGCCGATTTGCTTGAACAGTTTGATGTAACCGGTCAGCTTGCTTTTACTCATCTTTGCCCCCAGTGGTTAAGTCGTCCAGTTCATATAACGCGGAGTAAAGAATATTTCTTACACCCTCTATGGCAATACTAATATCCGTCCCGTCCATTTGATCAAGTCGTGCTTTTGACATAGCATCTAATATCGTTGCAGCTTGCCAGCCTTTTTTCATGGCTTTGTTAAATTTTTCTTGTTGATCAATGCGCATAAATCACCTCCTTGGCAAAAGTGCGGTCATTTTTAACCGCATTTACGTTGATACGTGAGGCAAGAATGAGGATAAAATCTTTTGCCAGTGCTGCCCGTGCTTGGGTTTCAGTTTCGGCAATAATGCGGATTTTATGCAGTTGGTTAGTCAGGTCTGTGCGACAAATTGCCACAAAAATAAAGAGTTTCATTGCGGTTTCTCCAGTGAGTAAATTTTTAGAGGTTACCGCTTGAAGTTTCCAGGCTTAGGGCGGTAACGTGTAACGGGCTGGAAAACTGCGATCACTGGAACACAGCAAAGGGCGAAACCTTTCCCGCTACACGCTACCATTGAGAGAAAAATAACCCGCTGAATGTGCTTGTTATTTTCTTTGGGTGTGCGTAGGCTACGAACAAAAAAAGCGCAAGGCGCGCTATTATTCGCCAGTGATAGATTATTCGAGTTTCCAGGCTCGGCGCTTGATTTTGCAAGTGCGTTATTAAAATAATCCAATGTGTTAAATTTGGCAAGCGTGTGGGGAAAATTTTTTCAATTATCGCGCTGAAAAAGGAAAATTTGAGAGATATCCTTGATCGGTTAATTAAATATGCGTTTATTGCCTCCTAAATCGCTCGTATTTGCGATATTTTTATTGATCAATATGATTTAACAAGTTATTTAAAAAAAATCTCTGTATGAGCCTCTTATTTGCGATTTTGAACACATCTATTTTTTCCACCATCAAGAACACGTTTTTTCTTTTTGCCTAGTTACCACCGAACCAATTTTGGTTTGTTTGGTTGAATATTTTATCCAATTTAGGGGGTAAGGGGGTTATATTTATTTTTTCTTTTGTAATAGTTTCTTTTGTGGTTGCGTTTTTACACAACTGCGATTGCGTTTTTATACAATTATTTTTGCGTTTTTCTACAACTTTTCTTTTAGTTGCGTTTTTACACAAATCATCATTTTTCCACGCTGAAAAATTTAAATTGACCCCAATTTTTTTACCATCTTGAACAAGAATATTCTTTCGCAAAAGGCTCTTTTCTGTTCGTGGGTATCAGGATTTTCTTTATACCCCCGATCTCAATCGGACCGTAAAAGGACCGTCGCAAATCGCTTTTAGTTGTGATCATATGCCCACGGTAGGGATTAGGGCAATACTCTGTAACTGCGGTTAAATTGGTTCAACATCCACCATCAACACTATTTAACCGGGTCCAATCCCTACAATTTCGGGAACTCCCTATTATTTCGGGAACTCGCAAAACAAGCTCTATTTCACCATTTTTAGCTGTTTTGGTTGTTGGCGGATTGGCTCCCTTACGATTCCCATAATTGTATATTTTTTGTACTTGACACATTCTGCGGTTATTAATTGTTATGGTTTATAACGTAAGTTGAGTAGGCTTACAGTCGTAAACTTTCGCCAATCGCTCAAGAGTTTTGCGCTGTGGTTTGCTTTCTTTGCGCTCTGCTTGTGAAATAGCGGATTGCGTTAACCCTGTTTGTTTTGCTACATCATACTGCGACAGCTTGCGATAAATGCGCCACGCCCCCAATAAGCTAACATCTTCATTAATCATAATGTTTACTATCTCATTAGGGATTGTGTCGCCTTGTTCGTCTGCTTTGTTGGCTTCCACTGGAATATCTTCCCACTGCGCTTGTTCTTCTTTACTCTCAATCGCAAAACGGCTTAATAATTCCATTTCTTCAAATTGCTCAATTGGCAAAATCACAAAGAGCGGTTTGCCGTTGCTATCATTGATATATTGTAAATTGCTCATATTTGCCCCTTATTTCGCACTGTGGGCGATTTCTCGCCCCTGTTGGTTTAGTGGTAGGTTTGTTCATCTCGTTTCTTAATGGCTTGAATTTCAATTATTTTTGGCTCGCTGTTTATCCATTCAAAAATAACGCGATAATTGCCAACTCTTAGCCTGTATGTTCTTTCTTGCCCTTGTAGCTTCTTAATATCAAGCAATACATCGGGAAAATGCGCAAGGCTGTTTATTGCTTGCTGTACCTTGGGAATGTATCGGCTATCAATTTTTAAAAGCTGTTTAAGTGCTTTGGGTTGCCATTTGATACGGTTTGCCATTTTGCCAGTCTGTCACTTTGTTTTATTGAATGATTAGATTTTACTTAAAATAATAAGGTTTTGCAATAAATAACTTATTATTTAATGCGTTTTCTAATTATCACCAATAAAAAACCGCCCATAAAAAGCGGTCTGATTTCTGTAAATTATGCTTTACCTAGCCATTCATCTAAAATACGGTTATCACTAAATTTCACGTTAACACGCAATAGCCCTTTAACTTGGCTAAATCGCACGCCTAGCGATCTTCCTTGCTCGTCTATGGGGTTGCCTAGCTTTTCATTCATCGCGCCCTGAAAGGCGTCTTTAAAAGCGGTTAGCGGTAAAATATCTTTTGTTTTTAGGTTGAGATAGTCGCAAAAAGCTAAATAGGCTTTGTATAACTTCGTTTGATAGTCTTGTATTGTACTCTTTCCGATTGCTCCGCCTACTTTCATACCTTGCGCGAATGTGTCCGTTAGTGTGAAATATTGGGCAAATTCTAATACGTGATTTCCACGCATTTTAACGCCTAAACTTTCGTTGTTTCTGCGATAGTCTTCAAGAATGGTGCGCGCTTCTTCCTCCTTGGTAAATCTTGCCAATAGCTTTTTAGTTATGCCGTAAATCTCGCGCTTCACTTTGTTATTAAAATCGACGTCCTTTTTACTTTGTGGGATAACTCTATCAAATGGAATAATAACGCGCCTACGTCCTATGCCTCCGTTCTTATCAATAAACATTAACGGGTGATTGGTTGTCATCATAAAAATAGCGTCTATTTTCTCATTGCTTTTGTTTTTGTACAGCGTCTTAACTTCTACCATTTCGCCCCCTGTTAGCTTTTTAAGTTCTTCCGCTGTGCCTTTAAATTACCGTTGATCTGCGCTGTAGATTAATGTTTTACCCACCGCCATACTACGCCCATTACTCTCATTCTCGAAAGTATCAATGTCAATAAATGCCGTATTAGCATGACCGTTTAAGTGTGTAGCGATATGACCTAATACGGATTTGCCACCACCGCCCACGCCTGAACATTCAATAAATAACATCCATTCATGCCGATTAGTTAAGACCATGTAAAGCCCCGCTAAAATCGCCTGTTTTTTGGCTTCGTCGGCTTCCGTAACGAACGCTAACCAATCATCAAAATAAGGTGTATCACCTGTCAAATCTAACTCTATCGGCTCAATTTTCCGCAAGCATAAACCTTCAGATAACGGCAATAGTTCGCCTGTAGTTTTATTAATTGCGCCATTGATAAAGCCATTTAATTCTTTAGGTGTTGGCGGAAGTTCGGGCAAGCGAATGTAAAGCAAAGAGACAAGTTTAGCCAGTTTGTCCGCGCTGTAGTTATATTCTATTTCATCAAGGAATTGCGCAAAATCGCGCTTTAATTGAAAATCTTGCTTTTCTTCCCATTTGTTGCCGTCGTAAATGTAAGGGGTTGCCGTGCTAACTTCTACGCGCAAAGGCTTATTAAACCAACCAATGAACGCGTTGACTAGTTCTTTTGGGGTTGGGTTACTACTTAAAGTTACGCCATATTTCACCGCACTTTTGACTAGTTCGCGCTTGCTTGTGTCGCGTCTTAATTGCTCAATATACGGTCCTAGACTCTCAATAAAATCAAGCTCTGTAGTAACCAATGATACAAACTGCGCTTTAGTGTGGGTTGCTATATTGACGCATAACGCGCTCTTTTGCACTTCGGTCAATTCTCCGCACTGAATAAATTTAATCGCTCTCTGTTCCTTGTCTGCTATGCGCAAATTGGCGATTTCTTTCAGTTGTTCGTCTCCTAATATGATCGGTGCTTGGTCGTAAGGGTTGATACTTCCGCTTTTTTTGGTGAACGGTTGTATTTTTAAACCGTCCACCACTAACCGCCATGCAATACCCTCACCCTTGCCCCATACTTCCCACGCTGAAGAACCAACCAATACAAGCAAATCATCTAAATGTTGTTTGTTCCATTCGTATTTTAAGTGCGGTGCGTTTTTCATTCGTTACCCCATTTAATAATTGAAACAGTGGCTAATACACGCCCTAATATATCCGCTTTGCCTATTCTGTTTTTTTGCTTGCTCTTTTGCCTTGATTGCGTCTTTTAGGCTGTAATATTCGCCTACATCTTCCTGTTCACCGTTAGAGTAAACAAAAACCAACTCGCAAATGGTTTTGCTGGTGGGTTTAATGGCAATAATGCAGTCATGACGAGCCTTTATCTGCTGTGCTTTTGCTAATGCGTTCTCTTGGCTTTCTGCAGTTAACATTTCAATCTTGCCGTTTTGGTGCTTAATTCTTATTTGATACATGTTCGTCCCCTTTCACAAAATAAAAATCAACTTTTGCGGATTTTTCGGCTTGTTCCAAATAATCTTGCGCCGCGCTTAATGCTATTCTGATAATATTTTCATTTGTTAAAAATCCATCCAGTTCATCATCACCAATTCCATCGTTTTGAATAAGTGTCAAAATCGCCTTAGCTTTGATTATGGAATTATGAAGTTTGCCAGCCTCTGCCATTGGTAAGGCGCAATGAGTTGGAATTTTATTACGCATAAACCACCCCCAACACAACAAAGAACGGGGCAATTTGGGCACGTGCTTGTGCTAATGTATCGGCATTAATGCGCACGGTATATTTTGGAAAAGCTGAATAGTGTTTTGCGGTATTGCGTAAATCTGAACGGTTTACGTCTTTGAATAGGTAGATCATGGCTGATAACTCCACAAGAATATAATTTGAAGTTACCACGCTGAAGTTTCCAGGCTTAGGGCGGTAACGTGTAACGGGCTGGAAAACTGCGACTTGTGGAACACAGCAAAGGGAGAAACCTTTCCCGCTACACGCTACCATTGAGAGAAATGCCGATATGCAAATTTGCATAACAGTTTCTTTAGGTGTGTGTAAGCCACGAATAAAAAAGCGCAAGGCGCGCTATTATTCGCCACAAGTAAATTATTCGAGTTTCCAGGCTCGGCACTTGATTTTGCAAGTGCAAAACAAGAATAGATTGCTTTTCGTGTTTTTTCAATAAAAACATCATGAAAAATATTTGAGCATGTGTTATACTCTGTATTAGTTAATTTCATAGTCAAATCATCTCAAACCGTTCAAATGAACGGTTTTTTTATTGGTTATTTATTCGTATTTGTGAGTTCTGCCGCACGTTTTTCTATCTGCGTGAGTATTTTTTTAGCAAACAGTAATTCAGTTTCTAAGAACGCTGTCGGCAATCGTTCAAAATCCGCCATAAGCAACGCTACACGCGATTTTTGTACTTCAACAAATCTTCTATAGGGTAAGGTTCTTCATCGCTGTAAAGGCTCATAAAGATGAATAAATTGCTATTCCGATTTGTGATGTAATGCTCAATAGCCATAGGGCGTAAAAATTCTTTAGCGGTTCTACATTTCATTTTTGGACTGCTCCACTGTATTTTGATTTAAATCATTTTCCCCCTTGCTGGTGGACTTCCACCAGTCAACGACTGCGGGCGTATAGTCGCCTTTTTCTACATTTTCGATATGCTCCGCCAATTCATTAAACTGCTGAATTAAATAACGTGCCCCATTTCTAAATGCCTTGTATTGCTTGTTTTGCTCTGCTGATAGGGTTACGCCTTGATTGCGTAATTCCACCAACAAAGAAAGCCCCATTTGCAACCGCTCGGCAAGTTCAATACATTCCTTAGCCTGTAACTTTTTAAAGTGATAGCAGTCGGGAAAATCGCTTTTACAGCGTTCTGCGCTTTGCTTTGAAATAGCAAAAGTGCGGTTTGTGGGGAGGTTTTGAATGTAGGTTTTAATATTGGTTTGCTCATTTTGTTTCTTTGCCTTGTTTGTTGATTAATCCATTACGTACCTTGAAATAAGTCGCGCTAAAAGTTAACTGCGCTTTTCGGATCTCGTAATTCAGTCCTAACTTGATCATCGTTGCGTTTTCACTTGTTAGCATATCCACCAACTCAATTTGTTTTGCGGTTAAGTGTTGGCGTATCTCGTCATCTGTAGGCAATCCTTGCGCCTGTAGCCATTGTTTACGAGGTTTACCAAGTGCCACTACATAAATTAAATTATTCTCTCTTGCGTAAATGTGTTTATCTTGCTTGCCTGTAATGGTTTCACGGTATTGAATAGCGTCATTCATGCGGTGTTGGTCGTGTTTTAATTGGTAGCGTTTGCCGATCCAACTTTCCATTTCATTAAATCGTTGAATAAACTTTTCTTTAAATTCAGCCGATTTCTTGCCACGAAAACCCATAACCAAAAATGAAAAGCCGTCACGTGTCATTCTGTACATTCGTTGACGTCTGTTCCATTCGTCCTTGTAATAGGTCAACTCAAAATTGAGTGCACCAAAATTCGCTGAACATTCTAAATTTTCAATATCTCGCAAAATGTTGTCATGACGTTTGCCAAAAACATGTGCCACGTCTCGGCTAGTGGTCATTGCATTGCCTTTGATGTCTTTAACGATATACGCAAATAAATCTGCGGTGATAGGGTAGTTATTTGTCATTTTTATACTGTCCTTTGTGTTGTTGGTGGTCGCCTTGTGGTTCACTTTTTAAAAGATAAACGCCGATACGGTGTTTTACGCCGGCAATGTCATACTCATAGCGATAATCCGTTAAAATGTCGTAACCTTGCGCCCGTAGCTCCATTACACGCGGCGCCGGTGAACATATCCCCAATGTTTCCCTTAATTGGATAGTGCTTTTCTCGCCTGTGCGTAAGGCTTGTAAAATGGCCAATCTTTGAATAGCGGTGTTAGTTGATCTCATGCGTTCCCCTATGACAAATTAAGCATTTTGCACATCGCGATCGCTTGCTAATTTGGCAATGTAGGCTGTAATCTCGCTTTCCAGATAGCCTACAGAATTAGCCCCTAATTGAATTTTTTGCGGGAAGTCAGGTCGGTAACGTGTAGATTTGGGATTTTGCCAATCCGCAAAAGTCGATTTTCCCACGCCTAACATTTTCAATACTTCAAGTCTGCGAATAATGCGATCCGTTTGGCTCATTGTGTTTCTCCATATTTGAAAGATTAAAAGGTATGAATAAAGCTGCTTTGGCTTTCGTTGTTTGCGGTGGGAATTATGGAAAGGATTTTTATGTGATGGGAAATTTTGAACAAATGAACTCGTTCAATGAACAAATGAACTAAATTTTGGGGATTTTTGGACAATAAAAAGCCAGTTTTGAACTGGCTATAATTGGTTGAGATATTTTTTTATAGTGTTTTTGGATGGGATTAATCGGTTCCCTTTGTGTTTTGTATCTAGTTTTGAATGTAGCCGGCTATAACTTGGTATTTCTCCATTTTTTTCCAGTAATTCAGGGTTGATAATCAGACTTATAAAGTTTGCCAGTTTGTCTGCATTTATTCCGTCAGGCAAATCTGCCTCATAATCTTCTAAAACAATATCAGCGGATTTTTTTTCTAACTGTGCGATAATTTCCGCTTGTTTTCGGTTTTCTTCTTGTAGTTGCTCAATGGTTGCTTTTAGCTGTGTGATTTCATCTTTGTTGTTATTTGTTAATGCTTCAGGTATAGCAAAAGTTGATAGCATTTTAGATTTATATAGGAAATATCTATTATAATTATCGTCATCAATAAAATAATAAGTATCTATTCCTTTTTCCGTTCTATCTCTAAGAGCAGCTATAAAATCCCAAAAAATGGATGGGTAAGAGTCCTCTACTTTAAAAAAGCTCTCTTCTACAAAAACAACGTCAGGCTCAAATGGATCGAATTTACTTTCAATAAATTTAATAATCTTGTTGAGTGGAATATTCGGGTTTTTATCCACAAATAATCGAATAAAATCAAAAAATGAGATAAAGTTATTTGCTTCATTTCTTTCCAGTTCTTCTATATCCAGCATTTTTCTTTTTGCCCTTTGCCCCATTTATGAAAGGAAAGAACAACAAAAAGCAAATAGGGCATTAATACTTTCTTTCAGGGTGGTTAATTACTCCGCCCCAGTTGTTCTTTATTCGTTACAATCAGTTAAATCTACTAAAGATTACGCAACAATTTTCAAATGATATTGCGGTAGCGCACCTTGCGAACATTCTTCAATGTAATCGCCCCACGCTTGAAGTAGTTTAAAACGTTGCGCCAATCGTTCCCCGCGGTCATAAGCGGTCTTTATTCGGTCATTGTTCAAGTGTGATAAAGCCACTTCAATTAAATCGCTATTAAATCCTTTATCGTTTAAATAAGTTGACGCAATAGAGCGCAAACCGTGAGCCACCAACCGCCCTTTATATCCCATTCGCTTAATCGCAGAATTTGACGTTTGTGCGTTAATATGCTTTTGCGGATATTTAGAATTAGGGAATAGATAACGCTTGCCCCCACTTAGCTTTTTAATTTCTTTCAAAAGGGCTAGCGCTTGTCGCGACAGTGTTACTTTGTGTTCAATGCCACGTTTCATTTTTTCTGCGGGGATAACCCACAATCTCGCACTTTCATCAATTTCCGCCCATTCCGCTGATGCGGTTTCATTCGGGCGTGTCATTGTTAAAAGTTGCCACAAAATCAAATAACGAGTTAGCAAATTGATTTGAGCATTGTTCAACGTGTACATAAACTCGCCTAAATCTTCGGGCTTAATCGTTTTAAAATGTTCAACCGTAGGTGAATCAAATTCCTTTGAAATATTGGCTGTCGGGTTAAATGTAATCATTTCACGGTGTAGCGCATAAGTCATAATCTCGTTATGCTTTTGAATGGTGCGCTTAAGTTTTTCTAACGTGCCGGCGTCTTGATACGGTTTAAACGCCTTTAAAGCCATTGGCGCAGTAATTGACGTAATCGGTAAATGCCCAAAGTGCGGCAGTAAATTGCGCTTGATTAAACTAATTACATCTTTTTGATAATCAGCAGAAAAATTCTTTTTTGTTTTGCGATACTCAAACCACGCCCACGCAACAGATTCATAAGTATTATTTAATTCAGCTAGTTTTGCTTGCTGTTCTTGCTCGCGGTGTTCTTGCGGATCGACGTTTTGAGTGAGTAGAGCATTAAAATCATCTCGAATTTGGCGCGCCTGTTGTAGTGATACATCGGGATAACGCCCAATACTGATTAAAACCCTTTTCTTTGGCTGTGTGAAAGGCTTGTAATAATTAAACCGCCATAACTTAGCCCCATTAGGCTTAATCAGCAAATAAAGCCCTTTCCCGTCTGCTAATGTAAATTCTTTTGCTTGTGGTTTTGCTTTCTCTATTTGCGTGCTGTTTAGCGGTTTGGTTGTGCGTGCCATAATCACCCCTTGTTCCGTATAACTATCTACAAAAAATAGGTATAGTAATATCGCTGTAACTACATGATATTTATACTGATATTCTGTTTTAGTTATACGGCTTTAGTTATATGCTCGGCTAGTATAACTAAACGTATAACTAAAAGTCTAGGGTTTTATAGGATTTCATAGGAACGCATAGGCAATAAAAAACCCCTTGAAGTCAGTATTTTCAAGGGGTTTTAGGATTTCATAAAATCGCTTTGGAATATGTTTTGGTGGAGCTGGGGGGAGTTGAACCCCCGTCCGAAATTTCTCTACCTTTAGCACTACAGGTTTAGTCTCGTCTTTAATTTCACTTGCTACCAGCGGACAGACACGCAAGCAATAAGCTAGCTTGATTCAATTTAGTGTTTCGATCTCCAAGCCTAAGCGTCCACACGATCTCGTTTAGGGTTGACTCCGCATTATCCCCGTCTTACGAGCGGAAGCTGGGGAGCGAAGGCTATGAGCAGGTTATTAAGCTGCTAAAGCGTATTGTTCGTCGTTTGCGACTATTTTTTTGCGGTTTATTTACGAGGCCTACCGCACCTCGACCTGCACCTTGGGCTTCGCTAATCCCGTCGAATCCAGAATCAGCCCCAAAATTTCGTTTATTCTAACAAAAATTGGAATAAATGAAAATGAATTTAACAATAAATAACGAAATCGGAAAATGTGCTCTCTTTCCGGTTCCAAAAAACAAATTTCAGATCATTTAGTTTCCGTTGCTTGTTTTACTTGCTCAGCTGCTTGGTTAACTTTGTCCATTACCGCATCTTTTGCTTCAGTCGCTTTTTCAGCCGCAGCATTTTTTGCCTCAACTGCAGCTTCTTTCACTTCAATTGCTTTTTCTGTAGCAGCATCTTTAGTTTGATCCGCTTTTTCAGCTACTGCATTTTCTACTTCAGCGGTTTTCTCTGCCACTGCCTCTTTAGTTTCAGTTGCTTTTTCGGTTAACTCATTCACTTTTTCATTTACAGCTGATTGCACCTCTTCAATTTTTTGCACTACCGCCTCTTTCATTTCTGTTGCTTTTGCAGAGATGTTATCTTTCATCTCTGAAGTCGCTTGCACGGTCGCATCTTTAACGTCGGTTGCGGCTTTCACTACTGCATCTTTAGCTTCGGTCATGCTTGCTTTCGCATTATCAACTTGTTCCCCAGTTTTGCTATCTTTATCGAAACAAGCACTTAAAGATAAAGTCGCACCTAACACTAACACAGCCAATACTGATTTTTTCATGTTTTACTCCTGAATAAAATAATAAAAATGAAGAGCATGTTCGATTAAATATCACGCTCTAAAGAACAGATTTAAGTATAATACAATTTATCAAGAATGAAATAAGATTTACATTATTTTACGTAAACAATGGCAAATTTATTCATTAAAAAATGATAACTAATTGAATATTAAATAAATTTAAAAGTAAGAAAAAATGAAAAATTTACTTATGTAAAATCAACATTTACGCTATAATAAAAAACCGTACATAAATCCCTCATTTCGAGTAAATTATATACGATTTAATTTTTTCCATGGAAGAATTATTTCACTAACTCTTTTTGCATATAGGTTAAACGCTCAACATTGGTAATATATTGCCCTAACTCCTGTTCTTCCGGTCTATGCACATAAGGAATTTGTCCCAACAGCGGGGCATCAATTTTATCACTAAGCAAGCGAATAATTTCGGCATAATATCCTAATCCCGGATTAATTCGATTCGCAATCCAGCCCAGTAGCGGTAAACCGGATTGTTTAATTGTTGCCACACTTAATAATGCATGATTGATACACCCTTCTTTAATTCCAACGACTAAAACTACCGGCATTTGATGAGATGCCACCCAGCTGGCAAAACTATGTGTTTTATTCATTGGCGTCAACCAACCGAAAGATCCTTCAACAACAACGGTTTGGTATTGATCCGTCAAGCGTTTTAAATCGCGATTAATTTTTTCAATATCAATAATCTCGCAATCTGTAGTCAACATCGGCATGGTATGCACGAAGGTATAACTATTTACGTCTTGATAGGAGACTTTTTCTTTCGTGGAATGCATCAATGTCAATACATCCGGATTATCTTGCGTACCATAATCGTCTTTTTGAGTTTGTTGTAAATCAACATAAATCGGATCATCCTGTCCACACGCAATGGGTTTATATCCGACAATACGGATATTTTTCGCTTGTAATGCTTGAATAATTGCTCGACTGGAAATTGTTTTCCCGACATTGGTATCTGTTCCAGTGACAAAAAAGCTACTCATTGGTCATCTCCTTTATTAAACTGGAGAAAATTCTAAACCAATTTTTTATCAAAAATATTGAGCTAACACAAGTTTTGTTAAATTAAGTTTCAGATTTGATCAAATGTGTTAACAAACTACCGTTATAAATTCCCTGTTTAATTGCGGAGGTTAATACTACAGGGCTATTCCACTGGTATTGGCTGATCACTACTTCAGTCTGATGTGGCGTATTGACGAGATTTTTTGCTAAGGTTGCATTCAAGCGAGGCAGGAAAATATCTTTCGCAGATAATAAACTGGAACTGAACATAATTTTTTCGGAGGAGAAAATATTCACTAAATTCATCAACACATACGCCAAAGTATCCGCAATAAAATACAAAATATTGACCGCACTTTTATCGCCATCATTGGCTTTTTGGCATAAAAATTGAATTTTATCATTTTTATTCGCCAATACATTTTTAGGATAAAGCTGATCAATTAATTGATAAATTGCCTTGTGAGTAATTTGATTAGTCAATTGATAACGTTCCAATTCCGGCAAATGAATATTAATCAATTCTTGCAATAGGTTATCTTTCGGCACAATCAGTTTATCAATATTAATTTTTTTGTATTCTTTATGATAAAGCAGCTCGCCTTGTACCAAAACACCTAAATTGATTACATCATCCAATTGCAAAAATAACACATTATCACAGCCAATCACGCTACCTAAGGTATTTTCCGCATATAACCAGGTTTGGAAATATTCTGTAATCAAAATCGGAATATCAAAGTGCGGTTCAAATAAGGCACGCAAATTTAAATCCAGTGTTCGTTTACCTAAGCGAACCAGATTTTGCGTTGATTTGTCCAACTCCCCCGCCACCGCAATAGAAAATGTCATTGGGTGGTTGAGTTTCGGCTGAATATTTGACATAAAATGCTGCACACAATTAAGCAAAAATTGGTCTAAATGATCAAAGTCATCACTGTGTAACGGATAAATTGCCTGTTCTATTGGCGCCCCATCCAAGCCACATAACAAAATGTCAAAATGATCTTCAATCAAAATAGCACATATAGATTGCCAATAAAAAGGAGAAACGCATAATCCGACTGCAGGTCGTCCGCGCGACTCTGTATTTTGCACCGCTCTTTCAATAATTAATTTTTCATCAATCAACTGTCTGGTCAACGCGGTAATTGTTGCCGGTGCAAGTCGAGATAATTTGGATAGATCAATACGTGAAATTTCTTCAAATTGTTCAATTAATTGATAAATTTTACCTAATTGTTTTAATTTTAGCGGTAATTTGTCTTCCTTTCTTACCTTTGCCATAATCGTCCTAATGGTTTATTTGAAGTTATTAAAATCTTTTCCCCTTTATACCAGTAACCTTAAAAAAAACAAGGCGATATTTGCAATTCTGTGAATATTTTCACAAAAATAAAAAATTTAATTCATTTTGGTAATTTACCGAAGTTGCGGTAAACT
Source organism: Actinobacillus seminis (assembly GCF_002263215.1). GTDB lineage: Bacteria > Pseudomonadota > Gammaproteobacteria > Enterobacterales > Pasteurellaceae > Actinobacillus_B > Actinobacillus_B seminis. The sequence continues at coordinate 68,201 of NZ_NLFK01000005.1, forward strand.
AGGCGAGTTTTTTTATTCAATTTTATTGCATTGAGGTTGATATGACAAAAATTGCATCTGTTGCTGAAGTTTTACAGGGTAAAGTTTCAGTCGGTGAAAAAGTAACGGTTCGCGGTTGGGTACGTACACGTCGCGATTCCAAAGCGGGACTTTCGTTTTTAGCGGTTTACGACGGTTCTTGCTTTGATCCAATTCAAGCTATCGTAAACAACGATATTCAAAATTACGAAAATGAAGTGCTACATTTAACAACCGGTTGTTCTGTGATCGTAACAGGGATCATTGTTGAGTCGCCGGCAGAAGGTCAATCAGTTGAATTACAAGCAGAAACGGTTGAAGTTAGCGGTTGGGTAGAAGATCCGGAAACTTATCCTATGGCAGCCAAACGCCACAGTATCGAATATTTACGCGAAGTCGCGCATCTTCGTCCGCGCACAAATATTATCGGCGCAGTTGCGCGTGTTCGCCATTGCTTAGCACAAGCAATTCACCGCTTTTTCCATGAGCAAGGCTTTTACTGGGTTGCCACCCCGTTAGTTACTGCCTCCGATACGGAAGGAGCGGGTGAAATGTTCCGAGTGTCCACTTTAGATCTTGAAAATTTACCACGCACCGATAAAGGTGCGGTAGATTTTTCACAAGATTTTTTTGGTAAAGAATCCTTTTTAACCGTTTCCGGTCAGCTTAACGGCGAAACCTATGCTTGTGCATTAAGTAAAATCTATACCTTCGGTCCAACATTCCGCGCAGAAAACTCCAACACCACTCGCCACTTGGCGGAGTTCTGGATGGTTGAGCCGGAAATTGCATTTGCAACCCTAGCAGATAATGCAAAATTGGCGGAAGATATGTTGAAATACGTGTTCCGTGCTGTGTTAAATGAACGCCAAGATGATTTAAAATTCTTTGAAAAACACGTAGATAATACGGTCATTACCCGTTTGGAAAACTTTATTAATTCTGATTTTGCGCAAATCGATTATACCGATGCGATTGAAGTATTATTAAAATCGGATAAAAAATTCGAATTTCCAGTTTCTTGGGGGATCGACTTATCTTCCGAACATGAGCGCTATTTGGCGGAAGAATATTTTAAATCGCCTGTGGTGGTGAAAAATTATCCAAAAGATATTAAAGCATTTTATATGCGTTTAAATGACGACGGAAAAACCGTTGCGGCAATGGACGTGTTAGCGCCGGGAATTGGTGAAATTATCGGTGGTTCACAACGTGAAGAACGCCTTGATGTATTAGACAAACGCATGGCTGAAATGGGACTAAATCCGGAAGATTACTGGTGGTATCGCGATTTACGTCGTTACGGTACCGTTCCACACGCCGGTTTTGGGCTTGGTTTTGAACGTTTGATCGTGTATGTCACCGGTGTACAAAATATCCGTGACGTTATCCCGTTCCCTCGCACACCACGTAACGCCAACTTCTAATCAAAACCTTCCCCACTTGATGTGGGGATTTTTATATAAAAATAACGCAAAAAAGACCGCACTTTTTTAGTTAGATAACGTGTGTTTTAAGCGGCTTATTTCACAATTCGTAAATGCGTCGCTGATTTTTTATTATTTTTTCGGTTTTAGATTCCGTTTTCGGTTTATCCACCGCTTCGGCAAAACTTAACGGTTGTTCTGTGGTAGTCGTGTGTTCTTGTTCATCATAAAAAGGCTCCGGCTCAAACATCACTCCATCTCCATTTTCACGGGCATAAATCGCTAATGCGGCGCCTATTGGAATATAAATATCTTGTGCTATACCACGAAAACGCGCATTAAATTGAATAAAATCATTAGTTAACGCCAAATTACCCGTAGCATTTGCCGAAAGATTTAACACAATTTGCCCATCTTTCACATACTCTACCGGAACTTTCACCATAGGATAGGTCGCATCAACCACCAAATAAGGCGTGAATTCATTATCGACCAACCAATCGTAATAAGCTCTTAATAAATAAGGGCGTTTAGGAGATGCTTTATATTCCATAAACTAACCTATTTAATCCATTAAGCTCTTCGGAGTAGACTCTCCGACAGACTGTAAAAAAGAATCCCGTTGATATACTCTATCCATATAAGCCTTAATCGCTTTACTGCCGGCACCGCTAAATTCGACGCCTAATTGTTGCATACGCCATAATAAAGGCGCGATATAGCAGTCCACTAAACTAAATTCTTCGCTCATAAAATACGCAGTTTGGGTAAAAATCGGTGCAATTGCCAGTAATTCTTCTTTCAAGCGTTTTAAGGCATCCGCTTTTTCTTCATCACTTCCTTTTTCCGCTTGCTCCAATAAAGAATACCAATCTTGCTCAATACGCAACATCAATAAACGACTTTTTCCACGTGCAACAGGATAAACCGGCATCAAGGGGGGGTGAGGAAAACGTTCATCAAGATATTCCATAATAATACGTGAATTAAATAACACCAAATCGCGATCGACTAAAGTCGGAATGGTGCCATAAGGATTCAACTCCACTAAATCTTCAGAAATTACCTGCGGTTCCACAACTTCCGTTTCATAAGCAACCCCTTTTTCTGCCAGTACAATGCGCACTTGATGGCAATAAATATCTGTTTCATTCGAAAAAAGCGTCATTATTGAACGTTTATTTGCAGCGCTTGTCATCTATTCCTCCGACGACTAAAAAATAAAATTGAAAGCTAGTGAGACATTCTACCACAAAGCGTATGTGAATTTCCAAAGGTTATACTAAAAAAGTCTGTTTTGACAAAAAAACCAAAATAGAATTCTATCTCCGCCTCTAAGAACTGTACGAGCGAATTTCTCCGCATACAGCTCAAGCCTTTCTATTAGCCATAAGCCGGTTTCACTACGTCTAATTTCAAGGCATGAATTTTAACGTGACAATTTGGATGAACCAAACAGCGATTACTTAACGCATCACTACCGCCAAACATTTGGTACACAATATGATGGTCGTGCCATCCCGTTTCTTTGGTTATTGGTTCTCCACATAACGCACATTTGCCCCGTTGGGTTTTATATAGCGCTTGCCATTGTCGTCTATGTGATTGTTCTTCATATAGACGTTCCTGTCTGCGTTTTTCTCCATATAATTCCCATTCTGGTAGAAACGGATTATATCCCCCTTGAATTTTTATGTGTCGTTTGATTTTTACTGCACTGCAATAGAATAAATCAATTGGGTGCCTTTCACCTTTTGTGTTGGTATATGTTCCACCAAACACCCATTTCCGAATTGCTGTGTCATGGAAATATTTTTCCCTTATCCACAGCTTATTCTTATTGGCATGTCTTCGTCTACACCACTTCCATAAGGCTTTCCAAACTAACATATCTATCCGTCCAAACGCCTTACTTGCCACTTGACTTCGATGATAGTTTGCCCATCCTCGTAACATTGGATTAAGCACTTTTATTAGGTTTTCCTGTTTCGCCATTTTCATTTTGGAAATCACCGCTTTGACTTTGCTATAAAATGCTTTCACATTCTTTTGGCTTGGTCTATTCAGTATCTTTCCTTTGAAACGTCTTACATTCCAACCTAGAAAGTCAAAACCTTGTTCAATATGCACCACTTTGGTCTTTTCTTCTGAAAGGGTTAATCCTCTTTCTTTCAAAAAGCCCCGTATTAGTGGGATGACTTGTTGTTCAAGTAATGCTTTCGTTTTACCGGACACAATAAAGTCATCTGCATATCTGACTACATAGGTTTTGTTCTCCCGGATTTTCTTACTACCTTTTTCTCCAAAATGAAGTTCAAGGAGTTTTTCTAATCCATCCAATGTCATGTTAGCCAGCGTTGGTGAGATTATTCCACCTTGCGGGGTACCTTCTTCTATCCGTTTTAATTGACCGAATTCGACTACTCCCGCTTTTAGCCATTTTCGCAGTATCCGTTTATTCATAGGGATATGCGTTAATAGCCATTCGTGGCTAATGTGGTCAAAACAACCTGCAATGTCTGCATCTAGCACCCATTCAACCGGTTGATTGGTTTTCTTGCCTTTCCGCGAGAATATCTGGTGTATATGGGTAATGGCGTCCGCGGTTGAGCGGTTCAGCCTAAATCCATATGACCCCTTATCTGCGGTTGTTTCTGCCACGGGTTGTAATGCTAACAAGTAAAGGGCTTGCATAGCTCTATCTTTCATTGTCGGTATCCCTAACGGACGTTTCTTCCCATTGGGTTTAGGTATATATACCCGTTTTAATGGACTGGGTTTATATCTTCTTTCCGTCAATGAACATGCCGCTTGCCATTTTGCATTGGGGCTATCCCAAAGCACTTTGTCAACACCACTTGTCCGTTTGCCTTGATTTTCCGTCACTCGCTTTACTGCCATTAATTTGGCGTAATGTGAGTGGGTTAGCATTCGTTGTAAGTTTTTCACCTTACGCCAATTGCCTTCCAATGTCGCCTTCGCAATCCGAATTTGCATTCCTTTCACATACTTTTCTGCTTTATGCCAATCGACATAATGCCAATCGGATATGTGCGAGGTCGCTGGATTGCAAGCTAACTTTTTAGTATAATGCTTGCGCTCTTTCATACCTACCTCTGATATTACAAGGTAAGTTAAAAGGTCTCGGTAGTGGGTTAAATTCCTCGCTTGTAAACAATCGTCTGGTTACAAGAGGAACTACCGTTTACCGATAGTTTTAACCGCTCTTGTAACCAATTGGGTTAAAGAGTACGGGCGTTAGGTGGTCGGGTCTTCCCAACCTGATACTGACTAATCAAGTTAATTAGTCTGCAAGCCTAACGCTCGCTTTTCTTTAAATTATTTACATTCGTTATTAGTCTGTTCCCTCCCAATAAAGGCAAGAAAACTTTAAAACTGCCCTTACTGGGCAGACCAATACTAATAACCCTCAAAGGAATTGCTACTCATCTTACGATGAAAGACCAGTTGGAAGTCTGCCCTCTTTCGAGTGAGCCCTGTTTCATGCCCTATCTACGCCATTACAGCGTAGCTTTCGCTTTTTCCAACCTCCCTTACCTGCACTTCCAACAGTCTCACTTACGCTCAACCTGCCTTGTAATCAAGGCGAAAATACAGGCTTACCAAGTTCCATTATCATCACACGGATAGTGAAGATACCATCTGTTCCCCGACAGTGCTTTGATGGCGTATTCCCAAAGATAAAAGGAATAACCGACTGCATACCATTTTGGTCTAAGCCAATAACAACCGTAGGCTCTTTCTTCCTAACGAGGTTTATCAACGGTTCACTTACGTTTATCTTTCTATCCAGTCTAGCCTCTCTCAAGATGTGTTGTTCATCCTATCTCAATCCTACCTCACGGTAGTGATTGACCCTTACGGGGAGTACATTGTCAGGATGCTCCGCACAAAACCGTTGCCAGTGATGCACTTTCCCTAGACTACTGTTAGCCATATAACAGGTTGCCTCATTAATTTTATCTGTACGGCTTATATCTTCAGATAATTTAATTGCAACAATGATGATAACAGCTTACGCCTACTTACTAAGTTAGTTTCCTATGCTAAATAAGTCCGAGCTTCCGCTTCCTAATTCACCGATTAACCATCCAACGGATGGCGATTGTTTATATCAAAATTCTTCGTTCATTGCCCATAATCGTCTGATTAGGTTTGGATAGCTACTCCTAGCTAATCGTCTGTATTATGAGGATATGTAACGGGAATTTAAGGTATAGACATCTCTAGCTCCTAAAAACTGACAAAAAACACATTTGTCATTAATGTTTTTATTCACTATTGTGTAGCATTCTGTTATGTACAGATTGCGAGGTGAAAATAAATATAGTAAAGCTGACACTCACGCCCTAAGATATAACCATTATCTTAGTTTGAATGCCTCTTCCAGAGTGCTGAGGCATATTGGGGACTTTATTTATAGTAGGTGCTGTAAATTTACTCTGCTCTGGGGTTTTAACAACCCAACTCATCTCCTTTTACAAGTAGATGGTCTTTAGGTTACACCTAAACGGGAAGTATGGGTAACTTCGGTTTGCGGACCTTGCTTTCTTACTCCTCTTGATACTGACGATTGTATCAAGTACATATAAAGTGAAGATCATACCTTACAACCTTTCGAGTTGGTTCATTTACTTTCCCAACTTAGAACAAGATTTTGAGCAACGCTCCGTCTCTTGCCTGTCTTCCCAAGTACCCCCAAGGAATACTTGAAAAGTTGGAAATAGGTGGTATAATACCACCCACTCCCAGCAATAACCCCTTGATATATAAGGAGATTATTGCCATAAGTACGACACCTTGTCGCACTATCTTTTAGAATATTGTGGACGACGACGCGCTTTGTGTAAACCCACTTTTTTACGTTCAACGCGACGAGCATCACGGGTAACAAAGCCCGCTGCACGCAATGCAGGACGTAGAGTTTCATCGTATTCCATCAATGCACGAGTGATACCGTGACGGATTGCACCCGCTTGACCTGAAATACCGCCACCTTTTACCGTAACGTATAGGTCTAACTTATCAGTTAATTCAACCAATTCTAATGGTTGACGCACGATCATGCGAGAAGTTTCGCGACCGAAATACACGTCTAATTCACGTTGGTTGATAGTGATTTTACCACTGCCCGGTTTGATAAATACACGAGCTGAAGAGCTTTTGCGGCGACCTGTGCCGTAGTTTTGATTCTCTGCCATTTTCCTAACCCCGTGATTAAATATCTAAAACTTGTGGTTGTTGTGCTGCGTGTTCATGAGTTGAACCTGCATACACTTTCAATTTACGGAACATTGCACGACCTAATGGACCTTTTGGCAACATACCTTTAACCGCAATCTCAATCACAGCTTCCGGACGACGTTGGATCATTTCTGCAAAAGTCGCTTGTTTGATGCCACCTACATAGCCTGTGTGCCAGTAGTAAATTTTATCGCTTTCTTTATTGCCGGTTACGGCAACTTTGTCCGCATTAATAACAATGATGTAATCACCGGTGTCAACATGCGGAGTATATTCAGCTTTATGTTTACCACGTAAGCGGCGTGCTAATTCAGTAGCTAAACGACCTAAAGTTTTACCTGTCGCATCTACTACATACCAGTCGCGTTTGACCGTTTCCGGTTTTGCTACAAAAGTTTTCATTAATTAATTACCAATAAAATAATATTAATACCCAGTGTCTAAAATTCAGACACAACCAGTTATCTTAATCTTCACCCCTTCGAGTGCGATCTCGACAAAATAATGCGCGGTGGGAATCCAACACATTTACAGGGTCGCGAGATTATACAAGAGTTTTATCCAAAAGCCAATTTTTTATTGACAATTAATTTTATTCGCCAAAGTACGGTCAAAAATATGATAATTTTTTCGCCATTAGTAGGAATAAATCGCAAAAGAATCACCGCACTTTTATCGTTTAGACCTCGACTTCCCCCTCTTTTTCCGCCAATTCTGCTAAAACTAATCCCTGCCCTAGCCGACTTTGGCGTGTAGTTTGTTTGTTCACCGCACTTTCCCAACTTAACCGATTGGCAAAAATCGTCAACTGGCTTTTCGCTCGCGTGACGCCGGTATAAACCAATTCTTTGCTTAATACCGGATTCGGTTCAGTCGGCAACACCAAAAAGGTATGATCAAACTCCGACCCTTGGGATTTATGTACCGTCATCACAAACGCCGGTTCATGGCTTGGAATACGGCTGGCAAGTTCGCTTTTCCCGTTTTCAAACCAGTATTTTCCGCGAATTTTATCGCCCTCTCGTTCTGTAATATAAAGCCCGACATCCCCGTTGGATAAGCGAATATTGCTGTCATTTTGCGTAATCATCACGGGTTTTCCCAAGTAACTGTCGCGACTGTGCTGAAAATTCACCAATCCCACTTGACGCAAACGCTCGGCGATCGCTTGATTTAAATATTCGCTACCCAATTCACCAATGCGAAGTGCGGTCAAAAATCGCACAGAATTGAAGGCGGTAAAAATGCGCGGTAAATGTTCGGAAACCGGCAAATTCTGCGCCACCACTTGTTGAAGAATCAGCAAATAATCGTGATAAAAATGTACCGCTCTTTCAACTACAGCATTCACGCAAGTCGCCATATTTTCCTTGATGGACAATTCTGATGATCGGTCGTTCAAACTGTCAAAATCCACTAAGTGAATTTCATTTTCTGTTGCCTGCGTTAATAATTGCCAAGCGGCTTTACTTTGCCGGTTATTGATCAAATTCGCCAATTGCGCAATGTGCGGTTTATCGCCAAAACGCCGACTTACCAGCAAATGACATAAACTGTCACCGATTGCCGCGCCATCACGACATTCTGCAATGTCGCTCCCGACAACTTGACGCAGATAATCCGCTTGCTGCGGACGATACCCTCGTTCGGAAAACTGCCCCAATTCTGCCAAAATCGCGCCCGCTTCTACCGACGCCAATTGATCTTTATCTCCTAACAAAATCAATTTGGTCGTCGGTTTGAGCGCCGCCAATAATTTTGCCATCAAGGTTAAATCAATCATAGAGGCTTCATCAACTACCAATAAATCCAAAGGTAGCGGGTTTTTCGCATGATATTTAGTGCTTCCCTCAAAATAAGACACACCAAGTAAATGATGAAGGGTTTCCGCTTCCGTTGGAATAACATCTAAAATGGCTTTATCTAATTGAATATTTTCTTTATTCTGCAAAAACACCAAGGTTTTTTGCATACTTTCTTTTAAACGCGCTGCCGCTTTTCCCGTCGGTGCGGCTAATTTAATACGCAGCTTTCCTTGATGCAGATCCTGCAACGCTAACAATAAACGGGTCACAGCGGTTGTTTTTCCGGTTCCCGGTCCGCCGGTGATCAAACAAAATGGCTGACGAATAGCGGTAGCCACTGCAATTTTAGGGCGATTATCGGTATCTTGATAAGGAAAATAACGCTGCATAATCTGAGCAATTTGCTTGATAGGAAATACTAATAAAGAAGCCGAAACGGTCGTTGCATGGTGCAAATATTGTACAATCCGCTGTTCATCTTGCCACACACGATAAAAATACAAAGCGTTATATTGAAATACAAAAGGCGCATTTTTTTCGTTGGATCGTCGCTAAAAGCAACATGATCAGCCAGCAAAGATTGCCATTGCGAGACCGGTAATTCTTTGATTTTTTTTCGAATTTCCGTCAAATAATAAAACTCGCTTTTCGGCAAATAAAAGGCATCCGACAAAACCGATTCCGATAAATCGACGCAAGTATGCCCTTGCTGATAATGATAGCTACAAAGTGCGGCTAAAAAAATCGCTAAATTTTGTTTTTCTGGCGGATAAGTTTGCGACTGCGATTTATCAGCGATAAATTTGGCAAAATAATAATCCCCGACATTAATCAACTTTTTTTCTTGTAATTGTTGCAATAAAGCTAACATTAAAACAGCTCCTCCAATCCCTCAATGAGTCGCAGGTCAGGTTTATCAAAAAATATCCCTTGCCCGCTTTTCCCGGACGGGGCAGGTTGCCCATTCATACCGCGCAAAAAAGCATAAATTACGCCGCCAAAATGGCGTTCATATTGATAATCCGGATCGCGCGATTTCAGATAACGGTGTAACGCCACGCAATACAACAAATATTGCCAATCATAATGGCTGTTTAACATCACTTGCGTTAATGCCGACGGGGCATAATCAGCGGCGAGGCTGCCTAAAAAATTGGATTTATAATCCACAATATAATATTTACCTTGATGACGAAAAACCAAATCGATAAAACCGCGTAACATTCCGTTAAATTCGTAAGAAATTAATGGGTTAGATTTTAAATGATGATATTTTTCAAGTAACAAATTAAATTTTTTCGCGCTAAATTTTTGGTTGACCTGTAAATAAAATTGCAACTCACGCAACGCGTTTTTACGCGAAATTTGCCCCAAATTCAGGCTTTCATTGGCAATTAATGGCGTATGTAAAATAGCATTAAACCATTGCTGCAGAGGTACTACCCAATCTTCGCTCAACATTAATCCATGGCAAAAATCTCGCAACTTATCGGCATCAGTGAATTGCGCAAAATCATATTTCTCAAAATAGCGGTGCAATACGGTACCGATATGAGATCCATGAGGAAAATCAAGGGGAGAAAAACCCGAAGGATAAGGTGTAATTTCCGCTTCCTCGCTTATTGGCGAGATAATTTCCTTAGGCATTTCCTCTGTGGTAAATTGCCGATCATAATCTTTTGCCGCATCAGAAATCGGCGATATTTCCACCGCACTTTCACCACTCCGTTCCGCATTTTGCTCTGCCAATAAACGTTGATGCCGCTCCAATAATTTACTAAAACTACTGACTTGCCAATCCCGTTGAATATACCCATGAAATGACGCACTGCTCAATGGTTCTTCCGGCACAACATCAGATAAAGGCGGCAATATTTCTAAAGTGTCAATCGGTTGTATCTCAATGGCTAAATTCGCTGACAGAGATTTTAAATTTTCAATTAAATTGACCACACTTTTATCAAATTTAGCTTTAATTTTCGGCTGATCACCGATTTTCCCTTGCGTAAGGCAATATAACAACGCGCTCCAACTGTCTTTAAATTGTTCCGGCAACGCCATCACTACCTGATATTTCGCGCGAGTTAAGGCAACGTACAATAAACGCAATTCTTCCGCCATTTTTTCTTGCAAACGTTCGTCGGCGTGCGCACCATTCATATCCCAAAACACTTCATCTGCGTCGCTATCATAATAGGTTTCTATCGGATCGCTGTAATTAATCCATGCGTTGGCAATAAACGGTAGCCACACCACATCATAAGCCAAGCCTTTAGATTTGTGGATAGTCACGATTTTGACCAACTCCCTTTCGCTTTCCAAACGGATATTTTCCGTTAAACGCGCTTTGCCTTGAATTTGCTTTTCAAACCAATGTAATAACGCCGCTTCCGTCTCATTTAAACGGGCGGCTTGTTGCAATAATTCCGCTAAATGCAAAAAATCCGTTAATTTACGTTCCCCTTGTGGCTGTGCCAATAATTTTTCGCTAATTTGTTGTTCTTGCAGTAAATAATGCAACATAACCAACACACCTTGTTGCTGCCATAACTTTCGGTAAGCAAGAAAAGTTTCAACCCACATTTCCCATTGGTTTTCATTTTGTCGAATGCGGTACAACTGCTCGCAGCTTAAGGCAAAAAGGCTACAAGAAATAGCGCGCAACAAGGTTCTTTCGCTTAACGGATTAAAACAGGCATACAAAATTTGTAGCAACTCCATTGCCACAGGGCTGTCAACTACATTGCTTTTATCAGATAAATACACCGAAGCAATGCCCCGCGCCAATAAGGCTTGTTTAATCATTTCCGCTTGCGTCGCGCTGCGCACTAACACTGCGATATTTTTGGCTTGTAAGGGATCTTCTGCGATTTTGGCTTGATTTTCCATCGCACTTTTTAGCCAATGCTGAATGGAATTAGCACAACAGTCGGCAAAATTTTTCGCCTCTCCCACATAACAACGCATAGGCGGTTCAATTTTTCCGTTCAACACAAAATCTGCTTTCTCGCTCCCCGCCCGCACCGGTAAAAATTGAATATCTTGGTATAAAAATGGCGGCGGTTGCTGAAAATCAAAAAAGCGGTTAACACAGTCAATCAGCAGCTGACCGGAACGCCAATTTTCCGTTAACGTGTAACGTTGTTGCGCTTGTTTTGCCGCTTTAAGATAAGTAAAAATATCGGCACCGCGAAATTTATAAATAGATTGCTTCGGATCACCAATCATAATAAATCCGCAATCTTTCGCTTGTGGAGAAAGATAAACCGTAGCAAAAATTTGATATTGCAGTGCGTCCGTATCCTGAAATTCGTCAATCATGGCAAAAGGAAATTGCTGCCGAATTAATTCCGCCAAACGCTCTCCTTGCTCGCCATGCAAGGCATCATGCACCAAACGCAATAAATCATTAAAGCCTTTTTGGTGATGATTTAATTTATATTCAAACCAACGTTGCCGAATGGCGTTAATGCAATGATATAAAAAAACCGCTTCCAAAGTGTCAATTTGTGTACCAATTTCAGCGATCAGCTGATCCACTTCGGCAAATATCGGATGCTCCACGGGATTTTTACTTTTGTTGATTGCCTCCGTGGTGAAATACTGGAGTTTTTCCGCGACCGAAATTTTATTCGGATCACTTGCCCAAAGGTGTAACTCGGCAAAGCGGGAGGATAACCAATCCGCACGAACGGTTTTCTTTTCTTTCATCTGTGCGTGTAAATCAGGCGCGACATTTAACCAAGTTTGTTTAAATTCGTTTAATGCGAATAACAACGGACTAATCGCGCTTAAAAAAGAGGAAATATCGCCGTCTAATAAGTGCGGTGCATTAATTTGCGGTTTTAACTCGACACCGGAAAGTTGCGAGGCAATTTTATCCAATAATTGCGCCGGCGTGCGACATTGGGAGAAAATATAACGTGTTGCTGCAACGGATTGATGATAAAAATGTGTGCGCCAAAATTCATTAACGATACGTTGCAATAATTCCTGTTCGTCGCTTAGCAGCTCAATATTAAAATGAATACCTGAATTAAAGGCATATTGCATAAGAGTTTGCAAACAAAAGCTGTGAATAGTCGAAATTTTCGCCAAATCCATATTTTGTTCGGCAAGAGTTAAACGAGAAATGGCTTGCGTTAAATCCGTGATACTGTCTGCCAACTCAAATAAAAAAGGATCCTTTGCCAATACGGTTTTATCTTGCGTTTGGCGATATTGAATAAGCAGTTGTTTGCTTTGATAAATGCGTTCTCGAATACGTTCTTTCAGCTCTTGGGTTGCCATTTCGGTAAAGGTTACCACCAAAATTTGCTCCACATTCAGCGCCTGCGGAAAGGAATTTTCTCCTGCTTGTAATAACAAACGCAAATATAAGGAAACCATGGTATGGGTTTTTCCGGTACCGGCAGAGGCTTCAATAAGGCTGACCGAATGAAGTGGCATGGAGATTGGATTTAAGGATTGTGTCGTCATATTACCAAAAGTTGAGATTAAGCACGCTTGATATTAAACCACCGAAAAACACCATAAAAATATAACACAAAGTGCGGTCATTATTTTCTGTGTTTTTCAGTTTGCGAGATGTAAAAAAGATTAAAAATTTAACACTTTATCGGCAGCCATCGTCCAATCGGCTAATTCCGCCAAGGTACCGATTTCTACGCCCTCTGCTAACGTGGCATCCGTAATGCCGCGCGCATTGGTACAAGTCTTGCATAATTTTATCGCGGCACCTTGCGCGGTCAAAATTTCCAGCATTTGTTGCACATGATAACCCTCCGCCGGATTTTGTTTCGCCAATCCGCCGGTTACTGCATCAGACATCAAAAATAATTTTAAATCGACCGCACTTTTATATTGATCCTGTAGTTGCAACGCTAAACGTAAGGCACTGAAAAAGCTCTCGTTTCCGTAGGCGGCAGAATGGATAATAAATAAAATCTTTTGCATAATAATATCCTTATTGGAAGGAAAACAATGGATTTTCATTGTACACCCTATTGGATAAAAGTAAAAAGCGAATGACACAAAAAAGGCGTTCCGTAGAACACCTTTCTTGAGATTTGGCGGCTTAGCCAACCCAAATAAATTTGGCGATAAAGAGCAGCGCAACGACCCAAACCGGCGCGTTCACTTCTTTCCAACGCCCCGTTCCGACTTTCATCACGCAATAACTAATAAAGCCGAAAGCAATTCCCTCGGTGATGGAATAGGTAAATGGCATCATGGCAGCTGTGATAAAGGCGGGTGTGGCTTCCGTTAAATCATCCCATTGTACGCGAATTAAATTAGATGCCATTAAAATGCCCACATACACCAAAGCGCCCGCTGTGGCATAAGGTGGCACGACGCTTGCTAACGGTGAAAAGAAAATGGTCAATAAGAACAACAAGCCGACAACTAAAGCAGTCATGCCACTACGTCCGCCAACAGAAACGCCGGCGCCACTTTCAATATAAGTACTGATCGCGGAAGTACCGATATAAGAACCGGCAACTGCGCTGACGCTATCCACATACAAGGCTTGTTTCATTTTCGGGAAACGCCCTTTTTCGTCGCTTAATCCCGCTTTATCGGCAACACCTAATAAGGTTCCGGAGGAATCGAATAAATTGACCAATAAAAACGAGAAAATAATACCCAATAAGGCGGTATCCAAAGCGCCGGCAATGTCCACTTCGCCGATAACCGCGTCTAAACTTGGCGGCATAGAAATAATCCCGTGGAAAGCAACATTATCATCAAATAACAAGGCTAAGCACGTGGTGACTACAATGGAAATCAACACGCCTGAATAAATATGACGCGCGGCTAACACCACAATTATAAAAAAGCCCAAAACTCCCATTAATACTTGCGGATTATGTAAATCGCCCAATGCGACCAGCGTTGCCGGGCTCGCCACTACCAATCCCATATTTTTGAACCCGATCAAGGCAATAAAAAAACCGATACCGGCGCCAATCCCAACCCGCAATCCGAGCGGAATGGATGCCATCAACCAATAACGAATTTGAAAAATCGTGAGAATAAATAAGCCGACCGACCCCCAAAAGATAGTTCCCATCCCCACTTGCCAAGAATAGCCTAATTTGCCGACAACCACATAAGCCAAAAATGCATTTAACCCCATTGCCGGCGCTAACGCGATCGGTAAATTACTGAATAATCCCATGGCAATCGTGCCGAACGCGGCGATAAGACAGGTGGTCACGAAAACCGCTTGTTTATCCATTCCTGCATCACCCAAAATAGATGGGTTAACGAAAACGATATAAACCATGGTAAAAAAGGTTGTGATACCGGCGATAATTTCTGTTTTGGCAGTCGTATTTTTTTCTTGTAACTTAAACAGTTTTTGTAGAACAGATTGATTTTCCATTGTTATTTCCATGTGTTGTAAAAAATAAACGTGAAAAACAATCCTAAAGATAGGTGTTTTTCCTACCGATTGTAGCAAAAGCCTTGATAAAGTTCGACGAGTTTTTTTGTAAAAATGATTGCCAATAAAAAAACGACAAAATAATTTGTCGTTTTTAGGGAAAAGGGAATTGATTTAATAGCCTTCTCGATAAAGCCTCTCCAACAATTTGACACCGAGAAACGCGATATTAAAACGTTGTTCGTCAGCAACGGTCCAAAAACTGATGCCACTTTCCACCGCACTTACTCCGCTAATATGCAATTTTACATCCGCTTCGCCATTTTCACATTCACCATTTATCACCGGTGTAATCACCTGCTCTGCATCATATTGAATAAATGGGTTTTGTTGCCATAATTCAATTTGTCTTTCCATCTGTGCATAATCACAAAGTGCGGTCACTTTTTGGCTCATTCCATAAAATACCGGCACTTGCACCGCGTGTAACACAACACTTTCCAATTGCGGAAAAAAGGATTGCACCTGCATTGCCAACGGTTCTCCGTTTTGCGGGAATACGTCAAACGCCAAACGTTGCTGCGTTTCGTCCAAAGGAATACCGTTTAATAATTGTGCAGTTTGACCGGCTAAGCGATTTACGGTTTCCCCGTTGGTATAGGACGCCGGCAGTAATGAAGTCACGCTCAAGTGTTTCACCGGCATATCCTGCAATAATGATGCTGTTGCTAAAATCACTTGCGTCACTTGCGGATTAGGCAAGGAAACAATATTACGGTGTAACTCACTTAATTGCGCCTCATTTATCGTCGGGATCACCGCCGGCACATCCGGCAACCCTGCGCAAATCCCCAATAAATCCAATACCACAACACCGGCGTTAGCGGCTTGTAATAAATAATTGGAGCGTGCCACGTCGGTAGCAAAAAAGGCATATTGAAACTCACTCCAATCCACCTCATCCGCTGCCATTTGCGCCACACTTTTATGATTAAAACGCAATCCCTGTTCTTCGGCGAAAGGGTAAATCTCCACCGCCACAATTTGTTCCACATTCAGCTCTGTTTGTTCTAACGCTTCCACAATTTTTTCGGCTAACTCAAATTCCGCCGCAATGGCAATCTTTAACATTTTTTCTCCCATTAACTGAATAATCAGCGTAAAATAATCTCGCTATTGTACTGAATTATTTAAGGAAAAGAAAATGACACCCGCAATTGATTTACTCAAAAAACACAAAATTCCTTTTATTTTACATAGTTATGATCATGATCCGAATAATACACATTTTGGCGATGAAGCCGCTGAAAAATTAGGTATAAACCCAAATCAATCCTTTAAAACGCTACTCGTCGCGGAAAATGGCGATCAAAAAAAACTCGCCTGTTTTGTATTACCCACCGCGAATATGCTCAATCTTAAAAAAGCGGCGAAAGCTATCCATGTGAAAAAAGTGGAAATGGCGGATAAAGAGTTTGCTCAAAAAAGTTCCGGCTATTTAGTCGGCGGTATTAGCCCTCTCGGGCAGAAAAAACGCCTGACCACCGTGATTGAACAATCGGCATTACAATTCGATAAAATCTATGTTTCCGGCGGCAAACGCGGCTTAAGTGTGGAATTATCCCCGCAAGATTTGGCAACATTACTTAATGCGGAATTTATCGATATTATTGATGAATAACCGAAAGGCGCCCCAATTCATTTTCTTACAACGAATTGGGGAAAATTGAGATAAGAATGCTGTGAGATGAAAAATAACGCAATTAAAAACAAGAGGTATCTTGGAATAACCCGACTTTTAAATCCGTTGCCGTGTAAATGACGCGACCATCCACCTCAACCTCACCATCAGCCATTCCCATCACTAATTTACGATTAATCACCCGTTTCATATTGATACGATAAATCACTTTTTTAGCAGTCGGCAAAATTTGCCCGATAAACTTCACTTCCCCTACACCCAACGCGCGTCCTTTACCCTTGCCGCCAATCCAGCCAAGGTAAAAACCAACCAACTGCCACATTGCATCCAGCCCCAAGCATCCCGGCATCACCGGGTCACCGATAAAATGGCAGCCAAAAAAAGGCAAATCCGGCTTAATATCCAACTCTGCTTCAACATAACCTTTATGAAACAAACCACCTTCTTCATTCATTTCAATAACCCGATCCATCATCAGCATACTCGGTGCCGGCAATTGCGGTCCTTCTTTACCAAATAGCTCTCCACGTCCGGATGCCAACAACTCATCATAGTTATAGCTGCTTTTCTTGTTTGGTGTACAGTTGTTCATTTATTTAAATCCTCTAAATCAAATTTATTTACGCAGAATACCTTAACTTCTAAGCAGTATAACAGCATTGCTAAAAATAATATACAGCTAACAACTGTTAGCTCAACTTATCGGATCAGTTAAAATAAAACAAAAAACAACCGCACTTTTGTATAGAGCAAAATAATAAATGTTATCTTCATGCTTCCAATATAAACTCAAGAGTCGGCAAAAGAACCCGCTAGCGCCCCCAAAATACTCGTCGCAACCAGCCACCTTTTTGCTGTTGCTCGGAACGCAATTCAATACGTTGTTGAATTAAGCGGGAAAGCGGTTGATTATCCGCAGAATAATCCATATTTTCCTCCTCAACCAAATGGCGCCGGAATAAAATTTCACAGGCTTGATACACATCTTCAACCACCCAAATGGAAAATTGATGATTTTTCACCGCACTAACAACCGCTTCAGACAAGCTTAGTTGATGTATCGTTGCACTTGGGATAATAACACCCTGCGAACCGGTTAAACCGCGACGTTCACACAAGGTAAAAAAGCCTTCAATTTTATCGTTTACTCCGCCGACGGAATGCACCAAACCAAATTGATCAATCGCGCCGGTTACCGCAATAGACTGCGGCAAAGGTAAATCCGCCAACGCGCTGGTTAATACACAAAAACCGGCAAGCGAAGCGCTATCGCCATCAATTTCCGCATAGGATTGCTCAAATACAATAGACGCCGAAAAAGGCAATTGTGACGCCAATTCCAAAATATTTGCCAAGCAACTTTCCGCAATCATCAACCCTTTACTATGCAAATTTCCAGCAAGTTCATTTTTACGTTCTACATCAACCACTTCGCCATCACCAAACTGCACGATACAGCTAATACGCGACGGTTCGCCAAACGAAATCGGCGTTCCCTGATATTCCACCACTGACAAGCCATTAATTTGCCCCACCATTTCCCCATCAGTGGCGACAAACACTTGTTCATTTAGAATTTCGCCGTAAGTTTGCTCACGCAAAAAGCCATATTGTTGATATTTTTGCAAAAAATATTGCTCAAAAACGACCGCACTTAATGGACTATCTTGGGTAAACGCTGCCGCATCTGCCAAAAGTGCGGTTAATTTTAACGGAGAAATGCTAATCAAACTGCGGCTTTCAGTTTCTCGAACCAACAGCTGATAAAGTTTATTTACTCCATCATCGGTAAGGTTGGGCAACCCCGCTTGTTTTGCCAAGTTCACCACATAATCGCGCCATAATTGCGGATCCTGTGCGTTATTTAAGGTGAAATAACTTTCAATTTCTGCATAATCCGCCCAATGATAAAGCTCCTCGTCCACTTCATTTAATAATGCTAATTCTTCGCGGCTACCTAATAAAATAACTTTCAACGATAACGGGCAATCCGGAATGTGACAAGGTAACGATTTATAAGGATGCAAGGAGTACCAACTAAAGGTTTTGCTTAATAAAAGCTGTTTTAAGCGTCGCCACAAATCCGATTGCGACAAAAAGGCTGCCGCGCTCAAAATTAATACGCCATTATTCAATTGATGTACCAAGCCCGCGCTTAATTGAATATCTTGTGAACAGGGGTGTATCCTTACTGTGCCGAACAATTGGCTTTGATCGAAATACAATGCCGTTGCCACTGATTTTTGTGCCGCAAAATTGTCGTCAAGAGATTGTGCCGGCTCAATATAAATAGACGGAAAAGAAAAGCTGTCGCCCTGCTCGATAACATAACGTACACCGGAAATTGACAAATTCCGCGCTTGCAACGATTGTATGTGTTTTTCCAATAATTTGGCATATTCCGTTTGATCATCAGCTTTTAAGACCAATAAAGTGCGGTGCGTATTTTGCAAAAAATGTTTTATTGCCGAAGATGCTGCGGGTTGCAAGGTAAAAAAATCGGAAAATTCGCCGGATTGCCCTTGAATATTCAGGGTTGGCGTAAGATCTTGCCAATCCAGTTTTTGTTCGGTTGCCAAAGATAAAGTCACTCTTATTCTCTTTCGGTTAGCATTTTAAAAAGAAATATTATCGCATATTTCCATGATTTTCGCTGTAAAATTTACTAGAAAAAATAGATAAATAGGCGTATGATAATTTACGTTACCACGTCACTAAGTTAGCCAATAAATAAGAGAAATGCCATGAAATACCAAAAACTGGAAAATCAAGAAGCCAATTGGAAATGGGTATATTTAACCAAAAAAGCTCGCGACGGAGAAAATATTACCCGTTACTCGGAACGCAGCTTGCAAGAAAGCATGACTCAACAATTTATTGCCTACCAACATCAGCCGGTGCAAATTGAAGAATGGATTGAAAAACATTTATCCGAAGAATTAATCGTTAAATTGGATCAAGCCATTCGCGCACGCCGAAAACGTTTTTTTAACGCAGAAAAACAAACGACCAAGAAAAAATCCATTGATTTGGAATATGCGGTATGGCTCCGTTTGTCAAAATATTCCCGCAAAATGAAAATGACCCTATCGGAAACCATTTCCTATATGATTGATGAGCGCGAAAGCAAGGCGCTATATGAAAATCAAATGTCGGAAATGAAAGCGAGCTTAAAAGACTTATTGAATAAAAAATAGATTTTTTGTTAAGTTGCTCACATTTTGACGCTTAATCTAAAACTTTCGTATAAGATATTGTTATAATAATGTTACAAATCAGACCTAAAATAAGGATAACATTATGCAAACACAGCAATTAATCTCTGCCCTCACCCAAATTGTTGGAGCTCGCCATATTATTACCGATCCGGATAAAACCGAATCTTATCGTAATGGATATCGTTTTGGCACAGGAAATGCTATCGCAGTACTGCGCCCCGGCTCTTTAGTGGAGTTTTGGCGAATACTAAAAACTTGCGTTGCGGCTGATGTTATTGTGATAACACAAGCTGCAAATACAGGGTTGACCGGTGGTTCAACACCGAGCGGTAATGATTATGATCGCGATATTGTGATTATTAATGTTATGCGTATGAGCGGTATTCAATTAATTAATCATGCCAATCAAGTAATTTGCTTACCCGGGTCTACCTTAAATGAATTAGAAAATCAACTCAAATCGCATGACCGTGAACCGCATTCAGTCATTGGTTCTTCTTGTATCGGTGCTTCAGTTATCGGCGGGATCTGCAATAACTCTGGCGGTGCATTGGTGCAACGAGGTCCGGCGTATACGGAAATGGCATTGTATGCTCAACTTAATGAGCAAGGCGAATTAGAATTAAAAAATCACCTCGGTATTTATCTTGGTGATGAACCGGAAGAAATATTAAACAATTTAGAAAATCAATACTACCAAGCTAAAGATATTCAACAAGATTATGCTAAAGGGCATGATCATTGCTATTGTCACCACGTGCGCCAAATTGATGAAGATACGCCAGCACGTTTTAATGCCGATTCGGCTCGTCATTATGAAGCCTCTGGCAGTGCCGGCAAATTGGCGATTTTTGCTGTGCGTTTAGACACATTTCCACTGGAAAAAAATACTGCAGTATTTTATATCGGTACAAATCAAACTGCCGTACTCAATGAATTACGTCGTCATATGCTTGCCAACTTTGAACAATTGCCAATTTCCGGCGAATATATTCATCGTGATGCCTTTGATATCGCGGCAAAATATGGGAAAGATACGTTTTGGGTCATCAAAAAATTTGGCACGCATCAACTTCCACGCCTGTTCACATTAAAAGCGAAAATAGATCGTATTGCGAAAAAAAGTCGCATTTTACCGACGGATCTTAGCGATAAACTCATGCAAAGTTTGTCTTACCTGCTGCCACAACATTTGCCGAAAAACCTTTGGAATTATCGTGATAAATACGAACACCATCTGATTTTAAAAATGGGAGGTAAAGGTGTACAAGAAGCGAAAACCTATTTGCAGCAATATTTTTCTGATAAGCAAAAAGGCGATTATTTTGAATGTAATGCCCTGGAAACCCAAGCCGCAATGCTGCATCGTTTTGCAGTAGCATCAGCGGCAATTCGTTATCGGGCAATTCACTCAGACCAAGTGGAAGATATTGTGGCACTGGATGTGGCGTTACGTCGTAACGATCAAGAATGGTTTGAAAAACTACCGACAGAAATTGATCATAAAATCATCCATAAATTATATTATGGGCATTTTATGTGTCATGTATTTCACCAAGACTATATTATTAAAAAAGGACATGATTGCTTGGCGTTAGAGCATCAAATGTGGGATTTGCTCGATCAGCGCGGTGCACAATATCCGGCGGAGCATAATGTCGGTCATTTATATAAAGCTAAACCCGAATTACGTAAATTTTATAAATCCCTTGATCCGACGAACAGCTTCAATCCCGGTATAGGGCAAACAACAAAGAAAAAATATTGGCAAGAATAAATATTTCGGTGTTAATAAAAAGTGCGGTGATTTTTACCGCACTTTTCGACTTCCGTTTTTAATTATAAAACAAATACTTGTTGCACCAAAAACATATATAACCCGGTACCGACGATCATGGATAAAAACATATTTTTCTGCCAAAAATGCAGCACTAATACCATAAATCCGGCAATAAAATCCGGCAAACCGAAATAGCCGCCGGTGAGATCAATATTTTTATAACAATAAATCACCAACATGCCAAACATTGCCGCCGGCAGCACTTTGCCTAAATAACGAATATATTCGGGAATGGGACGATTTGCCGGAAATACCCAAAAAGGAAGTAAACGCGATAATTGTACTGCGCCCACCGCCACTGCGATAGTCATTATTTGTTCTAAAAGCGTCATATTGCCTACCCTTCAATCTGCTCGATACGTTGTAATTTTTTCGCCAATTTAGGACGACGCAAGGTTAAGATGCCCCAAATGCCGATTAACGTTGGGATCAGGAAGTTTTCTTTACCGACCAGTAATAAACAAATCAACGCCAACCCTAAGCCTAATAAGGAACTTTCGTGATTTTTTTCTTTCATCCAGTTTTCAGCAAAAATAATTAAAAACAACGCGGTCATGGCAAACTCCACGCCTTTTAAATCCAAGGGTAAATTGCCAAAGAGGTTACCTAATACTGCGCCTAAAATCCAATAACAATGTAAATACAGGGTGACAAAAAACATATACCAACCTTTATCTAAGTGCGGTGGGATTTTTGCCATATAATTTAAGGAAAAACTTTCATCCACCATGGCGCTGATCATATACCAGCGTTTTTTTCCATTTTGCGCACCGTATTTTTCCAACATAGAAATGCCATAAAAGATTTGACGTCCGCTCACCATTAAGGTAATCAAAAAGAGCTGTAAAGGGGCAAATGCCAATACTAAAGAGCCGGCGACGATAAACTCCACCGATCCGGCATAAATTAATGCTGCCATCACCAACGGATACCATATACCAAAGCCCAGCGTTTTCATATACAATCCGTAAGCAATGCCTAAAAATAAAAAACCGAGAATCATCGGTACCGAATAAGGAAACGCCGCTTTCGCCGCGCCCCAAATCGGGCTCGTTTGTTTTATATCTGACATGTTATTCCTCTAACATTGATAAACCGGGTAATGTGGAGAAGCTTTGCGATTTTACGGTTTCATAGAAATCATCAAAATAGGACGCGTTGTCATTTTCTCGACGGGCGGCATATAAATTGCTGTATAACCCGTCCTCCGTGATTTTTCGCGCCACAATATAACCACGATCCAAATAAGGTTTTGCCGCCCAAAATGGTAAAGCGGCAATGCCTCGTTTACTGGCGACCAATTGAATTATTGCAATAGTAAGTTCGCTGGTGCGGCGAGTTGGATTGATACCTTGCGGATGCAATACTTTGCGCAATAAATCCAACATATCATCCGGCACAGGATAGGTAATCAAAGTTTGATCAATAAAATCTTCCGCCTGCCAAATCGCTTTGTTCGCTAAGGGATGATCTTTGGCGCAAAGCCCGACCATTTCATAGGAAAACAACGGTTGATGCACAATGCCCGGTGTTTCTTCCACTTCGGAAACAACCGCCCAATCTGCGCGATGAGTAAGCAATAATCCGACAGGATCCGTATGAAATCCGGAGACAATATCCAATTCCACTAAAGGCCAATGTTGACGAAAACTATCCATTGCCGGCATCAACCAGTCAAAACAAGTATGGCATTCCACCGCGATACGCAACTCTCCTGCCTCGCCTTCTTTTACCCGTGCCAAATCTCGCTCGGCTTCGATAACTTTCGGTAAAATTTGGTTGGCAAGCTGTATCAAACGATCACCCGCGGCGGTAAAACGTAAGGGTTGTGTTTTACGTTCAAATAGCGACAAGCCATATTGATCTTCAAGTAATTTTATTTGATGAGATAAGGCGGATTGAGTGAGATAAACTCGTTTGGCGGCAAGCGAAACACTGCCGGTTTCTTTTAATGCCAATAAAGTTTTTAAATGTCTTAACTCCAGAAAAATCGGTTTCATTAAAATTGTTCATAAAAAAGAAGAAATAATGAGTGAAATTATATAAAAAAAATGACCGCACTTCTAATGAAATCAAGAACAATCCCAATTATTAATTTTATTCATGCAAAATGTGAAAAATATGATATTGCATAATGACCTGACTTTCGGCATGATGATTGCAACCGGACGTTTAGACGTCTAAATAACTCAATTCAATCTTAAATGCAAAAAGGAGTTCAGTATGACAACATTCCACTTATCCGGATTTCCGCGTGTAGGCGCCAAACGTGAATTAAAATTTGCCCAAGAGCGTTATTGGCGGGGTGAAATTGACGAGCAAGATTTAGTCGAAATTGCCAAAGCGTTACGCGAAATTAACTGGAAACATCAAGCCAATGCGCAAGCGGATTATGTTGCGGTCGCAGATTTTACATTCTACGATCACATTTTAGATTTACAAGTAGCCACCGGCGCTATCCCCGCGCGTTTTGGTTTTGATAGCCAACATTTGACTCTGAATCAATATTTCCAATTGGCGCGTGGTAATGAAGATCAATTTGCTATTGAAATGACCAAATGGTTTGATACAAACTATCATTATTTAGTGCCGGAATTACATAAAAATACGCAATTTAAAGCCAATCCGGCGCACTATGTTCAGCAAATCCGCGAAGCCAAAGCCCTTGGTTTTAAAGCGAAACCGACCATTGTCGGTCCGTTGACGTTTCTTTGGTTAAGTAAAGAAAAAGGTGCTAGTTTTGACCGTTTTGAACTGTTAAATCAATTAGTTCCGGTTTACGTAGAAATTTTGACCTCACTTGCAGCCGAAGGGGTGGAATGGATTCAAATTGATGAACCGGCGCTAGCGGTAGATCTGCCAGCGCAATGGATAGAAGCCTATAACACTGTTTATGCAACACTTGCTAAAAACGTGCCGGCAAAATTATTGCTTGCCACTTATTTCGGTTCAGTAGCGCCACATGCAGATTTGCTGAAGAATTTACCGGTTGCGGGGTTACACATTGATTTAGTGCGCGCGCCGGAACAATTGGCGGCATTTGAAGATTATGACAACGTGCTTTCCGTCGGGATCATTGATGGGCGCAATATTTGGCGCGCGAATTTAAATGCGGTATTGGATGTTGTTGAGCCGCTAAAAGCAAAACTCGGCGATCGTTTATGGATCGCACCAAGCTGCTCATTGCTGCATACGCCTTATGATTTATCGGTTGAAACGCAATTGCAAGCCAATAAACCGGAACTGTACCGTTGGCTCGCCTTTAGTTTGCAAAAAATTCAAGAATTACGCCAAATTAAGAGCGCACTTGAACAAGGACGTTCAGCGGTTCAAGCAGAATTAGACGATAGTCAAGCCGCGGCGGATGCGCGAGCAAACAGCAAAGAAATTCATCGTCCGGAAGTCGCGCAACGCCTTGCTAATTTGCCCCCAAATGCAGATAAGCGTCAATCGCCATTTGCCGAGCGCATTGCAAAACAGAATGCTTGGTTAAAATTACCGCTATTGCCAACCACCAATATCGGTTCTTTTCCACAAACCAGTGAAATCCGCCAAGCGCGCGCCAGCTTCAAAAAAGGTACGCTGTCGTTGGAAGCTTATGAAGCTGCAATGAAAAAAGAAATCGAATATGTCGTGCGTCGCCAAGAGGAATTGGATTTGGATGTGTTGGTGCATGGTGAAGCGGAACGCAATGACATGGTGGAATATTTCGGCGAATTACTCGACGGTTTTGCGTTTACTAAATTCGGTTGGGTGCAAAGTTATGGTTCTCGTTGCGTGAAACCGCCTGTGATTTATGGGGATGTCGTCCGTCCGGAACCAATGACCGTGCGTTGGTCAACCTATGCGCAAAGTCTAACAAACAAAGTGATGAAAGGGATGCTGACAGGACCGGTCACGATTTTACAATGGTCATTTGTGCGTAACGATATTCCGCGTGCCACCGTGTGTAAACAAATCGGCGTGGCATTGTCTGACGAAGTATTGGATTTAGAAGCGGCCGGCATTAAAGTCATTCAAATTGACGAACCCGCTATTCGCGAAGGATTGCCGTTAAAACGGGCGGATTGGGATAATTACCTACAATGGGCAGGCGAAGCTTTCCGTTTAAGCTACATGGGTGTGCAAGATGATACGCAAATCCATACCCATATGTGTTATTCCGAATTTAACGATATTTTACCGGCAATCGTGGGGCTGGATGCGGATGTGATCACAATTGAAACCTCCCGTTCCGATATGGAATTATTAACTGCATTTGCCGATTTTAACTATCCTAATGATATCGGACCGGGCGTTTACGATATTCACAGTCCACGGGTGCCAAAAGCAGAGGAAATCGAACATTTATTGCGCAAAGCGCTTAATGTAGTACCCAAAGAACGCCTATGGGTCAACCCGGATTGCGGTTTAAAAACCCGTGGCTGGAAAGAAACTCTCGAACAGTTAAAGGTGATGGTTAACGTGACCAAAAAATTACGCGCAGAACTCGCGTAATTGAATAAATAAGCGGTAGAGTGTTAAGAGGATTTCAATGATAAAACCTCTTAAATTTCTACCGCATTTTTCTTATACTAATTATCAACACTGTTAATTTAAATTTATACGCTTCATCCAGTAACAATAGTGGATAATTCTTGTTATACTACTCAGCAAAATTTCTCTTAGGTATCATTATGAAAACAGAAACTATCGAAGTGTTATTCAAACTGCCTGAAAGTGAAGAACATCATTTTGCCGACTTTATTAAAAAACAACGTGATTTGTTGATTTCTAGCCCAAAGGAAAATGCAAAGAAAGCCACGGAAAAAAATGCAAAAATTATTAAAAAATTACTGAAAGAAAATAAAATTTCTGATGTAATTATTCATTTGCGTGAGCATTCTTACGAAGAATATTTAAAGGAAGAAAGCATTCTTAATGGCGTGATTTTAAAGGAAATCAGCCGTAAATTTGATACACCACATCATATTTTTGCAAAGTTAAGTGATCGGTTATTTACCCTAAACATCAATCAAAAAGATGAGTTCCAACAAGAATTGATTGAAACCTTTGGCAATTATGCTGGTGCAATTAGTCCTTATATTTATCAACTTTGTTTAAGTAATACACAATCTCGTCGTTCTCGTGCTGGTAAAACTTTTGAAGGTATTATCTATTTTCTTTATGAAAATTTCGGTTATACCTTTAATTCTCAAGCACAAGTAGGGCGTAAAGAATTTTCAAAATTAGGTTTAGGTAAAATTGTGGATAGTATTTTACCAAGCGTGGAAGCTTTTAACGAACGTCGTGATAAAACTATTATTGGATCAATGAAAACCACATTGCGTGAACGCTGGCAAGAAGTAGTCGAAGAAGTCAGTCGTTCAAACATTCCTTGTATTTATTTGCTGACCGTTGATGATGATATTTCGGAAAATAAAGCCATTCAAATGGGCAATCATAATATCGTATTAGTGGTGATAAATTCCGTAAAAAATCAACCGCACTTAAAGGATAAACGCAGTATTATCAACTTTGAAAATTATTTCTTAGAAGAAATTCCAAACATAATGAAATATTGGGGTGAAAATGCTTAAACTCATTGATTTATTTGCAGGTATTGGCGGTATTCGCCTAGGCTTTGAGCAAGCCTTTGGCAACATTCAATGTGTTTTTGCCTCTGAAATTGATAAATATGCTATTCAAACTTATCAAGCAAATTTTGGCGATGAGCCTATTCACGGTGATATTACGCAAATTGATGAAAACGATGTACCTGATCACGATATTCTACTCGGTGGTTTCCCTTGCCAGCCATTCTCACAAGCAGGATTAAAAAAAGGATTTACGGACACTCGTGGGACATTATTTTTTGATATTGAACGCATTTTATTAGCCAAACGTCCACAAGCTTTTTTGTTGGAAAATGTGAAACAACTTAAAGGACACGACAAGGGAAAAACTTTACAAGTCATTTTGGAACATTTAAAAGAAGCAGGTTATAAAGTTTATTATGATGTTCTAAAAGCAAGAGATTTTGGTGCGCCACAAAATCGGGAACGTATTTATTTGGTTGGTTTTTTAGATCACAACATTGAATTTAAATTCCCACAACCAACTGGATTATCAACCCGAGTAGGAGATATTTTAGAAAAATCTGTTGATGAAAAATATACTCTTTCAAACAGGCTTTGGGCTGGTCATCAACGACGTAAAGAACAGAATAAGCTTAATGGTAAAGGTTTTGGTTACGGATTATTTAATGAACATTCGGAATATACCAATACCATTTCTGCTCGTTATTACAAAGATGGCAGCGAAATTCTAATTCAACAAAAAGGTAAAAACCCACGTAAACTTACACCAAGAGAAGCTGCTCGTTTACAAGGTTTTCCAGCAGATTACAAAATTCCAGTTTCTGATGCACAATCTTACAAACAATTTGGTAATAGCGTTTGTGTGCCTGTAATACGAGCAATTGCAGAGAATATGCGTAAGGCGATGGAGAAACGCGTTAATGAGAAAAAAGAGCCTGTTCAGATCAAACCATCTTTAGAACCAACACAAGAAGCTCAACAGTTATCTATATTTTAATAAAGCAAGCTGTGGAGTGTTAAGAGGATTTTAATGATAAAATCTCTTACATTTCCACCGCACTTTTCTAAACCTAATTAACGCCCGTCATTGGCTTGTTGCAGCAATTGGCGGCTTTCTTTTAAGAATTGTTCGGAATATTCGCCGAACCAAGCATGAACTTGATTGAAACAGTCAATAAAACCTTGTCTATCGCCTTGTTCAAAAAAGGCTAAACTTTCTTCATAGCTTTGTTTTAAGCTTTTTATCACCGCTAAATTTTCAGGTTTATCCATGATAATGTCCGCATATAATGCCGCATCTTGGGCAAACAAGCGTCCGATCATTGCCAATTCCAAGCGGTAAATCGGCGAAGATAGCGCCAGCAATTGTGATAATTGCACCGGTTGTTTGGAAAGGTGTAATCCGCTGGTAAATGTGGCGAAATGGCGCAAGGCTTGAATGTAGGTCATGCTTTGGTCATGCTCTTCGGCTGCCACTTGGTAAATTTTAGCGCCCCAAATTTGCATTTGGCTCAAAAGCCATTGATATTGTTCCGGATAACGCCCGTCGCAACGCACCACGACTTGCTTTGCCATGCTGGCAATATCCGGTCCGAACATTGGGTGTAATCCTAATACGGGTCCTTGATGCACTTCCAACATTTTTGCCAACGGCGCCCGTTTTACTGAGGTTAAATCCGCAAGCAAGGTTTGCTCCGATAAATATGGAGCAAGGCGTTCAATGGTTTGCAAGGTTTGATCGATAGGAACAGAAACGATCACCACATTCGCCCCGGATAAAATTGTTTCCGCCTGATTCCAGCCATCACGATCTAATGCTATGACGTTGTAACCTGATGCACTAAGATAACGGGAAAATAGTGAGCCTAATTTTCCATCCCCGCCCACAATCACGATTTTCTTAATCGCTTCATTTACCGTTTTAAAACCTAAATGATGCTCTCGGAAATAAGATTCACGCATTAAACGACGCAATACATCTTCAATCAAATCTGCCGGCACGCCTATGTTTTCTGCTTCCTGACGACGGGCTTGCAACATGGCATTTTCGCGTTCCGGTACATAAATCGGTAATCCATATTGGTGTTTCACTTCCCCAACTTGTTTTACCAATTCCAAACGCTTCGCAAATAAATTCAATAATTCACGATCCAGCTTGTCAATCTCATTTCGAAGTTCGTTTAATGCGTCCACAACATCACCTTATTTCTTTTTTAACTCGTCGCTTATTTTACGCAATAATTGTTCCGTTGTCTGCCAATCAATGCACGCATCCGTGATTGAAACTCCATATTTCATGTCACAAACCGGCTGTTCCGCACTTTGATTACCCGCATTTAAGTTACTTTCCAACATCAATCCCACAATAGAACGATTGCCATTTACAATTTGCTGCACCGCATCCTCTGCCACGCTCGGCTGACGACGATAATCTTTATTGGAGTTACCATGGCTACAGTCAATCATAATCGCACTTTCCAAGCCCGCTTTAGTCAATTCTTCTTCGCATTGCTGCACAAACTCCGCCGCATAATTCGGTTTTTTGCCACCACGTAAAATCACATGGCCATTCGGATTACCGGCAGTATGCAATAAATTCACTTGTCCTTGTTGGTTAATCCCAATAAAACTATGCCCCATCGACGCCGCTTTCATAGCGTTAATAGCAGTTGCCAAACTACCGTCCGTACCGTTTTTAAACCCCACCGCCATGGATAAACCGGATGCTAATTCGCGGTGAGTTTGTGATTCCGTCGTACGCGCGCCGATTGCCGACCAACTGAATAAATCAGCCATATATTGCGGCGTGATCGGATCAAGAGCTTCGGTCGCCAGAGGTAAACCTAATTCGGATAATTCCAACAATAATTGGCGAGAAATATGCAAACCATGCTCAACATCAAAGGTACCATCAATTTTCGGGTCATTAATTAACCCTTTCCAACCGACAGTAGTTCTCGGTTTTTCAAAATACACCCGCATTACAATATAAAGCTGATCTTTCAATTCGTCGGATAAGACTTTTAATTTGTGGGCATACTCAATGGCAGCAAGCGGATCGTGAATCGAGCAAGGACCGATAACCACCAACAAACGTGGATCTTTTTTATGAATAATATCGGCAATTTCTTGACGAGATTTTTCAATTTGGCTACGTAACGCGGCAGGAAGCGGCAATTTTTCTTTTAATTCTTTAGGCGTGATCAGTACTTTTTCATTCACGATATTGACGTTATGAATACTGTCTTTGTGGTTTACATGGTTCATGGAACACCCTCTTTTGTAAATTTATAAATACACAAAATGTAATAAATACATTACATCACAATCGGAACAACTTCAATCTTTATTTTAAAAATTCAATATCTTTAATAAGCATAGTGATTTTTTACTGAATTTTGACAAAAAAAGACCGCACTTTATGATAAAAATGCGACCTGTTAGCTTTTGTTCGAAAAGTTGTACAAATTATTTTACATTTGCACAATTTAAACAATACAGATATTGTCCTTTTGGATCATTCAATTGATTTAACTTGCCCAGCTGTTGCTGCAATTGTTGCGCTTGTTTTGGAAAACCACTCCATTCCAACACCGCATTTTTGATCCAACTTTGCCGACTTTGTTTTAAATCCCTCAATAACGTCGAAATTAATGAATTATCTTCATCCTCTAACCATTCCACGCCAATATCTTGCAATTGCTCCTCTGCCGGACGACCTTTATTAATCAACTCAATGGCTTTTTCTACCGCGACATCAAAATCGCCAATTGCATCCACCAATTTACGTTGATACGCATCTTCCCCCAACCAAACTTGCCC
This sequence comes from Actinobacillus seminis, assembly GCF_002263215.1. Classification (GTDB taxonomy): domain Bacteria; phylum Pseudomonadota; class Gammaproteobacteria; order Enterobacterales; family Pasteurellaceae; genus Actinobacillus_B; species Actinobacillus_B seminis. The sequence continues at coordinate 99,265 of NZ_NLFK01000005.1, forward strand.
TTGCGCAATGTTATCCACTTCAGCTTTACTGATTTTGCGTCCTTGACTCACTACATCTAAGAAACGATCATAACCTTTCTCAATTTCCAACTGAATAATTTCGCTGTTTACCGCAGAAATCGGGGTAAATGGTGAACGGGTCACTAAATCCGTGGTCGCCACACCATCCGCCGAAACACCGGCTTTTTTGATGGTATTTTCAAATGTCGGTACCATAGCAAAAATCCCAATGGAGCCGGTAATCGTATTTTTATCCGCCACAATATAATCCGCGGTACTGGAAATCCAATAACCACCGGACGCCGCCATACCGCCCATAGACACAATGACCGGTTTTCCGCCTTGTTGCAAATGCGACACTTCCTGACGAATTAATTCAGAAGCAAACGCGCTACCGCCCGGGCTATTCACTCGTAAAATCACCGCTTTAATCTGCGGATCATCATAGGCTTGGCGCAACAACGCCGCAATGGTATCGCCACCCACATCGTCTTCGGCGCTTTCGCCATCAATAATTGCACCTTCCACATTAACTACCGCAATTTTATTCACACTGTCACTGTGCATACGATCCGGTAAATTTGCCAGATAGTCGTCAAATGGCAATAATTTTGCATCACCATCACTATTTTTACCGAAAAGTGCGGTCAATTTTTGGTCTAAAGTAAAACGATCGGTAGTCTGCGTAACCAATTTACGTTGTTTAGCATAGGCGGTACTATCGCCCTGTAAGGCTTTTAAATCTTGTAAATACTGTGACGCCTTCGGCAACACGCTATTTAGCGGAATTTGACGATTATCCGCGATTTGTTGCTGATAATTTTGCCACATTTTGCCTAACCATTGCTGCAAATTCGATTTGGCTTCCGCAGACATAGCATCTCGCAAAAACGGTTCCACTGCCGATTTATAGCTTCCCACACGGAAAATATGTGGCGTAATAGCGAATTTATCCAGCAAAGATTTAAAATACAACTGATCTACTGCCATCCCTTCAATACCAACGCTACCTTGCGTATTCAAATAAATTTCATCTGCATAACTTGCCAAAAAATATTGCGCCTGCGTGTAATTATCCGCATAAGCAATAACCGGTTTACCGCTGGCTTTAAATAATCGGATGGCTTTGCCTACATATTCCAACGCAGGCAAATCCCCTCCCTCAAAATAATTCAAATCCAGCACCAAACCTTTAATCCGAGCATCTTCAGCTGCACCGGAAATCGCATAGCCCACATCAAATGTCGAAATTTGGCGCGGAACGTGCTGATTGTTTAGCGTTTTCAATGCGCTGTTCCACGACATAGAATTTTCCCGATTATCGCGCAAATAACCGTCTAAATTAACCCATAATGCACCCTGATCGCCACTTAAATCCTGTGCGACCGTTTTTCCCTGAAAACTGGTGACCAAACTTAATAAACCTAACCCCAGCACGACAAAAAGCAAAAAGACCAGATTCATGACTAAATCGCGGATAAAATTTAATATCCGCCAACAAAATTTGACAAAATTGAGAATAAATTGCATAGATTTCCTTTTCATTAACTTAAAAACGCTTTACCATACCACAGAATGCGGAGTAAGACGATAATAAAACGCAGGAAAAACCCGCCGCACTTTACAATAGTTCAGAAATAAAATAATAAGGCATAACAAATGGATACATTACAACTTTTAACCACAAGACATTCAGAAAAACAATTATCGGCGCCGGCGCCGAATAAAGCGCAATTAGAACAACTTTTCCAAGCCGCCTCACACGCGCCGGATCATGGCAAATTGCAACCTTATCGTTTTATCGTGATGGAAAATGCCGGCATGGAAAAACTGGGTGAGCTATTAAAAAGTGCCGTCATTGAATTTAATTTAGGCGAAGAGCGGTTAAAAAAAGCGGAGAATTTAGTTAAACGTGCACCAATGTGTATCGGAATTGTTGCCAAAATCGATAAAACTGTTGTTAAAGTCCCGGTTTGGGAACAGATGCTCGCTGCCGGCTGTTCCGCCTACGCCATTCAACTCGCCGCCAACGCCCAAGGCTTTGCTAATGTGTGGATAACCGGACCTTGGATTGATGGCTGCGATCTTAGAAATGCCTTCGGTTGCGACGAAAATGACAAAATCATTGCGCTCTTGATGATCGGCACCGCAGAAGAAAAAATCACTCGCGAACCCCGCCCGTTTAAATTCGACGAATTTGTGCGATATTTATAACCGGACATTCTGTTGGCACATAAACTTAATTATCTTGTGCCAACAGTACTCCAAAGCGCACTTATCCCAACGTTTGAATCGTATTTAAGATACGTTTGTCGGAAATTGAGTATTTGGTGCCGAGTTGTTGTGCAAATAAACTGACTCGTAATTCTTCTATCATATATGGAATTTCCAATATTTCCGTCGGAACCGGTTTAGATTTTGGTAATTTATGCAACAATTGCTGATAGGCTTGCGTAACTTGTTCCACGCGTAACATGGCAGCGTGATCGCGGTTAACATCTTGCGCTAATTTATCAATTCGTTTGTCGATCCCTTGTAAATAACGCAGCAAATCCGGCAGGCGCGTATACCCATGTTTTTGCACAAAATTCGGATAAATCAAACCGCTCATTTGTTGCTTAATATCCGACAAAGCAAATGCCATGGTAAAATCCATTTTACCTTTTAAACGTTTGTTCATTTCAAAACTTAAGGTCAAAATTTGTTCAACCTGCTGCGCAATATCAATAGTGGTTTCATTTAAATCGGCGCGAACTTTTTCTCGAAGACGTTCAAAATCGGCTTCGTTCCATACAAAACCGCCAAAATCCGCCATGAGTTTATCCACCGCACAAGCGATACAATCATCAATCAACTCCAATACACGCCCGAAAGGTGTGAAATAAAGCCCTAATTTGGATTTGTTAGGCAATTTTTCGTGCAAATATTTAATCGGCGAAGGAACGTTTAACAAAATCAAACGCCGCAACCCCTGTTGCATTGCCACTTGTTGCTCAAATTCGGTTTCAAATAATTTGATTCCCACTGCATCTTTTTCATCTACAATCGCCGGATAGGCTTTAACACTGAAGCCTCGTTTTTTATGCTCATAAAATTGTGGCAAATCAGCAAAATTCCATACATGAATGCCCGATTGTTCGATCGCATCATCCGCCACTGCGGAAAGACTTTCTTGCACTTTGCCTTTTAATTCAAATTTCAACTCATCTAAATCGGCACTTTCGGCAATTTTTTTGCCTTTTTCATCAATCACGCGAAAGGTCATCTTCAGATGGTTTGCTAATTGATCCACTTGCCAATTTTCTGATGCCACTTTAACTCCGGTCATGCGTAATAATTCATAGCTTAAGCTGTCAAGTAACGGTTTTTCCAACGGTTTCGCGCGGGCTAAAAAGGCTTGGGCATAATTAGGTGCCGGTACAAAGTTACGACGTAACGATTTCGGTAAACTTTTAATTAATCCGATCACCAATTCTTCGCGTAACCCTGGAATTTGCCAATCAAAACCGTCGGTTTCAACCTGATTTAATAAAGGCAATGGAATATGTACCGTAACGCCATCCGCCTCGGCTCCCGGTTCAAATTGGTAGGTTAATTTCAATTTTAGATTGCCTTGCTGCCAAAAATTTGGGAAATCCAATTCACTCACCGTACCGGCATCCTCTTTAGTTAAAAAGGCTTTTTCAAAATTCAATAATTCCGGATCTTGCTGTTGCGCCTTTTTCCACCAATGATCAAAATGCTTTTGCGATACCACATCCCCGCCGATACGTTTTTCATAAAACTCAAACAACGTCCGTTCATCCACTAAAATATCCCGCCGCCGGCTTTTGTGCTCCAATTCTTCAATTTCTTTGATCAATTGACGATTTTGATGGAAAAATTTATGTTTTGTCGTCCAATCGCCTTCAACTAATGCTGATTGAATAAAAATTTCACGACAAACAACAGGATCAATTTGCCCATAATTCACGGGGCGAGCCGTCACAATCGGTACGCCATATAAGCTCACTTTTTCATCCGCTATCACCGCCCCGCGCGATTTTGACCAACGTGGTTCAGCATAAGATTTTTTCACTAAATGCGACGCCAAAGGCTCAATCCATTCCGGCTCAATTTCCGCGACCATTCTGCCCCACAATTTAGAGGTCTCCACCAATTCCGCCGCCATGCACCATTTCGGCTGTTTTTTAAATAGAACGGAATTAGGGAAAACGGCAAAATGCGCATTTCTCGCGCCTAAATATTGCTGTTTTTCCGCTTCTTTTAAACCGATATGCGACAATAAACCGCTTAAAAGTGCGGTATGAATTTGCGCATATTCTGCCGCTTGTGAATTAATCGGCAGCCCCATTTCACGCGCGGTTAAGCGAATTTGATGATAAACATCCTGCCATTCGCGAATGCGCAAATAATTTAAATACTCTTTTTGGCACAAGCGTCGAAATTGGTTTTTACTCAAGGATTTTTGCTGTTCTTGTAGATAATTCCACAAATTTAAAAAAGCTAAAAAGTCCGATTTTTTATCGGCAAAACGACGGTGTTTATCGTCTGCCGATTGCTGTTTTTCTTGCGGACGTTCGCGCGGATCTTGAATAGAAAGGGCGGCAACGATAATCATCACTTCATAAAGACAAGAAAATTTGACCGCACTTAGCAACATTTTGGCAAGGCGTGGATCAACGGGTAATTGGGCAAGTTGTTTACCAACCTGTGATAATCGACGTTTTTTTAGGGTCACAGTGCCTGTGTCCCCACGATATTCAAACGCCCCCAATTCTTCTAACAATTTCATGCCATCTTGGATATGACGATGATCCGGTGCATCAATAAACGGAAAGGCTTCAATATCGTCCAAGCCCAAGGTGTTCATTTGTAAAATAACGGAGGCAAGGTTGGTGCGTAAAATTTCAGGATCAGTAAATTCAGAGCGCCCATTGAAATCTTCTTCTGAATATAATCGGATACAAATCCCTTCCGAAATTCGCCCGCAGCGCCCTTTGCGTTGATTCGCGGAGGCTTGCGAAATCGGCTCAATCGGCAAACGTTGCACTTTGGTTCGATAACTATAGCGAGAAATTCTCGCAGTTCCCGTGTCGATCACATATTTTATATTCGGAATTGTCAACGAGGTTTCTGCTACGTTGGTGGATAAAATAATCCGATTTAATCCGCTCGGTCGGAAAATACGTTGCTGCTCGGCAGCAGACAAGCGCGCGTATAGCGGTAAAATTTCCGTATGGCGTAATTCCTGTTTTTGCAAGGCTTCGGCGGTGTCTCGAATTTCCCGTTCCCCGTTCATAAAGATCAAAATATCGCCACGCCCTTCCGCTTGTAACTCATTGACTGCATTTAAAATCCCTTGCAGCTGATCTTGATCTTCTTCCTCTACAATTGGACGATAACGTACTTCCACCGGATACGTTCGCCCGGAAACTTCAATAATCGGTGCTCGGTTAAAATGTTTAGAAAAACGTTCAACATCAATGGTCGCAGAGGTAATAATCACTTTTAAATCCGGACGTTTCGGCAAGATTTGCTTAAGATAACCTAAGATAAAGTCGTTATTTAAACTGCGTTCATGAGCTTCATCAATAATCAAGGTATCATATTGATTTAAAAAGCGATCATGTTGAATTTCCGTTAATAAAATCCCATCGGTCATCAATTTAATCAAGCTATTTTCACTCACTTGATCATTAAAACGCACTTTATAACCGACCACATCACCTAATTCGCTCTGCAATTCTTCGGTAATTCGCATGGCAACAGAACGCGCGGCAATACGTCTCGGTTGCGTATGCCCAATCAATCCTTTGCGCCCCAAACCCAACTCTAGGCACATTTTCGGCAGCTGGGTAGTTTTTCCCGAACCGGTATCGCCGGCAATAACGACCACTTGATGTTGTGCAATTGCAGCTAAAATTTCCGTCTTACGCGCACTCACCGGCAAATCAGGAAATTCAATATTTTTGACCGCACTTTGACGTTGCTGCAAACGCAAATGTGCCAGCTGAATTTGTTGCTGAATTTCCGCTGCTACGGCTTGTTGCGCGGTTTCGTTTTTAATGTGTGATAATCCCTTAATCCGCGCTTGTAATCGACGTTGATCCAAAATCATCATATCATCTAATTGAGCAAGCAATTGTTTTTGTAAGGGAGTAACAGGTTGATTTTTGTAATGCTTTGTTGTCATGGTTAACACTATAGGATAAAAAATGTGATGAACATCACATTATTACAATTATATTCACTGTCATTATATGCTAAATTGCTTACTCTCATATAATAAAAAAGGAGATTTTATGAAATCAATTAAACTCGCCATGATTGCACTGGCAACCGTCACCGCACTTAGTGCCTGCTCCAGCGCTCGCGAACAGCAAGATGAAGCCATGCTACAAAATCAAGCCGCTCTTGGTATCGTTTGGATGCAGCAATCCGGTGAATATCAAGCCTTAGCGCGCCAAGCCTTTAATGTGGCAAAATTCGCCTTTGATCAAAGGAAAGCGACAAAAGGTAAGAAAAAAGCGGTAGTTATAGATTTAGATGAAACAATGCTCGACAATAGTCCTTATGCCGGCCGGCAATTTAAAAATGGTCAAGCCTTTAGCGGCGATACTTGGACTAAATGGGTGGATGCTCGCCAATCCGGCGCTGTTCCGGGGCGGTGGAATTTTCAAACTACGTTAATAGTCACAAAGGCGCGGTCTTTTTTGTGTCCAACCGTTTGGACAGCGTAGAAAAAGCCGGCACCATTGATGATATGAAACGCCTCGGTTTTACCTATGTCACTGAAGATCGTTTGTTGTTAAAACAAGATAAATCCAATAAATCCCCCCGCTTTGAACAAATCATGCAACAAGGTTACGACATTGTAGTGTTTGTTGGCAATAATTTAAATGATTTCGGTGATGCAACTTACCATAAATCCAATCAAGAACGTCGCGAATTTGTCGCCAAAAACCAACATTTATTCGGCACGAAATATATCGTCCTACCTAATCCAAACTATGGTGATTGGGAAGGTGGATTAAGCTCGAATTATTATAAAGACAATACACAAAATAAATTAAATATCCGTAATCAAGCCATTAAGGCATGGAACGGAAAATAATCTAAAGTAAAATTAAACAAAAAATGGCCGCACTTTTTATCTTGAGCGAAAAGTGCGGTTATTTTTCTCATTTTTTATGATTTTCCTAATGCTAAAGAGAGAATCCCTGCTGCAATTAATGGTCCAACAGGAATACCGCCAACAAAGGCGACACCTAAAATAGTACCGATTAATAATCCGGTTAAAAGTAAAGGCTGAGTTCCCATTAAGTTCACGCCACGACCGCCGAACCATGCGACCAGCATTCCAACCGCCACCGCTAACAACATTTTCCAATTAAGAAATTCAGAAAGCGCCGGCAATTGCACTTTTCCCGAGACTAATGGACTCAACACGCCGATCGTTAACAAAATAATCCCGATATTTAATCCATTTTTCTCCATAAAAGGGAGATATTTCGCCAATATTGTTTGCTTCATAAGCAACAATACTGCCGCAGAAATAGTAACAGAATTGTTGTTGCTGATAACGCCCAGTAAAATCAGCATGACTAATAACAGCGAAACAGGATTAATTTGTAATGACATTATCATGTCCTCAGATTGTAAAAGTACGGTGAATGGATTTTGATTATAGCAAAGATTTACAGATTTATGTTAAAACTCTCTTAATTGAATATAAAACAAACATTTTTAATAACTAATTCATATAAAATATAACTAAATTGGCTTGTTGTGAATATGGGGTTTTGTTATGCTCAACACCTTTATTTCTATGGGGGAACTATATGCCTATCGTTAATATTATTATATTTGCGCTTATTCTCGTTTTTCTGGCGTGGTTATTGCACAAAACCCAAAAATTAGGACACACTGTTTTTGCAGGACTATTGTTAGGTTTAGTTTTTGGTGCGCTACTGCAAAATTTCTATGAGAAATCCGTGATCGATGGTTCGCTTGTTTGGATCAATTTAATTGGTAACGGTTATGTTCGCTTACTGCAAATGATCGTGATGCCATTAGTATTTATTTCAATTTTATCTTCCATTGTCAAAATGACACAAACCCGTTCGTTAGGAAAAATCAGCTTTAGCGTACTTTTTACGTTACTATTAACAACTGCAATTGCAGCAGCGATCGGTATTACTATGGTATATATCTTCGGAGTTTCCGCAGAAGGTTTGGTGAGTGGTGAACGCGAAGTTGCGGCACAAGATAATGTGTTGACGAAAGCGAAACTAGTCACCGCGATGAGTGTCCCTCATATGCTATTGTCGTTTATTCCAAAAAATCCATTTGCTGATTTAACGGGTGCAAATCCGACATCCATTATTAGTGTAGTGATTTTCTCCGCTTTTCTAGGCATTGCTGCATTAAGTTTGGGAAAAGAGGATGCGACATTAGGCGAACGTATCGCCCAAGGCGTGGAAACCTTAAATAAATTAGTGATGCGTATGGTACGTTTTGTTATTCGTCTTACGCCTTACGGTGTATTTGCTTTAATGATTAAAATGGCGTCCACCTCCACATGGGCAGATATTGTTAACTTAGGGAATTTTATTCTCGCTTCGTATGTTGCCTTAGGATTAATGTTTATCGTTCATGCTATTTTATTATTCTTAGTCAAAGTTAACCCGCTGGAATATTACAAAAAAACCCTACCAACGCTCAGTTTTGCTTTTAGTTCTCGCTCCAGTGCTGCCAGTTTACCGCTGAATATCGAAACACAAACAGAAAAATTAGGTAACGATCGTGTAATTGCTAACTTCTCTGCAACATTTGGTGTTAGTATTGGTCAAAATGGTTGTGCCGGCGTTTATCCGGCAATGTTAGCTGTCATAGTTGCGCCAATGGTCGGTATCGATCCTTTCACATTACCTTACATTTCAACCCTGATTTTAGTTGTCTCGTTATCCTCATTCGGTATTGCCGGTGTAGGCGGTGGTGCAACATTTGCGGCAATTGTAGTATTTTCAATACTGGGATTACCTCTTGAATTAATCGGGTTGCTCATTTCTATTGAGCCCTTAATTGATATGGGCAGAACGGCGTTAAATGTCAACGGAGCGATGGTTGCGGGAACGCTAACGGATCGATTGCTGAAAAAAGCTTAAAATTTCAAATAAGGCACAGATAAAGTGCCTTTCTTCGAATATAAAAAATGAGAATGCCGTTTTCTTGAACAACATTCTCACTAGTTCAAACTAAGATAAATTTAAAGATTTTCGTGATAAGCTTACATTTATCTTGACCGGTTAAAACAGCGTCTTTAAGATAGACATATACATATAGCACTAAACTAAATTTTAAATCCCAACAAAGACTTCTACCATCTGTCGTATTTTCTCTAATTTATCAGCATTTTCAGCTTACAAAACGAACATTATTCCGCCGGATAAAGCAATATAATCATCATAGTATCAATGGGTTAGCAGTTTTAGGCAATAACCGGGATAATGCGGTAAAGCATATGTTATCCTTCCAAAGTCGGGATGATCAAAGGTCGCCTCAGCTCGTTTTCACAGTATTGCGGAAGCAAGTTCATTATAGAAGTCTTATACAAATAATTAAACAGATAATTTATTTTCTTTTATTGGCTTATTTTCTGTTAAATAAGTGCGGTACACGCCTCTTAATTGTTGATTAAAAAATATAACAACATGGCCAACGAGTAAGGCTGAAACTAATGTTCCGACGCCTACACCTTTGATATCACGGAAATAGAAAAGAGATAATGTCAAAGCAATAATAACTAAAGTCACATCTAAAATAACTTTTACTTTAACAAAACGAATACGTTTTACACTTGCAATGACATTAACTACACTATCGCCCGGTACCGCCACTATGCTCGGTGCAATCTCTAGGCTGATACCCAGTCCTAGGAAAATACAACCCAATAATAACATTCCCCATTGAATGATTAGTGTATGAGGTGTCCAAAAAGAAAGGAAGTGCATCTCAATATCAATCAAATAACTGAAGACTATACTTACGGGAATTTGTAGTAGTAACGAGATTTTAAAAGGATTTTTTAATAACATCATTTGTATAATTAAAAAAATAAAATTAAGAAGCAATGTCGCTTGCCCAAATGTCAACCAATCAACGGCTAAACTCAACACATAGGGAACGCTGGAAATTTGGGATGTCCCTAAATCAGCTTTAGTCACCAGTACTGTCCCTAGCGAAATAATGCATATCCCAACGAAAAAAATAAAAACCGTATAAAATCCCTATTTGTTATGTGTAATTTCATATATTTCTCACTTTATGTTATATTTCATTTAAAAAAATGCTAAACTATACTATTTTTAACCCCAATTAGATAGCATAACTCATTCAAATCTTTTTCCCAAAAATAAAAACTACTTATAATACAAATTATAAGTAGTAAAAAAAAAAAAAAACCTATCCCCTGTGTGCCTTGCCTCCCACGACTAAATTAAAAAACTACTTATAATACAAATTATAAGTAGTTTTTTAAATATTAAATTTACGCTTTTTGAATAGTAATTTCCCACGCTGCATCATCTACTTGCGCAAAATGCGTGACGGGATAACCGTTTTCTGCTGCCCAACGGGGTAAATTTTCTGTTGCTTCGGCACAAGTAAATTGAATTAACAACTCATCACCAATTTCTAAATCTACAATTTTCTTTTTAGCTTCCATTAAAGGAAATGGACATAAATGCCCATTTGTATCAAGAATATAGCGCATATTGATCTCCTAATTTGCTTGTTTAAGTGGACGAACATAATAGAAATAGGACATAATCCATACTCCTACCATGATAAAAAAGAGTGAAATCCAACCTTTGGCACTCATCACCGCAGTTGCTGTTAAACCGTTTCCTATCGTGCAACCGCCAGCTAATGACGCACCTACCCCCATCAACAACCCACCGATAACACTATTACGTAAGGTATTAAGATCCGGTAAGCGCCATCTAAATTCTCGACTACCTTTTGCCGCAATGTAAGAGCCAAACATAATGCCGAGAACGAGAAAGACGCCCCAGTTAACATATTTTACTTCACCGGAAGTAATAAACAAAATAATATTGGCTGAAGGTCCCGTTATACTTAAACCTGCTGTTTTTCCAGCTATTCCATTGGCTACCCAAGCGAAAAATGCAAGCATCCCAATAAAAACCGCGGCAACAAAAGGATGTATTTTTTTCTCAAATAAATAGTGGCGAACTCCATTATAGCGAGGAGATAAACTTGCTACTTTTACTACCGGTTTCGATAGGCTTTTGTAAACGCTCAATAGAGTGACAATTAATAATAATGCCACAAGCCACCACACGGAAATTCCTAAATTGGCAGCAATATTTTCATTCATTTTGCCATACTGCCCCATCAATTTAGTAAAATCACTCAATGCTCCGGAACGCATTGCCGCCGCACTCAACATATACATAAATAAAGCAATCCAACTGCTGATTAGTCCTTCACCTGCTCGATACCAAGTTCCGGTAGCGCAGCCGCTTGCAAGAACAATACTTATCCCAAAAATTATTGAGCCAACAATAACAGAAAGTAATGAGAAATCCTTATAAGGTGAACTGATATAACCAAGCTCTATCAACGCTAAAACACCGATACTTTGTACCGAAATAGCAATTAATAATGCATAAAACATACGATTATTTTTGGAGAGATACATATCTCGAAAACCACCGGTTAAGCAGAAGCGAGCACGCTGAAAAACAAAACCCAGTAATCCACCAAGTAATAAGGCTGATAAGAAAGACCAAAACATAACTAACCCTTAGTATAATGTTTTTGAAGAAAAAGTATTAAAATTGTAAAATTTTCCTTTTTATTGTCAATAATGGCATCATTATTTATTGATTTACATCAAATATATCCTACAAAAGAAGATTTAATTTTATCACGAATAAGATGCCGATTTTTGTAGAAGATAACACCCAATTTGACATTTCACTATAGATATGGGCATTCTCCATGTAGAATATGGCTATCAAAAATTAATTATGGATAGTAAGGCATTCTAACAATCCGGCGACGGTATAAAAAGATCCGAAAACTAAAATAAGATCCGATTTCTCGCTATTTTTGACCGCACTTTTTACCGCTTCGGCAACAGAAGTCTGCGCTTCGGCAGAAACCGATTGTAAATGCGTTTGAGCAACTTGCTGTAACGCATATAACAATGCCTCCCCGGCTTGTCCACGGCTTCCCTCCAAGGTAGCGCAATACCAATAATCCACAAAAGGAAGCAACGGCGACAATACACCTTGTGTATCTTTATCTTTCAAAATACCGCATACCGCAATAATCTTGCCTTGAATTTGCGGACGAAGTGCGGTCAGTTTTTCCGCTAAATATCGCGCCGCCTGCGGATTATGCCCTACATCAATCACCATTTTTGCCAAAGTTTTCGTCGTTTTTCCAACGGAGGCTGCCAAGACGGTTAATTTTTCCGGTGCAATAAATTGAAAACGTCCGTTTAGTTCCACTTGCTGCAAAGATTGCATAATGACTTGAGCTGAAATATCAAAAGGTAAATGTTGAACAACCGCCAGCGCAGTCGCGGCATTGGCGAGCGGAATACGCGGAAACGGAAGATTTTCTAACCGCACTTTTTGCCCTTGTTTATTGCCTTGCCAAGTCCAGTGGGTGCTTTCACTTTGATATAGCCATTCCATATCGCGGCGCATAATGTGACAATGTAACTTATTTGCCTGCTGCAACATACTGTCCGGAATTTGCGGATCGCCGATCACAACCGGTTTATTCGCACGAAAAATACCCGCTTTTTCAAAGCCAATTTGCTCGCGCGTATTGCCCAAAAATTCCGTATGATCAATATCAATTCCGGTAATCACTGCAATATCGCTATCGACAATATTAGTGGCGTCCAAACGCCCGCCTAGCCCAACTTCCAAAATCACCACGTCTAATTTTGCTTGTTTAAAGAGATGTAACGCTGATAAGGTGCTGAATTCAAAATACGTTAGCGACGCACTTCTATGGGCATCAATAAAGACAAAGGATTCACAATGTGCGCTATCCGGCAGCTCTTGATTTTGAATCCGAACCCGTTCGTTATAACGTAGCAAATGTGGCGAAGAATATACACCGACGCGATAACCGGCGTTTAATAACAGGATTTCTAATAAACGACAAGTGGTACCTTTGCCATTAGTACCGCCAACGGTGATCACAAACGGAGCGGGCGTTAATAAATCCAACTGCTGCGCCACGGATTGTACGCGCGCTAAGCCTAAATCAATGGCTTTAAAATGACTGTTTTCTAAATAAGAAAGCCATTCCGCGAGTGAAGAAGCGGCTGTTGGCGATAATGTTGATTTATCCATTATTTGCTTCTGTTTCAATCACTTCCGGCTCAACAAACGGAGAGGGTTGATGAGTGAGTTTGCTAAGTAAACCGGCAAGGGTCGAACGCATTTCTGCACGTTCAACAATCATATCAATCGCCCCTTTTTCTAATAAAAATTCGCTGCGTTGAAAGCCTTCGGGTAATTTTTCGCGCACGGTCTGCTCGATAACACGCGGACCGGCAAAGCCGATTAAGGCTTTTGGTTCGGCGATATTGATATCTCCAAGCATGGCAAAACTTGCCGAAACGCCGCCAAGTGTCGGATCGGTTAAAACGGAAATAAAAGGTACTCCTCTTTCACGCATTTTTGCCAAAACTGCACTGGTTTTCGCCATTTGCATTAACGAAAATAATGCCTCTTGCATACGCGCACCGCCGCTGGCAGAAAAACACACAAATGGACAATTCAATTCAATCGCTTTTTCTGCAGCTTGCACAAATTTAGCCCCGACCACAGACCCCATGGAACCGCCCATAAAACTAAAATTAGATGCGGCAACGATGATCGGCATATTATATAAGGTTCCAGACATAACCACTAATGCGTCTTTTTCCCCGGTTTCTTTTTGCGCCGCGGAAATACGATCTTTATATTTTTTTAAGTCTTTGAATTTTAAAATATCTTTAGGCTCTAATTCCGCTGCCATTTCCTGCTCGCTGTCCTTGTCCAATAAGGCTAACAAACGCTCTCTGGCATCAATTCGCATATGATGCCCACATTTCGGACAAACTTCCAAATGACGTCTTAATTCATCACGGTACAACACTTGTTCACAAGAGGTACACTTCGTCCATACGCCCTCCGGCACATTTGATTTACGTGCTGCTGTCGTAGGACTTTTACTAAAAATTCGATCAATCCAGCTCATTTTTATCCTTTTTTATGCATAAGAAAATTCTATGTATTAGACCATAAAACCAATGAATATGCTAGTGCTAAAGGTCTGACATGGCATTTGCATTTATTCTAAAAACAACGGTCCCAACGGGTGTACGGGAAGCTGAAAATGCGATGGATATTGCACATTCACCAAATATAATCCTTCCGCTTTAGCCGTTGGCGCAGCCAAAGTGCGGTCTTTTTTTGCTAATAACCACGCCATCCAATCTACCGGTTGATTGCCGCAGCCTATTTCGATTAGGCTTCCGACAATATTGCGCACCATATGGTGTAAAAATGCATTCGCTTGAATATCCACGATCACATAACGCCCTTTACGCGTTACCTGGAGATGATGCACATTGCGAAAAGGCGTATTGGATTGGCATTGTGCGGCTCGAAAAGCGGAAAAATCATTTTCCCCTAACAAGGCTTGTCCCGCTTGGTGCATTAATTGATGATCGAGATCATAATGACAATGGGTAATGCCCTCCGACAAAATCGCCGAACGTAATTTATTGCAATAGAGAATGTAACGATAACGTCGAGAGGTAGCGCTAAATCTCGCATGAAAATCCTTATCCACTATTCTCGCCCAACTGACCGCAATATCATCCGGCAATTTGGCATTCACGCCAAAACACCAAGCTTTTTCCGGGCGAGAAGCATTCGTTTCAAAATGCACCACTTGCCCGCTGGCATGTACCCCCGAATCCGTTCGCCCCGCACAAAATACCTGACAAGGCTCATTTGCCACAAATGCAATCGCCTTTTCCAGCTCCCCTTGCACCGTCAACAAATTTTCTTGTCTTTGCCAACCAAAATAGCGTTTTCCGTTATATTCAATTCCTAATGCGATTTTCATTTTTTCTCTACCATAATAGACCAGAAAAAACCTATCCTGAACCAGTTGATGAGATTAATCAGGTATAAACACGAGGATGTGTGCCAAAACACTTATTAAAAAATAAAAAATAAGCTATTTTCTTATTCAAATAGCTTATTTTTCTCAATATATTCCGAAACTATTTTATAAAATCTTAATTTACTTTACACAAATCAAGCAATAATTTTGGAACATGTTGTTTCTAATCCGGTATAAATAAAGGATTAAACTCGTTTGAAGTCAATATGAACCAATTTTGGCTTGAACGGGTGACGTTGCATTGCTTGAACTTTTACTGCAACTTCTTTACCTTCGATCACTAAGGTGATCACTTCAGAATAAAAACAATCGCTAGCTTGCGCATTATTAAGTTCATCATGATTTAAAACGATAGACACCGGTGCTTCGCTACCACCGTAAACGATAGCAGGAATTTGACCGTTATGGCGCAGGCGGCGGCTCGCACCCTTACCTTGCGCAGAACGAACTTCAGCGTTAAATTTGAATGCCATTTTAGTGTTCTCTTTAATAAAAAAATGAATAAAAAAAACCGCAGGCGACCCAGCGATTTCCCAAATTTTGCTCAAAAATTTCTTTGAGTGCGCGGATTATACTGAATAAATCGAAATAAATCAAATGAAACCATAATTTTAATTCTCTCTCAAAGGTAATTTTTATAGCCTTTCCCATGCAAAACAAGCTAAAATAAGCCGGTACATATAATAGTAATGATTTTAGATTGTTGTATTTAAATAAGTGGGTTTTCAATGGATGTATTAATTGGTTTTTTCACTGATTATGGCTACTTTGCTGTATTTTTTGTTTTAGTTATTTGTGGATTCGGCGTGCCTATTCCGGAAGATATTACTTTAGTTTCCGGTGGCGTCATTTCCGGCTTAGGTTATGCCAATCCCCATACCATGCTGATTGTCAGTATGTTCGGCGTCTTAATCGGCGATAGCACCATGTACTGGCTCGGCAGAATTTACGGAACCAAAATTTTACGTTTTAGACCAATCCGTAAAATGCTGACATTAAAACGCCTCAAATCCGTCCGTGAAAAATTCGATAAATACGGCAACCGCGTGTTATTTTCGGCGCGTTTCTTGCCCGGTTTAAGAGCGCCGATTTACATGATTTCTGGCATCACTCGTCGCGTTAGTTTTACCCGTTTTATCTTAATTGATTTTATCGCCGCCATCATTTCCGTTCCAATTTGGGTTTACTTAGGTTATTTCGGCGCCAGTAATTTAGATTGGCTGCATGAACAAATTAAACGTGGACAAACTGTCATTTATGTTTTTGTAGCGCTTTTAGCCCTCTTCCTTTTTTGGAAATGGAAACAAAGTAAAAAGACTAAAGCGCAATAACTATTTTGTTTACATACCGAACATAAAAGCGATGAATATCGCTTTTATTTTACCGCACTGACTAACGCCTTGACTAATTGCGGTCCATGATAAATTAAACCGGAATACAGTTGTAATAACTCCGCGCCGGCAGCCATTTTTTCTTCGGCTTGGGCTACGGAGTTAATGCCTCCGCTGCCGATAATCGGCAGACGTCCTTGCAATTCGCTTGCTAAGCGCATGATAATTTGTGTACTTTGCTGTTGCAAGGGTTTACCACTTAAACCACCGATTTCTTGCGCATTTTTGATCCCGTTGACCGTCTCACGCGAAATTGTGGTATTGCTCGCAATGACCCCGTCAATATGATGACGACAAAGCGTATCGGCAATTTGTACCACTTCTGCCTCATTCAAATCTGGCGCAATTTTCACCGCAATTGGCACATATTTATTATATTGCTCCGCTAATACCTTTTGACGCGCTTTAATACTTTGTAACAAATCATCAAGGGCATCACCATATTGCAATTGGCGCAAATCCGACGTATTTGGCGAAGAAATATTTACCGTAATATAATCTGCATAATTATAGGCTTTATTTAGGCAAAAAAGATAATCATCTTTGCCATGCTCTATCGGAGTGACTTTATTTTTGCCAATATTAATCCCTAACACACCGTCATATTTGGACTTTTTCACATTTTCAATTAAATAATCAATGCCTAAGTTATTAAATCCATTACGATTAATAATCCCCTCCGCTTCAATGAGACGAAACTGGCGCGGTTTTGGATTGCCCTCTTGCGCTAACGGGGTGACCGTTCCCACCTCGATAAACCCAAAACCTAAAGCGCCAAAACCGTCAATCGCTTCTCCGTTTTTATCGGCGCCCGCAGCAAGTCCAATCGGATTTTTAAAATGTAATCCCATCACGGTTTTACCACTACCAACCGGGCAAGCCAATACCGCTTTCAATAAAGCATTTAAGGGAGAATAACCGGCGATTTTTAATAACTGCACGGTTAAATTATGCGCTTGTTCGGCATCAAGGGAAAAAAGGGCTTTGCGAATTAAAGAATACATACTCGTTTATCTCTCCGGATAGTTTAACTGTAACATAATAGATCAAAAAAGTACGGTAGATTTTACCGCACTTTTCAGAGCAATGACACCCCCACTATTTTTACAATCAATAAAAAATAGTGGGGTTGTTTTGTATTTGATGGTTTGTAAACCAATATTCTTGCCTACTAATTTTAGAACGTCCATTCCGAGTATTCGGCGATATACCTCAATATATTCCCTTATCCAAGCCATAAAACAATATAAAATAGCCCGAATAACAAGGGCTATCTTTTTGATATTTTGGGCAATACTTGCCAAAAAGCATTGCATTTGAACTTTGCTTAATCCTCTAAAACATGCATAGCGATGACCATGATGCTGTTTTACATCGGCAAAACTATGTTCTACGGTTTCCTTGCCTCTTGCATAAATCACTTTTCCTTTTTCGCTTAGCCTTACTTCATCCAAGCGAGCAATATAGGGTTGGCTGTCATTGACATTCCCAGCGGTTGCAAAGGTATCTAAAATAATGCCATGCTTACCATCCACGGTACGATGGACTTCAATCTCTTTGACGAGCTGGCGTTCGCTTTTAATTCCAAAAATGTAGCCAAGTAGCATAATTTTAAATAGGCGAACAGGGTCGACTGCAGGGCGATCATTATCTTGGCAATAAAGGTGTGCAACTTCATCGCGAATAAATTCGAAATCAATCGCTTTATCGATTTTACGGACAAAACGATCTTTAGGTACGAGCTGTTCAAGACTTATCATCTCGAACTCATATTGAGGGGATTGGGTATTTTTGAGCATAAGCATATCCTCTGTTTAGTATGCTTATTAGATCAAACCTCCAGATAAATATCTAGAGGTTTGTCAGC
This sequence comes from Actinobacillus seminis, assembly GCF_002263215.1. Taxonomy (GTDB): domain Bacteria; phylum Pseudomonadota; class Gammaproteobacteria; order Enterobacterales; family Pasteurellaceae; genus Actinobacillus_B; species Actinobacillus_B seminis. The sequence goes on from NZ_NLFK01000005.1 coordinate 117,757, forward strand.
GGTCTGAAAAGTGCGGTAGATTTTACCGCACTTTTATTTTTTTATTGAAGCGCTTTTTCAATTTTTTCAAATAAATCGCGCGATAAATTTTCTACTTCACTTAATCGCTCAAGCGCACGTTTCATCAAGGTTTGACGTTGTGCATCAAAACGGGCAAAACGAATCAGCGGCTCAATTAAGCGCGACGCTACCTGTGGATTGGTTTCGTTTAAACGCAATAAAATATCGGTTAAAAAACGATAACCTGAGCCATCAATAGCATGGAACGCTTTTAAATTATGCGCCACAAAACTGCCGACTAACGCTCGCAAACGGTTTGGATTATTGAAATTAAAGCTCGGGTGATCCATCAACCGGATAACCTGTTGCAATACGTGTTCATCCGGTCTTGTTGCCTGCAAAGCAAACCATTTATCCATCACTAACCCGTCATGTTGCCATTTTTGCTCAAAATCTTGCAACAAGACTTCACGACAAGGCAATTGCGCTTTAGTCACTACCGCCAACGCCGCTAACGTATCCGTCATATTATTAGCGTAAGTATAATGTTTATGTGCCAAAGCATTGCCAAATTGGGTATAAGCTAAATAACTTAAACATAAATTGCGCAAGCCGCGCAATGCAATATCCGATTGCTCAAGACGATATTCATCGAACTGAATTTTATTGTAGGTTTTCAATAATAATTCTTTTAAATGTTCCGCAATGCTTTTCAGCATAAATTGGCGCACCGCCGAAATACCGTCAGGATCGATCGTTTTAAACAATTCAGCAAATTCCGTTTCTTTCGGCAAGGTTAAAATCAAGGTCGTCAATGCCACATTGCTTTGATAATGCTCCAAAACGCTCGAAAGTGCGGTCAAAATTTCAGCAGAAATACTAAGCGCTTCGCCTTGTTGATAATTAGTCAAATTACGACGTAACTCCGCATTAAATAGCATCTGCGCCGCATCCCAACGCACAAATTCATTTTTTGCCGATTGTAACAACACTAATAATTGTTTAGTGGAATATTCATAATCCAATTTTACCGGCGCCGAAAAATCGCACAACAATGCCGGCACAGGTTTAGTATAAATATTATGGAATTCAAATAGTTGGTCTTGTTGCGTCACATTTAAAACATCGCAAACCGCTTGACCATCATATTGCAACAATTGCTCAATCCCCTGCTCATCATAAAGCGCTATTTTGAGCGGAATATGCAAATTCACTTTATCCATTTGATCGGCAGTTGCCGGCGTCATTTGCGAAACCGATAATTGATAGGTATGCGTTTTTTCGTCATAACTGTCCGTGATTGTTAATTCCGGCGTACCCGATTGGCTATACCAACGACGGAATTGAGCCAGATCCACGCCGGATGCTCGTTCCATTGCGGACACAAAATCTTCGCAAGTCGCCGCTTTCCCATCATTTTCCGCAATATAGCGCCGCATCCCCGCTTGGAACCCTTCTTCGCCCAACAAGGTATGTAACATACGGATCACTTCCGCCCCTTTTTCATACACAGTAACAGTATAAAAGTTATTCATTTCAATCACTTTTTCCGGTCGTATCGGATGCGACATTGGACCTGAATCCTCAGCAAATTGCACGGTTCTCAACAATTTCACATTATTGATACGATTAACCGCGCGCGATCCGGTATCGGAGGAGAACTCTTGATCACGGAAAACTGTTAAGCCTTCTTTTAAGCTCAATTGAAACCAATCGCGACAAGTGACGCGATTGCCTGTCCAGTTATGAAAATATTCATGCGCAATCACACTTTCAATCGCCAAATAATCGTCATCCGTAGCGGTTTGCGGATTTGCCAATACAAATTTGGAATTAAAAATATTTAACCCTTTGTTTTCCATGGCGCCCATATTGAAAAAATCCACCGCAACGATCATATAAATATCCAAATCGTATTCTAAACCGAAACGCTCTTCGTCCCATTTCATGGCTTTTTTCAAGCTCTGCATTGCCCAATCGGCACGATTTAAATTGCCACGATCCACATATAATTCAAGCAACACTTCCCGTCCGCTTTTGGTTACAAACTTGTCTTGCAATAAATCAAAGTCGCCCGCAACCAAGGCGAATAAATAACTCGGTTTAGGAAATGGATCTTGCCATTGAACCCAATGGCGACCATCCTCCAAATCACCACTCGCCACGCGATTACCGTTGGAAAGTAAATACGGATATTTACTTTTATCGGCGGTAATTTTGGTAGTATAACGCGCCAAAACATCCGGACGATCCAACATATAAGTAATCTGACGGAAACCTTCCGCTTCACATTGCGTACAAATACCATCGCCGGACTGATACAATCCTTGCAGCGAGGTATTTTCCGCCGGAACCAAACAGGTAACAATTTCTAACGTAAAACTATCCGCCTCAACGAACCCTAAATCCAACGTTAAGCTTTCGCTATCTTGTTGATAGTTCGTGAATTTTTCACCATTCAATAAAAGTGAAACAAACTGAAAACCCTGTCCGTCAAGGCGCAACGTCGAACTTTCCGAGTTGACACGTTGGAACTGACTTTGGGCGGTCACAACCGTTTTTTGAGGATCAAGTTGAAAATCAAGAGAGAGAGCGGTAACCGTAAAATCCGGTTTCTTATAGTCTTTTCTATATTTTGCTTTAGTGGTCATAAAACAACCTAAAATGTCATGCTAAATTTGTGCTTAGGATATGATTTTTACTGCGAACTTGCAAGAAGGTTTTCTTCACTGAACAGATATCTTCATTCTATCAAGCCCGCTTAATAAGCCAAAAGTGCGATGGTTTTACCGCACTTTTAAAATATTACGTAATAAAATTAAAAATCCTCAAAATACTGTTGAATTTGTTTCGGATCCCGAGTTTTGGTTAAGGCTAATTGTAATAAAACACGCGCTTTTTGCGGGTTTAAGGTACCGGATGCGCTAAAACCGTATTTACTGTCATCCACTTCGGCATCTCGCGTGGTATATCCGGTCGGAACACGAGAAGAACGCACCACTGCTACCCCGTTTTTCGCGGCTTGTTCGAGTAATGCTAAATTGGCAGCATTCACATTACCATTACCCACGCCTGCAACGACAATACCTTTATATCCGGCATCCAACAAGGCTTTCAACGGTTCCGTCGGCATATTGGAATACGCATAAACGATCCCAACTTTTGGCAATTCGGTTAACTCATCCACCTTAAAAGGTGTATTTACCGTATGCATACTTTCCGGAGCACGTTCATAATCTACTTTGCTGTTATGGATATAACCTAAGGCACCAAAATTCGGTGAACTAAAGGCTTGCACCGCTGTGGTACCGGTTTTGGTCACATCACGCGCGCCTAACACCACATCATTCATTGCGACTAATACCCCGCGCCCCGCCGAAGCTTTGTCAGATGCCGCCACGACAGCATTATAAAGGTTTAACGGACCGTCCGCACTTTTCTCGGTTGCCGGACGCATTGCGCCAACTAAAACCACCGGTTTTTCGCATTTTACCGTCATATCTAAAAAATACGCGGTTTCTTCCATGGTATCCGTGCCATGGGTAATCACAAAACCATCGGTACCTTTACATTGACTGTTAATGGCTTTCGCTAATTTTAACCACACCTCGTCGCTCATATCTTGCGAACCGATTTTGACAATTTGCTCGCCTTTAATATTAGCAATAGTTTTCATCTCAGGAACCGCCTCAATTAACGTATCAATCGTCAACTGACCGGCCAGATATTCCGAACTGACCGAACTTTTTCCGCTCCCGGCAATAGTACCGCCGGTAGCTAAAATCGTAATATTCGGCAATTCAGCCGCATACGCACTTGAAATGCCCACCCCTAAAAATATTAATGCGGATAATTTTTTTAATTTCATAAAATGACTCCTTTATTATCATGGCTAACGCCTAGGCTATTATCGCCATAAAAATCAATGAGTAAAATGCAATTTTCTCTATTTGTGATCTATTTCATGTTTCTGCTTCATAAAAAGAAAATAAGCTCACCTAAAAACACAAGCAATCGTTTGCGAAAAAAAGCAAAATACGCTACTCTACACCTTTTGTTATTAACAGGAAACGATATTATGCCAAACCGTCATCCACAAATTGCTATTGTTATGGGATCAAAAAGCGACTGGGTAACCATGCAAGAAGCCACTGCGATTTTAGATCAACTTCAATTGCCTTATCACGTCGAAATCGTATCGGCTCATCGTACGCCGGATAAATTATTTCAATTTGCCGAAAGTGCGGTCGAAAAAGGATACAAAGTCATTATTGCCGGTGCCGGCGGCGCGGCGCATTTACCGGGAATGCTTGCGGCAAAAACTATTGTACCGGTATTGGGTGTCCCGGTGAAAAGCTCCATATTAAGTGGCGTTGACAGCCTCTATTCGATTGTACAAATGCCAAAAGGCATTCCGGTTGGAACCTTGGCAATCGGTCCTGCCGGAGCCGCAAATGCTGGCTTATTAGCCGCGCAAATTCTGGCGGCATTTGATCCTGACTTGGCAATGCGTTTATGGCAATTTAGAGAAAAACAAACCAAAGACGTATTGGAAACTCCCGATCCAAGAAGCTAAATCTATTTTAGCTGACCGTGCCGTAAACTTAAATCCTTTAGGGCGTGGATTTACGGCACGATCAGATAAAAAATGGCTTTCTTTATTTATATCAGAAAGCCATTTTTATTCTACAAGACAACATATTAGTTTCTATTTTTCCCAACGTTCCAGCGCTTGTTGATCAACTGCGCGAGGTTCAACCCAACGTTCACCTTTATCAGTTTGCTCTTTTTTCCAAAAAGGCGCTTTGCTTTTAAGAAAATCCATAATAAATTCATTTGCTTGGTACGCCTCGCTACGATGTGCGGAGCTCACACCGACCAAAACGATTTCATCACCGGTATGCAACAACCCAACCCGATGAACAACCGCCACACGCAAAATATCCCAGCGCTGTTTAGCTTGTTCAACAATTTCCCACAACGCTTTTTCCGTCATTGCCGGATAATGCTCTAAATACAAACCGGATACGGCATCACCCAAGTTCAAATCACGTACTTTACCAACCAAAATGACGCTTGCTCCGACGACATTCGGCGCTGAAATCCATTGATAAATCGCTTGCTGATCAAAAGGTTGTTCTTGAACTGCAATTTGAATATCGCCCATTTAGCCTCCGGTTACCGGCGGGAAAAAGGCAATTTCATCTCCCTTTTTGACCGCACTTTCCAATGGACTTAAGGTTTGATTGATCGCTACCAGCAACTTGCCTTTCTCCAACGCCAATGCCCATTTATCCCCTTTTGCCGCTAAATGCGCACGCACTTCTTCCGCTGTAGCAAAAGAGGCGGCTAATTGAAAGCTATCCACACCGATTACTTCTCTAGTTTGTGCAAAAAATAATACGTTTAACATAGTTTTTCCTTTATTTTTTATCGTGCTTGCGCCGCCATAAAATGGCCGGATTTTCCACCGCTCTTTTCTAATAAGCGAACTTGTTCGATAACCATATCTTTTTGCACCGCTTTACACATATCATAAATCGTCAAAGCGGCAACACCGGCAGCAGTCAATGCTTCCATTTCTACACCTGTTTTACCGGTTAATTTACATAGACTTTCAATATGTACCTGATTGCATTCCGGCAAGGCAGTAACTTGCACTTCCACTTTCGACAACAGCAACGGATGACACAATGGAATTAACTCCCATGTACGTTTCGCTGCTTGAATGCCGGCAATGCGCGCCGTCGCGAAAACATCACCTTTATGATGCTGCCCTGACATAATCATTGCCAAGGTCTCTGCCGACATGGTAATAAATGCCTCTGCTCTGGCAATACGTACCGTTTCTTGCTTATCTGAAACGTCTACCATATTGGCTTCCCCGTTATTATTAATATGTGTAAGACCTGTCATATAAAATCCAGCCTCCAGTAAAATTAACCGCCGATACCGGCAAGATGATTACGCACTCCACTATCCCCTTGATGTAAAAAGTGATGCTCGCGTTTACCCTGTAACGCACTGAATAAGCGAGTTTGTAATTGAGTGATTTGCTCATCAGATTGTAACAAATCGCGCAATTCAATACTTTCCTCACCAAATAAGCATAAATGCAATTTTCCTTTCGCAGATACTCGCAAGCGATTGCAACCGGCACAAAAGTTTTTCTCATAAGGCATAATCAACCCAATTTCGCCAAGATAATCCGGATGGCGAAAGACTTTCGCCGGACCGTCGCTCCGCCCTTTGTTCTGCAATTGCCAACCATCACGGAACAATCGTTGTGCTAATGCTTGCCCCGACAAGTGATGTTGTGCGAAAAACTGCTCCATCTCACCGGTTTGCATCAATTCGATAAAGCGCATTTGGATCGGTTTATCTTTGATCCAAGCCAAAAATTGTGCAAAATCTTGATCATTCAAGCGTTTCATCAAAACGGAATTTACTTTCACTTTCTGATAGCCGCATTCAAACGCACGATCAATCCCGCGCATCACTTCATCAAATTTATCCACGCCGGTAATTTGATAAAACATTTTAGCATCAAGGCTATCCACGCTAACATTAATCGAAGTAATGCCCGCAGCTTTCCAAGCCGCCACATCTTTTGCCATACGATAACCGTTGGTGGTCAAAGCGAGGGTTTTGAGTTGCGGAATTTGCGCCAACGTTTCAACAATCGGCAAAAAATCCTTGCGTAAAGTCGGCTCCCCGCCGGTCACGCGAATTTTTTCCGTCCCTAAATCAGCAAATGCCATAGCAAGACGACGAATTTCCGCCAAGGTTAAAAAACTCGGCTTATTCGCTTCCGGTTGATAACCATTCGGCAAGCAATAATTACAACGAAAATTGCACATATCCGTAATGGATAAACGTAAATAATAATATTGGCGTTGGAACTCATCAATTAAACAAGTCTGCCCAACGTTTTTAATGGGTATAGTTTGCATGGAACACCTTTCTAAAACACGAGAGGATAAACCGTTTCCGGTAATATCCCTGAGCGACATTTTAGTTTACATTGTCGCTGGCATTGCTACCTTATTTGGGCAAACTTAGGTAAAACAAGCTCGGAGTTATGCGATAAATTCTTGTCTATTGTAAATGATTAATTTCGTTAAAGATATACCTAAAATTTGATCTATTTAACAAAATAGACATTTTTTATTTCATTTTCAATGAAATAAAAAAGCATATAACGATATTTTAAACAAAAAATCTTAAGTAATGAATATAAAATGCTCTGACAGGAAAGGCGACATAAAAGTGCGGTCAAAATTGACATTATTTTAAGCAGTAAAAAGCAACGAAACGCCTCATAATTCGCTTAATATATCATCAATGGCTTTGCATAATAACGTGCGATCATGACGATAACTGACATCATCCGCATTCAAGCGACGCGCCATAATTTTGCAATTAAAAGTGCGGTCTTTTTCCGGCGAGTTTATGGGGATAATCGCGCCATCAATGATTTTTTTCCCAATGACATCATCAATCCAATCAATACGTTCGCTTAAGGACAATGCCGCCACAGGGCTATGTTCCACGCCTAAATTATCAATAAAAATTTTTTTCGCAGAACTTTGTTGTAAACTTTGCACAATTTCAGGCAGCAGCAAAGGCGGCATAATACTGGTTAAAAAGCTGCCGGGACCGAATAAAATCACCTCCGCCTTGTTTAACGCCTCAACCGCTTCCGGTGTCGCGCTCACCAGCGGTACTAAAAATACAGATTTTGGCAGCACATCCAAATTATCAATCCCGACTTCGCCCACAATACTTTTGCCGGAAGGCAAACTTGCCGCCAAATGCACTGAAGATTCCGACATAGGAATAATAAAGGATTTGACGTGCAATAATTCGCGAATAAGGTTCACCGCCTCCGTCGGGCGAACATATAAATTGCCCAAGGCAGTTAACATTAAATTGCCCAAATTATGCCCTGCCAACTCCCCTTGCCCACTAAAACGATATTCAAAAAGCGCCGATGCGGTACTCGGTTCCGTAATGATTTGATTTAAACAATTACGCAAATCACCCCACGCAATCCCGCCCTGCTGCATACGAATTCGCCCGGTTGAACCGCCATTATCTGTCGTCGTCACAATACCGGTCAAACGTTCTTTCATAAAACTTAACGCCGACATCACCCGTCCCAAGCCATGCCCGCCGCCAATAGCGACAATGTGCTTAACCGAATCCAAATACGGATGACGACTGTGCGGCATAAGATCTGACATAGTGATTTCCTAAAGTGCGGTCAAATTTTTTGGGATTTTAGCATATTCTCCTTTATCGACAAACCGCGGATAGTGCATTTATTGGTCATTAAAAAAGACTGAAATGTAAAAAAAGCGGATCAAATTGATCCGCTGTTTTAGCTTATTTTCCTCGCTTAAACGAAATTAAAACCCTTCCTTCAAGCTGACGGTTAAGTTAAACACTAACCGTTCCGGGCAGTAGTCTTTACTGTCGGCACAATAATAGCCTTCACGCTCAAATTGGTAGACTTTTTCCACAGGCGCATTAGCAAGGCTTTTTTCCACAAAACCCTGTTTAACCACTAAGGAATTTGGATTTAACACTTCATTAAGATCCTCTGCCGCACTTGGGTTGGCAACAGTAAATAAACGATCATAAATGCGAAATTCTGCAGCAAGATTATCTGTGGCAGAGACCCATTGGATAACGCCTTTAACTTTGCGTCCATCCGCCGGATTTTTACCTAACGTATCCGGATCATAAGTACAATAAACTGTGGTAATATTCCCTTCGTCGTCTTTTTCCACCCGTTCTGCCTTGATTACGTAAGCATGACGCAAGCGCACTTCTTTACCTAATACCAAACGTTTATATTGTTTATTCGCCTCCTCGCGAAAATCGGCTTGATCGATATACAATTCTTTGGTGAAAGGCAATTCTCTGGTACCTAATTCTTCACGATTCGGATGATTTGGCGCCTTAAGCGTTTCGCTGCCACTGAAGTTTTCGATCACAATGCGCAACGGATTAATCACCGCCATGGCGCGCGGTGCATTGACATTCAGATCATCACGAACACAGCTTTCCAAGGCGCTATATTCCACCACATTATCTTGTTTAGTGACACCGATACGACGGCAAAATTCACGCAAAGATTCCGGCGTATAGCCACGACGACGCAGCCCGGAGATGGTCGGCATACGCGGATCGTTCCAACCATCTACAATACCCTCTTCCACTAATTTCAATAACTTACGTTTAGATGTTAAGGTATATTCCAAATTTAAACGAGAGAATTCATATTGGTGCGGTAACGGACGTTCAATGGAGATATGCTCCAATATCCAATCATATAAACGACGGTTATCTTGGAATTCCAACGTACACAAAGAATGGGTAATCCGCTCAATCGCATCAGAAATACAATGGGTAAAATCGTACATTGGATAAATGCACCATTTATCGCCGGTTTGGTGATGGCTGGCAAATTTAATCCGATAAAGCACCGGATCACGCATGACCATAAACGGCGATGCCATATCAATTTTGGCGCGCAAACTTGCCTTACCTTCTGCAAATTCGCCATTTTTCATTTTTTCAAATAAAGCTAAATTTTCTTCGACACTGCGATCACGATAAGGGCTATTTTTACCGGGTTCGGTCAATGTGCCGCGATATTCGCGCATTTCTTCCGCCGAAAGCTCATCCACATAAGCCAAGCCTTTTTCAATTAATTCAACAGCATATCCGTACAATTGATCAAAATAATCGGAGGCATAACGAGGTTCGCCTTGCCAATGAAATCCCAGCCATTCCACATCTTGCTTAATCGAATCCACATATTCCACATCTTCTTTCACGGGGTTGGTATCGTCAAAACGTAAATTACATAACCCATTGTAATCTTGTGCAATGCCAAAATTTAAACAAATCGATTTTGCATGACCGATATGTAAGTAGCCATTAGGCTCCGGCGGGAAACGGGTATAAACATTTTGATGCTTACCGCTTGCCAAATCTTCATCAATAATTTGGCGAATAAAGTTTGTTGGACGGTGTTCGTTATTCTCTTCAATAGCAGTATGGTTCATTTTAACCTCATGTGAACTAATTCTTCTGACATAATTTGACTATTTTACAATGTTTGTATCCGGAATACAAAGTGCGGTTGTTTTTTCAGTTTTTTAAATAATTTCTTGTTCTTCTTAAGTGAAATGTTAAAATGAACAAACATTCATTCATTAAATAACATTTCACTTAAGATTTGATTTCTATACTGGTCAGCACATCATTTGAGGAATAAAAAATTGAGGATCATATGACCAAAAAACGTCTTTTTTACTTTTTATTGTGATCTCCGCTGTCGTTGCCGGCTATTTCTACTTCGGCAAAAATACGGACAACCAAATTACTTACCTCACGGAAACCGTACAACGTGGCAATTTGCAAAAAAACGTAGTCGCAACCGGCACTGTAAGGGCTTACAATCGCGTTGAAGTCGGTGCGCAAGTTTCAGGAAAAATTGAAAAAATTTATGTCACCTTGGGACAAAAAGTCAAAGCCGGGGAAATAATTGCGGAAATTGACTCTTCAACGCAGCGAAACACTTTGGACACTGCCTCCGCTAAACTTGCCGCTTATCAAGCGCAATTAAAAGCGCGCAAAGTTGCCTACAGCGTCGCCAAATCGTCTTACAATCGGTTAGCAAAATTATATGTGAAAAAATCCGCGAGTTTAGATGAGTTTGAACATGCAAAAGACACGTTGGCCAGTGCAGAAGCCGCGATTGACGAAACCAATGCCTTGATTAAACAAGCGGAAATTGAACTAAGTAATGCAAAAACCAATTTGGGGTATACTAAAATCGTCGCGCCAATTGATGCCACCGTAATTTCTATTCCCGTTTCTGTGGGACAAACCGTTAACGCCAATCAAACAACACCAACCATTGTGCAAGTGGCGGATTTAAGCAAAGTGCTGATTAAACCGGAAATTTCCGAAGGGGATATTATCAAAGTAAATGCCGGCATGACGGTAGCGTTCTCTACCCTTTCCGATCCGGATACAGTTTATCATGCCAAAATTGATTCCGTTGATCCGGCAATGACCACCTTAACCGATAACGAATATAAAGAAAGCATTTCTGACACCAACGCCATTTATTACTATGCTAACCTCGTTGTGGATAATCCGGACAATAAATTGCGTATCGGCATGACAACTCAAAACCATATTACTATTGCTAATGTAGAAAATGTGCTGTTAGTACCAACCATTACGCTGAAAAGACAAAAAAATAAAGTATTTGTGAATGTGCTGATCGCAGATAATCAGGTGGAACAGCGCGAAGTGGAAATTGGGATAAATGACGATATCAATACACAAATTTTATCCGGTTTACAAGAGGGCGAAAAAGTGATTTCCTCTCAAGTGACCGCCGGTGAAACCGTCGGCGCAGTTCGTCGTCCGAGAATGTTCTAAAGTGCGGTTGGTTTGTTATGAATATTATTGAAATTAAGCAACTAAATCGCTTTTTTGGCGAAGATGAAAATCGTACTCATATTTTAAAAGATATAGATTTAGAAATTAAAAAAGGCGATTTTGTTGCCATTATCGGGCAATCCGGTTCCGGAAAATCCACTTTAATGAATATTATCGGCTGCTTAGATACCGCCACATCCGGCTCTTATCTAATCGCCGATACGGAAGTCAGCCGCCTGAATTCAGATCAACTCTCCGAACTGCGTCAAAAGAAATTTGGCTTTATTTTCCAACGTTATAATCTGCTTTCGACCCTAAGTGCGGTGGAAAATGTCGCACTTCCGGCGATTTATGCCGGCATGGATCAAAAATCTCGCCTAAAACGCGCCGCACTTTTACTGGAAAAATTAGGATTGAGCGATCGACTGCAAAATAAACCCGGTCAACTTTCCGGCGGTCAGCAACAACGGGTCAGTATTGCGCGAGCGTTGATGAACGGCGGCGATATTATTTTAGCGGATGAGCCGACCGGCGCCTTGGACAGTAAAAGCGGCGAAAACGTCATGGAAATCTTGCAGCAATTGCATCAAGAAGGACACACCATTATTTTGGTCACCCACGATCAGCAAGTTGCCAATTTTGCCAATCGGATCATTGAAATTAAAGATGGTCGCATTATCGAAGATCAGCGTAAATCCGATTTTACCGGCAGAAAAATACCATTCCCGGAGGTAAAAAAAAGTCGTTTTAATTTCTATAAAGATCAATTTATCGAATCCTTTAATATGTCGGTTAAAGCCATTATTGCCCATAAACTGCGCTCGCTTTTAACCATGCTGGGGATTATTATTGGGATTACCTCGGTGGTTTGTGTAGTAGCCTTAGGAAACGGTTCGCAACAAAAAATCCTTGCCAATATTAATTCCATGGGAACTAATACCATGGATGTGTATAACGGAACGGGATTTGGTGATCGGCGTTCGGAAAAAATGCAAAATCTGACCATTGATGATGCCAATATGCTTGGACGCCAACGTTATATCGAAAGCGTCACGCCAAATACCAGCGTAAACGGTACCTTAGTCTTTGAAAATAAAGATTTTACAGCACAGGTACAAGGCGTTGGTGAACAATTTTTTGATGTAAAAGGGCTAAGCTTACAGCAAGGATCCTTGTTTAGCGCAAAAGATGTAAAAAATAGCGAATCGGTAGCAGTAATTGATGATAATACGTTGCAAGAAGTGTTTAACAAGCAAAATCCATTGGGTAAAATTTTGATGTTAAACAAAAAACCATTGCGCGTGATCGGCGTGGTGGCAACGTCTAAAACAATGGGCATGAACAGTTCAAGCTTAAAAATTTATATTCCTTATACTACTGCAATGAACAAAATTTCCGGAGATCAAAAAATAGCTTCCATTACGCTTAAAGTGCGTGATGATGTGAATTCTTCCGTTGCGGAAAAAGATGTAACCGCCTTGTTACGTGCTCGACATGGCAAAAAAGACTTTTTTACCATGAATACCGATACGATTAAGCAAACCGTAGAAAGTACCACCAATACCATGCGCCTGTTAATCTCATCTATCGCGTTGATCTCACTGGTGGTTGGCGGTATTGGCGTGATGAATATCATGTTAGTTTCGGTCACTGAACGCACCAAAGAAATCGGCGTGCGCATGGCAATTGGCGCAAGGCAATCGAATATATTACAGCAATTTTTAATTGAAGCAGTATTAATTTGTATGATCGGCGGGCTTACCGGTATTGTGTTTGCCTTGTTATTTGGCACGCTATTTAACTCGCTGATGACCGATTTTGCCATGATTTTCTCTAATTGGTCGATTATCGCCGCCGTATTATGTTCTACATTAATCGGCGTGGTATTTGGCTATATGCCGGCAAAAAATGCCGCGCAATTAGATCCGATAAATGCCTTAGCAAGAGAATAAGGTTTTGTAATAATGATTTTATTTGATAAAATCCGATTAAAAGTGCGGTCAAAATCACCGCACTTTTCCCATGACTTTAAAGGAAAAAAAGATGTTAAAACTAAGTAAATTAACGTTGAGCGTGATGTTTTCTACTGCCCTAATTGGTTGTGCCAATCTTGACGATTCGTACAATAATGCTCAAGCCGATTTTCAACAATATCAAGACTTAACCCAACAATATCATATTCAAGAGAATTGGTGGACATTATACCGCGATCCGCAGCTTAACCGCTTAGTGGAACAAGCGCTTGCGAGTAACAAAGATTTGGCAAAAGCAGCTATTTCCGTCAATATGGCATTATACCAAGCCAATTTAGTCGGCGCCGATCTTGTGCCGAATTTTAGCGGAAGTACCAGTTCTTCAGCGCGAAAAAATATTACTGATGGTGGCAAGTCAACCCTTTCTCACACCGGCGCATTAGAAGTCAGCTATACCGTGGATTTATGGCGTCGTTTAGCTGATACCGCATCAGCCGCGGAATGGTTCCATGCTGCCACCCAACAAGATATGGAAACCGCACGTATTTCATTAATTAATGCTGTGGTCACCACTTATTATCAGTTGGCATATTTAAATGATGCGATTGATGTCACGAATCAAACAATTAATTATTACTCGCAAATTAACCGCATTATGCAAAATAAATTAAGTCAAGGAGTCGCTGACAGCGCCAGTACCGACCAAGCACAACAAGCAGTATTGACTGCACGTAATACCTTGATTAATTATAAAACCATGAAGAAAAATACTGAATCTGCCTTGCGTAATTTACTTAACTTAAAACCAAGCGATGCGCTAAACGTGAAATATCCGCATATTTTAAATGTGAAAAATACCGGCGTAAATTTAAATGTTCCACTTTCTACTATTGCCAATCGCCCTGACTTAAAAGCCTCACAATATCGCTTAAACAGTGCATTTAAAGATGCAAAAGCTATGCAAAAAAGCTGGTTCCCGAGCATCACGCTTGGCGGAAGCCTTTCTTCCAGCGGGACTCATGTTAATAACGCCTTTGAAACCGGTTTTGCCGCCGGAACAGTGACAATCAGTTTGCCGTTCTTAAGTTGGAATAAGGTAAAATGGAATGTGAAACTTTCCGAAGCTAAATATGAACAAGCGCTAGTGAATTTTGAACAAAGTATCACGACCGCATTAAATGATGTGGATAAAAACTACTACGCTTATACCCAATCGCGTGAAAATTTATCCAATTTACAACAAACCTATATTTACAACCAACGTATTACCCAATACTACAAAAATCGCTATGATGCCGGTTTATCCGAGTTGAAAGATTGGTTAACCGCCGCCAATACCGAGAAAAATTCGCAACTTTCTATTTTAAACGCCAAATATAGCGTTATTCAAAATGAAAACGCGGTTTATAGCGCTATGGGCGGTTATTATTCAGGGCGATAAAAACATAAAGCCAGACAGTATCTGCACCTTAAGCATTAGAGGAAAACTAATTGATTAAGGTGCAGATTACCTGTCGCTTTTCCTTGTAATTCTGTTGTTTTTGAGCCGTCTTTGTTTTCAGTGGTTACGTCGACATTTTTCCCATATTCATCAGTTTCATAACCCCAATTTCTTTTGGGTTCTTTCCATCGCCTGCTATCATACTGCCGCCGACACCCAAACTCGAACCCAAGTAATCAGCATCGTTCTGAATATCCGAATAAATTTAGTGATTTCTTCGTTTTGGTAATACGTGTTTTTATCGGACACAATAGACACTTTTTCCTTGGCAAAAATACTTAAAGCCCTATCTGCTACCACATCCGACAGCTTTAGGTCTGAAGGAAAAATAATTTAAACCGGCATCCAAGCGTGCAATATAGGGTTGACTGTCATTAACATTCCCTGCGGTTGCGAAGGTATCTAAAATAATGCCGTGTTTGCCTTCCACGGTGCGATGGTCAAGATAGAAAAAACCTTTCGGTTTTCCATCTCGTGTCATAAAACCGCTCTCAAGGTCGGTTTTACTGACTTTAGTATCCTTTTTTTGACTGTTTCAGTTGCCTTTAACGGCTTTTTTCCGTATACCTCTCGCTCTGTGGCAATATCGGCATTCGGTTGTTCAATGTATTGACTTACTCGCACTTCACGTTCTTCATTGCGATACTTGTTTTTATTCGCGAAAGACATTCGCACAAATCAACGATAAGCAACATTGACTTCAATCTCTTTGACGAGCTGGCGTTCGCTTTTAATTCCAAAAATGTAGCCAAGTAGCATAATTTTAAATAGGCGAACAGGGTCGACTGCAGGGCGACCATTATCTTGGCAATAAAGGTGTGCAACTTCATCGCGAATAAATTCGAAATCAATCGCTTTATTGATTTTACGGACAAAACGGTCTTTAGGTACGAGCTGTTCAAGACTTATCCTCTTGAACTCATATTGAGGGGATTGGGTATTTTTGAGCATAAGCATTTCCTCTGTTCGATATGCTTATTAGCTCAAACCTCCAGATAAATGTCCAAAGGTTTGTCAGCGGTCTGAAATCGGTGGCAATTGCCACCAATTTAGCGTTCAATCAATCTTAATTAAACACACCGCTCACACCGACACGGAAACCCACATCGCCTCTTATCGCTTTGGAAACCCCACCGAATAACGACCAATTGCCGCTCTCCGCCGTTCTTCCGAAAGACACCGCAACCGCCTGTTCACCGCCATAGTGAGCCGCCCCAGCCGCATAGCTCCATTTTCCCGCCACAAACGTTTTTTTTTAAACGCCATCGCCGTCGCTATCCCCGCTTTCAACTCTTTATTGATATGCTCGATTCTTTCGTTTGTCGCATACAGTTAGCTACCGTTAATGGCATCGGTCGACGTTTTAGACACCAACCCCGCCGCCACATTTTGGATACGGCGTTCATTGCCTTTGCTTCCCACAGATACCACGCCTTTAGCCTCTACGCCGGCGTAATCTCCGGTAACTTTACCGATGCCTGAAGTGTTACTTGGTGCAGTGTAAGCGGAACTATCGCCTAGGAAGACGGAATTATCAGTGCTAACGTCAATATTACGACCGATAACGGTAGTTTTAGTTCCTTTGTTTACTACATTACTACCAATTGAGAATGAATATTCTTTATGTGTTTGTACATCGTTACCAACACTTAATGAACGATCACCGTACACTTTTGCTTGCGCGCCAATTGCTTGTGAACGCAAACCATTAGCTTCGGCATCCCAACCAATAGCAGTAGAAATCTCTCCTTTTGCTTTTGCTTGTGCACCAAAAGCATTTGCCCAATTATTGGTATAAGTATTTCTACCAAAAGCATAAGATGATATCCCTTTTGCTTCTGCCGTATCACCTATTGCCGCTGAAAAATTATTGCTTGCTTTAGCTAATCTACCCACTGCAATAGCTTGAACTCCTGCATTTGCATTATAACCGGCGGCAATACCGTAGTTATTTGCCTCTGCGTTTTCTCCCTTGGTAATAGAGGTATGAATTGCTGCAGCTACAGCGGTAGAAATTAATGTCGCTCCAACAGCGACTGACATTAATTTAACGTTCTTAGAAAATGATTGAATTGATTTATTGCGGTAAATAATCATAAATAACCTATTAATTAGTCAAAAAAAATACCCCGCTAATTGATAACGAGGAACATGTCACCACTCAACGGATTTATACCGTTATAGTGAATTAAAGCCCCGATAGCCTAAAAACGGGCAGAGCTACCGCAATTGTATGCGGTTGTACAATCCCATATTTAAAAAAACTATCAATTTTTTATTAAAATTTTGCGTTTTTTTAACTTAATTTAAGTTAAGGAAAAAAGTTGGGATTAAAAAAGAAGATATAAGAAGATATATGTTGAAAGATCCTATTGACTTTCTTTTGTTTGCTTTGTATAGCTCATAAATAAGGAATGACATATTTCGGTTCAACAAAATAATCGGGAAACCCGAAAGTGATAGCGGTAAATATCAAGACTTAAAGCGCAAATGTTTTGCTGACAATGCGGTAAAATTTAATAATGTTTGTAACACTAACATGCAAAAAAACCTTAAACCGGTATTTTTTATCAAAAAATATTGTTACAATCCGAACAAAATTCTTACCAATAATAAACCGTAAATGTATGCAAAATTACGTCATTAGTTTAAAAAGTGCCGTTTTACGACGGAAACATATTGAAAAAACCTTTTCTTCCCAACAGATTGATTTTCGTTTTTTTGATGCCTTTGATTTTTCCGAGGGGGGGGGCGAAAGTCTTATCGATCAACTCATCCCGAATTTAAATCAGACCGCTTTAACCAAAGGCGAGAAAGGTTGTTTTATGAGTCATCTTTTGTTGTGGAAAAAATGCGTCGATGAACAACTCCCGTATATTTGTATTTTTGAAGACGATGTTGTTTTAAGCGATAATGCGGCGGATTTTTTAAAGAAAGACGATTGGTTAAAAGAGCGGTTTGATTTCAAGGATTTTTTTGTTTTAAAATTGGAAACCTTTTTAATGAAAATCAGATTGGAAAATGTGCCGATAAGTTCTTTTCAGGGAGAGCGATTTGAACGATTAAAATCGACTCATTACGGTACGGCAGCTTATATTATTTCCCGTCAGGCAGCAAAGACCCTGTTAGAAACCGTGCATCAATTGAGCATAGACGATCTTTTACCGATTGATCATATTCTGTTCAATAAATTTCTCAATGATTATACAGTTTATCAAATCAATCCTGCTATCGTCATACAAGAATTACAGTTAAATCAGCAAAATGCGTTATTTTCCAGTCAAATTGAAGAAGAAAGATCCCTTGAAAGAGCAAAGGTGAAAAATCTAACAAAAAAAACGATTTGGCAGAAATTGTCCCGTGAGCTTTACCGTTTTAAGAGAAAATGGAAAGAAAAACGGATGCTAAGAAGACTAAGAGTTGTGAAGTTTTATCAAGTACAGGAAGAAAAGAAATGAATATTCTATTTAGTTGCGATAATAATTATGCTCCTTATTTGGCGGTAACGCTTTCAAGTATTTTAAAATCCGAGTTTAATTCTGCAACCAATCAACGAATTCGATTCTTTTTATTAAGTGCCGGTGTTTCTGAGGACAATAAACATTATTTAAAGAAACTGGTCGAACATTATCATTGCCAATTGGAAATTATTGAAGTTGATCTCGGTGAATTGGCAGATTTACCGAATACTATAGGCTATATTTCTGCCGCAACCTATATTCGATTAAAATTAGCCGATTATTTAAAAGTTTATTCGCTTAAAAGATTAATTTATTTGGATATAGATATTTTGGTACACCAAAGTCTTTATCCGTTGTGGAAAACCGATTTAGGCGGAAAATCCATCGGTGCGTGTTATGACAATTTTATTGAACCTTCCAAATCGGATTACAAAGAAAAATTAGGGTTTTCTTCATCTCATTATTATTTTAATACCGGCGTATTGTTGATTGGTGTTGAAAAATGGCAGACTAAAAATGTTTTTAAACGAGCGATGGATTGGACAACATACTGTCAAGACAATCACATTGAATTTCTTTACCAAGATCAAGATATGTTGAATCATATCTTTGAAAATGATGTCAACTATTTAGATTTAAGATATAACTTTAATTTTAATATTTTCTCCCGTTTGAGAAAGAAAAGGCAATCTAAAATACCGTTAAAACCGGAAGAAAAGGTAACCATGCCGATTGCTGTTTCCCATTTTTTAGGACCGAAAAAAGCATGGCATAGCCAAAATCAGTGTGCAGCATTAAAAGCATCAAAATTTGTCGAACTTTTTGAGCAATTGGAAAATCGCCCTAAAGATTGGACGATAAATACAAAGAGATCGTTCTTACTGAAAATAAAACAAAAAATAAAGGAAATAGAATACCGCTATCGGTATGGCATTTATTAGACAAGAATTTTTTGAGATAGGTGAATCATATGCAAAATTATGTCATTAGTTTAAAAAGTGCCGTTTTACGACGGAAACATATTGAAAAAACCTTTTCTTCCCAACAGATTGATTTTCGTTTTTTTGATGCCTTTGATTTTTCCGAGGGGGGCGAAAGTCTTATCGATCAACTCATCCCGAATTTAAATCAGACCGCTTTAACCAAAGGCGAGAAAGGTTGTTTTATGAGTCATCTTTTGTTGTGGAAAAAATGCGTCGATGAACAACTCCCGTATATTTGTATTTTTGAAGACGATGTTGTTTTAAGCGATAATGCGGCGGATTTTTTAAAGAAAGACGATTGGTTAAAAGAGCGGTTTGATTTCAAGGATTTTTTTGTTTTAAAATTGGAAACCTCATTAATGAAAGTACGGTTACAGAAAACGAATATTGTTGAATTTCAAAAAAGAAAATTTGAGCGGCTAAGATCGCTTCATTATGGTGCGGCAAATTATATTATTTCCTACCAAGCGGCAAAAACTTTCTTAAAAATCATGTATAAACTTGAAGTCGTGGAAATTGCAGAAATCGATCGAATGCTTTTTGAGCAATTTCTTAATCAATACACAATTTATCAGCTGAATCCGGCGATTGCGATACAAGAATTAGCACTCAATAAACAATATTCCGTGCTTTCCAGCCAACTTGAAGAAGAAAGACGAATTGGAAAGGAAAAAGTTGAAGTAAAGCATACCGTTTTACAAAAATTACTGCGTGAAATTCTCCGCCTTAAAAGAAAGTATAAAGAAGGCGGAAAACGTCGAACGGTTTTATTTTCTTAACGCCTACCGTACTTTTTTCATTACTATATCCGTTATCACATTAATTATTTTTCCGCCAGTAGCATAGGCGTTTGATGTGATCGGATAAATTGGACATTTCACGGCGAAACTTAATTTTTAAAGTTCGTTGTGATTTGCCTTTTTCTATTGGGGTTTGGCTTTCTTTGCTGTAATCGGGTTTGACACAAGGCGGATTAACACCTAAAAAGTCCAACCCGTTTTCGTAATATCGATCCATGGTAATATCCAAATCATAGATCCACTCATCTGCGTAATCCAAAAGCTTTTTAGCGGCTTGCGGCGTGATAAAATATCCCGTTGCGTTACTGTAGCCAAAATAATGCCGTTCCAATTTTGTATCACTGTTCGGCAGAGAAGCAATCGGCTTTATTTTGCGTTTTCGAGCATTGGAATGTGTCAACCAAAAAAACTCAAATTGATTTTCGGGTGATCCGCAAAATTGCCAAACATCCATAAAATTTTCCTGCAAAATAGCATCATCTTCTAAAATAATGTAGTTTTTATTTTCAACAAAACATCTCTCCCACGCCAAATAATGGCTGGCAAAACAACCTAATTGACCTAAGGTCATTCGGCTGCCTTTCCTTAGGTAGCGTTCTTGCTCGTTATATTTAAAAAAAAGCGGATAATGCGGATTGTCTTTTCCGTTAATTGCGGTAAAAAATTCGTAATTGAGTGGAGAATTGGGATTTTTTGAGATTAAATCTTCAAATTGGTTTGCCATAAATTCACGGCGTAATATTGCGTTTTTTAAATTAATAATTAGAATGTCTGTTGTTTTTTTCATGCTTCATTCTCAATGATCGACTTTTCTGATATTATACAAGAATATAACATAAAAATGATTTTGGTGTGAATAAATGGATATGAATAAATTGGTTTCTGTTCTTGTCCCTGCGTATAATGTTTCCTCTTATGTTCGAGAAGCCCTATCCTCCGTACTTGCACAAACTTATAAGCATCTTGAAATTATTGTGATCGATGACGGTTCAACAGATAATACCGGCGAAATTCTAAATCAACTTGCCAAAAGCGATACCCGTTTGCGGATTATTCATAATGAAAAAAATATCGGGATTATCAAAACCTTGAATAAAGGATTGAACTTAGCAAAAGGGGATTATATTGCCAGAATGGATGCAGACGATCTTATCGTGCCGGATTGGATTGAAAAAATTCTCAACAGAATGGAAAACGAACCGCACATTTTCGCAATGGGCGGTTCGTTACAAATTTTATCATCAAACACGGGAAAACTGGCTAAAATCTATAAAAACGGCGAAATTTTTCAATATCCGACAGAACACGATGACATTATCCGCACCTTGCCTTTCGACAATCCGATGGCACACCCGACGATGGTTATGCGAGCCGAAATTTTCTCCCGTAACGGATTGCGTTACGATGAACATTATCCGAAAGCGGAAGATTATAAATTATGGCTTGAAATCAGTAAAATCGGGCAATTAGCAAACCTTCCCGACGTGTTGCTACAGTATCGTATTCACGAAAATCAGACTTCCTCAATGCATAATCAACAACAGATCAGTACCGCAAGAAAAATACGTTTTGAAGCCGCCAACCGTTTTTTTGAGATTATCGGGTTAACCTCGCAGTTGCCTTATGATTTTAATGCGAAATCGTTGCATTTATTGACAGCGGAAATTGATGAAAAAAACGCGGAAATTTGTGTGAAAGATCAGCACATTTTATCGAAAATTGTCGCTTCATTGATATTGTCTTTATCGGAGCTTGCGTTAAAAGATTGGTTGATATTTTTATCGGCGAAAAAATATCAGCGTTATCGGAGGGGAGTAATGAAAAAATTGTTCAAAAAATATTTCAATCACCGCAATTACGGTATTTACGGTAAATAAGTAAGTCTAAAAATAACGGGCATTGTATAAAAAACAAAAAAGGCGGAATAATGATCTGCACCCCAAAAGTTGCACGTGAATTGTTGGGTATGTCCCAATATGAGGCTGCTGAACATATTGGGCATGTTCACCAACTCTCATGGACATTTTGGGAAACCGGTGAGCGATCAATTAAGGAAGATGTTGAAAAAACAATAAATTTTTTACTTGAAAAACGAAGAGAAATAATTCTCCAATTTGTTAATGGTCAAGATAGAAATAAAGCCAAAAAAGTGGCGGTTATTTATTATCCGACCCCCGATTTCTGTTCAAGTTATCTTGAGTGAAAATTCAGTCAAAATTTAGCGAGGACATTAACCCTCGATTTTGATGCAGTTCTAATCGAATTCAATTATGAAGATTTTAAAGAGTTCATTGTTAAAAATGGGCTAACAGATACGCCCGCCACACGTGAGCAATGGACTACTACTAAAATAAAAGATTAATTAAAATCCGCTGTAAAATCGAAATATTTTGCATAGCATTTAAAATTCACGCTATGCAAAATATTTTGCGCGCTTACAAAAAAACTCAAATAAATGCTATAAAATACAATATGTTATATACATATTTTTGTAAATAATTTTATTTATCTAAAAACTTACAAAACCAATAAATTTCAAGTAAAATGACCGCACTTTTTTTAATCTAACAATGAGAAAATTTATGTCATCACAATTTGTTTATACGATGCACCGAGTAGGTAAAGTGGTACCGCCGAAACGTCATATTCTCAAAGATATTTCATTAAGTTTCTTTCCCGGCGCTAAAATCGGGGTTTTAGGACTCAACGGAGCAGGAAAATCAACCCTATTGCGCATTATGGCGGGGATAGATAAAGAGATCGAAGGAGAAGCGCGTCCACAGCCTGGAATTAAAATCGGCTATCTCCCACAAGAACCAAAACTTGAACCGCAACAAACCGTACGTGAAGCCATTGAAGAAGCCGTAGCGGAAGTAAGCAACGCCTTAAAACGCCTAGATGAAGTATACACGTTATATGCCGATCCGGATGCTGATTTTGACAAATTAGCGGCGGAACAAGCCAATCTTGAAGCCATTATTCAAGCTCATGATGGACATAATTTGGAAAACCAATTAGAACGTGCCGCTGATGCATTACGTTTACCAGATTGGAGTGCTAAAATTGAACACTTATCCGGTGGTGAACGCCGTCGCGTAGCGCTTTGTCGTTTATTGCTTGAAAAACCAGATATGTTATTGTTAGACGAACCAACCAACCACTTAGATGCCGAATCTGTGGCATGGTTAGAGCGCTTCTTACACGACTACGAAGGCACTGTCGTGGCGATTACTCATGACCGTTATTTCTTAGATAACGTCGCCGGTTGGATATTAGAACTTGACCGTGGCGAAGGTATTCCTTGGGAAGGAAACTATTCTTCTTGGTTGGAACAAAAAGAAAAACGTTTAGCTCAAGAGCAAGCCGCAGAATCGGCACGTCAAAAATCCATTGAAAAAGAATTAGAATGGGTACGCCAAAATCCGAAAGGTCGCCAAGCGAAAAGCAAAGCACGTATGGCTCGCTTTGAAGAACTTAATTCAGGCGAATATCAAAAACGTAACGAAACCAATGAACTCTTTATTCCACCGGGTCCACGTTTAGGAGATAAAGTGATCGAGGTGAATAACTTAACCAAATCCTATGGCGAACGCACACTGATTGATAACCTTTCTTTCAGCATTCCAAAAGGCGCTATCGTCGGTATTATCGGACCAAACGGAGCGGGTAAATCAACCCTTTTCCGTATGTTATCCGGCAAAGAACAGCCGGACTCCGGTTCGATTATCTTAGGGGAAACCGTGGTTTTGGCATCGGTGGATCAATTCCGTGACACCATGGATGATAAGAAAACCGTGTGGGAAGAAGTATCGAATGGGCAAGATATCTTAACCATCGGTAACTTTGAAATCCCAAGTCGTGCGTATGTGGGACGCTTTAACTTCAAAGGCGTCGATCAACAAAAACGTGTCGGCGAATTATCCGGAGGTGAACGCGGTCGTTTACATTTGGCTAAATTATTACAAGCCGGCGGCAACGTCTTATTATTGGACGAACCGACCAACGACTTAGATGTTGAAACCTTGCGCGCACTTGAAAATGCGATCTTAGAATTCCCCGGCTGTGCCATGGTAATTTCCCACGACCGTTGGTTCTTAGACCGTATCGCCACGCATATTCTTGACTACGGTGACGAAGGCAAAGTCACCTTCTATGAAGGTAACTTCTCTGATTATGAAGACTGGAAGAAGAAAACTTTCGGTGCTGACGCAACCCAACCACACCGTATGAAATATAAACGGATTGCAAAATAAAATATAAACAAAAATACCGGTTTTAATTAACCGGTATTTTTTATTTGTCATGAATGCTCTCATCATTCAGTGTAAACGCTTTGACATCGTCCCCTGCCTAAAGGCGAGGGATTCCTACCGGCTCCCACAGCAAACTGCGGGCTACTCTCGGTGGGTTCTTTGGCTTACCGCTTATGCGGTTCACTTCACAAGCGCTACGGCGATGTCCTCCCCTGAAATGCCGTCATTGAGAAAGCCTAAGCGTATCTTTGTCAGCATGCATGATTATACTCCATTTTATATCCACGCCCTAAAGGACTTAGGTTTACGGCACGATCAGATAAAAAATTTGATAAAAAATTACCGCACTTTAACCGTTTTTAACTTCAAAAGTTTGAAACTTAAACCAAATTACTCAAGAAAATCGCAATAATAATCAGCGGAACGATAAACTTCACATAATTAAACCAAATCGTCGTTACTAGAGAGTTCGGATTTTGGGATAGCTCTTTTTTTGCATCATCCTTTAATACGAAACCGACAAAAATAGCACAGCCTAAGGCAGTGAGCATAAATAAAATATTGCCGCTGACATAATCAAAAGTATCGAAAATATTACGCCCAAAGAAAGTCACCTCTTTTAACCAATTATCACTTAAAATTGACGGAATATTGCCCAATATAAAAATACCGCTTAAAGTTAAAATAATCGCTTTACCACGACGCATTCGTAATTTTTCCTGCAATGACGTAATAATGACTTCATAAATAGTAATTGAGGTAGTCAATGCCGCTATTAATAATAAACTGAAAAAAATTATCGCAAAGAAACGCCCTGCCCATAAATGAGAAAATACTATCGGCAAACTTTGAAAAACTAAAGTTGGCCCCGCGTTAGGTTCAATGCCGAAGCTAAATAACGACGGGAAAATCATAAATCCGGCAAGAACAGCAATAATCGTGTTGGTAAATCCTGTGATTACCGCGGTTTGAATCAGATTTTCTTCTTTACTAAGATAGCTGGATAAGGTGATCAACACGCCAAAGCCCAAACTTAAAGCAAAGAAAACCTGCCCAAGTACCATAATAAAAAGTTGTGGCGTGATTTTGGAAAAATCCGGTTTGAGATAATAAACAATCCCTTCAGCAGCACCCGGCAAGGTCACATTGCGAATCACCATACCAATCAAAAAGACAAAAAGCAATGGCATCAAATATTTTACTGCGCGCTCTATTCCGCCAATAATTCCTCTTGCCAAAATAACATAATTAACTAATACAAAAATCAGCGTATAAAGCATAATATGCCAAGGGCTGTTGGTAATACTTTCATCATAAAATTGTTTGGCATATTCTTTAGTGATCACCGTGGAAATATCCAATTCACCACTGATTAAATTCACAATGTAATTCATCACCCAGCCGCCAAGTACCATATAATATGCCATAATACCAAAAGCGCCGAGCAGCCCCATATATCCTAAAACTTTCCAACCTTTTGAGACTTTGCCATCTAAACGATCGCCAAAGGCATCAATGGAATTAACCCGTAAACGGCGTCCAATGACATTTTCCACTAAAATCATAGGAATACCGATAACCAACATAGCAATACAAAACAGCAATACATAAGCTCCTCCCCCGTTTTCACCAACTAAATAAGGGAAACGCCACGTCGCCCCGAACCCGACCGTAGCCCCAGCGACAGTAAGCACATAGGTTAAGCGGCTTGACCAGGTTTGTCTTTCTTGTTTTGTTGTCGTCATAATTTTTCCTGTTTTATATTTCGGTTTTATCTTTAAATTCACATAAATCTTCAATAATGCAAGAAGCGCAGCGCGGTTTTCTGGCAATACAAGTGTAACGCCCGTGTAAAATTAACCAATGATGTACATCGGTTTTAAATTCATCAGGCACTACTTTAAGCAATTTTTCTTCAACTTTCACAACATCTTTTCCCTGTGCAAATCCGGTACGATTGGACACACGAAAAATATGTGTATCCACCGCAATGGTCGGTTGCCCAAAGGCGGTGTTCAATACTACATTGGCAGTTTTTCTCCCAACACCGGCTAAACTTTCCAGGGACTCACGATCTTGCGGTACTTCGCCTTGATATTTTTCCACCAAATCGCGACAAGTTTTAATAATATTTTCCGCTTTGCTGTTATATAGCCCGATCGTTTTAATATAATCTTTTAAACCATCTACGCCGAGATCTAAAATAGCTTGCGGCGTATTGGCAACCGGAAACAGCTTGGCTGTAGCTTTATTGACGCCTTTATCCGTCGCTTGCGCCGATAAAATCACCGCAATTAACAGCTCAAAGGGCGAATGGTAATTTAATTCAGTGGTCGGATGCGGATTTTGTTCCCGTAGGCGGGTTAAAATTTCAATACGTTTTTGCTTATTCATTTTACTTTTCGATCAATGATATTTTTAAGAGCCAACAATAAGCCTAAGCCAATAAACGCGCCGGGCGGTAAAATCGCTAATAAAAAGCGACTATCTACTTGAAATAATTCAAGATGTAATTCTGTTGCCCAACTTCCCAATAAATTTTCAATGCCAATAAATAATTTCCCGGTGCCAATAATTTCACGCACCCCACCCAATACAAACAAACTTAAGGTCATCCCAAGCCCCATGGAAAAACCATCAAAAAGCGCGTGCGCAACAGAGTTTTTAGAAGCAAAAGCCTCCGCTCGCCCAATCACAATACAATTGGTCACGATCAACGGAATAAAAATCCCCAAGGATTGATAAAGGGTATAAGTATAAGCGTTCATCATCAATTGCACCATAGTCACCGTCGTAGCAATGATCATGACATAAATCGGAATGCGGATTTGTTGCGGAATATGTTTACGAAATAATGAGATAATCGTATTCGTACACATTAGCACAATCACCGTCGCCAATCCTAATCCGAGCGCATTGGTCGCCGATCCTGAAACAGCCAACAACGGACAAAGCCCCAATAATTGCACTAATCCCGGGTTATTTTGCCAAATACCTTGCTTAAACAAACGCAACCAAATGCCTTTTTCTGCATTTTTTTCCACCGCACTTTGTATCTCCGACGAAGGTTGCGCCAAATCTGACACATCACTTTCTAAAGCGCGGTCAATTTTTATACCGTTTTCTGTCGTCATTATTTTTCATTTAACCGTTTTGTTTGATCATGATGTCGCAATTCATCAAGTAAAAATAGCGCCGAATGCTTCACTTGGTTCACTACCGCACGTGGCGTAATAGTCGCGCCGGCAAATTGATCAAATTTCCCACCGTCTTTTTTCACCGCCCAATCAGATAAGGTATCTTGGCTGATTTTTTGATTGCTCAACGACAAAATCCAGTCGGAAATGCGCAATTCAATTTTATCGCCCAACCCCGGCGTTTCCGCATGTTCAATGACGCGAACGCCAAGCACATCGCCCTGTGGTGTTAATCCTACCAATAAACGAATATTGCCTGAATATCCATCCGGCGCAACGGTTTCATAAGCATAAGCGCTAATTTTACCATCCTTTTTTGCGACGCAAATTTTACCAATACTCGAATTTTTCAGCGCCGACTTCTCTAAATCATAGCAACTTTGCAGCAAATCATTGTCATGATATTGTGCGGGAATAACTTCGGATAACAACGCTTGTTGCTGCTTGGCAACCACTTCATCAATTTTATCTTTGGTTAAAAAATAAATCCCGGTAGAAAGTGCGGTACAAGCCAACGCCACACCGCCCAATAATAAACTGTATTTAGCACTCATTTTTGTCATATTCATGAACGAGTACCCCGCACATGACCTGCAACTCGAGGTCGGGTGTAATGATCAATTAAAGGAACACAAATATTGCCCAATAAGATCGCAAACGCGACACCATCCGGATAACCGCCATAATAGCGAATAAGATACACCAGCAAACCGACTAACGCACCGAATACCAATTTTCCTTTCGGCGTAATCGAAGCGGTCACCGGATCAGTAGCGATAAAAAAGGCACCGAACATGGTCGCACCACTTAACCACTGCGCGTTAAACGATAAATGTAATCCTGCAGAAAACACACTCGATCCCATGCCCAATAATGTCATCATCAATAACATTGCCAGCGGAATTTGCCAATGAATTACTTTGCGCCAAATTAAGAAAATACCGCCAAATAAAAATGCCACATTCACTTGCCACCAACCCAAAGCAAAATCGCCATGATCAAAAATTGGCGAACGTAGCATCTCCCCATACAACCCCACAGGATAACCCTCGGTATATTTAGTGGCTAAGGTTTTGACTTCGTTTAATGGTGTCGCCTGTGTCACACCATCAATTGATGCGGTAAGTTGTGCCAAGCTAAATCCGTCAGTGGTTGCGCCTTGAAAAATCAAGGAATACGTATCCGCCAGCGTTGGAGGCTCATTTAATAAGTTAATCGGCGGCAACCAAGTACTCATTTGCAATGGGAAAGAAATCAATAAAATCACATATCCCACCATTGCCGGATTAAATGGATTTTGTCCCAATCCGCCATACACGTGTTTTCCTAAAATAACAGCACAAAAAATACCGATCAAAATAATCCAATAAGGCGCATAAGGCGGGATCGCTACCGATAAAATTAATGCAGTTAATACCACGCTGCAATCCGCAATATAAAATAATGCGGGCTTTTTGCGTAAAAATGTCACGATCAATTCCACTACCAGCGCCCATACAATAGCCAAACTTGCCTGCACAAGCACGCCCGGACCGAAATAATACACTTGTGTAATTATCGCCGGAATCATCGCCCCGATCACCCACAACATAATCCGAGCAGTAAATTTGCCCGAATGTGTATGTGGAGAACTTACCATTTTAAACATGACAACACCTTATTTATCTTGATTTTATTCGGCATCTTTTGCCTGTTGCACAGCTAATTTTTTCGCTTTTGCACGGGCAATCGCTGCGGCAACCGCGACTTTTTTCGGATCCGTTGTAACCGTTTTTTCCGCATCCGTTACATTTTCTGCGGCTGAAACTTCCCCGCCTTTTTCCGCTTCGCCTTGCTCGGCTTCATTTTGCTGTGCGGCTAATTTTTTCACTTTCGCACGGGCAAGCGCTGCGGCAACCGCGGCTTTTTTATCTTCAAGTGCGGTGCTTTTTTCTGCTGTTTTTTCATTCATTGAAGATACTCTCATTTCTGCGGAATTTTCCACTGCACTTTGTAGTGTTTCCTCTGCCTGTTGATGTGCTAAACGACGAGCCTTACGTGCTGCCATAATGTCGCTATTGTCAGGTAAAATTTCCCCTTTAGTACCGACAATCGTTTTAATTTCGTTAATTTTAACCGATGAATCCGCCTTGGCTTGTTTCGCTTTTAAACGCGCCAAGGCAGCTTTAACCGGATCCTCGCCTTTTTGTTTTGCCAATTCTTCTCGACGATTTTCCGCTGCCCGTTGCGAACGCGCTTTGCGTTCTAATTCTTCTTTTTCTAAACGTGCCTGGCGCGCCTCAAAACGAATTTTCGCTTCTTCCGCTTTTTTCGCTTTTTCTTTAATTTCCCAAATTTTGGCTTTTTCTTGACGGAAATATTGAGTTAACGGAATATGACTTGGACAAACATAAGCACAAAGCCCGCATTCAATACAATCTTTTAGGGAATATTGTTGGGATTTTTCATGATCTTCGCTGCGTGCAAACCAATAAAGTTGCTGTGGCATTAAATTTACCGGACAAGCATCCGAACAAGCCGAACAACGAATACAAGAACGTTCCGGCTCCGGCGGCGCATATTCAAAATGATCGGGCGCCAATAAACAGTTGGTAAGCTTGGTCACCGGTGCGTTTAAATTTGGCAGGATAAATCCCATCATAGGTCCCCCCATAACGACGGGAAAGCGCTCGTCATAACGATAATCCGCTTGTTGCAACAAGGCGACAATTGGCGTACCAAAACGCACCCATTGATTACCTTTTTGTTGAATTTTATCGCCGGTTAAGGTCACCACACGCTCAATCAAAGGCTCATCATCCATCACCGCACGTTTGATCGCAAATGCGGTTCCCACATTGTGCATCAACACTCCAATACTGGACGAACGCTGACCGCTCGGCACTTCCATACCGGTTAACACTTGGATCAATTGTTTTGCCGCACCGGATGGATATTTCGTTGGAATAACCCGAATTTCAATATCGTTAGCGCCTTGTAAAACTGCTTTCAACGCACTCACTGCTTCAGGCTTGTTATCTTCAATGGCGATCACCACTTTTTCCGGGCGCAAAATATAGCGTAAAATACGGCTTCCCTCGATAATTTCATGGGGATAATCTCGCATTAAGCGATCGTCGCACGTAATATAGGGTTCGCATTCCGCACCATTGATAATCAATAATTTAACTTGTTTTTCTGCCGAATGAATTTTCGCAGCAGTCGGAAAAACCGCACCGCCCAATCCGGCAATACCGGCACGATAAATTTTTTCAATTAATTGTTCCGGCGTATGGGTTAAAAAATCGTCGATAGGCTCACGTTCACACCATTTATCTTGACCATCCGCTTGAATTTCAATACACATTTCCGGCAATCCGGAAGGGTGAGCGGCAACATAGGGCGCAATATTTACCACTGTTCCGGAAGTGGACGCGTGTACCGGCAAGGCTCGCAGTCCTTCGCCCTGCGTTAATGCCTGACCTTTTAATACATGCTCGCCAACATGAACTAAAATATTACCGGCAGATCCTGCGTGTTGTTTAATCGGAATATAAAAACGTTCAACTAGCTTAGCCGCTTTGATTGGCGTTTGATTGGACTGTGATTTCATTTCCGGCGGGTGAACCCCACCTTTAAAATCCCATAATTTACCGGAATTGAAACGGGTTAATACATTACTCATTCTGCGTTCCTTACTTTCCAATCACCAATTTTTTCTCCACCGAGGTCCTATTGACCACAGGAATGACCAAATTTGGATCAAATTGCCAATCCCAAGTATCAATATTTTTCTCAACTTTAATCATGGAAATACAATCCGTCGGGCAAGGTGCTACGCAAAGTTCACAACCGGTACATAAATCAGCAATAATGGTGTGCATGGATTTATTCGTACCAATAATCGCATCCACCGGACAGGCTTGAATACATTTAGTACAACCAATACACATATTTTCATCAATAAAGGCAACTTTAGGAACAGGATCTTCGGCAAATTCCGTCGCCGGTACCTCCACTCCCAATAAATCAGCAATTTTCACCACCAAGGGTTGACCACCCGGTACACATTTTGTAATCACATCACCATTAGCAATGGCTTCCGCATAAGGTTTGCATCCCGGATAGCCACATTGCCCACATTGACTTTGTGGCAATAAAGCATCAATTTTTTCCACGATAGGATCCGCTTCTACTTTCAATTTAATGGACGCGATACCTAAAATTAAACCGAAAATCAATGCCAATATAGCGATCATTATCGGCACATAATAAATTGTTGTCATATTATATTTTCACCAATCCGGTAAAGCCCATAAATGCGAGGGACATTAAACCTGCGGTAATCAATGCAATGGAAGGGCCTTGGAAGGCTCTCGGCACATCCGCTGCCGCCAAACGTTCGCGCAACGCCGCAAATAAGACTAAAACTAAAGCGAAACCTAAGGATGCCGAGAAACCATAAATCACGGATTGCGTTAGGTTATGTGCCAAATTGATATTTAATAGCGCCACGCCGAGAACTGCGCAGTTGGTGGTAATCAATGGTAAAAAAATACCTAACAGACGATATAGCGTCGGGCTGGTTTTATTGATCACCATTTCCGTAAACTGAACCACGACCGCAATCACTAAAATAAACACTAATGTACGTAAAAAATTGGCGTCTAACGGGGTCAAAATATAATGATCAACTAAATAGGCGCAAAGTGATGCCACGGTCAACACAAACATGGTCGCCAACCCCATACCGATAGCGGTTTCAATTTTCTTGGAAACCCCCATAAACGGACAAAGTCCTAAGAATTTCACCAAAACAAAATTGTTAATTAACGCCGTACTAATAATCAATAAAATATAATCCGTCATATAATAAGCCCGCCACAAAATACAAGCTGTTTATTATCCCTTTTTCCGGAGTTGAGAACAATAAAAAATATGGGGTATTTGGGAAAACTTAGCAAAAAATGACCGCACTTTAGCGGATTAATTCGCTGCTTTTAATGCGTAAGAAAGCGCTTGGGATAATTGAGGATAACGAAAAGTAAAACCGGCGTTGAGCAATTTCTGCGGCAACACAACTTGACTATCTAACAGCAAATCTGCGCGTTCGCCTAAAATCCGGCGTAACATAATTGCCGGCACCGCAGCAAAGTGCGGTCGTTTTAGCAGCGATCCGAGTATACGGTTAAATTCAGCATTTCGCACCGGATATGGCGAAACCAAGTTAAAAGGACCTTGGTATTGCGGTTGTTGTAGCAAAAAGAGAATCGCTGCCACCATATCCGGCAACGCAATCCAGCCCCAATATTGCATCCCATTGCCTAATTTTCCGCCCAAGCCGAAACGATAAAGCGGTAACATTCTTGCCAAGGCTCCGCCCTGCCCTGCCAGCACAATGCCGGTACGCAATAAACAAACGCGCGTTTTTGCTGATAATGCCGCCTGCTCCCATTGTCGACATAATTGTGCGGCAAACTCGCTTCCGGCAGCGGTTTGTTCAGTGATTTCAACATTACCATGATCGCCATAAAATCCAGTGGCAGAGCCGGAGATAAATGTATGTGGCGGCTGTTGGCTTTGATTTATAAGTGCGGTCAATTTTTGCGTTAAATTAATTCGACTTTGTACTAACCTTTGTTTTTGTTGTGTATTCCATCTGCGATCAAAAATCGGTTCGCCCGCTAAATTGACCACTGCATCAAATTCATCAAAAGAAGCATAATACTCCAGTGCGGTCACCAAATTCACAGAGGAAGGCAATTTTGCACTAGCTTGATCCGAGTGGCGTGAAAGTGCGGTTACATTATGCTTTAGTTCAACTAAACGAGAAACCAATGAACTGCCGATTAAACCGGTTGCGCCGGTGATAAAAATGTTCATTTTTCCTCCTCTTCAGTAAACCGCTTAACTCAACGAAAACGACGTCAAATTTGACCGCACTTTTATATTAGCGATAAGACCTAATGCTATTTTATAGCGAATTTTCAAATAATTGCTGAATATTTTCCATCAAATCGCGGATATTGGTATTCAACGTCGGGGTGACAAAAATCGTATCGTCACCGGCAATAGTTCCTAAAATTCCGTCCGCTTTCCCCACGGAATCCAGTAAGCAAGCAATTAATTGTGCAGCGCCCGGACTGGTTTTAATCACGATTAAATAATCGTTAAAATCCACATCCAATACTAAATTTTTCAATGGGCTGCTGGTATTCGGCACGCTTAATTCATTCGGCAAGCAATATACCATTTCCATTCGGGTATTACGCGTACGCACCGCACCGAATTTAGTTAACATACGCGATACTTTAGATTGATTAATATGGGTAAACCCTTGTTTTTGCAAGGCGCTGACAATTTCACTTTGCGAGCCGAAACGCTCTTGGGCAAGTAATTCTTTGAATGCTTTTATCAAATTATCCGTTTTTTCACTCGTCATTATCTTTTCTCATATTACTTTTTCTAGCTAGATTCTGCATAAAAATGCAAAATAAGTAAACAAAAAATTACTTTTTTTGCATAAAAAGCACACTAGCGGCAAAAAAATAGCAGGATAATTTCCATCATCCTGCCATCTACAGAGCTCAAAAGTTTAACGCCAAGCTTTAAATTGATTAATTAAACCGTTAGTTGAACTGTCATGCGAGCTGACTTTATCTGCTTGCGCCAATTCAGGTAAAATGCGGTTAGCCAATTGTTTGCCTAACTCCACGCCCCATTGGTCGAAGCTGTAAATATTAAAGATCACCCCTTGTACAAAAATTTTGTGTTCATACATGGCGATTAATGCTCCCAAACTGAACGGAGTAATTTTTTGCAATAAAATAGAGTTGGTCGGTTTGTTTCCGGTAAAGACTTTAAACGGAACAATCTCTTTAACTTGCTCTAAGGTTTTGCCCGCTTTGACAAATTCCGCTTCCACTTCTTCTTTGCTTTTACCAAATGCCAACGCTTCGGTTTGAGCAAAAAAGTTGGAAAGTAATTTGCTGTGGTGATCACCTAACGGGTTATGGCTTTGCGCCGGCGCAATAAAATCACAAGGAATTAAGGTTGTTCCTTGGTGGATCAATTGATAAAACGCGTGTTGCCCGTTCGTACCCGGTTCTCCCCAAATAATTGGACCGGTTTGGTAATTCACGATGTTACCGTCACGCCCAACATATTTTCCGTTCGATTCCATATTGCCTTGTTGGAAATATGCCGCAAAACGGTGTAAATATTGGTCATAAGGCAAAATTGCTTCTGTTTGTGCACCTAAAAAATTGGTATTCCATAATCCCACAAGCGCTAAGGTTGCCGGAATATTTTGTTCAATTGGCGTATGGCGGAAATGGTTATCCATTTCATGCGCACCGCGTAACAATTCCACAAAATTATCAAAACCAACAGATAACGCAATAGATAAGCCGATCGCTGACCATAAAGAATAACGTCCGCCGACCCAATCCCAGAATTCAAACATATTAGCGGTATCAATACCGAATTTTTCCACTTCTTTGGCATTTGTGGAAAGTGCTGCGAAATGTTTTGCCACATGGGCTTCGTCTTTTGCCGACGCCAAGAACCATTCACGCGCTGAATGCGCATTGGTCATGGTTTCTTGTGTAGTAAAGGTTTTTGATGCCACTAAGATTAAGGTGGTTTCCGGATTAACTTTTTTCAGTGTCTCTGCGATATGCGTACCGTCCACGTTAGAAACAAAATGCATGGTAAGGTGATTTTTATAAGGACGCAACGCTTCAGTTACCATATATGGACCTAAATCTGAACCACCAATACCAATATTGATCACATCCGTGATCGCTTTGCCGGTATAACCTTTCCATTCGCCGGAAATGACACGCTCACAGAAGGCTTGCATTTTATTTAACACCGCATTCACCTCAGGCATCACATCTTTGCCGTCCACGAATACCGGTGTATTTGAACGGTTACGTAACGCCGTGTGCAAGACAGCGCGATTTTCAGTACGGTTAATTTTTTCGCCGCTGAACATTGCATCAATAGCTGAGTCTAAATCGCATTCCGTTGCAAGTTGACGTAATAATGTCAACGTTTCTTGATTAATCTTATTTTTTGAAAAATCGACTAATATTTCATTATTAAAAGTTAATGAATATTTAGCAAAACGTTCCGTATCTTGAGCAAACAATTGTTGAATGGTGGTACCGGCAAATGCGACTTGATGCTGTTCTAACGCTTTCCACGCATTGGTTTGACTTGGATTAATACTTTTCATTGAGCTTCCTTTTTAATGTTAATAATAAAAAACAGTATAAATGATCTTCCACGATAAACTTTCCCCTTATCGTTTAAAAAGTCAGGACGAAAATCACAGAGGATCTTTTTTGCTTCTACGCCTTTTGACACAAAATTACACCGGCAAGTGCGATTTTTAATCAATATATTCCGCTAATACGCGCGGTGTTAATTTTGTAATTAATTCATAACTTAAAATGCCGCTAATTGCTGCTATTTCTTCAATAGGCAATTCTTTGCCCCATAAAACCACTTCGTCACCGACACGATCTTGGCTATCTGCCCCCAAATCCACTGTCAGCATATCCATTGACACGGTTCCTACAATCGGCACTAACCGCCCGTTTAAAAAGACCGGTGTACCAGTGGGAATATCGCGCGGATAACCATCTCCATAACCAATTGCTACCACACCGATTTTCGTCTCTTTATCACTGATCCATCTGCCGCCATAACCAACCGGCTCACCTTTTTTATGTTCACGTACAGCAATTAAAGACGATGTCAGCGTCATCACGGGAATTAAACCATATTCCCGACTTGGTGTATTGTTTGGCGAAATACCATACATAATAATTCCCGGTCGGATCCAGTCCAAATGCGCTTGTGGCCAGAATAAAATCCCGCCCGATGCAGAAATACTGCGTTCACTCGGTTTATCTTGAGTAGCAGTTAAAAAGCAAGCTAATTGTTTTTCGGTATAATCCGAATCCAACTCGTCGGCGCAACTAAAATGGCTGACAAATCCAATCTTGCTATCGATATTTGGGCAATTTTTGAGGGTTTGGTAAAAGTCATCAACTTGATCCGCGCGCACGCCCAAACGGTGCATCCCGGTATCAATTTTTAACCACACTTTAATTTTATTCGGCACAGAGGCTTGCCGGAGTGCGGTCAATTGTTCGCGATTATGTACAATCGTTTGGATATTATTCTCTGCCAAAATGGGCAAATCTTTTTCCGCGAAAAAACCTTCCAGTAACAAAATTGGTTTAGTGATCCCATTTGAACGCAATTTTAAGGCTTCTTCCAAACGTGCCACCCCAAAACAGTCCACTATTTCTTCAATCACCGAAGAAACAAAAACCATACCATGACCATAAGCATTCGCTTTCACCACCGCAATAATTTGACTGTTCGGTGCTTTTTGTTTGATCATTTGAATATTATGTTTAAGAGCAACGGAACTGATTTTCGCTGTTGCCGGTTTCACATTCATCATCTTAATATTCACTTAAATATTCGGGTTTATTCGTTAAATTATCAAAGCGAGAATATTGTCCTTGGAACAATAATTTTACTTTGCCAATCGGTCCATTACGCTGTTTACCAATAATAATTTCCGCAATGCCGCGATTTTCTTCTGTCGGCTCATTGTAATACTCATCACGATAAATAAACATAATTAAATCCGCATCTTGCTCAATAGAGCCGGATTCACGTAAATCAGAGTTGACCGGGCGTTTGTCTTGACGATTTTCCAACGTACGGTTTAATTGCGACAGCGCAACAACCGGCACTTCCAATTCTTTGGCAAGCGCTTTTAAGGAACGAGAAATTTCGGCGATCTCTAATGTACGATTATCGGAAAATCCGGGGGCGCGCATTAATTGCAAATAATCTACCATGATCAAACTAAGCCCTTGATTTTCACGATAAACACGTCTAGCGCGAGAACGTAACTCCGTCGGTGTCAATCCTGAAGAATCGTCAATATATAAATTCGGTTTCTTTTTAAACATGCCTAACGTGCTGCCAATCTGCGACCATTCCGCTTCGGTTAAATCTTGTCCCGTACGAATTTTTTGTTGTTCTACGCGCGATAAAGAGGAAATCACACGCATCATAATTTGCTCTGCCGGCATCTCCAAGCTGAAAACTAACACCGGTTTTTCACTGGCAAGCGCCGCATTTTCACACAAATTCATAGCAAATGCAGTTTTCCCCATTGACGGACGCGCGGCAACAATAATTAAATCAGATGGCTGTAACCCGGAGGTTTTTTTATCTAAATCAATAAATCCGGTGGTCACACCGGTAATCCCCGAATGGCTTTTATCCTGTGCCAACATTTCAATTTTATCAATGGTTTTTTCTAAAATGTTTAAGATATTCTGTGGACCTTCATTGGAAGTCATGCGTTTTTCCGCAATCGCAAATACATCCCGTTCTGCTTCGTCTAAAATATTTTTTACATCCTGACCTTTCGGAGAATAGCTGTTTTTCGCAATATTATTCCCAACCGCAATCAACTCACGTAAAATGGCTTTTTCACGCACAATATCCGCATAGGCAATAATATTGGCGGCACTTGGTGTATTATTAGAAAGTTCCGCCAAATAAGCAAACCCGCCCACTTGATCGCTCACGCCACGACGCTTTAATGCCTCATCCAGAGTTAATAAATCCACAGGGTGATTTAAGCGAATTAATTCCACCATTTCTTGGAAAATTAACCGATGTTCTACAGTATAAAAATCGTCGGCAATAATTCGTTCGGCAACCGCATCCCAATGACTGTTGCTCAACAAAATCCCGCCTAAAACCGCTTGTTCGGCTTCAATGGAATGAGGCGGAATTTGAACGTGTTCAACTTGTTTATCTCGTTGGGTTTCACGTTGCGGATAACGAGATTGCGTATTTTTTTGTGCCATACTGTTCGCTTTATCAAGAAAAAATTAGGCTATATGATATACCAAATCAAAAGCAGTTTTAAGAGACAAGGAAAATTTACTTAACTGTTTGTTGTAAAAATAAATTTATTATCTTAGATAACGAGAAAATGAGCTGAATTTAAATATCTCTGTCTTAAAAGACGGGGAATTGGATAGCTGTTCGCCTAGATCTCTCCTAAAAGGACGAGGGTTGACGGTGGACTTTGATCAAGCGAAAGAGAAAAGACGCGTTGAAAGAAAACGCCAAAATCTCAAGAATGCAACCTCATGTTTTAACTTAATTTTTAACGCAAAGTGCGGTGAAATTTTAGCGAATTTTTTATTTATTTTTTAACCCGTTTTCTACGAGCCGTCACAGCGTCGGATAATTGTTGCAATACCACTTCGGAATCCTCCCAACCGATACAAGCATCCGTTACGCTTTGACCGTAAGTCAAGGCTTTATTCGCAACAATATCTTGGCGACCTTCCACTAAATGGCTTTCCACCATCACGCCGAAAATTTGGCGAGAACCCTGAGCAATCTGATCACATACATCCTGACACACTTCCAATTGTTTTTTGAATTGTTTACAACTGTTCGCATGGCTAAAATCCACCATAACGTGCGGAATTCGACCGCTCTTTTCGATATCGGCACACACCGCATTAACGTGTTCGCGACTATAATTTGGACCTTTTTCACCGCCACGCAAAATAATATGGCAATCGTCATTTCCTTTGGTTGAAACAATGGCAGATTGACCAAATTTGGTTACGGAAAGGAAATAATGGGGCGCTTCTGCCGCACCGATTGCGTCTAAAGCAATACGCACACCGCCATTGGTAGCATTTTTAAAACCGACCGCACAAGACAAACCGGAGGCTAATTCACGGTGTACTTGTGATTCTGTAGTTCTTGCACCAATCGCGCCCCAGCTCATAAAATCTGCCAAATATTGCGGCGTAATCATGTCCAAAAATTCGCCCGCGGTCGGCACTTCTAAATCATTAATATCGGATAATAATTTACGCGCAATACGTAATCCATCATTTAACGCATAACTGTGATTTAAATATGGATCATTAATTAATCCTTTCCAGCCGACTGTCGTTCTCGGTTTTTCAAAATACACACGCATAATAATTTCTAAAGTGTTACTGTATTTTTCCCGCATTGTGCGAATGCGTTCGGCATATTCCAATGCCGATTTTGGATCATGAATAGAACATGGCCCGATAATGACCAACAAACGATCATCTTCTTGATGAATAATTTGATGGGCTTTTTTACGCGTCTCTTTTACGATTTTCACCGCCACTTCGCTGGCAGGATATTTTTCTAATAATGCAATTGGCGGCAATACTTGTTCCACTTTTGCAATTCGGGTGTCATCATTTGCAATCTTAATGTGATTTTTATTTTTAGTCATATGAATCTCTTACTACTTTTTATTGGAAATCTTTCGCCCGTTCTCATTTAATATCGGAACGGGCAACTTGGATATTAATATAACACGTATTTTTGCACTAGCAAACTAGTTAAGCAATATTTTGTCATAGGGAATCAATGATTACTTAAGACTTGTGCCGGTTGCAGTTTCGCCGCACGGCTTGCCGGATATAAACTGGCAAATAAACTTAAAATTAACGCAGCGATTAAGACGAGTAACACATCTTGCCAATGTAGCTCAC
The DNA here is from genome assembly GCF_002263215.1 of Actinobacillus seminis. Taxonomy (GTDB): domain Bacteria; phylum Pseudomonadota; class Gammaproteobacteria; order Enterobacterales; family Pasteurellaceae; genus Actinobacillus_B; species Actinobacillus_B seminis. The sequence continues at coordinate 157,984 of NZ_NLFK01000005.1, forward strand.
TTGGAAGAAAATCGACAAAGTAAATCCCATCCGATAAAAGTTTTCTTCCCAGCAAGGCTTCAATGCCTTGAATGATCGAGGTTAAATTCAACGATAAGACAATACCTAACAGGATGCCTATTAAACAACCTTTCATTCCCGCTTGCAAGCCATACCAAATAAAAATTTTTTTAATAAAATTATTATTAGCCCCCAGCGTACGCATAATCGCGATATCATCTTGCTTATCTTTAACCGCCATAATTAAAGTGGAAACAATATTAAAACACGCCACCCCAATCACCAGCACCATCGCAATATACATCACTGTGCGAATCAGCTGAATATCCCGATACATATAACCGAATTTTGCAGTCCAATTTTGGACAAACAACATTTGCGGATAATCTTGTAGCATTTCATATTTCAATTGCTGTACTTTAAACGGCTCCTGCACTTTTAACTCCAAACCGGTCACTTGACCTGTACGATATTCCAACAATTCTTGTGCCTGCGCCAGCGGCATTAGAGCATAACTATGATCCAATTGCCCATCCAAACGCAAAATACCGCTCACTTGAATTTGGTGACGAATGGGTTGTGATTGCTGATTATCCTCGCCGGTTTGGGAAATTAATAAGGTCACCCAATCACCTGCCTTTACATCAAGATCTTTGGCAATCCCATAGCCTAAAATCAGTCCGCCATCTTGTGCAAAGCGCTTCCAACCATCATCTAAGATAAAGCGGCTCAAGGAACTGACTTGATCTTGTGCCGCTTGCTCAACCCCTTTGACTTGCACTACTTTTAATTTTGTGCCATTTTCTACCAACGCGGTAAAACTGACAAAGGGAGACGCCGCGACAATTTGCGGATCTTGCTTTAAAAGTGCGGTCAATTTTTGCTGATTTTTTATCAACCCCGGCGAATTTTGTTCTTGATGCGCGGATACTTCCACATGTGGCACAACGGCTAAAATACGGTTATTCAACTCACGTTCAAAACCGTTCATGGCACTTAATCCAAGAATTAACACTGCCACCCCCAACGCAATCCCCACACTGGAAAACCAGGAAATCAACGAGACTAAATGATTTTTTTGTTTACCGCGTTGATAACGCCAACTAATAAAAAACGGCGTATTCATTTAAGACCCCTCGCGTAATATTCCATCTTGCATGACCAAACAACGTGACAGCTTTTCCGCCAAATGCAAATCATGGGTTACCAATAAAAACGCAATACCCTGTTCTTGATTCAAACCTTGAATTAATTCAAAAATACTTTCCGTGGTTTTACGATCCAAATTACCAGTCGGCTCATCCGCCAAAACCAAAGAAGGCTGATTTACCAAGGCTCTCGCGATCGCGACCCGTTGACGCTCTCCACCGGATAATGCTGAAGGACGGTGCGAAATTCTGTGTGCTAAACCGACCGCACTTAGCATTTTTTCCGCCCGATCGCGCGCTTCCGTCGCATTTTGTTTGCCAATCAACATCGGCATCATCACATTTTCCAAAGCACTAAAATCCGCCATTAAATGATGAAATTGGTACACAAATCCAAGATATTGATTACGCAGTTTGGCCAATTCATTGGCACCGGCTTTTTGTAAAGATTGCCCTTTAATAAACACTTCGCCGGCACTCGGTTGATCCAAGCCACCCAATGTATGCAACAGGGTACTTTTTCCCGAGCCGGAACTGCCCACAATCGCGACTAATTCGCAGTCATTCATGGAAAAGCTCACGTCTTTTAATACCTGCGTTTGAACACTTCCCTCTTGGTAATTTTTGCTCATATGTCTGCAATCTAATAAAAACGGTTTCTCTGTCATCTTATTCATCTTAATATCATTCCGGTTATTCATATCTTAAGGCTTCCGCCGGTTCCACTTTCGCTGCGCGATAGGCGGGATAAATGGTGGAAAGGAAAGAAAGCAATAAAGAAAAGGCGATAATCAGCAATACTTGTCCGCTGTGAATTTCCGTTGGTAAAAATAATCCTTGCGGATTAAGCCGGTTGACAATGGGATCCAAATTGAGGGTAATCAACATCCCTAAAATACTGCCGACAAGGGTTCCGACTAAGCCGATCATCACGCCTTGCAGCATAAAAATTCGTCGCACTTGAGTTTTGCTCAAGCCTTGGGTTTGCAAAATTGCAATTTCCCCTTGTTTATCCACCACCATTAAGCTTAAGGAGGTAATAATATTGGAAATCGCCACGACAATAATCAGGCTAATTAATAATCCCATCATATTTTTTTCCATTCTCACCGCTTGGAAAAATTCGCCTTTTTGTACGCGCCAGTCAGCAATATTCCATTGTTGCGGACTAAAAAAGTCCGGTAATTCCGTAATTTGGAATGGATCCGGTAAAAATAAACGATACCCTTGCACTTGGTCAGGTGCAATGCGCATTAATCGACCTATATCGGTTAAATTAGCGAAAGCTTCGTAACCGGAGGCTTCTGATGTAGCAAAATAAATATCGCTGACAGTAAATAAACGTTGCATCGGAATCCGTCCAAAAGGCGTATATTGGCTATTTTCGGTGATCATCAAGCGCACTTTATCGCCGATTTGCAACTGCAATTTTTGCGCCAATTGATAACCGATCACCAATTTAAATTCACCGCTCGGTAAAATATCATTAAACTGTTGCGGATCAAATTCGGCTAACAAATCGTCATCAGAAAAATGCTGTACACCAATCACTTGCCCGGCGCTGATGCCGTTAGCGGTTTGAAAAACAACATTTGTGGTATTAATCGGAATGGCTTTTTGCACAAACGGCGGTAAATTCGGCGCCGATTGCGTTAAACTTAAAGTTTGGTTATGCGGAACAATAATCGCATGGGGAAGATTGGAAAGAATTTGTTGTTTTTGATATTTTTCCAATCCATTCATCACGGATAATACAATAATTAGCGCCATCACGCCCAACACAATGCCAATACCGGCAAGATTGCTTACTAAACGCCCAAAACGATCCGCACTTTTTGCTCGCCAATAACGCAGCGCAATAAAAAAAGAAATAGGAAAATTCATTATGCTTACTTTTGATTTCAAAAAGACGGACGCCTTAAAGGCGTCCTTTATTTGTATATAAACAATACATTATTTACCGCCAGCAACAAACTCTTCAATATTTTGCGCTACTTTGGTTACCAAGGTTGTGACCGCACTATCTGATGCCCAAGCAATATGCGGCGTAATAATCAAATTTGGCAAACGGGTTGCCGCTTGAATCACCGGATTGTCTTTTTCCGGCGGCTCTTTGCTCAATACATCTAAAGCTGCTGCGGCAATTGTACCGTTTTCCAAGGCTTCTACCAACGCTTTTTCATCCACCAACGGTCCACGACCGGTATTAATTAAAAACGCGCTTGGTTTCATCAATTTTAAGGTATCCGCATTAATTAAATTTTTAGTAGATTCCGTTAACGGACAATGTAACGTCACGATATCCGCCTCTTTTAACACGGTTTCAAACGGAACATAGCCTTCACGAATAGTAATCGCATCTTTATGCTCCGCATAAATTACGTTCATACCAAGCAATGTTGCCAATCTTCCGATTTCTTTACCCAAATTCCCTTTTCCGATCACACCCAACGTAGATCCGCGTACATCAGTAATAGGATAATCGAAATAACAAAATTGTTTGCAATCTGCCCATTTTGCACTTAATTGATCTTTATACCAGTTCATCAAACTGTGTTTTAACGCGTAAATCAAGCCAAGTACGTGTTCAGGCACAGTCACGGAAGAATACCCCGTAACATTTTTAACCGTCACCCCTAATTCTTTCGCAGCATCCAAATCCACGTTATTGGTTCCCGTTGCAGTGATCGCAAGAAGTTTTAATTTTGGTAATTGTTGCATCACTTCGCGACTAAATACCACTTTACTGGTAATCACAATATCCGCCTCTTTTGCGCGGTCAACGGTTTGTTCCGCTGAAGTATGCTCATATTCCGTCCATTGATGAGCAAAGGTCGGGCGAGGAATTGGAATATGTTTAGGAATGGCGGTGCTGTCTAAAAACACGATATTCATCTTGATCTCCTTATAAATCATAAAAATGGGAAACAAAACGTTTCCCCTACATATTAATTGGAATTAATTTGATGTGTCAATTTCTTCAAACGATTTAACTAAATCATCTACCGCTTTCATTTGCGCCACAAAGCCCTCCAAAGTTGATAAGGGTAAAGCAGAAGGTCCGTCACATTTTGCATTATTCGGATCCGGATGCGCTTCTAAAAATAACCCCGCAAGCCCCACCGCCATACCGGCACGCGCCAACTCGGTCACTTGCCCGCGACGACCGCCGGAAGCCGCACCAAAGGGGTCTCGGCATTGCAATGAATGGGTCACATCAAAAATCACAGGACAACCGTTTGACACTTTTTTCATCACACTGAAGCCCAACATATCTACCACTAAATTATCGTAACCGAAGTTAGATCCGCGATCACATAAAATCACTTTATCGTTTCCGCATTCAGCAATTTTTTCCACAATATTGCCCATTTGTCCCGGACTTAAAAATTGCGGTTTTTTCACATTAATCACAGCACCGGTACGCGCCATTGCCTCCACTAAATCCGTTTGACGCGCCAAAAATGCCGGTAATTGAATAATATCCACCACATCCGCTACCGGTTGGCATTGATAAATCTCATGTACATCCGTAATAATTTTTACACCGAAAGTTTCTTTCAATTCTTGAAAAATTTTCAATCCGGCATCCATTCCTGGTCCGCGATAAGAATGAATAGACGAGCGATTAGCTTTGTCAAAAGATGCTTTAAACACATAAGGCACGCCTAATTTTTGCGTCACTTCCACATATTTTTCACACACTTGCATTGCCATATCGCGACTTTCCAACACATTCATCCCACCGAACAGGACAAAGGGTTTATCATTAGCAATTTCAATATGATCCAAGTTAACCATTTTATTTTGCATAATTAATTGTTCCTTTACTAGTGAATCGATTCAACTGTTTGTTTTAATTCTGAAATTTGTCCTGCCAGCAGAAGTGCGATCGGATCTTCGGGACATTTTTCAATAAAAAATTCAATATCTTTTGCTGCCGCATTAAAACAGCCCATTTGCGCCAGCACCAAACCACGATCACGAATTTCATAAGGATCATTCGGATGACGCCATAATAAATTATCAATATATCTTAAGGCTTCGCTATTATGTTCTTCTCGAATTAACGTGGTTTTTGCCAATTGGCTGAAACGAGCCACCAACTCGCACTCATCCGCGACTGCCAATTCCTCAGCAGTCAATTTCGCACCAAATCCAAATGCACCTTCATATAAGGTCTGCAAATAATCCCGTGACACATATTTTCCGTTCCAAGGATCAATAAACGCCACTTTTCCCTCCACATCTGCACGTAAAATCAATTGCGTTGGAAACAAAACAGGATAAATAGGTAAATCTAATTTGTCTGCAAGATACAACAAAATACAACCAAGGCTTACCGGCATGCCCTGTTTACTGCGCAACACATAACTTAAATACAGATTCTCGGGGCGAAAATAGCTATTACGATCGCAATAAAACCCCCAATCGCCATACATTAATTGCAATAACCGGTGAATTTTCTCTTTGACATCAAAATCTGCCGGAATAGCTTTACGCGCTTTGCGCACAAGTCCTCCCATTAACGAACGAATAGTACGCAAATCTTCGCCGCCATCCGCTGTTGTACAAAGATAGAAACTTTCCATTTCTAAATAAAGTGCTTGTTTTTTGTATTTCATTATTTATTTCAGTCGAGCCAATGTTACTCGCTCATTGTCGCCATAATCTCGCACAGTTGCAACCTTTTCCCACAAATTTTCATCAAAAAAAGACCGCACTTTTTCGCCTTGTTGCCAACCATGTTCTAAAAGTAACCAACCTTGAGTATTTAAATATTGAGGAGCTTGTTCAATAATGTAACGTAAATCCGCATAGCCATCCTCTCCTGCGATCAAGGCAGATCGCGGTTCAAAACGCACATCACCTTGGCTTAAATGCCTATCTTGCGGATCGATATATGGAGGATTGCTCACTATCACATCAAATTTTTCATTCACCTTGTCAAACCACGAGCTTTGGCGAAATTCAACTTCCGGCAAATGATTACGAAGCCCATTACGCGTTGCCAGCACCACCACATTAGCAATCATATCCACGCCTAAAATTCGCGATGTTCGACCGTACTTTTTCAATTCATCAGCTAAAGACAACGCAATCGCGCCGGTTCCCGTGCCTAAATCTAAAATCGCGACATCCCCTTCCGTCGGAAGCTGTTTTAAGGCTTGTTCCACCAAAATCTCTGTATCCGGACGCGGAATTAACGTATCCGACGATACCTCTAAATTTAACGTCCAAAAATCCGTCTCGCCCAAAATATACGCCAGTGGCTCGCCAGTAGCGCGGCGGTTTAAAAGTGCGGCCAGTTTTTCCAACGTTTTTTTATCTAATTCCGTTTCTGAAAATGCCATAATTTGTGATTTAGATTTTTGCGTCACCACTTGTAATAACAAGCCGGCATCAAATTTAGCGTTAAGATAGGGATCGGATTTAAGATTTTCGCTTAGCAATATTGTGGCATGATTAAGCCATTGTTGGTAGTTCATGATTATTATGGGGACACACGTTGGTATCTGTTGTAAAGAAGACACATTATTGATGTTTACGGACGCCGATATGGCGCCCATACGGTCGTTAATTAATTATTATCCGCCAATGCGGCTAATTGATCCGCTTGATATTCTGTGATAATCGGTTGAATTAATTCATCAATTTTACCGTTCATCACTTCATCCAGACGATAAAGCGTTAAATTGATGCGGTGATCCGTTACACGCCCTTGCGGATAATTATAGGTTCGAATTTTATCTGAACGATCGCCGGATCCCAATAAATTACGACGCGTATCTGCCTGTTCCGCCACTTGTTTTTCTTGTTCCGCTTGCACGATACGAGATGCTAATACCGACATTGCTTTGGCTTTGTTTTTATGTTGCGAACGCTCATCTTGGCATTCCACGACAATACCGCTCGGAATGTGAGTAATACGCACTGCGGAATCCGTGGTGTTAACGTGTTGCCCACCCGCACCGGAGGAGCGATAAGTATCAATACGTAAATCCGCCGGATTAATTTCCGGCATCTCACTTTCCGGCAATTCCGGCATCACTGCTACAGTACAAGCGGAGGTATGAATTCGCCCTTGTGATTCAGTTTTTGGCACACGTTGTACGCGATGGCCACCCGATTCAAATTTCAATTGCCCATACACTCCGTCGCCGCTGATTTTGACAATCACTTCTTTGTACCCGCCTTGCTCACTTTCGTTGGCGCTTAACATTTCAACGCGCCAACGTTTACTTTCCGCATAACGACTATACATCCGGAATAAGTCGCCGGCAAAAATCCCCGCTTCATCTCCCCCGGTTCCGGCACGAATTTCCAAATAGCAGTTATATTCATCATTCGGGTCTTTTGGTAAAAGTAAAATTTGTAGTTGTTGCTCAATTTGTTGTAGTTCCGCTTTGGATTCTTCGATCTCCAACTCCGCCATTTCTTTCATTTCGAGATCATCTAATAATAATTGCGCTTCTTCTAAATTATTATTCAATTGTTTCCAACGAGAAAAACATTTAACCACATCTTCTAATTGTGCATATTCTTTCGAATAGGCTCTAAATTTCTCTTGATCATTGATAACGGACGGATCGCCCAATAAGGCTTCCAGTTCTTCATGGCGTTCATTTAAATTATTCAATTTACTGATAATTGAGGCTTTCATTTATTCTAAACCTTATAAAATACAAATAAAAAAATCAAGTTATTCTAGCATGAATTCATCCAAAATTTACCGCCTACGTAAAATTTCAGCCAAAAAATAAGGCCTTTAGTCATCTAAAAGCCTTATACTAAAGAATAAGTTAGAATTAAAGCACGGATACGTTTAAGGTTGAACCGCCAACGATACGAACTCGAGCGCCGGGAACTAAAGATTTATCGTATTTTTGTACCACAACAATCTCTTTACCGTCATCTTTACGAATCACTAACTCTAGTGAATTCACTTGACTCATTTTTTCTTCAATTTTACTGCCGACAACCGCACCCGCTATTGCGCCTACTGCAGATGCAATAGCTTGCCCTGTACCGCCACCGATACCGGAACCGGCAATCCCGCCTAAAGCACCGCCACCAATAGTACCAATAACCCCTTGATTATCCGTTTGAATTTTTACCGGACGGGCAGAAACGATCGTACCATAACTGATTGAACGCGCCTCTTTTGCTTGATCGCTAGAATAAACATTACCACTATAAATATCTTGGTTAGCACAACCCGCTAATCCTAAACCCATTAAAATAGCAAATGCCAGTGTAATTTTTTTCACAAAAACCCCCTAATACTCAAATGTAAAATAAACTATTGTCCGCTTCTTGATGCCCAGATACGAGATTTGGAACGAGAAATATTATCAACAACAACCCCTTGCTCATGTTGAGAAACACGAACACAAGTTCCTACCACTAAATCTGAATCATAAGGTTGAGTAAACGTAAAGGTATCAATTTGACCATCCAAACCATTACAATTATTTTTACGGATAGTTAATTTCAAATTATTACCTTCATATGCACTAAATAGAATCTCCCCAGTGTAAGAATTATCTTCCACTTTATTAACTGAGCAAGCTGCTAATCCCAAACTTGATACTGCTGCTAATGCTAAAACTGCTTTTTTCATTGGCTTAAACCTCAATTACTTCTTTAATATTATACGGATGAACCTTAATACAAGTAGAATGAGACGATAAATCTCTTAATTTTACTGCAATCGAGGGATTCGGTAATTGTTCCCCTTCGACTTTCGGTTCGCTTATTTTGACAGTTAACTCACTTAATTTGTCCCATAAAAACAATTCATCTATTCTATTTATCCATTGAGATACAGATTCATTGGACAAAAACGGAATGACAACCTCTATATGCTCCCAGCCTTCTTTCGAATAAGGTTGTTGTTTAGGGAACGGTAACTCAATAATATTGACATATCGGTTGGCAAAAAATAACGGAATATCTAACTCAATCAAGTAAATTACCCGCCCATTGACAATATTATCGCTCAGAATTCTACCGCACTTTGTAAGCGCTGTCAGCCAATCTTCTGCATTTTTACTTTGATTTACTCTTATTGCCAAATGATCAATCTCATAGTCTGACAACGGAAGATTGATTGCCTGAGCTAACTGTAAAATATTTTTTTCAAATCGGATAAAATCAAATAACGATTTGCCATTTTTAACAAATAGCGGATGATTTTGATTAAAAATAGTCATTTTTTCCTATGTTATCTTTTCTGAAACATGAAACAACGGTATCATAACGCATTATTTTAATAATTCAACATTAGGTATAAACAGTGAATATTCAATCTATTTTAGCCGACAAAATTAAACAAGCAATGCTCAACGCCGGCGCCGATAAACAATGCGACGCCCTGATTCGCCAATCAAGCAAAGCACAGTTCGGTGATTACCAAGCGAACGGGATTATGGCAACCGCCAAAAAATTAGGTAAAAACCCGCGTGAATTCGCCCAAAATGTGTTAGATGTCGCTGAATTAAGCGGTATCGCTGAAAAAACGGAAATTGCCGGTCCCGGATTTATTAATATTTTCTTAGATAAAAACTGGTTAACGAATGCCTTAAATCAAGCCCTTAGCGAGAAAAATTTAGGTATAAGGGCAATGGAAAAAAAAACGATTGTCGCCGATTATTCTTCCCCAAATGTTGCTAAAGAAATGCACGTAGGACATTTGCGTTCTACGATTATCGGCGACGCAGTGGTACGTACACTGGAATTTTTGGGACACAACGTTATCCGAGCCAACCATGTCGGTGACTGGGGAACGCAGTTCGGCATGTTGATTGCTTATTTGGAAAAAATGGAAAATGAACACGCCTCCGAAATGGAACTAAGCGACTTGGAAGCCTTTTATCGCGCGGCAAAAGAACATTACGACAGCGATCCCGTATTTGCCGAAAAAGCGCGCGGTTATGTCGTGAAATTGCAAGGTGGAGATGAATACTGCCGCACAATGTGGAAAAAATTGGTGAACATCACCATGCAACAAAACCAACGCAACTACGATCGTTTAAATGTAACCTTAACGGAAAAAGACGTGATGGGCGAAAGTTTGTATAACCCAATGTTGCCGAGAATTGTCGCCGATCTGAAAGAGCAAGGTTTAGCGGTGGAAGATGATGGAGCTTTAGTTGTCTATTTGGACGAATTTAAAAATAAAGAAGGTGATCCAATGGGCGTAATCATACAGAAAAAAGATGGTGGTTTTTTATACACCACCACAGATATCGCCGCGGCAAAATATCGTTATGAAACCTTAAAAGCCGATCGTGCCTTAGTTTTTTCCGATACGCGCCAAAGCCAACATATGCAACAAGCTTGGCTTATCACTCGCAAAGCCGGTTATGTACCGGACAGCTTCCAATTGGAACACAAAAACTTTGGTATGATGCTTGGTAAAGACGGAAAACCATTTAAAACTCGTAGCGGTGGCACAGTAAAACTTACAGATTTATTAGATGAAGCCATTGAACGGGCGGAAAAATTAATTGCCGAAAAAAGCACCGCACTTTCTGTCGAAGAAAAAGCCGCAGCAGTCGACGCGGTAGGTATTGGCTCAGTGAAATATGCCGATTTATCTAAAAATCGCACCACGGATTATGTGTTTGACTGGGATAATATGCTAAGTTTCGACGGCAACACCGCACCTTATATGCAATATGCTTATACCCGCATCCGCTCAATTTTTAACAAAGCGCAATTGAACGAAAGCCAAGTCACCGACGCCAAAATGGCTTTAAACACGGAACAAGAAAGAACCTTAGCGATTAAATTATTGCAATTTGAAGAAGCGGTACAACTTGTCGCAAAAGAAGGCTCACCACATATTCTTTGCACCTATTTATATGAATTAGCCGGTATTTTCTCCGGTTTCTACGAACATTGCCCAATCTTAAATCATGATGATGAACAGGTGAAATTAAGTCGTTTAAAATTGGCATTGCTAACGGAAAAAACCTTGAAACAAGGCTTAGATTTACTTGGAATTAAAACCGTAGAAAAAATGTAACCCCGCAAATCCCATAAAAAATCTGCACCTTAATCAGTTGGTTGTTTAGTCCAACTTTTTGGGGGCAGATTAAATCTCTCAATGCGCTTTTTTGTTTGTGATTATTCCTCTTCCGCTTCATCCAACTCATCCGCCATGGCGGCTAAAATTTCGCGGGATAAAATGGCTAATGAACGATAAAAAGGCAAATTCGCTTGTTGCTCCACTTGCGCTAAAAACAAATGAGCGCAAGGCAATAAAAAGCGTTCAAATAATTCTCGCTGTGCCTGAACCGAAGCCACATTATCTTCAATCCATGAAGCAGTTAAAAAAACTAACGCAAAATGCACCGCACTTTGTTCATTCTCTGTTAATGGCGGCATGGCGCGTTCCTTGCGAAATGCAATAAAATCTGATACCGCAATGCCATAATCGGTGATGACGGTTTTAATAAGCGGATTTGCTTTGCCAAAGAGACGTGAATATTCTTGCTCCAGTAAAGTCAAATCGATTTTCATTTGCAAAGCATCCAGCGCCTGTTCGCTTTGTACATCAGTATCCAACGCCCATACTTGGCTCAATCCTTTTTGTTGCAACCAAGTAAAAACGTTGCTTAATAGCGGATCCGTTGGCGCACGATAAAATAAATTGCCGAATAATCGACTAATTAATGAAAAATGGCTTAATTGTCGTTCCGTTGACATCCGGTTTGTCCATGTTGTTCCAAAAGTGCGGTTAAATTCTGTTGCGTTTTTTGCTCCGCTTGTTGCAAAATTCCTTGGCGCTGCGCCTCACTTAACACATAAATATCGCCGATTAATTGATGGTCAATATCGGTAATGCCGCAGAAATTAAATAACCCATCCACCAAACAATGGCGAATGGCAACATCAAATCCCGTTTTTTGGTATTTATCATTGCTGCTGCCAATAGTAATAAAATGCTGCATTTTTTTCTCTTGTAATAAGCCGACCGAAATTCCGTTTTCTGTTTTATAAGCAAATCCATGACTCAATACTCGGTCTAAATAACCTTTTAAAATCGCCGGAAATCCCATCCACCAGAGGGGATAAATTAAGGTAATCAAATCAGCATTACGGAGTAAATCTTGTTCGTATTTAATTTCTACCGGCGTAATATTTTGATTTGCCGCTTGTAATTCCGCCCAAGATAACACCGGATTAAATTGCATCGCATAAAGATCGCGTACCGCTGTTTCCGCACCAACTTGTTGCGCCCCTGCCAATACGTGCTCTAAAATCGCTTTATTAAAACTGTTTTGATTGTTCGGATGAGCAAAAATAACTACTTGTTTCATTTTATTCTCTGTTTTCCTTTTTTATTATTTGATTTTATTCTTTAATTTTGCGAACTTGCAAGGTAATACCAGCAACTGCTTCCACTTCGATCACATCACCAACCTGTAAATGTTTCCCTTGGATACGCCAAGTCGTATCGCCAAAATACCCACGACCAATTCCGTTGGCTGCTATTTCTTGTACCGTTCCACGTGCTTTTAACATGGCATGATCTCGTTGATTAAGGGAAGAATATGATTGATCGGAGAGATCTTTACTATGTTGATATTTCCACCAAATCAGGCTTAACAACAACGCAAGCAAGGCATAAATAATTGTCAGCGCAATTAAGGATAAACTGCTAAATGTCATCAAACCGGCGGTAATCAATGCCGCCAATCCCCACCATAACAAAAAAACGCCAGGTATCATCAATTCAGCAATCAACAATACAAAGCCTAAAATCACCCAATGCCATACTGACCAATTCACCAGCCATTCCATCTTCTTTTCCCTCGCTTAAAATTTAAGCGGAGCGCTAACCCCGCCTAAATATTAATTTGATTTTTTATCGCCTTTAAGTAATTCGGCAATACCGGCAACAGATCCGATCAGATTTGCCGCTTCCAGTGGCATTAATACCACTTTACTATTGTTCGATCCGCCGATTTCTTTTAAGGCTTCCGTGTATTTTTGGGCGATAAAATAATTAATCGCTTTCATATCGCCACCGGCAATGGCTTCCGATACCATTTGTGTCGCTTTAGCTTCCGCTTCAGCCGCACGCTCACGCGCTTCCGCCTGCAAAAAGGCTTCTTGTCGCTCCCCTTCCGCTTTCAAAATCCGCGATTGTTTTTCTCCTTCCGCGCGTAAAATCTCTGCCTGGCGCACACCTTCCGCTTCCAAAATATCTGCCCGTTTATTACGCTCGGCTTTCATTTGCGCATTCATCGCGGCAATTAACTCATGGGGCGGGCGAACGTCACGAATTTCAATCCGTGTCACCTTAATTCCCCAAGGATTCGTTGCTTCATCCACAATCGCCAATAAGCGCCCGTTAATGCTATCACGCTGAGATAACATTTCATCCAGCTCCATTGAACCCAGTACAGTACGAATATTCGTCATGGTTAAATTGATGATGGCCTGTTCTAAATGATTAACCTCATACGCTGCACTGCGTGCGTCGATCACTTGCACAAAACACACCGCATCAATAGATACATTAGCATTATCTTTGGAAATCACCTCTTGTGACGGAATATCCAACACTTGCTCCATCATATTGATCCGACGTCCAACGCGATCCACAAATGGCACCACAAAATTCAATCCCGGCGTCAAGGTGCGGGTATAACGCCCAAAGCGCTCAATTGTCCAATGGTAACCTTGCGGCACAGTTTTTAAAGTAGAAAAAAGAATAAATACCACCAACGCCACAAAAAAAATCGCTGCTATCGGTAATCCGTCAATGAAGTCCATAGTTTTCTCCTTTCAAGTCAACACTTGATTAAAATTCTAACAAATCAGACCGCACTTTGCACATAATAATATCCATTATTTTTTGTAACAAATTCAAATAAATGCGTAATACAATCGGGTGCATCCTGATCTTGATGAGAAACAAATAATAATTGTGTTGCACTATTTTTTACCAATTGATCAATAAAATGCTTCACCAATTTACGATTTAATCCGTCCAATCCTTGTAGCGGTTCGTCCAAAATTAACACCGGCGGATGTTTGACCATTGCACGTGTAATCAACAATAAACGTTGTTGCCCCCAAGATAATGAGCGAAAAGGACGCGTGGCAAGGGCGCTCAAATTAAGGCGAGCTAACCATTCCATTGCTTTTAAACGAAGAGCGTCCGGCGTTTTTTGATATACGCCAATACTGTCAAAAAAGCCGGAAATAATGACATCAATGACCGAGCAATTAACGCGATAATCCATATGCAATTGGCTGCTGACATAACCAATTTTTTGCTTAATTTCCCAAATTGTTTCACCGCTTCCCCGCTGGCGCCCGAATAAATGCACATGGTTAGCATAGGCTTGCGGATGATCGCCGGTGAGAATAGACAACAATGTGGATTTACCGGCACCATTAGGACCTTTTATCCACCAATGTTGATCAGGCACCACCGTCCAACTTAAATGATCCAACACGACTTTATCACCATACTGAATACAGACGTCTTTTAATTCAAAGAGCGGTTGATTTTTATCTAATTTTATCAACGGGGTCGCACTTTGCGGCAATGGCACATCTACTGCATTTTCCGCATAATATAATTGCTGATAAATACTTTGTTGTTCCACCTGTTCGCGGGAACCTTGCAAAATTAATTCCAATTCTTCCAATAACGCTAGATGATCCGCCGCCGGCGGAAAATCGGAGAAACGATTGACGATCAATACTAACGCCATTTTTTGCTGTAATTGACGAAGTAAATTCATCCAATCTTGCACCGATTGTTTATCCAATCCCTCAAAAGGTTCGTCCATAATCAATAAATCCGGCTCGCTCACCAAGGCTTGGCATAGTAACACTTTGCGACTTTCGCCGGTGGACAATTGCATAAATGGACGCTCAAGCAATGCGCTGATATTTAATTTTGCTGCATAAAGCTCACAAAGATCGTCATTGTTGCTCCCATTTAAAATGGTTTCACGGGCAGTATTGCCAAAATCATCAGGACTGACTGTATCGTTGTTACGATCTTTAAAAGTTTGTTCTAAAATATGTTGTTGTTTTTCAAAGGAAAGTGCGGTGATTTTTCGAAAAGAATTAGTAAATTCGCCATCAAGTAATGGCAATTCTCCTTGTAAAGCAAGGCTTAAGGCTGTTTTCCCACTGCCATTTGAGCCCAAAATAACCCAAAAATCCAGCGAATCAATAGTTAAAAAAGGAACTTTCAGGCAATTATTTTCTATAAGTTGAAAAGAAGCATTTTCGATTTTTATCATTATTTCTCCTCAAAAAAAGCGGATAAAAATCCGCTCTTTAATCATATATAGATCAAGCTATGCTATGCTTTGTTTTCTTCCGACATACATACAGCAGCTGTAAATAAAACATCCGTACAAGAATTCAATGCGGTTTCTGTAGAATCTTGCAAAACACCAATAATAAAACCGACACCAATAACCTGTGCTGCGATATCATTTGAAATTCCGAACAGACTACAAGCCAACGGGATCAATAATAAAGAACCGCCGGCAACCCCGGAAGCACCGCAAGCACAGATGCTCGAAACTACGCTTAACAAAATCGCGGTCGGAATAGAAACTTCAATACCAAGCGTATACACGGCAGCTAAAGTCAGCACAGTAATAGTAATCGCCGCACCGCCCATATTAATTGTCGCCCCTAAGGGAATAGAAATAGAATATGTCTCTTCATCTAAATTGAGACGTTTTGCTAATGCCATATTGACCGGAATATTCGCGGCAGAACTGCGGGTAAAAAAGGCGGTCAACCCACTCTCTCTAACGCATGTCCAAACCAATGGATACGGATTACGACGAATTTTCCAATAAACTAAAATAGGATTAATTACAAAAGCAGTAAACAGCATTGAACCAATCAATACGAACAATAATTGTATATAATCCAATAAAACGCCCAGCCCTCTGTCCGCCAATGTATTAGCCACTAAGCCAAAAACACCGATTGGTGCAAAATTAATAATAAAACGAACAATTTTTGATACTCCTTCGGAAAAATCATTGACTACAGATTTAGTAGTATCTGATGCATGGCGTAATACAATACCTAAACCAATTGCCCAAGCTAAAATCCCGATAAAGTTAGCATTAAATAACGCATTTAATGGATTATCAACAACATTAAGCACCAATGTCCCTAATACTTCAGATATTTCACTTGGTGGAGAAAGTGAACCGTCTTGGGTCGCCAATGCAATCTTTGTTGGTACTGCAAAACTCACTAACACAGCAGTTAACGCAGCAAGAAATGTTGCTAATAAATATAAAATAACAATGGATTTCATGTTACTTCTCGTACCAATTTGTTTGTTAGCAATCGCTGCTATCACCAATAAAAATACTAAAATTGGAGCAACCGCACGCAAAGAACGTACAAAAACCTTCCCCAGAAAACCTACTTTATCGGCTAAATTAAATCCTAAAGTAGATTCTAAAGTCGGCGTTATCAACGCAACCAGCAATCCTAATACAAGACCAACAGAAATACGTTTGACTAAGCTTCCATGAAAAAATAATGAGATAAAACGTGATGAGTTCATAGTAAATAATATAATGTTATGTTGATATCCGGATCGAAGGTTCGATCCCCCTGCAAAACAAAGATAGCTTAAAATTTAGAGAAAGAAAATATTTAATTTTAAATATATTGCTCTTTTCTTAAAAAAGAATCATCTTTCAGCAAAAAATATTTAAAAAAAACAAAATAAAAAATTTTTATCAAAACAGTTGACATACTGTATATTAAATCAGTATCATTTAACTGTATAAAAAACCAGTTAATTTTGAGGTGTATGATGGCTTTTATGAATAATACAATGGAAAATATGGCTAAAATGTATTCTTATCATCCTATGCCATTCTATCAAGATACTAACCCATCAAAAGGTAATCAAAAGTTGGATCTCAATTTACATTGCATCAAACGTCCGCAACAGACTTGCTTTATCCAAGTGACCAATCCGAATTTATTTACTTGGGGAATTGAAACTGGCGATATTTTGGTAGTCGAAAAAAATGATCAGCTTTATCACGGGGATTTGGTTGTTTTAGATATAAACGGGCAATTCCAGCTTTATGAAGTAGCGTTGAATGAACATGAGATCCTCTTTTTTTCGCTAGACAGCAAAATTTCCAGCATTAAAACTGCAACTCAATATGATATCCCTCTGGTGGGTACGGTAACCAATACTATCCACCAAATTAAACCAAGGATCGCAATAAAACTTGTCGCTTAATCAATAAAAAAGAATGCAGAATAGCCAGAAAGTGCAGTTAAAAATAACTGCACTTTTACTTATGCTAACAAAAATAGAAATCAATTAAATAACGCGACGTGATTGTGTATAAGTTCTGCGCCAATAACTATCAGTCAACGAACTAATGGTGACACCGGAACGTGTCCCGGCATGCATAAACTCATTATTACTGATATAAATGCCAACATGACGATTAGCTCGGAAAAAAACTAAATCACCAGGTTTCAAATTTACTTTTTGAATTTGTTTTCCTGCATGGCGTTGTTCGAAAGTCGAACGAGGTAAGCTAATTCCAAAAACATTTGCAAGAGCGATTTGTGTGAATGCGGAACAATCAATTCCATTTTTGCTTTCACCACCCAGTCGATAACGCGTACCTACCCATTCTTGATAAACTTGTGCTAATTGCTTCTCAAATTCAACGAAAGATCGTGACGGCGTATTGGTTTTAACCCCATTGATGAACCGGGGTTCTTTATTGTTTTTAACATTTACCGATCCTGAATTAGAACACGCGGTCAATAAAGCTAAACCTGAAATAATAAAAATCTTCTTTAGCATATATAAATAAAACTGAATAACTATATATCTGATTGATAATACCTGACTTTTACTTTAATAGCCAGCACTTATAACACTAATTTAAAAAACTTCTACATTTTTTGTTATTTCGTGAATAACATCACATAATTTATATATCTTTATTAAGAAAAAACGAGCAATGTTGTAACATTACTCGTTTTTATTCAAACTGAATTTAGTAAAACTCAATTATTTTTTCTTCGCTTTCGGGTTCGGTAAGTCGGTGACAGAACCTTCAAACACCTCTGCTGCTAAACCGACGGACTCATGCAATGTTGGGTGCGCATGAATTGTCAATGCTAAATCTTCTGCATCACAACCCATTTCAATCGCTAAACCAATTTCACCTAATAATTCACCACCGTTAGTACCAACAATCGCACCACCGATAATGCGGTGTGTTTCTTTATCGAAGATTAATTTGGTCATACCATCTGCACAATCTGATGCAATTGCACGACCGGAAGCCGCCCATGGGAATTTAGCCACCTCATAATTAATGCCTTCCGCTTTACATTCTTTCTCGGTTTTACCCACCCATGCCACTTCCGGTTCAGTATAAGCAATAGATGGAATAACTTTAGGATCGAAATAATGTTTTTTACCGGCAATCACTTCCGCAGCTACATGACCTTCATGTACGCCTTTGTGTGCTAACATTGGTTGACCAACAATATCACCAATCGCAAAAATATGTGGGACATTAGTACGCATTTGTTTATCTGTACGGATAAAGCCACGCTCATCAACTTCCACGCCGGCAACCGGTGCATCAATTAATTTGCCATTTGGTACGCGACCGATAGCCACTAATACAGCATCATAACGACGAGTTTCAGTACATTTTTTACCTTCCATTGAAACATGAATACCGTCATCTTTAGCCTCAACTGCAGTCACTTTCGTTTCAAGTAACAAATTGAATTTTTTCTCAACACGTTTAGTATAAATTTGTACCATATCTTTATCAGCAGCAGGAATAACTTGATCGAACATCTCAACAACATCAATGTTAGAACCTAGCGCATGATACACGGTTCCCATTTCAAGACCAATAATACCGCCACCCATGATTAACAGATTTGCAGGCACTTCTTTTAATTTAAGTGCATCTGTTGAATCCCAAATACGTGGATCTTCATGTGGAATAAATGGAAGTTGAATTGGGCGAGAACCGGCTGCAATAATAGCGTTATCAAAATTGATGGTTGTTTCACCATCTTCACCAGAAACAATAATCGTATTTGGACCAGAGAATTTACCGTAGCCATTTACCACTTGTACTTTACGCATTTTCGCCATACCAGCTAAACCACCGGTTAATTGGTTAATTACTTTCTCTTTCCAACCGCGAATTTTCTCTACATCAGTACTTGGTTCACCAAACACGATTCCGTGTGCTGCTAAAGCTTTTGCTTCTTCAATCACTTTAGCAACGTGTAATAATGCTTTTGAAGGGATACAACCAACATTTAAGCACACACCACCCAAGGTTGAATAGCGTTCTACAATAACAGTCTCTAATCCAAGGTCCGCGCAACGAAATGCAGCTGAATATCCAGCAGGACCGGCACCAAGTACAACAACCTGTGTTTTAATTTCTTTGTTCATCTTTTTACCTCGTTAAAACTTTGCGATTTTCACCGCACTTTAACTTCTCAAGTGAGGAAAATCCCCACTCACTATCCAATTATTGCTAAGACTACATCACTAAACGACGAAGATCACTTAATACGCCATTAATGAAAGTAATAAATCTTGCACCATCTGCTCCATCAATCACACGGTGATCATATGATAATGACAATGGAAGCATTAAACGAGGAGTGAAATCTTTACCGTTCCATACCGGCGTCATTTCAGATTTAGATACCCCTAAAATCGCCACTTCCGGTGCATTAACAATTGGCGTAAATTGTGTTCCGCCAATACCGCCGAGGCTAGAAATAGTGAAACATCCGCCTTGCATATCGGAAGCGGTTAATTTGCCTGCACGCGCTTTTTTAGAAATTTCCGCTAATTCGCGAGAAAGTTCAATGATGCCTTTTTTGTTAACATCTTTAAATACAGGAACCACTAAACCGTTTGGTGTATCCACCGCAACACCGATATTGATATATTTTTTCAAAATCAGGCTTTGTGCATCTTCTGAAAGTGAGCTGTTAAAGCGAGGATAGGCTTCTAATGCTTTTGCTACCGCTTTCATGATGAACACTAACGGAGTAATTTTCACGTCAAGTTTTTGTTTTTCCGCTAACACATTTTGTTCTTTACGGAATTTTTCCAACTCGGTGATATCTGCTTTATCCCATTGGGTAACATGAGGAATCATTACCCAGTTACGGTGTAAGTTTGCCCCGGATATTTTTTGAATACGTCCTAATTCAACTTGCTCTACTTCACCAAATTTGCTGAAATCCACTTTTGGCCATGGTAACAAGCCTAAACCAGCGCCATTGGCTTGACCTGCCGATGCTGATGCAACCGCTCCGGATTCAACCGCTTTAATCGCCGCTTTCACATAAGCTTGAACATCTTCTTTTAGAATACGACCTTTACGTCCGGTCCCTTTTACTTTGTCTAAGTTAACACCAAATTCGCGTGCTAAACGACGCACAACCGGTGTTGCATGAGCAAATACAGCACTTGCGGCAACATCTGCTTGACTTGTCGGAGTAGAAGCTGCCGGAGCTGCAGTTGGTGCCGGTGTAGCCGGTTGTGCTACAGGATCAGCACCAGCTACTTCAAAGCGCATAATCAATGAACCCGTTGAGACTTTATCACCGGATTTAACTAAAATTTCTTTCACCACGCCGGCAAATGGCGCCGGTACTTCCATTGATGCTTTGTCGCCTTCAACGGTGATAAGTGATTGTTCTTCCGTTACAGTATCGCCTATACTTACCATAATTTCAGTTACATTCACTTCGTCGCCACCAATATCCGGAACATTCACATTTTGCACCGCACTTTGTACCGCTGCAGCCGGTTGAGCTTGAGCAACAGGTTGAGAGGCGGCGGCAAGCGGTGCTGCACCTGCAATCTCAAATTTCATCACTAAGGTTCCGGTAGAAACTTTGTCACCAACATTGATTAAAATTTCTTTTACCACACCGGCAACAGGTGCCGGAACTTCCATGGAGGCTTTATCACCCTCCACATTTAAAATAGATTGTTCCGCTTCAACACGATCGCCAACTTTTACCATAATTTCGGTCACATTTACTTCGTCGCCACCAATATCCGGAACGTTAACATCCACAACTGCACTGGCTGTTGCTTGTGGAGCCGGAGCTGCTGCTTTTTCTTCTTTTGCAGCTGGCGCTGGTGCGGCATCCGCACTTTCTAAAATAAACATTGGTGTACCTGTCGTCACTTTATCACCAACTTTAACCAAGACTGCTTTAATTACACCCGCTTCCGGAGCCGGAACTTCCATTGCAGCTTTATCGCCTTCAACGTTAATAACTGTTTGTTCGGCAACGATCGTATCACCTGCTTTCACCATCACTTCCGTAACGGTAACTTCATCTCCGCCGATATCCGGGATTTGAATTTCTTTTGCCATTTTTAACTTATCCTTTGCTTGTTAGATGAGTAGCTTTATCATTATGAATTATGTGTATTGTGGACCAAAGTCCACAATACATTAAGCGTATAACGGATTTACTTTATCCGCATCAATGCCATATTTAGCGATGGCTTCAGCAACAA
The DNA here is from genome assembly GCF_002263215.1 of Actinobacillus seminis. Lineage (GTDB taxonomy): Bacteria > Pseudomonadota > Gammaproteobacteria > Enterobacterales > Pasteurellaceae > Actinobacillus_B > Actinobacillus_B seminis. The sequence goes on from NZ_NLFK01000005.1 coordinate 179,728, forward strand.
CTTTTTTATCTACAGTACCTTGCTGTGCAAGTTCTGCTAACGCAGCAACCACCACATAACGCTCATCTACTTCGAAATGTTCACGTAAATTTTCGCGACTGTCTGAACGACCGAAACCATCAGTACCAAGTACATGATAGCCTTGTGCAGGTACATACGCACGAACTTGTTCCGCGAAAAGTTTCATATAGTCAGTTGAAGCAACTGCCGGCGCATCATTCATTACTTGAGCGATATAAGGCACTTTTGGCGTTTCTGTTGGATGTAATAAGTTCCAACGCGCTACTTCTGCCCCCTCGCGTGCTAATTCAGTAAATGAAGTCACACTATAGACATCAGAGGTTACGCCATATTCATCCGCAAGGATTTTCGCCGCTTTACGTACGTGACGTAAAATCGAACCGGAACCAAGTAATTGAACTTTGCCTTTACCTTGACCGGTCACGGTTTCAAATTTATAAATACCTTTACGGATACCTTCTTCCGCCCCTTTTGGCATTGCCGGCTGATCGTAAGTTTCGTTCAATGTAGTAATGTAGTAGAACACATCTTCTTGATCCGGACCATACATACGACGAACGCCATCTTGCATAATCACAGCAACTTCATAAGCAAACGCCGGGTCATAAGATACACAGCTTGGAATAGTCAACGATTGAATATGGCTGTGACCGTCTTCGTGTTGTAAACCTTCACCGTTCAAGGTTGTACGACCTGAAGTACCACCGATCATGAAACCACGCGCACGTTGGTCACCAGCTGCCCACATTAAATCGCCGACACGTTGGAAACCAAACATGGAATAGTACACATAAAATGGGATCATTGGTACATCATTGGTTGAATAAGAGGTTGCCGCAGCTAACCAAGATGCAGTCGCCCCTTGTTCATTAATTCCCTCTTGTAACACCTGACCATCAATTGCTTCGCGATAATAAGCCACTTGTTCACGATCTTGTGGTGTATAATTTTGACCGTGCGGATTATAAATACCGATTTGACGGAATAGTCCCTCCATACCAAAGGTACGTGCTTCGTCCGCTAAAATTGGAACGATATGTTTACCGATAGATTGATTTTTTAATAACACATTAAGTGAACGCACAAATGCCATGGTAGTAGAAATTGGACGCGCCTGTTCTTCAAACAATTGTGCGAAATCTTCTAGTGCAGGCACGTCAAGTTGTTGGGTAAAACGTGGTAAGCGAGTTGGTAAATAACCGCTTAATGCTTGGCGACGTTCATGTAAGTATTTATATTCTTCTGAACCTTCAGCAAAGGTAATATACGGAAGTTTTTCCAACTCTTCATCAGCAACAGGAACACTGAAACGATCACGGAATTGTTTTACATTAGAATCGCTCATTTTTTTCACTTGGTGAGCAATATTTTTACCTTCAGCAGCATCACCCATCCCATAACCTTTGATGGTTTTCAATAAAAGTACAACCGGTTTACCTTTAACTTGTTTCGCTTTATTAAATGCCGCAAAAATTTTCAACGGATCATGACCGCCACGATTTAATGCCCAGATTTCATCATCTGTCATATCCGCAACAAGTGCTTCAGTTTCAGGATAACGACCAAAGAAATGTTTACGAACATAAGCACCGTCTTTTGATTTAAATGTTTGATAGTCGCCATCAACCACTTCCATCATCAATTGCAATAATTTACCGGAAGTATCGCGCTGCAACAAACGATCCCAACGACGTCCCCAAATGACTTTAATCACTTCCCAGCCGGCGCCATTGAAATTACCTTCTAACTCTTGAATAATTTTACTGTTACCGGTTACCGGACCATCCAAACGCTGTAAGTTACAGTTGATAACAAAAATAAGGTTATCTAAATTCTCACGTGCTGCAAAAGCCAGTGCACCTCGTGATTCAACCTCATCCATCTCGCCATCACCTAAGAAAGCATATACGGTCTGTTCTGAAGTATCTTTTAATCCGCGATTATGTAAGTATTTTAAGAAACGCGCTTGATAAATTGCACTCAACGGCCCCAAGCCCATAGAAACGGTTGGGAATTGCCAGAATTCAGGCATCAATCTTGGGTGAGGATAAGAAGAAATCCCCTTGCCATGCACTTCTTGACGGAAATTGTCTAATTGTTCTTGTGTCAAACGGCCTTCTAAGAAAGCACGGGCATAAATTCCCGGCGCAATATGACCTTGGAAATAAACTAAATCACCACCGCTCTTTTCGGTACGTGCTTTGAAAATATGGTTGAAACAAACTTCATAGATAGTCGCTGAAGATTGGTACGATGCCATATGACCACCAAGTTCAAGATGCTTGTTAGAAGCTCTTAATACCATCATATTAGCATTCCAACGAATTGCACTACGAATACGACGCTCTAAATCCAAATTACCCGGGTAGTTTGGTTCTTCATCAACAGAAATAGTATTGATATAATCTGTTGTTACTCCGGTAGGCAAAGACACGGAATTCGCACGAGCACGTTGCATCAATTGCTCAATAATAAATTGAGCTCTCTCGACACCTTCTTCACGGATTAATGAATCGATAGCCAATAACCAATCATTCGTTTCGACTGGATCTACGTCATTTCTTAAAATTTCTGACATAGTCTTTTCCTTATTATTTGAGTTAATGTTAAGCTTAATTCCACGTAGAAATTAAACAACGGATAGATACTAAATCTTTATTAATTTGAAAATGCTTTCTCTATTAATAATACAGCAAAAGAGAATTCACAAATCCTTAACAAATTTGATAAATATTATTAGATTTTTTGAGAGAAAGATAGTAATTTTTGCCGTCATTAAGCAAAAAGCTCATTTCTTAGACAAGTTTTATTACCAAAAGTTAGATAAACGTAAAAATACGCAAATAAAAAAGCCCATTTTAACAATGGACTTCTTTAGGATATTATTTTTTCAATACTAACACGACGCTTTCGCCGGCAACAACCTCACCATTTTTTTTATCAATACTGCTAATTTCATCCATATTGGAGATCACAACAGGAGTTAATACAGATTTTGCTTTTGTTTCCAAAAGCGCAAGATCAAATTGGATAACAACATCACCACGTTTAACCGCTTGACCTTCTTGGACAACACGGGTAAACCCTTCGCCTTTCAGCTCGACAGTATCAATACCAAAGTGTACAAAAAGCTCAACGCCTTCTTTCGATTCCATTGAAAAGGCATGATTGGTTTCAAAAATTTTACCAATAACACCATCAACTGGCGCAACAATAGTGTTGCCGGTAGGACGAATAGCGACACCGTCACCAACAATTTTTTCTGAAAAAACAACATCTGGCACATCTTCAATATTTACAATCTCACCGGAAAGCGGCGCATAAATTTCAACATCCACCGCCTTACCGTCTTTTGAACCAAATAATCTATCAAAAAAAACCATTTTTAGTCTCCTACTAAGTAAATCTCTTGAACATTCTATCGTAAAAGTCGTGATTTGTATCTAGTTTAATGCTTTTTCTGCTAAAAAATCTACAACTAATTTTTCAATATCCGCCGCAGTAGGTTGTTGCAAAGCATTATCTGCCAGTTCTTTCGCATCTTGATAATTTACATTGCGAATAAGTTTCTTAATACGAGGAACCGAAATCGCACTCATACTAAACTCATCCAATCCCATCCCCAATAACAAAATAGTCGCTTTCTCATCACCGGCTAACTCACCGCACATTCCCGTCCATTTACCTTCTGCATGAGAAGCATCAATAACTTGTTTAATTAAATTCAACACAGATGGTGACATTGGATTATACAAATGAGAAATTAATTCATTACCGCGATCCACCGCTAAAGTATATTGGGTCAAATCATTAGTACCGATACTGAAGAAATCCACTTCTTTCGCTAAAAATCTCGCATTCACCGCCGCAGATGGCGTTTCCACCATGACACCAATTTGAATATCTTCATCAAAGGCTTTTCCTTCATTGCGTAACGCTTGTTTAAGCTCACCAATCACCGATTTTAATTCGCGAATTTCTTCTACCGAAATAATCATAGGGAACATTACTGCCAATTTACCATACGCCGACGCTCTTAATACTGCGCGCAATTGCGCCTCTAAAATTTCGCGACGATCCAAAGCAATTCGAATAGCACGCCAGCCTAAGAACGGATTCATTTCTTTTGGTAAATTCAAATATGGAAGCGCTTTATCGCCGCCAATATCCATGGTACGTAAAATCACCAAGCGCCCACTCATTGCCTCAACAACGTCTTTATACGCGATAAATTGTTCTTCTTCCGTTGGCAATTGATCACGATCCATAAACAAAAATTCGGTACGATATAAACCAACGCCTTCCGCCCCGTTACGATCCGCCCCTTCGCAATCACGAATTGTACCAATATTCGCCACCACATCCACACGACGCCCATCTAAGGTTAACGCCGGCAAATCTTTTAATTTAGCTAATTCCGCTTTTTCTTCCGCTAATTGTTGCGCTAAAGATTTCAATCGATCGATCTCGGACTGTGTCGGATTAACATAAACCGCATTATTTACTGCATCAAGAATTAAATAATCACCGGTATTCACCAATTGAGTAACATTATTGGTTCCCACAATCGCTGGCAACTCTAAAGAACGCGCCATAATTGAAGTATGTGATGTTCTGCCGCCAATATCGGTAACAAATCCTAAGACTTTATCCAAATTTAATTGCGCTGTTTCAGATGGCGTTAAATCACCTGCGACCAAAATCGCTTCTTCGTTAATATCGCCCAAATCCACAATTGGCATACCTAAAATATTTTTCACCAAACGGTTACCGATATCGCGAATATCGCCGGCACGTTCTTTCAAGTATTCATCATCAATCTCGGAAAGCATAGCAACTTGTTGATCAATAATCACACTCGCCGCCACACCGGCATTCACTTTATTTGAACGCAAATAATCAACAATTTCTTCTTCTAACTCTTCATCTTCCAAAATCATCAAATGACCTTCAAAAATCGCCGCTTTTCCCTCGCCTAAAACGCACAAAGCACGATCTTTAATCGAAGTTAATTGCTCAACCGCTGCCGCTCGCCCTTCATAAAAACGTGCAATTTCCGTTTCAATTTGATCTTCACGAATTTTTTGTGTATCAAGTACAATTTTTTCTTCTTTCAATACAAGCGCTTTACCGAAAACAATTCCCGGTGATGCCGGAATACCTGAAATCATATGTTACCTTCCAAATGTCAATAAAATTAAAATATTAGATAGAATAATAGCCATAATACCCGATTTTTACCTCACAAGATAAAAATACCGTCCTATGGCTAATCAAGCTTACTATTCTAACGTCGGAATTAAGGCAACTAAATGTTCAACCGCTTTTTGCTCATCTTCACCTTCTGCAGAAATCGTGATCACGGTGCCTTGAGTTAAACCGAGAGTTTGTAATTTAAACAAACTTTTCGCACTGGCATTTTTTCCACCTGAAGTCACCGTTACTTCAGAAACAAAAGCTTTAGCTTCTTTGACAAATTGAGCGGCCGGACGAGTGTGTAATCCATTTGGCGCAATAATTTCAACCTCTTTTGAGTACATAGTGGTATCCTCTTCTCATTGTAATTAAGTTAAAAAGTCATTAACGGATTTAAGCTAAATCCATAAATTCATCTTCTCTTATTTATTTTATTTTTTAAAATAAATCACAGGTAGTATCAATCTTCAAACAACAATAATCAAGCTTGGACACGTCAAAATTTGAACTAAGTCACAAAAAAACAGCGATTTAGCTTAAAAAACAACCAAAATTAACAATAAAAACCTTAACTCGTCGAAAAATGACGATGCGCCTTCATTTCCGCAATACCGGCGATCAAACGGTGATAATTCTCAAAACGCATCGAATGAATTTTGCCTTGCTCGACTGCTTCGCGCAAAGCGCAACCAGGATCGCTGAGATGTTTACAATCCCGAAATTTACAAGTCCCCAACACATATTGGAACTCCCGATAGCCTCGCGTAATTTGATCACGATCCAAATGCCACAAACCAAATTCACGAATACCGGGAGAATCAATCAAGTTCCCGCCTTGTGGTAAATGGTACAAATGAGATGACGTTGTGGTATGTTGCCCTAACCCCGAAATCGCGCTCACCTCTCCGGTTATAATATTCTCCTGTGGTAACAAATAATGAATTAAACTGGATTTTCCCACACCGGATTGCCCAACAAAAATCGTCGTACCTTGCGCTAAAAGTGCGGTCAAACTTTGCATATTTTCACCGCTCTTTGCCGAAATCATCAAGGTTTCATAGCCAATATCACGATAAATTTGTAGCTGCATCTCTACCTCTTGGCGTTGTTCCTCGCTCAATAAATCCGCTTTATTCAACACAATCAACGCCGGAATATGCGCGTTTTCACACATCACCAAATAACGATCAATAATATTCAATGACAAACTCGGTAACACCGCCGATACAATCACAATGCGATCAATATTCGCCGCAATCACTTTCAACCCGTCGTAATAATCAGGGCGAGAAATTTCCGAATAGCGCGGATGAATTGCTTCAATTACTCCGCTAACACCTTGTAATTGCGCATTACCTTGGCGCCAAACCACTCGATCACCCACCACCACATTCGACAGCGTCCGACGCAAATTGCACCGAAAAATCATGCCTTGCTCATCCTCCACATCCGCATGAATAGCATATCTCGTCACAACAATGCCCTCTTGCGACTCACCCGGCATATCCTCTTGCCAAGCCATCTCATTTTTTGTTTTTTTCTGATGTCGGTGCAAGGTTTTCGCATTATTTGCTTGAATTCGACGTTGTTGATTTTGAGTTAATTTACGTTTTGCCAAGATAAATCCTTAAAGTGCGGTCATTTTTCGCGTAAAATATTTCACATTTTGTTATAGGATACCTTAAATTATGAAATTAGATAAACAAAATCTTATTTGGATCGACCTCGAAATGACTGGCTTAGAACCGGAAACAGACCGCATTATTGAAATTGCCACAATCATCACCGACAAAGATCTCCACATTCTCGCGGAAGGTCCCGTACTCGCCATTCATCAAACCGACAAAGTACTTAACCAAATGAACCCATGGTGCGTCACAACGCACACCGCCAATGGGTTAATTGAACGCGTAAAAACCAGTACATTAAACGAACGTGCCGCAGAATTACAAACCCTCGACTTCCTAAAACAATGGGTTCCCCAAGGCGCCTCGCCAATTTGCGGTAACAGCGTAGCGCAAGATAAACGTTTTTTATTTAAATATATGCCGGAACTAGCCAACTATTTTCATTATCGCCACCTAGACGTCAGCACCTTAAAAGAATTAGCTTCTCGTTGGCAACCGGAGGTATTAAAAGGCTTTCAAAAGAAAAATACCCATCTCGCACTCGACGATATTCGCGAATCCATTGCAGAATTAGCCTATTATCGTGAATATTTTATTCGTTTAAGCGAGAAAATCGAATAAATTGTTGAAGAACTAAGCAACCATTTTATTTTTTGCGGTATTCTACTTGCGTTCAATCCATTTTCTCGTATAATACCGCTCCATTGCGAAAGCAAGCATAATTAATGCGGGAATAGCTCAGTTGGTAGAGCACGACCTTGCCAAGGTCGGGGTCGCGAGTTCGAGCCTCGTTTCCCGCTCCAAATTATTTATGCGGGAATAGCTCAGTTGGTAGAGCACAACCTTGCCAAGGTTGGGGTCGCGAGTTCGAGCCTCGTTTCCCGCTCCAAATTCCGAAAAGCTCAAGTCGAAAGATTTGAGCTTTTTCACATTTTGTCTCTTTCAAAAATGCCTCGTCCCTTTACATGATTATTTTCATTCATCGATCATTTTCTTTGCAATTAAAAAACATTGGTTTTACAATACGCCGTCCGTATTCATTCGGCATCTCACTGTCGGGATAACATATGCCTGCCGCGCAAGTTAGCCGACCTATTTTTACCCCCTTTACAGGAGTAATGATATGAAAAAATTAACAAAAATTGTTGTAGCAGCAAGTTTCATGCTGTTTAGTGTTTCACAAGCTGCAAATGCTGAAAATACGCCACTTTACCTCTACACATGGAGCGAATACGTACCAGAGGGATTACTTGATGACTTTACTAAACAAACCGGTATAAAAGTCATTGTCTCCAGCATGGAATCCAACGAAACCATGTACGCTAAATTAAAAACCTTAGGTGAAAGTGCCGGTTATGATGTGATTGCCCCAACCAGTTATTATGTCTCAAAAATGGCACGTGAGGGGATGCTCCATGAATTGGATCACAGTAAACTACCGGTCATAAAAGAACTCGATCCAACTATGTTGGATAATCCTTTTGATAAAGGCAATAGATATTCTTTGCCGCAACTCTTTGGCGCGACCGGCATTGCGTATAATACCGAAACCCAAAATCCTGCGAACTTCCAATCATGGAGTGATTTATGGAAACCGGAATTTGCCAATAAATTACAAATGTTGGATGACCCACGCGAATTGTTTAACATTGCCCTATTAAAACTAGGTCAAGATCCCAATACGCAAGATCCTAAAGTATTAGAAGCGGCATACCAAGAATTGTTAAAATTAAAGCCTAACATTCTGGCATTTAACTCCGATAATCCATCCAGTGCCTTTATCTCCGGTGAAACCGAAATTGGACTGCTATGGAACGGTTCCGTACGTATTGCCAAACAAGAAGGGGCTAAAATTAATACTGTTTACCCAAAAGAAGGAACCACCATGTGGATTGACAACCTTGCTATCCCGTCAACCTCAAAAAATGTGGATTCTGCTTATAAGCTGATTAACTATTTACTAAGTGCCGACGTAGCGGAAAAACTGACCTTACAAATCGGTTACCCGACCTCAAATCTAGCGGCACTAAAACGTTTACCGGACGATTTAAAAAATGATCCTGCAGTTTTCTTACCGCAAAACGTTATTGATCGTAGTCAATGGCAATTAGATGTCGGAGATGCTGCGAATCTTTATGAAGATTACTACCAAAAATTAAAAGCCGGTCAATAATCCTCAACAAATAGGGCGGATGAAGATCATCTGCCCCAACTGCTAAATAAAAAAATTCCCTAAAACAAACTCCTCAAAATCGTAAAGAAATGTAAGTTTCGTGCAAAAAATTTCGTATCAAAACTATTTTATACTGCCAAGGCTGTGAATAAACACATCGGACATGTTAAAAGTAGGGAAAAACCCACTATACAAACCGTTATCCGTTATTTTTCAATTTAGAGGTATATCCATGAATAACATCTGCAAAGCGATTTGAAACCATTGCATTAACGATCAGATCAGAGTTGATTTTCCTACAAATTATATCCAGTTGGCTGCTAAAACCGGATTTATTTTTGCATTTATCTCCTGTGGTAATGATATTTGTCCCGCTGTCGGTGGAGCGAATGCCGACATTGCACTGATTAATTTATCTACATCGGAATGGGCTAAAGATTTATTATTCGCCGCGACAATCGTCTCAATTTTATAATTCTTAGCATCCCAGTCAGCAATAATAACCTTATCTTGTGTACCGATAACGCTCACCTCTAAATCGGTATCCAACTTACGAAACCACAGCCGGTTATGGTTTACATTGGTGAAACGTAACGTATTTTCTCCCTGTTCATCATAAATAGTATCAATTCCGTCTCCGCGATTAAATTATTCGGCCAATATTGACTAATTATATTACCGTTATTTTTCCCATATACGCTATAGTCAGACCAAAATCGTCCCTTATTTGGATCTATTTTATCAATCATTAAATGTGGATTATCAAATAATATTTTTTCAATATTTTTTGCCAACAACCCTCCAGGTTCAGTACTCATCAAATATTCACCTATATTACTTGCTGAAACCATGATTGTCGCAGCTAGCCCTGCCAAAAAAGGATTCGTTAGCCCAGCCCTTACTAAGGGTGAGGTTGCAATCCCTACAACTCCAATATTTAATATTCCCTCCCCAATTTTAGGGGCATCTTTATGATCAAAGTGACCTTTCTAAAAGAATTTTTCCTGATGTTTCTGTAATAGATTTATTTATATTCTCTAAAATAATCTGCTTTTGCTTATCAAATACTTCACCTAATACATAAAGAGAAACATCTTTAGCTACTTCAGAACTATCTGAATCATTATTTTTGCTCATTCAAAACCTCTATATAATCATTTCTATATATAAATATTCTAGATATATAATTTTTGCCAATAAAAATAAATAAAAAAAAAAAAAAAAAAAATATAACCCCTGTAATTAAAAAATCAAAGTAAAATAATTCATCATTGATAAATGATGCATAGAATAAAACAAAAAGTTGCAAAAAGATATAAATATCTTCCTAATTTTAAATGAAGTTTATTGAATCCTTAATCAATATCTGTATATTTAACCATTAAATAAAACCTATTAAACTCGTCACTACATTAAATCTCCTGCCCTTTTATCCTAAATAAAATCTTTAATACTAAAATTTATCTTATTAGGTTTACTAGGAAATTAATGATATTAACCTCATAATTAAGCCCCACATTGGTAAAATCCCCTGAAATATTTCCATTTTTTATATTCTCATCAACAAATTTTTTAGCATCCACAATCTGGCGATAAGGCAATCCTCCCAACACCAATAATCCATCCTCTACCCAATCTTGAACATCCTCCTCCGTTCCTCAGTGTAATACAAATACTTGATGGCTATGTTTATTTCTAACAATGGTACCGGAATAACCATTTGCAGTATTGGCTTGATGGGTGAGGATTTCATAAGTAGCTGTGAATTTTTCAGCTTGCTCTTGGGATACTTTTTCTCTTTTTAATGCTTCTTGGATTTATTTATCATATTTAATATCAGTAAATTTTCCGTAAGCCGCTGCCGCTAACAGGGCTAAATTATCATTCGACATAATATCTCCTTATTTTTCAATTCAAATAATTTTCAATCAAATCAAAATAACCCTGACCAATATCATTACATTCTATTCGCTTGATTACACCAAAAAATGGCATCCTATAATAACCTAAAATTCGGTTATACTGTAGAATCTTACTTTTCAGTTTTTGGTCATAAAGAATATATGTATTATGCCCCAAAATAGTTGTGGGATTTAAATAGGCATAAAAATTTAAGTTTGGATATTTACTATTCACGGAAATCAACGAATGTCTATTGTTATCAAAATCCATTTTTGACTGATACAACCCCTGATTTTTAATAAAAAAAGGATCAGTTTCCGGCTCGCCTTCAATGGTAGAATAAGATGACCATTCAGTATCTTTTAGCGACTCATTAACTCCCGACAAACTTCGCCATTCTTGCGGCGTTAAAAATACCTCGACTTCTTTCCCTTTCCACATTTCGCAGCGAAAAGGCGTGATAATCTCTGCGGCAATCCAGTCATAAGAACATAACAAAAATAAACATAAGGGCGTAAGAAAAACATAACAACATATGCGGTGTTTCTTAAAAAACGAAATATTCATCATCAACTCCTGCAAAAAATAGCTCAACTCGGGGACGTAAAGTGATGGGAATGGTTAAAGCGACTGATTACTTTACTCAATTTGATTAGGTTTTAACATATCTGATCATTTTAATAATCCGCTAAATATCAGATTTGTAATCTACTTACAAAAAAATATACTATGGAGTCGAGTCTCTCCCACAATTTATTGTTTGTTCATCATGATGTTTTTTTCCAGTTTAAATATCAATATCCTTATCTTGTTTTAAAAACTTCCACGTAAAAACAAGCAAAACAGGATCTATTATTTTCTTTCTCAAATTTATATATCAACGCACCACCATGCGACTTGGGCGAATAATATTGCGTTCATCAACGACCGCCACGCCCAAAAACAAATTCTCATCAGAAAATAACCGCACTTGTCCATGAAATTGCTGAGGGTTATCAAATTTTACCCGTTGTCCAAACCCCACCGCTTTGCTTTGCTGCGCATCAAGGATAATCTGTGGCAGTCGTATTACCGCGCTATCTATAGGCAATAACAAGTTATCCAATGCCTCAAACGAGAGAGTTTCCGCTTGCTGTTCAGCTAACGCTTGTAATTCTGCTAATGTCATCATCTTATCTGCCGGATAATCGGACACTGCTAAACGTCGCAACAGTGTTACGTGCGCCCCACAACCTAAAGCCTCGCCTAAATCATCAACCAACGTTCGAATATAAGTTCCTTTGGAACAATGCACTTCCAAGGTCAAATAAGGCGCTTGATAATCAATAAATTGCAGATCAAAAATAGTAATCGGACGCGCTTCTCGTTCGACCATCACTCCAGCGCGTGCATATTCATACAGCGGTTTTCCTTGATATTTCAACGCGGAAAACATAGTCGGCACTTGCAAAATATCGCCACGAAATGCCTCAAGTGCGGTCAAAATTTGCGAAGTTTCTACATTCACTTCACGCACCTGCACCACTTGCCCATCCGCATCCGAAGTATCGGTGCGCTCGCCCAATTTTGCGATCACCCGATAACGCTTATCAGAATCCAACAAAAACTGCGAAAATTTTGTGGCTTCGCCTAAACAAATCGGCAACATCCCCGTTGCCAATGGATCCAACGCGCCCGTATGCCCTGCTTTATTTGCCTGAAAAAGACGCTTCACTTTTTGCATAATATCGTTGGAACTCATGCCTTGCGCTTTATCCAACAAAAAAATACCGTGAATATCCCGCCCTTTTTTACGTGGTTTACTCATAACAATTAATTGACTTTTCCATCATCAAGGTGGCGTTTTTCATCTTCACGCACCACATGAGTAACTAAGTTTGACATCCGCATCCCATCCACCAAAGATTGATCGTAAATAAAACGCAATTCTGGAACAATTCGCAAGCGCATGGCTTTCGCCACCAATGAACGAATATACGGCGCCGCTTTTTCCAAGCCTTTCATCCCGTTTTCAATCACCTGCTTGTCGTGGTCAAATAAAAATGTGACAAATACTTTCGCATAAGCCAAATCGCTGGACACTTCCACATCCGAAACCGTCACCATCCCAATACGTGGATCTTTCACTTCACGTTGTAAAATAATTGCCACTTCTTTCTGTAGCTCTTGCGCTACACGGTCGCTACGTTTAAATTCTCTTGCCATTTGTTTTCTCTCATTTATATGCCGAGTTTGCAACCTCGCCCTAAAAGACTTTTGGGCGTTGATAATAGTCCAAAACGCCCGATTTCACAAGTTAAAAGCGATATTTCAAACCAAGATTCACATTCTGCCCATGTTTAGTCTTTACTTTCGTTTTATCTGCCGATTGCGCAAAAGTTGATTTTTTAATGCAATGATACCTGTAACCACCATACCGTGAGAAGATTGAGCATAAAAAACAAGACCAATATCAATTTCTTCAACAAAAAAGAGGATTTTACTATGAAAAAATCAACACTTTCACAGCAGTTATTTTCTCAATATTTTCGTGATTGGGTAGCTACTTATAAAGAAGGCGCAATTCGATTGGTAACAATGAAAAAATACCGTTCTACGTTACATTGGATTGAAACCCTAGCCCCCAAATTACGCATTGGTGATTTAAGTCGCATTACCTACCAAAAATTACTCAATGATTATGCTCAAAGCCACGAGCGACAAACTACGCTGGATTTTCATCATCAACTCAAAGGCGCCATTTTAGATGCAGTGGATGAAGGATTATTAGATACCGATCCTACGCGCAAAGCGATTATCAAAGGCAAAGCACCGAAAAGTAAAAAATTAAATATCTTAATCAATTTGAACTACAAGCCCTATTGAATAACCTTGAACTTGAGCAAGAAATTACTTGGGATTGGTTTATTTTGTTAGTGGCAAAAACCGGTATGCGATTTTCGGAAGCCCTTGCGATTACGCCTGAAGATTTCGATTTTGCTCACCAAACCTTACAAGTCAATAAAACGTGGAATTATAAAGAAAAAGGCGGTTTTTCTCCAACCAAAAATCGCTCGTCAGTTCGTAAAATTCAGCTTGATTGGCAAACCGTCATTCAATTTTCTCAACTGATTAAACAGCTACCGCCCGATAAACCTATCTTCCCTTGTGAAACTGCAATTTATAATTCCACCATTAACGGTATTTTGGCAAGGCTTTGTCGAAAAGCAAAAATCTCGACGATTTCTATTCACGGCTTACGCCATACTCATGCTTCGCTTTTACTGTTTGCCGGTGTTTCTATTGCAAGTGTAGCACGGCGACTAGGTCATTCCAGTATGACAACAACACAACATACTTATTTACATATTATCCAAGAACTAGAAAATCAGGACACGGATATTGTTATGCGGCATTTGGCTGGCTTGTGTTAAATCAATGGTGGGATAATCCCACCATCTTTTAACGCGCCAAAATCACTTTTTCCACTTCATCCTTAATGCGTTTTTCAAGCAAAAAGCTCAACATCATTAAATCTGTCGGCGTAGCCGGATTTTCAGCTAAAAACTGCATTTTCACTCGTTCCATATCCGCACTTTTAATCAAATTATCTAACAAGCCAAAATCTTTCCAGTCATCTTTACCAAGAACGTGGTGGGCTTGAAGTTGATTAAAACAGTCTCGATCTAACCCAAACAAGCCGATAAAATCGCTAATTCGGTTTTGTTCGGATTCCGCTTTATATTGATCCAACAAGCGTTCAAAATTATTCACCTGTTTTAGTTTACCTGTTTTCACATCACTTAAAATCCGTTCAGCATGCAAGCGATCATTTTCTCTTAATTTATTGAAAAGCGGCAAAATATGCGCTTCAAGTTCCTCCGCACGTTCCGCTTTGGCTTGAGCTTGGGCTTGAGCTAAATCATTTAACAGCTTCATCAAATATTCTTTATCAATAACAAGCGTATCCCCCGTCACTAACATTGGATCTATATCAAATTTCGGTTTTTTCGCACTTGGATCCCGATTTATTTTATCTAAATCAGCATAACGCGCTTTTAATTCATGATATTGACTTTCAGTAAACACTAATTGTGATGCTTCCTTAAGATTATCCCAATTCACCCCTTGCTGACGAAGAGCAATCATTGTTTTTTCTAATTCATTGAAAAACTTCGCAAACTGTTTCTGCGCTTCTTCATCTTTTGGCAAATAGCTAAAATCAGACAAAATCTCACCGCTCTCCAAATCCTCTTTTTTAGGGAAAAGACAAGCAATATCGGCAAAAGTGCTGTTAATTTTGGCTATATTTTCTTGTTTTGTCGGCACAAAAAATGCCCCCGATTCACTTTTATTTGAATAGAGTTTAAATGCAGTTTCAATATTTTGTTCCATCCGAATTGGCGTACGAAAATACTCAATAATCCCCTGCGGTTTGTCGTTGTTTAAAATACGATTGGTACGAGAAAATGCTTGAATTAAATTCGCATAATCCAGCGTTTTATCTAAATATAAGGTATTCACATAAGGTGCATCAAAGCCGGTTAAAAGTTGCCAAACCACAATCACTAAATCTAACTGTTTTTCCGGTTGCTCCGTTGTGATCTTTTTATATTCATCACGACGAGCCAAGCGGTTCATTAAATCCTCCTTATATTGCACTATGGTATCTAAGCCAAAATACATACCGAATTGCTGATTATAATGGATAATCGCATTTTCCAATTCACTGGAATCTTCAAAACTCCCTTCATCATAATCACCATTCGGATCATAAATCACTGCAATTTTTAAACCTAATTCATTCTGCTTTAATATATTAAAATAACGATTTGCCAAACGAATATCGTTCACTGCCAACATTGCCGAAAATTTGCAATTATCTGAATTTTGTTCCCAAACGTCTAAAATATACTGACTAACCTGCTCTACCCACTCTTCTTTATTGTAAAACTCTTTTGATAGCTCTTGCTCGATCTCTAAATCAGAGACTTTTTTTGGATTAATCCAATCTCGATACACTTCGCCTCGATCTTTATCTTTCCAAAGCGCCACAGCATCTCGTAATTTTTTCTTCGGAATAGGAAAGTTTTGACGCACTTCAAACCCCAACACATTTTTATCCAAAATCCCATCTGCCACCGAATAAATATGCAACGGATTACCAAATAAATCGGCGGTTTTGGTATTGCTCTGCTCATCAAGCAAAATCGGTGTCCCCGTAAAACCGAACCAAACCGCAGTCGGATAAACTTGACGAATACGCATCAACATTTCGCCTGATGTGGAACGGTGCGCCTCATCTACAATAAACACGATATTCGTCTTGCCCAATTTATGCTGCTTACCCATCCTCGCTACATTATCCATTTTTTGAATGCTCGTCACAATCAAACGCAGTTTAGGATCTAAAAGTGCGGTCAATAATTTATGTGAATTTCTCGTTGCTGTAACCTCATCTTCATCATCAACAAAACCGCTATATTCTCTTACTGTCTGTTTCACTAACTCATTACGATCCGCCAAAAACACCACTTTATCCACATTCTTCAACTCACTGGCAAGTTGAGCGGTTTTAAAAGAGGTCATTGTTTTACCTGAACCTGTGGTATGCCAAATGTAGCCACCTAAAAAATCTTGCTCCGAACCGTTAAATTGCGCTTGATTTAAACGCGCCAGAATTTTCTCCACCGCATAAATTTGATAAGATCGCAGCACTTTCAAAATGCCTTTTGGCTTATCTGCAATAATATAGCGTGACATCAATTTATGCCCCATTGGCACACGCAAAGCATGCTTAATAAATTGACTGCTCTCATCAATTTTTTTATTTTCAATATCTGCCCAACTAAAACAGAAGGCCGGGTTAAAACTACGATAATCCGTTGGGCGTGCAAAATAACGCGATTCATCACCATTTAAAATCCCAAAAACCTGCACCAAAGAATAAAAGCCACCAAAATCCCCATTAGCCATATAATCCCGAATTTGCCAATAAGCATTTGATAAACTCACACCTTCTCGCTTCAGTTCTAAATGAATAACGGGAATGCCTGAAATCAAAAGTGTGACATCAAAGCGATGATCTCGCCCTGTTGCACGGTTTTTCTTACGAGTAATTTGATTTACCACTTCATAGCAGTTTTTACCGCCCGCCACATCATGTGGCCAAAAGCACTCCAAAATAATGTCGCTTTTCGTGCCATTCAAAGTACGAGAAATCATCACCTGCCCCGTAGCAAGAAAACGAGCTGCTTCAAGCGGCGATTTTATGGCAAAAATTTGCGATTTAACTTGCTCAAATTCATCATTTGTTAAAGGCTGATCTTTCAAACGATCTATATTACGTTGATACAAAATCTCACGCCAATGGTCAAGCAAGGTTTCTTCTGTGGTAAAGCTGAAATCTTTGCGATATGTCCAGCCATTATCTTCAAGAGAACGGATAACGTCATTTTCAAAGACTAATTCAGATTGGGATTTTGGCATAAATTCTCCTCAAAAAGCTTTTCTTAAAATAAGAGATTTTATTATTTTAACTAAAGTGATTTTCTTAAAATAAGAGGTTTGATTATTTTAACTAACATAGTTTTCTTAAAATAAGATCGCACATTATTTTAAGAAAATGGCTAAATAACGTTCAAAAGCATACATTCTCCCTCTTTTTCCCCCCGTTATTTCACTCAAAATACCTTGCTTTTCAAATTCTTTAAGTAAGGAAGTGGCTGTTGCAGGGGAGACACCTAATGCTTTTTCCACAGACTGTGCAGTTTGGATAGGTTTTGTATAAAGTAATTTTAAGCATTGATTTGCAAGTTCCGCTCGTTTTCCCATAGAAAGCACTTTAACTTGCATTTCTTCGCGTAAAGAAAGAATGTCACGAAAAACAGCACAACCTCTCTTGGCGGTTTCTTCTACACCATTTAAAAAGAAAAGTACCCAATGCAATAAATCACCACGTAGCCTCACCGCCATCAAAGCATCATAATAACCGGCTCGATTACGTTCAAAAAAGTCAGAAATATAAAAAGAAGGTTTATCTAAGATTTGATGACTAATCAAATAAAGTGGAATAAGCAATCGCCCAATTCTCCCATTACCATCTAAAAATGGGTGGATAGTTTCAAATTGATAATGACTAATTGCAATACGAATCAAATGCGGAACAAATATAGTTTCGTTATGCCAAAATAGCTCTAAATCCCCCATTAACTCCGGCACATTTTCATAATGCGGAGGAATAAATGCTGCATCTGATAAGCTGGAACCGCCAATCCAGTTTTGACTACAACGAAATTCGCCCGGTAACCTATTTTTCCCTCTTGCCCCACTTAACAAAGTACAGTGAGTGTCTTGAAGTAAACGATTGGAAAGTGGTAAATGTTGCAAACTTGCCACCGCTTGATTCATCGCTTTCACATAATTTTGTACTTCACGCCAGTCATCTCTTTTTTCCGGCTGAATTTGCTCTTCGGGCATTAATGCCTCATCTAATTGGGTTTGTGTCCCTTCGATTTTACTTGATGTTTGCGCTTCTTTTGTCACATGCATTTGAATAAAAAGATCCACATCAGGGACAATTAAAGAAAATGCATTAAGCTCCCCTAATGCCTTCATTGCTTTTTCAAGCTGAGTATTGATTTGTGGATCTTCCCAAATCCAACCTGTATTTACTTTGGTTGGTTCAAAACTTTTATACTGATAACGATTCTGCCACCGCCCCGAAACAAAAGTTTCTATTTTCTGACACTCACTCATATAAATACCCTTACATACTTCACTAGAACTTAAAATAACAGAAGTGCTTATTTTAAGCAAATGAATTTCCTTAAAATAAGCGTTCATTTTTCCTCCTTACATAACCTATATTTTGATATTTTCTTTGATGAAGAGCGATAGTGTCATCAAGTTGTTTGAAGAACAATCCTATTTTTTGCTGTTCTTTTATAGATGGAAACTTGATAAATTTATTTTCAATTTCAGATTTTGTGATATGTATCATTGTTGAGCCATTTGTATTGCTTGTTAATGATTTATCAGCTTTCAACAATTGTAGTAAGAAAAACTTATCTAATTTCTCCGAAACTTCGACTTTCCATATATGGTAATGATAAATAACCTTTTTTCCATTCCAAATATGTGGTGAAAAAAATTGTTGCCCAAGTATAAAGTAAATCTCCATTGTCAGCATAAAATTTAGATGGTAGTTCTAAATCTGAAAAATACCAGCGATCATTTGTATTAAAATTTCCCACTCTAAGAACTGGATACTTTCCTTTTGATAACAATTCATCTTGTTTATACGCTCTACCATTTAAAAATGTTGCAACTTCCCCCAACTTTCGCTGTTCCCAAGCATTTGTATTCTTACTTTTATTTTGAATAAATTTCGAGCTAAAAATGTATTCTAAGTAAGCCGCTTTTACATTTTGAATTTTAATATAATTACGCCGATGAAGAGCGATAGTGTCATCAAGTTGCTTGAAGAAGTTGCCGATGGCGGTTTGTTCTTCTTTGGATTGTGGATATTTTATGCTTCTCTCTAAAAGAACATCTTTTGTAACACCCTTGATAGAAGTCCCTTGTGTTGATTGTGCTTCTAATTTCATCAATTTACTTAATGCATAAACCGCAAAATTTAAATCTATCTTTAAATCAGAAAATGATAGAAAATCTTGGCTAGTTGTAAATGTATAGGGTACTACTGCTAATTTACCAACCCCAACCCTTGTAATAATAGCTATAGAATTTTTCGCAATCAATTTTGCAGATGAATTTTTTAATCCTAATATGGAGATAAATTTTCTTGCTAATGGATTAAATAAAATATCTTCATAAAGATCTGAGGATTGTAACCAAGGTATATTTCCATTCCAGAAACTATTATTGCTTGTATTTGGTGTTCCTCCACTAATGAAACTAGATGCAACTTCCCCCAACTTTCGCTGTTCCCAAAAGTAAGTCTAATCCATTTATCTAATAAAATTCACATTAATAAAATCAATTAGTTACACAATCAACATAATATCTAACCCATTAAAAATGACACTTTCGCTTTAGAAAAATAATTGTTTTAAAAATGAAAATAAAAGAGCGGTCAAATTTGTCTTATTTTTTGCAAAAAATAGAACAAATCTAACCGCTTTTAATATATATACTTTACCTAAAACCGCTAAACAAACATCTTTTCTAAGTATGCCTGTTTAATTTTTTTGTATTTGTCGACTT
Organism: Actinobacillus seminis; assembly: GCF_002263215.1. GTDB lineage: Bacteria > Pseudomonadota > Gammaproteobacteria > Enterobacterales > Pasteurellaceae > Actinobacillus_B > Actinobacillus_B seminis. The sequence continues at coordinate 199,855 of NZ_NLFK01000005.1, forward strand.
CTCGTTGATGAAGAGCGATAGTGTCGTCAAGTTGCTTGAAGAAGTTGCCAATGGCGGTTTGTTCTTCTAAACAAGGTAAGCAAATACTCATTTCCATCACTTTATTTCTCGAAATGTTATAGCGTGAAATACCTTGTGCTAATAAAATAAATTTTTTCCTAATACTTGGAGAACGAAGTAAAAAAGCTAAAAAAAATGGATCAATTTTTACATTCAATCTATAGCCAAAACAAAAGCTATTCAGATATATATTCTCGGTTTTATCAAGCCATACCGAAGACATGCCAACTTCATTTGGCGTTTCTGAAGAAGTAGTAAATAATATATCGCCGTATTGAACTGAATTCTGCTTTATATCAATTTCAATTTGTTCTAGTTCATTAACATTCGAAATAGGGTTATTAAATACATTTAAATAGGTAATAAATTTCGCTTTTCCATGACCAAAATCATTTTTCGTTTTCCCGGATAATCCTGTGAAAGGATACCCCAAATCCCCCAACTTTCGCTGTTCCCAAGCGTCCGTAAAATTTGGAAATCTTAACTCTGGAAATTGCTCATTTTCCTTTGGAAACATTTTTTCAAGATACGAAATCTTCAATTTTTGGTACTTTTCTAACGTTCTTTGATGAAGAGCGATAGTGTCATCAAGTTGCTTAAAGAAGTTGCCAATGGCGGTTTGTTCTTCTAAACAAGGAACATTAACTAAAATAGTTTTTAAAACAGGATATTTTAAATTCCAAGTATCAGAGGTTAATCCTTGAGAATTTGCCTGAAAAACATTTAGCATTTTTTCAAGTTTAAAATAATAAGAAAAAAATATTGGATCAATACTTTTTAAAGGAATTAAAACCGTGTATGCTGGGCTTAAAATGCCACTATACATAGAAACTCCGCTTGCTCCTTGCCACATTCTCATTGAATTATAGGCAATATCATTTTTCTCTACTTTTTTATAATTTTCTTTATTTTTACTTGAATTATCCTTTCTTTCTAAAGAGCTTGCTTTAACAACA
>NZ_NLFK01000006.1 GCF_002263215.1 Actinobacillus seminis
AGAATACATATATTGACATTTTAGAGACATGATTATGAGAAGTTTAAGATATTTTGCACAAAAATACGTTGAATGGGTTGTTCGTTTAGGAAAATTGAAATTTTCGTTGTTAGGGGTTAGCGTTCTTGCTATTTTTGCGCTGTGTACTCAAATCGTTATCAGTTTGAGTATTATTGGGCGAATTTATTGGGATGATATTGTACGATCTATCGTATTCGGTTTAATTTCCGCGCCTTTTGTGATCTATTTCTTTACACTGTTAGTTGAAAAATTAGAAAAATCACGCCTTAATTTAGCCAAATTAGTTGGAAATTTAAGAGAAGAGGTTTCTGAACGCGTAGTGGCGGAGCGAAAATTATCCATTGCACTAAGTGATCTGGAAAAAAATCATCGAGATAAGACCGCACTTATGGCGACGATTAGCCATGAATTAAGAACACCACTGAACGGAATTATCGGCTTAAGTCAAATATTACTTGATGGACAATTGAATGAGCAGCAGCGTAACTATTTGAAAACCATTAATGTCAGCGCGATTTCCCTTGGGCATATTTTCAGCGACATTATTGATTTACAAAAAATTGATGCGCAAAGCATTAAATTAAATGTAAAAGAAGTGGATGTATATAGTTTCTTAAATGATATCACTAATTTTGCGATGCTCTTAGCAGAACAAAAGCGATTGCATTTTGATTTTCATTTTGCAGCAAATTTACCACATTGGTTAATGTTGGATCGTGCAAGACTAAGCCAAGTGTTATGGAATTTGATTAATAACGCGGTGAAATTTACTTTCAAAGGGAGTATTCGTTTAGATGTGAAACGTGTTTCTGAAACGGAATATGCTTTCTTTATTTCGGATACGGGGATTGGTATTCCTGTGGAGGAGTTGGATAATATTTTTAAAATGTATTATCAAGTTAAATCCAGCGAACACAAATACGGCGGAAGTGGCATTGGGCTTGCGGTATCAAAAACTATAGCGCAATTAATGGGGGGGGATCTTAAAGCTTATAGTGAATATGGTAACGGTTCAACATTTACATTGATCATTCGCGCAGAGGAAGTGAATAAACCATACGATACTCAAGCGTCGGGATCGCAAACGATGACGATTTTGTTAGTTGAAGATATTGAAGTTAATATAATTGTAGCAAAATCTCTATTGGAAAAATTGGGGCATAATGTTGATGTGGCTATGACCGGTAAAGAAGCCATTCAAAAATTTGAACAAAATTATTACGACTTGATTTTATTGGATATTCAACTTCCTGATATGTCCGGCTTTGATATTGCCGCACATTTACGTCGTAATTATGAGGACGGCGTATATGACTTTTTACCGCCATTGGTAGCATTTACTGCCAATGTTATGCAGGATAAATCGGAATATTTACAAAAAGGTATGGATGATGTGTTACGCAAACCGATTTTATTAGATGAATTAGCACAATGTTTTTCTTCACATTTTGACGAAACTCTTGCTTTAGATGTTCCGCTACCAGACCCCGAAACTTCCGATGACGAAGTTGTCGATTATGTGATGATTAAAGAATTGGTTGATATTTTGGGTGGCGAATTTGTGTATAAGAATTTGAAGTTGTTTAAAGAAACAATGCCGAGTTACCTTGCAGAATTATCTCAAGCATATCAAATCTATCTCCAAGATCATCAAACACACCAAGAAGTCGCTTCCATTGCGCATAAAATTAAGGGCGCCGCGGCATCTGTCGGCTTGAAACGTTTGCAAAAAGTAGCATCCGAAGCACAAAATTCAGAATTGCCGAAATGGGAGGTCCATATTGATGAATGGATTAACCAACTTACGCAATCCTGGCTTCATGATGTAGAAGAATTAGCCGATTGGCTAAATAAAATTGGCAAGTAACAGGTTGTGTAAATTAAAAAGTCGGTTAATATTTATCAACCTCTGATATTTAGAGGCTGTGAGCGAATTTTATTTTGTTTCCACCGTAGCAGCTTAAACATTTTAGTTGGAATTTACTTTATTTCGTATCATTAACCTTAGGTAGATATCGGTTTATTAATTGCTTTCATTAGCGCCTTTGTTCTCACTATGATATTGGCTGCGAGAGCTAAATCGAAATAACCTTCTTTTTATAATGACCGCAAATTAAAGTACAATCATTTTTTGGTGTTTTGAAATTAATATTTCAAACTGAGACAGCCTCTTAAGCGTTCAGCATCTCTCTGTTACAAATTGTATTTTTGACAGCAAAACATTTCTCAAGTAGCCTTTTTCTCAAAAAATTTTTGCAAAAATTTGATCATCGCCACAAAAATGAAATTTATTTTTCATTTGTATTTCATTTGGAATAAAAATGTGATTATATACTGCAAAACCAAGTGAGTTACTTTGTTAGGAGATGAATATGAAAACCGTCAGACTTACTGTAGCACAAGCATTAGTAAAATTTCTTGATAATCAATATATCGAATTTGATGGTAAGGTCACTAAATTTGTAGAGGGCATTTTTAGTATTTTTGGACATGGAAATGTGCTGGGTTTAGGACAAGCGCTGGAGCAAGATTGTGGCGGTCTTATTGTTCGACAAGGGCGTAATGAGCAAGGAATGGCACACGTGGCGATAGGATTTGCCAAACAAAAATTGCGTAAGCAGATTTATGCTTGTACCTCTTCCGTCGGTCCGGGGGCGGCAAATATGATTACTGCCGCGGCGACTGCTACGGCTAACCGTATTCCACTTCTATTATTGCCGGGGGATGTTTTTGCAACTCGTCAACCCGATCCGGTCTTGCAACAAATTGAGCAAACCCATGATTTAAGTATTAGTACGAATGATGCTTTTCGTGCTGTCTGTAAATATTGGGATCGTGTAAGTCGCCCTGAACAATTGATGAGTGCTTGTATTAATGCCATGCGCGTATTGACAGATCCGGCGGAAACCGGTGCGGTAACCATTGCTTTGCCGCAAGATGTACAAGCAGAAGCTTATGATTTTCCTGAATCATTTTTACAAAAACGTATTCATCGCATTGAGCGTACATTACCAACGGAACCAATGTTACAAGATGCATTAGCATTAATCCAATGCAAGAAAAAACCGTTGATTATTTGTGGCGGCGGTGTGCGTTATTCTGAAGCGGCGGAACAATTAAAAGCTTTCGCTGAAACCTATCGTATTCCGTTTGCTGAAACCCAAGCGGGGAAAAGTGCGGTGATTTCCGAGCATGAATTAAATGTTGGCGGTGTAGGGGAAACCGGTTGCTTATCTGCAAACTTACTGGCTAAAGAAGCGGATTTAGTGATTGGTATTGGTACGCGATATACGGATTTTACTACTTCATCTAAATGGATTTTCCAAAACCCGGATGTTGCCTATTTGAACATTAATGTGGCACGTTTTGATGCGTATAAATTGGATGGGGTACAAGTGACCGCTGATGCGAAGGAAACATTGCAAAAATTGACCGCACTTTTAGCGACAACAGGCTATCAAGCACAATGGGGTAAGCAAATTGCAGAGGCGAAAAAACAATTTACACAGGAGTTAGAGCGCGTATATCACGCTACTTATACCGGCAAAGATTTTGTGCCTGAAGTTAATGACCGCTTAAATCGAGACGCAGTATTTGCTGAATTTATTGAGTTGACTAAATCTTGTTTAACGCAAAGTCGTGTATTAGGTATTTTAAATGAAACCTTAGGTGAAAATGATGTGATTGTTGGCGCAGCGGGCAGTCTTCCCGGTGATTTACAACGGACATGGCAATCAAAAGGCGTTAATACGTATCATCTTGAATATGGTTATTCTTGTATGGGATATGAGATTGCGGCATCGTTAGGTGCGAAATTAGCAGAGCCGCAACGTGATGTTTATACTTTGTTGGGTGATGGTTCTTACATGATGTTACATTCTGAATTGGTAACATCTGTTCAAGAGAAGAAAAAAATTAATGTGGTGTTATTTGATAATATGACTAACGGTTGTATTAATAATTTACAAATCGGTAATGGCATGGACAGTTTTGGTACGGAATTCCGTTTTAGAAACGAGCAAACCAACCAACTGGATGGGGCTTTTGTACCAGTAGATTTTGCTATGAATGCTGCCTCTTACGGTTGTAAAACCTACAAAGTGACCAATGAAGAAGAATTACGTTTTGCGTTGGAAGATGCGAAAAAACAAATTGTTTCTACATTGATTGATGTAAAAGTATTACCAAAAACCATGGTACATGGTTATGGCAGTTGGTGGCATGTGGGGGTGGCGGAAGTTTCTGAAAAAGAAACGATTCGTGAAGCCTATGAAAATTCAGTGAAACGAATTGACGAAGCAAGACGTTATTAATTTATGCGGTGGGCATGATGCCTGCTAAACACAGTTTAATCATTCTTATAGAAGGACAACAATATGAAAGCTGAAAACGTGAAATTGGGCATTGCGCCGATTGGTTGGACAAATGATGATTTGCCTGAATTAGGTTCGGAGAATACTTTTGAACAATGCGTGAGTGAAATGGCGTTGGCAGGCTACGTCGGCTGTGAAGTGGGTAATAAATATCCGCGTGATGTAGAGGTATTGAAACATAAACTGGATGTTCGCGGTATTCAAATTTGTAATGCTTGGTTTAGTACCTTCTTTGTTAACGGTAAAAAAGAAGAAACTATTGCCGAATTTATTAGACATCGTGACTTTTTATATGCCATGGGGGCAAAAGTGATTGGTTGCTCTGAACAAAGCAGAAGTATTCAAGGACAGAAAAAAGCGATCTTTAAAGAAAAAACCGTTTTCACTGAAGCCGAATGGCAATTATTGGCGGAAGGATATAACGAGTTAGCTAAATTAGCCGCAGAAAAAGGCATGAAAGTGTCTTTACATCACCATATGGGTACGGGTATTCAAACACCAGAAGAAATTGATAAATATATGGAAATTACGAATGATGATGTGTATTTGTTATTCGATTCCGGTCATATTTACTATTCTGAAGGTAGCCAAGAAGTAATGTTGCAAGTGTTGGAAAAATATGTGGATCGTATTGTACATGTCCACTTAAAAGATGTGCGTGATGAAGTTGTGGCGGAAGTGAAGGCCAACGATTTGAGCTTCTTGGAAGGTGTGAAAAAAGGTACTTTCACCGTACCGGGCGATGGTGTGATTGATTTTAAACCAATTTTTGAGATTTTGGATAAACACAATTACAAAGGTTGGATGGTCGTCGAAGCCGAACAAGATCCGGCGTTAGCGAATCCGTTCGAATATGCGGTAAAAGGTCGTAAATACATTCGTGAAGTTGCAGGAGTTTAACATGATTAAAGTAGGTATTATTGGTGCAGGTCGTATTGGTCGAGTACATTCTGAAAGTATTACTAAATATGTAAAAGGAGCGGAGATTAAAGCGATTTCGGATGTTCGTGTCACTGATGAATTGAAAACATGGGCGCAAGGAATGGGCATTCCTCATGTTTATGAAGATTATAATCAAATTTTACAAGATCCGGAAATTGATGCGGTATTAGTTTGTTCATCAACCAATACTCATGCGCCGATTTCTATTGCGGCGGCGAAAGCGGGTAAACATATTTTCTGTGAAAAACCGATTGATGCTGATGTAAGTCGTATTAAAGAAGTATTAGCTGAAGTGGAAAAAGCCGGCGTGAAGTTCCAAGTCGGTTTTAACCGTCGTTTTGACCACAACTTTAAAGCAATTAAAACTCGAGTAGCAAACGGTGACATTGGCGAGCCACATTTAATTCGCGTCACTTCGCGCGATCCGGATGCGCCGCCAATTGAATATGTTAAAGTTTCCGGTGGAATGTTCTTTGACATGACCATTCATGATTTTGATATGGTTCGTTATCTTTCTGGTAGTGAAGTAATCGAAGTTTATGCGGCAGGCGGCGTTTTGGTTAATCCTGAAATTGGTAAAGCCGGCGATATTGATACCGCCGTGATTACCTTAAAATTGGCTAATGGTGCAATTGCGGTGATTGATAACAGTCGTAAAGCGGTTTATGGATATGATCAACGTGCCGAAGTATTTGGTTCAAAAGGTGCAGTTCAGACCCGCAACGATACAGACTCCACAGCGGTGTATTCTTGTGAAGCTGGCGTGATTGCGGAAAAACCAAAATATTTCTTCTTAGAACGTTATATGCAATCTTTTGCAGACGAAATGGCGTGCTTTGTGGATTCGGTGGTCAATAACAAACCAACTTTAGTCAATGGTAACGATGGTTTACAACCTGTATTAATTGCTATTGCAGCGAAAAAATCGTTGGATGAAGGACGTCCGGTGAAATTAAGCGAAGTGGCTTAACTTTATCAGACAATCAGAGGCACGTGAATAACGTGCCTTTTTTGTATGTGGGATAATATAAATTGTAAAAGGAGGTGCTGATGCTGCAATATCTTCTTGAAGAAAATAAACATTCTATTTTGAGAATAATCGTTTACCGCAATTATTTCATTTATGTAATACAGAAACCATGCAACAGAATTTTCCTCGAGTCTTGCACAAGCATGATGATCGTCTTGAAATCGTATTTATTGTTAAAGGGCGAGGGATTCATTTAATCGGCGATGTTAAATATCATACCAAACCGGACGATATTCTTATTTTTAATCGCGATATTATTCATGATGAAATGTCAGAATTGAATTCTGACATGGTCGAGATTTACATATTAAAGGCATGGAAAAAATCGGTTGTTTTATATTGAAGCGCCCAGTGATTTCCAGTGGTGATAAACACATGATGATTGAACAATTGTTAGCGATTTCGCTAACCGCACTTATTCGGTTGGCGGCGAGAGTATTGCTTGTATGCCAATGTTCAGTTTTCCTGAAAAAATGGAGGTGGAAGCGCCGAGAACGAGAGAGATTATCGAGAAAGAGTTATTGTGCAAATAAAAATATGAGCGGGACAATTTAAGCAAAAGTGCGGAGCAAAGTGATCTGACTAAGAACAGGGAAACTATTTAAAGGACTGAGCTTGATATTGTATTGAACTCAGTCTTTTTAGTTTTAATTGAATTCATTCTTTATTGTAGTAACGCACATCTTCATTGATTACCTGTTTGAGGGGATCAATGTGGTTAAAGATGTTTCTGTAAAAATCTGCACCTTAATCGCTTGGAAAGTCAGCCCAACTTTCGGGGGCAGATAAATGAATGATCACTCTTTTCTACAATCTTATTGCGCAAACTCCAATATGAGAGGTTCGTTTTTCATTACACTGGACTCGGTGACCACTACTTTCTGTAATTTCCCCAAGGATGGAAGATCATACATGGTATTCAATAGCAAACTTTCTACAATGGAACGCAATCCGCGTGCACCGGTTTTACGTTCTAAGGCTTTCTTCGCCATCGCTACCAGAGCCTCCTGAGTAAATTCCAAACTCACATCCTCTAAATTAAATAACGCTTGATATTGTTTAGTTAGCGCATTTTTCGGTTCGGTTAAAATTTTGATTAGTGCTTCTTCATCCAACTCGCTTAACGGCGCGATCACCGGCAAACGCCCGATAAATTCTGGAATTAAACCAAATTTCATCAAGTCGTCCGGTTCCACTTGGTTAAATAATTCCGTCAATGTTGCCTTATCGGCCTCGCCTTTGACTTCTGCACCAAAACCGATTCCGCTGCCTACGTGTACGCGTTTTTCGATAATTTTATCCAATCCGGCAAATGCCCCGCCGCAAATAAATAAAATCTTAGATGTATCGATTTTTAACATTTCCTGCTGCGGATGTTTGCGTCCACCTTGTGGCGGAATGGAAGCAATGGTTCCCTCCACCAATTTTAACAAGGCTTGTTGCACACCTTCGCCGGACACATCACGGGTGATTGAGGGATTTTCAGATTTACGCGTAATTTTATCGATTTCGTCAATATAAATAATCCCTTGCTCCGCGCGTTCAATATCATAATCGCAACTTTGCAATAATTTTTGCAGCACGTTTTCTACATCTTCGCCCACATAACCCGCTTCAGTTAAAGTGGTTGCATCAGCCATAGCAAAAGGCACCTTCAACATCCGCGCCATGGTTTCCGCTAATAAGGTTTTCCCACTGCCCGTTGGACCAATCAGCAAAATATTACTTTTGCCCAACTCTACGTTATCAATTTTATGCGCCGCGCGTTGACGTTTATAATGGTTATATACCGCTACCGCCAATACTTTTTTCGCATGATCTTGACCGATAACATAATCATCTAAATGGGCGCGAATTTCGTGTGGCGTTGGTAATTTTGCCAACATACCGCTTTCTTCTTCCGCCGGTGTTTCCGCTTCATTGCTCAACATATCGTGACATAATTCGATACATTCGTTGCAAATATAGCCTGACGTACCGGCAATTAATTTCTCAACTTCTTTTTGTTCTTTACCGCAAAAAGAACAATGCAGATCTTTCTCCATAGTCATGCTTATTTCACCCTATCGTTGAACCAACACATCATCCACCAAACCGTATAGTTTAGCTTCTTGTGCCGACATAAAATTATCCCGATCCGTATCGCGCTCAATTTTCTTGATAGATTGACCGGTATGAAACGCCAAACGATCATTTAAAGCATGCTTAATTTTTAGGATTTCTTGTGCATGAATTTGAATATCCGAGGCTTGACCACGGAAACCGCCTAATGGTTGATGGATCATCACGCGCGCATTCGGCAATGCTGCCCGTTTACCGGCAGCACCTGCAGCTAACAAAAAAGCCCCCATGGAACAAGCTTGACCGATACATAAGGTGCGCACGTCCGGCTTAATAAATTGCATCGTATCATAAATCGCCATACCCGCAGTCACCGAACCACCGGGAGAGTTAATATAAATATTGATGTCTTTTTCCGGATTTTCCGATTCTAAAAAAAGTAACTGCGCTACAATTAAATTCGCCATATGATCTTCGACCTCACCACTTAAAAAAATCACACGTTCTTTTAATAAACGGGAATAAATATCATAAGAACGCTCGCCGCGTGAGGTTTGCTCAACAACCATAGGGATTAAACTCATTTTTATCTCCATTTCTTATTCAAAATTTTCACATCTGATTATTCTACCTGAAAAATCCGTTTTTGCCTAAATGAAATCTATGTGCTTGATGATGCTAAAAAGAAAAGTGCGGTCATTTTGATCGCACTTTTGTGCTATTTTATGATCTAAGTTGACGCTTGATTATTTTAACGCCACGCGCGCGTTGCGGAATAAACGCATCCAAGCTCCGTCTTCACTCCAATCTTCCGGATACCAAGAATTGCTCACTGCGCGGAAAACTCGTTCCGGATGTGGCATCATAATTGCAACACGTCCGTTTTGGTTGATTAACGCAGTAATTCCGTCGATCGAACCGTTCGGATTCGCCGGATAACATTCAGTTGGTTGCAATTGGTTATCAATATATTGTGCGGCAATTAGATTTTGCGCACGTAATAAATCCAATTGTTGTGCATCTTTAAACTCCACGCGACCTTCACCGTGCGACACCGCAATCGGCATATGCGAACCCGCCATCCCGTCAAACCATAAAGAATCGGTTTGGTTGATTTTCACCATTGCTGCTCGTGCCTCAAAGCGTTCGGATTTATTACGCACAAAACGTGGCCAGGCTTCCGCCCCCGGAATGATCGGCGCTAGATGCGACAACATTTGACAACCGTTACATACGCCTAACGCTAGCGTATCTTCTCGCTGGAAGAATTTCTCAAACTGCTCGCGAAGTGCGGTGTTAAATAGGATAGATTTTGCCCAACCACCGCCGGCACCCAATACATCACCATAAGAGAAACCGCCACAGGCAACCAAGGCGTTAAACTCTTGCAAATGGTGACGACAATGATGTAAATCGCTCATATGGACATCAATGGCGTCAAAGCCGGCGCGATCAAATGCCGCTGCCATTTCATAATGGCTGTTCACCCCTTGCTCACGCAAAATGGCAATGCGCGGTTTAGCGCCTTTGGCGATATAAGGTGCGGCAATATCCTGATTTATATCGTAAGTCAAATGCACAGAAAGTCCTTTGTCTTCCGGTGCTTTTTTGCTGGCAAATTCTTGATCCGCACATTCGGGATTATCGCGTAAACGTTGCATGTTGTGGGTTAATTCCGCCCAAATACCGCGTAATTCGGAACGTTTTTCTTGCAATAACACTTTGGTGCTGCGAGTAATTTCAAATAAATCCTCCTTCACAATTTCTCCCAACTCTTTGGTTAAATGAATGAGATTGTGTTGAGTTAAAATGTTGCGCACCTCGTTTAATACACTGTCATTGACTTGGATAACTGCGCCTAATTCTTCGTTGAACAAGACGCTTAAATCCTCATCACCCAACGCACTAATATCCACGGAAATACCACAATGACCGGCAAATGCCATTTCTGCTAATGTCACGATTAAACCACCGTCGGAACGATCGTGGTATGCTAACAATTTTTGTTGTTGTACAAGGACTTGCATTGCATTGAAAAAATTTTTCAAGGTCTCCGCATTGACAACATCCGCAGGTTTATCACCCAATTGTTTATACACTTGTGCCAGCGCGGTTGCGCCCAAACGGTTTTGTCCTTCACCTAAATCAATTAACAACAAACGGGAACGTCCTTTATCGGATCTTAATTGTGGCGTAACGGTTTTACGCACATCTTCCACTCGTGCAAAGGCACTGATCACCAAAGATAAAGGTGCGGTGACACTTTCTCTTTCACCAAATTCATTTAACCAAGCAGTTTTCATTGACATAGAGTCTTTGCCCACCGGAATGGTTAAACCTAACGCCGGACAAAGTTCTTCGCCTACTGCTTTCACCGCAGCATATAATCCGGCATCTTCGCCTTCATGCCCTGCCGCGGACATCCAGTTTGCCGATAATTTGATACGTTTAATATCGCCAATATTCGTTGCGGCAATATTGGTAATACTTTCCGCGACAGCCAAACGTGCTGATGCGGCAAAATCCAATAACGCCACCGGCGCGCGTTCGCCTATGGACATAGCTTCGCCATAATAGCTATCGAAGCTGGCTGTGGTGACGGCACAATCGGATACGGGAATTTGCCAAGGTCCGACCATTTGATCGCGTGCGACCATACCGGTTACTGAACGATCTCCAATGGTAATCAAGAAGGTTTTTTCCGCCACTACCGGCAAACGCAATACACGCCGCAAGGCTTCTTTTAAATTAATCTCATCTTGTTTTAACGGTAAATTATTCACGCTTTTTGACTGTACATCCCGTAGCATTTTCGGTGTTTTACCTAATAATACATTCATTGGCACGTCAATCGGTTTATTGTCATAATAAATATCGTATAGACTTAAATGTTCTTCTTCCGTTGCCACGCCGATAACCGCAAATGGTGCGCGCTCACGACGACAAATTCGTTTAAACGTTGCCAATCCTTCTTGTGATACCGCTAACACATAGCGTTCTTGCGATTCGTTACACCAAATTTCTAACGGTGACATACTGCGTTCATCACTTGGAATTTCACGCAATTTAAAACGACCGCCACGACCGCTATCATGCACTAATTCCGGCATAGCGTTGGATAAACCGCCAGCGCCCACATCATGGATAAATAAAATCGGGTTATCATCCCCTAATTGCCAACAGCGGTCGATAACCTCTTGGCAACGACGTTCCATTTCCGGATTGTCACGTTGAACAGAAGCAAAATCCAAATTTTCTTTTGATTTACCGGAAGTCATGGAAGATGCCGCACCACCGCCCAAACCGATATTCATTGCCGGTCCGCCCAATACAATCAAATGTGCCCCAACCGGAATTTCGCCTTTTTGCACGTGTTCAGCGCGAATATTACCAAGACCGCCTGCTAACATGATCGGTTTATGATAACCGCGCACTTCTTCGCCGGCAAAGCTATTGACTTTTTCCTCATAAGTACGGAAATAACCCAGCAATGCCGGACGTCCAAATTCGTTATTAAATGCCGCACTTCCCAACGGCCCCTCGGTCATGATCTCTAAAGCGGAAGCAATACGACGCGGTTTGGATAATGGATTTTCCCAAGGTTGTTGAAAATCCGGAATACAAAGATTTGATACAGAAAAACCGACTAACGCTGCTTTGGGCTTAGCGCCACGTCCTGTCGCACCCTCATCACGAATTTCACCACCGGAACCGGTCGCCGCTCCCGGGAACGGAGAGATTGCTGTTGGGTGATTGTGGGTTTCCACTTTCATCAAAATATGTGTGTCTTCATTGTGATAACGATATTGTCCGTCGCTATCAGGGAAAAAACGCCCGACTTTAGATCCCTCCATCACCGCCGCGTTATCTTTATAAGCAGAAAGCACATATTCCGGCGTTTTTTCAAAGGTATTTTTGATCATTTTAAACAAGGATTTATCTTGTTTTTGTCCATCAATAATCCAATCGGCATTAAAAATTTTATGGCGACAGTGTTCTGAATTTGCCTGTGCAAACATATACAGTTCCACATCCGTCGGATTGCGCCCAAGTGCGGTGAAATTTTCCATTAAATAATCAATTTCATCATCAGCTAATGCTAAGCCCAAATTCACATTGGCTAATTCAAGCTCGATTTTTCCGCCTTGTAAAATATCCACTGTGTTAAACTGCTTCGGCGCTGGTTGTTCAAACAATTGATAGGCCTCTGCCGGATCTGTAATGACAATTTCCATCATTTTGTCATAAAGCGCCGCCTTAACTATATCTTCTTCATCATCAAATATTGGCTGTTCATATTCAACATAATAAGCAATACCACGTTCAATACGATCAACTTTATCCAGCCCGCAATTATGAATAATATCTGTCGCTTTTGACGACCAAGAAGAAATCGTTCCGATACGAGGAATGACAATATACCGTTCCCCATCAATACTGTGCCCGTCAAAATTTGGACCATAATACAATAAATCAATTAACTGATCGGATTCCGCCTCGAACAATGGAGCGGAAAGAAATGCAAAATGCAAATACTCGGCATGAATAGCTTTAATTGAACAACCTTGATTATTTAGGCGGTTCATTAATTGATTTAAACGAAATTTAGAAAAAGCGGGAGCTCCGCGTACAACCTGCAACATACATTTCACCTGAGCCGGATTAAAAAATGAGGTTTATTATAAAGGAAATTAACAAAAAACGAAAACGTTTGCGCAGGATTATTTGCGGATACAAATACATCCTGTCGTATTCTGATAACTCATGGTATTCTAAGCATCACGTGCTGTAAGTTTCTAAAAACCGGATAAAAAGCACTGCCCTTTCCATTTTACTGTTTGTAGCTTGCCTGCTTAATGTCATTTCGAGGAAAATTTTAGCCATACTCAAGAAAAATGACGTTTTCTATTTACTTTTTCGCAATTTCTTCAATATGCCTTTCATTTGATCATCCAGCGGGGCGTTTAGACCTAGGGTTTCTTTGCTTTTGGGATGCTCAAAGCGAATAGAGAAAGCGTGTAAAAACAGGCGATTTAAGCCAAGTGCCGACATCTGTTGATCGAAATCCTGATCGCCATATTTGTCATCTAAAGCAATCGGATGACCGGCGTATTGCGCATGGACACGAATTTGGTGGGTTCTGCCGGTCACCGGGCTGGCTTTAATTAATGTTGCATTGGCATAGCGTTCTTCTACGGAAAAATGCGTTTCCGATGGTTTTCCTTGTTCATTGACTCGGACAATCCGTTCGCCGCCTGTCAATTCATTTTTCAAAAGTGGCGCTTTGACCACTTTACAATGAGACTGCCACTGCCCTCTGACCAAAGCAAGATAATCTTTTTGTACAGTTTTTTCGCGCAACTGTTCATGTAAATTGCGCAAGGCGGAGCGTTTTTTAGCTACTAACAAAATACCCGAGGTATCGCGATCAAGGCGATGTACCAATTCTAAGAAACGCACTTCCGGACGTAATGCACGCAAGGCTTCGATCACGCCAAAATCCAAGCCGCTGCCACCATGCACCGCAATACCGGAAGGTTTATTTAACACTAACAGACAATCGTCTTCAAAAATAATCTGTTGTTCAAGTTGCGCGACTTTATTTAATTTTTTTGAAATGACAGGTTGCGCTTTATCCGATATGCGCACCGGCGGAATACGGACAATATCACCTTGCTGCAATTTGTATTCCGGCTTGATGCGACCTTTATTTACCCGCACTTCACCTTTGCGCACAATGCGATAAATTAAACTTTTTGGCACGCCTTTTAGTTTACTTAATAAGTAGTTATCAATGCGCTGACCGCTGTCATCTTCACTGATCGTAAGCATTTTTATCGAGTTTATCGAGGGATTGATAATTTTTTCTGAATTGTCGGTTGTCATAAATTGTTTTTCCGCCTAAAAATGAGAGGTGATCATATCATATTCCTGATTTGGTTTGAACGAATGATTAAGCAATGCAAACGATTAATTGGCGAATTACCTTGCTAAATAAATCGGTTCAGTGGATAATAGACTGCATTTTTAAGTTTGAATTTCAACTTAAAAATCAACAAGATTTTCGTTGAACATAAGACAATGCAGCGAATGGCATAAGACATTGATACTCAACGATTTCCATTGACAAACCGACGATGTTCGCTTGCAAAATGATGTTGCGAAAGTACATTTTGTTTTTATTAAGATCGGCATTGGAGGATGTTAATAACGCAATCAATGCACCCAGCAGTTGACAGTCGAGAGATTGACATTCTGCGACAGACACGAGGTCGATTGTGAAGCCGAAGAGCGGTCGGTTTTGTCATTATTTTATAAAAACGATAAGTAAGAGAAAAATTAATGAAAAGAATGTTAATTAATGCGACGCAAAAAGAAGAATTGCGTGTTGCGTTGGTCGACGGCCAGCGTTTGTTTGACTTAGATATTGAATCTCCAGGACATGAGCAGAAAAAAGCCAACATTTATAAAGGTCGTATTACTCGCGTTGAACCGAGTTTGGAAGCGGCATTTGTGGATTATGGAGCGGAAAGACATGGTTTCTTACCGTTAAAAGAGATTGCTCGTGAATATTTTCCGGCAGATTATGTGTATCAAGGTCGTCCAAATATTCGTGACATTTTGACCGAAGGTCAAGAAGTCATTGTACAAGTCAACAAAGAAGAACGCGGTAATAAAGGTGCGGCGTTAACCACCTTTGTCTCCTTGGCGGGAAGCTATTTGGTGATTATGCCGAATAATCCGCGTGCCGGCGGGATTTCCCGTCGTATTGAAGGTGATGAACGTTTAGAACTAAAAGAGGCATTAAGTTCTTTAGATGTTCCTGATGGCGTCGGTTTAATCGTGCGTACTGCCGGTGTCGGCAAATCGCCCGAAGAGTTGCAATGGGACTTAAAAGTATTATTGCATCATTGGGAAGCAATTAAACAAGCCTCCGAAAGTCGTCCGGCGCCATTTTTGATTCACCAAGAAAGTGATGTGATCGTGCGTGCTATTCGAGATTATTTGCGGCGTGATATCGGTGAAATTCTGATTGATAGCCCGAAAGTGTATGAAAAAGCCAAAGCGCATATTAAATTGGTGCGTCCGGATTTTATTAATCGGGTGAAATTGTATCAAGGCGAAGTACCGCTGTTTAGCCATTATCAAATCGAATCGCAAATTGAATCGGCGTTCCAACGGGAAGTTCGTTTACCCTCCGGCGGTTCAATTGTGATTGATGTGACCGAGGCTTTAACCGCCATTGATATTAACTCCGCGCGTTCAACCCGTGGTGGTGATATTGAAGAAACTGCACTTAATACCAACCTTGAAGCGGCAGATGAAATTGCCCGTCAATTACGGTTGCGTGACTTAGGTGGATTGATTGTCATTGACTTTATCGATATGACCCCGGTGCGCCATCAACGTGAAGTAGAAAACCGTATTCGTGATGCAGTGCGTCAAGATCGCGCCCGTATTCAAATTAGCCGTATTTCCCGTTTCGGGTTGTTGGAAATGTCTCGCCAACGCTTAAGCCCATCGTTAGGAGAATCCTCTCACCACGTTTGTCCGCGCTGTCAAGGAACGGGGAAAATTCGTGATAACGAGTCCTTATCCTTATCTATTTTGCGTTTATTGGAAGAAGAAGCGATTAAAGAAAATACCAAGCAAGTGCATACCATTGTGCCGGTACAAATCGCCTCCTATTTGTTAAACGAAAAACGTCGCACAATCAGCGATATTGAAAAACGCCACAACGTCGATATTGTCGTCGCGCCAAATGAAGCAATGGAAACACCGCACTTTAGCGTGTCCCGCGTGCGTGATGGCGAAGAAGTGAACGAGTTAAGTTATAATCTTGCTAAATTGCATGAAGCGGAAGATGAAGGTGCATCAGAAGAAACCTTAGTTTTGCGCAATACCGAAGTCGCTGCGTTGAGTACGGAAAGTGTATTAGAAAATGCCGCAGTATCAATGGCAATTGAAACACCGGCACCAATGCCGACAGAACGTAAAGTGCCGGAAAAACCGTCTTTATTCTTGCGTATTTTGGCGAAAATTAAATCATTCTTTGCTGAAGAAGAAAAAGCACAAGAAGAAAAAGCCAAATCTTCTCGTCCAAATCGCAATCAGCGTCAACGTCGCAGCCAAGAACGACGTCCGTCTCGCCGGTCGCGTAATGAAAATGTCGACAACGCCAAGGCTGATAGCAATGAGCGTAATTATGATCGTAATGAGCGCGCTGCTGTGAATATGGAAAAAACAGAGCTTCGTACTGCTCGTCATGAGCGTAATAATAAACGCAATAAAAAAGCAAATATTGTCGAAGAGCAAATGATTGACGAAACTTCCGCGTTGAATGTGATTGAGGAAGTGGTGGAAGTGCCGGCGACACAGCGTCGTCAACGTCGCGATTTGCGTAAAAAAGTGCGTGTCGGGGATGAAAATCAAGGTAATGAAAATCTGTCAGCACAGGAAATCGCGCCCTCAACAGTCACTGCTGAAGCAGCGGTTGCGCAAACCATAGTCACAATGCAGAGTGTGGCGATAGAAAACATTGTGCCGGCAAATAATCTCAACCAATTTGAATTTGCCGCGGTAGAAAATCAATCCGACGAAGGCGAGGAAAAACGTCGCGATAATAATCGCCAACGCCGACTTCCGCGTCATTTACGCGTGAACAATCAACGTAATAAACGTCGTAATCAGGCGGAGCTGAAATCGCCAATGCCATTATTTGCCGCGGTCGCTTCGCCGGAACTTGCCGGCGGTAAAGTATGGATTGATACTTCGGCGCTAGCAAATGAGACGAAAAATGCCAATTTCTTATCCGTGGATGAATTATTGGAGCAACAAGGTCAATTGACAAAATCGTCTGTGGTTTTGCCTGCAACCGATCTGATTGTGAGAGATGAGAAAAGTGAATCTAAACCTTTCTCTAACTTTATTACCCAACCGGCAAATGATTCGGTGGAGAAAAAGGTGCGCGAATCGTTGGAACGCTTAAATGCGGATGAAAATGTGATCGCAGTGGCGAAAGAAATCCTGTCGGTACCGCTTGTTGAAAGTACGACAGCAATTACCGTCGATACAGCGGCGACCGAAGCACCGGAAGTCCCAGTGGCGAATATGGAAATGTCGGTGGAGAAACCGGTTGCTGAAACCGTTGTTACCACGAAAAATATGCTAAAAATTGACCGCACTTATACGTTTAACGGGCGTTTAGGTACCATTTCGGCAGTCGAGCATATTAAAGCGGAAATGACACAGGCGAAAGCCTCAGAGCAAATTAATCTGCCATTTGAAATTGTAGAATGGACAGAGTCGCGTTATTACTTCCATGGTAAAGGCGCGGCAGGGCATCACAGTGCAATTAGCCATGTGTATTCTGCGCCGACTAAAACAGAGTAGTTAATAAGCAAATTTTAATGTAACAAGGAACCTTACGTTTTTAAGGTTCCTGTTTTATGTCAATTCGCCATAAAAATTTTCCAATTCGACGAACTTTATTTTTATTTGCTTTGTCTAATTGCCGACATTCCCTTTTTGGTATTAGGAATTATGAAACTATTTAAGTCCTTTTCCTTCATGCGCAGTTCAACGCTCATTGCATTAGTAGCGTTTTATTTTACGGTAATTTTAAATTACCCGTTTTACAACAAAGTATTAAGTCTACATCCGTTCACCGGTGCGCCTGAGGATTATTTCTTATTGACTATGCCTCTTTTTGTTTTCTTTGTATTAAATGCGGCATTTCAATTATTAGCATTGCCAATTTTGCACAAAGTGATTATTCCGTTGTTAATCGTAATAAGCGCTGCTATCGGTTATAACGCCTTATTTTTTGACGTGTATTTTACTACCGATATGTTGGAAAATGTTTTACAAACTACACCGGCAGAAAGTATGCGAATGATGACTTGGCAATTTATCACTTGGATGATTGTATTAGGTGTATTGCCGGCGATGTTATATTTATTTGTCAAAATCAATTACCGCGTTATCTGGAAAGAATTATTGACCCGTATTTCGTTGATTGTCCTATCCGGAGTAGTCGTATTTGGTATTTCTCGGTTTTATTATCAAGATTATGCCGCTTTTGTGCGTAACAATAAAAGCACGGTTGCGCTATTAGTACCTTCGAATTTCATTGCTGCTGGTGTCAATAAAATAAAACTCATTCGTAAAGCCAATATACCTTATCAACAAATCGGTTTAGATATAAAACAAGCCAAACAGGATAATTATCGTAATTTGATGATTATCGTAGTAGGTGAAGCGACTCGTGCTCAAAATTGGGGATTAAACGGATATTCTCGTCAGACAACGCCTAAGTTGGCAGCGCGAGGAGATGAGGTAATCAATTTTAAACAGGTAGAGAGTTGTGGAACTTCTACAGCAGTTTCTGTACCTTGTATGTTTTCTGTTTTTACGCAAAAACAATACGATAGCGTAAAAGCAGAAAAAACGGATAATCTTTTGGATATATTGCAACGGGCAAATTCTGAAGTGCTTTGGGTAGACAATAATAGCGATTGCAAAGGCGTTTGTTTACGTGTACCGAATCGTACTGTCAAGGTAGAAAATTTCCCTCAACTTTGTATTGATGGAGAATGTTTAGATGAAACTCTGCTCAAGGATTTTGAGAAAGAAATTGATAGTACAAATAAAGACATGGTACTGGTATTACATACTATCGGTAATCATGGTCCGACCTATTATGAACGATATTCACCGGAATTTAAGCAATTTATTCCGACTTGTGATACCAATGAAATTCAGAAATGCAGCAATGAGCAGCTTATCAATGCTTATGATAACGGCGTGTTATATATTGACAATTTTCTTGATACGTTAATCGCTAAAGTAGAACATAGAAAGGATCTTAAAACAGCTATTTTTTATATATCCGATCACGGAGAGTCTTTAGGCGAAAATGGGGTATATTTACATGGTACACCAAGGGCTATTGCACCAACACAGCAAACTCACATACCAATGATCTTTTGGTTTTCAGATACATGGAAGAAAAATAAACCTTTTGATTTAGCTTGTGTGAAACAAAAAGCTGAAACCGAGCGATTTTCCCAAGATAATCTTTTTCATACGGTATTGAGTATGATGGATATTGATTTAACGTTATCGGTTTATGACAAAGATTTAGATATATTGTCAAGCTGTCGGACGAAGTAGTTATGTGCGAAGAGGTGCGGTTAATTTACCGCACTTTTGTTATGTAAAAGCATTATTTATGATTTAAATAATCCAGTATTACTTGATGATGATCCGCGGTTTTAAATTTTGTAAAGATCTGCTCAATTTTGCCTTGTTCATCAATTAAAAAACTGATGCGATGAATACCATCAAATACTCTGCCCATAAATTTTTTCTCGCCCCAAACGCCAAATTGTTCGGCAACTTGATGATCTTCATCAGATAATAAGGTGAAATTTAATGTTTTTTTCTCCATAAATTGTGCCAATTTTTTCGGTGAGTCAGGACTAATCCCTAAAATAACCACATCCAATTTATCCAATTCCGCTTTGCTATCGCGCAAACCGCAAGCCTGCGTGGTACAACCCGGCGTTAAGGCTTTCGGATAAAAATAAACCAAGACTTTTTTTCCGGCAAAATCTTGCAATGAAACCGGCTGATTTTCTTGATTAAGAAGCGTAAAGTGCGGTGCAAAATCACCGACATTTAATGTATGCATACTATTTTCCTTTCAATAATTAATTCAATAGAATGAATAAATTGATATTTTTGCAGAAAACTGCAAAAAAAGACTTGCAAATCCCCCCTATTTTAGCGATCTTAAACAGAGTTTATCAAGCAAACCCAACGTAGGTTTTGAATATTTTTTCAAATCCTGTTTATAATTAAAATAACTTCTGGAGGTCTTATGTCGGCAACAAATCCTTTATTCTACGGTAGTATTACAGCGATCGTTACTCCAATGACATCTCACGGAGAGGTCGATTTTGACGGATTGAAAAAATTGGTCGAATATCATATTGCAGCGGGAACACATGCCATTGTTTCGGTGGGAACCACCGGCGAATCCGCTACATTAAGCATTGAAGAAAACGTGAAAACTATTTTGAAGACTGTAGAATTTGCCGAAGGACGTATTCCCGTTATTGCCGGTGCCGGAGCAAATGCGACCAGCGAAGCGATTACTATGACTAAATTATTAAATGATAGCGGCGTTGCCGGTTGTTTGTCTGTCGTTCCTTACTACAATAAACCGACCCAAGAGGGGATGTATCAACATTTTAAAGCTATAGCAGAATGCACTGATTTACCACAAATTTTGTACAATGTGCCAAGTCGTACCGGTAGCGATATGCTACCGGAAACCGTAGGGCGTTTAGCTGAAATTAAAAATATTGTGGGGATTAAAGAAGCTACTGGTGATGTTAGTCGCGTAGCAAAAATTAAACAACTTGCCGGCGAAGATTTTATTTTCTTAAGCGGGGATGATGCTACTGGGCTGGAAAGCATGAAACTCGGCGGACAAGGCGTGATTTCCGTCACCAATAACGTTGCTGCCGCGGATATGGCGAAAATGTGCGAATTAGCACTTGCCGGAAAATTTGACGAAGCGGAAGTCATTAATACGCGTTTGATGGCATTGCACAAAGATCTATTCGTGGAATCCAATCCAATTCCAGTGAAATGGGCGTGCTATAAATTAGGCTTGATTGATGAACCGGTGTTGCGTCTGCCGTTAACTACTCTCAGCGAAACGGCACAACCGAAAGTGATCGCAGCATTGAAAACCGCCGGTTTACTGTAAAATGTTGTGATAATTAAGGGTCTGTAAGTTGCTTGCAGACCCTAAACTTTTTGCTAATTTTATTGTCCAAAGAAAAGTGCGGTCATTTTTGGTCAGTTTTTTAATGTAAGGATTCATTTATGAAGAAGTGGTTATTTACTGCAGCAATTTTAACAACGCTCACTGCCTGCTCAACCAGCAATGAAAGTAAGCGGGTTGCCAATGATACGTTTGAACGTAAAGGGGCGGAAGTGCCAACCTTTAGTAGCTTATCCACCGGCGGTTTAACCGTTTACGGGCAAGATAATACCTATAAGTTGCCACAAATTAATAGTCAAAGATCCCAAAATGTGGATATTCGCCCACCGGAAAATCCATTGCCGATCATTGGAAACTCCGTGGCGCAATTTGATGGTGAGCGTGCGCTAATTGCTTATCCTCTTATTAAAGAATCAGTTTATAACTTAAAACAAATTGAGCGTTTACTGCGTGAACAAAATATTAAATTCACCTCTACCGAGGGAAAAATAGTGACCGATTGGACGCCGACAGGACGGGAAGATGATATTGGTGATACACAAGTACGTTATCAAATTGAGCAAGTTTCCACTCAAACTGCCGCGGCATTGTTTATTACTATTTTGCAAATGAAACGGAATGACATCATTTTTACTCCGAATTTAGCAGATAAACAACGTTACGCATCTGAACGCTTAAATCAATTGGTAGGAGAATTAAATGCTACCTATATTAAACAACGACGTGAGTTAAATAGTACCCCTGTTGGGACAATTCAATCAGCACTGGTCACCGATATGAACGGACGTACTGCATTGGCATTAAACAGCAATTTCGCTCAATCTTGGGTGCGGTTAGGTGAGGTTTTACCGCGAGTAGGATTTGAAATTGAAAACGACAAACCGGGACGTGGCTATCGAGAATTAAAATATCGCCCACTGGATGATGACGAATGGTTACGCTTAAGTACCGCTAAACCGGATTTAGAAAAAGGCGATTACTCTATGCAACTTACCGCATTAGGTAAGCAAAGTGCGGTGGTTATTGCTGATGAAGATGGCAAGGCTCTTTCCGGCAATAATGCACAAGCAATTTACCAAGCGTTACAAAACCTCTTGGGGAAATAATAGAAAAAACACGGCACTATTCCCTTTTCGCTTCCGTAAATAGGCTGGAGGAAACAGAAATAAAGCATGTTAGGGCGCCAAAAGGCGTCCTATTCTTTTCCGGCACCTCGTAAGACTCATTTCTAAAACCTGAAAAAAATCACCGCTCTTTTACTTTATTCTTCTGTACTGTCTACGAAACAAAAAATAATAAAAATGCTCAATAAAAAACGCTTCAACCGAAGCTGAAGCGTTTTAAAAATAAGATAACCGGTTTAATTAACCCATACCGTATTTTTAAGTTTTTACGTAATGTTCCACGGTTAATCCCAAGCATGGTTGCTGCTCGGGTTTGGTTACCGCGAGTATATTGCATCACCATATCTAACATTGGATGTTCAACTTCCGCTAATACTAATTCATAAAGATCGTCGACATCCTGACCGTCTAGTTGTGACAAATAGTTTCTCAATGCTTGTTTAACTGAATCACGTAGCGGTTTATTTGTAACTTGAGATTGTGAATTTAACACTGAAACAGTTAATGCTTCAGCTGGATTACGTTGTTGTTCTAACATTTTTCTTTATCATCCATTTGAATTAAATTAAAAAAATCTTCCAATGCCATTAATTGTGATGTTGCATCACTAATCGCATTAAAAGTCTGTCTAAAAACGGAATTGGGTTGAATTCCCTGTAGATACCAAGCCACGTGTTTGCGTGCTATACGATACCCTTTTTCTTCACCATAAAACTGATGAATATCTCGAATATGCTGTAAAATCACACCGCACTTTTCGCTTAAACTTGGTTCTTGACGATCCGAACCGGTTTCCACTACGCGTTCCATTGATTGAAATAACCAAGGATTGCCTAAGGCGCCGCGCCCGATCATCACTGCATCTGCGTTGGTATAATCAAGGACAAATTTTGCTTGTGCAGCAGAAGTAATATCTCCGTTCGCAATCACAGGCATACTCACTTGTTGTTTTACCGCTTTTATATTGTCGTATTCCGCTTTCCCTTCAAATAGGCAGGCTCGCGTACGTCCATGAACAGTCAAAGCCTGAACACCTGCTTGTTCTGCAATTTTTGCGATTTCAACACAATTTTGATGTGCCCGATCCCAACCCGTTCTAATTTTAAGTGTTACGGGAACGTCCACAGCATTTACCACAGCATGAAGAATTTGTTGCACTAAATTCGGATATTGTAAAAGTGCCGAACCTGCCATTTTACGATTTACCTTTTTAGCAGGGCAGCCCATATTGATATCAATAATTTCAGCCCCATACTCAACATTCACTCGTGCCGCATTTGCCATTTCTTGCGGATCGGAACCTGCTATTTGCACAGCATTAATCCCCAACTCTTGGTGGTGAGCCAAACGCAGTTTTGATTTCTCCGTATGCCAAACTCGCGGATTGGTTGACATCATTTCAGAAAAAGTTAACCCTGCCCCATAGCGGGAACAGAGCTTCCGAAATGGCTGATCGGTAATGCCTGCCATTGGCGCCAATAGAATGCGATTTTTCAATCTATAACAACCAATTTGCACCTTTTACCTCTCTACAACCCATCTTTCAATTGACACGGAACCAATCAAGGCGTGCTATGATACGCACTTTTATGGCATTTGAAAAGAGTATTTTTTATACAAAATGCAATTTTTTAGATTTAATACGAGAATTATTCCAATCAAACAATAAAAATTATCATCGAACAATCGCTTAAGCCTAAGGATCCATGAATTTTGATTCTAAATTAAAGGTAATTCCTATTTTACCTATTCTTACCTGTTTCGCCCAGGTCGTTTACAGTGATGTTACCATCCTGAGTAAGTTGAGTTGAACCGCCAAGGGCATTTTTAGTTGAAGTAGCTAGATTATGACTATACTTGCTCAATTCTTTTAACTGTGCCACATTAACTGCATCGGTGTCTTCTGAGCCCTCTACTATACCGGTAATTTGGCGGGTTTCAGTGGAATTACCAACCGAAAATGCGGCTAATTTGGACTTTCACGTTTTATCGTTACTGGTTATGAGTTGGTTGGTATTGGGATCATAGCCTTTAATGCCTTTGTCTCGTGCAGAAATCGAACGGGATCCAATCGCCACACCGGTCTCTTTAGTGACTTTCACTGAGTTGCCGATAGCTACGATGTTGTTGACGTCAGGCGGAAGTTGTTTTATATTCTGTCCAATCACTGTACTATCCTATCCTGATTGCGAACCAATTCAATTTCTGTTCCGCCAACAAAACTATTTTTCGAATCCCTCAAAATTTTGATCCGATTACCTACAACAGTGATCTGCTTTGATTCGGTTCTTAAATTATATCCGATCACAGTCGAGTAGTTCGCACCGCTTTGCACGACAGTATCCTCACCAATTGCAATTGCCCCCTCCTTAGTTGCTGTTGAACGAGAACCTAATGCAGTTGAATCCTTTCCGGTTGCGATTGCATGCCAACCAATAGCAATTGTACCTGGTTTTAGCGCTTTTGCACGCTTCCCAAGCGAATTTCCACCAATTGCAATACTGTGGGAGTCGCCTGGAGCAAGACTATTACTGATAGAAAGCCCTTGATCTGAAGCGTATTGAATTTGTCCTGAAGGAGCGACCGCATAAGCATTAAGCGGTAATAGTGATAATAGAGAAAATGTAGCAGAATACGAGAGCAAATTTACTCTGCTCTTCCCCCCCCCTCCTATACACACGCTTATCTACTTTTGATTTTGATTGAGATTTACTTAATTCCGATACAGAACTAACCTGCCGATGGATTTATTGAATATGACCTTGAATATTTTATTCATAGTTTTTCCCAGCTAAAATAATAACACTTAAATTGCAAATGCTGTTAATTGCCGGTATGCATCTTTTAAAAGATGAAACAAGCACAATTCCTGCCGGAGTTTATGTTAATTATCAAGATTGATGAGGTAAAATTATGGGAGGCATTTACCTACTCATCGCTATCATTTTTAATGGGGAGCCTATTTGCGTCCCGTAATTCGACACCATTCTTCCCGACTTGTCACCGGATCCAACGCAAAATGTTCAGCATACGCCTGACAAACGGACGCCGATTGGGTTTCTAAAATACCGGATAAGCCTAAATCTCCTTGCGGGTTCACTAATTGGCTGATAGTTGGACATAACTCTCTTAACGATCCTGCCAAAATATTAGCCACCACTACATCCGCTTTTAAATCAGCGGGTTTTTCATCGGATAAAAATAATTGTAATCGATCCGCCACGCCATTTTGCTCGGCATTATTGCGGCTGGCTAAAATAGCTTGCGGATCAATATCAATTCCGACCGCACTTTTAGCGCCCAATTTTAAGGCGGCAATTGCCAAAATACCTGATCCGCAACCAAAGTCAATCACGGTTTTACCTTGTAAATCTAAGCTGTCGAGCCACTCTAAACATAACGCGGTTGTCGGGTGCGTTCCCGTGCCAAACGCCAAACCGGGATCCAACATCACATTAACCGCATGTTCATCAGACACCTCGCACCAACTTGGGCAAATCCATAAACGCCGACCGAATTGCATTGGATGGAAATTATCCATCCATTCCCTTTCCCAATCTTTATCTTCGATTTGCTCAACTTTATATGCCATGTCTTTATGCAGCTGTTTGGCGTGCTGCAATTGTTGCACAATCTTCGCCATATCCGTTTCCGCATCAAACAGCGCCACCACATCCGTATTTCCCCACAAACGTGTTTCGCCCGGTAAAGGTTCAAAGATCGGCGTATCTTGGCTATCCATAAACGTCACCGATACAGCGCCTAAACTTTCTAAATAATCGCTTAAACTTTCCGCTTTTTTATTTGTACTGTTAATTCGAATTTGTATCCAAGCCATATTATCCTCTCTCTAATGATGCCGAATGTGGCAAAGAGGGCATTGTAACATTTTTTCGGATACCAACATAATTCCCGGCTAAAAATGCCAGTAATCCAAAAATTAACGCAGGAACAATTGCATTAAATCCCCATAATTTAATGGAAAAAGCGGTTAGTAGTACATAACTGCCCAATCCAATGACAATTGAACTGATGGCGCCATAGGCATTTGCTTTATCCCAATATAAGCCTAAAATGATGACCCATAAAAATGCCGCTTCCAAGCCACCGAAAGCAAATAAATTCAACCAGATGATCATTTCCGGCGGATCTAGGGCGGCAAGAATTAAAAGTGCGGTCAATCCTAAGGTAATTAATGAGGATAACCGGCTGATTTTCCGTTGATTTTTTGCCATTTCCGGTTTAGCCGATAAATATAAATCTTTTACAAAAATAGAAGACGATTGAATTAATTGCGCATCAATGGTGGACATAATCGCTGACATTGGAGCTGCCAAGAAAATCCCCGCTATGATAGGAGGTAACACTTGCAACATTAAGGTTGGGATAACCTGATCCGGTACGCTCAAACTCGGAATAATCGCTCGCCCTAACGCGCCGGCTAAATGCATCCCTAACATGATAACGCTCAATATGATCGTACCAATCAGCATCCCACTGTGCAGTGCTTTGCTGTCTTTAAATGCCATACAGCGCACAGCGGTATGCGGCAATCCGACCACACCGAAGCACACCAAAATCCAAAAAGATGCCATAAATTGAAAATCTAACATCTCATTTTGACCATAAGGACTGACCAAGTGCGGATCAATTTCTGTGAGTTTTTGCACCGCACTTTCGACCCCGCCGGCGGCGTAAATGGTTCCGATTAATAAAATAATCGTGCCTAAAATCATCACAGAACCTTGGATCGTATCCGTTAACACCACTGCGCGAAAACCGCCAATAAAAGTATAAAGCCCAACAGTTAAGGCAAAAATCAGTAATGATTGGGTATAACTAATACCAATGGTTGTTTCCAACAAGCGAGCACCGCCGATAAATTGCACGGTCATTGCGGCAAAAAAGGCAATGAATAAAGCAACGCAGGAAATCCAAACTAAATATTTGTTTTTATAGCGATAAAGCAATAAATCATTAATGGTTAAGGCATTGGATTTACGGGACAATAAAGCAAATTTTTTACCTAATGCACCAAGCGCCAGCCACACTGCCGGCACTTGGATCATCGCAAGCAATACCCAGCCTAAACCAAACTTATACGCGGCTCCCGGTCCGCCAATAAAGGAGCTGGCGCTGGCGTAGGTGGATGCGGTCGTCATTGCTAACACAAATCCCGTCATGGAGCGATTACCTACATAATATTCCGTTAAAAAATCTCCTTTGCTGCGTTTAATATAAGCATACAATGCTGCCCCAAACACGAAAACTAAATAAATGATCAATGGTAACACAATCCCTAAATTCATTTTTGCGCCTCTTTGCTTTCCGGCTGATGTTCAAGATCAATGTCTTGATACACAATTTTTGATCACCCAATATGCCACTACAATAAATAAAATCGGCAGGTAAAAACAAGCTAATTCAAACCAAAGAGGAAAACCTAAAGGTCCACTATTTCCTTTCGGTAAATAGGCGCAAACGCACCAACCGATAACATATAAAATTGTCAATCCCAGCGCCCAGCGTGCTTCTTTTACCGCCTGCTGATAACGAGAGTTTATCTTCATCTCTGCTATTCCTATTTTCTTTTGAGCCTCAAAGTTTACCTGTTCCGAGCGTTTCCGGCATAAATGTTGATATAAAAAAGTGAAGCTAACTCCACTTTTTCTGCACATAAACCTATTAATCGCGCATACCCAATTTTTTCTCCAAATAATGGATATTGGTTCCGCCTTTTTGGAAATTTTCGTCGGCTAAAATCAATTCATGCAGCGGAATATTGGTTTTAATACCGCTGATAATTGTTTCGCTTAACGCGTTTTGCATTCGACGAATAGCCACTTCGCGCGCATCACCGTAAGTGATTAATTTAGCAATCATGGAATCATAATGTGGCGGAACAGTATAACCTCCATACACGTGAGAATCCCAACGTACCCCTAAACCGCCCGGCGAATGCAAGTGATCCACTTTACCCGGTGACGGTAAAAACGTATTCGGATCTTCTGCGTTAATACGACATTCAATAGCATGACCGCGCACTTGAATATCTTCTTGTTTAAAGGAAAGCGGCAAACCGGCAGCAATGCGCAATTGCTCTTTCACCAAATCAACACCGGTAATCATCTCCGTTACAGGATGTTCTACCTGAATACGGGTATTCATCTCAATAAAGTAGAATTTACCGTTTTCATACAAAAATTCAAAGGTACCCGCACCACGATAACCGATTTCAACGCAAGCACGCGCGCAACGTTCGCCGATATTACGACGTACTTCTTCGGTAATTCCCGGCGCCGGTGCTTCTTCTACCACTTTTTGATGGCGACGTTGCATTGAACAGTCCCGTTCGGCTAAGTAAAGTGCGTTCCCGTGCGTATCCGCTAATACTTGAATTTCGATATGACGCGGATTTTCCAAATATTTTTCCATATAAACCATATCGTTATTAAATGCCGCTTTAGCTTCCGCTTTGGTCATAGCAATGGATTCTTCCAAGGATTTTTCATCACGTACTACGCGCATCCCGCGACCGCCACCGCCACCGGACGCTTTAATAATGACCGGATAACCGATTTTTTTCGCAATTTCTTTATTTTTCGCCATATCGGCACTTAAAGGACCGTCAGATCCCGGTACGCAAGGTACGCCAGCCGCTTTCATAGCGGTAATCGCCGATACCTTATCCCCCATCAAACGGATAACTTCCGCGGTCGGTCCGATAAAAATAAAGCCGGAACGTTCAACTTGTTCTGCAAAATCCGCATTTTCCGATAAAAAACCATATCCCGGATGGATCGCATCAGCACCGGTTACTTCGGCGGCGGCAATAATTGCGGGGATATTCAAATAACTTTTGGTTGATGGTGCCGGTCCGATACATACGGTTTCATCAGCAAGTAAAACGTGTTTTAATTCACGATCGGCAGTAGAATGCACCGCGACAGTTTTAATTCCGAGTTCTTTACACGCACGTAAAATACGTAGGGCAATTTCACCTCGATTGGCAATAACAACTTTTTCTAACATAAGAATGCGTACTCTTAAATGAAATATTGTTGTGGGGTATCGTGCCCCACAAGAATATGAATTATTCGATAACGATTAGCGGTTCGTCAAATTCCACCGGCTCACCATCATTGATTAAAATAGCTTTTACCACACCGGCTTTATCCGCTTCAATACGGTTCATCATTTTCATGGCTTCAACGATACAAAGAGCCTCTCCTATTTTAACCGATTGACCAACTTCAACAAACGCTTTAGCATCCGGGCTTGGGCTACGATAGAAAGTTCCCACCATTGGAGAACGGATAATGTGACCGCTTAACTCATCACTTGCCGCAGCCGCTGGCGCTGCAGGTGCCAGTCGTGGGAGGCGAAAAAAAAAAAAAAACCTATCCCCTGTGTGCCTTGCCTCCCACGACTAAGTTATTACGGGTGCAACCTGTGGAGCCGGCATGCTGTATTGTACGGTGCCGGCTGCCGGTGAACCGCGATTAATGCGAACAGATTCTTCCCCTTCAGAAATTTCTAATTCCATAATGCCGGATTCTTCCACTAATTCAATGAGTTTCTTAATTTTACGAATGTCCATAATGTTTTCCTAAAATAATAAAATTTTGACCGCACTTTCCACTTTGACCAACCAAACAGCAAAAAGTGCGGTTGGTTTAAGATAAATTTCTGTGCGAAAGATTACCTGAAAATCGTGCAGTTGGCGACAAAATTCTGCAAATTTCTACGAAATTCAACTTAATTTGATTGTTCCGATAAATAATTTAAAGCAAACTGCAAGGCAAATTCATACCCCTGTGCGCCCAAGCCGCAAATAACACCCTCGGCAATATCGCTAAAATAGGAATGATGGCGAAACGCTTCTCGTTTATGCACATTGGATAAATGCACTTCCACAAAAGGAATAGACACCGCCAACAAAGCATCACGCAATGCCACGCTGGTATGTGTATAAGCTGCCGGATTGATAATAATAAAATCAACTTGTTGAAAACTTTGATGAATTTTATCAATGAGCTTTTCTTCGCTGTTGGCTTGGAAACATTGCAAATCAATCTGATATTCTGCCGCCAAGGATTGCATTCGTTGTTCAATTGCCGGCAA
Source organism: Actinobacillus seminis (assembly GCF_002263215.1). Classification (GTDB taxonomy): domain Bacteria; phylum Pseudomonadota; class Gammaproteobacteria; order Enterobacterales; family Pasteurellaceae; genus Actinobacillus_B; species Actinobacillus_B seminis. Next base: position 30,475 of record NZ_NLFK01000006.1, read on the forward strand.
CGATAAACGTCCATAATGTTTCGGTTCGCGTTTTCCTAACATATTTAAGTTAGGACCATTTAACAGCAAAATTCGAGGAGATTGCGACATAACCTTATCCTTTTTTCTTAACAAACAGCATTATAATGATTTTTTAGCAAATCACAGTAATTTCATGCGTGGTCAAACCATTGAACGAGCGATTTAAATGGCTAGGAATTTGTGAATTCAACAATAAATTCCGAATGCAAATCAAGCACAGGCAAATCCGATCCAGGCCAAGTTCTTAACACCTGATAATCCATCAAACTTAACGTATCCAAGCCCGGCGTCACGTTTGGCGTATATTGTTGTGCAATACGCGCCAATTGGGTTAAACCTAGGCTGCTTTCAAGCGACGAACTGATCACCGCTTTCACCCCTTGTTGTTGTGCTTGTTGAATCAGTTTCACACAATATTCCAAGGAGCCGACAAGGGTCGGCTTGATCACAATTGCCGCCAAGTGCGGTTGTTTTTTCACTTGAAATCCGGCATCGCGTACGGTTTCATCCCACGCAATCGCAATGCCGGTTTGTTCGGCAAATTGCAAACTTTCTTGCGGCGTTTTACAAGGCTCTTCCAAAAATTGAATACGCGCACGGTGTTCCGGTTTGACGTATTTGGCAAACATCTGCGCCTTTGCCGGCGTCCAATTACGGTTAGCATCAAGGCGTAATTGCAAATCCGGAATGGCTTCCAGCAACATATCGGTAATCATTCCGTCACGATTTGCCTCATACATCCCTACTTTAATTTTTGCCACTTTTTCACCCTGCATATTATCCAAGGGTTCGTATAATTCATCCGGATCGCCATAGCATAATGGTGCGACTTGATAATTGCCTTGTGCATTTAATTTGCCTTTCAGCTCGGCTAAAGCGCAACTTAACCCGAATGCCACCGACGGAAATAAATTTTCTAAAGGCAGTTTTTGATTATGACAACGCGCTTCATCCCAACGTGCTAACCAACCCAATGCCTGCACACGAGCCTCGCTCAAAGTTTCTTGGCTAAACTCCGGCAATGGAGCAATTTCGCCCCAACCTTCATGTTCGCCACATTTAATTTGCACCAATAAACCTTCACGTTTTTTCAAAAAACGGTTGCGCAAAATAAGCTGGCTATCCACAGGAATAGCATATTGGTATAAATGAAAAATTCGATTTGTCATTACTGTTCACATTGTTGTGTATTGTCATTATAACGACCACCATAATCTAAACAGTGATCTTTTGCATCAAAAATAACGAAAGTGGCAAAAATACCTAGCACCACTAAAATCAATAAAAGAAACAAGCATTTTTTCAACATTATTTTTTCCTCAAACAAGATAAAAGTGCGGTCAAATTTTCCACTATTCTTACCACACTTTTACTGATTAAATTTATGGATTTCGCTTAAATTTACTGAAGTCAGGTGCACGTTTTTCATTAAACGCATTGCGACCTTCTTGCCCTTCTTCTGTCATATAAAACAACATGGTCGCGTTACCTGCAAGCTCTTGCAGTCCCGCTTGTCCGTCGCAATCGGCATTTAACGCGGCTTTTAAGCAACGCAACGCAATCGGGCTGTTACGCAACATTTCGCGGCACCAACGCACGGTTTCTTTTTCTAAATCCGCATAAGGTACCACCGTATTGACCAAACCCATTTCCAAGGCTTCTTTGGCATTATATTGACGACACAAGAACCAAATTTCACGCGCTTTTTTCTGACCAACAATGCGCGCCATATAGCTTGCGCCCCAGCCGCCGTCAAAAGATCCCACTTTCGGACCGGTTTGCCCAAAAATCGCATTTTCCGCCGCAATGGTCAAATCACATAGCATATGCAATACATGACCGCCGCCGATAGCATATCCCGCCACCATAGCCACGACCGGTTTCGGGCAGCTACGAATATCCCGTTGGAAATCCAAAACATTTAAATGATGTACGCCGCTTTCATCTTTATAACCACCGTAATCGCCTCGCACTTTTTGGTCACCGCCGGAACAAAACGCCTTTTCCCCTTGACCGGTTAACACGATTACGCCGATTTTTTCATCAAAACGCGCATCCGAAAAAGCACGAATCATCTCTTGTACGGTTTTCGGGCGAAACGCATTGCGCACTTGTGGACGGTTAATAGTAATTTTCGCAATACCGTCGGCAGATTTATGGTACAAAATATCGCTGTAGCTCTCGCTATAATCTTGCCATTCAATCGGCGCGTAAAGTACATCATCTTTTGGATTTTGCATAGAGAATTCCTTCATCAATTTATCGCAGAAAAATTGCACTCATTATATCCCAATATAGGATTAACGAAAAGTGCGGCGATTTTTTATGCTGTTTTTAACAATTGCGGTTGTTCAAGGGCTAAGGAAAATAAATTGGCGATTAAATGCGTTTGTTCGCTGAAAGGAATATCAAGAGGTAATAGTTGCAACATTTCCTGATGGCGTGCTAAAACTTGCGGAAAAAACACCGCACTTTCCATTTCGCGGAAAATGCTATCATCCAGCGCATTGGCACAATAGCCGCGCCGAATACGTCCCAGCGCCATTGCCAGGTGAATGAATAACATTTCCATTTGCTTGGTATGTACATTGAGCTGCCATTTTTTGACAAAATGCACACGTACCAAAAGTACCCAATGGCGCACCTCCGTATCAATCAAATCTCGTTGTTCAAGAAAAAGTAAACGTTGCTGTAAACTCATTATTAAGAAAAATTCCTAGGAAAATTTTGCTCAATGTACGCTAAAAATCAAAATAGAAATAGTGGCAAGATCACAAAATCGGCATCTTTTTACTTTTTTTGTATAAAAATGAGATTTTCGCGAACAGAAACAGGATTTGTGCCGATTTAGTGTAATTTAATGTAAAACAAGTCACTCTTTCCATTGCCAATCAAACACCTAGAAAGTAAACTACTTAGCGGATTAATTTAGGGGAATTTATGAAATTATTTGCCAACCGAAAGGGTGATATTTTTCGTCCGCTTTGTTATTTAGGACTTATCTACATGAGCGTCGCCGCGAAAGCGGAATATACCGTTGATCTCAAAGTGACCGGCGTACGCGGGGAAAAAGCCATTGAAAATGTCGATATTTATACTTCAATGATCGATAAAGAAGAAGCTGATGGATCCGAACGCTATCAGCAATTGGTGCGTGACGCCATTAATAAAGGGTTGCGGGTTTACGGTTATTATAACGCTGAAATTAATTTCACCTTGCAACCGCGTAAAAATCAAAAACCGTTGTTGATCGCCGATGTCAAGGCGGGTAAACCTGCGTTAATTGAAGAAACGGATATTCGGATTTTAGGGGAAGCCAAAGACGATAAAGCTTTTGATGGATTAAAGAGGAACGTCGCAAAAAAAGGCGATATGATGTATCACTCGGTTTATGAGGATTACAAAAGTAGCCTGCAGAAATTAGCGACTAGACGCGGTTATTTTGATGCGGAATTCGACCTCTCTCGTTTGGAAGTGCTTCCCTCAAGCAATCAAGCTTGGTGGCGCATTGTGTTTGACAGTAAAACACGCTATCGATTTGGTAAAATTACGCTTGCCCACAGTCAAATTCGCGAAGATTATTTACGCAATATTATGCAAATCAAAGAAGGCGATTATTATCTGATCAATGATCTTTCTAAACTCACCAACAGTTACAACGCTTCCGGCTGGTTTAGCTCCGTCTTATTGCAGCCGACATTACACGAAGATCAAAAAACTGTGGATATTAATGTAATTACCTATCCGCGAAAAAAAAATGCCATGGATGTTGGGATTGGCTACTCAACAGATGTTGGCCCACGTTTCCAGTTCAGCTGGGTTAAGCCTTGGGTTAATAGTCGAGGTCACAGTTTTCATTCCAATTTATACCTTTCATCATCAAAGCAAACCGTTGAAACGACCTACAAAATGCCGTTATTAAAAAATCCGCTTAATTATTATTATGAATTTTCAGCCGGTGCAGAAAATGAACATGACAACAGTCTAGATACCGATACTGCTTCTGTAACCTTTGCGGCGTTGCGTTACTGGAATCGAATTACCGGATGGCAAAACTCCTTAGGTTTGCGGGTACGTTATGATGCTTTTACGCAAGGAAGCATGTCGGATAGAACATTGTTAGTTTATCCGACAGTCTCTGCCGGTCGTACTCGCATAAAAGACGGATTATTTGCCACTTGGGGCGATTCGCAACGCTTGACCGTTGACGTGGGGCAGCGCGGGCTACTTTCTGATGTGAGCTTCATTAAAATTCAGGCATCAAGCACTTGGGTTCGCACTTTCGCTGAAAATCACCGTTTTTTACTGCGCGCAGAATTAGGCTGGTTGCATACCAATGATATTCAACGCATTCCCCCGGCCTTGCGCTTTTTCGCCGGAGGAGATCGCAGCGTGCGCGGGTATGGGTATAAAAAAATCTCGCCGAAAGACGAGAATGGAAAATATATCGGCGCCTCCCGTTTAGCTACCGGTACCTTTGAGTATCAGTATCAAGTGTATCCGGATTGGTGGTTGGCGACCTTTGCCGACAGCGGACTTGCCGCTGAATCCTATAACACGTCAGAATTACGTTATGGCGCCGGCGTCGGCGTACGTTGGGCATCTCCTATCGGCGCTATCAAATTTGATATTGCCTCGCCGATACGAGATAAAGACGACAGTAAAAATATACAATTCTACATTGGGTTAGGTTCCGATCTCTAACACAGGGTAAAGTATGATTGAACAAAAAAAACAAGATCTACAGCATGATGAAGTGGCAAAAAATGAAGTAATTTCGCCCAATACACCGCAGAAGAAAAAGAAAATCTGTCGCAAAATCGCTTGTGCACTAAGTGCGGTCGTTATTTTGCCAATTTTTGCCTTACTTGGCGCCTTGGCAACCGACAGCGGTCAACGAGGGTTACTTCAATTAACCGATAATTTGCTCGACTCGCTCGCCATTGAGCAAATCGAAGGCGGATTGCAAAACGGACTCATTTTACGCAACGTGCGTTACCGGTCGCTCGGCGTAGATACACACATTGAACAAGTGCGTTTGCAATTGGATTTTAGCTGTCTGCTACAAGCTCAAATTTGTCTGCGTGATTTGCGTGTACAACAACCGTTAATCCAAATTGATAGCACTAAATTGCCGTCTTTGGAAGCAAAGCCAAAAGATAATTCGCCGCTGCAACCGATTTATTTGCCGATTTCCGTTGTCGCTGATCAGATTGCTATCGATCAACTGACTTTAAAAATTGATCAAAATCGCTTAGAGCTCGCGCAATTTTCTACCGCACTTTCTTTAGATAATGCAAAAGGCCTGGTCATTTCGCCAACGCAAATTAACGATCTGCGCTTTATCACGCAAGTTGTTCAAAGTGCAAGCGAGATCAAACAGCAAAAAGAAGCAAAAGAACAAATAGAAAAAGCGGCGCAATCAATAGATTGGCAAGCGCTGGAGAAAAAATTAACGCCGGCGCTGCTCGGCGATATTGCGCAAATTAATTTGCCTTTTGCATTAAATTTGCAAGATCTCCATGGAAAAAATTGGCAATATCAACAAGTTGATCAAAATGAAAATGTGCAGCAAGCGGTGGATATTCTCCATTGGCAAGTTCAAGTACAGGCGCAAGATCATCTTGTACAATTGCACAAGTTACAACTGGAAAGCTCCTTAGGCAATCTGCAAGGAAAAGGACTATTACAACTTAATGGCGAATTTCCATTAGATTTTCAATTACAAAGTGCGGTCAAAAAAATCAGCGAAAATGAGCACGTATTGTTGCCGGATACGCAGATTGATTTGAGATTAAATGGAAATTTGAAAAAACAGACCGCACTTTCCATCCAAGCAGAAGGCGGCATACAAGCACGATTGAAGGCGGAAGTTCAACTAAACCAAGCAAAAATGCCATTTCATCTCACCTTGCACAGTGATAAATTACAATATCCCTTTGCGACGAAAAACGCAGATGCCATGCACATTTCCAAACTGGATTTAGCCATTGAAGGAAATTTATTGGATTATCATGTCCAACTCAAAGGACGCGCACAAGGCATGGGGATCCCCAAAAGTGATGTGGATGTAATTCTACAGGGCGGCTTGTCATATGCCAATATTGAAAAATTACAACTCAATACCTTAAAAGGCAGTGTGTTATTAAGCGGTAAAGCGGATTGGCAATCGGGTGTGAAATGGCAAACCGTTCTGGATTTGTCGCAATTAAATTTAGGCGGTTATTTCGCGCAATTTCCGGCAGTGTTATCCGGTAAAATCCGTTCGGATGGCGAAGTTCAAGGACAAAATTGGTTAGTCAATGTACCGGAATTAGCGTTGCAAGGTACTCTGTCTCGGCATCCGCTCAACCTGACCGGCAGCTTCACTGTTGCCAAAGAAAAAGGGTTATCGATCCCGTATCTGCATTTGACTTATGGCGAAAATAAAATTACCGCCCAAGGCGAATTAGGCGAAAAATCTGATTTTAATTTGGTTATTCAAGCACCGAATTTACGCGGATTATTGCCAAATTTAAACGCGGCACTTAAGGGCAACGTGGCACTTTCCGGCAAAATCACCGAACCAAATTTAAATGTGGATTTGAGCGGGCGAAATATCCAATTTAATGATATACGTCTGGCAACGTTATCTTTGCAAGGACAAGTGACATCCGAAAAGCTTATCAAGGGTAATTTGGATTTGGGCGTTGGTGGGGTGGTGTATAACGAAGTTAATATTCGCAATGCCATGTTAACCTTAAGCGGGGATGAAAAAAATCATCATCTGCAATTGCAATCGCAAGGCAAGCCACTGGCGCTGGATTTAAATTTGTCCGGAAATTTTGACCGCATTTCGCAGCAATGGAAAGGCGTGTTAAGCCAAGTGAATATCAGCTCGCCGGTCGGCGCATGGCGGAATAATCAAAATGTCAACCTGGATTATGACAATAAACAAACTGTCGCCGGAATTTCTGCGCATTGTTGGATGAATAGCGGTGTGGAGTTGTGTTTCCCACAATACTTTAAAGCCGGTAAAAACGGGAATATACCATTTGAAATTAAAAAACTTGATTTAGCACTCATCAATCATTACTTGGAAAAAGTGTTATTCAAAGGGCAGTTGCAAAGTAAAGGGAATGTAGAATGGTTTGTCGATAAACCGTTGAAATTCGCTTTGCAGATTAATGGGAATGCCCTATCGGTCAACCAACCGATTGACTATCGAACTTTCAAATTGGATATTCCGAAATTAACTTTCAATGCGGATTTACAAGATAATAATTTAGCGTTGAAATCAACGATTAATATTCAAAATCAAGGGAAAATCAATACAGACATTCGCATTCAAGATTTAGCTAAAGCGCGTCAATTGGGTGGAACGTTGAATATTCAAAATGTGAATTTAAATTTGGTTAATCAATTGCTGTCTCGCGGTGAAAATGTTGTGGGTGATGTCAATGCGCGTTTGAGCTTCGGTGGAAATTTAAATGCGCCATTATTGACGGGTTCATTTGTAGCTAACCGGTTGAAAGCCCAAATGAATGCTTTGCCTTTTGATATTAACGATGGCCGGCTTAGTTTACAATTCCAAGGCAATCGTTCTACGCTGCAAGGCTATATTCAAACTGACGACAGTCGTCTTAATGTGGACGGTAATGCCGATTGGCGAAGCTTAGAGCGCTGGAATACTCGTCTTCGCGTGCAGGCGGATCGCTTTAATGTTAGCATTCCGTCAATGGCAAAATTAAAAATCAGTCCGGATATTGAAATTACTGCCGCTCCAAAATTATTGGAATTATCGGGAAATATTGATATTCCGTGGGCAAGAATTGCGATCGAAAGTTTGCCTGACAGTGCGGTGTCCGTTAGCTCGGATGAGGTCATTTTGGATCAAAAACCAACGTTAAAGCAGCAATTGGCACAAAAACAACCCATGCCTGCAAAAACCAAAAGTGGAATGGAAATTCGCTCTGATCTGAAAATTAAAATTGGTAATGACGTTAGATTAAATGCCTATGGATTACAAACCGGATTACACGGATTATTGTCGGTTCGACAAGATCGCAGTCAATTGGGATTATATGGACAGATTAATTTAAATGAGGGGCGTTACGCTGCATTCGGGCAAGATCTATTAATCCGCAAAGGACAAATTAGCTTCTCCGGATTGCCATCACAACCCATGTTGGAAATTGAAGCAATTCGCAATCCGGATGCAATGGAAGATAGCAATGTCACCGCCGGGGTGAACGTTGTAGGTATTGCAGACAGCCCTGAAGTTACAGTTTTCTCCCAGCCAAGTTTACCACAAGATCAAGCCTTAGCTTATTTATTAACCGGACGCTCACTGGAAAAGAGCGACGAAGCCGGCTCCGGCAGCGCAGTTGGTACCGCTTTATTGGGTATGGGATTGGCAAAAAGCGGAAAAGTGATCGGTGGTATTGGAAAAACTTTTGGTATTAGAGATCTCAATATCGGAACGCAAGGTGTTGGGGATAGCTCACAAGTGGTGGTAAGTGGCAATATTACGCCGCGTCTGCAAGTTAAATACGGCGTTGGCTTATTTGACGGGCTGGCTGAATTTACCGTTCGCTATAAATTATTACCGCAACTTTATGTACAATCTGTATCAGGGGTAAATCAGGCATTTGATCTCCTGTATCGATTTGAATTTTAGGAACGCTATGCACTACGAAAATTTAACGGAAAAAGTGACCGCACTTGATGAAAAGCGTCACAATGTGAGAGAAATTGCTGCTATTGATTTAGGATCCAATAGCTTTCATATGATCATTGCCCGTATTGTTAACGGTTCAATTCAAGTCTTATCTCGCTTAAAGCAGAAAGTAAAATTAGCCGAGGGATTGGATGAAAATAAGGTCTTAAGCCAAGAGGCAATTGCTCGAGGTATCAACTGCCTCGCCTTATTTGCCGAACGGTTACAGGGTTTTGATCCAAATAATGTGAATGTAGTCGGGACTTATACCTTGCGAACTGCGGTTAATAATATCGAATTTTTACGTCAAGCCAAAGCAGTATTTCCTTATCCGATTAATATCATCACCGGTGAAATGGAAGCTAAAACGATTTATGCTGGTGTATCGCACACCCAACCGGAAGTCGGGCGCAAATTGGTGATTGATATCGGTGGAGGGTCAACCGAAATGATCATTGGTGATGATTTTGTCCCATTAATCGCAAAAAGTCGCCATATGGGTTGTGTCAGTTTTGGCGCCCAATTTTTCCCGAAAGGGAAAATTTCACGAGAAAATTTCGAGCGCGCGAAGCAAAGTGCATTAAATAAAATTGAAGATTTGGAATTTGAATATCGCAGTCTCGGCTGGACATCCGTGTTAGGTTCTTCCGGTACCATTAAAACTATTGCACAGGTCATTAGTATCATTATCGCACCGAATGGTATCATTACGCCGGGACGCCTTGATCAATTAATAAAACAAACACTCAACGCCTCACATTACAATCAATTGAGAATACCGGGTTTAAATAATGATCGCGTAGATGTTTTTGTGCCGGGATTGGCAATTTTAAGCGCTATTTTTGATATTTTTAAGATCAAGCAAATGCGTTATTCCGACGGAGCGTTACGCGAAGGCGTTATGTACGGATTAGAAAAAAATTTCCAAGTACAAAATATACGTCAGCGTACTGCAGTGGCATTAGCGACGCAATTTAATTTAGATTTACCGCAATCGGATCGCGTCTATCAAAGCGCACGCTTGCTTGCCGGACAATATCAAAATTGGAAAAATTCACGCATAGCGCAAGAAATGAAAGATATTCTCCTTTGGGCGGCAAGATTGCATGAAGTAGGCATTGTGATCAATCATAAAGGCATGCAAAAACATTCTGCTTATATTCTACAAAATATGGAACTGCCGGGGTTTGACAAAGAGCAGCAACGTTTGCTTGCCACTATTGTTCGCTACCAAATTAACCAGTTTAAACTGACAGATCTGGCGAAATTTACTCGCTATGCCGAATCAGATGTGATGGTGATTATTGGCCTACTAAGATTCGCTATTTTGCTTAATCGCTCACGCCAAGCTACAGAAGTGACCCATAACATGATCTTAGAAGTGGATAATACTGCCAATTTATGGCATTTACAATTTGAAGCGGGGTATCTTGAGCGCAATCCGTTAATACAAAATGACTTAACGACGGAAAGTCAGATCTTAGACGAGCTGGGTATTCAATTGACATTCAAATAATGCTATATAAAAACAATCAAACAAAAAGCGGGTTATCATCAACCCGCTTTTTTATGCTTATGCAAAGCAAAAATTATGCGTTTCCGCCAGTAATTTTTGCTACTTCTGCCGCAAAATCTTCTTCTACTTTCTCAATACCTTCGCCCACTTCTAAACGGATAAAGTTAGATACAGAGGAACTCACTGATTTTAAGTAATCGCCTACAGATTGAGAAGGATCCATAACAAATGGCTGACCTGTTAATGATACTTCGCCGGTGAATTTTTTCATGCGACCTTCAACCATTTTTTCTGCGATTTCACGTGGTTTACCGGATTGCATGGCGATATCTACTTGGATATTACGCTCATGTTCAACCACATCAGCCGGCACATCACTTGGATTAACATATTCAGGGCGGCTTGCAGCCACGTGCATTGCCACTTTTTTCAACTCATCAGCAGAACCTTCACCGGCAACTAATACACCGATTTTCGCACCGTGTAAGTATTGTGCAATCACTTGACCATCTAAATATTGAACACGACGAATTGTCATGTTTTCGCCGATTTTTGCTACTAATGCCGCACGTTGTTCTTCAAATTGTGCTTGTAACGCTTCAATGCTTGTATCTTTGTTAGCAACCGCATAGTCGGCAATTTCATTTGCCAAGCCCAAGAAGCCGGCATCTTTTGCTACGAAGTCTGTTTCACAGTTCATTTCAACCAACACACCGAAACCATCTGCAAGACGCGCTAAAATTACGCCTTCCGCTGCGATACGACCTGCTTTTTTCGCTGCTTTTGCTTGACCTGATTTACGCATATTATCGATCGCTAATTCAATATCACCATTAGCTTCTACTAAGGCTTTTTTACATTCCATCATACCGGCGCCGGTACGTTCACGAAGTTCTTTAACTAATGCTGCTGTAATTTCAGCCATTTTAAAATCCTCTATCACGCTATTGAGTTTAAAGTGCGGTCATTATTACCGCACTTTTAATGAAAAAAGCAGGGAGCCATCAAGCCCCCTGCTAACCAATTAATCATTGTGATTAATAAGGGCTTACGCCACTCACCGTCTAAGACAACCGAATTACTCAGCGACAGCCGCTTCAGCTTCGAAACTTTCTTCAGTAATGGTTTCTTGTTGACGACCTTCTTTCACTGCTACTGCTGCGGCAGAAAGGTACAACTGAATTGCACGAGTCGCATCATCGTTACCCGGGATAACGAAATCTACGCCATCCGGAGTAGAGTTGGTATCAACTATAGCAAATACCGGAATTCCTAAGTTATTTGCTTCTTTAATAGCGATATGTTCGTGATCTGCACCGATAACGAAGATCGCATCCGGAAGACCTGCCATATCTTTAATACCGCCAAGACTTAACTCAAGTTTTTCCATCTCACGCGTACGCATTAACGCTTCTTTTTTCGTTAATTTGTCGAAAGTACCGTCTTGAGATTGTGTTTCTAAATCTTTTAAGCGTTTGATTGATTGACGAACTGTTTTCCAGTTAGTCAACATACCACCTAACCAACGGTGGTTGACATAATATTGTTGACAGTCTAATGCTGCTGCTTTAACTGCTTCAGTTGCGGCACGTTTTGTACCAACAAACAAGATTTTACCGTTGTTGCTTGCAATGCGAGTTAATTCTGCTAATGCTTCATTAAACATTGGAACGGTTTTTTCGAGGTTGATGATATGCACACCATTACGAGGTCCGAAAATGAAAGGTTTCATTTTTGGATTCCAATAACGAGTTTGGTGACCGAAATGAACGCCTGCTTGAAGCATATCGCGCATTGAAACTTGTGCCATAATATTTTTTCCTTTTGTTTGGGGTTTAGCCTCCACATACCAAGTAAATCGACCGTTTGGCACCCCGATTTACCCGAGCGATATGTGTGTGATTTAAAATAAATTCGATATCTTTGAAAAATTAAAATATCGGCGTGCTTTATATCATAAAGTGCGGTCAAAAACCAGAAAATTTTCTCAATCTGTAAAAATAATGCCTGATAATATATCAGGCATTCATTCAAAAAGAAAAGTTTGTCCTAAATGTTATTTTTTCACTAACTTTCAAGACATAGATAATTTAGCATCTTTTTATAGTAACCGTCACGGCACCGCCCGATGGATGCTCCTCACTATTTAACTGTAGAAGCTCAGACTTATCTGACAAATCACTCTAAAAAGTGAGAGTTTCCCGATGAAAATGTGAGTATCCAAATTCAATCTAAACAAAAAAGGAAACCTTTATGTTTTATTCACTAATCCACTTATTAAACACAAACCGAGTTTATTAAATTTAGCAGAAGAACGCGGTAACATTTCTCAAGCCTGTAAAGTGATGGGAATGAGCCGAGATACCATTATCGCCTCCATCAAGGAAAAATGTGCGGTGGAAGAACACTGATGAGCACATTATTTGATGGAAAATGAATTTGGGCGGAAAAGAATTTAAGCTCAAATTAATCTGATAGGCGCTGTTATTTTAAACGGGGGACTGTCAGATTAAGTCTGATCTTCTACAGGTAATCCCAACTCTTTTCGTAATTAATTGTTTTTAATAAAAGGAAAACTACTCTTGTTTCATAAACTCCTCGTTAATTTCCACTTTGGCTTTATTACGTAATGCGGCTAAAACCGTATTATGCAACGCTGCTTGACGCGCTTGTTGCAACTGCATATTAAAAGCAGCCAATTGCTCGGCAGACAGTTTTCCATCTTCAACTTTCTGCAAGGCAACAATCACTATATCACCATTACCATCTCTGGCGACACCATAAGTGGCTTTATTATCCGTTGGTTTTGCCATTGCAAAAACTGCACTATTTAAAATCGGATCTTTGTTTTCCGCATAGACTAACGATTGAGGTTCGGAAAAATCAACAGCATTGTCTTGCATTGTTGCTGAAGACAATTCTTGAGCTAATTTTTGTACTTTTTCTAACACCAGAGCTTCCGCTTTTTGACGTTTCAGATAATTTTCAATATCTGCTTTTGCATCCTCAAAAGAACGAATGCCTTCCGGCTTATGATCCACCACGCGCACCACGATAGAATGCTGATCGCCTACGTTAATGGCTTCCGAATTTGTCCCACCTTGGGTAATATCCGAATCAAAAATAGTCGAAACTACATTGGTGTAATTTAACTCGGTAGGAATATTTTGACGTGAAAAATAGGCGGTTTCTTGCATATTCACACCTACCGCTTTCGCTGCATTTTCTAAGCTATCCGGATTTTCAAAGGCTTTCTCGTTTACTTGTTTTTCCAATGCATAAAACGCATTTACCGCTAACTCATTACGAATTTTTGCCGCAATTTCATTTTTCACTTCATCTAACGAGCGTACTTTTTCATCTTCCAATTTGATAATGTGATACGCATTATCCACTTTCACCGGTTGGCTGTATTGCCCAACATCAAGTTTACTTGCCGCGGCTTCAAATTTCGGCGGCATCATACCCGGTGTCACCCAATCCAAATCCCCACCGTTGGCAGCGGAAATTTTATCAGTCGAATATAATTTCGCCAATTGGGTGAACGATTCGCCTTTTTGCAAATCCGCATAAAGGGTCTGCGCTTCTTGTTCGGTTGGCACTTGAATATGCGCCAAACGTTGCGACATATATTGCGCTTTATTATCTTGATAATATTGTGAAATCTCAACATCAGTCACATTAAGGTTTTTTTCCGCTAAAGTACGCGTTAAATCAATATATTGCACTTTCACTAACTCCGGCGCAGCAAAAGCAGATTGATTTTCTTTATAATAGGTTTGCATCTCCTGCTCGCTTACCGTTTGTTTGGTAATTTCATCAGCGAGTGGGAATGTGGCTAAACGCACTTCGCGACGTTGGAAAAATAATTTAGCTAACGCCTCCGCTTGTATCGGCACTATAAAATCAGAGGAAACTAATCCCGCTTGCAATTGCTCAAGGCGCAGGGCTTCGCGAACCAATGCCGCATATGAATCAGAACTAATTCCATTTACCGCCAACATTTGTTGATATAAATTGTTATTAAATTTTCCGTCGGTTTGTAATGATGGCATAGAAACAATTTCTTGTTTAATTTGTGTATCACTAATACCCAGTTTTAGATCTTCGCTATATTGGCGTAATAATTCTTGATCGATTAAACGATTTAAAATATTTTTACGCAAACCATTGATAAACTCAGGCGAATCCGCCACTGCGGCAAATTGCGCACCAAATTGTTGGCTTAATGCTTGATATTCATTATTGTATTGCTGCAAAAACATTTGCTGCGGAATTTCCACTCCGTTTACCTTTGCTGCCGACGTATCCACTTGAGTAAACATATAGCCGGCAACGCCGCTTAGCACAAAAGAAACCCCGATAAGTACCATTATCAGCTTCCAAATAATGCCATTTGACGCCGCATGAAATTTTTCCATTAACATTGAATTTATTCCTGTAATAGTGAGAATTAAAACCCATTATCGGTAGTGTAAACTCTTCGCTACCGCAAATCTTTTTGATTATAATAGAAAATTTACGTCTTCGCACCATGAAAAACACGGAAAAAACGAAAATAAGCCGGATTTGTCCCCGGCTTATAAAATAACGTAAAAATTGACCGCACTTTTGCTAGTTAACCGCCCTTGAGGTAGTGCTTGCTTTTCGACTGCGCGTGCTTTTCACTTTATTTAACGGTTTATGCTTCACAAACTCAATTCCTTCCGGCGGATTTTCCAATGCGATACTTAACACTTCATCAATGCTTTCTACAGCGTGAATACTTAAATGATTTTTCGCATTTTCCGGGATTTCTTCCAAATCTTTCACATTATCTTTTGGGATAATCACGGTCTTAATGCCGCCACGGTGTGCCGCCAGCAATTTTTCTTTCAGCCCGCCAATCGGCAACACTTTCCCGCGTAAGCTGATTTCACCGGTCATTGCCACTTCGGATCTCACCGGATTTCCGGTTAAACAAGACACCAAGGCGGTACACATTGCGATCCCGGCGCTTGGTCCGTCTTTGGGCGTCGCCCCATCCGGCACATGAATATGAATATCGCGTTTTTCGTGGAAATCAGCGGCAATCCCTAATTTTTCCGCTCTGGCGCGTACAACAGTCATTGCTGCTTGGATACTTTCTTTCATCACATCTCCTAAGGAGCCGGTGAAGGTCAATTTACCTTTGCCGAGAACAGAGGCTGTTTCAATAGTCAGTAAGTCGCCGCCCACTTCTGTCCATGCTAAACCGGTTACTTCACCCACGCGATTTTGTGTATCTGCACGCCCGAACTCAAAGCGTTTTACGCCAAGATAATCATGTAAATTCTCTGTATTAACAGTTATGGATTGTAATTTGCTATTAAGTAGCAAGTTTTTTACGGCTTTACGACAAATTTTGGAAATTTCTCGCTCCAAACCTCGCACACCGGCTTCACGTGTGTAATAACGGATAATGTCTAAAATCGCGCTATCTTCAATCACTAATTCACCGGCTTTCAACCCGTTACGTTCAATTTGTTTTGCCAATAAATGACGAGTAGCGATATTCAATTTTTCATCTTCCGTATAACCGGATAGACGGATAACCTCCATTCGATCTAACAATGGTCCCAGAATTTTCATGGAATTGGACGTTGCCACAAACATCACATCCGATAAATCATAATCCACTTCCAAGTAGTGATCATTAAAACGAGTATTTTGTTCCGGATCCAACACTTCCAACAACGCAGATGCCGGATCGCCACGCATATCGGAAGACATCTTGTCGATTTCATCCAACAAAAATAACGGATTTTTTACACCGACTTTCGCCATTTTTTGGATCAATTTCCCCGGCAATGAACCAATATAGGTTTTACGATGTCCGCGAATTTCCGCCTCATCACGCACACCACCCAACGCCATACGCACATATTTTCGTCCGGTAGCATTTGCAATGGATTGTCCCAACGAGGTTTTTCCCACCCCCGGCGGTCCCACTAAACACAAAATCGGACCTTTAATTTGATTTAAGCGGCTTTGCACCGCGAGATATTCCAAAATACGCTCTTTCACGCGTTCTAAACCATAATGATCAGTTTCTAAAACTTCCTGTGCTTTCGCAATATCTTTTTTCACTTTAGTGCGTTTATGCCAAGGTACTTGTACCATCCAATCAATATAACTACGCACCACGGTTGCTTCTGCCGACATTGGCGACATCATTTTCAGTTTTTGCAATTCCGCTTCCGCTTTTTCGCGCGCTTCCGTTGGCATTCTGGCTTCTTCAATTTTTTTACGCAACTGCTCGACTTCGTCAATGGCGTTATCATTCTCACCTAATTCTTTTTGGATGGCTTTAATTTGCTCATTCAAATAATAATCGCGCTGGCTTTTCTCCATTTGTTTTTTCACGCGACCGCGAATACGCTTTTCGATTTGTAGCAAATCCGCTTCAGTTTCCATCAAACCAAGCAAATATTCAAAACGCGATGCCACGTTAGCTTCTTCCAATAAAATTTGTTTTTGCGCAACCGCTACCGGCAAATGTGCCGCCAAGGTGTCACCTAAACGTTCTGCATCATCAATGCGTTGCAACGCCGGCAAAATATCCGGCTGCACTTTTTTGTTTAAATTGGCATATTTTTCAAACTCAGAAAGCACCGCATTTCTCACGACATCCAATTCTTTTTCATCACCACTCAAGCTGTCAATCGGTAACACTTCCGCGCTAAAAAACTCCCCGGTATCTTGCAATGAAAGAATGTTGGCGCGTTGCTGACCTTCCACCAACACTTTAACCGTACCATCCGGCAATTTTAATAATTGAATGATATTCGCGATCGTCCCGACATCATACACATCATCAACTGTCGGTTCTTCTAAATCCGCTTGCCGCTGCGCCACTAATAATAATTGTCTACCGCTTTCCAGCGCCTCATCCAGGCTACGAATGGATTTTGCTCGTCCGACAAATAATGGCATTACCATAAAAGGAAACACTACCACATCACGCAATGGTAGAACCGGAATTGTTTGTGTTTCAGTTCGTTTTGCGTTCATCTCTCATCTACTCTCTCTCTAAAAATTGGGATTAAGCTGTAATATTGGGGTGAAAGGCTAAAATTCAAGGGAAAATAAAAAAGTGCGGTCAAAAATGAGCTGTCCAGGAAAGTGAACTGGTTATTCAAAGAGCTGATTTTGGTATTTTATCTATCGAAAAAATGAAAATAACGATATGTGAAAAAAGCTTTTCGTCATGTTTGAATGAGAAACACACGATTTGCTATTAAATGTTAGGCTGTATTTGGTCATAAAAACCTGTAGAAGATTAAACTTAATTTGAATTCCCCGTTTAAAATAGCAGAGGGCGGTCAGGTTAATTTAAGCTTAAATTCTTTTCTGCCCAAATGCGTTTTCCTTCAACTAATGTCTCCATGGCGATCTTTTACAGTACATTTTTCCTTGATGGGTGAGATGACGGTTATAATACATTAACCATTCATCCAAGTCAGATTACCATGATTAAATCCTATAAATCCGCTTTCTGAACGCCACTAGGTAGAACTACTGCAAAATCGTTTTGTGAAACGTTCACAGATGACGTTTGTGAGCGAGCAGGGGAGGTGTAGACTTCTCCTGCTCCTTGAGTGTGGTTAAAACTTAAAAACGGTAATTAACGTTTAACACAAACGTCCGCCCTCGAGAATAATTATTGAGCGTCGTCATTTGCCCCAAATCTTCGCCCATAATAAATTGACTTTGCGATGCGGAATCATTATTGGCATCCAACGGGTTGATGTATTTTTTATCAAACGCATTTTGAATTTCGCCTTTAATGGTGAGATTTTCGGTCGGCTGAAAAATCGCATAAAAATCAAAGATCATTGGTTGTGCTTTGACTTCTTCCGTACCGCTGATACGCATCCAACCATTGACTTTCATCCCTTTTGGTTTATATACATCGGAAACAATCACATCACCTTCACTTTTATCTAATTGTGCACGTTTGAATTTGCCGTAGTATTTTGCTATCGTTCCAAGAGTTAATTTTCCATCGAATAATCTTGTGCCAATATCCAATGAAGCGTAATCTTTGGGTAAAACCGAGACTTTACTTAATCCGAATCCTTGTAAATACACACCACTTGATGAAATGGCATTTACTTTAGCACTAGAATCTGAGAATGAACTCGGTTGATTACTTTTTTGTCTGGCGTAAGCAAGATTGACATAGAACCAACCGATATCGTAATTGACCTCCAATTCGATGCCTTTTAGGGTTACCACGCCGTTTCCGTCAAGAGGGACACTTGTATTTCCTTGTGTTCCATTGCCTTTGAATTTTGTCATGCCACCGGCATAATTGAAATGAGTAATATGCGGAAAGCAGTCGTTAATATTGTATCCGTTACATTCCCGTTTTGCATTGAGAATATAGTCGTGAATTTTGGTTTGATAAGCGAGAACTTTAAAACCAAGCATATCCCAATCGCTGAAAATACCCTCTTTATGTCCGTTAATACCGAATTGGACGGTTTTGGCTTTTTCCGATTTTAAATCGGTGCGGACCGCTAAATCGCCGATTTCTGAAAAATACATTTCCTTGATATTCGGTACACGGTGGGTTTTAGAATAGGTTACGAATGGGGAAAAGAGCGGGTGAAAATCCGCATAAAGTGAGAAAGAATAATTGGTATGGGTGCGAGAACCGCCTCTTTTTCGTTCGTAATCTTGCAATGGGCAGTAGATATCTACATAACTTTTTCTAAAATCGCTTTTATATTTGCCAAATTCGCTATAACAATGCTCAATATGATTATTTAATAAATATTCAGCCCCATATTTGTTTACAAAATCTTCAGAGGTTGAATTTGTCCAAACATCGGCATTATGATATTTCATATCAGTCTTTTTCCAACTGTCTTGATAGTATTTATTGCGATGAAATGTTGTACCGCTGTATTTATAAAATTGACGGTTTACATTGGCTCGTAAGGTATAAATATCGTATGTAAGGGTTTGGTCCAAATAAAAGGTTCTAAAACGCTGTTTACCGTCCGGTTGGAAAGTATTGGATTTTGTGCTGTGGTAATCACACACCAGCCAACCTTTTGATTCGTCGTCATCATTATATAGACCGTAGGGGCGGGGTGGACAATCTGCAATGCTGTTTGGTTCACCGTGGGCAAAATTATAGGCTAATTCACGAGGGTGACGGTTTTTGCTGTATTCATTGACGAGAAAATTACTGCCGAGGGTAACTTCATAAGTTAATTTTTCACTCAGTGGGGTACTGAAATTCACATTTAAATTTAATGTTTGAGATTTATTTTTACTGATTAACACGTCGGTTAATGCTTTGCTGTTGTAAAATGCCCCTTTTTGATAGTTTTGTTTAGATGTGTTATCCGCTAAAATAGCATTAAAATGGAGGTTTTCTTTCGGCGTATAGGTATAATTGAGTTGGTAATTTCGGTTATCAAGATTTCGACCTGAAAGTGCGGTAGAAAGCGAGCGAAAAGACAGTACTGCCTGATTTTTTTCATCTTTAAATTCCAATTTGGCAAGATGGCTTTTGGGATGTTGGGTTAGTTGGGAAGGATCATAGGGTTGACGTTCATATCTCTCAATGGCATTGGTGACACAGTCACTGGGGAACGCCATTCCTGTACAGCTTTTTTTCGCCAAAATTCTCACGTCTTCTTTATCTACGTCACGAATATTAACTCCTCCCCCGACTTTAAAATCTTGGGATATTTTACGCCAACTGTAAGCGTACATTGCACCGATAGTTGCCGTATCGGAAAGGGCATATTTTCCCGCAAGGGCAACCATATAGTTCGGACCGATACTGTTTGTACCGCCACCGCTGTTAAGCATTACGCCGACATTTTGCCCTTCATTTAATACATCATCGACACCGATAGTGCGGAAATTTGCGGAGCCGATTAACGCATTTGAACCGTTTTGACCGCCGGAACCACGATGAATATCCACAGAGGCAATAAAAGCAGGATCAATTTGAGCTCCGAATTGTGATGTCCCGCCCGATTTTTTACTGTTATCTCCCGATGTGGCAAAAAAGGTTTGCGAAACGCCGTCGATCATTGTATCAACCCGCCCAAATCCCGTCTGACCGCGTAAATTCACAGAAATTGCACCGGATGATTTATCTAAATTTGTAAAAGCACCGGGAACACTGCGGATAATATCGTCAATGGATTGGGTTGCAGTTGAAATATTATCCCGTACACTCACCGCTTCGGCTTTTTTAAATACATCTTGTTTTGGTGGGATTTTATATTCAATATTAATTTGTTCCAATGTTTCTTCTGCGTAAGCTAAGGTACTCAGAACAGACAGTGCAACCATAGTTAATTTATAGTGCTTTGCCATAAAAATTCCTCTGATTTAAGTAAGGTACGTTGAAATTCGATTTAATAATGATTTTTACGATAAGATAAGCAGGTAAAGTATCATTTACATAACATGATTTTGAGCGTATCACTCTATATTAAAAATTGCGATTAATCAATAATGAGAATTGTTTTTATTTAAAAAATAGGCGGAAAGTCACCGCACTTTTACATCACTCAGAGGATATTGTCGTATAGTCTAATGCAAATTTTGCTAAATGGTAGAGTGAATCTATAAATAATTCAAAAAAATAAAGCGGAGAAATCTCCGCATTGGACTAATGAGTGAGAACGGCGGTAAAACGCCCTTGGGGAGCGAGGACGGTTTTTGCCGCATTATCCACATTTTGTTTTGTTACAATGTGATCAAATTGTTCATACAGGTAGATCCATTTTGGACTGTTATCAAGGCGATAGCTTTGTTCGATGCGATCGGAAACAAACAATAATGAGTCAAACTGTTGCTTGATTTGCGTTTTCTTCTCGGCGGCTTTTTTCGCAATTAACGCCGGATCAATCCCATTATTCGCCATATCGTCTAAAATGCGGTGTGTCATCTCGAGAAGATAATTGGTGCGTTTCGGATCGCAACTGAAGGTGATTTTCCCTTCAATTTGCGGGGTAAACGGATCTTGGGTAATCCAAGTTCCGACCGAATAAATCCCACTTTCTTTTTCACGCAGGGAAAGACGTAATTTTTCTTCGATAACATCTGCCAACACATCAAGTACATAAAGATTTTCAGGTTGTACTTTTGCTTTTGCGGTTAAATGAATTTCCACTTCCGAGCGGGGTTCTTTTAAACCGGTCATACGAAAAGTCTGTGTCGGTACGGCAACATTAACGGGATAAACCGATCGCACTTGCGATTTAACATCAAGATTGGCTAAATAACGGCGTGCCAAATTGACAACTTGAGTTTCTTTGATGTCGCCGATAATAAAATAAGTAAAATCCGTTTTACCGTTGATAGTCTTATGATAGAGCTCGGCAAGCTGACGAGGATCGGCATTGAGAATTTGCGATAAATTTTGTGTGTAAGCCGTTTCGGTATTAGGATAGCGTAATTTTGCAATATGTCGCATAAAAGCCGTTTCTTTATCCATATTGTTGAAATAGTCTATGGTTTCTTGACGGTATTTTTCCCAAACTTGTGGTGAAATAGTCGCACTTTGCAGTTTTAAGCGGAATAATTTGAGCAAAATTTCCAATTCTTCCCCTCTTCCTATGCCGACAAATCCTTGTTGGGTATCGTCAACCAAGGTGGAAAAAACCACTTGATGATCCGCCAAAAGACGTTTGATGTCCGATTGTGGGATGGTGCCGATACCGGTTTCATCTACAAGGGTTGCCGCTGTGCGAAGTCGGTGATAATTCGCTTTTGCAACGGAACGTAGACCTCCCGATGTCAAGGCTTTAAAATGAACCTGTCCCGGCTGTTTGTCGGAATAGTGGTAAATCAGGCGACTTCCGTTTTCCAAACGAAATTCGCTGATATTGCCTTTCTTATGGTGTTTTACTTTGATAACGTCTTTTTCGGGAAGATCAAAAATCGGCAAAGATTTGACCGCACTTTCACGCTCTGTTGTAGCGAGAAGCTTGTTTTTATCGTTATGATTTGATAATGCGGATTGTTGTTGTATTTGCCATTGTTTTTCGAGATCCTTTATATTGAAATCTAAAGCTTTGGCTGGGTGGGGTTGGGTAATAAGTAACAATTTGCTGTCCAATGACGTGAGTTTTTTGATGTATTGATTCACTTCTTCCAAGGTAATATTGGATAAAATTCGGGTATTCAGGCGATATTTTTGGTCGGGGCTGAGAATTGCCGATTGATTGGCAACAAAGGGAATAAAATCGTTTGCCAGTTTTAGGCTACCGGCTTGAATATTCAATTGTTTTTGATTCAGTTTTTTTAGGCGTTGAATTTCGGCATTGAATTCCTCTTGTTGAAATCCCTGTGTATTAAGTTGTGCAATAAATTGGAATAAGGCATCAACGGTGTTTTTATAATCCGGTTTTGACAATTGCAAAGAGTATAGGGTTTGCAATGTTGATTTACCGAGATAGTTTTGATAAAAATTTGCAGAATCCACCGCATTTTGTGTTTGTTCCCATTGTTGTAATCTTAAATTGATTAATCTTATCAACAGCTGCTGAATAAATTCTTTTCGATATCCTTCAACTGTGTCTTCGGGGAAACTGTCTTGCAAAAAGCTCAATTCGATCGTCGCAGTATGTATTCCCGCTTCAGATAAAGTTTCCAACCGCCAACCTTTTTTCAAAGGGATGCGATAGTCAGGATGGATAAGAGGCGTGTTTTTTTTCGAGTGATTTAATTTTTTTCAATCAGGGTTTTGATCACATTTGTATCAACATCGCCCACCACAATTAATGCCATATTGTCGGGACGATACCATTTTTGATAAAAGTCTTTCACCCGTTTGTCACTGACATTTTTGATGACATTGACATCACCGATAGGATCTCTTAACACATAGCGTGAACCCGCCATTTCAAAGGCACTCTTCTTATCCCCTAAACGTAGCATTGGGCTTAATCTTGCCCGCCATTCTTCCAGCACAATTCCTCTTTCAGCATCAAGATCTTGGGGTAAAATCGTCAAGTGATTCATCCATTCATTGATGACGTCAAACGCCAGTGCTAATTTTTGCGGATCATTGCGGGATAAATTTAGGGTATAAACCGTATTTTCAAAATCGGTAAAGGCATTAATATCCCGTGCAAATTTCATTCCCAATGTTTCCAAGGCTTGAATGACCGTATTTTCCGGGAAGCGTTTTGTACCGTTAAACGCCATATGTTCCACAATGTGTGCCACCCCGCGTTGATCTTCATCTTCATTCATTGAGCCGGCGTTCACCACTAAGCGAATATAAAGACGATCTTTGGGGTGACGATTTGTCAAAAGGTAATAACGTAACCCGTTGTCTAATGTTCCCCGTTCGATATTGGGATCAAAAGGTAGCGGCGTATTCGGCGAAAGCGATGATCCCGCACAAGACATCAGTAAAAAAAACGATAAAAAAGCAAGCAGGCGATTGAGCAGATGCATAAAATTCCTCAAAAAACGACCGCAGTTTCCTGCGGTCAATGATGATTATTTGTTAAAAATGATAGCCGATTTCCAGCCAGAACTCCCGTCCCGGTGTAAATATGCCGTATTCTTCTTGTGTAGAGATCATATGCCGTGTTTTTTGACGTACTTGATTTAACACATTCAAAATATCTAACTGTAAATAAGCAGTGTGCGTACCGATCAAAGGTAACGTTTTACGCAACGACATATCCCATTGAAAATGTGTACCGTAATCAAAACTGCGGTAACGGCTTGGTGTATCGTCTTCGACATTACTGATCTCTTCGTATCCTTTTACCGGTGCTTTAAGTTGGAGGCGATTTGACCAAGTAAATTGCCAGTCGGGTATCGCCATATCCAAACCGACACGTGCGATCCAATCCTCCGTTGAACTGTTCACTTTTTTCCGCATTTCTTGGCGGGTCATCAATTTACCGTCGAGATAAACCGGTTCAAACGGATTGAGAGCCTTGTCTAAGTCGGCACGTTTGGTATCTAAATAATCAAAACCGACATAGGTTGTCCATTGGGTTTTTCTCCATTGCCAAGGTTCAAGTTGATTGACTTGAAGGGTATAAACATTAACACCGTAATTATTAGCGTTGATGTAGTAGGTTTTTCGGGTGTCATTGTCCTTTTTCAACATAATACGGTTTTTGTTTTGGCGATGAATATAATTTAATTTCAAATCGAGATTGTTAACCTGTTGTTGAAACCCGATGCTTAATTCATCAGCATAAGGGGTTTTTAAATGTTGAAATTCTTGATGTTGACGACTGTTATCCTGATTCAGCTTCAGGATTTTATTGGTTAATTTCAAGGATGAGAAGGAACGACCGTAGTAACGGTTTAATCCGAAGGTAAAATAGCCTGCTTCCCAAGGATTAAGACGGGTAACAAAACGAGGAGAAATATTGGTATTTTTCAAATAATCATCACGTTCAACCCTCAATCCCGGACGAAAATTCCAACGACCGATTTGGATTAAATCTTCCACATAGAGGGCAACATTTTGGTAGCGGGTTGTCACATTGCCTTTTGAGGCGTTTAGAGAGGGAATTTTCATTGGCTCTTCATCACCTGTTACCATATTAATATTTCCCGATACATCTTGAGGACGGGAAAAACGGTATTGGGAAGCTTGATATATTCCCCCCACAGAAAGAGAATGATTTGCTCCGGCGAAATCAAAGGGATTAAATGCATATTCCGTTGAAAAATGCAGATTGTCTTGTGTTAATTTGCTGTTTCCGTAACCACCTTTTTCATAGGAATAAAGTGGCTCATAATCTTCACTACTAACGGAATAAATATCCACGTGCGAACTGTTTGATTTTCGTTTGTCGATAAAATGATCATAAGCAAGGGTATTGGTCAGCACACCTGAAGAAAACGAATGAACCCACGCTAATGTTGCACCGTAAGCATTGTGATAGTCGCCTAAGTTATTATTAATATTTTCGCCATAATATTTTTCTTCTTTGTAGCGAGAATAACGAAAACCGAGTTCAAAACGGTTGGTTTCATTCGGTGTATAGTTCAAATTCAGTAAGGCAGTGTCGGAAAGTCGGCGGTGGTTTTGACGATCCAAACGGGGTTCAATGCTTGATGACGAATCTTTTTGATGCCCAATCAGGCGGTTTTGTTCAATGCGGCTCATACGGCGACTGAATCCGAACACAGCCCCTAGATTTTCTGTCAGGCCGCGTTCCACCATCAAAGAGAAAAAGTCTTTATGATAATTGGGTTGAAATTCGGCATCACCGGTATTGTTAGGGCGAACTTTCTGTAGAATGCGTTTACTTTGAGCATCACTTTTCATTTCAGCCCAATGGGAATTGGTGGCGCGGTATTTGAGCAAAGTGCGGTCGGTTCCGTCATATTGTTTGGTTTTGGCGACAACAGCTCCCCCCATAAAACCGCCTAAACTGGCAGAAATATTATGATCATGCACCTCCACGGCAGATAACATTGACGCATCGAAAAAATAAGCCTGTGTATGACTGATACCAGGCACAACCTGCATTGAACCATCGAAGATTTCATTGTCCACAGTTAAGTCATTGTTCACATTAACATTGTCAACAAAGTAAGCGGTTTGGTTAAAATCTGCTCCGTTAATGGAGATATTTTCTGGTTTTATTTCACCTCGGGTAAATCCGTTCCGGTCGCTATTTTCATAACGGATATGAGGATTGGTGGAGAGGTAATCGGAAATATTTCCATTGGTAGAGGGGGATTTTGCCATTTCCTGTTGAGATATGGTTTGGATTGAGGAAAGCTCGCTGTTCTGATCACCGTAAACCACGATTTCAGGCAGCTTTTCCTGTGTTTTTATTTGCTGTGCCTGTGCATATCCTGCGGATAAAGCATAACTGACAAGCACCGTTGACAGTGTAAAAGAAAAATTTTTCATTTTTATACCAATATTGAAAATAAGAATAATTATCTTTATTTATTTTAAACTATCCCCTGAATGGGGTAAAGTATTTTTTCATTTTAGGGTATAAGTGAGAGAAAATGAAAAGGGCGGATAGCCCTAATCTACTAGGGCGAGATGAAGTAATTCAGGCACACTACATTGGCGTTCAGGTTCGGCTTTGAGTTTTGCCATGACGATTTTACGTAATTTGCCTTTAAAGGTGGATTTGCTATCAGAATAAGTAAAATTAGGCGTGTCGTATTCCGCTAATTTAGGACGACTTTTTACATATAAAGTGAGACTAACTTTGGGGACGGAGCATTTTTGACAGCACTTTTTATTTATATTATTCCTCTGTGATTATCAATTCTTTCAAATATTGGAAGATTTCACGATAGGCTTTAGGTGCTTTGTTTTGTTCTTTTTCTTTTTGGGCATTGCGAATTAAATTGCGTAGATATTGGCGATCTGCCTGTGGGTAATCGTTGAGTAGTTCGCTTAATAAATCATCGCCTTTTTCTATTAATTTGTCGCGTAGGTGTTCCAATTTGTGGAGCATGGCTTGTTGTTGCGCGTGTTTATTTTCGATTTTATCCAAGGCTTCTTGGATAGGATCGGCATCGATATTGCGCAATAATTTACCGATATATTGTAATTGGCGGCGACGTGCTTCTTTTTGTAGGCGTTGTGCTAATTTGATTGCGTCTAATAAGTTTTCCTCTAACGGAATTTTTTTTAGATGCGTGTCATTTAACTCTACCAGTTTTTCACCGAGTTTTTTAAGGGCTTGTGCATCGCGTTTTATTTCACTTTTACTAACCCAAATAATTTCTTCTTGTTCTTCATTTTCCCAATCAAAAGCTTCTTTTTTACGTTTTGCCATAGGTTATCCTTTTGTTTGCTATTACTTTTTATCCGGCTATTTTAGCACAGTAATTCGTGTTGCTGAAAATAAATGCGGAAAGATTGAGGAGGCGTTAGCGGGTTGGCTGAAAATGCGGTAAAATGCGCGCTATGAACGATTTAGTCAAGGAAATTATATGGAAATTCAACAAAATAGTACCGCACTTTTAAAGCATCAGGAACGAGAATTGCGTGACGCTGTGAGTTATGCGGTTGAGATTGCAACATATGCCGGAGCGTCGGCGGAAGTGGCGGTGACGAAAGTGAGCGGTTTATCGGTTTCGGCACGTTTGCAAGAAGTGGAGAATGTCGAGTTTAATAATGATGGAGCATTGGGAATTTCTGTGTATGTCGGGCAGCAAAAAGGCAACGCTTCAACCTCGGATTTAAGCCCGGCGGCAATTAAAAGTGCGGTGGAATCAGCGTTAGCGATTGCTAAATATACTTCGCCGGATGATTGCGCCGGATTGGCAGATCGTGAATTGATGGCATTTGAGGCGCTAGATTTGGATTTATATCATCCTGCGGAAGTGGATGTAGATCAGGCGATAAAACTTGCTTTGGAAACGGAAAAAGCCGCGCTGGATTATGATGAGAAAATTGTTAATAGCGAAGGAGCGGCATTTAATTCTCATACCGGCATTCGGGTTTATGGCAATAGCTACGGGATGCTGCAAAGTTATTTATCCAGTCGTTATTCACTTTCTTGCTCGGTGATCGCGGGTAAAGATGAGCAACTGGAACGCGATTATGAATATACAATTTCGCGTGATGTTAAGCGTTTGAAAAGCGGAAGTTGGGTTGGGCAACGTTGTGCTAAGAAAA
Organism: Actinobacillus seminis; assembly: GCF_002263215.1. Taxonomy (GTDB): domain Bacteria; phylum Pseudomonadota; class Gammaproteobacteria; order Enterobacterales; family Pasteurellaceae; genus Actinobacillus_B; species Actinobacillus_B seminis. Next base: position 58,348 of record NZ_NLFK01000006.1, read on the forward strand.
CGTTAGAGCGTTTGCAACCGCAAAAAATGGCAACTCAAGAAGTGCCGGTGGTGTTTTTGAATGATGTGGCAACGGGCATTATTAGTCATCTGGCAGCGGCAATTAGCGGTGGTAGCTTGTATCGTAAGTCGAGTTTTTTATTGGATCATTTGGGTAAACAAATTTTGCCGGATTGGTTTGCGATTAGTGAACGTCCACATTTAATCGGGCAGTTAGCGTCGTCGCCTTTTGATAGCGAGGGCGTACGTACGGTGTCGCGTGAGATTATTGAAGAGGGAGTGTTACAAACCTATTTATTGACCGGTTATAGTGGCAAAAAACTGGGAATGCCAAGCACCGGACACGCCGGCGGGATCCACAATTGGCTGGTGAAACCAAATTTAAGTGGTGGATTGACCGCACTTTTGCGTGAAATGGGAACTGGTTTGTTAGTGACGGATTTGATGGGGCAAGGGGTAAATTTGGTTACCGGCGATTATTCACGCGGTGCGAGTGGTTTTTGGGTGGAAAACGGAGAAATTCAATATCCGGTTGCCGAGATTACCGTTGCGGGAGAATTGAAAAACATGTTTAGTCAAATTGTGGCAGTGAGTGACGATATTGAGGCTCGTTCGAATATTCAAACAGGGTCTATTTTGCTGGAAAACATGAAAGTTTCGGGTAATTAAATAAATGCAAATAATTCTCATTGACAATCATTCCAGGCCTGGATAGAATAGTGTGGCTTGTTACATTGCCGACCGAGGAAAAGAATTTTTTGTCTCTGTAGCAAAGTACACCAAACAAGTAGAGTAGAAAGTAAATTCGTTAGGGTATTTAAAGGCTGAGGTTTATACTTCAGCCTTTTTTTTGCTACAATAGGCGCCGATTAGCTAAACCTGATATTGAAAGGTCATTTATAATGAAAAAACATTCTGTAGATATTTTAATTTCCGAACAAGATGTTCGTTCTCGTATTCAATCTCTTGGTGCGGAAATTACTCAATTTTACCAACATAAAAAAATAGATAAATTAATTGTTGTTGGACTGTTGCGCGGTTCTTTTATGTTTATGGCGGATTTAGTTCGCGAGATTAAGTTGTCGGTGGAAATTGAATTTATGACGACAGCAAGTTATGGCAGCGGTATGACGAGCAATCATGATGTGAAAATCAGTAAAGATTTGGAAGGCGATATTCGTAATGAACATGTGTTGATTGTGGAGGATATTATTGATACGGGTTATACCTTGCAAAAAGTGCGTGAGATCTTATTATTACGGGATCCTGCGTCGTTGGTAATTTGTACTTTATTAGATAAACCTTCTCGGCGTGAAGTGGAAGTGCCTGTAAATTGGGTGGGCTTCACTATTCCTGACGAATTTGTGGTGGGTTACGGGATTGATTATGCGCAGCGCTATCGTAATTTAGGCTATATCGGAAAAGTGATTTTGCCGGAATAATTGCATTTTTCAAGTTGTGAGACATTTAACAGAAAGCTTGCCAATCAAATAGCAAGCTTTTTTATATTTTATGTTACGGGCAATGAAAAACCACTTTAATGGTGGTTTTAGACATTAGTTGGCGGCATTATTTTGTTTGGATGCCAGTCTCACTAAACCAACATCACAACTTTTAATTTGTGTCGCTAATTCCATTTCCAGAATTTGCTGTTTGCTTTGGTTTAACTTACTTTTAATTTTATTTAACTGGGTATGGGTACCCGGTTGTTTTTCAGCTTCTGCAATTAAACTCTCGGTTGCTTTGAACAATTGTTCACATTGTTGAGGCAGTGTGACAACGGTATTATTTTGCATTAGCTGTGCCTTTGTGGATTCCGCTTTTGCAACGGCGGGTTCGCCTCCTACCACTGCTAAAATACCCGTGGCAACAACGAAAGCAAAAGTTGTTATTTTATTTATAAACACCCTATCACCTTTACATAAAATATTAAACAAAAATAAGCGCAAAGAAAATTAGCAGAATATCGGTATGATGTCTAGTGCTTAAGCCGGTTTTATTCAAAAATTGTGAGCCTGGGAATAATGAATGTTGTGAAAATGTTAATAAAATTCATAATTTGATTAATATCAATAGATATGATGATAAACCTTTAGGATTATTTTTGATTTAAATCTAAAAAATGTGATCTGTCTGTCATTTTTGCTATTTTTTATCCTTACTTTTAGTAGTAGAATACACAGTGATCACGGATTATTTTTATAATGATTAACTTATATACTGGTGTTTCGTTAGTGATGATTGTGAAAATAATTCGGTCACTTGACCTTAAGATAAGAGATATCTTAGAGAAGGTAATATGGGGTGATTACTTAGTAATCATAATTGAAAAACTTGTAGCATTTACAAGGAGTCGAGATGTTAGACGTTGTTGAACTCTCTAGATTGCAGTTTGCATTAACTGCATTGTACCACTTTTTGTTTGTGCCGTTGACATTAGGGCTAACCATGATTCTTGTGATTATGGAAACGCTTTATGTTACTACGGGCAAGGAAGTGTATAAAGATATGACAAAATTCTGGGGTAAATTATTTGGTATTAACTTTGCTTTAGGGGTAACTACCGGTATTACAATGGAATTTCAGTTTGGTACAAACTGGTCATATTATTCTCATTATGTAGGTGACATTTTTGGTGCACCGCTTGCTATTGAAGCTCTGTTGGCATTCTTCTTGGAATCAACTTTCGTCGGATTATTTTTCTTTGGTTGGGATCGCTTATCAAAAGGTAAACATTTACTAACAACTTATTGTGTGGCATTCGGTTCCAATTTATCCGCAATGTGGATTTTGGTTGCTAATGGTTGGATGCAATATCCTGCGGGTTCGGAATTTAACTTTGAAACCATGCGGATGGAAATGAACAGTTTCTTAGATCTTTGGTTAAATCCGGTGGCACAAAGTAAATTTTTACACACTTTATCAGCAGGTTATGTTACAGCAGCTTGTTTTGTGTTAGGTATCAGTGCATATTATATTTTAAAAGGGCGTGATATCGGGTTTGCAAAACGTTCTTTTTCTGTTGCTTCCGTTTTTGGTATCGTAGCGGTATTTAGTGTATTGATTATGGGAGATGAATCCGGTTATGAAATTGGTCAAACCCAACCGGTAAAACTTGCCGCAATGGAAGGTGAATGGCATACTCAATCAGCACCGGCAAATTGGAACGCGATTGTTTTAACAAATGAGGCAGAACGACGCAATGATTTTGCTTTACAGGTTCCGTATGCTGCCGGATTAATTGTAACTCGTTCTTTAGATAAAACATTCTTAGGCATTAATGACTTACAACAAATTAATGAAGGTCGTGTTCGTAACGGTATCGTCGCTTATAGTTTATTGCAACAATTAAAGGTAGAAAAAAAACAAAACGGTCAGGTTAGCGAAGAAACTAAAGCGCAATTTAATGCGGTAAAAACAGATTTAGGTTTTGGCTTGCTATTAAAACGCTATACAGATAATGTGGTTGATGCAACTGAAGAGCAAATTAAAGCAGCTGCGACAGATACAATTCCGTATGTAGGACCAACATTCTGGTCGTTCCGTATTATGATGCTCGCCGGCGGAATAATTTTCCTTATGCTCATAGCCGCATTTGTTCAAAATGTGCGTAAAACAGTGGGACGCAGCTCGTTATTACTAAAACTATTATTGTGGGGCATTCCGTTACCGTGGATTGCAGCTGAAAGTGGCTGGTTCTTGGCTGAATATGGTCGTCAACCTTGGGCTATTTATGATGTTTTGCCGGTTGGTGTTGCGGCTTCTAATTTAACGACAGGTGATCTTTGGTTCTCTATTTGTTTAATCTGTGCGTTATACACTATCTTCCTTGTAGTAGAAATGTATTTAATGTTTAAATATGGTCGATTGGGACCAAGCTCATTAAAAACAGGTCGCTACTATTTTGAGCAATCGTCTAAATAAGCAGGAGCCTAACTATGATTGATTATGAATTTCTACGTTTTATTTGGTGGATCTTAGTCGGTGTATTGCTTATTGGTTTTGCAGTAACTGATGGATTTGATATGGGGGTTTTAACTTTATTACCGTTTGTTGGTAAAAAAGATGTGGAAAGACGCATCATGATTAACTCTATCGCGCCGCACTGGGATGGAAATCAAGTTTGGTTATTAACCGCTGGTGGTGCAATGTTTGCTGCATGGCCGATTGTTTATGCTGCCTCTTTCTCTGGTTTTTATATTGCGATGATCCTTGTGCTTGCCGCCTTGTTTTTCCGTCCGGTAGGGTTAGAATATCGTGCTAAAATTGATAATCCAACGTGGCGTAAAGTATGGGACTGGGGGTTATTTATTGGTGGTTTTGTCCCTTCATTAGTGTTTGGTGTTGCCTTCGGTAATTTATTGCAAGGTGTTCCTTTTGAATTTAATGAACTAATGCAAGTGACTTACACTGGTTCATTCTTTGAATTGTTAAATCCGTTTGCCTTACTTTGCGGTTTGATAAGTTTGTCTATGTTGACGACTCAAGGCGGAGCATGGCTACAAATGAAAACCACTGCAGATTTACGTGATCGTGCTCGCTTGATCACTCAAGTGGGTGCCTTGGTGACCTTAATCACTTTTGTATTAGCCGGCGTATGGTTATATTTCGAAGACGGTTTTGTTGTCACTAGTGTCCTTGATCACAGCGCACCAGCCTCACCTTTGGGTAAAGAAGTAGCGATTCAAGCAGGCGCATGGTTTAACAATTACAATGAAATGCCGGTATTGTGGATCTTTCCAGCCTTGGCAGTTGTTGGTGCATTGTTGAATATTTTAGCATCTAAAGCCAACCGCAATGGGTTTGCTTTCTTCTTCTCATCATTAACTATGGCGGGGATTATTCTAACCTGTGGTATTGCCATGTTCCCATTTGTGATGCCATCTATTACTCATCCTGAAATGAGCTTGTTAATGTGGGATGCTACATCAAGTCAATGGACATTGACCTTGATGTTAGGCTTTGCTTTAGTTTTCGTTGTGATCTTATTGGCTTACACTATTTGGTCATATGCGAAAATGTTCGGTCGCCTTGACAGTGAATTTATTGAAGAAAACAAAAACTCATTATACTAGTTCATGAAGTAAGGAGATAAATTATGTTTTATGTATTATGGATAGTGGGTGTTTTGTTCACCATCATGTTAAGTGTCGTAATTACTATCGGTATTGAAAAAACCGGTAAATTTGATGAGTAAGTTGATGATCAATTCACTATACCAATTTACAAATAAGGGCTCTTGGCGAGCCCTTTCATGTATCCTGGCGCTTGTTTTAACGTTCAGTTTGTTTTTTAACGTCAACGGTTTTGCCGGCACATTGCGATCTTTCTCACCTTATTTAATTATACTGGGGATGTGGGCGATTATTACATTATGGATCCATGGTATGGGCTTTGTCATTAGAAAGCTACTGTGGAAAGCCTGTTTCTTACCGTTATTGAGTTATGTTATTTTGCTAATTATCGCATTATCGTCGTTGATTTAAACTTGATTTTAAACCCTAAAAAATTTTTTAAATTTAACCGCACTTTAGGGCTTGCGCATCCCAGTATGTCGCTCTAAAATACGCCAATTTTCTCTCTTAAATCAATATGGAAAATTAGTCAGGCAATATGCATAAATGAATATCTTTACGTATCCTATTCGAGTATATTATGAAGACACTGATGCCGGCGGTGTTGTTTATCATGCGCGTTATTTGCATTTTTTTGAACGGGCAAGAACGGAATATTTACGTCAGTTGGGTTTTTCGCAACAAATGCTGTTAGCAGAAATACAACTGGCGTTTGTGGTCAAAACCATGGAAATAGATTATTGCTATCCGGCGCGATTAGACGATTTATTGCTTGTAGAAACTCTTGTCGAAAAAGTAAAAGGGGTGACAATTCAGTTTGTGCAAACTTTAAAGCGAAATGAAACGATTTTATGCAAGAGCACGGTAAAAGTGGCTTGTGTGGATCTAGGTAAAATGAAGCCGGTAGCAATTCCCGCGGGAATTAAAGCGGCATTTCAAACAAAATAATTGTTTATAAATTTCTCGGAGTAACGTAATGACCACTGAATTGAACTTTTTGGAATTATTTCTGAAAGCCAGCATTGTTGTTCAAATTGTAATCTTAATTTTGATCTCGTTCTCGATTATTTCGTGGGCAATCATTATCCAGCGTAGTCGTATTTTAACCAAGGCGCTAAAAGAATCTTCTACTTTTGAGGATCGTTTCTGGTCTGGTGAAGATCTCAATAAATTATACGAAGGATTAGATAATCGTCGTGAAACCTTAACTGGTAGTGAACAAATTTTCTTTGTCGGCTTTAAAGAATTTTCCCGTCTTAAACAAGCCAACCCGGAAGCACCGGAGGCGATTATTCAAGGAGCATCACGTGCTATGAATTTGGCGATGAACCGTGAAATTGAAGATTTAGAAACTCGCGTTCCGTTTTTAGCAACCGTTGCGTCAATTAGTCCGTATATCGGTTTGTTTGGCACTGTATGGGGAATTATGCATGCCTTTATGGCGTTAAGTGGCGCTAAACAAGCGACCTTACAAATGGTAGCGCCCGGAATTGCAGAAGCCTTGATTGCGACCGCTATCGGTTTGTTTGCGGCAATTCCAGCTGTGATGGCGTATAACCGTTTAAGTTTACGCGTCAACAAGTTAGAGCAAAACTATGGCAATTTTATTGATGAATTTACTACGATTTTGCATCGTCAAGTATTTGGTAAATCACAACAAAACTAATGTATTTTTGACCGCACTTTTAAAGTGCGGTTACTTTTGAAAGAATTTTTAGAGGCAAGTATGTCTTATCGTCATAAACGTCGTGATATTAAATCAGAGATTAATATTATTCCTTTTTTAGATGTATTATTGGTGTTGTTGTTGATTTTTATGGCAACGGCGCCGATTATCAGCCAAAGTGTTCAGGTAGAATTGCCGGATGCGGTAGATAGTCAAAATGTACCTAATGAAGATAAAATGCCGGTGATTTTAGAGGTTTCCGGAATTGGGCAATATACGCTTTCTATTGGCGGGGAGCGTAGCGAAGGGTTGACTGAAGAAATGGTAACTGCCATATCTAAACAAGAATTTGAAAAAGATAATGATACTATGTTTTTAGTCGGAGGAGCTAAAGATGTTCCTTATGAAGAAGTGATTAAGGCATTGAATTTATTACATCTTGCGGGTATTAAATCTGTTGGATTGATGACTAATCCAATTTAATTAAGTAGGTAATATTGTGCAGAATAATCGACAAAAAAAAGGTGTAGATGCATTTCTGATTTCGATCATCATGCATATTATCTTGTTTGCTTTGTTGATATTAAGCTCTCTTTATCAACGGGTTGAAATTATGGGCGGTGGCGAAAGTGACGGTGACGTGCTGGGGGCAGTGATGGTAGATACCGGATCGGCAGCACAAGAGTGGGGACGTTTGCAACAACAGAAAAAAGGGCAAACGGATAAACCGAAAAAAGTGGGACCTGTACCTGAACCGGTAGAAGAACCGCAACCTGCTCAAGTGCAGTTGGAAGAACAACGCCAACAAGCATTAGAGCGTCAACAAGCATTAGAGCGTCAACAGGCGATAGAGCGACAAAAACAATTAGAAAAACAAAAAGAACAAGAGCGCCAACAAAAAATTGCTGAACAACAGAAAAAACAGCAAGAAGAAAAAGCCGGACAAGAAGCCTTAGAGAAACAAAAACAAGCGGAAGAAGCCGTGAAATTGAAAGCCGATGCGGAAGCGAAACGTTTAGCCGCAGCAGCAAAGCAGGCGGAAGAGGAAGAGAAAGCAAAAGCGGCGGAAGCTAAAGCGGAAGCGAAGGCAAAGGCAGAAGCAGAGGCGAAAGCTAAAGCGGAAGCGAAGGAAAAAGCGGCAGCAGAAGCGAAAGCCAAGGCAGAAGCGAAAGCCAAGGCAGAAGCAGAGGCGAAAGCTAAAGCGGAAGCGAAGGCAAAGGCAGAAGCAGAGGCGAAAGCTAAAGCGGAAGCGAAGGCAAAGGCAGAAGCAGAGGCGAAAGCTAAAGCGGAAGCGAAGGAAAAAGCGGCAGCAGAAGCGAAAGCCAAGGCAGAAGCCAAAGCAAAAGCAGAAGCGAAAGCCAAGGCAGAAGCCAAAGCAAAAGCAGATGCGAAAGAAAAACGTAAAGCGGAACAGGCAGCATTAGACGACTTCTTAAATGGTGGCGATATTGGTGGTAGTGCTTCCAAAGGTAGTAATGCGAATAAGCAAGGTAGTCAAGGTAGCGGGGCTAGCTTGGGCGCCGGAGATGGAGGCAAAGTTGGCGATCAATATGCCGGTGTGATCAAGAAAGAAATTCAACGTCGTTTCTTGAAAGATCCAAGTTTTGCAGGTAAAGTTTGTCGTATTAGAATTCAATTGGAGAGAGACGGAACGATATCTGGTTATCAGAAAGTTTCCGGTTCAGATGATATTTGTACGGCGGCATTAAGTGCGGTAGCGAGAACGAAAAAAGTTCCGGCGGCGCCTTCAGATGCGGTTTATAATAAGTATAAATCACCAATTATTGATTTTGATATTCGGTAAACGGTGAATTTTAGGAAAGTAAATCAACCTAGGGTAAAAAGGTAAACATAATGAAATTAATTATTCGCATGATTGGTTTTATCTCTATGTTGTTTGTGTTGTTGACGCAAACTGCATTGGCGGAGGATGAAGTTCGCATTGTTATTGACGAAGGTGTTGATAGCGCACGCCCAATTGCGGTCGTTCCGTTTAAATGGAATGGTCCGGGTTCTGCTCCGGCAGATGTAGCTGATATTGTAGCGGCAGATTTGCGCAATAGCGGTAAATTTAATCCGATCGCGGTCGATCGTATGCCACAACAGCCCACTTCTGCAACTGAAGTGACACCGGATGTCTGGTCTTCTTTGGGAGTTGATGCTATCGTGGTGGGACAAGTAACTCCATCCGGTAGTGGTTATAATATTGCTTACCAGTTAGTGGATACCATTGGCGCTTCAGGCAATGCCGGTGCGGTATTAAGTCAAAATCAATATACCGTAACACCCCAATGGGTTCGTTATGGTGCGCATACTGTGAGTGATGAGGTATTTGAAAAATTGACTGCGATCCGTGGTGCATTTAGAACTCGTATTGCTTATGTTGTACAAAAAAATGGCGGTTCGCAACCCTATGAAGTGCGAGTCGCCGACTATGATGGACATAATCAATTTATCGTGGCTCGAAGTTCTCAACCGTTAATGTCTCCGGCTTGGTCAGCGGATGGCAAAAAATTAGCCTACGTTTCTTTCGAGAATAAGAAGTCGCAATTAGTGGTACATGATTTAGCTTCCGGTTCACGTAAAGTGGTTGCTTCATTCCCTGGACATAACGGGGCGCCTGCCTTTTCTCCGGATGGGTCGAGATTAGCCTTTGCGAACTCTAAAGACGGTGTGCTAAATATTTATGTGATGAATTTAGGAAATGAGCAAATACTACAGCTTACTGGTGGTGCTGGTAATAATACAGAGCCGAGCTGGTCACCGGATGGTCGTTCTATTGTGTTCACATCCGATAGAAGCGGTTCACCGCAAGTTTATCAAATGAGTGCATCAGGCGGTAGTGCTTCATTAGTAAGCTCTGGCGGTAGCAGTTATAGTGGGCAAATTTCTGCTGATGGTAGTACGTTAATCATGATTGCAGGTGATCATATTATGAAAAAAGATTTAGTTTCAGGTTCAACTGAGATGCTAAGTTCGACATTCCTTGATGAAAGTCCGAGTATTTCACCAAATGGAATTATGATTATTTATAGCTCTACACAAGGCTTGGGAAAGGTGCTACAATTGGTTTCCGCGGACGGTCGGTTTAAAGCCCGTCTTCCAGGAAGTGATGGACAAGTTAAATTTCCAGCTTGGTCACCATATTTGAGTAAAAATTAGGAGAGGTTAATGAAAAACTTTGCTAAATTATTAGTAGTGGCAGGCTCTGTAGCGGTATTAGCAGCTTGTGGTTCAAACAAAACTGAAGATAGCTCTGCAAACGCAAATGGTCAAACATTTGGTGCTGCAGGTTATTCTGTTCAGGATTTGCAACAACGTTACAACACTGTGTATTTCGGTTTCGATAAATTCAGTATTGAAGGCGAATATGAGCAAATCTTAGATGCTCACGCGGCATACTTAAACGCAACTCCAGCTTCAAAAGTTATTGTTGAAGGTAACACTGACGAACGTGGTACCCCGGAGTATAACATTGCTTTAGGTCAACGTCGTGCAGATGCAGTTAAAAACTTCTTATCAGCCAAAGGTGTTCAAGCGGGTCAAGTTTCAACTGTTTCTTACGGTGAAGAAAAACCGGCTGAGTTAGGGCATGATGAAGCTGCATATTCTAAAAACCGTCGTGCGGTGCTAGCATACTATTAAAAATTAGTGTAAATTAGATAAGCCGGACTAATTGTGTCCGGTTTTTTGTTTTTATTGTCATCATATTGTTGGTTATTCAGTCAAACAAACAAAAAATTTAAAATTTTTATTGATTATTTAACTAAAATCCGTATCATAAGCCTCCGTTACGAAGCAATATATGGGTCGTTAGCTCAGTCGGTAGAGCAGCGGACTTTTAATCCGTTGGTCGAAGGTTCGAATCCTTCACGACCCACCATCTTGCAAGTCAACCACTTAAGCTATTTAAGCGGGTCGTTAGCTCAGTCGGTAGAGCAGCGGACTTTTAATCCGTTGGTCGAAGGTTCGAATCCTTCACGACCCACCATCTATTTCAATCATATTCAATATTATTCATCTTCCTTTTATTTAATTTGATTAAAACGTTAGTGATTAATTTTTTATTTGCGATCGGGATCGCAAATTGTACTTTCATGATTTTCCTGTTTATTTTTCTTGCGCTAAAGTGCGGTCAAAAAAAGGAAAGTTTTATGTGGAAAGGTATTACCCTGCTAGAGGGATTAATTGCATTGTTGATTATCAGCATTCTTACATTATTATCGTTACCCGCCTGGCAACAAACTAATGCACGCTTAATCCTCAATAAAGAACAACAAAAACTCTATCTTTTCTTACGACAAATCCAGTCCAGAGTGGAAAATTCTAATGAAATTTGGTTGCTGATAGCAAACCGAAATCTAGAGGAGAAACGTTGGTGTTTGACGGCACAAATCAAAAGTGACCAGCTTTGCGATTGTTTATATCCGACCGCTTGCCGGGATGTATTTGCCCATTTTTATTACCCTTATTATCAACATCAAACCATGTTAAGTACCAAATCCTACTACCCGAAAGAAATGACCCGTTTAAACGGTATCCGCAACACTTTTTCGACCGCCTGTTTTGTATTACAAGCCGATAGTATTCGCACCGTCTTTTCCTTTTTTAACGTCGGTAGCCTGAAATTAAAAGGTTATCAATCTTCAAGTGCTTGCATTAGCGGAGTGTAATATGCATCATCTTTATCGCGGACAAAGTTTGCTGGCGCTCATGGTGTCATTAGCGTTATCGTCTTTTTTATTGCTGGTCATTATCTCGTTTTACAGCAACAGCCAGCAACAAAATCATCGACTTTTCCTGCAATTGAGGCTACAGAATGAATTACAGCGTACCTTGCAACTGATTGGTAAAGATTTGCGACGTGCCGGGTTTCGTGCTTTAGCCGAAAAACTGACGCAAACAAATGTGCATCTCTTTGAACAAGATCCACTGGGAAAAAGCCTTGTGATTACACACGCGGATCAAGAAGCTGAACAAAGTTGCGTGTTATTTTTTTATGATTTGGATGCCTCAGGTTGTATCGGTTCAACTTACAAATCCGGCAGCTGCGTTACCGACGGACATAATACTGCCAAAACAATTGAACGTGAGCTGTTTGGTTATCGTTTGAGTAAAGGGATGATTGAAACCCGCGCGACTTATAAAAGTGCGGTGGATGAGGCCTGTACGCAAGCACAATGCCAAAGTTATTTACACCAACCCGCCTGTAATAGTGGCGGCTGGACGGATTTACTGGATGCCAATGATATTCAAATTACCCAATTTTCGCTCAATTGGCTAATTGAAAATAGCTTATTGGAAGTCAAACTACAAGGCAAATTAAAGCGCTATGCGCAAATTCATTATGCCACCTCGCTTGTTGTTCCTTTGCTCAATCAAGCCCCTTCATCCCATCTTATTAAGGAATATTAATGAAAGTGTGTATTGGAGGACTTTATTGTGGGGGTTATAAAGGCGTGATGACCTTAACCTTATTGTTATTATTCAGTGCTGCTTTAGTGCTGTTTATGTTATTTGACGATGAGCAATTGCGCTTATATCAAGGGATCAACGCGCAGCGTCAACTTTTTGTACAACAAAGTTTAGCGTTACAAAATATCAGCCGGCAACAAAAAGAAAGCCTTTGCGCTCAATTGAGTTTGGATAATGATCTCAATACGCAGCAAATTGTGTTTGAGCGAGGCGTGCAGGCAGATCGACTTTCGCAATATATGTGGTGTGGGCGACAACGTTTGTTTAAACAAGCGCCGAAAAAGGGCATTTCAGCGGGAGAATATGCGCAATTAATTCAGTCAGAATCTCTACCGCACTTTAAGACGGAGTTAACCTTGCCTCCGGCGGTATTGCCGAAAAAACTAAGTGATACACTTTATTGGTTTGATGCAACGCAAACCGAATGGGAATTGAAGGGAAATGTGCGAGGTATAGTGGTGGCGGAAGGGGATTTACGCATTTCCGGCAAAGGCAAAATTAGTGGTGCCTTGATTACCGGTGGAAAGTTAACACTCGCAGAGAGCGTCACCGTGAGCTATCGAAAATCCACAGTGACAAAATTAGTACGTCGTTATAGTCGTTGGCGTTTAGAGGAGAAAAGTTGGTATGATTTTAAACCGCTGTAATACCATGGGTTACCACTTATATCACCCCAATGCTATTGGTTATCGCGGCATGAATTTTACTTCCTTATTGGTGACATTAACCTTGTTTAGTGGTATTTTTCTGACCATTAATCAATGGACATCGCACCAACGTCAAAGTGCGGTACAAATTTATCAGGTTTCTCAAGCGATACAAATCGGCGAAAACCAACAGCAACGCCGGTTGGCAAAGCTGCCTTGCCAAACTCAAGTACAACAAAACGGGTTGATGTTTAAGATCCAATGCGATGCATCAGCGGTTCGCGTCAGTTATACCGGCGGAGAAATCAAGTTAACTATCGACTAAGGTGAAATTGTGTTTACTGTTTATTATTCTAATCAACTTGATGTACAAAAAGACATTTTGCTGTATTTAATGGCACAAAAACCATTGCAGGATCCCTTTTGTGCCGAAGTGATTTTGGTGCAAAGCCCGGGCATGGCGCAATGGTTGCAATGGCAAATTGCTGAAAAAAAAGGCATTGCGGCAAATTTCGCCTTTCCTATGCCCGCCAGTTTTATTTGGCAACAATATGCAGAGAACCTCGCCAACGTGAGTCAACAGTCGGAGTTTAACAAAGATTATTTGCGTTGGCGTTTAATGCGCCTAATTCCGAATTATTTATCTCAAGCGGAATTTGAGCCATTGCGCCATTATCTCGCCCATGCACCGCAAACGGAACAACAAAAATTGTATGCCTTGGCTTGTCGAATTGCCGATTTGTTTGACCAATATTTGGTGTATCGTCCCGATTGGATCATCGCGTGGGAGGGGCAACAAGATGAAAAAATTATCCGGCAAATTAACTTGCAGCAACCACAACTTTTCTCACAAATTCAACAACATATTGCATGGCAAGGCATTTTATGGCGCGCATTGGTGACAGAGATCAAAGGCGAAAATCCGCAGCAATCTGCGGCGCACCGCGCTGAATTGCATCAACAATTTTTACATCAATTGGCGTCAGGAAAGGTGAAGAATTTACCGGCACGCATTTTTGTGTTTGGCATTTCTGCACTGCCTAAAGTATATTTGGAGACACTCAACGCTATTAGCCAACATTGCGACGTGCATTTGTTTTTTAACAATGGATGTCGCGAATATTGGGGCGATTTAGTGGATCCGACCTATTGGCAAAAATTACGTCAACGTTATCGCCTTACTCACGAGTCGCAGCAAAAAGTGCGGTGGATTTCTGAACAGAAATTTGATCAGGTGCAAGTGCAGCATACTTACGATAACGAAATATTGCAAGTGGGACACCCGCTGCTTGCTTCTTGGGGTAAGCTGGGACGTGATTTTTTACATTTGCTTATCCAAACAGAAGCCAACGAAATTGAAGCTTATGTAGCGCAATTTGAGTCGCATTTGTTAGGGCAAGTACAACAACAGATTTTTCATTTACAGCCGAGCGGAACCCAATCGTTACATTGGTCGGAACAAGACCGCTCATTGAGTATTCATTCTTGCTACAGCCCAATGCGCGAAGTGGAGGCATTAAAAGATTATTTACTGCATTTATTTAATCAAGACCGCCAACTGACGCCGAAAGATATTGTGGTGATGGTAGCGGATATTGATCGCTATACGCCTTATATTCGTGCGGTTTTTGGGCAACAACGTCATCAACCTTTTGCCCAAACACTCCCATTTTCCATTTCCGATAATAAATTGTCGGAAAATGACGTTATTATTTCCAGCTTTTTACGTTTATTAAGTCTCAGAGAAAGCCTGTTTGGCGCAGAAGAAGTGTTGGCATTTCTGGATGTGCCGGCAATTCGCCGCAAATTTGCTATTGAATTGGATGAGTTAACCCATATTCACTATTGGGTTGAACATTCCGGCATTCGCTACGGATTGGAGACACAAACGGACAATTATAATGCTTGGCAAGCCGGCTTAGAGCGAATGTTGCTGGGATACGCCATGCGCGAGGAAAACGGGATTTGGCAAGATAGCCTTGCCTTTGATAGCACCTATGGTTTAAGCGGGCAATTAGTTGGCAAGTTGGCGCAATTTATTGAACGTTTATCCCATTGGCAACAAATTATTCAGCACAGTTATGCGGTGGAAACATGGCGAATGCATCTTATTGATATGATCGACGGATTTTTTAGCGACGAGCGTGATGATGCGGAAACCCTGTGGTATTTAAAAGATCGCATTGCCGAGTTTGCGCAACAAATTGAAAGCACACATTTTTCTGCTCCGCTGGAGATTGAGGTGATTTCTGAGGTGATGAAGACCAATTTGCAGGATAATCCGAATAATTGGCGTTTTTTAGCCGGCAAAATTAACTTTTGTACCTTATTGCCAATGCGCTCCATTCCTTTTAAAGTAGTTTGTTTATTGGGCATGAACGAAAATGATTATCCGCGCAAACAGATTCCGCACAGCTTTGATTTGATGCAATATCATCATCTCAAAGGCGATCGCTTGCGCCGTGACGATGATCGGTATTTATTTTTAGAAGCGTTATTATCAGCGCAAGAGAAATTATATATCAGCTACGTCGGGCGATCGATTATTGACGATTCGCCATTGGAACCGTCAGTATTGGTCAGTCAGTTGCTGGATTATTTGAGTGAGAATTTGCACTTAGGCGATCCGTCGCTGGAACAACAAGCGTGGAAAAAACGTTTGGTAAAACAACATCCGATGACCGCATTTAGCCCGCAAAACTTTGTTGGGAATGACCGCACTTTTGCGCGGCAATGGCTACCGGTGGCAAATAAAGCCTATTGCGAAGTACAAGATTTTATTCAACCCTTGCCAACAACTCATTTTCATCCGGAAATTGATGTGGCACAATTGGTGGCATTTGTGCAAAATCCCGTGAAATATTTCTTTGAAAAACAATTGGGTGTGTACTTTGAAAAAGCGGAAAAAGGCATTGCGGAAAATGAAAATTTTGAGTTAAATCAGTTAGATAAATATAATATTAATGAAGAGTTATTATATTGTGACGAGTCGCGACACGAGCAATTTTTTTGCTAAATTGCGCGTAAAAGGCGTGATGCCACGGGGAAATTTTGCTCAAATTTACCGCGATAAATTAAGCCGCGAATTGAGCGGATTGCAACAAAAAATAGCGGGTTATTTAGCACAAGAACATCAAGCGAAGTCGATCCATTTGTTCTTTGACACGACGCAAGGCAAGGTGAGCTTACTTGGTCAGCCTGATCATTTATACCCGATGGGTGAGCATTGGCAGCGAGTAACATGGCGCGTAGGGAAATTGCGTGATAAAGATGTGATTGAAAATTGGGTGTATTTTTTGTTGCAATGCGCCACCCAAGAGACGGTGGAAGAAGCCTTAGTTTTTTAGCAAAGACAAGCGTATGCGCTTTAAAACTGTAGAAAAAACGACCGCACTTCAACAATTGCAATGCTATGTTGAGGCGTTTGTTGCGGCTCAACAACAGTTGCAGCCGGTGATTATGCAAAATATCGCGGATTATTTGGCTAAGATGGTAAAAACCTCAAGTGCAACGCAAAATGCGCCGGAAAGTGCGGTGGATTTTTCGTTAGTTTTGGATTTTATGGCGAAAATAGCAGAAAAAGATCCTTATTGGCAACGTTTGTGTGAACAAATGTCATGGACACCGGCGAAGTTAAATGCTATAGATGAGGCGACGAGAAATTGGTTTGCGCTCATGCTTGCGAATGCGCAAATCGAAAATTATGACTAAATAAAAAAGCGGGAAATCCCGCTTTTTATGTCCATTTTGATGGATAAGTTTTTATGCTTTACGCCATGTTGTTCCGTTGGCACCATCTTCCAACACAATTCCCATGGCAGTCAAGGTATTGCGCGCGTCATCTGCGCTTGCCCAATCTTTTGCAGCGCGCGCAGCATTACGTTGTTGGATTAAGGCTTCGATTTTTGCTACTTCGTCATCGTTGGAGCCTGCTTGTAAAAAATCTTCCGGATCTTGTTCCAACAAGCCTAAAATATTGGCTAATTCGCGTAATCTTGCTGCCAGCGCATTTGCTTTTGCCATATCTTCCGCTTTTAATTTATTGACTTCGCGCGCCATTTCAAACAGCACAGAAAGCGCATTCGGTGTATTAAAGTCATCATCCATAGCCTCGCTGAATGCGGCGACAAAATTTTCTCCGCCAAAAGCAACCGCATGTTTATCCGTGCCACGCAAAGCTGTATATAAACGCTCCAGCGCTCCATGTGCCAGATTTAAGTTTTCTTCGCTGTAATTTAGCTGGCTGCGATAATGAGCGGTTAACAAGAAATAGCGTACACTTTCCGCATCATAATGGGACAATACATCACGAATGGTGAAGAAATTGCCGAGGGATTTTGACATTTTTTCTTTATCTACCATGATCATGCCGGAATGGATCCAATAATTGACATATTCACCTTCATGAGCGCAGCAAGATTGTGCAATTTCATTTTCATGGTGCGGGAACATCAAATCCGAACCACCACCATGAATATCAAAATGCTCGCCAAGTTGTTTGCTGTTCATTGCCGAGCATTCGATATGCCAGCCGGGACGCCCCGCCCCCCAAGGTGAAGCCCAGCTCGGTTCATTAGCTTTGGACATTTTCCACAACACAAAATCCATCGGATTTTTCTTAATTGCCGAAATTTCCACGCGCGCACCGGCTTGCAATTGGCTTAAATCTTGACGAGAAAGGTACCCGTATTGGCTGAAACTTTCCACATCAAACATCACATCCCCGTTTTGCGCGACGTAGGCGTGTCCTTTTTGAATTAATTTTTCAACAATATTAATGATTTCAGGAATATGGTGGGTCGCGCGCGGTTCAAAATCCGGACGTAAAATATTTAAGGCGTCAAAATCGCGATACATTTCCACTACCATGCGATCGACCAATTGTTCGCAAGTTTCTTTATTTTCCAAGGCACGCTTGATGATTTTATCGTCCACGTCGGTAATATTGCGCACATAGGTTAATTCATAACCCAAATAACGCAAGTAGCGGGCGATCACGTCGAAACAAACAAAGGTTCTGCCATGCCCGATATGGCAAAGATCATAAACGGTCACGCCGCACACATACATTCCGATTTTATTTTGCTGAATCGGTTTAAAAACTTCTTTTTCTCTGGTTAATGTATTAAATATTTTTAGCATGGTTGTTCCAGTTTAAAATTCGGGGGTAAAACTCACCGCACTTTATAGCACTTCTTTGCGATTTATGGAATAATAAACCTCTTTTAATTTCATAAGGAAATCAAAATGATCACATTACACACCAATTTCGGCGATATTAAAATTGCCTTAAATCATGAGAAAGCGCCAATTACAGCGGAAAACTTCTTAAATTACTGCAAAGAGGGTTTCTATAATAACACAATTTTCCACCGTGTTATTGACGGATTTATGATCCAAGGCGGTGGCATGGAACTAGGGATGCGTGAAAAAAATACCAAAGCGCCGATCCAAAATGAAGCCGGCAACGGGCTAAGCAACAAACGCGGTAGCATTGCCATGGCACGGACTTCCGATCCGCATTCTGCCAGCGCACAATTTTTTATTAATGTGGCGGATAATACCTTCTTGGATCACCGTAAAAAAGACATGTTCGGCAAAACTGTGGTGCAAGAATGGGGCTATGCGGTATTTGGCGAAGTGGTTGAAGGTATGGACGTGGTAGATAAAATCAAAGGCGTGAAAACCGGTAATAAAGGTTTCCATCAAGATGTGCCGGTGGAAGATGTGATTATCACGTCCGTGACGGTAGAATAGTGGCATTTTTTGATACTCATACCCATTTAAATTATTTGGCTCGGATGACCTCTGAGCCATTAGTGCAATTAATGGACAATGCGCAAGCATCGGGAGTGGAAAAAATCTTGATTGTAGCGGTATTAGAAAAGGATTTTAAAACTATCGAAAAAATGGCCGCACTTTATCCTAACCGCCTCTATTACGGGTTGGGGTTGCACCCGTTATACATTGAACAGCACCTTCCCTCGGATTTAGATCGACTGGCGCAAGCGATTCATCAACGCGGATCGTCTTGTACCGCACTGGCGGAAATTGGCTTGGAACGTGGTGTGGAAACCTTGTTAAGCGAGGCGTTGTGGCGTAAACAATGTGATTTTTTGGAAGCACAATTATTCCTTGCCAAGCAATTTAGCTTGCCGGTAAATTTGCATTCGCGTAAATCGCATGATCAATTATTTGCCTTCTTAAAACGTATTACATTGCCAAAATGTGGCGTGGTACATGGATTTTCCGGTAGCTACGATCAGGCAAAACGTTTTGTTGATCTGGGCTATAAAATTGGCGTCGGGGGCACGATTACCTATCAACGGGCAAATAAAACCCGACAAACCATCCGCAAACTTCCTTTAGACAGCCTCGTGCTGGAAACTGATACGCCGGATATGCCAGTTTTCGGCTTTCAAGGGCAACCTAACCGACCACAGCGCATTGTTAATGTCTTTCATGCACTATGCACGTTAAGACTGGAAACGCCGGAGATGATTGAAGATCAAATCTGGCGTAATAGTGTAAGGTTATTTGGTGAATAAATGGTGCGATAATGATCGCGCGTTTAGAAATATCAAATTTAGTCCGCTTTAGGCGGTGTCGCCTCTTTTTCTTTCTTTTCTTGTCGAGAATAAAAATAATATAAATATACTAATCCAATCGGAGCGATTGCAAAAGAAAATATCCAGCATATTACCATGGTGATGAATTTTGCTAGCAACATAATAAACGCAGGAAAGAAAAATACATTTTCTCCCATGATATAGCCGATAATGGATTCATACACAAATCTTGAATAAGGGTAAAGTAATTGCAAAATGCTGAACAAGATAATATTGACGATATTTTTTTCTATTGATGTGTATTGGTTATTAACAAGTGTTACAACAAAGAATATGAAAAAAGATAAGACCAAAAAGAAAATGGCGAATGTAGTATGGGAGGTTTAATCCGCCAAAAGTTTTTTGCCAAAATGTCATAATTTTCTCCTTAATGTTTGTACCTAAAACAGGTACATTTTACATTGTACCTAAAATAGGTGCAATGGGAAATTTAAGATTATCGGTTCATTCTGATGAACATCTCTGGCTAAGAGAATTATTATTGCAACGTAGAAAAAATTTAGGACTCTCGCAGCGTGAGATGGGAGCTAAGTTAGGCGTCATTCATTCTTTTATTGGTAAAGTTGAAACCGGTGATAGACGTTTGGATATTTTTGAGTTTATTCAATACTGTAAAGGATTAGAATTAGATCCGATAGAAGTGATTAAAGAGATGCAAACAAGATTTAGTTTAGATAATCCAAAGAGAGCTGTTTTTTTGCGTAAAAAATAATTATAAATTTCGTCGCACTTTTTCCGTTCTTTACATAGTGATAATATTTTATGGAGAAACATAGCGCCACAAATGCCGAGATTTTAGCTTTTATGGCGGTATGTTTAAGAATTAACCGAATTCGCGCATAAAGTCTTGCGCTTTGTTCACCATTTCTTTTGAACCGATAAACAACGGAATGCGTTCGTGTAGTGTGGTTGGTTGAATATCTAAAATGCGGCGGTATCCGTCGCAGGCGATGCCGCCGGCTTGTTCCGCTAAGAATGCCATTGGGTTACCTTCATATAATAAGCGTAGTTTACCATTCGGATAGTTGGTGGCGCTTGGGTAAATATAAATTCCGCCTTTTAACATATTGCGGTGAAAATCGGAAACTAAGGAGCCGATATAGCGAGAAGTATAAGGACGAGAGGTCGCTTTATCTTCTTCTTGGCAATATTTAATGTATTTTTTTACGCCCATTGGGAATTTTAAATATTGTCCTTCGTTAATGGAGTAAATTTTGCCGCTTTGCGGAATTTGGATATTTTCATGAGAAAGACAAAATACGCCCAAGGAAGGATCATAGGTAAATCCGTTAACGCCATTACCCGTGGTATAAACCAGCATAGTGGAGGAACCGTAAACAATATAACCGGCGGCAACTTGGCGATTACCCGGTTGCAGGAAATCTTCCAATGTCACCGGCGTACCGATTGGGGAAACGCGACGATAGATAGAGAAAATGGTACCGACGGCGACGTTGACGTCGATATTGGAAGAACCGTCTAACGGATCGGTTAAGATCACATATTTGGCATTTCTGCCACGTTCGGTATCAAATGCGACGAAATTTTCTTCTTCTTCGGAGGCAAATCCGGCAACTTCTTCGCGCGTAATTAACGCTTGTTTCATGGTGTTGTGCGCAAATAAATCCAGTTTCATCTGCGCTTCTCCCTGCACATTTTCTACCCCGTTGTTACCAATAATATTATTGGTTAATCCGGCGCGGTTGATATCGCGGTGAATCACTTTTGCCACTAAACGGATGGAAGAAAGAATACCGGAGAGTTCTCCCTTAGCGTTGGGATACTCAGCTTGCTTTTCGACAATAAATTGTCCTAACGTTTTCATATCGTGTCCTTATTTTAGTAATAGATTTTACTCTCTCAGAAAGTTGATTTATTATAACAGCCTTGACTTCATGATAGAAAAAAGATTTTAAATCTCTGTGATCTCAGCCACACTTTTTTTATAAAAATTACATGATTTTTTGATAAGAGACAACAATGACAATAAAACATCTTCATATTTTAGGTATTTGTGGCACATTTATGGGCGGTATTGCGATTATCGCCAAACAAATGGGCTACAAAGTGACCGGTTCGGATACTAATGTTTACCCGCCAATGAGTACATTTTTACAAGAGAGCGGTATTGAAATTATTCCCCATTATGAGATTTCCCAATTGCAACCGACGCCGGATTTGGTTGTGATCGGTAATGCAATGAAGCGTGGAAACCCTTGTGTCGAATATATATTGGAAAATAATCTCCCTTATACCTCAGGTCCACAATGGCTACATGATCATTTATTGCATGATCGTTGGGTGTTAGCGGTTTCCGGAACCCATGGCAAAACTACCACTACAGGTATGTTAAGCTGGATTTTAGAGCAAAATGGGCTGGAACCGGGTTTCTTGATTGGCGGTATTGCCGGGAATTTTGGGACATCCGCGCGTTTGGGTAAAAGTTCGTTTTTTGTGATCGAAGCGGATGAATATGATACCGCATTTTTTGATAAACGTTCAAAATTTGTACATTATAATCCGAAAACATTAATTATCAATAATATCGGTTTTGATCATGCGGATATTTTTGACGATTTAAAAGCCATTCAACGCCAATTTCATCACATGATCCGTACCATTCCGGCAAGTGGGCGAATTTTGTCCGTTGCCAATGAACAAAGCGTGAAAGAAACCTTGGAGATGGGCTGCTGGTCGCAATGCCAATATTTGGGGCAGGATCAACAATGGTATGCGGAGCGTTTGACGAACGACAGTTCGTATTTTGACGTGTATCATCAGGGTAAAAAAGCAGGTGAAGTACAATGGAATATTGTCGGACAGCATAATATGCACAACGCCTTGATGGCGATTGCCGCGGCGTATCATGCGGGCGTAGGTATCGAAAATGCTTGTAAAGCCTTATCCGGCTTTGTGAATGCTAAACGTCGTTTGGAGGTGAGAGGGCAGGTGAATGGCGTGACGGTGTATGATGATTTTGCTCATCATCCAGCGGAAATTCTCGCGACATTGACCGCACTTCGCGATAAAGTGGGCGGCGGCGTGCGCATTTTGGCAGTATTGGAGCCACGTTCTAACACTATGAAAATGGGCGTACATAAAGACGAAATCGCTCCGGCGTTAGCGCGCGCGGATCATGTTTTTTTATTACAGCCGGACAGCATTCCTTGGGATGTTGTGGAGATTGGTAATCAATGTGTGCAGCCGGCAAGCTGGTCGGGAAATATTGATAAATTAGTCGATATGGTGATCGCTGAAGTGCGCGAAAGCGATCATATTTTAGTGATGTCAAACGGGAGTTTTGGCGGTATTCATCAAAAATTATTGGATAAATTATCAACAAAGTAAGAAATTTGACATTATCGCAAAATAAAGCGTGCTATTTATAATATATACTGTTAGTATGGTGTTGCCTTTGTCATAAAGGCGTCATGGATAGCACGAATAATTGACTGGCTAAATTAAAAAATTTGTTTTATATCACCATATTTTATAGCGTTATCTCAAGATTTTTATTTATTAGGATTATGTAATGTCACAAAGTAAAGGAACCGTTAAATGGTTCAACGAAACAAAAGGATTTGGTTTTTTACAAGCGGAAAATGGGGAAGATGTATTTGTTCATTTTTCAGCCATTCAAACCAATGGGTTTCGCACTTTAAAAGAAGGTCAATCTGTGACTTTCAATATTATTGATGATAAACGTGGTAAAAAAGCGGAAAACGTCGCTGTTTTAGTTTAGTCAAATCAAGTGAGTACAAAGACCATCAGCAATGATGGTTTTTTTGTGCTGTAAAAAAGGCATTACAACGGATATATATAAAAAACAACGCAAAAAGTCACCGCCCTTTTGCGTATTTTAAACGTAACAAAAAGCGGTTTGCTATAAACAAACCGCCTTGCGAAATCTGGTTGCGGGGGCCGGATTTGAACCGACGACCTTCGGGTTATGAGCCCGACGAGCTACCAAGCTGCTCCACCCCGCGTCTGTACCTGCATAATACGCTTTTGAAATTTTTATGCAAGTAAAAATTGGGTGAAATAATGTATTTGGTATAAAAACAAACAATATGGATATTTTTTCTTCTATTGCTGTAAATGCGCTATATCTTCAAGTCATTTTTTGATACCTTAGCATTGTTTGTTTATTTTAGTTAGGGCTTCATTATGTGGTTAAAACCGCTTTCAATAAGAAAAATCGCTGTGATTTTCGGCATATTATTTTTACCGGGATGTTCCTCTACCCAACATACCGGCAATCACTCAACACAAGAAACTAACGAAAAATTCGGTGCTCAATATGTAGGAAGAAGTTATCAGCAAGTAAACTTAATGCCGGTATTAGAAGTAGAAAATAAAAGTGCGGTTAGAAATCAGGGGGATTTTTTAACGCAGTTATCCAATATATATAGCTATTCACAGAGCTTAAGTAAGCGCTTTGCCAATGTGTATAGAAAAATAACCGATTGGGTTTTGACAGGTGCAGATATAAATGATTTATCAACATTTGATATTCATCCTCAAATCATGAAGGGGCAAGATGGATACCAAAATGTGTTAATGACAGGATATTATTCGCCGGTAATTCATGCGCGGCAGACACAGCAAGGCAAATACAATCAACCGATTTATGCAATGCCGACGCAAAAACGTTTTACGCGTGCGCAAATTTATGCCGGTGCGTTGAAAGGCAAAGGCTTGGAGTTGGCGTACAGTGATTCTATGATCGATAATTTCTTACTTGGTGTACAAGGCAGCGGTTATGTGGATTTTGGTAATGGTGATTTAAATTATTTTGCTTATGCCGGTCAAAACGGTTTTGATTATGTGGCGGTCGGGCGTTTGTTGGTGGAAGATGGTGAAATTCCAAAAGAAAAAATGTCCATTCAAGCTATCAAAGACTGGGCAAACGCAAATCCATCACGTTTACAAAGTTTATTAGAGCGCAATCCATCATATGTTTTCTTTAAAAATGATCCGAATGGAAAGGTGCGTGGTTCAGCCGGTGTACCTTTGGTGCCTATGGCGTCCATTGCTGCCGATCGCAGCCTCATTCCTTCCGGTTCGGTGTTGTTGGTGGAAGTGCCTGAAATTGATAACGAAGGCAATTGGATCGGTAAACATAAATTAAATTTAATGGTCGCACTTGATGTGGGCGGCGCAGTCAAAGGTCATCATTTTGACTTATATCGCGGTATTGGCGACGAAGCGGGGCATATTGCCGGTTTGTCTAAACATTATGGTAGAGCTTGGTTATTACAATAATGACAGAACGTATTGATAATTATGAACAGCGCTTTGGTGGCATTGGTCGCTTGTATGGTGCTGAAGCATTGGCAATTTTTCGTCAATCGTATATTGCGGTGATCGGCATTGGAGGCGTTGGTTCTTGGGTGGTGGAAGCTTTGGCGCGTTCAGGTATCGGTAATATTACTATGATTGATATGGATGATATTTGTGTCACCAATATTAATCGTCAAATTCATGCTTTATCCGGCAATGTGGGGTTGCTTAAAACGGAAGTGATGAAAGAGCGGGTGCGCTTGATTAATCCGGAATGTGCGGTCGAAATTATTGATGATTTTATTGCACCGGATAATTTGGAGGATTATCTTGATCGTGGTTATGATTATGTGATTGATGCTATTGATAGTGTGAAAACCAAGGCTGCGTTGATTGCTTATTGTAAGCGCCACAAAATCCCGGTGATTACCATTGGCGGCGCGGGCGGGCAAACGGATCCGACGCAAATTCAAATTGCTGATTTAAGTAAAACCATTCAAGATCCGTTGGCGGCAAAAGTGCGGTCATTTTTACGCAAGGAATATGGTTTTACACAAAATACTAAGCGGAAATTTGGCGTGGATTGTGTTTTTTCCACCCAACCTTTGATTTTTCCACAAATGGGGGAGCATTGTGAGGTATCGGCAAGCATGAATTGCGCTAACGGGTTTGGTGCGGCAACGATGATTACGGCTACCTTTGGTTTTTTTGCAGTGTCGAGAGTGATTGACAAATTGCTGCGTAAAAACGCGCAGTAAAGTGCGGTCAATTTTGGGAAAGTTTTCGCGGTGGCTTAAATACAGCCACCGCAGCTGCCACAGCGCCAATCGTCTTGGTTTACTGCTTGGTAAAAATAGCGCATATATTCTTCTTAGAATAAGATGCCATACCTAATTTTAGTCATTATTTATTTGAACCCTCAGGATGTAATCCAATGCCTTGATGACGCGCTTTAAGTTTTTCCATTACGTCGTGCCACGCCAGATTTTCATTGTGTAATAACACAGTTAAATGATAGACCAAATCTGCCGCTTCGCTGATGATTTCCTCTTGATCTTTCGCCATTGCGGCAAGGGCGGTTTCCACCCCTTCCTCGCCGACTTTTTGCGCGATTTTCTTCGTACCTTTAGCGTAAAGTTTAGCGGTATAAGAACTTTCAGGATCGGCATTTTTACGTTCAGCTACAACTTGTTCCAACTTAGCAAACCACGTCCATTCGCCTTCGGATTGAGTTTCAAACTGATGAAAACAGCTTTCTTTTCCCGTGTGGCAAGTTGGACCGATTGGATTTACTAAAATTAATAACGTATCGTTATCGCAATCCAAACTCATATCTACCACATTCAAAAAATTGCCTGAAGTTTCGCCTTTTGTCCATAAACGCTGTTTGGTACGAGAGAAAAAAGCTACTTTTTTCTCCGCAATGGTTTTGGCGAGAGCCTCTTGATTCATATAACCCAACATCAGTACTTCACAGGTTTGAACGTGTTGAACGATAACGGGTAATAAACCATCTACTTTTTCCCAATTTATTGTGTTTTGCATATTTTTCCTAAAATTTAACCGCACTTATAACGAAATGTATGTAGGGTATGAGGAACATGATTCGTGTCCGTAAACTGCACTCCGTCTTTACAACGGACGCCGGCATGGCTTCCCTACTGATTATCTACGTACTTCCACATTTTGTTGAGCTAAATAATCCTTTAGAACCCTAATATCAATAATCCTTTTATGAAACACACTCGCCGCCAGCGCTCCGTCCACGTTTGCGTCAATAAATGCATCACGAAAATGAACCGTTTCACCGGCGCCGCCTGATGCGATTAACGGCACATTACAGACTTCGCGCACTTTTTTCAGTTGTACTAAATCATAACCGTTGCGTACACCGTCTTGGTTCATCATATTTAGCACGATTTCGCCTGCGCCACGTTTTTGCACTTCCGCCACCCAGTCAAGCAGCTGCCAGTTGGTTTGGCGAGTGCGGCTTTCGTCACCCGTATATTGGTTCACCCAGTATTTGCCTGTTTCTTTCTCAAACCAGCTATCAATGCCCACTACAATCGCTTGCACCCCAAAGCGATTCGCCAGTTGTGTGATCAATTTAGGGTTGGCAAGTGCGGGCGAATTTATGGAGATTTTATCCGCGCCGAAAGCAAATAATTTTTCCGCATCATCAATGGTTTTAATGCCACCGGCTACGCAAAACGGGATATCGATCACTTCCGCCACGCGTTGCACCCAGCTTTTATCCACAGTTCTACCGTCTGATGAGGCAGTAATATCGTAGAATACCAACTCGTCCGCCCCTTCTTCCGCATAGCGCGCTGCCAGTGGTACAATGTCACCGATAATCTCGTGATTGCGGAACTGCACGCCTTTTACCACTTGTCCATCACGCACGTCCAAACAAGGAATTATCCGTTTTGCCAACATTTGATAGCCTCCGCTACATTAAATTTACCTTCCAACAACGCACGACCCACGATCACACCGGCTACGCCGGTGCCTTTTAACGCTTTGATGTCATCCAATGAGCCGATACCGCCAGACGATTGGAAATTCACATCAGGATATTTTGCACAGATTTCTTTATATAAATCCAGGTTTGAGCCGGCCAGTGTACCGTCGCGAGAAATATCGGTGCATAAAACGTGTTGCAAACCGACAGCTTGGAAATCTTCAATCAATGCTTCCAACGATACTCCGCTCGCTTCTTGCCAACCACTAATCGCAATGATTTTTTGACCGCTTGCATCAATGTTTACGTCCAACGCCAACACAAATTTCTCCGCACCATACTTATTGAACCAGCTTTTCACTATTTTAGGCTCTTTCACCGCGGTTGAGCCAATCACTACACGATTTGCCCCTACCGCCAGTAAATCCGCTGCATCTTGTTCGCTGCGAATGCCACCGCCCACTTGGATTTTACAATTTGTGGCTTCAATAATTTTGCCAATAAGTGCGGTCTGTCTTTTTGCAGGATCTTTCGCTCCTGTGAGATCCACCAAATGCAACTGCTCCGCCCCTTGTGCAAAGTAGCTGGCAAATTGTTCGATAGGGTTATCGCTGTAAGTTGTTTGTTTTGTGTAGTCGCCTTGATGTAGGCGGACAACTTGCCCGTCGATAAGATCGAGGGCGGGGATGATGATTGATTTTTTCATTGTGTTTCCTTTTTATTTTTCCTCCGGCCCGTTTGTGGGGAAGGGGAAGCGTTATTAAATCCGTCTCAACTGCGTCCACAACGCTCGCTTGAACGCCTCCGCCAATACATCACACGCCAGTGTGTTTTCCAAATCTTCACGCATAGTTTTCGTTGGTTTTTGTACCGCCAATTGGTTTAGGTACGCAATGTTCAATTGCGGATAAGGGCGTTGTAGGAGATGAATCGTATCGCCTTTTTTGCAAGTACCTGTTTGAATGATACGCACATACCAACCGGTTAAACCTTGCTCGCGTACGATTTTTTGCGTGTTCGCACAGTCGGCATTTAACGACAAACGCTCGCAGGGCTTACGCGGTTGCGACACTTCAAAAATCACATCACCAATTCGATAGTGATCACCTACGCAAACATTAGTTTCATCCAATTCCGATACCACAAAATTTTCACCATAAATCGCTGTATTGCGCCAATCAAAATTCTTGTCGATAAGTGCGGTCAGTTTTTCGAACGTTTTATCCGCCATAAAAAACAGTGCCTTATCCACGCCACCGTGATGTGCTTTTAAGGCAACCTCATTACCTTCTGCGCCTAATTCATGAACAACCATTTTGTCCACAGGTCGTTTACGAATCGCTGTTTCTAGAATTGTACCGTCTGCAAAGATAACATTTTCCACTAAACCGATTTTAAGGGCTAATACTTCAGCCATTAGATATTCTCCACAAAATTCCTCAACAACAACGATCCATTTTTGCCCGAACGCTCAGGGTGAAACTGTACGCCGTAGAAGTTTTTACTCGCAATCGCTGCCGAAAAATCCACACCATATTGGCTTACTGCAATGGTATTTTTATTCGGTAACATGGCATAACTATGTACAAAATAGAAATGGCTATTCTGCTCAATGCCGGCAAATAAGGGGTGATCCTGTTCGTAACGCACACGGTTCCAGCCCATATGCGGCAGTGGCAAGCCCGTATTTGGAATCAACTCGGTTTTACCGCTCATTAGACGTAAGGTATCTACATTGCCCTCAGTGGAAAAATCCGTCATTAATTGCATCCCCAAACAAATACCAAGCATTGGTTGGGCGACATTTTGGATAGTGTCAATAAGTTTGCGATCTTGTAAGATTTTCATCGCCGCAACCGCTGTGCCTACGCCGGGTAACAGCAATTTATCCGCTGATTTAATCTTTGTAATTTCATGACTGATTTCCGCTTGAATATTCAGACGGTCGAATGCAAATTTTACAGATGACAGGTTTGCACAGCCTGTATCAATGATTACTAGGTTGGTCATTTTTATCCTATTTTAATAATTCTATAATAGCGAGAATAATTCCTATAATAACAAAAGCTAAATTCCATTTTTCTTGTTTGTTCTTGGCTTGCTTTTCCAACGCCCTTTTTTTATTTTCTGAATCTAAATTTAAAATATAATGAACCATGGATAACTGTTCTAGAAGTTCCTTAGAGGAAATATTAACTTCTAGAGCTTTATCAATACAACGCCAAGCTTCTGTTAAACCGGTATTTTTACTTAGAACAGGTTGATAAAAGAAAAATACAGAATTAAATTTTGCTGCTTCAATATAGAGATCATTTAAATCAGAAATATTACAATCATTACAATTTACTTTTTCTGCCAATTTATTTGTTATAAATTCAATTGCACCTAAATAAGCATATGCCAAAGCTTGTAAAATTATATGACGTTTAAAATGATCCTGTAAAAAAAAAAAAAAAAATTGAGAAAAAATGCTATTCCTTTGGCATCAATATAACTATAGTGAGATGAGTATTCTAAAAATTTTTCAAGTTTTATTGATTTATTATCTCGTATAGATAAAGATAGGTGTTCCGAATGTTCTGAATTAAAGCCATTATACTTATCAATAATCACACTTAGTGTAGATAATTCAACTTCCTTAAGATCTAAATTTTCACTTACTAAAAAGGATTGTTCGTAAATTTTACCAACAAAAAACTTAAGCCGCCAATCACCATTATCATCTACTTTAAATTGGCTGTTTTTTAACAAAACACTTTTTAAGAATCTTATTTTTCCACTAATTTCTAAATTATTTAAACTATCAACCAAAGGATTATTATCTATCTTATACAATGTTAAAATTCTATGTGACATCATATTATCCACCTAAAAATTTAATAAACTCAACCGCACTTTTATCGGTTTGTCTTTAATGTACAATATTTTTCTATGTATTGCTAACAGTAGATCGGCTTTTTTATTGAAAAAAATTTCATTTGCTTAGGCAAAAGGATATTAGTCGCCACGGGAAAAATTTGTTACACTAAATTATTATTTATCAACCCTGTAAGGATTGTCCTTTGACTCACGATTTGACTGAAACATTTACCCTTGAACCGCAAGATAATGCGCGTTTACAAGCCTTGTGCGGCACTTTTGATGAAAATATCCAATTGATTGAAAAAGCATTTAATTTGTTGATTTCAAGACGAAATTTTACCTTTACGATCCAATCTCAAGAGGACGAGGCGAAACCGCATCATGCGCAATTATTGCAAAGTGCGGTCAAATTAATTCAAGTTTTGTATATGGAAACTGCCGTGGTGTGGGGCAAGGTGAAAGAATTGGATTTGGAAGATGTCCACATGGCGATTCAAGAAAGCCGAATGTTGTTGCAGGCGCATAACGAACGGGAAGAAAGCCGCGTTTATAGTGCCACGATTAAAACCAAGCGTGGTTTAATTAAGCCGCGCGGTAAAAATCAAATTGAATATTTGCACAATATTTTGACTCATGATATTAGCTTTGGAATTGGTCCGGCGGGAACCGGGAAAACCTTTTTAGCAGTTGCAGCAGCGGTTGAAGCGTTGGAAAAACAAGAAATTCGTCGTGTGTTGTTGACTCGTCCAGCGGTAGAGGCTGGGGAGAAATTGGGTTTTTTACCGGGCGATTTAGGGCAGAAAATTGAGCCTTATTTGCGTCCATTATATGATGCTTTGTTTGAAATGCTTGGTTTTGAAAAAGTACAAAAATTGATGGAGCGTAATGTCATTGAAATTGCGCCTTTGGCATATATGCGCGGACGGACGTTAAACGACAGTTTTATTATCTTGGATGAAAGTCAAAATACCACGGTAGAACAAATGAAAATGTTTCTTACCCGTATTGGTTTTAATTCCAAAGCAGTGATCACAGGCGATGTGACGCAAATTGATTTGCCTCGTAGCCAAAAATCCGGTTTGCGCCATGCGATGGAAGTGTTAGGAAATGTGCCGGAATTGAGCTTTAACTATTTTGATAGTCAAGATATTGTGCGCCATCCGGTGGTGGCGAAGGTTGTCCAAGCCTATGAACGTTGGGAGGCGGAAGATGAAATTCGCAAACAAAAACTAGCGGAAAAAAACGATTGGAAAAAGAAGAATAGTAAAAAGCATAATTAAATGAACCGAATAATTGGCTTATTCGGCTCATTTTCTTATCGTTTGTTTGCAGCTCTATCACCACAACGCGAACCATCTTTTGCTCGTTGCCAGTCATAATCACATTGACCGGCTTGTGCTAAAGAACTAATAGTACCTAATACAAATACAGCAAGTAAAAATGTAGCAATTTTTTTCATTTGATTTCCTTTTTTAAGATGATTTACGACAAATACTGGAGCCATATCTAGTGCCTCCGAGTAAGCATTCACAAGCTTCGCCATCTCGATCACCGTCAAGACGAGTATCACCTGTTCTTTCCATATATTCTTGTGCTTCTTGCTGTGTTGAAAAATCAGCACAACGAACTGCGTAAGAAGATACAGCAAATCCAGCAAATAAACATAAGATGATTAAATTTCTCATAGAATACTCCATACAATTTTATTACATAAATGAATATTTATTTGCATTGTATTCTTTTATGTTTCTTATTTCAAGAATAAAAATAAAGAAAATATGCATTTATAGAATATTCCTTAAAGTGTATAGATATGGCGAAATTTGTTCCAAGTGATATAGATCGATTGATCGGGCAGCGTATTCAAAAAAGACGTAAAGAATTGGGTTACACAGCGGAAAAACTGTCTGAATATGTAGATATTTCTCAACCGCAGTTTTCTCGCTATGAACGTGGCACTAACAAAATCAACGTGGCTCATCTCGTGGCGATTGCGACTTTTTTAAAAACACCAATCAGCTATTTCTTCTCCGATTGTATGGATAGTTTTGACTGGAGTGGGGATGAAGTAGATCGCGTTTGGGCGGGATTAACGCATTCACAAAAAAGCCATTTTGCGGCATTTTTGAAAGAATTGCAGAAACCTTGATAGGGGTTTTATCCCTGGTTGAAACTGTGCTAACATCAACCGCACTTTAGATTAAAATTAAATGATAAAATTATGAAAAACGTCATCATCGATCTACAAATCGCAAGTTCAGATCAAACTAATTTACCCACTCTTGAGCAATTTACCCTTTGGGCTACGCAGGCTGTACGTGCGGAGAGTATTGAGCCTGAAATTACTATTCGTATTGTAGATGAAGTGGAAAGCCATCAGTTAAATTTAACCTATCGTGGCAAAGATAAACCGACGAACGTGTTGTCGTTTCCGTTTGAATGTCCGGATGAAGTGGAATTAACGTTGTTGGGGGATTTGGTGATTTGTCGCCAAGTGGTGGAGCAAGAGGCACAGGAGCAAGGCAAACCGTTAATGGCGCATTGGGCGCATATGGCGGTGCATGGCTGTTTGCATTTACTTGGTTACGATCATATTGAAGATGCCGAAGCGGAAGAAATGGAAAGTTTGGAAACGGAAATTATGCTCGGTTTAGGTTTTGCGGATCCTTATCTCGCAGAAAAAGTATAATATCATGTCGCCACGCCAACTGACCTTTCTTGTGCAAGCGGATATTCGTCCATTTTGCCATCATCCTCATTTATTATGGGTGGGGATGACGAAGCCTGATGTGGCGGATTTTCAGCCTATGTTTTATCCTTTTTCACAAGCCCAAAATTTACTCGGGCAATCCTTTGGTCACATTGTTTTTGACGCTCGTGAAGGAATGGATTTAGCAGCGCTGGCGATCGTTTGCGGTACCTTAGTTGGCGGCGGAAGATTGTGGGTGCTGGTTCCTGCCTGGGAGGAATGGGAACCGCTGCCGGATCAGGACAGTTTGCGCTGGAGCGGTGAATCTTCTCCGATCGCTACGCCACATTTTGTAATGCGTTTGAAGCAATGTATTCGACAATATGGTTTTTCGGTGTTGAAGCCAAATGAGACAACAATAAGCGCGGTGGATTTTTCGCCGATTTTTGTGCCGACAACGGTACATCGTGCCACGCCGGAGCAGCAGGAAATTATCCGTCAGATTTTGTTGCAACAAAGCGAATTATATTTTTTGACCGCGAAACGTGGTCGTGGAAAATCCGCCTTATTGGGATTACTTGCCGATAAATTAATCGATCCGCTTTATCTTACTGCACCTAATAAAAATGCAGTGCATACCTTAAAGCAATTTTCCACTCAAATGCTGAATTTTATCGCGCCGGATAAGTTAGCCGCGCAATTGCAACGTGCGCCGCAACATTATCAGGATGCTTGGTTGTTGGTGGATGAAGCGGCGATGATCCCGTTGCCGCTGTTGGCGATTTTTGCGCAACACTTTAAACACGTAATTTTTAGCACCACGACGCACAGTTACGAAGGGACGGGGCGCGGTTTTTCTTTGAAATTTCAGCAAGAAATTGACCGCACTTTTACCCATTTTACCTTAACGCAACCGTTGCGCTGGGAACAAAACGATCCGATCGAGGCGTTTCTTGAAACCCTGTTATTGCTGGATATTGAGTCTCAATTTCCTGCCTTGCCCTATTTTCAACCCGCCAGTATCCACATCCGTCCTTATTTGCCGGCGGAGGTCGCCAAACAACCGGATGCGTTTTATGCGTTATTGACGCAAGCTCATTATCGTACCTCGCCTATTGATTTGCGACGTTTATTAGATGCGCCCAAGCAAGCATTTGTGATGGCAAAAGTGCAGGCGCAATTACTCGGTGGTATTTGGGCGGTGCATGAGGGCGGGATGCAAGATTCGGATCTGGTGGGGCAAATTCGTCGTGGGCAGCGGCGTCCAAAGGGCAATCTCGCGGCGCAGGTCTTGGCGTTTCAATGGGATTTAGCGGCAGCTTGCGAGCTGACCTCATTGCGTATTTCCCGCATTGCAGTGCAGCCGGCATGGCGACAAAAAACGCTGGGTCAGCAATTGGTGCATGCATTGCAAAAAACGACAGTAGATTTTTTATCGGTTAGCTTTGGTTATCATCCCAAGTTATGGGCATTTTGGCAAAAATGCGGCTTTGTGTTGGCGCATATTGGGGAGCATCAGGAAGCCAGTAGTGGGCATTATGCGGCGATTGCGCTTTATCCGTTGACGGCGGCGGGAGATGATTTTTGTCAAGTGGTTGCAGGGCAATTTCAACGTGATATGGCATTATCATTTCATCCGCTGGCGACGACATGGGATATTGCCTCTCCTGATTGGACGTTGCAGGCGGAAGATTGGCGATATTTGCAAAACTTTGCCAATTTTCACCGCACTTTAGTGGCGACAATTCCGTCGTTGAGACGTTTGGCGCGACATTATGAATTGGAAAATACCCCTTTGTTACAGGATTTTTTGCGTTATTCAGGGCAAAATCCATGTATCATGGGAAATATGGGGAAAAAAGATTGGTTAAAAAAAGTGCGGTTAGAAATTAAGGTCTTTTTGCAACAACTTAGCTATAGTGAAATTTAACGAACAAGGCTAATTATATTAGCGATTTACACTGTAAAAAGAGGGCGTATGACAAAACAAAAGAAGAGTTGGTTGAAACGACTTTGGCAAAAATACAATCAATTTTATGAAGAAGCCGGGCTGGAAGGGCGACATTGTGGTTGTATGCCGGTGGTTAGGGCAGATAAAAATGGTAATAAAATTCCGGATAAAGCGCCTGTTGAAATGAAAAACTGTGATGAGAATCACAAATTTCCAAATAAAGTTTAGCCGGTCAACTAAACTTCAGTTTACTTAATTATAACAACTCCATAAAATACGCCTACTTTATTTTTCTTAATATTGTAAGGCAAATGTATTTTTTATCCGTATGAGGTGTTTTTTATGTTGTGGTTTTTATTGTGTGTCGCAATTTTGCTGGTGGGATATTTTATTTACAGTAAGGTTGTGGAAAAAGTATTTGTAATCAATCCGGGGCGCGAAACGCCGGCGTATGCGCAACAAGATGGGGTTGATTATGTGCCAATGACCAAAAAGAAAATTTGGTTAATCCAGTTATTAAATATCGCTGGTACCGGTCCGATTTTTGGTCCTATTTTAGGAGCATTGTATGGACCGGTAGCGATGTTATGGATCGTTTTCGGTTGTATTTTTGCCGGCGCGGTACACGATTATTTAACCGGTATGTTAAGTATTCGTAACGGTGGGGCAAATATTCCTTATCTTGCGGGTAAATATCTTGGTCGTCCAGCGAAACATTTTATGAATGTATTCGCTATTTTGTTGTTATTATTAGTCGGTGTGGTATTCGTTGCGAGCCCGGCGTCACTTTTAACGAATATTACCAGTGATTTAATGTCTTCCGGTTCTGTGGGAGCGGCGGCAGTTAATGATGAAGCCGGTGCATCGGCAGGGACAATTTTAACTGTGTGGACAACCATTATCTTCGTTTACTACATTATTGCGACATTAGTTCCGATCGATAAAATTATTGGTCGTATTTATCCGTTCTTCGGTGCATTATTAATGTTTATGACCTTAGGCATGTTGTTCGGTTTATTATTCGAAGGGATCCCGCTTTTTAGAACTATCGGTACTGATATTGGTTTCTTAGACTTCTTTAAAAATATGCATCCGAATAATTTACCGATTTGGCCTTTATTGTTTATCACTATTGCTTGTGGGGCGATTTCCGGTTTCCATGCGACTCAATCTCCGTTAATGGCACGTTGTACTGAAAATGAAAAAGAAGGTCGATTTATTTTCTATGGAGCGATGATTGGTGAAGGTATAATTGCATTAATTTGGTGTATGGTCGGGTTAAGTTTCTATCCTGAACAGGCCTCTTTAGTAGAAGCATTAAAGGGGACGCCATCCAAAGTGGTTTATGACTCTGCGATTGGTATGTTAGGCTTATTTGGCGGTATCTTAGCGGTATTAGGGGTTGTGGTATTACCTATCACTTCTGGCGATACCGCATTCCGTGCGGCTCGCTTATTAATTGCCGATTTCTTAAAATTCGATCAACGTAATATTGGTAAACGTTTAATGATTGCCATACCGTTATTTGCAGTAGGTTTCTATGTTTCAACCATTGATTTCCAAATCTTATGGCGTTACTTCGGTTGGGCGAACCAAACCACAGCCATGATTACCTTATGGGTCGGGGCTGCTTATTTATTACGTACCGGTAAATTCCACTGGATTGCCACCATTCCGGCATTATTCATGACCGCAGTTTGCGCAACTTTCATATTAAATGCTCCAATTGGTTTTGGATTAAGCTATGATATTTCCGTATGGGGCGGTCTTGCTTGTACTGGTGTATGTGGCTTGTTATTCTTTGGATTACTTAAACCGGTAAAAACACCGGAAGAATTGGCATCACTGGAATAATCGATTCTTATTTCTAAGTCGTTTATTAAAAACCACTTACTTTTAACGTGTAAGTGGTTTTTGTTTTTCTGGATATATAGAAATATACATAACTTTACATTTCTTGGCGCTTAAACTGCTTGCAACTTGGTGAAACTAATAATAAACTTACGGAAAGTGGTGAAAAGTGGTATTTTGTGGTAAAAATAGAACGAAAATACCAATAAGTTAAAGCTCGTTTAATAATAGTTGGGTAACACTATGTTTCGCGGTGCATCAGCGGTTAATTTAGATTCAAAAGGAAGAGTGGCTATCCCAACCCGCTATCGTGCCGAGATTATGGAAAAAAATCAAGGCAATATGGTTTGCACCGTGGATATTCGCCAACCTTGCTTGTTACTTTACCCTTTGGATGAATGGGAAATGGTCGAGCAAAAATTATTACAGCTATCAAATTTTGATCCTCAACAACGTAGTTTACAACGGGTGATGTTAGGTTATGCCACCGAATGTGAATTGGATAGTGCAGGACGTATTTTGATAAGCAGTCTATTGCGCCAACACGCTAAGTTAGAAAAAGGGCTAATGTTGGTCGGACAATTAAATAAATTCGAGATCTGGAGCGAGATCGAATGGCAAACTCAAATTGAAAAAGACATGGCATTGGGTGCCAGTGGTCAATTTGCATTGTCGGAAGCATTAAATACGCTGTCGTTATAAGAGAAAGCATTGCTTTTTAAAGAAAAAAACAGCGGCACTAGCAAAGATAAACGGTGTACAATTGTGCACCGTGTTATCTTATCGAACGTTAAATTATCTTTTTATTTTGGGAAAAATGATGGTCATGCAAAATCCATTTTCTTCATCTGAACACATTACTGTTTTGCTAAACGAGGCGGTAGATGGGTTAATGTTGAAAGAAAAGGGGATTTATATTGACGGTACTTTTGGACGAGGTGGGCATTCCCGTTTGATTTTATCGAAATTGTCCGAAAACGGTCGTCTTATTGCCATTGATCGCGATCTTCAAGCCATCCGTGCCGCTCAGGCTATCCAAGATAAACGCTTTCATATTGAACACAATAGTTTCTCTGCTATTCCGGAAATTTGCACACAGCTTAATTTGGTTGGAAAAATTGATGGGATTTTGCTGGATCTTGGTGTATCTTCGCCGCAATTAGATGATGCAGAACGTGGTTTTAGTTTTATGAAAGACGGTCCGTTAGATATGCGTATGGATACTTCGCAAGGAATTTCCGCGACTGAATGGCTGCAACAGGTTTCGGAGCAAGATTTAGCTTGGGTACTGAAAACTTTCGGTGAAGAACGTTTTGCTAAACGTATTGCGCAAGCGATTGTGCAATATAATAAAAGTGCGGTGCAAAATGGCACGGATCCGCTAATTCGTACTTTGCAGTTAGCTGAATTGATTGCTCAATCAGTTCCCTTTAAGGATAAACATAAACATCCGGCAACCCGCAGTTTTCAAGCCATTCGTATTTATATTAATGCAGAGTTGGATGAACTTGAGCGAGTGTTACAAGGTGCTTTGAGTGTACTTGCGCCACAGGGGCGTTTATCGGTTATTAGTTTTCATTCTTTAGAAGATCGTATGGTGAAACATTTCATGCGTAAACAAAGCAAAGGAGAAAGTTTGCCGAAAGGATTACCTTTGCGTGAGGATCAAATTAATAAAAATCAGACCTTGAAAGTGATTGGTAAAGCGATTATGCCCACAGAAGAAGAAATGCAGGCAAATCCTCGTTCTAGAAGTGCGGTTTTGCGCGTAGCGGAGAGGATTTAAATGTTAACTACTTCAGAGCGTTACCCGCTGCAGCAGATTATTTTAGAGGATTTATTTTCAGCCAATAAGTTGTTGTTTTTATTGATGTTTTCTGTGTTATTGACTGCCTTTGGAACCATTTGGATCACTCATCAAACCCGAGGATTGATTGCTGAAAAAAATGAATTGGTTTTTCAGCAACAGGCGTTAGAAAATGAATTTCGCAATTTGAAATTGGAAGAGGCGACTCAAAGCGATAATACTCACATTGAATCTATCGCGACTGAAAAGTTAAAAATGAAAGGCATTGCCGCTGACAAAGAAGTGATTATTTTAGAGTAGGTTAAGGATAAATAATGGTTAATCAAAATAATAAAAAAATCTAAATAAAACAAGAAAATATCTTAACAATATTGAAGGTGCTAAACGCAATAAAAAGCCTGTCGTTTATGAAAAAAGTTTTTTAAAAGGGCGTTTTTATTGGGCGATTGCGGTGGTTTTAATGGGATTAAGCGCATTGATTGCGCGAGCGACTTATGTGCAAGTAGTGAATTCTGAGCCACTGATGAATGAAGCTGACAAACGTTCGTTGCGTACGCAAACGATTCTTTCTGTCCGCGGTTCAATTTTAGATCGTAATGGGCAATTATTATCCGTTAGTGTGCCAATGTATGCGGTGGTTGCCGATCCGAAGGTGATTTTTGATCAAAATTCGTTAAAAGATAAAGAACGTTGGACTGCTTTGGCGAAGGGATTAGGCATTTCTTATAACAATATGTTGAAAAATATTGAGAAAAATCCAAAATCGCGCTTTGTTTATTTGGCACGTCAAATTTCACCACAAATTGCAGATTATGTTAAAAAACTGAATTTGAAGGGAATTATACTTGAAGATGAAGCAAGACGTTTTTATCCGCAGGTAGAAAAAACGGCACACTTGATCGGCTATACCAATATCGACGGAGAAGGTATTGAGGGTATCGAAAAAAGTTTTAACTCCTTGTTGGTCGGTAAATCCGGTTCGCGTACCTTTCGTAAAGATAAATTCGGCAATGTGGTAGAAGATATTGCTAATATAAAAAAATATGATGCACATGATGTTACCTTGAGTATTGATGCAAAATTACAATCCATGGTGTATCGCGAAATTAAAACTGCGGTGGTGGAAAACCGTGCTGAGTCAGGAACTGCAGTATTGGTTGATATTCGTACTGGCGAAGTGTTGGCAATGGCAAATGCGCCTTCTTATAATCCGAATAACCGAGTGGGTGTAAAAGCCGAGTTAATGCGTAATCGTGCAATTACCGATACCTTTGAACCGGGGTCGACGGTCAAACCTTTCGTGATTTTGACCGCGCTTCAACGAGGAGCGGTTCGACGTGATGAAGTGATTAATACCGGACCTTTAGTTCTTAACGGACATGAGGTCAGGGATGTAGCACCGCGCGATAAACAAACACTCGATCAAATTCTGGAAAACTCCAGCAATCGTGGAGTAAGTCGTTTAGCGTTACGCATGCCTCCGAATGCCTTAATGGAGACTTATCAAGATGCCGGCTTGGGAAAGCCGACGGATTTAGGTTTAGTGGGGGAACAATCCGGATTATTAAATGCTAACCGTAAGCGTTGGGCGGATATTGAGCGAGCAAATGTTGCCTATGGTTATGGCATTACGGCAACTCCGTTGCAAATGGTACACGCTTATGCCACGTTAGGGAGTTTCGGTATTTACCGCCCATTGTCGATCACGAAAGTGGATCCGCCAGTGATTGGTAATCGAGTTTTTTCCGAGAAAATCACCCAGGATGTTGTGAATATGCTGGAAAAAGTGGCAATTAAAAACAAAAGAGCGATGGTAGAGGGCTATCGGGTTGGTATAAAAACTGGAACGGCGAAAAAGCTGGAAAACGGACGTTATGTAGATAAATATGTTGCGTATACCGTTGGAATTGCACCAATTTCAGACCCTCGCTATGCTTTAGTCGTGTTAATCAATGAACCGAAAGCGGGGAGCTATTACGGCGGGGCAATTTCGGCGCCGGTATTCTCTAATATTATGAGTTATGCCTTGCGCGCCAATAATATTATGCCGGATGCGGTTGAATCGGATAAAACCGCTAAAAGAACGGTTCGACTTAGTGATAAAAAAGAACAAAAAGTAAATTAAATCAAAAGAGTAAATTATGCAAAACCTCGCCACACTTTTTGGGGCAAATCTTCAATTGCCGGATATTGAGTTAACAGGTATGACCTTAGACAGCCGCTCTGTAAAGACTGGCTGTCTTTTTGTTGCCGTTAAAGGTCATCAAACCGACGGTCGTCAATATATTGCACAAGCCATCAAACAAGGAGCAAGTGCGGTCATTTTTGACGCTGATTTTGCACAGCAGCATTTGCAAATTTATGTTGAGCAAGGCGTTCCGTGCATTGCCTATTTTCAGCTATCATCCTCTCTTTCCGCCTTAGCCGATAAATTTTATCACGCACCATCAAAACGTTTGACTTTAGTAGGTGTGACCGGAACGAATGGAAAAACCACAGTGGCGCAATTGCTGGCGCAGTGGACGCAAATTTTAGGGCGTACTGGCGCAGTGATGGGGACAATTGGTAACGGGCTATTTGGCAAAACGACAGAAGCGGCAAATACGACAGGATCGGCGATTGAAATTCAATCTTCCTTAGATCAATTTATTTGTCAAGGTGCGGATTTTGCGGCTATTGAAGTATCGTCGCACGGGCTTGTACAACATCGGGTAGAAGCGCTTTCGTTTGCCGCAGCAATTTTTACCAATTTAAGCCGAGATCATCTTGATTACCATCATACAATAGAAGAATATGCCAATGCGAAAAAACGTTTATTTACCGAATTGTA
Source organism: Actinobacillus seminis (assembly GCF_002263215.1). GTDB lineage: Bacteria > Pseudomonadota > Gammaproteobacteria > Enterobacterales > Pasteurellaceae > Actinobacillus_B > Actinobacillus_B seminis. Next base: position 99,576 of record NZ_NLFK01000006.1, read on the forward strand.
TACCAAGCAACAAATTATTAATGCTGATGACGACGTTGGCGTGCAATGGTTGGCACAATTGCCTAATGCTATTGCTGTCAGTTGCCATCCTGATTATCAGCCGACACAAAAAACATGGTTAAAATTGACCGCACTTTCTTTCACCAGCAAAGGTGCGAGCATTGAATTTACCTCAAGTTGGGGCAATGGTAAACTGGAAAGTCGCTTAATCGGGGCGTTTAATGTGAGTAATTTGCTGGTGGTGACTGCAACTTTATTGGCATTAGGTTATTCAGTCGAACAATTAACGTCAACCGTTTCCCAATTAAACGGAGTTTGCGGTCGTATGGAAATGATCACCGTGGCGCATAAACCGACGGTGATTGTGGATTATGCGCATACGCCGGACGCCTTGGAAAAAGCCTTAGCTGCTGCACGTCTTCATTGTCACGGAAAACTTTGGTGCATTTTCGGTTGTGGCGGCGACCGCGATAACGGTAAGCGTCCGCTCATGGCGCAAATTGCGGAAAAGCTGGCGGATCAGGTGATTGCCACTGATGATAACCCACGCACAGAAGATCCGGCTAAAATTATGGCAGATATTCGAGCCGGTTTTACCAACCTTGATCGGGTGCAGATTATTCACCAACGCGCAGAAGCGATTAAAACCGCGATTCAAAGTGCGGTGGAAAATGACGTGATTTTGATTGCCGGCAAAGGTCACGAAGATTATCAAATTATTGGAACGGAAAAGCACCATTTTTCCGATCAAGAAACAGCGAAGAGCTATTTGTCATGATTATATTAACAACAAAAAAGCTTGCCGAGATCCTCAACGGGCAGTTAGTAGGTGATGCGGCAATGACGGTTGAAAATGTTAGCTCTGACACCCGTCAATATACGCCAAATGGATTATTTTTTGCTTTAAAAGGCGAGAAATTTGATGGGCATAATTATTTGAACAACGCCGTTGAGCAAGGCTGTGTAGCAGTCGTGGTTGATCGCCAATGCGACATTAACGTGCCACAAATTGTGGTTGCCGATACAAAGCTTGCTTTGGGAAAATTGGCAAAATGGCTAAAAGCGCATTTACATCCTAAAACTGTGGCAATAACCGGATCTTCCGGTAAAACAACGGTAAAAGAGATGACCGCGGCGATTTTGCAAAAAAGTGCGGTCAAATTTGATGCGGTTTTATTTACCAACGGGAATTTTAACAATGATATTGGTGTGCCATTGACATTATTACGTCTTGATCCGCGCCATCAATTTGCGGTGATTGAGTTGGGGGCGAATCATATTGGTGAAATTGCTTATACGACGGATTTAGTGCGACCGGATGTAGCGCTGGTTAATAATATTGCCGCAGCACATTTGGAAGGCTTTGGGTCTATTGATGGTGTAGTGAAAGCGAAAGGCGAGATTTATCGCGGCTTAGTGGATGATGGCATGGCTGTGATTAATTTGGATTGTCACTATTTGGATCGTTGGCGATCGGAAATCGGCTGTCATCAAGTGCGGTCATTTTCTGTGACAAATTCGCAAGCGGATTATTATGCCGATCAGGTACAAATGACGGAAAATGGTGCGACTTTTTTGCTTTGCACACCGCAAGGTAATATTGAAGTACATTCGGCATACTTGGGGCAACATAATATTAGTAATGCTTTGGCAGCGGCAGCATTGGCAATGAATGTGGGGGCAAATTTACAACAAGTGAAGCAAGGGTTGGAGCAAAAATCGCAGGTTGAAGGGCGTTTATTTCCAATGCAAGTAGATGAAAACCTGTTGTTATTGGATGACACCTATAATGCCAATGTGAACTCGCTGCAGGCGGCGATTCGCGTTTTGCAAAAATATTCAGCATTTCGCATTTTAGTTGTTGGAGATATGGCGGAATTAGGCGAGAATACTCGGTCTTGTCATCAAGAAGTGGCGGATTTTGCCAAAAGTGCCGAATTGGAGTTAGTGGTTAGCTTTGGCGAAGAAAGTGCGGTGATTTCCCATGTTGCTCATGGAATACATTTTTCAGATAAAAACACATTAGCTGATTATCTTAAAAATATTATTGAACAAAAATTAAAAGAAAATCAGAAAGTTGTTTTATTGGCAAAAGGATCACGTCGAATGAAGATGGAAGATGTGATTCATTCATTAAAGGATCATTTTGTATGTTAGTTTGGCTCGCTGAATATTTACAACAATTTTATAGCGGATTTAATGTTATTTCTTATATCACTATGCGTGCGGCAATGGCGTTATTTACCGCGCTTTTATTGTCGTTGTGGATTGGTCCTAAGGTCATTCGTCGGTTACAAATTTTGAAATTCGGTCAAGAAGTGCGTAATGATGGACCGGAAAGCCATTTAAGTAAACGCGGTACGCCAACCATGGGGGGGATTATGATTTTAATCTCAATCGGTGTTAGCACGTTGTTATGGGTAAATTTGACCAATCCTTATGTATGGTTCAGTTTATTTGTGCTGTTTGGTTATGGTGCAGTGGGCTTTATTGATGATTATCGCAAAATTACGCGCAAAAATACCGACGGATTAATTGCCCGTTGGAAATATTTTTGGCTATCAGCTATCGCGTTAGTGGCGGTTTTTGGTATGTATGCGGTGGGCAAAGATACGGAAGCGACAAAATTAGTGGTTCCTTTTTTCAAAGATGTGATGCCGCAATTGGGCTTATTCTATATTATTTTGGCGTATTTCGTGATTGTCGGAACCGGTAACGCGGTAAATTTAACGGATGGTTTAGACGGTCTTGCCATTATGCCGACGGTATTTGTTGCCGGAGCATTTGCGCTGATTGCTTGGGCGACCGGTAATATTGAGTGGTCAAAATATCTTTATATTCCATACATTAAACATACTTCCGAGTTAGTGGTATTTTGTACTGCTATTGTCGGCGCTGGATTGGGTTTTCTTTGGTTTAACACCTATCCGGCACAAGTATTTATGGGTGATGTCGGTTCCCTTGCTCTAGGCGGTGCACTGGGCGTTGTGGCGGTATTGGTGCGTCAAGAGTTTTTATTGGTGATTATGGGCGGGGTGTTTGTGATGGAAGCTGTCTCTGTAATTTTGCAGGTGGGTTCTTATAAATTACGCAAGCAACGCATTTTCCGAATGGCACCAATTCACCATCACTTTGAATTAAAAGGTTGGCCGGAACCACGCGTGATTATTCGCTTTTGGATTATCTCGTTGATGTTGGTATTGCTAGGCTTGATGACTTTAAAATTACGTTAATATGCGGTTGGAAATAGGATGAAAATGCCTTATCAAGATAAAAAAGTAACGGTGATCGGTTTGGGGAAAACAGGGCTTTCTTGTGTGGATTTTTTGCTTAAACAGGGAGCGAATATTCGCGTGATCGATACGCGCACTAATCCGCCCGGTGCGGATCAATTAGTGCACAAAGCCGAGATTCCGCTACATACCGGCGGGTTGAATATGGATTGGCTATTGGATAGCGATATTATCGTGATAAGTCCGGGATTGGCGGTTAAAACACCGGAAATTCAGACCGCACTCCAAGCCGGAGTTGAAGTCATTGGCGATATTGAGTTATTTTGTCGCGCAGCAAGCAAGCCGATTGTCGCAATTACCGGCTCGAACGGAAAAAGCACGGTGACGACGCTGGTGACAGAAATGGCAAAAGCGGGCGGCTTGAACGTGGGCATGGGCGGTAATATTGGCATTCCGGCGTTGTCCTTGTTGGATGAAGATTATGATCTTTATGTATTGGAGTTATCCAGCTTCCAATTAGAAACCACCGATAGTTTGTACGCCGCCGCCGCGACAGTGTTGAATGTGACAGAAGATCATATGAATCGCTATGTGGATTTGGAAGATTATCGTCAAGCCAAACTTAAAATTTATCAGCATTGCCAAACCGCAGTGGTGAATGCAGAAGATCGATTAACGTGCGAAGATGGACAACAAAGCGCGCAGTACCAAGTAAGTTTTGCAGAACGTCAGGCGGATTATTGGTTAAAAACTGAAGATGGTAAGCAATATTTGATGGCGGGTGAGCAGGTGATTTTGCCTTGTGATCAAATTAAGTTGAGCGGGCGACATAATTACATGAATGCACTGGCGTCTATTGCCTTGGCTCAAGCGGTGGGGGTTAACTTAGCCGGAATTCAGACCGCACTTTCGACGTTCAGCGGTTTGGATCACCGTTTTCAATTAGCCCATTTGGCTCATGGTGTGCGTTGGGTTAATGATTCTAAAGCCACCAATGTCGGTAGTACTGTGGCGGCATTAACCGGTTTATTTCTAGATGGAAACTTACATTTATTATTGGGCGGTGATGGTAAAGGGGCGGATTTTTCAGAATTAAAAACCCTGATTAATCAACCACATATTTATTGCTACTGCTTTGGACAGGATGGTCAACAATTAGCGGCGCTATCGACACAAAGTCAATTGTTTGACACAATGGAACAGGCAATGAACGCGTTGAGTCAACAAGTGAAAGCGGGTGATATGGTATTGCTTTCGCCGGCTTGTGCCAGTTTAGATCAATTTAGTTCGTTTGAAAAACGGGGCGAAGAATTTACTCGATTGGCGAAATTATTGGGATGAGGAATGGAATTTTTAGATAAAGTTAAGCGGCTGTATGAGCAAAATGCGACAATTACTCCTAACAATTTGTTATATGATCGGGCGCTGTTGTGGCTGTTTATTACCTTGTTATTTATCGGCTTGATTGCGGTATCTTCCGCGTCAATTCCTGTAGGAACAAGATTATTTAATGATTCTTTTTATTTTGCCAAACGCGATGCGGTTTATGTGGTATTGTCGATTTTTGCTTGCTATTTTTTCGTGCAGGTGCCGATGGATATGTGGGAAAAATGGCACGCCCGCCTGTTTTGGATTGCATTGATTTTATTGGTATTAGTGCTTGTTCCCGGTATTGGATCGAAGATTAACGGGGCGAGACGTTGGATTAATTTGGTAGTTTTTAATTTCCAGCCGGCAGAATTTGCTAAGTTAGCCTTAACCTGTTTTTTAGCCAGTTATTTTACCCGTCGTTATGACGAAGTGCGCAGTAAAAAACTCAGTGCATTTAAACCGCTCTTAGTGATGGGAACCTTAGGCTTTTTCATTCTTTTGCAACCGGATTTGGGAAGTACGGTGGTACTTTTCATTATTACGTTCAGCTTATTGTTTATCGTCGGCGCCAATTTCTGGCAATTCGTTGCGCTAGGTGGCTTGGGGATTTTATTGTTGCTTTGGTTGGCAATTTCGTCGGCATACCGTTTAAAACGCTTAACCGGTTTTATGGATCCTTTCAAAGACCCTTACGGTACCGGCTTTCAGCTATCAAATTCCCTGATGGCGTTCGGGCGCGGTGAGTTTAGTGGCGAGGGCTTGGGGAATTCCATTCAAAAATTAGAATATTTACCGGAAGCGCATACAGACTTCGTGATGGCAGTGGTCGGTGAGGAATTTGGCTTTATCGGCGTATTTGTGGTAATTGTACTACTTGCATTATTGATTTTTAGAGCAATGAAAATCGGGCGCGAATCGCTACAACTGGAACAGCGCTTTAAGGGATTTTTTGCCTTTGGCATTAGCTTTTGGATTTTTTTCCAAGGATTTGTGAATTTGGGCATGGCGCTCGGCTTGCTGCCGACTAAAGGGTTGACCTTTCCTTTGGTCAGTTATGGCGGTTCAAGTTTAATTATTATGGCAATTAGCATTGGGGTTTTATTGCGTATCGATCACGAAAACCGTTTGATGCGAGGTGGACAGGCCCGTTTGCGTGACGATTAAGATATTGGGGATAACTAGTGACAGAAAAAGCAAAACGATTATTAGTAATGGCGGGCGGTACCGGTGGACATGTTTTTCCGGCGATTGCCGTGGCGCAATATTTGCAAAAACAAGGTTGGGAAATTTGTTGGTTGGGAACCAAAGATCGTATGGAAGCCGCATTAGTGCCGAAGCACAATATTCCCATTGAGTTTATTCAAATTTCAGGGCTACGCGGTAAAGGCGTTAAGGCGTTATTGAAAGCGCCTTTTGCTGTTTTACGTGCGGTATTACAAGCGCGTAAAATTATTCAGCGTTACCGGCCTAATGCGGTATTAGGTATGGGAGGGTATGTTTCCGGACCGGGCGGATTAGCCGCGAAATTATGTGGTGTTCCGATTGTTTTACATGAACAAAATGCTGTGGCAGGATTGACTAATAATTGGTTGGCGAAAATTGCGACCCGCGTGTTACAAGCCTTTCCAAGTGCATTTCCAAATGCGGAAGTGGTAGGAAATCCGGTAAGAGAAGATTTATTTTTAACACCAGATCCAAAAACGCGTTTTGCGTCGCGTTCGGGCAAATTGAAAGTGTTGGTGGTGGGCGGTAGCCAAGGGGCGAGAGTGCTGAATTTGGTGATGCCGGAAGTAGTGAATGCATTAGGCGATCAATTAGAAGTTCGTCACCAAGTGGGTGCAGGATCAGTGGAAAAAATCACCGCACTTTATGCTGCGGATGCAGATGTACAACTCCTTGAGTTTATTGATAATATGGCAGAGTCCTATAGCTGGGCGGATGTTGTGATTTGTCGTTCCGGCGCCTTGACGGTTTGTGAATTGGCGGCGGTTGGAACACCGGCGATTTTTGTTCCGTTTCAACATAAAGATAAGCAACAATATTTAAATGCCAAATATTTGGCAGATGTTGAGGCGGCGTATATTATTGAACAAGCTGATTTAACTGCACAAGCCTTGATAACCTTATTACAGCAGTTAGATCGTGACAAATTATTGAATATGGCAGTGAATGCGAAGTCCATGTCCGCTCCGTTGGCGGCAAAACGTGTCGCTGATGTGATCTCTGAAGTGGCGAGATAAGGATAAGAATATGCAAGATTTTAGACAGCGCGTAAGACAAACCGTGCCGGAAATGCGTCGGGTACGTCAAATTCATTTTGTCGGTATTGGCGGTGCAGGTATGGGCGGTATTGCGGAAGTGTTATTAAATGAGGGGTATTTGATTAGCGGTTCGGATATCGCAGAAAGTGCGGTCACAAATCGATTGATTTCTTTAGGCGCCAAGATTTATTTTTCTCATCAAGCCGGTAATATTGAAGGTGCGAGTGTGGTAGTGGTGTCCAGTGCAATTAAGCCGGACAATTTGGAAGTTTTAGCGGCGCAAGAAAGACGTATTCCCGTGATCCAACGAGCGCAAATGTTGGCGGAGATAATGCGTTTTCGTCATGGAATTGCAGTTGCGGGAACTCATGGAAAAACTACCACAACGGCAATGATTTCAATGATTTATGCACAGGCTAAGCTGGATCCGACCTTTGTGAATGGTGGATTGGTAAAATCTGCCGGCACTAATGCCCATTTGGGCTGTAGTCGTTATTTAATTGCAGAAGCTGACGAAAGTGATGCGTCTTTTTTGCATTTGCAGCCAATGGTTTCGGTAATCACTAATATTGAACCGGATCATATGGACACTTATCATGGTGATTTTGAGGAAATGAAACAGACTTATGTAAATTTCTTACATAATTTACCGTTTTATGGTTTGGCAGTGATGTGCGTTGATGATCCGGTGTTGAATCAATTAATTCCGAAAGTCGCTCGTCAGGTGATCACTTACGGATTTAGCGAGCATGCGGATTATCGCATTGAAGATTATCAACAAACCGGTTTCCAAGGGCATTATACCGTGATGACACCAAGCGGTCAGCGGATAGACGTATTGCTTAATGTTCCGGGCAAACATAATGCCTTAAATGCGACAGCGGCGTTAGCAGTGGCGAAAGAAGAGGGCATTGATGACGAGGCGATTTTAGCGGCATTAGCGGATTTCCAAGGGGCGGGACGTCGTTTTGATCCGTTGGGACAATTTATTCGACCAAATGGTAAAGTGATGTTGGTAGATGATTACGGTCACCATCCGACAGAAGTGGGTGTTACCATTCAGGCGGCGCGTCAAGGTTGGGAAAATAAACGTGTTGTGATGATTTTTCAACCGCATCGCTATTCTCGTACACGCGATTTGTTTGATGACTTTGTGCAAGTCTTATCTCAAGTGGACGTGCTGATTATGTTGGAAGTTTATGCGGCGGGTGAAGCACCAATTCCGGGGGCGGATAGTCGTTCGTTAAGTCGTTCTATTCGTAACTTAGGTAAAGTGGATCCGATTTTTGTGGCGAATCATGAGCAGTTGCCGGAAATCTTGGATCAGGTTATTCAAGACGGAGATTTAATTTTGGCGCAAGGGGCGGGCAATGTGAGCAAACTTTCTCGTCAATTGACCGAACGTTGGACGAATGAATAAATAGTGGTAGTTAAAATGACAAAAACATTAAAACAAGAAAAAATTGCTGTTTTATTAGGCGGAACTTCAGCGGAAAGAGAGGTGTCGTTAAGTTCCGGTCAAGCGGTGTTGGATGCGTTGCGTAACCAAGGTTATGATGCGCATCCTATTGATCCAAAAGAATTTCCGGTAGCAACCTTAAAAGAGCGGGGCTTTGATCGGGTATTTAATATTTTGCATGGGCGCAGCGGTGAAGATGGCGCTATGCAAGGTTTATTGGAGCAAATCGGCATTCCTTATACCGGTTGCGGCGTGATGGCGTCGGCGTTGACTATGGACAAAATGAGAACCAAAATGTTGTGGAAGGCCTTTGGTTTGCCGGTAGCGGAGATGGAGATTGTGACACGCTCTTCGCTGGCAGAACTAAATCCGCATGCTGTTGTCGAAAAACTGGGACTTCCGTTAATGGTGAAACCCTCGTTGGAGGGGTCTAGCGTTGGGTTGACCAAGGTCAAAGCAGTAGATGATTTGAAAAGAGCGGTCGAATTTGCATTGAAATTTGATGAGACGGTATTAATTGAAGAATGGCTTTCGGGCGATGAATTGACGGTGCCGGTATTGGATAATGAAGTGTTGCCCTCCATTAAAATTGTGCCGGAAGGTGAGTTTTATGATTATAACGCTAAATATCTTTCTGATAATACGCAATATTTTTGTCCGTCCGGTTTGTCGGCAGAACGTGAACAGGAATTACGCGAGTTAGTCAAACGTGCTTATCATGTTGTTGGTTGTCGCGGTTGGAGCCGAATTGATGTAATGATGGATGGAAAAGGGCAATTTAGATTGGTTGAAGTCAATACGACCCCGGGGATGACCAGCCATAGTTTATTTCCGAAATCGGCGGCCACAGTTGGTTATTCTTTTGAGCAGTTAGTGGTGAAAATTTTGGAGTTGAGTAAGGAATGAAACTGTTCCAACATAAAACAGTGCAGGGCGTAAAAACAAAAGGGCAAAGAAGTACACAGTTTTTAATATTAAAGCCTTTGTTTTTCTTAGTTTTTGTAGGTGTTTTGTTTTATGTCTATACTAACTGGCAAAATTGGTTGGAAAAATTGGATAATCGCCCGATTAGTGCTTTTGCGTTAATTGGCACTCCGACATTTACCACTTATTCGGATGTGCGTGACACCTTGATAAAAATGGGAGCGTTAAAAGGTTTTTTTGGTCAAGATATTGAGGTAGTACGCGAGCAAATTGAAACCATGCCTTGGATAAAAAGTGCAGTTGTGCGTAAAGTCTGGCCAGATAGACTGAGCATTTGGGTTAATGAGCATTTTCCGGTGGCAGTTTGGAATGAAAATGAGTTTGTGGCAACTGACGGTACGGTATTTAAACTTCCGATAGAAAAAGTAAAGGAGCAAAAATTGCCACATTTATCCGGTCCTGATTATCAAAGCAGCATGGTGCTTGAGGCTTGGAATAAAATTGATCATGACTTAAAATTGAAAGGGCTGACATTAAAAGCAGTTAAGGTTGATGCGCGAGGTGCTTGGCAAATCGTATTAGATAATGATGTCACTTTACGTTTAGGACGGGGTGAATGGAAAAGCAAATTAGAGCGTTTTGTAACAATTTATCCGCAGATTGAAGTGCCTGAAAATAAACGGTTGTCTTATGTTGATCTAAGATATAACGTAGGTGCGGCAGTGGGCATAGTTGATGCGGATTAGATAATAATTATTGATAATGTGAACGGTAAAAATGGCTAAGATTGTAGAATCAAAAACTATTGTAGGCTTGGAAGTTGGCACTTCAAAAGTCGTGGCGGTTGTTGGTGAAGTGTTACATGACGGTGTTGTGAATGTATTGGGTGTCGGCAGTTGCCCGTCAAAAGGTATTGATAAAGGAAGTATTACAGATTTGAATGCTGTTGTCACTTCCATTCAACGTGCTATTGATGCGGCGGAATCAGTTGCAGACTGTGAAATTTTTAGCGTAACTTTAGCGATTACCGGTGAGCATATTCAAAGTTTAAATGAGAACGGATTTGTTCCTATTGCTGATGGTGAAGTAACCCAAGACGAAATTGATTCTGCCATGCATACTGCCAGTTCGGTCAAAATAGGCGAAGGTCTTTCTCTATTACATATAATTCCACAAGAATTTGCCGTAGATAAACAAGTGAACATTAAAGACCCATTAGGCTTACAAGGTGTTCGTTTGAAGGCGCAAGCGCATTTGATTGCTTGTCACCAAGATTGGTTAAATAATCTGAAAAAAGCGGTTGAGCGTTGTAAATTGAAAGTGGATAAAATTGTATTCTCCGGTGTTGCATCCGCATATTCGGTATTGACGGAAGACGAGAAGGATTTAGGCGTTTGTTTGATTGATTTTGGCGCAGGAACTATGGACATTGTAGTTTATACTAATGGTGCATTGCGTTTCAGCAAGGTGATTGCTTATGCTGGAAATCGGGTAACCGATGATATTGCTTATGCCTGTGCGGCATCACGTATGGATGCGGAAGGCATCAAAGTTAATTATGGCAGTGCGCTTAATCCCCCGAGTAACGGTATGGATAAAAAAATTGAAGTTGCAGGTATCGGCGGTCGTGCACCACGGGTTCTAACAAAAGAACAGCTTTCAGTCGTTACTTCACCACGTTATACGGAGTTGCTGGGCTTGGTCAGAAATGAGCTTGTTCAATTAAAATATGAGCTTGAAAGTAAACAAATGAAATTTGAATTGATAGCCGGCGTAGTAATTACCGGTGGCGGTGCGCAAATTGAGGACTTAAAACAATGTGCATCAGAGGTTTTTGGTGCGCAAGTTCGTATTGGTACACCATTGAATATCACCGGATTAACCGATTATGTAAATAAGCCACAATATTCTACAGTTATCGGTTTGTTGCAATATACCCAAGATAATAAGGATGAGATAATTGATGTAGGTTCGGACGGTAATTCCGGTGGTGCATTAGCGCTGATTTGGAATGCGATCAAAAATTTTGCAAATAAAATACGTTCAGAGTTTTGAGAATTTCAATTTTTAATCTACAATAAGAGAAATCTAAGTTTTTTAATGTTAAGCTGCGACTTAGCATAGCCGGAGAACAAATATGAATATGTTAGAACCAATTGATTATGATGTTGATGGAATGAGCGGTGCTCTCATCAAAGTAGTTGGTGTTGGCGGTGGTGGTGGAAATGCAGTCAACCATATGGTCGCTAATATGATCAAAAATGATATTGATAGTACATTTGTTGGCTCTGACGAATTAGCCTATCCGATGCCGGAAGATGAGCACGGTAAGATTATTTTCTATGCGGTGAATACGGATGCACAAGCGTTGCGTAAAAGCAATGTGCAGCAAACTGTGCAGATTGGCGGGGCAACAACGAAAGGGCTTGGTGCCGGTGCTAACCCGAATGTTGGTCGTAAAGCCGCAGAAGATGATCAGGATGCTATTCGTGCTATGTTGGAAGGTGCCGATATGGTATTTATCGCAGCCGGTATGGGTGGCGGTACGGGAACTGGTGCCGCGCCGATTGTGGCGCAAATTGCGAAAGAACTTGGCATTTTGACCGTTGCAGTGGTCACTAAACCTTTCTCTTTTGAAGGGAAAAAACGGATGCAATTTGCGGAATTAGGTATCAAAGAGTTGTCTAAGCACGTGGATTCTTTGATTATCATTCCGAATGAAAAACTACTCAAAGTTTTAGGTAAAAATGTTACGTTAATTAGTGCATTTGCGACGGCGAATGATATTTTGCGCAATGCAGTAACCGGTATTTCCGATATGATTACCTCTCCCGGCTTGATTAACGTTGACTTTGCTGACGTAAAAACCGTTATGTCGGAAATGGGACGTGCCATGATGGGATCTGGTGTGGCTTATGGTTCAGTCAGTGATGGTCGTGCGGAAAAAGCGGCGCAAGATGCGGTCGCAAGCCCATTATTAGAAGATGTAGATTTATCCGGTGCGAGAGGGGTCTTGGTGAATATTACCGCGGGTATGGATTTAGGTTTAGATGAATTTTATACCGTGGGGGATACCATTCGTGCTTTTGCATCTGATGAAGCGACAGTAGTGGTCGGTACAACCTTAGTACCGGAGATGATCGATGAAATCCGTGTAACTATTGTAGCAACCGGCATTGGTGATATTGATACGCCGGATATTCAGATTTTGAAACATCCCCAACTAAGACCGGAACAACAGGTAAATCATCAGGGCAGTTTAATCCAACCTCAACCGATTTCAAGTGGGGTAGGTTATGGTGAATTAGGATCACTTGCGAGCGGACAAGCTCGGCAACCTCAACCGGTGCAAAATCGTCCGTCAAAAGAATTAGATACGCCGGCATTCCAACGGGTTAATGTATCCAGTTTTTTTAATAAAAATAAATAGCATTAATCTTGTTGTATTACAATAAGTTAAGAGAAAATATTATGATTAAACAAAGAACATTAAAACAAAGTATCAAGGTGACAGGTGTTGGTTTGCATAGTGGGAATAAAGTTACCCTAACCTTGCGTCCGGCAATGGTAAACACGGGCGTGATTTATTGTCGCACCGATGTTAACCCGCCGGCGACGTTTCCGGCGAATGCCAATATGGTGCGCGATACAATGCTGTGTACTTGTTTAGTGAATGAAGATGGCATAAGAATTTCTACCGTGGAGCATTTGAATGCCGCATTAGCCGGATTAGGTATTGATAATATTATTATTGAAGTTGATGCACCGGAAATTCCGATTATGGATGGTAGCGCAAGTCCGTTTATTTACTTACTATTGGATGCCGGCATTGAAGAACAAAATGTGCCGAAAAAATTTATTCGTGTTAAACAGCCAGTGCGTGTTGAAGATGGTGATAAATGGGCGGAATTTAAGCCGTATAACAAAGGTTTCCGTTTAGATTTTACCATTGATTTTGAACATCCGGCGATTGGCAAAGATGTTCGTCATTATCAAATGGATTTCTCGGCACAAGCGTTCGTACAACAAATCAGTCGCGCGAGAACCTTTGGATTTATGAAAGATATTGAATATCTACAATCCCAAGGATTGGCCTTAGGCGGTAGTTTGGATAACGCGATTGTATTGGATAATTATCGCATTTTAAATGAAGACGGATTACGTTTTAAGGATGAGTTGGTGCGTCATAAAATGTTAGATGCTATCGGCGATTTATACATGGCAGGTTACAATATTATTGGTGACTTTAAAGCCTATAAATCTGGTCATGGCTTAAATAACAAATTATTAAGAGCATTGTTAGCAAATCAAGAAGCTTGGGAATTTATTACTTTTGAAGATAAAGATCAGGTTCCACAAGGCTATGTTGCGCCCTCTCACGTTTTAATTTAATTTAGTTATTCAGCTAAAAAGCTATATTTCACCGGAAGTATAGCTTTTTTTATTTAAAGTGCGGTCATTTTTTGTTTTGTTTTTACAATCAAAGTACAATAAAATCATTGAATAGAATATCGGAAGCGTTGGCAATTATTTAGAGGATTAAAAAGAAATATATGGCACTGGATTTAATGGAAATTCGTCAGCAGATCACACAAATTGATCGTAGTCTGTTGAAATTATTATCGGAACGTCATCGACTCGCTTTTGATGTGGTACGTAGTAAGGAAATTACACAAAAACCATTACGGGATATTGAGCGGGAACAACAATTATTACAAGAGTTAGTGCAGTTTGCCGAAAATGAAAACTATCAGTTAGAGCCACAATATATCATGGCGATTTTTCAGCGGATTATTGAAGATTCTGTACTTACCCAACAAGTGTATTTGCAGAAAAAACTGAATGAACAGCGCGAACGGAATATTCATATTGCGTTTTTAGGCAAACGCGGTTCCTATTCTCACCTCGCTGCGCGCAATTATGCAGCGCGTTATCAAGAACACTTGGTGGAAATGAGTTGTAACACTTTTGAGCAAATTTTTGAAAAGGTGCAAAGTGGCGAGGCGGATTATGGCATTTTACCGCTGGAAAATACTACATCCGGTGCCATCAATGAAGTCTATGATTTACTCCAACATACCGATTTGTCCTTAGTTGGAGAATTAGCTTATCCGATTAAGCATTGTGTGTTGGTAAATGAACAGGATGATTTAAGAAAAATTGACACCCTGTATAGCCATCCGCAAGTCATTCAACAATGTAGTCAATTTATCCGCAGTTTAGAGCGTGTACATATTGAATATTGCGAAAGTAGCTCGCATGCCATGCAATTGGTCGCAAGCCTCAATAAACCGAATATTGCGGCATTGGGCAATGAAGATGGCGGGCATTTATACGGTTTACGCGTATTAAAAAAAGACATTGCCAATCAGGAAAATAATATTACGCGCTTTATCGTTTTGGCAAAAAATCCAGTGGTGGTTTCTCCGCAAATTCATACGAAAACCCTTTTGTTGATGAGTACCTCACAGCAAGCCGGTGCATTAGTGGATGCCTTGTTGGTATTTAAAAAATACCATATTAATATGACGAAATTAGAATCCCGCCCGATTTATGGTAAACCTTGGGAAGAAATGTTCTATTTGGAAATCGAAGCCAATATTAATCATCCACAAATCCGGCAGGCTTTTGAGGAATTAAAATCTTACAGTAATTATTTAAAAGTACTAGGTTGTTATCCAAGTGAAATTGTAAAACCGGCAAAAGTGGATTAGGGAAATTAAAGTAAGAGTTGAAAGTGCGGTTAAATTTATCCGAGTTTTAAGCGAAAAAGCGTTAAACAGAAGTTTAACGCTTTTTTGTATTCGGTCGAGGTGCGATTAAATTGCTTTTCCGCTGACGTAGAACGCCACTAAAACCACCGTAATAATGATGGTACCGACATTGAGTTTTTTGGCTTCGCCACACACGATACGACCGATCACTAAACCGGCAAAACCAAGCATGATACCTGTCACGATATTAGCTGTTAATACGATAAATACCGCGCAGATAAGCCCACTCATAGCGCCGATAAAGTCAGAAAAATCTAATTTGTTTACATTGCTGAGCATCAATAACCCCACATACATTAACGCCGGTGCAGTGGCATAGCTTGGTACCAGTGTTGCTAAGGGTTGGAAGAATAACATCAATAAAAACAGTATGCCGATCACGATGGCTGTAATCCCGGTTTTTCCTCCCGCCGCAGTTCCGGCAGCGGATTCAATATATACCGCAGCAGGCGCTGTTCCGAAAATAGCGGAGAAAATACTACTTACAGAGTCAGAGGTTAATGCTTTACCTCCATTGATAATTTGTCCATCTTTGTCTAATAAATTAGCTTGTCCGGCGACGGCGCGAATAGTTCCTGTGGCATCAAACACCGCAGTCATCACTAAAGCGAAAACAACAGGTAAAATTTTGGGATCCAATGCCCCAATTATGTCCAATTGCAAAAATAAGGATTGTTCACCAAAACTTGGCATTTTGAAAATTTGGCCGCTGAATTTGACCTCCGGATCAAATAGTAAACCGACGATCGTAATGGCAATGATAACCCACAAAATGCCACCTTTAATTTGCATTTTTTCCAAGCCGATGATCAAGGCAAGACCGATAAGGGACATTAATACAGAAAAGGAGGTGAAATCGCCTAATTTTACCGGTAAACCGGCATCATTTCCAACCACAATACCTACACCATTGGCGGCGATTAATAATAAAAATAAACCAATACCGATCCCCGCGCCTTGAGCAATACTTGCAGGCAGGTTCCGCAAAATCCAGGAGCGTACGCCGGTTGCGGAGATTAAGGTAAATACCACCCCCATAAAAAAGACTGCACCGAGCGCGACGGGAATACTGACTTGTTGACCTAACACTAAGCTAAATGCAGTAAAGGCAGTTAAGGAAATCGCACAACCGATTGCCATTGGGGTGTTTGCCCATAAACCGATTAAAATTGAGCCAAAACCGGCGACTAAACAGGTGGCGATAAATACGCTTTCGGCTGAAAAACCGGCAGCACTGAGCATATTAGGCACCACAATGACGGAATAAACCATAGCTAAAAAAGTGGTTAATCCGGCAATGATTTCTTGGCGAAGGTTTGACCCGCGTTTGCTGAGTTCAAAATGGGATTCTAGAGACATAACAATAAGACCTTTTGATTTTATGAGAGAAAATGTGGCTATTGTACCGAAAAATATTCAATAGTAAACGTTTGCCTAAGGATTTTGTGCAATAAAAAAGATCTGCAAAGCAGATCTTTTTTAATGAGTATAGACTGAGATAAGTTATTTAATTTGACTGCCGATAAGTCCGCCTAACGCTGCTCCCCCTAAGGTTGCACCGGTTGAGTTACCGATCATATTGCCTGCAACACCGCCAATCGCGGCACCAATTGCAGTATTTTTTTGTGTTTTATTCATTCCGGAACAAGCACTTAATGTGATTGCTAAAACAAGCATCCCCATGAATTTCATCGTATTTGCCATTTTTAAACTCCTTATTATATAGTACAAGTATTGCTACTTTCTTTCGCTAAGACCACAGAATACCGAAAAAGTTCAACTTGTTTTTTCCTTGGATTTTTTCAGATAGTTTTTTCTTTATTCAGTAAAATGTTCTATACTTATGCTTGGTTCTTTTAGGGTAATAGGGGGGAGTATATATGGCTATTTTGGTTACAGGCGGCGCTGGATATATCGGTTCACATACCGTTGTTGAATTATTAAATGTGGGGGAAGAAGTCGTCGTTTTAGATAACTTATGTAATTCCTCGTCAAAATCCTTGCAACGCGTAAGTGAAATTACGGGTAAATCAGTGAAGTTTTATCAAGGCGATATTTTAGATTCGGTGTTATTGTCAAAAATCTTTGCGGAAAATCAAATTAAATCAGTGATCCATTTTGCAGGACTAAAAGCGGTAGGCGAAAGCGTGCGTAAACCGGCGGAATATTATATGAACAACGTGACCGGTTCTTTGATCTTAATGCAAGAAATGAAAAAAGCCGGCGTATGGAATTTTGTTTTCAGTTCTTCTGCTACCGTATATGGCGATCCGGAAATTGTACCGATTACTGAAAATTGTAAAGTTGGTGGCACCACCAACCCGTATGGCACCTCCAAATTTATGGTAGAACAAATTTTAACCGATATTGCTAAAGCCGAACCACAATTCAGTGTGACTATTTTACGCTATTTTAATCCGGTGGGTGCCCATAAAAGCGGATTGATCGGTGAGGATCCGAGCGGCATTCCAAATAATCTCTTGCCTTATATCAGCCAAGTGGCAATTGGTAAATTAGCACAACTTTCGGTTTTTGGTAGCGATTACGATACTCATGACGGTACCGGTGTTCGCGATTATATTCACGTCGTAGATTTGGCTATCGGGCATTTAAAAGCGCTAAATCGTCACCAAGATAACGCCGGTTTGCATATTTATAACCTTGGAACCGGCAGCGGCTATTCCGTGTTGGATATGGTAAAAGCCTTTGAAAAAGTAAACAATATTCACATTCCGTATCAATTGGTTGCGCGTCGTCCGGGGGATATTGCGACTTGTTATTCCGATCCGAGTTTGGCAAAACAAGAATTGGGATGGGTTGCCGAGCGCGGATTAGAAGACATGATGAAAGATACTTGGAATTGGCAAAAAAATAATCCGCAAGGTTATCTGGACGAATAGTGATAGCATCAATCTATTGGAAAAGGCGAGTATATCGCCTTTTCTCAAATAACTAAAAAATCATCAAAAAAATTAACCGCACTTTTATTATGACGACGACATTTTTTCGCCTATTCAGCCAAATTTTCAGCCGTAATATGCTGATTTGTATTTTTACAGGCTTTAGCTCAGGGTTACCTTTTTACATCATTATTTCATTATTACCGCTTTGGATGCGCTCGGAAAAAGTCGATTTGGAAACGCTGGGATATTTTACTGTGGTGACCTTACCTTTTTCATGGAAATTTCTGTGGGCACCACTGCTGGATCGTTTTGTACCGCCATTTTTAGGGCGTCGACGCGGTTGGATGTTGATTTTTCAAGTATTGTTAATCGCTTCCTTAGCTTCCTTTGCTTTCCTTAACCCTCATAGCCAATTCGGCTTACTGCTGATTGCCGCGATGGCAACTTTGGTGTCTTTTTTTTCTGCCAGTCAGGATATTGTGCTGGATGCTTATCGGCGCGAAATTTTGCCGGATAACGAACTTGGTTTGGGCAATTCAATTCATGTGAATGCGTATCGGGTTGCGGGGCTAATACCGGGATCCTTATCCTTAATTTTGGTCGATTATGTGGATTGGAAAATCACTTTTATTGTGACCGCGCTTTTTATGTTGCCGGGGATTTTCATGACATTATTTTTAAGTCATGAGCCACAAATTGAATTAAAACAACAACGTACATTAAAAGAAAATGTTGTAGAACCGTTCAAAGAATTTTTCGGGCGTAAAGGCGTGCTTTCTGCTTTGGGCATTTTATCTTTTATTTTCCTATACAAATTGGGTGATAGCATGGCGACTGCATTGATTTCTCCTTTCTATTTGGACATGGGATTTAGCATGACGCAAATTGGTGTTGTGGTGAAAAATGCCTCGTTATGGCCAATGATTATTGCCGGTATTATTGGTGGGGTGATCATGTTGAAAATTGGGATTAATCGAGCATTATGGTTGTTTGGTTTTGTACAAATTATCACCATCCTTGGTTTCGCTTGGTTTGCCAAATTAGGTCCCTTTGAACAAGTGGATACCTTTGCCTTGTTTGCCTTAACCCTTGTTGTAGCAGCGGAATATATTGGTATTGGGCTGGGAACATCGGCTTTTGTGGCGTTTATGGCACGTGAAACCAATCCACTTTATACCGCCACCCAATTGGCGTTATTTACCAGCTTATCTGCTCTTCCACGAGCCACTTTAAATACACAATCCGGCGCGTTAATTCAATATTTGGGGTATTATGATTATTTTTGGTTTTGTTTTTGGCTGGCGGTTCCCGGAATGTTATGTCTGTTTTGGGTAGCACCTTGGCGCGAAAAATAAATCATTGGTAATACTTGAGTTTCTGCTGCAAGCAAGGTATTTTATTAAAGTTTATTTCTATTTGAGAGGTCTGTATGAAAATTATTCTATTAGGTGCGCCTGGCGCAGGAAAAGGCACACAAGCGCAATTTATTATGAATAAATTTAATATCCCGCAAATTTCAACCGGAGATATGTTACGCGCGGCGATTAAAGCGGGTACGGAATTGGGCAAACAAGCGAAAATCTTAATGGATGCCGGACAATTGGTGCCGGATGATTTAATTATTTCATTGGTGCAAGAGCGTGTGGCGCAACCGGATTGCACCAAAGGTTTTTTATTAGACGGTTTTCCGCGCACCATTCCGCAAGCGGATGCGTTGAAAACGGTGGGCGTGAGCATTGATTACGTTTTGGAATTTGATGTGCCGGATGAAGTGATCGTTGAACGTATGAGCGGTCGCCGTGTTCACCAAGCCTCTGGACGTTCTTACCATATCGTTTACAATCCGCCGAAAGTGGAAGGTAAAGATGATGTGACCGGCGAAGATTTGATTATCCGCGCGGACGATAAACCGGAAACCGTATTGGATCGCTTAAAAGTGTATCACAACACGACTAAACCATTAGTCGATTACTATCAAGCGGAAGCTAAAGCGGGCAATACGCAATATTTCCGCCTAGATGGTACGCAAAAAGTAGAACAAGTAAGTGCGGAATTAGACAAAATTCTGTCTTAATTTCGACCGCACTTTTGCACCTTTTATCATAGCACGGGCTTTTATTGGTTCGTGCTTTTTTATGAAGGCTATTTTGTCGCCAAGTCGGTACGTTGGCGCCAATAGGTGGCAAAACGCGGCAAGCCTTTTTGCGTCAAACCACGATATTTATAGGTGATTACCGTGCCGATCGGCGGTGGGTTTTGGCGTTCTTGTAAATTGAAACCGGAGCCGATTTTAAAGGTTCCTCGTTGATTTTCGCAGGTCAATGATCCCAGCATATGTTGAAATTTCCCTTGACCGGGATGATGAGCAATGACGGTACATTCTTCATCAAGTGCGGTCTTTAATTTGAGAATTTGCGAGCTGCGATGTGGTTCGTAAGCGGCTTGCGGATTGCGCAATACCAATCCTTCACCTTTTTGGCTTTCCACTTGTGCCAAATAATCCATGACTTGCTGCTTACTTTCGATAGGAATTTGCGGAATAATCTGAATATAGGGCGTGGGATGTTGAGCGAGATATTGCTCCAGAATTGCCAAGCGTTCAAATAAATTGCCATTAGCATTCGGTACGTCAAACACATAAAGTTTTACTTTTTCCCAGCCTTTGTCTTTTTGTGAGCGCACCACAGAGGAAATGTGTTCAAATTGATTGCGTTGCGAAAACAATTCTCCGTCAATGGCAAAGGGTGGAAAATCGCGAATAAAATAATGAGGCGGTGTTAAGATTTGGTTTTGTCGGCTAAATAATTGCGTTCCGTCCCAATAACCGCGAATACCATCAAGTTTTTCACTCATGACCCAACCTTGTAAATCTTGATTATGATAAGTTTCCAATAACATTAAATTAGAAGAAGTAGCGAGGCTTGGCAGTGTCATAAATGACGTATAAATAAATAACCATAAACTATGAAATATTTTTTTAACCATTTTTTTCTCTCCTTCAACATAAAAGATAGCTTAAAAAAAGGGTATTTTTTCATCCAGAGAAGAGATAAATTTTTGCGATCTGCTACACAAAAAAGAGAAAAAGTGCGGTCATTTTTGCGATATTTTTGCCAATGGATTGTGTTACTCGTGGTAGTGAAGGAGTTTTCAGATTAGCGGTTTGATAAGTAAAAGTTAATACTCTTAACTCAAGAGTTAAGAGTATTAAGACAAGACTGATTAAAATTCGTAACGTACTCCTATGTTAAAATTGCGTCCCGGTGCACTATAAGCATCAGCATTTGCATGATTTAAGGCAAGTGTGCGATCCGCGGCGGAAGATGAAGATTGTACAGCAAAATAGGAAATATCCGCCCAGTTCCAATATTTACGATTAAATAAATTCGTTATATTGGCAGTGAGCAGCAAATTTTCTAATGGGCGCCAGTAAGCTCCGATATCAACTAAATTAACTGAGTATGTTGGATTATAAATAGTACCTTCAATATCCTTGTCTGCTTTGGCACGAATATGAGTTAAAGAAATATTTCCACCAAATCGTTCTCCTTCATAACCTAACCCTGCTTGAAGTTTGAGCGGTTGAACAGTATTAATCGGTGTTTTTTCAGCATTATTTTTGGCGTTGCCTCGGGTATAAGCAATGCCACCTGAAATATAGAAGGGGTCAATAAATTTCCATTTAGCATTTGCGGTAACACCGTAAATTTTAGCACTGTCCAAGTTTTGGTATTGAACTAATGGGTTATAGCGTGGTGTAGAACGGGATTTCCAATCAATAAAGTGTTTATATTTATTGTAGTAAGCTGCAATATCGTATTGAAATTGCTTATGGTGTCCTTTTATCCCGAGATTGAAATTATGTGCAGTTTCAGGTTTCAAATTCGGATTTCCAATAACTGCATAGGCATAAGAAATCTGCCGAGATCCGACACGAATCACACCTGAATTGCCGAAGGAGGAACTAAACTGCTGAGCAGAGGGGGGGTTGTATTCCTCGGGAATATTGGAAATAAGGTTCAAAAAGCGCATTAATTTTCCAATTTAAACTTAATTTAGGTAATAATGCGGTTTTATTTTGATTTTTTACCGGTGCGTATTCTTCGGCGATCTGTTTATAACCTGCAGTAGAAGGATCATGATGATAATATAGCATTCCTAGATGAGGTTTTATGACAAAATTGCCTAGCGCAAATTCATCTTCAAGGTATACATACGCTTTAATTTGTTTACTGTTAGCCATAGGGGAGATGGTTTCATTACTCGAACAAGTCGGACAGTCGAATTGGGAGGTAAAATCAGTATATTGAAAAGCGAGACCATAACGTAATGTTTGCGGAATGGCTGTATTTACAAAAGTCGTCAAATCGCTATTAATCCCGTAAAGTTTTTGCCGGGTATTAGCGGATTCTACACGCTCCGCCCGATCGGACAAACGAGATCGAAAATTTCCAACTTTACTGTTTTGAATGTACGCCAGTGTCTTGGCATGATTTATCCAACCTTGATGATTTTGGTATTCATGGAGCAAAGAGAGGCGTGTCCGACGATTTTTATCTTGGCTGGTTCCATCTATTTGTGTTCCCGTTGCACGGTCAATTCGTGCACCGTTAGAGGAGCGTAAATCAGTTGTTTTTCTACCGTAATAATGTTCAAGGCTGAGGAGTATGTCATTATGATCATCAAATTGATAACCGTTTTTCACCAAAATATATTGGTTTTTATAATTTGCCGGATCCGGTTTAGTGCGATCCGATCCATCTCCACCTACGGTTCCGTGATTATCGGTTTCATTGCCTTTGCGTCCGGAAACAAGCAATAAGCCTTGATTGCGTCCCTTTTTTACTGCGCCAGCTATGATACCATAGATAGAGTTATCCTCACTATCGTAACCGGTGGCAACAAATCCTCCTACATTGCCTGAACGAATAAGATCACTTGGATCGAGCGTGGTTAAATCTACGCCACCGGACAATGATCGATAAGAGCCGGTATAGTTGATTTTAGCTGATCGTAATGCACCGGGTTCAACAGTATTAAGCCCGCCGAAATTAATGCCAAGGGAAACAAAGAGTTTGTTTTCTTGTGTTTCGGGTAAAGGAATACCGTCAAGTGTAGTAGCAACACGATTTCCTTGTAAGCCACGTATATTGATACTGTCATTACCGGCGCGGGAACGTTGTAATTCATTGACTTGAACATCAAGCTGATCTTTTAATAATGCTTTTAAATTACGAGGTTGTTGTTGCGCAATCTGATCTTTGGCAATTGTTACATTATTATTTGTTTGTACGGTTATTTCAATTGGATCAAGCGTATTACTATTATCTTCACCAATCGCAGGTGTTACTGCACAAACGGTAGTAACAAAAATTGCAAGAGGGGTTAACTTTATTCTTTTTTTCATTATGCTAATATCCTGTCAATCAAAACGTTAATTTGTTATAGGTTGATGACCTTGATCCAAATGTACGACATTCACTAAGTCATCTGTGCTGACTTGAAATGCCTGCCCAAATCCTTTTACGAATAGTCCTTGTTCAGGCTTAAAACTAAAAAGATGAAAATCATTAAGTTGTGTTAGGCGTGATACAAGTTCACCATGACGTTTTGTAAGTGCGTGAATAGCGTTTTCCCATTCTAAGGATTGGCGCTCAATAAGGCGAGCAGTGGCATTAAATGTTAAACGACGGCGGGCGAAAATTTCCCGACTTTGACTTTCATCTTCAATCAACATCATTGATACTCTCGGGATCTCAAGTAAATTCCGAGCATGTTGTGCAATTGTTGAAATTAACACTTGATATTCACCATTAGTAATCACAAAAGGCGCATAACTCACATTCGGGTTACCTTGATGATCAACCGTAGCGAGTGAAATGGTTTTGATATGTTGTTTGAGCTCTTGAATTTCAGGTCCAAGGCGGTTTTGTAATACTGCTTGACGATCAGTTGGGTTAATGCTATTTGACATATAAATTACTCCTTTTTGAATATGTTATTGAAATGATTTGAATTTTTCGACTTGTTCCGGAAATAACCGATGCTGCGTATCCCGCCCCAGATACACTTTAAACATGACTTGACCGCTGTGTGCAATGAATGCAATGTTGTAACTTTCTTTGCCGCGAAGCGGCAAGCTGACAAAAGCAATTTGCGCAAGATTATCTAATTTTAGATGACCATGTAGTGTTCCTTTTTTTCCTTGCAGATTAAGGTGATAATAACCATGTCCTATCCTACCGTCAGGAAATCGATCTTTAATTTCAAAAATAGAGCCTTCCTTTTCAATAATGGTCGTAAAGTTCCCCCATTGACTGATTTGAGTGAGAATTTCTTGTGCGCGTTGAGCAGGAAATAATCTTACATATTGATTTGGTAAGGCTGCTAAAATATGCCCTTCCGGTTGCCTTAATTGATCTGCTATTTGTATTGTCATCACAGAGGGGTTTTGAGCCAAATAATCAGCAACTTGTTGATGTAATGAGGTCATCATTTGTCCTTATATTTAAATGTTAATAACAAAATTGAATTTGCGGAACATGTGTTGCATAGTGCGGTAAGATTTCAATTTCTGCTTGATACCAACGCCGAATAATTTTTTCAGTCAACACTTGGTGTGGTGACCCCTGTGCTTGAATTCGCTGTGCGGCTAACAGAATAACTTGATCGGCATAAAGCGAGGTCAAATTAAGATCATGCAAAATGCAAAAAACGGTTAATCCTTGCTGTTCACAAAGGCGCTTCATGAGACGTAGACATTGTTGCTGATGATACAGGTCAAAGGCTGATGTGGGTTCATCTAGAAAAAGAAGTTTGCCATACATCCCTTTTTCTGACCAAATCTGTAGCAAAGCACGGGCTAGTTGAGTACGTTGTCGTTCACCACTGGATAATTGGTAGTAAGCTTTATGGCGTAAAAATTGGCAATCGGTCAGTTCAATGATGTGATCGAGCCATTGTGCAACTTCTTGTTTGCGTCTCTGATAACCACCCATAGTAATAATTTCTTCGACGGAAAAAGAAAAGTTTAGTTGGTTGTGTTGGCGCATCACTGAACGCTGTTGTGCCAGCTCTAAAGGAGAATAATGAGGCAATAAACGTTGATTAAAGTAGCATTCTCCGGATGTTGGGGCTAGATAGCCGGATAGGATCTGTAATAAGGTAGATTTTCCAGCGCCATTAGGACCAATGAGTACAGTAAGTTTCCCCTGTGGTAAATTAAGCGAAATACTATCCAAAAGAAGATGTTGCGCCCTTTGGAAATGAATTTGTTGTGCAGTAAATAGCGGCGTTGCGCTAATCATAAACTGACCTCTCTATAGCGAATTACAAGCCAAAGAAAATAAGGTGCACCAATCAAACCGGTCAACATGCCGACAGGTAATTCTGCCGGAGCAATAAGTGTACGGGCTAATGTATCAGCCAATAGTAATAAAATAGCACCGCATAAAGCTGAGGCAGGAAGTACCCAACGATGATCAGCACCAAATTTAAAACGGACTAAATGGGGAATGACTAAACCGATAAATCCAATAGCACCGCTCACCGCAACAGCAACGCCTACTAATAATGCGCCAATAAGGATCAATTGTTTTTTGAGTCTTACCACGTTGATGCCGAGATAATGCGCTTCTTCATCACCTAATTGTAGTAAATTAAGTTTTTTTGCCAGAGTTAGCGCATAGATTGAGCCGGGCAAAATGAGTAAGGATGCGAGAATTAGCGGTTTCCATTGAACCTGCCCCAAACTGCCCATTGTCCATAGACTGAATTGACGTAATTGTTGATCATTACTCACATATGTTAAGATTCCAACTAAGGCAAAACAAAGCGCATTGACAGCAATCCCGGCTAATAACAATTTATTAATTGATACATGAGAACGGTGGCTAATGAGATAAATTATACTTGATACAATAAGACTACCGACAAAGGCGGCGAGCATTGTGCTGTACAGTGCCATTTCAAGCGGTAAGAAACTTGGCATGATGATAGCTAAGCCAACTGCCAAAGAGGCGCCGCTGTTTACTCCGATCAATGCCGGATCTGCCATAGGATTATGAAATAATCCTTGAAATAATGCACCGGATAAAGCCAAAGCTAATCCAACTATTACCGCAAGCAAAATGCGTGGCAGTCGAATATGTAACCAAATTTGCCACTGGATATCAGATTGATTATGCCAAAGATCTTGCCAAGTAAGCGATAATGCACCTATATTTGAAGCGGTAAATATAGTTACAAGCAATAATAATATTAATCCGATATGCCAATAAAGACGATTATTCATCAATTTGCACATTTTCTGCTGCTCGGCGAAGTTGAAGCAAAACTGACGGTGTTGTCAATCCAAAAGACATTAAAGATAAATCATCTACAACTAGAAGACGTTTATGCCGACCGGCATTTGTCTGTCCTATACCTGCTAATGACCATACTTTATCTATTGTACCTAAGTGTTTAATCCCCATATGTGTCATTACGATAATATCCGGATTGACGGCAATTAACCCTTCTTGTGAGAGCGGAATAAATCGAACACTATTTTCTATCGCATTTTTAGCACCGATCAATTTTATCGCTTCGTCTGCAACAGTATTTTTTCCTGCCACAATCTGATTAGTCCCGGCTTGATTAAGGATAAATAGTACCCGTACATTGAGTGGTGAGCGTGGAATAGCCTTTATTTCATTCATAAATTTATTCGCTAATATACTAGCTTGAGTTATCTTGTTCAGATTTCCACCGATTTGGTTAATTTTTTTTACCACACTCTCGACAGTATAGCCAAAAGAAACAGTATTAACATTTATACCGGCAGCTTTTAATTGATCAAACACGACAGCCGGTTGCGCTACTTCACTGCTAATCACTTGAGTTGGCTTCAATGCAAGAATACCTTCGATATTAAGCTGACGCATATAGCCTATATCGGGCACATCTTTTACACGTTCAGGAAATAAGCTGGTATTGTCTCGACCAACTAATAGTTCTCCCATACCAAGAGCATAAATAATTTCAGTTACATCTCCCCCAATGCTAATAATCCGTTCTTCCGCTCTTGCAGACGAAATTAGAACAATCAAACAAATAAAAAAAGAATAAATAAATTTCATACAACGCTCATCTCAATCAAGATATTAAATAATAATAATTTTATTTTATTTATAGCAAGGTTTATCGTAAATAAGATATCAGAACTGAATAAATGTTAATCAGTTGTTAACTAACATAATTGAAGAAAAGCAGCTATGAAAATATTTTGTATATCAATAAATGAGAAATACGTATTTCATACGTAATATGAGAATGTTTCATTTATCCAATGTTTAATGGAAAAGGGGAACGAGTCATTTTGAAACTAGGATTTCCTATAAATTCATTTTAAAATACACATTATTTGTAATGATTATGCTATTTCAAGTAATTACCCCTACGAATACTCATAAGGAATAAAGATGAAAGACAATCATCAAATTGCCAATGTTGATTTGGTTAAGCAGATGAATAGTGCTGTAGTGTATAAATTAATTGATCAAGCCGGACCAATTTCTCGCATTCAAATTTCAGAAGCCTGTCAGTTGGCACCGGCAAGTATTACCAAAATTACGCGACAATTTTTGGCACGTGGCTTGATTAAAGAAGTAGAACAGCAAGACTCCACTGGTGGGCGTCGAGCGACGTCAATTGTGGCGGAGCGTAAAGCATTTCGTGCGATTTTGGTGCATTTAGGGCGCGAGCAGGTAACCTTGGCACTTATGGATCTTTCCACTAATTTATTGAAAAAAGAACAATTAGAGTTACCGGAAAGCCGGCAATTGGATGATGTTGAACAATTTTTATGCCAACATTTGTGTCAGTTTATGGAAAAAAACCGGCATTGTAGCTCAGAATTTATTGCTATTGGTATCACGGTGCCGGGGTTTGTGGATGTAAAAACTAATAATATTGAATATTTGCCACATTTTACCTTGGGACAACCTTGGGATTTGGCTGCCGTATTGTGTGAAAGATTGCAGCTGCCAGTGTTTATTGGACATGACGTGCGCAGTCTGGCGTTGGCGGAGCATTATTTCGGGGTAACGAAAGATTGCTACGATTCTTTGGTGTTGCGCATCCATCGTGGTGTGGGGGCGGGAATTGTGATTAACCACGAAGTCTTTCTCGGCTATAAAAATAACGCAGGTGAAATTGGGCATATTCAAGTCGATCCGTTGGGTAAGCGTTGTTTGTGTGGCAATATTGGATGTTTGGAAACGGTGGTCAGTAATTCGGCAATTGAAGATAAGATGTTGAATTTATTGCAAGAAGGTTATCGTAGCAAATGGCTTTCTTTAGAAGCGCATGATATTGAAGATATTTGCAAGGCAAGCCATAAGCATGATGAAGCGGCAATTAAATTAATCGAATATGTGGGCGTGCAAATCGGGCGGGTGCTGGCGATGAGCGTAAATATGTTCAATCCGGAAAAAATTGTGATTTCCGGCGAGATTACGCAAGCCAAAGACATTTTATTTACCGCTATCCGTAAAACCTTGGAAAATCATGCGCTGCCGGCGTTTGTGAAAAATACGCCTTTGGTGGCGTCGGAATTGGAAAATACCGATGTTATTGGGGCATTTGCTCTGATTAAACGTGCTTTATTGGATGGAAGTTTGTTGCAACGTTTGCTGAATGAATAAAAAGTGCGGTTACTTTTTTGGTCAATTTGTATAATCTCTATGCGAACAATTGATAAATTTAAAATTTCTGCAAAAAAGAGTTGACGAGGCGGGCAGATATCAGCATAATTAGCCCCGCAAAGCCGATATGGTAAATGCAAATATGGCTATGTAGCTCAGTTGGTTAGAGCACAACACTCATAATGTTGGGGTCACAGGTTCGAATCCCGTCATAGCCACCATATTTGCGGGACTGGCGAAATTGGTAGACGCACCGGATTTAGGTTCCGGCGCCGCGAGGTGTGTGGGTTCAAGTCCCTCGTCCCGCACCATTTGGTTTGCAAATCAATATAGTTGTTGGGGTATCGCCAAGCGGTAAGGCACCGGGTTTTGATCTCGGCATCCCTAGGTTCGAATCCTAGTACCCCAGCCATACTATCAAATTATATCTTCTTGTATTCATTCTAAGAAATTATCAGTTGGGGTATCGCCAAGCGGTAAGGCACCGGGTTTTGATCTCGGCATCCCTAGGTTCGAATCCTAGTACCCCAGCCATTTCATTTTTTAACGATAGTATTCTCTTTCTCTAAGTTTACGCTTAGCTATCCCTTTATTTTATGAAATCATAAAAATTTATGTCATTCTGTTATATGTGATTAGCAAAGTAATATTTCCAGGTTTTTGTGAACTGAATTGGATTAATATTCTATTTTTATATTTAATTTTAGATTATTTAACTGATTGTTATTAAATTTTGAGAAAAAATATTGCTTTTTGTTTATTTATTACTGTGGTATCGTAGCGAAATTTTCAATATTACAATGACATTTTTCTAACGGATAACTTTATATGAGTGAAACAAATAAACAGGAAGAGTCAACTTGGTCATCTAAGTTGGAGGCATTAGGTCCCGGTATTTTGATGGCGTCGGCGGCGGTTGGCGGCTCGCATATTATCGCATCCACCCAAGCCGGCGCGATTTATGGCTGGCAATTGGCGATTATTATCATCCTTGCCAATTTATTTAAATATCCTTTTTTCCGCTTCGGCGCGCAATATACATTGGATAGTGGCAATACGTTGCTCGAAGGTTATTTACAAAAAGGGCGTATTTATCTTTGGATTTTCTTCTTGTTAAATGTATTTGCTACCATCATCAATACCGCAGCAGTCGGTTTGTTATGCGCGGCAATTTTAACATTTGTGCTGCCGTTTCCAGTACCGGTTCCAACCTTAAGTTTGATCGTTATCGGCGGTAGTGCATTGATTTTATTATTAGGGAAATACCGTATTTTAGACGGATTATCCAAATTGATCATGATCGCCTTAACGGTTACTACCGTTGTCGCTGTCGTCATTGCCTTAATTCGTAATGGGGTTCAAGGGGTCGCCGCGGCAGATTATATTAGCCCGTCACCTTGGGAATTAAGCGCACTTGCTTTTATCGTGGCGTTAATGGGCTGGATGCCGGCACCGATTGAAATTTCTGCGATTAACTCCATGTGGGTGGTGGCAAAACGTCGTTTAACTAAAGTCTCATACCGAGACGGAATTTTTGATTTTAATGTTGGCTTTATTGGTACTGCAATTTTAGCGGTTATTTTCTTAGCATTGGGCGCCTTAGTACAATTTGGTTCCGGCGAACCGGTGGAAATGGTCGGAGGCAAATACATTGCCCAGTTAATCAATATGTACGCTTCCACGATCGGGGATTGGGCACGCGGATTAATTGCGTTTATTGCATTTATGTGTATGTTCGGTACCACGTTAACGGTTCTTGACGGCTATTCCCGTACCAACGTTGAAAGCCTACGTTTATTATTAAAAAAACAAGAAAGCAGCCCGCGTACCTTAAATCTTGCGATTTTACTGGCTGCCATTTCCGGTCTTGCTGTGGTGTTTTATTTTAATAATGCTGTCGGACCAATGCTTAAATTTGCCATGATTGCCTCTTTTGTTTCCACGCCGGTATTTGCTTGGTTAAATTTATCTTTGGTGTTAAAAGGCGAACATCGGGTTAAAGGCGGGCTACTTTGGTTATCCATTATCGGATTAATTTATTTAACCGGCTTTACGTTATTATTTATCGCTGATCAATTTGGTTGGTTACGTTAAACTGAGCATATAAAAACTACATAAAAAAGACCGCACTTTTGAGATTTGATTTCCAAAGTGCGGTTTATTTTTACGAGGTTTATTGGTATGTAGGAAAAATAGACTTAAAGCCTTGTAGTGTAAGGTTACAAGTAACACCTACACTGTAACCGAATCCAATCGCAAATTTCCCCTCAATTTCTTGCGCATTAACATTTTCAAGAGCATCATTATTGATATCTACATAATGACTGGTAGTCTCTTTCTATATGCCTTTTTATTGCGTGATGCCTTTGTGTCGCAATAGGGCATCTAAGGTTGGTTTGCGTCCGCGGAAGCGTTCAAATAGCACCATTGGTTCTTCCGAACCGCCACGGGATAAAATTTCGTTAAGGAAAGATTGTCCGGTGGTTGGGTTAAAAATACCTTCTTCTTCAAAACGAGAATAAGCATCCGCAGACAACACTTCTGCCCACAAATAGCTGTAATATCCTGCGGCATAGCCGCCGGCGAAAATATGGCTAAAGCTATGTGGTGTTCTTGCCCAATCGGCGCCTTTGATGACCGCCACTTGCGATTTCACTGCGTTGAGTGTATCTAAAATTTGATTGGTTTTTCCGCTTTGGTAATGGTGATGTAAGCGGAAGTCAAACAACCCAAATTCTAGTTGACGCAACACAAACATTGCCGCTTGGAAATTTTTGGCTTTTAATAATTGCGTTAATTTTGCTTTTGGCAGCGGTTCTCCGGTTTGGTAATGACCGGAAATAAAGGCTAACGCCTCCTCTTCCCAACACCAATTTTCCAAAAATTGACTTGGCAATTCCACCGCATCCCAAGGTACACCGTTAATCCCGGCAACATCAGCGACGTCAATTTGCGTCAGCATATGATGAATTCCGTGTCCGAATTCATGGAATAACGTGGTAACTTCATCATGAGTAAAGAGTGCGGGTTTATCGCCTACCGGTGCATTAAAGTTACAGGTTAAATACGCCACCGGTTTTTGTACGCTTCCGTTGGCATGGCGTTGGCGCCCGATAAAGTCGTCCATCCATGCGCCGCCACGTTTATGTTCTCGGGCGTATAAATCCAAATAGAAACTGCCGCGCACTTGGTCATTTTGATCAATTAAATCAAAGAAACGCACGTCTTTGTGCCACGTATCCACATCAAAACGTTCACTGACGCGAATGTTAAATAAGCGTTTAATTAGCTCAAATAAACCGGAAAGGACGCGATCTTCAGGGAAATAAGGGCGAAGCTCTTCATCATTAATGGCATATAAGTGTTGTTTTTGTTTTTCGCTATAAAACGTAATGTCCCAAGGTTCAAGTGCGGTCAAATTAAACTGCGTTTTGCAAAATTCGCGTAATTCAGCTAATTCTTGTTCACCTTGCGCTTTGGAGCGTAGCGCTAAATTTTCAAGAAAATCTAATACTTGTTGCGGATTTTCCGCCATTTTAGTCGCAAGTGAAAGTTCAGTATAGGTATTGAAATCTAACAATTTTGCCAATTCAACGCGCAATTGCAAAATTTCTTCCATGATTGCCGAATTGTCCCATTTCCCTGCGTTGGGACCTTGGTCGGAGGCGCGAGTTGCAAAAGCGCGGTACATTTCTTCGCGCAATTCGCGGTTTTCACAATAGGTCATCACCGGCAAATAACTTGGGAATTCCAGCGTAAAACGATAGCCACTTAATCCTTTGCTTTCGGCGGACTGTTTTGCCGCTTGTAAGGCACTTTCCGGCAAGCCTTGTAATAGGCTTTCATCTTCAATGATTTTGTCCCAACCCATGGAGGCATCCAGTACATTATTGCTAAATTGCGAATTAAGTTCAGATAAACGAGAGACAATTTCGCCATAACGATGTTGTTTTTCTGGCGGCAAGGAAATACCGGATAATTTAAAATCGCGTAGTGCATGGTCGATCGCAGTTTTTTGTGCCACGCTGTAATTTGCAAATTCTGCGCTGTTTTTTAACTGTGTATAAGCGTTGTACAACCCTTCATGTTGCCCGATCCACGTGCTGTATTCGGAAAGTAGCGGTAAGCAGGCTTGGTAGGCTTCACGCAGTTGTGGAGAATTTTTGACCGAATTTAGATGGCTGACCGGTGACCAAGCGCGGTGTAAACGATCGTCGATTTCATTGAGTGGCTGAATAAAATTTTCCCAGCTAAGTTGTGGTTGTTTCACCAACTGTTCGACAGTTTCGCGACTTTGTTGAAGTAATTGTTCAATTGCCGGTTGAATATGTTCCGGCTGAATTTCAGAAAAACGAGGCAGATCATGGGCTGCAAGTAATGGATTAGTCATAAAAATTCCTTATTATTTTCAATGAATTTAATGCTAATAACATGGGGGTAGTAAGGTAAAAATCAAGTTGCAAAAGGTAAAAAAATCTGCATAATCGGCAAAGAGATTGCATTTTGAGGAATAGGATGAAAGCGATTTATCTTTTATTAGGCGGTATTTTTCTGGTTATTGGCGTGATTGGAACTGTTATGCCGGGCATTCCCGGCGTACCTTTTTTGTTACTGACATTGGTTTGTTTCAGCAAAGGCTCCGAGCGATTACATCAATGGTTTATTCAGACCGCGTTGTATCACAAGCATTTAAAATCTTTTCACCAACAGCGCGCGTTAAGTAAAAAATCGAAAATCTGGATTTTATCGTGTTCCACCTTGATGTTAGGGATCGGTTTTTATTTCACCCCTAGTCTTATCGGACGCAGTATTATTTTAGTGGTGTTATTAATTAAATATTTCTCTTTTTTCTTTTGGATTAAAACGATTCCGGAATAAGTTGCTATTCGTTTCGGCTGTTTTTTATAATGCCAAGCCGGTTATTGAATGAGTTGATGATATGTTTAAACTAAATGGGTTTTCTCGTGCAATAAGAAAAAGTGCGGTCATTTTGGGCTACGTTTTGTTGTTGTCTTGCGATAATCCAACGCCACCGCCCGCAACCGTTGCGCAAAAAGAAACGCCGATAGCACCGGAGATGACGGAAATTCTACCGCAACCCGGCGTATTAACCCGCGGAATATACAGCAATTTTCAATTTGATCCTCATCATTTAGAAAATGATCAACAACAAGCCTTGTTGCACGATATATTTGAAGGTTTGGTTATCTATGATCCGCAAGGCAAGCTTTTTCTTGGCGTAGCGGAGCATTGGGAAACCGGCGATAATAAAAATTGGGTGTTTATTTTGCGTGAAGATGCTAAATGGTCCAATGGCGATCCTTTAACTGCGGCGGATTTTGTGCGTAGCTGGCGCGAGTTAGCCACCTCGCAAAGCCCGTTGAAAACCTACTTGGCATTTTTAAATTTAAAAAATGCTAATGAGGTGATGATGGGCAAAATGCCGGTGGAAAAATTAGGCATTGAAGCACTGGATGAGCGCATTTTGCGCATTATGCTGGATAAAAAAACGCCATATTTACCGGCGATGCTGGCGCATTCCGTATTGCTGCCGAGTCATCCGGCTTCTGATCCGAAAAAAATTATTGGCAATGGCGCCTATCAATTTACCGAACAACAAGGCGATACTGTTATTTTGACACGTAACCCTTATTATTGGGGTAATGCAAATGTCTATTTTGAGCAAGTTAATTATCGCAAAGTCACCTCGGGTGAAAGTGAAAATAACCTTGATTTAATTGAAAACGTACAAAATATCACACCGGAAACGATGTTTTTACCGAAATTATGTAGTTATTTTTATGAATTTAATTTTGCGGATCCAATGTTGGCAAAAAATGAGGTACGCAAGGCGTTGCGAGCCATGCTTTCTGTGCGAAATTTGGTGCCGCAGGATGGGCAACGTATGAAGGCTTCCGTCAGCTTTTTGCCACAATCCATGCAATCGGAGCAAGAGGGCAACTGGGAGCCGATTTTAGTAGAAAATTTATTGCAAGCAGAGGGGATTAACGATAAATTCCCGTTGCAATTAACGTTAACCTTTGATCAAGACCGTTTTCACCCGCAAATTGCCCAACGTCTCATTCAAGCTTGGTCACAATCGGATATGATCCGCATTCACGCCGATCCGGTTTCTTGGCAAACTTTATTAGAAAAACGAGCCGGAGGTGATTTTCAAATTATCCGTTCCGGCTGGTGTGCGGATTACAATGATTTGTCAGCATTTTTGATTAATTTTCATTCTAAAAGCCCCGATAATAAAAGCGGCTATGCTAATTCGGAAGTAGATCGATTATTAGAGGAAAGCACGGAAAAAATCTCTACTCAAGAACGCGGAGCCATTTATAACCAAATTGTGCAATTATTGC
Source organism: Actinobacillus seminis (assembly GCF_002263215.1). Classification (GTDB taxonomy): domain Bacteria; phylum Pseudomonadota; class Gammaproteobacteria; order Enterobacterales; family Pasteurellaceae; genus Actinobacillus_B; species Actinobacillus_B seminis. The sequence goes on from NZ_NLFK01000006.1 coordinate 134,554, forward strand.
AAAACGATAACGTTGTGTTGCCGATTTTCCAATATCGTACTCCGATTTCCGTCAACCCCGATTTACTTGGCATTGACACCAACAATCCGACCGGCATAATTTACAGTAAGGATTTGCGTCGCGCAAACTAAAAAATTAGAGTTCATCTACTACAGCCCTTGAGAAATTAGCGAAACAATATGGTTTAATGCACGAGATGTGACGAAGCAACGTGAAAATTCAATGTCTTGCATGGTGTTCCAACTTGTCCGTTGGCAATGGTTGAAGCGGAACGGGTGTTGCCGGATTTTATTAGTGAATTGGGTAACGTCATGGCGAAACATCAGCTTGGCGAAGTATGTATTATTATGCGAATTACCGGTTGTCCGAACGGTTGCGGACGCGCCATGCTGGTGGAAATCGGTTTAGTTGGTAAAGCGGTCGGGCGTTATAATTTGTATATCGGTAGCGATCGTACGGGATTGCATATTCCGCGTCTGTATAAGGAAAATATCACCCTTGAGCAGATTATTCAGGACAGGAATTGGATGCACCGGTTGGTTTATGTTTAAAAGGGCGGTCAAAAAATGAAGCGTTTGGTGATTTTGAGATCCGTAAATGCATTATCAAACCGGTCGTTAATGCTGCGGTGGATTTCTGGGCTACTGGCACTTCTTGTGATTAAGTAGATAAGCTTTTTATTTCTTCTATCAAAGATCATACTTTAAATAGTTTCAAATACCGCTTGAAGGGCGGTATCTATTCGCTTGATTTAATTTTTTTATTAAGATTAAACCAATTAATAGATTAATTATCCGCATAATAATCAACATTTTCTCTTGTAAATAATTCCTTTTTTAATTTCAAATATATTTGATTGATAAAAATCATTTTGATCATTTTGGATTAATGAGTGTGATTTTGATCACAGTATCTTTTAGTGATCTCAGTTACACTTAGTGTCAGCATAAGATAAGAAATATCGGATAAAATAGGCTAAAATAGGATAAGGTGCTTTATTCTATCTATTTCTGTTATTTTAATATAGGTAACATTATAGGTTTTTAACCGGCTTTGTTTTTTATATTTTTGATTGAAATAAATCAATTGAAGGGTGGTTAAAGCAAAGTGTGTTATTGAAATATGTCGGAGTTGATGAAATTTAGTCAGTGATTAATTAAGGAGGGGAAGATGAAACATGTGTTGGGTATAACAATGGGAGATGCTGCCGGGATTGGTGCGGAAGTGATTGTTAAGGTGTTGGGAGAACCACGGATTTATGATTTGGCAAATCCGATTATAGTTGGTGATAAAAAGATAATACAGCGGGCATTGGAAATTGTGAAATCCGATTTACAAATACGAACTGTCGCTGAGGTGGATAATTTACGAAGTGAATTTGGGTATATTGATGTTATTGATTTAGATAACCCCTTCCCGTGGATCTACCGTTTGCACAAGTAGATGGTCGAGCGGGGAAAGCAGCATATGAGTATATTGAAAGTGCGGTCAAATTAGCACTAAAAAATAAAATTCATGCCATTGTGACGGTGCCACTCAATAAAGAAGCATTGCATGCCGGAGGCAAAAATTTTCCGGGGCATACAGCAATTCTTGCTTACCTTAGCCAAACTGAAGATTTTTCTATGATGTTAATTTCTGAAACGTTAAACGTTATTCACGTGACAACACATGTTTCAATGCATCAGGCTTGTGATTTGATTAAAAAAGAGCGGGTATTGACAGTCATTAGGCAGGCAAAAGAATACAGTAAAATGCTTAATTTTACTCATCCTCGTATTGCTGTTGCGGGGCTTAATCCGCACGCGGGGGAAAGCGGTTAATTTGAATGAATTCGATATTGTCGTAGTGATGTACCATTATCAAGGGCATATTCCGATTAAGTTATTAGGTTTTGATTCCGGTGTAAATGTCACGGTAGGTTTACCGTTTATTCGCACTTCAGTAGATCACGGTACTGCATTTCCTATTGCCGGAAAGGGAATTGCAGACAGTCGTAGTATGACTGCATCGCTTTATTTAGCTGCCAAAATGGCGAATGTAAAATATGCAAAATAAGGAGAAGCGCATGGCTACTAATCAATGGAAACATATTGAGAAAACGATTATTCCTTTGTATGACGGGATGAGTAAAATTCCTGGCGGAGCAATGGTTATTCCGCTAATTTTAGGTTCAATTATTGGTACTTTTTTTCCTGAGTTTCTTGGGATTGGTTCGTTTACTACAGCACTCTTTAAATCATCGGCAACACCGCTGATCGCGTTGTTGATTTTTTCAACAGGAATGCAAATTACATTACGTAGCTCAGGTCCGGTATTAATCTATACTGGAGTTATTTTATTATGTAAAACAATTATACCCGCGGCATTAGTAATCATATTAGGGCAATTTATTGGAAATGCAGGTGTGATGGGGGTATCGTTATTGGCGATATTAACTGTTGTTGCAAATTCAAATGGAGGAATTTGGTTGGCTTTTACCGGGAAATACGGTGATTATCGTGATCAAGGTGCTTATGTTGCATCTGCAGTAAATGATGGACCTTTCTTTGTTTTATTATTTTTAGGGGTGTCTGGTTTGGCGGATATACCGTTATCTTTGATGTTGGCTGCGGTTATTCCTTTGTTGATCGGCATGATGGTAGGTAACTTAGATCCAAAGTGGACAAGTTTAATGAAGCCGACAGGCGCAATTGTTATCCCGTTCTTTGCTTTTGCGTTGGGAATCGGTATTAATTTACAGGCAATTGTAACCGGCGGTATGACAGGGCTTGTGTTAGGTATTTTATCTTCAGTTTTTACCGGCTTCCTTACTTTTATCGGATATAAATTCCTATTGAATAGAGGACACCAATCCGGAATAGGTTTTGCGGCGGGCACAACAGCCGGTAATGCGATCATTACGCCGGAAATTGTTGCACAAGCTGATCCAAGTCTCGCCCCATTTGTTCAAACTGCAACAGCACAAATTGCTGTCGCAGTATTAGTCTCCGCTATTTTAGCGCCATTACTGGCAGCTTGGGTTTTAAAGCATCAAGGCGGTTTTGTTGAATAGCGTAGCAGAGGTAATGAGTATTAAAAAAGGAATTCAGCAGATTTATTTAAAAATTGATTCAACAATGCGAGGATCCGTACAGCATCAAATTAAAGGGGCATTAACTGCATGGACAACCCGCTATCCTAATGCTAAAGCAATAATTTGTCCCGCGTATCCCGATATGGGCGGGTAATTAAAAATGGTTGTCTATATGTAAATGACGTTCCTGTTAATCACACCGCTTCCGGAAAAGACGCTATTTGCCCGGTAACGTCCCCGTTAATAACGGATCTATTACCTGAAGCCATTGTTTTGCCTTGCCTTTCCGTAGAGGAATTAGTAGAAAAAATTTATGCTGTTGAGGCAAAACAAATTGTGATAGAAGCGGAAAGTCATTCTGATCTTAGCAGGATTGCTATGGTTATCCATCAATTGGGGAATAAAATTATTCCGGTCGGGTCAGCAGGACTTGCTGAAAAATTAAAATTATTACCAAAGCACAAAAAACAGCTAAAGTAAAATTGAAGCGCACTTTAATTGTAGTAACATCGATCCATGAAACCAGTCAAAATCAGGTTGAGCAATATATTTCTACTTTGGGAGGAAAAGCGATTGTATTCAATCCGTCTCCATCACAGCTTATTAACCGTCGAATTTCTGAATCAGCATTAAAACAGCAACTTAAGGCTTTAATTCATACAAGTAAAGAAAATGTCATTATCCGTGCTAATCCGGCTAAGATAATAAATGAGGGAAATAATCTTTATGATATTACCAAAAAAATTGCAGATTATTTGGCAGATTTAGGTCAATATGCGTTAGATAATTAAAAATTTGATAGCTTGATTTTATTTGGCGGTGATGGTGCAGCAGCATTATTGGGTAAACTGGGAATAACCGAGATGCGGATATTATATGCTATAGTACCAGGTGTTCCATTTTGTATCGTTGATGACGGAGCATATTCAGGAATGAAAGTGATGACAAAATCAGGTGGTTTTGGCGATCTAAATTTGTTAAATGAAATGATGGAAATGTAGTGTTTTTTTAAGAAATAAATACTAAACCCTATCGGCAGCTATCAATAGGGTTTAATTTTTTTATAACAGGGATAAAAATCAGGCTATAATAACCTTATTTTCCCTGTTTGAAGATAATTATGTCACAACAACGCCGAGAAGCTATTTTACTTTTTCTAAAAAATCATAATGTAGCAACCGTTGAATAGTTGGTTCGGGTTACTGCTGCCTCCCCTGCAACTATCCGTCGTGATTTAATCAAATTGGATAAAGATGGTGTGATTATCCGCACTCATGGCGGTGTCGGGCTAAAGGATTTTATTCCGTTTCAACCCTCAACTAATGAAAAAATGTTAAAACACATTATCGAAAAAGAGCGTATTGCAGAATATGTGAGCAGTTTGATTATGCCGGGTAGCTCAATCGTATTGGATGCCGGAACAACGACACTATGCCTTGCCAAAAAACTGGCACATATGCCATTAAGGGTTATTACGACGGATTTACATATTGCGTTATTACTGTCTGAATATAAACAGATTGAGGTAATAATAACCGGTGGGAGAGTAGATAATAGTAGTCAGTCGTGTATCGGTTCGTATGGCGTTAATTTATTGAGTAATATTTATCCTGATTTTGCTTTTGTCAGTTGCAATTCATGGAGTATGGAGAATGGTATAACAGCACCAACGGAAGAAAAAGCCTATCTTAAGAGAGCGTTATTAAAGAATGCTAAACGTAAAATCATGGTAGCAGATAGCAGTAAATATGGGCAATGTTCGCTTTTTTGTGTCGTACCTTTAAATGAATTAACAGATATTATTACGGATAATAACTTATCACCTGAAGCTCAAAATGAAATGAACAATAATAACTTTATATTGCATCTTGTTTAATTAATTTACCGAAAGAGTGAAATTTTAAGGAAAATGATGATCTTTTTACGAAGTAAGTTCAGTCGTATTTTTATAAGTTATCTTCTCTTGGTTAAGTATTTTTCAAATTTATTTCCTTTTAATCTTTTTAACTTATTGCAATATCATAAAAAACTGATTTTATCAGCGACATTGGCGGCTGATTTGGATAAATGGCTGTTATACTATAACTATCACCAAACTTATCAAGGAAAAATGTGCTGCAAAAGCACGTCGATAGTAACATTGCTTGATGGAAAATGGATTTTGTCGGAAAAGAATTTAAGCTCAAATTAATCTGACAGCCACTGTTATTTTAAACGTGACTGTCAGATAGGGGGCTGTCTTTAAGCCTAATTTGAGTAAACTGCTATTACACTCCGGGCGCTTTCTATAGTGATGTGGTTAAACCGCTATCTACGAGTTGTAGCTGCTTGGCGTAGATATTTGCCCATTTTATTTTATGTTGTTTATAGTGTTGATGGCATTCGATATTGGGTTTATGTTGGCGTTCAAATTTCACTAATTTCTTACCGGCTTCGGATAAAGATGGGTAAATACTGATCCCTACACCTGCTGCAATTGCACAGCCTAGAGCCGTCGCTTCCTTGACTACAGGAATGTTAACCGTTAAACCTGTTACATCAGCTAAAATTTGGCTCCAAAGTTTCCCTTTAGAACCACCACCTGCAAATACAATACTTTTGAGTTTAACGCCTGAGAATTTTTCTACTTGCTCTAAATTGCAAGAAGATACAATTGCGGCATTTTCTTCTAAGGCTCGGAATAATACGGGTTTATTGCATTTTTCCGGATCAATAGAAAGATTTATAAATGAAGGGGAAGCATGATACCAAGATTTAAAATGCATTGCATCGGAAAAGATGGGAATAACATTATTGGCACCGACGGGAACACGTTCAGCCATCTGTTCTAATAAAGTATAGGCATCAGTCCCCAGTTTTTCTGCAAGGCGTTTTTCTTCTTCGCAAAATGCCTCTCGGAACCATCGCATTGTTAATCCGGTAAAAAAGCTAATAGATTCGGCTTGGACTAATGGTGAAATTACATGAGGATTTACACGTACATTCATTTCCGGATCAGTTATTGGTTCAGGTAAATTCACAACCTGTTGCCAAAAGGTTCCACCAATTATGGCTGCTTGTGATGGTTCTGTAATCCCTAAACCAATACAACCTAATTGCACATCGCCACCGCCTACAATGACGAGAGTACCCGCACTTAATCCTGATTGTTGGGCGGCTTGTTTTGTAACATATCCTAAAATTGAACCTGTTTCTTTAACAGGCGCAAGAATAGTTGATTTCAGACCTGCCATATCGAGGAATTCTGGCGACCATTGACGCGTTTTGAGATTTAATATCCCTGTTGTTCCTGCATTAGACGGTTCAACCGCTAATTCCCCACTTAGCATGAAACCTAGCCAATCGCTGATCATGGTAATGGTTTTAGTTTGTTGATAAATATCGGGGCGATGATGTGCTAACCAACGTAAACGTGGTAGCGCACTTAATGCTAAAGTTTGCCCGGAACTATTGTAAAGTTGCTGTTCAAAGGTATAGTTATTTAGCGCTTTGAGTTCATTTACTTCTGTTGTTGCTCGCGCATCGACATTACCACAAGCCCAAATAGGGTGCTTATTTTCATTATATAGCACTATTCCTTCACGCATTGAACAAGTAGAAATAGCCGCTATTTGTTGTGGTAAAATCTTTGCCTCTTGTAAAGCTCTCTGAATACACTCACAGGTAAGTTGCCAATTATTTGTTAGATCAAACTCCATTGAGCCGGGAATATTTGGATCGGCTAAATGCATCCATTCTCTTGGTGCAGAAGTAATTTGATTGCCTGCTACATCAAAAACAACCGCTCTTACACTACCGGTTCCGGCATCTAATGCCATAAGATATTTGTTTGGATCACTCATCGTCTCCTCCTTATCTTGATAGGAAGAAAATAGCCACAATCATTCCACCTTACACCATTAAACCAATTGGGCCAGCATCATTCGAGCAGTCTTTTCTTCCGTAACTCATGAATTAATGTATTTACCTTGTAAAGCACTGAGAATTGCCTCTACTTTATTTTCGCCGCCGGCAATGCCAATAACATTTGGGATCTTTGTTAGTTTATCCAGTGACACGCTAATCAATTCTTCATGTAATGGCATATCAGGTTGTAAGCGACCATCTTTCTGCATAAAGTAGCCTAAAATGTCGCCAACCGCACCCTGTGAACGAAGGGTTTGTTGTTTTTATTCCGTAATATATCCTGTTCGTAATAGCGTCGCCTGTCCACATTGACGAGTTGCGCCAATACCTACAATAGCGACATCAGCACTACAAGCAGCAAGCATGATATCTCGCACGCAGGCTTCTTTCTTGAAAAGTTTAGCTGCTTCAATAGAAGATGCACGTAACGGAGCGGGGATCATGCTGATAGAACAAGATCCATCTAATTGACCGATTCCTTTCATATATGGTCCAACGCCACCCGATAACGTAATTAATCTAATGCCATTATGTGTAATAAAATCATTACTATATTTAATTGTTTGCATAATCGTTTCGCCAAAGCCTATAGCCAATAATTGGTTAGGTTGAAGTAAAGACATTAGCATTTGTGCGGAACCGATACCCAATCGCTCATTGATTTCATGTTGCTCTAGTTCTGGTAATATACGAATATGTCTTAGATTAAAGCGTTGTTGCAGAGCTTGTTCTAATTCAAGACAACCCGTAAAACGTGAATTAATTTGGACCTTAATGATGCCTTGTTGACGCCCCTTTTCTAATAAACGAGAAATTTTTAAACGAGGTAAACCCAATTTATCACCAATTTCACCCTGAGTAAGACGTGGTAATAGAACCAAGCAATTCTAGCCAATAACTCTTCTTCACTTATAGGCTGAGGTATTTCTGTGTAATCAAATCTTTTATCATTCATCATTTATTCCTACTAGCACTCTTTCCTAATTTAAATGTGAAAGAAAATATTTTATTTGGTTTAACACAACACGACAAAACAGAAGAAAAACTTACCGCACTTTTAAAAGAATTAAATAGCCATTTGAATTTAGACATGTTGGCGGGTTCGCTTGATGTGGCAGATCAACAATTAGTCGAAATTATGCGTGGCTTAATGCGTAATTCATCTATCTTAATTCTTGATGAACCAACTGCTTCATTAACACCGGTAGAAACGGCGAGTTTATTTAAGAAAATTCATTCTTTGTTAGAAAAAGGCGTTGGAATTGTTTTTATTTCACATAAGTTGCCGGAAGTTTGGCAAATTGCACATCGTATAAGTGTTATACGAGATGGCATCATTACCTTAACCGGACAAACAGCATCATTGAATAAAGATGACATTATTACAGCAATTACACCCAAATCAAAAAATGTGCAATTAACTGAAAGTCAAAAATTATGGCTCGAATTACCAGGTTATCATCGGATAAAAACAAAAGAACAACCAATTTTATACGTCAAAAATTTAACCGGTGAAGGATTTAAAAATATTACTTTTGAGATATTTCCTGGCGAAATTCTGGGACTCGCTGAGGTAGTTGGAGTGGGAAGGACAGAGTTGGCAGAAACGCTTTATGGTTTGCGTAATAAAAAATGTGGTGAAATTATATTTAATAATCAAGAGGTTAGTAATTTATCTGTTCAACAACGTTTAGATAAGGGAATTGTTTATTTACCTGAAGATCGTCAAGCTTCGGGGCTTTATTTAGATGCACCTTTAACGTGGAATGTTTGTGGATTAACTTATAACAAAATGGGATTTTGGATTGATACAAGTAAAGAAAGTGCGATGTTAGAACGTTACCATAGAGCGATGGGCATTAACTTTTCTGATGAACAACAAGCAGTTCGAACACTATCTGGCGGGAACCAGCAAAAAATTTTGATTGCAAAATGTTTAGAAGCGGATCCGGCATTATTAATTGTTGATGAGCCAACTCGTGGCGTTGATGTTGGCGCTAGAGCGGATATTTATCAATTAATTAGTCGTATTGCACAACAAAATGTGGCGGTGTTATTTATTTCATCGGATTTAGAAGAAATTGAACAAATGTCAGATCGGGTATTGGTGATGCATGATGGACATATTGACTATTCATTAAGTGGCGACCGGATTACCGCTAATAATATTATGCAATGGGTCTTTGGTGATGAGTAAGGAGATATAAAATGTGGAAGTTCATACAAGATAATCGAGAATTAACCATTTTAGTCGCAATAGGCTTTCTCTTTTTATTATTGGGGATAAGTGGCGGCGGTTTTTTCTTTGAAACCTTATTGATGATTTTCAGCTCTGCACAAATCGTTATTTTACTAACAATTGGAGCAACCTTTGTTATTCTAACTCGTAATATTGATGTTTCCGTTGGTTCCATAATGGGACTGTGTGCTGTTATTGCGGGAAGTTCATTAAACTCAGGTTTTGGTCTCGTTTCCGCTTTTTTAATTACACTGATGTGTGGGTTTATAGGAATATTAGTGACTCTTCTACGTATTCCGGCAATCGTTGCAACATTGGGAACCTTAGGATTATATAAAGGAATTATGTTGCTTATTACTGGTGGGAAATGGATTGAAGGTTTACCACAAGATCTGAAAACATTATCTGAGCCTTTGTTATTTAGTTTATCCCCAATGGGTTGCTTGGTTATCGCTTTAATTATTGCCATGTATTTTTTCCTAACAAAACGAAAATCAGGTCGTGATTTTTATGCGGTTGGGGATAATTTACAGGGGGCATTACAGCTTGGTGTACACATTGATATTGTTAGAGTTTCTGCTTTTGCAATAAACGGATTAATGGCAGCGATAGCAGGAATAGTTTTTACATCACAAATCGGTTTTGTACCCAATTCAACGGGGAGCGGATTAGAAATGAAAGCTATTGCCGCTTGTGTATTAGGTGGCATTAGTTTTTTGGGTGGTGCTGGTAATTTAATTGGTGCCGTTTTAGGAGCTTATTTTCTTATTCAAATTGATACGATTTTGGTTTTATTGAAAGTACCCGCTTATTGGAATAACTTTGTGGCCGGTATCGTATTGCTTGCAGTATTAGTCTTTGATGGACGTATTCGAGTTATGATTGCAAATAACTTGAAATTACAACGTTACGCACGTTTTTTAAAAGAAAATGAATAGGGAGGTTGCGCCATGTTAAATATAAAAAAATATGGTTGGGAAGCCACTTTATTCATCTTAGTGATTCTTGAGATTTTAGGTTTTGGTTTAATTAATCCTCGAATGCTGGATCTTAATGTTTTACTTTATAGTACGAGTGATTTTATTTATATTGGAATGCTTGCATTGCCTTTAACGGTAGTTATTGTTAGTGGTGGAATGGATATTTCCTTTGGTTCAACAGTTGGACTTTGTGCAATCTTATTGGGAGTATTGTTGAAATCTGATCTATCTTTAACTTTCGCCATTCCATTTACTTTTGTTATAGGGATATTTTGTGGATTAATCAATGCGAGTTTGATTATCTATACAAAAGTAAATCCATTGATAATTACATTAGGAACAATGTATCTATTTGGGGGCGCATTATTATTATCTGGTTTCGCAGGAGCAACAGGCTATGAGGGGATTAGTGGATTTCCGGATAGCTTATTAGAATTTTCCAACCGGACTTTATTTAATATTCCCACACCAATTATTTATTTTTTAATTATCACTATATTTTTCTGGGCATTTATGCACAGAACATGTGTAGGTCGTAGTATGTTCTTAATTGGACAATGTGAGCGTACATCTCGCTATAGTGCAGTACCGGTTCATCGTACACTTTTTATTATTTATTCTGCGACTGGCTTTATTGCGGCTTTTGTAGCAATTCTACTCGTTTCTTACTTTGGTTCTGCACGTTCAGATTTGGGTAGCTCTTTATTGATGCCAGTATTAACTGCAGTAGTTTTAGGCGGTGCCAATATTTACGGTGGTTCAGGCTCAATAATCGGTACAGCGATTGCTGCATTATTAATTGGTTATTTGCAACAAGGCTTACAAATGGCTGGTATTTCAAACGAAATATCCAGTGCATTATCGGGTGCATTACTAATCATTGTGTTAATTGGAAAATCTCTACGTTTACATTATCGTACTTTGGTCAAATAGATAAAAGTGCGGTGGAAAAACCAACAATTTTAGCGAAGTAGTACATCATCAACTATCCCTTAAATAGGAGAATTGACAATGAAATTTCAATTAAAATTGACCGTACTTGCAACGGTACTGGGTTTATCTGCTATCACATCAGTTCTCGCAGTAGAGCGTATCGCCTTTATTCCTAAACTCGTTGGCGTCGGTTTCTTTACGAGTGGTGGTCAAGGTGCAATAGATATGGGGAAAACGCTTGGTATTTCGGTCACTTATGATGGACCAACAGAACCCGGCGTTTCAAATCAAGTTCAGCTAATTAATAACTTTGTTAATCAAGGTTACAATGCGATTATTGTTTCTGCAGTTTCGCCAGAGGGATTATGTTCAACATTACAACGTGCAATGAAACGCGGCGTTAAAGTATTGACTTGGGACTCTGATGTAAAACCTGAATGTCGTAGTCATTATATTAACCAAGGTACACCGGAGCAATTAGGCTCAATGTTAGTGGATATGGCGGCAAGCCAATTAGACAAGCCACAAGCGAAAGTTGCCTTTTTCTATTCTAGTCCAACAGTTACCGATCAAAATCAATGGGTGAATGCAGCAAAAGCAAAAATTATGAAAGAACATCCGGAATGGAAAATTGTTACAACCCAATTTGGTTATAACGATGCAATTAAATCCTTACAAACTGCTGAAGGAATTTTAAAAGCTTATCCTGATTTAGATGCCATTATTGCACCGGATGCCAATGCATTGCCTGCAGCGGCTCAAGCGGCAGAAAATCTTAAAGTACGTTCAGTTGCCATTGTTGGTTTTAGTACACCGAATGTAATGCGACCGTATGTAAAACGTGGCACAGTAAAACAATTTGGTTTATGGGATGTGGTTAAACAAGGTCAGATATCTGTGGCAGTAGCCAATGAATTGCTGAAAGGCAAGGCATTAAATGTGGGAGCTAAAATTGATGTTCCTCATATCGGTACAGTGGAAGTTTCTCCGAATAGCATACAAGGCTATCACTATGAGGCAAAAGGTAATGGTATTGTTTTATTACCGGAACGTGTAGTGTTCACCAAAGATAATATCGATAACTATGATTTTTAGTTTAAAACAAGGGGCAAAAAATGGCTGATTTAGATGATATTAAAGATGGTAAAGATTTTGGTTTAGCTCAATCCCAAACTAATCGAGCGTTTTATTTAAAAGGGGCTGGTGCTTTAGATTTGGGGATGCAGTCTCGTTTAGCAAATATTTTTAATCCGAAAACAGGCAAAACTATTATGCTTGCTTTTGATCACGGTTATTTCCAAGGTCCAACAACAGGGTTGGAGCGCATCGATTTACATATTGTACCATTGTTTGCTTATACTGATGTGTACGCGCGGTATTTTACGTAGTATCGTACCGCCAGAAACACGTAAGTCAGTAGTATTACGAGCTTCAGGAGCAAATTCAACTCTGACTGAACTCTCTAACGAAGCTGTTGCGGTTTCTATAGAAGATGCTTTGCGTTTAAATGTTTCAGCAATGGCGGCACAGGTCTATATTGGTTCAGAATATGAGCATCAATCAATTAAGAATATTATTCAATTAGTTGATCAAGGTACTCGTTATGGTATGCCAACGATGGCTGTAACCGGAGTAGGGAAAGATATGGCGCGCGATCAGCGTTATTTTTCTTTAGCCACTCGTATTGCTGCAGAAATGGGAGCTCATATTATTAAAACTTATTATGTGGATAAAGGTTTTGAGCGAGTCACTGCAGGTTGCCCTGTCCCTATCATTATTGCCGGGGGTAAAAAATTACCGGAATTTAATGCATTAGATATGTGTTACAAAGCAATCGATCAAGGTGCATTAGGGGTGGATATGGGGCGTAATATTTTTCAATCTGATTCACCAATTGCGATGCTCAAAGCAGTTCATGCTGTTGTACATGGTGGTGAAACGGCAGAGAAAGCGTATCAACTTTATTTAGACGAAAAAAATCATTAAAGCTTAACTTATGGGCAAATATTATATTTGCCCTGAAATTTAAGGAGTTCATTATGTTTGCAATGTTGGTAGAAATTAATATCAAAGAAGGCAAAGAGCAAGAGTTTCTTGACGTGTTTAAACATAATTATCTTGGAACAAGACAAGAAAAAGGTAATTTACGCTTTGATGTATTACGAGATCCTGACATTAAAACTCGTTTTTATGCCTATGAAGTTTATGTTGATGAACAGGCGCTGGAAGAACATAGAAAAATGCCCCATTATCGACGCTGTGTTGCAGAACTTGAGCGAATAATGGCGGGTTCAAGAAGCAAAAAAATCTTTGATTGGGTTTTTTCGGAGACGTTAACCAATGATGCGCAGTATTGATGTCGTATGAGAAAGTATTTTACTCTACACCCAAATAATCTGAATGCTTTTTTGCGTTAGGACTGCGTTCAATACAATATCGAAATCAGTCCTTTGAATAACGGTTTAACTTTTTGCAGCAGAGCAAAATGACCGCTCTTTGAATGCTAAAGCCACGTAAAATTGATTTAGTTCACTTCTTTAAACATAATTTCACTTGGAATGACGGAGCCTTGCCAGTACAGCTCGCTTGCTACTTTTTCCGCTAACTGTAAAAAGGCTTGGCTGATTTCATTATTCGGATCGGCGATAACTGTTGGTATTCCTTTATCCAAATCCTCGCGCAAACGAATGTGTAATGGTAATTGTCCTAACACCTGTACATGATATCTCTTCGCCATTTTCGCTGCACCACCGGTTCCAAAAATCGCTTCGTGATGACCGCATTGGCTACAAATATGCATGGACATATTTTCAATAATTCCCAACACCGGAACTGAAACGCGTTGGAACATAGATACCCCCTTGATTGCGTCAATAAGTGCGATATCCTGCGGTGTAGTTACAACAACCGCACCGGTGACCGGAATTTGTTGTGACAAGGTCAATTGAATATCGCCGGTCCCCGGGGGCATATCGATCACTAAATAATCCAGATCTTGCCATAAGGTTTCTTGCAATAGTTGGCTTAATGCACTGCTTGCCATTGGTCCGCGCCAAATGGTTGCACTATCAGCTTCCATCAAAAAACCAATTGAGTTTGCCGATAAATTATGGACTTTAATCGGGTTGATATGCCGGTTATCCGGAGAGGTTGGACGTTGATTGGCAACGCCTAACATATGTGGAATGGATGGTCCGTAAATATCGGCATCCAAAATACCAACGTTGGCACCTTGCGCTTGTAAGGCTAACGCTAAATTGACTGATACGGTCGATTTTCCTACGCCACCTTTACCGGAGGTGACCGCAATAATATTTTTTACCCCTTTTACCGCAGGGTGATTATTAGCACGTTTTAGGGTGGCGATTTGATAATTAAGTTGCCATTTTATTTGTTGGCATTCGCTTATCGCCTGCAATTGTGCGGAAAGTGCGGTCTTTAATTGTTCAAAAGCACAATTCCAAGCGAAAGGCAGGGTGATTTCGATACGTAAAATATCGCCACCTTTTTCAATTTTTTTGAGCGTATTTAATGCTATTAAATCTTTTTGTAAACTGGGATGTTGAAATTGTTGAAACGCTTGTTGTAATTGATTTTTCTGATTTTCTGTCAAATTTTCGGAAAAGACAATTGGCATAAATACATCCTTTTGATGAGAGTAGAAAATGGATTGCTATATTTAACCATGCCAATTTTATTCTGTTAAGTTAAAAATTGATAAATAGGGTGGAACTGGAAAAAATACCGCCAATAAGGTAAGATGAGTTACAATTTTTGTTTTATTTTTAAAGGTAAAAAATCAATGTCGGATAATCGTCAAATTTTGGTCACTTGCGCATTGCCTTATGCCAACGGTCCAATTCATTTAGGGCATATGTTAGAACATATTCAAGCGGATATTTGGGTGCGTTTTCAACGTATGCGCGGGCATGAAATTCATTTTGTTTGCGCTGATGATGCGCATGGCACGCCAATCATGTTAAAAGCCGATCAAATGGGAATGACGCCGGAACAATTAATTGCAGATGTACAACAACAACATATGGCGGATTTCGCCGGTTTTAATATTAGTTTCGACAACTACCATTCAACGCACAGCGAAGAAAATCGCGAGTTATCCGAAGCTATTTATCATCAATTAAAAAATAACGGATTGATTAAAAGTCACACCATTTCACAACTTTTTGATCCGGAAAAACAAATGTTTTTGCCCGATCGTTTTGTAAAAGGAACTTGTCCGAAATGTAAAACGGAAGATCAATATGGCGATAACTGCGAAGTATGTTCAGCCACTTATAGTCCGACTGAATTGAGCAACCCGCGTTCGGCAATATCAGGCGCGACGCCGGTAGTAAAAGAAAGCGAGCATTTTTTCTTTGACTTGCCAAGTTTTGAAAGTATGTTGAAAGACTGGATACGTTCCGGCAGTTTACAACAAGAAGTGGCAAATAAAATGCAAGAATGGTTTGAAGCCGGGTTGCAACAATGGGATATCTCGCGTGATGCGCCTTATTTCGGTTTTGAAATTCCGAATGCTGCCGGTAAATATTTTTACGTATGGCTGGATGCGCCAATTGGATATATGGCGTCATTTAAAAATTTATGCAGTAAAAAGGGCGGTATTAATTTTGATGATTTTTGGCAAAAAGACAGTGGTGCAGAACTTTATCACTTTATCGGCAAAGATATTATGTATTTCCACAGTTTATTTTGGCCGGCAATGTTAGAGGGCGCGCAATTACGTAAACCGACTAATATTTTTGTGCATGGCTATGTGACCGTGAATGGAGAGAAAATGTCTAAATCGCGCGGTACTTTTATCCAAGCCGCGACCTATTTAAAACATTTGGATCCGGAATGTTTACGTTATTATTATGCTGCAAAATTAAGTAATCGCATTGATGATTTAGATTTAAATCTGGAAGATTTTGTGCAACGGGTTAATACGGATTTGGTCAATAAATTAGTCAATCTTGCCTCGCGGAATGCCGGATTTATCCAAAAACGCTTTGCCGGGAAACTGGCGGATAAATTAGAAGATAAGGCATTATTTGCCGAATTTATTGCACAATCGGAGCAAATCGCGACATTTTATGAAAATCGCGAATATAGCAAAGCCATTCGTGAAATTATGGCATTAACGGATCGTGCAAATAAATATGTGGATGATAAAGCGCCTTGGGTGATGGCAAAAGAAGAAGGGCTTGAGGCGGAATTACAGCAAGTTTGTTCCATGGGTATTCAGCTTTTCCGAGTATTGATGGGTTATTTAAAACCGGTATTGCCAAAACTTGCCGAACGAGCAGAAGCGTTTTTGCAAGCGGAATTAACTTGGGCAAATTTAGCTACACCATTATTAGGTCATCAAATTGCGCCATTTAAAGCGTTGTTTAGTCGTGTTGATATGAAACAAATTGAAACCATGATTGAGGCTTCTAAAGTGGAAAATGCGCAAATGACGGGAGCCACGAAAAAAGTGGCAGAGGAAAAAAGCGCGGTGGAAAAATCGGACGTTTCTGTTGAAATTGAACCCTTTGAACCGACCATCACCATTGATGATTTTGCTAAATTGGATTTACGGGTAGCGAAAGTGTTGCAATGCGAAGCGGTACCGGAAAGTAACAAATTGCTGAAATTTACCTTGGATGCGGGATCAGAAACACGCCAAGTATTCTCCGGTATTAAATCGGCATACAGCAACCCTGAAGCATTGGAAGGGCGTTTTGTAATTTTGGTCGCCAACTTAGCGCCGCGCAAAATGAAGTTCGGCGTCTCCGAGGGCATGATTTTATCGGCAGGTACAGGCGGTACGGATCTGTTCTTGCTGGATGTTGATCAAGGAGCCAAAGCGGGAAGTCGAGTAAAATAGCGGCGTAAAATCCGCCAAAAGATGACCGCGCTTTTGAGTTCACGCCCTAAAGGTTCAAGTTGAGCTTTTAGGGCGTTGTTTTTAAAGATGAATTTAAAACCAAGCAAAGGGGCGTGCAAAATTCACGTCGGAAAAGTCGGCGAATTGGTGCTGCAATGGAGGTAAACTATTGGCTACATTGGCATAATAAAATTTAAAGATAAATAAAGTGTTAACAAAATTTTGGTAACATTTTAAACATAGAAATAACTAACATTGTATTTATTTCCTCAAAACCAATTTGCTTTTTCATCACTAAACAGTGGGATTTCACTCTCTTTGTAAGGATTATTATTACAATTACAGCCAAACTCTTCATTTTGTTTTTGAATTTGTTTTTGAAGTACCATTCTACAATCGTTTGATTCTCTTTATGAGAAAATTGCTTTATATCTCATGCGAGAACTTTTCTTCTTGTATTTCATTCGTTTACGGTTTGACGTTGTTTTTCCACAAACAACAAAGGAAAGCGTCGCATTTATGTCAGTCGAACAGCACAGTACAATATGGTCTTACTTAGTAGATAACCTTATTTACAAAGGTTATTTTTTCTGGTATTAACGAAAAGGTGACTATTACTATGGAATGGAGCTTGATGATGCAAACACTATTTATTCGTATGCTTGTTGCTACAATGATGGCATTGGGTTTTTCTTTGCCTGCCTTGGCAGCTAATGTTCCCGTCGGGGTCGTGTTAGCTAAAAAATAGGAGATTGTCGTCAATAACGGTGCCGAATCGCAAAGTTTTGATCCGCATAAAACCGAGGGAGTGCCTGAAGCACAGGTTATTTTACAAATTCTGGAAGGGCTTATCACAGTAGATTCTGACGGAAACTCACAACCGGGTGTTGCGCTTTCTTGGGAAAGTACGCCGGATTTTAAACAATGGACATTTCACTTGCGTCATGATGCCAAGTGGTCTGACGGTAAGCCTGTCACGTCACATGATTTTGTTTTTGCATGGCAACGTTTAGTGGATCCTGCAACGGCTTCTCCTTATGCATCATACCTGACATATATGCAAATTGAAAATGCACAAGATATTATTGATGACAAGCAAAAGACAGAAGCACTTGGCGTCAAAGCGCCGGATGATTATACATTTGTGCTGACCTTAAGTCATCCCATTCCTTATTTGCCGAGTATGACTACACATCAATCAGTCTTGCCTTTGCCTAAACATATCGTGGAGAAATTCGGTGATGATTGGGTCAAAGTAGAAAATCACGTGGGCAACGGTGCTTATAAATTGACGAAACATGTCATCAATGAAAAAATTGAATTTGTCCGCAATCCGCTTTATTGGAATGATAAAGAAACCGTGATTGATAAAGCAACATTCTTAGCGATTCAAAATCCAAGTACGGATGTGCAACGTTATCGTGCGGGAGAAGTGGAGATAACAGATCATGCCTTGCCACCGGAGCAGTTCCCAAAATTAAAAGCTGAAATGCCGGATCAAGTGTTTACTTCACGTACATTGGGTACTTATTTCTATGAGATCAATAATACGAAAGCACCATTTAATGATTTACGGGTATGTAAAGCACTGAATTTGGCGTTGGATCGTAATATCATTACAGATAAGGTATTAGGACAGGGGCAAATGCCTACATACGTGTTTACACCGACCTATATTGCGGAAGGTGGTGCAATTCAGCGACCTGAATATACTAAATTATCAATGAAAGAACGTAATCAGCAAGCCGTTCAATTATTGAAAGAAGCTGGTTTCAGTAAATCGAATCCATTGAAATTTACCATTTTATATAACACCAATGAAAATCATAAAAAAGTTGCTATTGCCGCGGCATCAATTTGGAAAAATAATACGGGTGGTTTAGTTGATGTTAAACTGGAAAATCAAGAATGGAAAACGTATATTGAAACTCGTCACAACAAACAATTTGATATTGCACGTGCCGGTTGGTCGGCTGACTACAATCAGGCTACAACGTTTATCAATTATTTTCTCTCCAACTCAAGCAATAATTTAGCGTTTTACAAAAGCTCGGTCTACGACCAAGCGGTGAATGAGTCTTATCAATTCTCCGAGGCGACAGATCGTATGAAAGCTTATGCTAAAGCCGAAGCGATTTTGGCAGCAGATGCTCCTATCATACCGATATATAACTATGTTAACCCGCGTTTGGTGAAACCTTATGTTAAGGGCTATGAAGGTAAAGATCCTCAAGATATTATTTTATTGAGAAATCTTTATATTATTAAACATTAAACTTATTTATCCCGTCAAATTTCCCTAATTGACAACATTAGGTTAGGGGAATTTGACGATTTATTTTTAAATAACATTTACTTTTTCTCATTTAATCAGTTTGGAGTTCTTGATGTTGAAATTTATTGTAAAACGAATAATGGAAGCACTTCCAACATTGTTTATTTTAATTACATTTTCATTCTTTCTGATGCGATTGGCTCCTGGTAGTCCTTTTACTTCCGAACGAACTTATCCGCCGGAAGTCATTGCGAATATTGAAGCAAAATATCACTTAAATGAACCGCTCTTTAAGCAATATTTGCTTTACTTGAAAAATCTCTCGCAAGGTGATTTCGGACCTTCTTTTAAATACAAAGATCAAAGCGTAAATAACTTAATCGCTTCCGCTTTTCCCATGTCACTGAAATTGGGTATTGTCGCATTTATTTTCTCAGTCATTATCGGCTTAGTTGCAGGCACATTTGCCGCTCTCAAACAAAACAGTCGCTGGGATTATATTGTGATGGGGTTTGCGATGACGGGAGTGATCATGCCCAGCTTTGTTTTTGCACCGCTTTTAGTGTTATTTTTTGCCATTTGGTTAAAGTGGTTACCTGCCGGCGGTTGGAACGACGGTCAACTTTATTATATGGTTTTACCCGTTCTTTCTCTTACTATCGGTTACGTTGCCGGTATCGCTCGGATTACACGAGGTTCCATGATTGAAGTATTGCATTCCAATTTTATTCGTACAGCGAAAGCAAAAGGATTGCCATTGAAAAAAATTATTTTCAAACATGCTTTGCGTCCGGCACTTCTTCCAGTGATCAGTTACTTAGCTCCGGCATTTGTATGTATTATTACCGATTCTATGGTCATTGAAAGTGTATTCGGTTTACCGGGATTAGGGCAATTATTTGTCAATGGTGCTTTAAATCGAGATTATTCCTTGGTACTTAGCCTCACTATATTAGTGGGGACGCTTACCATCTTCTTTAATACATTAGTTGATATTTTATATGCGATCATTGATCCGAAAATTCGCTATTCATAAGGAGATCTCATGTGCTCTAATCGTCAAAGTCGCTCAAAATCGACAGAAAATATCATGCAAAATGCTTGTGACTCCCTCATTAAGGGACGCAGTTTGTGGCAAAATGCCCGCCGTCGTTTCTTTCGTAATAAAGCTGCAGTCGCCAGCTTAATCGTCATTTTTTGCATGTTGCTGTTTATCACTTTTATACCAATGTTCATTCCTTTTAGCTATGATGATACCGATTGGAATATGATGAGTACTACTCCTGATTTTGCGTCCGGGCATTATTTGGGGACGGATAGCTCCGGACGTGATTTGCTGGTTCGTATTGCTATAGGAGGACGAATTTCGCTGATGGTCGGCATTGTGGGCGCTTTTATTGCCGTACTTATCGGAACTGTTTATGGTGCTGTCTCAGGTTATGTGGAAGGAAAAGTGGATATGATCATGATGCGTGCATTAGAAATTCTCAGTTCTTTTCCTTTTATGTTTTTCGTGATACTGTTGGTCACGTTTTTTGGTAAGAATATTTTCTTGATTTTTGTAGCTATCGGTATGATTGCTTGGTTGAACCTTGCTCGAATTGTACGAGGACAAACACTTAGCTTAAAAAATAAAGAATTTGTTGAAGCCGCAATGGTTTGCGGTGTCTCCCGTCGTCAAATTATTTGGAAACACATTATTCCTAATGTTCTGGGCATTGTCCTTGTTTATGCTTCCTTGGAAGTACCCTCGCTGATTTTATTTGAATCTTTTTTGAAAACAAAGAGATACTATCTTTATCCGAAAAAGAGTTGCGCCTCATTCGCGGTGATCGCGTAGCGATGATTTTTCAAGAACCCATGACTTCACTCAATCCTTATCTACCGATAGGTGAGCAAGTGGCGGAAGCGATGGCTATTCACCATCCGAAAATGAGTAAAGCGGAGGCTTATAAGCACGCATTGGATATGCTGAAAAAAGTGAAAATTCCCGAAGCGGAAAAGAAAATGGCATGTTATCCACACGAATTTTCAGGCGGTCAATTACAACGTATCATGATTGCGATGGCAATTATTAATAAACCGGATTTATTAATGGCGGACGAACCAACGACCGCACTTGATGTCACAACGCAAGCGGAAATTCTTGATTTAATGCTTGAATTACAACGAGATATAGGAATGGCGATCATTTTGATCTCACACGATCTGCGTTTGGTTCGTCGTTACAGCAATTACGTTTGTGTCATGCAAAACGGTGAAATTGTGGAGCGAGGTAATACAGAACAAGTGTTTAACCAACCTCATCATCCCTATACACAAGAATTATTGACACCTATCCCTACGGATTTAAAACATCCGTTGGCTGAAAATGCACCTGTCCTCATCAATGGACAAAACATTCATATTGATTATGTACTAAAACGCACATTGTTCGGTAAACCGAAAAATGTTTTCCATGCTGTTAAAGATATTTCTTTTGAGTTAAAAGTCGGTGAAACCCTCGGTATTGTTGGTGAGTCCGGTTCAGGTAAATCAACGTTGGGACGTGCTATTATGCAAATTCTTGATTATCAGGGGATATTACAATTTAACGGAAAAAATATCGCCACTTTATCGAAAGAAAAAGCTCAAGCATTGAAAAAAGACATGCAGATTGTTTTTCAAGATCCTTTTAATTCGCTGTCTCCACGTTTAACGATTGGGGAGATTATTGCGGAAGGTCTTACCGTACATTGCCCGTACATGAGTAAACAAGAACGACAACAAAAAGTCATGAATATATTGGAAGAGGTGAATTTCTCACCTTCTATGATGAATCGTTACCCTCATGAGTTTTCAGGCGGACAGCGACAACGCATTGCTATTGCCCGTGCGATTATTCTTGAACCGAAATTTGTTCTGCTGGACGAACCGACTTCTGCACTCGATCGTTCAACACAAATTACCATCATCGAATTGTTAAATAAATTGCAGGGCAAATATGGGCTGAGCTACATTTTTATTAGTCATGACTTATCGGTAGTACAAGCATTAAGCGATAATGTTATTGTGATGAGTAAAGGTGAGATTGTCGAAACGGGTACAACCGAGCAGGTATTTACTCAACCTAAAAATGCTTATACGCAACGCCTTATTAGCGCTTCCAATTTGAGCTGAATATCACCGCACTTTAATCTCATAAGTGCGGTCGATTTTGTTACGATTTCAGCCGGATCCAATAGCAGATTTTTCTTTACAATGATTCGTAGACAACCAAGTGCGTCACGACCTAAAACAAATGAATAGGCACTTCCTTTCTGTGTCTGACCGATACTGAAAATGCCCGTGAGTGTGTCGCATTTGTCTGTTTATTCTTAGCAAAGAAGAATAAATAATATGCTTTCTTATAAGGTATCCATTGTTATTTATAAAAATTAGACAAAAATTTAACAATTTATTTACTTGAGTTGAATTGGTTTAGCGGTGTAGAATAACCAAGACACATTCTGAAATGTTTTCTGTTATTTCATGTGCGATTAATTGACTTTTTAACCTTTTATACAGGAGGTCACGCTGATGTCAACAGCTAAAATTATCTATACTCTTACCGACGAAGCGCCGATGTTGGCGACATACTCTTTCCTTCCCATTGTTCAAGCCTTTACTTCAGCTGCTGATATTGAAGTAGAAACCAAAGATATTTCATTAGCCGGTCGTATTTTGGCAAATTTATCGCAATATCTCAAAGACGAACAAAAAACCGCAGATGCGTTAGCCGAATTAGGCGAATTGGCGCAAAAACCGGAAGCCAATATTATCAAATTACCTAATATTTCCGCCTCTATTCCACAATTAAATGCGGCTATCGCTGAACTACAAGCGCATGGCTTTGCAGTGCCGAATTATCCGGCCGATCCAAAAACAGATGAAGAAAAAGCGATAAAAGCGGCTTATGCGAAAGTGTTGGGATCGGCGGTAAATCCGGTATTGCGTGAAGGCAATTCGGATAGACGTGCACCGAAAGCAGTGAAAAATTATGCGAAGAAAAATCCGCATTCCATGGGGGCTTGGTCGAAAGATTCTAAAACTAAAGTAGCGCACATGGATGCCGGCGATTTTTATGGTACTGAATTAGCGGTGACCGTGCCAAGTGCGTCACAATTTAATATTGAATTCGTGGCAAAAGACGGAACCGTGAAAGAATTAAAAGCGCCAGCACCATTAAAAGCTGGCGAAGTAATCGACTCTTCCGTAATGAGTTTAGCCGCGCTGAAAGCCTTTGTAAAACAAGCAAAAGCTGAAGCTAAAGACGCAGGCGTGCTATTTTCGGCACACTTGAAAGCCACCATGATGAAAGTGTCCGATCCAATTATTTTTGGCGCAATTGTATCGGTTTATTTTGAAGAAGTTTTCCAAAAATACACCGCACTTTTTGCTCAATTAGGCGTTAATCCAAATAATGGATTAGGCGAACTATATGCCAAAATTGCAGGCGATCCGCAAGAGGCGCAAATTAAAGCCGATATTCAGGCGGCAATTGAAAACGGTCCGGATATTGCAATGGTGAATTCCGATAAAGGAATCACGAATTTACACGTTCCATCTGATGTGATTGTGGATGCGTCCATGCCGGCAATGATCCGTACCTCCGGTCAAATGTGGAACAAAGATGGAAAACAACAAGATACTTTAGCATTGATTCCGGATCGTTGCTATGCTGGGGTTTATACCGCGGTGATCGAAGATTGCAAAATTAATGGAGCATTTGATCCGAGAACCATGGGATCGGTTCCGAATGTAGGTTTAATGGCACAAAAAGCGGAAGAATATGGTTCACATGATAAAACCTTCCAAGCGGAAGCGGACGGTGCAATTCGCGTAACGGATGGCAACGGTCATGTGTATATGAGCCAAACGGTTGAAGCCGGCGATATTTTCCGTATGTGTCAAACGAAAGATGCACCAATTAAAGATTGGGTCAAATTAGCGGTGACACGTTCTCGTTTATCTCACACACCAGTGATTTTCTGGTTGGACGAAAATCGTGCTCATGACCGCGAAATTATCAAAAAAGTGCAGACATATTTGCCGGAGTTTGATCTAACCGGATTGGATATTCAAATTCTCTCTCCGGTCGAAGCATGCAAGCGTTCTATCCAACGCATTCGCGAAGGTAAAGATACCATTTCTGCCACCGGTAACGTTTTGCGCGATTATCTCACTGACTTATTCCCAATTTTGGAATTAGGCACCTCTGCTAAAATGCTTTCTATTGTTCCGTTAATGAATGGAGGTGGTTTATTTGAAACCGGTGCCGGAGGTTCAGCGCCAAAACTAATTGAGCAATTTATTGCCGAAGGTTATTTACGTTGGGATTCTCTCGGTGAGTTTTTGGCATTACAAGCCTCGCTTGAACATATTGCACAAACCCAAGACAATGCAAAAGCACAGGTATTAGCTAATGCTTTAGATGAAGCCAATGCCAAATTTTTAGAGAATAATAAGGCGCCCGGACGAAAATTAGGTACCATTGATAACCGTGGTTCACATTTTTATTTGGCATTGTATTGGGCGCAAGCACTTGCAAGCCAAACAAAAGATAGCGCACTTGCGGCGAAATTTAGACCGATTGCAGAAGCAATGCAAAATTCTGAAGTCAAGATTATTGAAGAATTGATTGCTTCTCAAGGCAAAGCACGAGACCTCAAAGGATATTATCAACCTGATTTCACTACAACATCTTCAGCAATGCGTCCGTCCGGCACGCTAAATGCCATTATTGATCGTATTTAATACATAAAAAGACGGTGGATTTATCTACCGTCTTTTTCATTTCATATAAATTGATGATCATTTATTGTGCATTATAAACATTATTACCAATATTCAGGGTAACCGTATAACTCGCTGTAGCCGAGATAGCGACGTCCACCAAAACCATGATAATAACCAATGCTGGGAGAAACGATAATTTTCGGTTGGCTTTGTTGCCGACTTGTAGCGCGATTGTCACTGGCATTAAGCGGCATTTCTGCGGTTTGTGTTGCGGCGGCTTTTTGAGCGGCAGTCAGCGGTTTTGGGCGTGCGACTTCTGCTTGATATTGTGCGACCGTCTGCATATCCAATGGTATTTGTGGCAGCGATGAAGAATTAGAACAAGCTACCGGCACTAACGCGCCGGCAAGAGTAGCAAATTTTTTCATATTGCCTCCTATAGTTGATATTTAACCTATTTTGATCATGTAAAATTATACATAAAATTCTAATGGCAAACGCCGGATCTAATTTATAGCTTTGTTTTGCTGCACGATAAGTTTCTTGGATTACTTTAGCACCCAAAATTTCCGTGTAAAAATGTTTGGATCGTTCATAGTCGGAGACAATTAATGCAACATGATGAAATCCTTTGATAAACAATTCCATATCATTCTCTCGGTATAAATGACGCAACTGTAGAATGCCTTTCAAGGTGTTGTTTTTATACTATAGCAAAATAGTCAAAAATAACCAAATGGAAATGGAGATGAGCGTTTTTATTCAATTACCCTAATTTTTCTGGAAAATAGGTGGTTTTTTTTCTTCTTCAGATTGCAATAATTGGGCATTTCTTGCCGCATTGATACTTTTTTCCAACAAGGCGATACGAGGATCCTCTGCCGGTAAAAGCTTCTGCATAAATGACCAAGTAGAAATTGCCATTGTATAATTTTCCTTTTGGAAAAAACTAAATGCTAATGCACTTAACGCATCAAAATTGGTATGATCTTTGGCTAAAATCACTTTTAAAATTTGCTCACCGCTTTGTTGTTCTAGCGGGTTATCGGAAAAAATCAAAATTTTTGCATAACCTAGGGCATATTCCGTACTATTACGATCTAATTCATGAGCTTTTTTATAGCTTTCAAATGCCAAATCAATATTATCCACAGCAATAGCAACGCGTGCAAGGTTGCCCCAATTTTCCGCCTTTTTCGGTGATTTTTGCGCTTCCAGACGAAGCGCGGTCAAAAATTGTTGTAATTCACTGTCGGATAATGGATTTTTTTCATCATTTAAACGTGCGTAAAAGTGCGGTAGTTTTTCATAACTTTTTTCCAACATAGCTTCCATCTGCCAAAAACCGACGTTCATATATGCCAATGTGCTTAAAATAATTAAGCTGATAAAGGCAGAAATAAACCAAATTTTTCCATAGAATTTGCCATGGAGGACCGGTGCGCTTTCTTGTTGTGGAATATCTTCCAATAAGGTTTGTTGTAATTCCGTTTTTAATTGGCGGCTGTTTTCCAGCAAGCCTTGTTGCTCATCTTGTTCCAATTCTTTGAGGCGGTCAAAATAAAAGGCTTTGTTTAAGTTATCTCGTTTTAATTGCGCTTGTTTTTCATTTTTGTGTTTTTTGGACAATAACGGGGAGAAGCAAATAAGCGTTGCCAGTAAGGTGAACCCGATTGCAATGAGCCAGAAATTCATGCTTTATTCCTTATCTTGTAATAATTTTGCTAAACGTTGTTGCTGTTCCGGCGCTAATTCATTTGTCGTTGCGGCATTGGATGACGCGGATTTATCGGCAAGCGGTTTGCGTCGCCAAAGAAAGATGAAACCCAAAATCAATAACAATGCCGGCAATGCCCACAATAAAACGGTTGCCGGTGTTAGCGGCGGATTATAGGTGACAAAATTACCGTAACGCTCAATCATATAATTAACTATATCTTGTTTTGATTTGCCTTCTTGCAACAATTCAAACACTTTTGCCCGCATATCCACCGCAATAGAGGCGTTGGAATCGGCGATATTATTATTTTGGCACTGCGGGCAGCGCAATTCTTGCGTTAGCGTATGGTAATCTTTTTCTTGTTGTGCAGAGCTGAAATCAAGGGCATCAATTGCCGCGGCAACGGAAAAACTCCAACACAATAGCAAAAGTGCGGTCAATTTTTTCATTATTTTTCCTCAAGCAATTTGTTATAAATCGGCTGTAATTTATTTCGCCAAACACTTTCATTGATATCGCCGGCATGACGATAATGAATAACGCCTTTGCCATCCACAATAAAGGTTTCCGGCGCGCCATAAACCCCAAGATCTAATCCAAAGGCACCTTTTTCATCTTTCAACACGACTTGATACGGATTTCCCAAATCTTTCAACCATTTTACCGCTTTGGCGCCGTCGTCTTTATAGTCCAAACCGACAATAGTCACCCCTTGTTTAGCGAGTTTGTTTAAATACTGATGTTCCGCGTAACAAGTGGGACACCAGGTCGCCCATACGTTTAACAAAATTGGTTTGCCTTGCTGAAACAGTTGCGCCTGCTCGTAACTTTGGTCATTGAATAAATCGTGCAAGGTTTTTGCCGGCGCCGGTTTGCCAATCAAGGCGCTTTCCAGTGCTTTGGGATCGTCACCTTGTGCATTTCGTTGTAATTGCACCAAAAACGTCACCGCTAAAACAAGGAAAACAATCAGTGGAATATACCGTTTTTTATTCATTATCAGCTCCTATTTTGCTCGATTGCCGCGATATTCGTTTAACAGGTTAGCAAAACGGTAACGCCGGTCAAACATACAGAGTAATCCGCCGAGTGCCATGAAGATGCCGCCAAACCAAATCCAGCGAATAAACGGTTTGTAATATAGGCGCAATGCCCAAGCGCCGTCTTGCAACTGTTCGCCAAGGGCAACATAAAGATCGCGGCTAAAGCCCCAATCAATCGCCGCTTCGGTCATGCTCATGCGACTGACGGTGTAAAAACGTTTTTCTGCTAATAGTGTGGCTTCCCTTTTACCATTGCGAGTGATGTCTACGGTAGCGGCTCCGCCGATATAGTTTGGACCTCGGTTTTCATGTACACCGTTAAATTTAAATTGATAACCGGCAATTTCTACGCTGTCGCCCACGTTCATGCGTACGTCGCGTTCGATACTGTAGTTTTGGCTAAAAGCAATGCCCCACACGGTCATGGCAACACCCACATGAGCTAAAATCATTCCCCAGTGCGAGCGGGAAAATTTGGTTATGCCACGATAAAACCCATGGCGGTGAGTCGCTCGTTGGTGTATTTCATATAAACTAAGCAATAGGATAATTACCGTCATCATGGTTCCCAAAACGGCGCTTACCGTAAGTCTATCTTGTAATATATAAGGTAATGCAAAACCGCAGATTGCCATGAGAATAACGCTAATCGCCACCGGCGTTCTGATGGCGGAAAATTGATCGCGACGCCATTTCACCAAAGGTCCGACGCCCAATAAGAAAGCAAATGGTGTCATGATAATTAGGAACATTTGATCAAAAAACGGGGCGCCGATAGAAATGGTGCCTAAGCCTAACTGTTTGTGTACCAAGGGGAGTAGAGTACCTAATAAAACTACCGCAAGTGCGGTCATTAATAACACATTATTGGCGAGCAACAAGGTTTCGCGCGAGTAACGTTCGGCATTATCTCGGGAGCGAATTTGATTGCCTTTGTAGGCGTAGAGTGTCAGAGAACCGCCGATTACCGCCACTAAATACGCTAAAATATATAATCCGCGGGTCGGATCGGAGGCAAAGGCGTGAACGGAAACTAAAATACCTGAGCGTACTAAAAAGGTACCGAGCAGGCAAAGTGAAAAGGCTAAAATTGCCAGCAAGACTGTCCAAGCTTTAAATGAACCGCGCTTTTCTGTGACCGCAAGCGAGTGGATTAATGCAGTACCGGCAAGCCAAGGCATCAAGGAAGCATTTTCCACCGGATCCCAGAACCACCAGCCGCCCCAGCCTAATTCATAATACGCCCACCAAGAACCAAGCACGATACCTAAGGTTAAAAAGACCCAAGCGGCAAGGGTCCAAGGTCTCGACCATCTTGCCCATGCGGTATCGAGTTTGCCACTCATGAGTGAAGCAATGGAAAAGGCAAAGGCAACAGAAAAACCGACGTATCCCATGTACAATAATGGTGGATGGAAAATTAGACCGACATCTTGTAATAACGGGTTTAATTCTTTTCCGTCTACCGGAAAATCGGGGAACGTGCGATGAAACGGATTGGAAGCAAATAGGATAAAAATCAGAAAGCCGATACTGATCAATCCCATAATACCAAGCACACGCGCTACTGCTTCTTGTGGTAATTGTTTACTGAATAATGCGACCGCGGCACCCCACAAGGTTAATAACCAAATCCATAGCAACAAAGAGCCTTCGTGAGATCCCCAGACTGCCGATAGGCGATATTGCAAAGGAAGGTTGGAGTTGGAATTATTGACTACGTATTGTACGCTGAAATCGTTTATCGCAAATAAATAAAACAGCGCAATAAAGGAAACCGTTAAACTAAAAAATAAACCGTAAGTCATCGGACGAGCAAGCCCCATCAGTTGCTGATGCCCCTTACTCGACGCCCACAACGGAATAATGCCTAATAAAATGGAAATAGCGAGGCTTAATGCTAACGTGTAATTTCCTAATTCTGCAATCATTGCGGTTTACCTTGTTGTAATGTTTGTTGTTGACGATCGCGTTCGCTTTCGCCTTTCAAATCTTGATCGGAAATTCCCATGGGTTTATGTGCTTTTTGCATTTGCGCATCCAATTCCGGCGGCACATAATTCTCATCATGTTTCGCCAACACTTCAGACGCCTGCAAGACCGTTGGCGCAATTAACACACCTTGCGCCACAATTCCTTGTCCTTCGCGGAATAAATCCGGCAAAATACCCTCATATTCCACATCAACGGAAGGACCGATATCATTTAAGGCAAATTTGACTTTTAAACTTTGTGGATCGCGTTGTACGCTACCTGTGACCACCATTCCGCCGATACGGATCCGTTGTCCGACTTCAGGTTTGCTATCCGGATCATTATGTTTGCCATACACCACTTCGGATGGCGTATAGAACAAGTCGATATTTTGGCGTAGGGCATATAATACGAGCGCGGACGCAACCGCGACGCCCAATAAAACAAATAAGACAAGGGTTAATCTGGATTTACGTCTTGGATTCATAATGTGTTACCTGTTTTTGTCGCTTGTTGACGCGCAAGGCGTTGCTGTTCACGTTTAATTTCACGAAAAATTGCTTGGCGACCGAATTTACTTTGCAAACCCAATAACACAATAGCAATCAAACAAATTCCGTAGGACAGCCACACGTAAAACCCGTAACCGCCCATATAAAAAAAATCACTCCAAGTTTGGAAATACATAATGTTGCCCCTTTTATTTGACTAAATGTTTTACCCAAGGACGTTTGCTGTCATCACGCAATAACTCCACGCGATAGCGCACTAACGTAAACCAAATCGTTAACGCCATAAAGCCGAAAATGCATAAAATCAACGGAATTAGCATTGGCGTCGCAATGGAGGGTTTTTCAAATTTGGTAATGCTGGCGCCTTGATGCAATGTATTCCACCATTCCACGGAGAAATGAATAATCGGAATATTGATCACGCCGACAATAGACAAAATCGCGGCGGCTTTCATGCCGGTAGCGCGATCTTGGAAAGCGGAATATAGCGCAATCACGCCCAAATAGAGGAAAAATAAAATTAAAGATGAGGTCAAACGCGCATCCCAAACCCACCAAGTTCCCCACATTGGTTTTCCCCAAACGGCACCGGTGACCAATGCAAGGAACGTAAACACCATACCAATAGGCGCCATAGCAAGAATGGATAAATGCGCTTGGCGGATTTGCCACACCAGCCCGATAATACCGGCGATTGCCATGGACACATAAATACTCATAGACCAAATCGCCGTCGGCACATGTATGTACATAATACGGAAACTGTTGCCTTGTTGATAATCCGCCGGCGCGTAAGCCAAGCCCCAAACCACGCCGACGCCTAACAATAACAAGGTTAATACCATAAAAAACGGAATAAATTTTCCGCATAAACGATATTGCGTTTCTGATTTAGCGTAAGGATGTAACCACTTCCACATGCTCTTTCCTTTTTATTTTTTACTGATCCAAACTTACCCGCAATGCGGCAGCCACTGCAAAGGGCGTAAGCGTTATCGCGGCAACTAACATTGCGCCTAAAATGGCTAATTGCCCGTTATAAGATAAATTCAAGGCTGCCGCATCCAATACCGCCGCGGCAAAAATTAATACCGGAATAAACAAAGGCACGATAAGCAAACTTAATAATACGCCGCCCTTGCGTAATCCAACGGTTAACGCCACGCCTATTGCGCCAATGCAACTTAAAATCGGTGTACCTAATAACAGGGTAAATACCAATGCCCACCAAATTTTAATCTCTAAAGCGAGTAATAAAGCAGCGATAGGGGATAATAAAATCAAGGGCAGTCCGGTTAATAGCCAATGGGCTAAGACCTTTGCTAAACAGACGACCACCAAGGGTTGCGCGCTGAGCATCAATTGTTCCAAGGAACCGTCGATAAAATCATCCCGAAATAAACGCTCAAAGGATAATAATGCGGACAGTAACGCTGCCACCCAAGCAATGCCCGGCGCAATTTTCGCCAGTAATTTCGGATCGGGACCGATAACCAATGGGAAAAGGGTAAGCACGATCAAAAAGAACCAAAGCGGATTGAAAATTTCCGCTTTTTTGCGAAAGGCAATTTTTAGTTCCCGCTTAATAATCTCAATAAATACCATTATTCACTATCCCGAAACCGGTAATTTTCTAACCGCACTTTTTGTAGGCACGCACTCGGCACTTCTTGGTGACTGGTTAAAATCACGATACCGTTATTTTTCACCTGTTGTTCAAAAAGTGCGGTCAAAATTTGCACGCCATTTTTATCAATGGCAGTAAAAGGCTCATCCAAAATCCACAATGGCGCGCGCGAAAGCCATAATCTGGCTAAGGCAATGCGTTTTTGTTGCCCGGCGGAAAGTTGAGCAGCCGCAATATCTTCTTGCCCCAATAATCCCACTTTCTGCAACACATCCCATAAAATCTCATCACCTTGCCGGCTTTGGCTGATTTGTTGATAAAACTTGAGATTTTCCCAGGCGGTTAGCTCGGGTTTGATACCGGCGTGATGCCCTAAGTAGAGCAAATCGGCGTGGTATTCCTCGCGATTTTTATGGATATTGACGCCATTCCAACGCACTTCGCCCTCCGCTTGGCGTGCCAGCCCGACCAGAATGCGCAATAAACTGGTTTTTCCAATCCCGTTATGTCCTTCAATTTGCACAAAATCGCCGGATTGCCACGTGAACGAGAGATGGTCAAAAAGACGTTTATCTCCGCGTTGGCAAGCCACTCGGATGAGTTGTAATTGGTTTAGCGTTGACATCACAAATTATTTTTCCCATTTTGAAAAACGCATTCTATCATAGGATTAAACAGAGACGTAGTAATGAAAGGACGAAAATCCCTACCTCTTTAGGCGTAACTGCTATGATCTTTTGATTTAAAACAAAAAATCAGACAATAGAATTGATTAAAAACTACGCGTTTAATTTAAGGCAGGAGAGAAATCCGGCGCGTGCCGGATAGTGAACATAATAGAGAAAACAAAAGTGCGGTCGATTTTGGCATGATTTTTAAAATATCAGAAAAAATGACCGCACTTTATGGTATGAATTGGAGTAGATTATTCCGCTAATTCTGTTTGTTCATGCGCCATCAACTCTTGTCCAACATCTTCCAACAAAGAAAGATAACGTTCATAATGTTTCAAAATATCCGTAATCAATTCGTTTTTGGTCATATATTGCACATCATAACCAGTACGCCCATCAAAGAAATAATTTAACGGTTGATAGGTGGTGTCATGCTGAATATGCGGCAAATGATCGTCTTCAATCAATTGTTCGGAAATTTCCCGCTTCACGGATTTGATCCCGTACATAAAATCGCGCAAGGATTCTTTTTTGATGATAAATTCCAGCGACGGATCCTGATCATGAATATGGGAGATAATTTCAACGTTAAGATTATGCACATCTGTTAATTCGCGACGTAATTCGCGCATTGCCGGCAATGCCACTTTGCGTAAGAATTGTTGAATATCTTGCTCTTGCGTTTGGTTCAGCATTTGCTCCAAGCGCGCTTTCCATTGCTCCCCATTCCAGAACACGCTGCTCGGCGTCAATTTGGCATCAAAATAACGTTTGTCGTTTTTTAATCCCTTCCATAAACTGACGCACATCACCAACATAAGCATGGCAAAAGGCAACGCGACGATAAGTGTCATGGTTTGCAAGGTGCCTAAACCGCCGGATTTTAATAAAACGATAGCAACAAGCGACATCAACACACCCCACATGATCGCTTGCCAGCGTGGTGATACGAGGCTTTTATCGCGCGAGGCGATATTGTTGAGAACATAAATGCCGGAATCTGCCGAGGTAATGAAAAACAAGGCGATAATGATCAACGCAACCATACCGGTGACAGTAGGCAGCGGTAGATAATGCAAAAAGTGGAACAGCAATTTTTCCGGCGCAGAAACCAGTTCATGCAAGCTGCCGCCAGCAACATTGAGATCAACCCAAATGGCGCTATTGCCAAATACAGTAAACCAGATGACACAAAATAAACTCGGCACTGCTAATACACCGAAAATAAATTCGCGAATGGTGCGACCACGTGAAATTCGGGCGATAAACAAGCCCACAAAGGGCGCCCAAGAACACCACCACGCCCAATATAATACCGTCCAGTTGGTAAACCATGAGGTATTATCGGATTCATACGCATAGGTTTTGAAACTTAAGCCGATAAGGTTGCTTAAATAAGTACCAAGATTGTCGCTAAAGGTGCTAAGTAAATAGAGAGTCGGTCCGCAAACCAGCACAAAAATCATCAATAAAAAAGCTAAGCTCAAGTTAAGCTCACTTAGGATTTTCACCCCTTTGCCGACGCCGGAAATCGCAGAGAAAACCGCTAAACTCATGACCACAACAGTCACGCCAACTTGCAAGCCGAAACTGTTTTCATTGATCCAACCTAATTGCGTCAACCCAGCGCCGATTTGTGATGCCCCAAAGCCGAGGGTGGTGATAATCCCGAACAGGGTCGCAATGAGCGCCATAATATCAATTAAATCCCCCCATTTGCCATTAATGCGATCTTTAAGTAACGGATAGAAACAAGAACGCAAGGCAAGCGGGAGCTTGTAACGGAAACCGAAATAAGCAAGCGCAAGGGCGATCACCGCATAAACCGCCCAAGCATGCACGCCCCAATGGAAAAAAGTGTGCAACATGGCTTCTTGTTGTTTATGTTCAAAATTTCCGGTGGTAATTGAGGAAAAATAATGGGTGAGCGGTTCGGCGACGCCGAAAAACATTAATCCCACCCCCATGCCAGCGGCAAACAGCATGGCAAGCCAAGAATGAAAGGCAAATTCCGGTTCTTCTTCATTACTGCCTAATTTAATATTGCCGAGGCTGCTGACCGATAGGGCGATAAGAAAAAACAAAAAAATAGAAAAAGATAAAATATAGAACCAGCTAAAATGCGAAAAAATCGCGGCTTTTGCCCAATCGAGCATTTGTTGCGTGAAGTTTGGAAAAACAAGTGTCGCAAGGACTAATAACACAACCAATAATAAAGTGGTTCCGATAACAAGGGGATTAAATGATGAGTTTTTATGAATTATCGACGATAAATTCATCCGCAAATTCTCCTATAAGTCATAGCAAATTATCAGCACACTAAAGCGCGGTAGAGTTTTTTGCCAGAAA
Source organism: Actinobacillus seminis (assembly GCF_002263215.1). Lineage (GTDB taxonomy): Bacteria > Pseudomonadota > Gammaproteobacteria > Enterobacterales > Pasteurellaceae > Actinobacillus_B > Actinobacillus_B seminis. The sequence continues at coordinate 169,488 of NZ_NLFK01000006.1, forward strand.
ACTAAGTGAGAATTTTTAAAAAAAAAAAAAAAATAAGGTTTTTAATGAGTATTTGGGGTTGATGATACGTCTTTAAATATCAAATTTGATGACGAAATAGACGCACTATCTTTTTTACCATAACAAAAAGTTATCAAAAAGGCAAATTGCTATCAGCCAAAGGGCGGTCTGAAAAAGCAACATTTTTATATGAGTTGAAAGACGGAAATACTAGATAAAAAACGGGGAAAAGTAAAATGATGTTAGCATTTGATTTTTTATATTTTAAAAAATTTAGTTTTTTATGCTTATCGGATTGCTGAGGATTGCTGTTGATAGCGATAAAATGCTAAAAAATAATTTGACAGAAGATTTTTATCGGGTAAGATTGATTAGGTTTCAATCAGAGGATTTATTTTTATGTTTACTTCCGTTGTTTTATCTCTCAACCTCCTGCTCACACATACTTTGTGCGGCTAGGTTATGGATAAAAAACAGTAAATGTGAAAACCAGAATGTTAGACCCGCACGTAGAGGCGGGTTTTTTTTATAGCAAAATTTTTGAAAAAATGACCGCACTTGGTGTGCAACAGAGCAAAAAAGGACGACAAAATGACAAATAATGTAATTATTTTTGATACGACATTACGTGATGGCGAACAAGCGTTAAAAGCCAGTTTAACCGTGAAAGAGAAATTGCAAATCGCCTTAGCCTTGGAGCGTTTGGGTGTGGATGTCATGGAAGTCGGTTTTCCGGTATCTTCTGCGGGCGATTTTGAGTCGGTCAGAACCATTGCGCAACATATCAAAAACAGTCGTGTTTGTGCCTTATCCCGAGCGGTGGATAAGGATATTGATGTGGCAGCGGAAGCCTTGAAAGTGGCAGAAGCCTTTCGTATTCATACCTTTATCGCCACCTCCGCGTTGCACGTAGAAGCCAAATTACGTCGCACCTTTGATGATGTGGTGGAAATGGCAATTAACGCGGTCAAGCGTGCGCGTCGTTATACGGATGATGTGGAATTTTCTTGTGAAGATGCGGGACGTACCGGTATCGATAATATTTGTCGGATCGTGGAAGCGGCGATTAACGCTGGCGCGACAACGATCAATATTCCCGATACGGTAGGTTATACGTTACCAATGCAATTTGGCGAGATTATTCATAACGTGATGAATCGCGTACCGAATGTGGATAAAGCAGTGATTTCCGTACATTGCCACAACGATTTAGGCATGGCAACTGCAAACTCTTTGACCGCGGTGCAAATGGGCGCGCGCCAAATTGAATGTACCATCAACGGAATCGGCGAGCGTGCGGGAAATACCGCGTTGGAAGAAGCGGTCATGGCGATAAAAACCCGTCAGGATATGTTTAACGGATTGGACACGCGCATTAGCACGCAGGAAATTCACCGCGTCAGCCAAATGGTCAGCCAACTTTGTAATATGCCGATTCAGCCGAACAAAGCCATTGTCGGTTCCAATGCCTTTGCTCATTCTTCCGGTATCCACCAAGATGGGATGGTGAAAAATAAAAATACCTACGAAATTATGTCGCCGGAAACTATTGGCTTAAAGAAAGAAAAATTAAATTTAACCGCGCGTTCCGGTCGTGCCGCAGTGAAAAACCACATGGACGCCATGGGGTATCAGGAAAACGAATATGATTTGGATAAATTATATGATGCTTTCTTAAAACTTGCTGATAAAAAAGGACAAGTATTTGATTACGATTTGGAAGCGCTTGCTTTTATCGATATGCAACAAGGCGACGAAGATCGCTTGACATTAGATGTGATCACCTCACAAATGATCAGCCATTTACCGGCCTCCGCCTTTGTACAGGTGGAATTGGATGGCGAAAAATACAGCGAAGTATCCAGCGGCGGTAATGGACCGGTAGATGCGGTGTTTAATGCGATTTTAAAAATTACGAAAATTGACTTAAAAATGTTAAGCTATAACTTGACCGCGAAAGGCGAGGGCGCGGAAGCCTTGGGGCAAGTGGACATTGTTGTAGAACATAACGGACGTCGTTTCCATGGCGTCGGCTTAGCGACGGATATTGTGGAATCCTCCGCACGTGCATTGATTCACGCCATCAATGCAATTTATCGCGCGCATAAAGTCGCTGATTTGACTAAGGATTTAAAACATTAATCAGTACGAACACAGCGCGTGTATCCGTGATAAACCGTATATGATGTGGTAAACCCACTGCGTATGTTCCTACAAGCGCGGTCGGATTTTACAAAATTTTTAAAATAAAATAGGAAACCCCAAAATGACAACATACAACGTAGCAATATTAAGCGGAGACGGAATTGGTCCGGAAATCATGGCGGAAGCCATCAAAGTATTGGACGCAGTGCAACAAAAATATAATTTTAAATTAAATTACCGCACTTTTGATGTCGGCGGCATTGCCATTGACAATCACGGAACTCCCCTGCCGGCAGAAACAATCAAAGGTTGTGAGGAAAGTGACGCGATTTTATTTGGTTCCGTCGGCGGTCCGAAATGGGAACATTTGCCGCCAAATCAACAACCGGAACGCGGCGCATTATTACCCTTGCGTAAACATTTTGCGCTATTTTGTAATTTGCGTCCGGCGACCTTGTATCAAGGCTTGGAAAAATTTTGCCCGTTGCGTGCGGATATTGCGGCGAAAGGCTTTGATATGGTGACGGTACGTGAATTAACCGGCGGGATTTATTTCGGTCAGCCGAAAGGGCGTGAGGGCGAGGGGGCGAACGAAAAAGCCTATGATACAGAAGTGTATCATCGTTATGAAATCGAACGTATTGCTAAAGTAGCGTTTGAAACCGCAATGAAACGCAATAAACACGTTACCTCCGTAGACAAAGCCAATGTGTTAATCAGCTCAACTTTATGGCGCGACGTGGTAACGGATGTGGCGAAAAACTATCCGGAAGTAAAATTGGATCACATTTATATTGATAACGCGACTATGCAATTAATCAAACAACCGGAATTTTTTGACGTATTACTTTGTTCCAATATTTTTGGCGACATTGTTTCTGATGAATGCGCAATGATTACAGGCTCGATGGGCATGCTGCCATCAGCCAGTTTAAATGAAAACGGATTTGGTTTATACGAACCTGCCGGCGGCTCGGCGCCGGATATCGCAGGCAAAGGCATTGCCAACCCTATTGCGCAAATTTTATCAGCGGCAATGATGTTACGTCATAGTTTTGACTTAAATGACGCCGCCAATGCCATTGAACATGCAGTGAAAAAAGTCTTGGCACAAGGGCATCGCACCGCAGATTTGGCGGACGAAACCCAACCGATTTCAACCGCAGAAATGGGCACCTTAATTGCAAATGCAATTTAAGCGTAAAGTTGATACCCTACAATCAATATTTGAAATGATAGTAGAGACGCCATGCTCGGCGTCCTACTAATAATCTTTCTATTCACAGTTTAATTAATGGTGGATTTCCCCACCCTACAGGACACAAAAATGGCAAAAACCCTTTATCAAAAACTGTTTGATGCCCACGTGGTATACGAAGCAGAGGGAGAAACTCCGATTTTATATATTAATCGACATTTAATTCACGAAGTTACCAGCCCGCAAGCCTTTGACGGGTTGCGCGTAGCAGGGCGTCAAGTACGCCAAGTAAGCAAAACTTTCGGCACTATGGATCACAGCATTTCTACCCAAGTGCGTGATGTAAACAAACTGGAGGGTCAAGCAAAAATTCAAGTATTGGAATTGGATAAAAACTGTAAAGCAACGGGCATTTCCCTGTTTGATATGAATACCAAAGCGCAGGGAATTGTGCATGTCATGGGGCCGGAGCAAGGTTTAACCTTGCCGGGCATGACCATTGTTTGTGGCGATTCACATACTGCAACCCACGGGGCATTTGGTGCCTTGGCGTTTGGTATTGGTACCTCAGAAGTGGAACACGTACTCGCTACGCAAACCTTAAAACAAGCGCGAGCTAAAAGCATGAAAGTGGAAGTGCGGGGCAAAGTAAACCCGGGGATTACCGCAAAAGACATTGTGCTTGCGATTATCGGTAAAACCACCATGGCAGGCGGCACGGGGCACGTTGTCGAGTTCTGTGGCGAGGCGATCCGTGATCTTTCTATGGAGGGGCGAATGACGGTGTGTAATATGGCAATTGAGTTTGGAGCCAAAGCCGGTTTGGTAGCTCCGGATGCAACCACATTTGAATACTTAAAAAACAAACCGTACGCTCCAAAAGGCAAAGATTGGGACGAGGCAGTGGAATACTGGAAAACCTTAAACTCTGATGAGGATGCGCAATTTGACACGGTGGTCGTGCTGGACGCTAAAGACATCGCGCCGCAAGTGACCTGGGGAACGAATCCCGGACAGGTGATCGCCATTGATGAAAAAGTACCGAATCCGGCAGAAATGACAGATCAGGTCACCAAAGCCTCTGCAGAAAAAGCCCTTGCTTATATCGGCTTAGAACCCGATACCGATCTTAAAGATGTGCCGGTGGATCAAGTCTTTATCGGTTCTTGCACCAACTCACGTATCGAAGATTTACGCGCCGCCGCCGCGGTAATGAAAGGGCGTAAAAAAGCGGATAATGTTAAACGCATTTTAGTAGTGCCGGGATCCGGCTTGGTAAAAGAACAAGCGGAAAAAGAAGGCTTGGATAAAATTTTTATCGAAGCCGGCGCGGAATGGCGTAACCCGGGTTGCTCAATGTGTTTAGGCATGAATGACGACCGTCTAGGCGAATGGGAACGTTGTGCCTCCACCTCAAACCGCAACTTTGAAGGTCGCCAAGGTCGCAACGGACGTACTCATTTAGTTAGCCCCGCCATGGCAGCCGCCGCGGGGATGTTCGGCAAATTCGTTGATATTCGTGAAGTCGAATTAAACTAATCATAGGGGCATCCTTGCCCACCCAAAATTACCGCGATAAGATAAATTTACATAGTGGGCGACTAAGCCCGCTCTAAGGACAAAACATGGCAGGATTAAAACAACATTCAGGCTTAGTGGTTCCACTTGATGCAGCAAACGTGGACACTGATGCCATTATTCCCAAACAATTTTTACAAGCGATCACCCGCGTGGGGTTCGGTAAACACTTATTCCACGAATGGCGTTATCTTGATGCCGCGGAAACTCGACTCAATCCGGAATTTGTGTTGAATTTCCCCCAATATCAAGGCGCAACCATCTTGCTGGCACGCAAAAATTTAGGTTGCGGTTCATCTCGAGAACATGCCCCTTGGGCATTAGCGGATTATGGTTTTAAAGTTATGATCGCGCCAAGTTTTGCTGATATTTTCTACAACAACAGCTTAAATAACCACATGTTGCCGATTAAATTAACGGAAGACGAAGTAGAAGAAATCTTCCAATGGGTATGGGCAAATGAAGGCAAACAAATTCATGTGGATTTAGAAGCCATGACCGTCACCGTGGGCGAAAAAATATACCGCTTTGAGCTTGACGAATTCCGTCGCCATTGCTTATTAAACGGATTGGATAATATCGGTTTGACCCTACAGCATGAAGATAAAATTGCTGAATATGAAAGGAATATTCCCGCGTTTTTGCGTTAATCGGTCTTTCTTTTTATACCAATCAACCTATCGAATAGGAATAGCTCCTAAAAATAAAAAAGCCGATGTATAGCTACCCCAATACATCGGCTCAAGAGAAGACGGTAGCTTAACGATGACTTGCCAACCAGTTCACGGCGGCTTGAGCCATGGTGGCAGGACCGATAATCAAAGCCTCTTCATTGAAGACGACTTTAGGATGGTGTACTGCATAGACATTGCCGTCTGCATCCGGTTGTGGGCAGGAGACAAAGAAATAGCAGGATTCAGGCAACCGGCTGGCGATATGGGCGTAGTCCTCGGATGCCAAAATCGGGTCGATGTATTTCACGTCGTAACCTTCGCCTAAAACCTCTTCTGCAGAAGCCTTGACCAACTCAGACATTGCAGGCGTATTCACCAAAGCCGGCACATTGGCGACTTCCTCATAGACCGTTTCGGCTCTGAACGCCTTGCCGATATGTTCGACAATTTCAGGTAATCTTTTTGCCATATGTTTAGCCGAATCATCGTATAACGAGCGGGAAGTTCCCTCTAAATACGCATTCGGCGGAACAATATTGATCGCACCGCCGGGCGCATTAATCGACCCCATGGACAACGACGCTCCTTTGCTGGACGGCAATTCACGCGCTAAAATCCCATTCGTACCGTTAATAATTTGTGACGCCACAAACACAGGATCGACACCGTTATAAGGCATCGCCCCGTGCGCTCCCTTGCCCTTAATCTCAATTTTAAAATTCAGTGCAGAAGCCAATGCCGCCTCTTTATGGATCAAAATCCCCGGTTTTTCACCGTTAGGCCACATATGTAATGCCATACCGGCGTCAGGCTTAGGATTTTCCAATACGCCTTGCTCGACCATCAATTTACCGCCGTTGAGCGTTTCTTCGGCGGGTTGGAATAAAAACTTAATCTGCCCTTGTAACTTATCCTCGTCTGCTTTGAGCATGATCAAGGTCACCAACAAGCCTGTGGCGTGAATATCGTGACCGCATAAATGCGCACATTGATTTTTGGCGGCAAATTCCAAATCCGTTTCTTCGACCATCGGCAACCCGTCCATATCGGCACGTAACAATAACGTTTTGCCCTTGGTCGCATCACCCAACGTCCCCACCAACGCATGCGTATTCCCCAGCTGACGATAGGCAATCCCGTGTTCGTCGAGTTTTTTCTTAATCAACGCCATGGTATCGGGCAGATCAAAACCCACTTCAGGGTGTTGATGAATCTGTCTTCTGACTGCTTTGGCTTCGTCAAAAAGTTGCTTAGCTTTCTCTAAATAGGACATTTTAAACTCCTCATAGTCAAAAATACGTCGTCGCTCCTCCCAAGTTGGAATTGACGGCATGAGTAAATAACTTTCCCATTCTATCATTAAACCTGTTGTATTTGTGCAAATTTTTTTCAGCGGTGCCGAGGTCATACAGCGTTCTCGGCGGAATATCTCTTGATGAAAACGTCGGCAAGACGGCAAAAAATCGCTGACATATCCCCCTCAATAAGGGGGTACCTACAAGCTGTAAAAAAACAAAAAACGCTTGAAAGTCGGGGGGGGGGGTTGATAACATTCCGGTTATTTTTCTTTGCCGACCGCACTGAGGTTCGGCACAACGCAATTACTATTCAATAAGAGAATTTCTATGAACAAAATCTTCAAAACCAAATACGATGTTACTACAGGTCAAACCAAAGCCGTTTCTGAATTAGCCAACAACCGCCAAGTGGCGAGCAGTTCGGAGAAACTAAAGTGCGGTGGTTTTTTGGGATATGCTTTAGGGTTGTTTAAGCTTGCTCCTTTGGCGTTATTGGTGTGTGGGTTGTTGCCGAGTGTGGGGCAGGCGGCAGATGTTTGGCTTCTATCTAAGGATGATTTAAACAAGAATGGTAACGGGGGTTTACATGAGGGAACTGGAATTATGTATGACCAAGGTAAATGGGGTTATCAACATAATATAAACGATGGTGATATTAAATCCAAAGAATCTACCCTTTTAACCAGTGGACGGAATAGAACGGGGGCAGAAACACAATTAAGAAACAAAGATTTCTGGAGAACGGTAGCGATAGGATCACGTGCTGTAGTAGGGGGGAATGATACTACAGCTATAGGATATAAAGCGATTGTGGGGATAAATAGTAAAGAAACAAAAAATAGAAAAGAAGACAGCCATCAAGGAACAGCTGTAGGATATAGAGCCTTTTCATATGGGCTGGAGTCGGTGTCATTGGGGAATGATACGGTAGCATATGGAGCATCGTCGATATCAATAGGGTCGGACAATGTGGGACAATCTAAGAGTGATACTGGAACTATTAACAATCCCTATTCACAAAAGGCTTTAAGTTATGATATATGGGACTTGTTTCATACACATGGATCCAAGTTTAACTACACGAGTGAATATGCTGCAACAAAAAATTATTCACAAAATAATGGAGATAAAAAAACTTTATATCAACAATATTTAAAAATGAACGGAAGTGAACCTGCATATAAAACCCATAACTGGGCATATGGAGATTCGTCAATAGCGATCGGAAGTAGAAACGTTGCCTTTGGGCATAGTTCACTGGCAATAGGGACATCATCTATTGCAAGAGGGAACTATTCAACGGCATTAGGGACAGGGACATTAGCGTTTGGTAACTCTGCTGTAGCAGTAGGGAATGAAGTATTTGTATATAACGATGCGGGTGTAGCAGTAGGAAATAATATACAATCACTTGCAAAAGGTTCTATCGTATATGGATATATCTCTTATGCCGGCGGAGAGGGTTCGGTAGCAATAGGAACAAGAGCCTCTGCCGGTGTAGAAGTTAAAGGAGAGCACTTCAATTTGATTGGAAGTTCTCACGATCGAGTTGTTTTAGAGGAAATGTATAATGGAAATGCTGATGATAGTAGAGATAAAACATATGAAAAATTATCTAAGTTAGATACAAATAAAGAAAATTTATATAAGGTTAAAGCGGATCAACAAGACGGAACCGGTGAAGAGAAAGCAAAAGCTAATGGTGCTACAGGAGGTGTTGCAATCGGATATTACGTTATAGCTAACGGAGAAAATTCCTTGGCATTAGGACGTCAAGCCTATGCCACTGGAAAATCAAGTGTCGCTATGGGACCGTATGCTTACGCAAAAGATGAAAATACCGTTGCTATAGGATATGCCGCTAAAGCGATAGGAAAAGAAAGTTTTGCAATAGGAAGTTATTCAAGAGCGGATGGAAAAAATTCAATTGCATTGGGGATTGGATCTAAAGTTTTAAATGATGCTGTTAATAATAACTTAAACGGAGAGAACTCGCTGGCGTTGGGTAACGAAACGGAAGTGAAGATGCAAAACTCCGTGGCGTTAGGGTATAAAAGTACCACTAACTATTTTTACAAAGACGATAACAAATCCGCTGCAACGTTAATGGGGGAAGATGCTATTGAATTGCCGAGTTATTTCCCTAAAGGGTCAAGTTATAAAGTTGATGTAAGCGATGCTGATGGTGTTGTGTCCGTGGGCGGTTGGAATAAAAGCGGCAAAGTTGGGTTTAGAAGAATTGTCAACGCTGCGCCCGGGGCGTTGGATTCCGACGTGGCAACCGTGGGGCAGTTAAAAGCCTTGTATTATGTGAAAAAAGAAGGGCCGATGGTGTACTATACCGAAGAGGGCGGAAAACAGATTAAGCTCGTCAAAGATGCAGACGGTAAATTTTATAAGGTTAACACCGACAATGGCGAACCGATGAAAAATTCAAAAGAAATTCCTAAAGAAAACGTTCTTATCGGAGCAAAAGGGGCGAATGAAGTCATTGAACCGACAACAAAATTAGCCAATATTGGGGAAAAAATCAAATTCGGGCATTTAGCGAACGGCAAGATTGCAGATAACTCCGATCAGGCGATCACTGGGCATCAACTGAAAAATGTTGGGGATATTTTAGGGATATCTATAAACGCTAATAATACAAAATTTGATAATCCTAGTTTTGCAGCTGTGAAATATGTTGGAGAAACAAATGGAACGCAAAGCAATTTTAAAGGTGTAATAGATGAACTTATTACCGCAGTGAATAAAGGGTATAACTTTAGTGATGGAATTAGTAGTAAAATGTTCAACTTAGGTTCAACAATAACAATTAAAGCTGACAATATTAGCACAACACACAAATCAACGAATTTAAAAGTCCAACTTGATAAATCTGGTAACACAGCTACATTCAAAATTGGAATGACAGACACGCCAACGTTTACAAATGTGACAATTAATCAAGCCCCTACAGACAAGAACCACGTTGTTAATAAAAAATATGTTGACGACAAATTAAAAGACGCCGGAAAATCTCATTATTTATCGGTAAATGAACCAGCATTAAAAGCTGGAAACTACAATAATGACGGAGCAAAAGCACAAAAGGCAATAGCAATTGGGGTTGATGTTGAAGCCGGATCGAATGCAGAATCTGCGGTTTTAATCGGAAACAATTTGAATACGGATATCAATCATTCGGTGATAATTGGTTCGAATATGAATATCGAACAAGATAACGCTAACGCGAAAAAAGACGCTGTGGTCGCTATTGGTAGTGGATTAAAATTAAAAAATGCGAAAAGTTCAATAGTTTTAGGGGCTGTAGACGAAAGACAAGATACAAGCAACAGCGAAAACTCTAGAACGGCAGTAATAGACGCGTCGTGGGCTGTGGTTATCGGGAACAAAACCAAAATCAAAGACGGGACGGATATCGTGGCGTTGGGGAATAATATCGACGTAAGCGGCAGAAATAACAACAGTTTGGTGATATTAGGTAACCAAGCGCAAGCAAGTAACGCTGAAAATTCTGTGGTGCTTGGTAAAGAGGCACACGTTCAAACCCAAAATGTCGTGGCGTTGGGATACAAAGCTAAGGCTGAAACGACGGCTACTGGCGGTGTGGCTCTAGGTCAGCAAGCGACGGTGAGAAAATCGAACGGAATTGCGTTGGGAAGTAACTCTGTGGCGAATACTGACGCGAATATTGTTGGACTAAATACAGTAACTGGTGCAAACCACAAAAACGCGAGTGCTTATGGTGCGTGGAAATCGAGATACGGTGCTCTGTCTATAGGAAACGGTAACGATACACGACAAATCACAGGACTTGCTGCTGGTAAACAAGATACGGATGCAGTGAATGTGGCTCAGTTGAAAGAGGCGACAACGCATTTTGTTTCAATAAATGGTGGGAATAATAGTGATGGAAACTATGCGAATAATGGAGCAACCAAAAAAGGTGCGGTCGCAATAGGGATAGGAACACAAGCGGAATCAGATGGAGCAGTGTCTATTGGTTATGGCACGCAGGTATTGAGTGGAAGTAATAACTCGATAGCCATAGGTGCAGTTAATGAAAATGGAAGTAAAACCAAAATAGAAAATGCCGCATGGGCGGTAGCTATTGGTAATAAGACAAGTATAACAGCTGGGAATGATATAGTTGCCATAGGTAACAATATGACTGTTAATAAAGCCAGTGGTAACAATGAAGTAAACAGTAGTTTGGTAATTATTGGTAATGCTACTAAAGCAACAAATGCAAAAAGTAGCGTTGTTATAGGACACGGTGCAACAGCTAAAAATGTAAATGAAGTAGTAGTAATAGGTAAAGATGCAAATGTTGAAGCTAATGCAATAGGTGCCGTAGCGATTGGAGAGGGTGCAAGCGTGGCAACTGCTGCGGGCGATTCTATTGCTCTAGGTAAAGGATCTCAAGCAACTACTAAAGAAACAGCACAGGGAAATGCGACGGTAGAAGGTGTAAAATTTAACTTTGAAGCTGGAAAAGGAGACAATAAGACAGTATTAAGTATAGGTAAGGCTGGGACAGAGCGTATCATTAAACATGTGGCGGCAGGTAAAGTGAGTTCTGACTCAACAGATGCCATCAATGGAAGCCAATTATTCGGCGTAACTAAAGAATTTTCTAAATTGGCTCTGGAAGTACTTGGTGCTGAAAAAGCGGATAATGGCAATGCTGGATTTAAGAAATCAGAGTTTGAAATTGCTAAATATAATGGGAATACAAATAATAACAAAGCAATGACTTTTAGAGACGCCATTGGTCAAAATACGACAGCTATTAATAAAGGACTTTTAATTAGTGATGGAGGTACTACTGGAGGAGGAACGCTTCAACTTGGGGACACACTAAAAATTAAAGCGGGGAATATGGAAGTTACAGAGCCGATATTAAACACAAAAACTAACTTTAAAAGTGATAATATTAGAACGTCATATTCACCAGGTAACAAAGAACTGTTAATTGGAATTAAAGAAAATCCTAACTTTAAATCAGTAACAGTAGATGGAGAAATCAATAAAGACACACCTGAAAATACGTTGATTACTAAAAAATATGTGGATGAAAAATTAGCGACTAAAGCGGGAACATTTAAAGTGACTTCAGATAAAGGAGAAACTAACGATATAACAGGAACTTTAGGTATTAAAGGAAAACAAGAAACAGCAAATGCTAATCATAAAAACATATCTACAGAAGCGACTGGAACGGATTTGACTATAGTACTTAATAGTGACTTAAAAAATATATCGTCTATTGGAAAAGATGATAAGGCTAAAATTACATTTAATAGCAACGGAACAAAAGATATAACATTCAGAGTAGATAATGCAACATATAAATTTGATAGTAATGGGTTAAGTTTAGGAGATAAGAAAATAACTGGTGTTGCAAGTGGAATTGGAGACGTTGCTAACACAACTAATCTTGATAACGTATTAAAAGGTACTCCTGATGAAATGTATAAATCAAACGCTGCAAATGTTGAAGATCTAGCGAAAGTTGCTGCTGCTATTATTACAAAAGGTCTTAAATTTGAAGATGGTAATGGTAATAAAGTAAACAGAAAACTAGGAGAAACTTTAAAAATAGTTGGAGAAAAAGCAGCTGATGCATCAACTCCTGGAAATATCAAGGTTACTGCTAAGAAAAGTGATACTAATGGAAATGCAAATGATACACTAGAAATAGGATTGTCTAAAAATTTAACTGGAATTGAATCAATTACTAAAGGAACTAATAAAGCTAAATTAACATTAGGAGAGAGTACTGCAAGTCTTGAAAGTGCAGACAATAATTCAAAAATAGAATTAAAAAATGGAGAAATTGATTTAACTACAATCACAGGTAAAACTGTTAAGGTTAAAGATAATGCGTTAGAGGGCGTAAATAAAATAATTGCTGAAGGTGGTACTAATGCAAATTCTATTGATTTAGCAAATGGAAATAATAAGAAAAATGTTGTTATTACAGCAGAGGGAAAACAATTAACAATTGCTAAAGATGGACCTAACGGAAAAGAAGGAATATCATTAACAGGATTAACAGATAGAAAAGTTGATGGGAAAGATTATGGAATTAATGGTAATGCTGGAAGAGCTGCAACGGAAGCTGCTGTATTAGACTTGAAGACAAAAGGGTTGACTTTTGCGGTAAATGAAAAAAGTACAGATTCTAATCCAAAAACTTTAAAAAGAGAATTAGGAGAAACATTAAAAATAACTGGTAAAGATGCGGTTATAGAAAACTTTGATACAACTTATTCACTAGATAACATTGCAACAAAAATTGATGAAAAGAATAATGCAATTAGAATAGGGTTATTAAAAACTCCAAGATTTGAAGCTTTAGAATTAGGTGCTGACAGTACTAAAAAAATATCGCTAACACCAGACTTTGCTAATGGAAATGAATTAAAATTAACATTGACAGGAACAGGAGTAGGAGCAGGAAACGATACAAATGTTAAAATTTCTGGTGTTGCAAATGGTACAGGTGATAATGACGCTATTAATAAATCGCAACTAAATTCTGTTGTAACGGCTTTAGGTGGAAATGCTAAAATTGGTGCTGATGGAATAATAACAGAACCGACTTATACATTGAAAAATGGAAAAACTACTAGCAACAATGAAGGTGAATATAAAAATATCGGAGAGGCATTAACAGCACTTGATAATGCGATAACGAAGAATAATGCTGACGCCGACAAACTAGGTGAAGCGGCTATTACATTTAGTGATGGAAAAACTAAGTTCACTAGAAAAAATAGTGAAACAGATAAAAAAGTTGAGTTTAAAGGCGGAACGAATGTTACTGTAACATTAGACGCAACAACTAACACGAAAAAAGGAGAATTCACGGTATCGTTAAACGAAAACTTAACAGGTATCAAGTCTATTGCTAATGACAATACAAAAATATCATTAAAAGATAAAAAAATAACATTATCTCCTGAAGATGGGGCTACATTAACATTAGAAAAATCAGGAACTGATAAAGTGAAAATCTCAGGACTGGGAGATGGACAAATTGCTGATAATTCAAATGATGCTATAACTGGTAAACAGTTGGATGACTTGGCTGGTAAATTGGGGGTTGCTGTTAATACTGAAAAAACAGGATTTGATGCTCCATCATTTACAGAAATTAAAGGATCAAATAATCCTAGTAAAAAACAAAACACATTCAAAGGGGCAATTGAAGATTTAATCACGGCTGTTAATAAAGGTATTAGTTTTAAAGGTAATGATACTACTAATGGAACAGCAACAATGCAATTAGGTGGAACGTTGACCATTGACAGCTCGACAGTGGGCAATGGTACGACGACTGCTGAAAAAGACATCACCGCATCATTAACGCCATCTACCAATGGCGATGCTAAAGATGCCGGCACACTCACGCTTACTTTAAATAAAGCGAAGACTGTTTCTGACAAGGACGAAAAAGTCATCACTTCCAAAGCGGTAGCGGAAAAATTGAAAGAATACACTACATCAAAAGACTTAGGAGAGCAGTTCTTAAAAGTTGATGGATCGAATATTAACGGTAAACAAGCTGACTTTGGAAAAAATGTTGGGATTGATAAAATCGATTTAAATTCGGATAAAGAATCAACCAAATTAGTACAAGCTAAAGCCTTAGTCAATTACCTAAAAGGCACGGGGGAGAAATCCGTGAAAGTGTCGGATTCATCAACAACGGAAGCGTTGGGAGAAGGTTCGATATCTGTAGGACATGGTGCGATATCGAAAAATGAAGGATCTATTGCCATGGGGTACGGAGCAAACGCATTGAATACCGGTGCAGTATCAATAGGTCAAGATTCCAATGTGCTTGGAATGAGTTCGATCGGTATCGGTAGAGAAAACACGGTAAGAGGCAACTTCTCATTTGCCGTGGGGGATAATAACGTTATTGAGAAAGAACAAAATTACGTAATGGGATCGGACAACAAAATCACCGGTAAACAGAATATTTCAATCGGTTCAAGAAATGAAGTTGAAGGAAACGAAAACATCATCTTAGGCTCGAATATCACGGCAGATGATGAGATACATAATGCCATTGTATTGGGGACAGGTTCGCTGGCGAAGTCCAATGCATTGTCAGTCGGGTCAATGCGACATAAGCGGAAAATTGTGTTTGTTGCCGATCCGACGGACAACTATGACGCCGCCAATAAAAAATATGTAGACGAAAGAGGGCTTAAATTCAAAGGAAATGAATCAGGTCAAACAGAACAACTGGTCAACTTAGACAAGTTGTTGACGATCGATAGTTCGGAGAGTAAGACTAAAGACGGCAATGCTCAAGAAAAGGATATCAAAACAAGTGTTACAAAAGACGGAAACGGGGCTAAGTTAACTTTAACCCTAAATAAAGCGGATGAGGTTTCCGAACACGATGAAAGAGCGGTGAGCTCCAAAGCGGTGCATAGTGCTTTGCAGGCAGCC
>NZ_NLFK01000007.1 GCF_002263215.1 Actinobacillus seminis
TTTTTTAATTGATTTTTTATTGAACAAATTACATCAAAATGCATAAAAAGAATACAATTTATGAATATTAATTCATTTTTTGAATTTTTTGAACGAACGCTTTCACTTTTTCCCAATCGGTATATTCAATTTCTTTGCTTGTGTCCGTTTCACCTCCGGTAATGCGCATAATAAATTGAATCATCACCCGATCGAACCAAGTATAACGAGGATAAAACAATGCGCCAGCAAAAACCGCCACGAATGTTGGCTTCCAGTCAATACGTTGTAAAAATTTTCTGACATACGCATTGGTTTCGGCGCTATCCTTACCAGCTTTACGAGCGGTTAAATTTACTCCAAAAAATACCGAACTTTTTTGATGTAAAAGTGCGGTGTTTTTTTGCACAAATTCATACAATGCACGATCAAAATGCCCATAACGGACAGATGCGCCGATAATAATTCGATCAAATTCTATTAATGACACTGAATCTGCTAAACAAGTAAGCGTCACTTCTCCCTCTAATAAACTCGCAATAAATTCCGCAATTTTTTTTGTTTGTCCATCATGGGTCGCATATAAAATTAAGGTTTTCATGTTAGGTTTTCCAAAAAGCAGAGGTGAATAAAACAAGTAACGAAAAAAGTTCTAAACGACCGCACACCATTGCAAAAGTAAATACGAATTTTGCACTGTCCGGCACGTGAGCAAAGGTTTGGCTCGTTGCCCCCAAGCCCGGTCCGGCATTCGTCAATGTAGCTAATACGCCACCAATGGCATCATAAGGCTCCATACCGCATAAGATAACCGCGAATACACAAATTAAAAAGACAAATAAGAACGTGATCAAAAATGCCCAAATACTTTCCACCACGCGCTGCGGCAAAATATTGCGTCCAAATTTAATCGGTTGCACTAAATTCGGATGTACCAAATGATTAAGTTCTCGTGTTGCCTGCAAACTAAGCACTAATACACGAATGGCTTTTAGCCCGCCGGAGGTGGAGCCGGCGCATCCGCCAATGACAGCGGAAACCACTAATAACATTGATAAAAATGCGGGTAAGGCATTTAAATCAAAAAGAGTATAACCGGCGGTCATTGACATTGACGACAACTGCAACGCACCTTGGGCAAAAGCATCAAAAAGGCTCAAATCATAGCTCATGTATAACCCGAGGGAAAAAATCGTAATAAACAAAATTTGCAAAAAAAGAAAAAGCGAAATTCCGGATCACGATAATAATTACCCCATATGCCGGTACGTCGAAAATTAGAGATCAACGCAATATGCAAACTGAAATTACAACCGCCAATTAACATAAAAAATGCAGTGATAATATAAATCATGGAGTTATTAAAATAGCCTAAACTCAAGTCATGGGTAGAAAATCCACCATTGGAAATCGTCGAAAAGCTATGTCCAATAGCATCAAACACTTCCATACCGGCGACCCAATAAGCCACCGCACATAAAATAGTCAGAAATAGATAGGTAAACCACAATAATTTCGCTACTTCTGCTATACGAGGGCGCATTTTACGATCTTTTAATGGACCGGAAGATTCAGCGCGATACAATTGACTCTCTCCAATACCCAACAACGGAATAATTGCAACCGCTAAAACAATGATCCCCATACCACCGATCCACTGCAAAAATTGTCGATAAAATAAAATCGCTTTCGGTAAAGAATCTAATCCTGACATTACTGTCGCACCCGTTGTGGTTAATCCTGAAAAAGCTTCAAATACTGCATCGGCAAACGTCAAATGTGTCATATCAAACAGCATAAACGGAATTGCTCCAAGCAACCCCAACACTATCCAAAACAGCACCACAATTAAAAAACCTTCGCGTGAACGCAAGTCTTCTTTATGTTGGCGCGACCACCACCATAATAAAGCGCCGGCAACCAGACTTATCACAAAGGCTTGCATAAAGGATTTCCCACCGCCATCACCATATAACAAAGCAACAAAAGCCGGCGCCAGCATAGTGACAGAAAAGCACATCACCAAAATGCCAACAATACGAACGATAGATAAAATATGCACAGATTACTCTCTTACTCAATCAACGTTAAGCGCAACTGACCGGCTGAACGCTCTGTCAAATCTTGTGTAAATGACACTAGTGTATCACCACTTATACCCAAAACAAACCGCACTTTTTCCTGAAAATCTTGTGATTCCACCACCACATCATGACGCTCACATAATGTTAATATATTCTTGACTTGCGTATAATCACACACTAAAGCATAAAATTGACGTTCAATTTTCAACTGAGTTTCTAACAACGCTAACGCTTGCTGTACACCATTACCATAAGCACGAACCAAACCACCGGTTCCCAACAAAATACCGCCATAATAACGCACGACTACCGCACTAATTTCACCAATCCCGCTGCCCAATAACGCATTTAACATTGGCTTCCCTGCGGTTCCAGCCGGTTCACCATCATCAGAAAAACCCAACGCCTGCGAATTCGTCGGTCGCTCTGCTACTGCTGCCCAACAATGATGCCTTGCCTGCGGATGCAACGCACGAACTTGCTCCCAAAACGCTTTTGCTTGAGAAAGCCCTTGCGTATGCCGCAAATAAGTCATAAAGCGGCTTTTTTTAATTTCTTAAAAAAAAAAAAAAATTTTTATCTTGTTGCTCAAGCAAAAAATAATTATTACTTTTTTGCGATATTTTTATAATATATCCACCAAGTAAAACAAATGTATCTCGACTATTGCTAATATCACGTCTAATGGTCATTTCTGAAACATTTAATATTTCTGCGGCATCTCTTACATGAATCTTATCAAGCTGTTTAAGTAAATATTCTAATTTCTGCAAACGAGCACGCTCTTTTATATCACTCATAATATATATTCTCTATTATCCCTAAATTTTGATTTACTAAAAAAACTTTATCAATAAATATAAAATCAAATTGAAATTCCATTTACCTCAAGCAAGTACTTGCATGGCATTTACTAATTGCAAATACTGATTATACTTCTCTTGATATTGAATAAAATGATTTTGATCAGGTACAAAAATTTTCTTATTTAAATGCAACCGCTCTTTTACATTCTTAATATCAACCTCAATACCTTGCATCGCAACAATAGCGGCACCAAAACATCCTATTTCTTCTATATCTAAAACTTCTAATTGACAACCACTAATATCTGCCATCATTTGCAACCAAATATCTGACTTCGCTATCCCTCCTTGTACCCTCAAAATATGCACTGATGGAAATGCGACTTTCATACGTTCAAAATGATGCATAAAACTGAAAATTACCCCCTCATAAACAGCTTTCAAAAGCTGACCTTGACTGTGATGGGCTTGTAATCCATAAAGTGTTGCAGGCATACCAATCTTAGAATTAGAACCATATAAAAAAGGAATAAATAGAATTGAGTTCATCTTTGAATATTGTTCCGCAACCATCGCATTCGCTTTGTCGTAACCAACCGTAGTCCATTGTTTTAAAAACCACTCCAAATTTGCAATTGAAGTAGGACTATCATCATGGATAATAAACGCATCGTCATCGGAACAATGAATTAATGAAATATCGTTTTCTTTTACGTGAGAAGATTTCCCCGTTACTATCGTCCATGTACCTAAAATAACATTAAGATATTCCTCACCATCCAAATCTGCACATAATGAACCTGAAATGACATCAAATAAACCTCCAACAACAGGCGTTCCAGTAAATAATCCGGTTTTTTTAGCAATTTCTTCTGTAACATAGCCAGCAATTTGTCTGGACTGGATAATAGGAGGAAAGCAAGCAAAAATATCCTCAATCCCAAATAACTCTGCCAACTTAACATCATACTCTTTAGTATGGATATTATATAAATTAGATTCGGATATATTGGTAATTTCACAATGAATATTTCCTGTTAAACAAAAACGTAAATAATCATGAGACATCAAAATATGCTTAATTTTTTGATAACGAGCAAACTCATTTTCTTTTAACCAACGCAAAATAGATACCGGATGTCCAGCCCAAAGGCTTTGGTTTGTAATTGGATAAATTTTCTGCGGGATAGCTTCTTTCTCCCACATTTTCACAATATCAATACTTCGCTGATCTGAAGATAAAATTGCGTTACCTAACGGCTCTAAATTTTCATCTAATAAAAATACACCTTTCCCCTGCCCAGAAATACCAATCGACTTTATATCTCGGTTATCAATCTTACTTACATTAATAACATCTTGAATAACCTCAATACAAACATCCCATAGCTTTTTCATGTCACGCTCAGCATATCCGGCTTGCTTACTTAGAATACCAATATTACGCTTAACACAACCAAGATGATTACCATACTCATCTATTAATAATGCTTTAATAAACGTGCCGCCGCAATCAATCCCTAAATATGCCATTACTATACTCCTGCAAGATTATTCTCGGAAAAAGATTCGTTTTAATTGACTAGTAGAAACTGTACCACGGCGTACTTGATCTAAAAATACAGCAAGAATAATTACTAAACCAATTATTAAACGTTGCAGATAAGATGTTACATTTAATAATGTTAATCCATTCTGTAATACCCCCATAATTAACGCCCCTATAGATGTACTAATAACTGAACCTACGCCCCCAATTAAACTTGTACCACCAATAACTGTCGCCGCAATTGCATCTAACTCATAACCATTTCCTGCTATAGGCTGCGCCGCATTTAAGCGACCAACAAGAATAACAGCACCAATTGCTGCCAACGCCCCATTAATTACATAAACTTTTATTTCTAATTTATTAATATTAATACCAGATAATCTTACTGCTTCTCGATTACCACCTAATGCGTAAACTTGTCGCCCAAAAATAGTTTGCGTTAAAACATAATAACTAACAACTACAACGATTAAGGCAATAATAACAGGGATAGGAACACGTACCGTTTCAGTAATAGAAATTTGCCCATTTCCAAAAAAACGCAATGCGTCAGGAAAATTATAAATTGTTTTCCCATCAGATAAAGTTAAGGCTAATCCTCTTGCAATTCCCATCATGCCAAGAGTTGTAATAAATGAAGTTACTTTTCCATAAACAATAATTAACCCATTTACATAACCACACATTGCCCCAACGAAAATGGAACCGATGACAGAAAGAAAAACAATACCCACAACAGCTAATTCAGATGGAGACTCACCTAACCAATCCAACCCCGTATGAATAAAAATTCCCAGACATACTGCAGAAAGTGCAACAATTGCCCCAACAGAAAGATCTATTCCGCCAGTCAAAATAACATAAGTCATCCCAATAGAAATAATACAAATGACGGAAACCTGTAAAAGAATATTCAGAATATTATTCGTTGATAAAAAAACATCCGAACTCAATGACATCCCAACAATCATGGCAAATAAAACTATTCCAATACCTAGTTTTGAAATCATATTATTAAACTTAAACATAATTCATCTCCATATCATTAAATACCAATCATTAAATGCATTAAATTTTCTTCCGTTATTTTCACTCTATCAGTAATTTCTTTAATTTTTTGCCATTTCTCATTACAATAACTCGATCAGACATCGTAATTAGTTCTGGTAAATCTGAAGACACCATGATAATACTTCCCCCTTTCTCAACAAACTCTCTCATAAGATCATAAATCTCTGACTTAGCTCCTATATCAATTCCTCGTGTAGGTTCATCAAATAATAAAATATCAACCCCACTTTCTAACCAACGAGATATAATCACTTTCTGTTGATTTCCGCCTGATAAAGTTTGTGTTTTTTGTTCTTGACTATGAGATACTATTTTCAGTTTTCTTCTATTATCTTCTGCAACCTCCATTTCGGCTTTTTTATCTAAATAAAATTTTCTCCAAAAACGTTGTAAAATCGGCAACGTAATGTTTTCCCTAATACTTAATTCCAATATTAACCCTTGATTTTTTCTATCTTCAGTAATAAAACCAATCTTGGCATCAACTGCTTGTTCCGGTCTTTTTATGATAATTTTTTTATTATTAATATATATATTTCCTGTATATTCATCTGCTCCATAAATCGCTAGTCGTGGGAGGCAAGGCACACAGGGGATAGGAAAAAAAAAAAAAAACCTATCCCCTGTCGTGCCTTGCCTCCACACTATCGCTCTTAATAATTCAGTTCTACCAGCCCCTACTAAACCAGCAAACCCTAATATTTCACCTTTTTTTAAAGAAAAAGAGATGTCATGCAAATTTGTGTTTTTAATATTTTCTACTCTTAACTTTTCTTCCTGAAATAATACATTTCGTTGATATTTAGTAAAATCAACATCCCGTCCAACCATTAGTTTTACTATATCTTCCATAGAGATATCTTGATAACGTCTCGTACCTGTAATTTCTCCATCCCTTAAGACCGTAACTTTATCTGCAATATGTTTAAATTCCTCTAAACGATGTGAAATATAAATCATCGCAACATTCTTTCTCTTAAGTCGATGAATAATCCTAAACAATGTTTCTGTATTTTTTCTAGAAATAGAGGCTGTAGGTTCATCAAATATAATTACTTTAAACTCTCCTAAAATAGCTTTAGCAATTTCGACCATTTGTTGCTGTGCCACAGATAAATTAGTAACAAGATCATCAGGTATAATATCTAATTCCAAATCATCA
Source organism: Actinobacillus seminis (assembly GCF_002263215.1). Lineage (GTDB taxonomy): Bacteria > Pseudomonadota > Gammaproteobacteria > Enterobacterales > Pasteurellaceae > Actinobacillus_B > Actinobacillus_B seminis. Next base: position 6,655 of record NZ_NLFK01000007.1, read on the forward strand.
ATAATAGCCTTTGTTTTTTCTTTCATAGCCCTCCAATTCATCCCTCCACAAGGCAACCTTATTTCTTTCCCTAGAAACATATTTTCTAAAACTGTTAATTGTGGCACTAACATTAATTCTTGATGAATAAATCCAATACCAAGAACCTGTGCCTCTTTAACAGTTTTAGGCAAAAAGTAACTATTTTGATAAAATATTTTTCCACTATCTCGAGAATAAATACCTGAAATTATTTTACATAATGTTGATTTTCCTGCCCCATTTTCACCAACTAAACAATGCACCTCTCCAGGAAAAATTTTTAAATTAATATCTTTCAGGATCTCCACCCCAAAAAACTTTTATTTACGTTTTGTAGCTCAAGTATCGCTTGCTTCTCACCATTCATACTCATCTCCACTAAAACTAAACAAACCTGAGAACCTATTTTTAGAATAAGTTATTTCCATAACAAAAAATGTGATAACGATCACAAAAAAATTAAAAATAAATAATTACGAGTTTTATTTTGATAAATGTGATAACGATCACAATAAAAATACTAAAAAATGTTATATTCAAAACACTAGCGAAGTAAATGAAACACTAGTATTAAATATATGAAACCTCATACCGAAAGGAGTAAATTATGAAAAAGAATTTTATTCTGAATTCTATTAAGGCCGGATTATTAACTTTTGCATTATCAAGTACTGTCAATGCTACGGACAAACCTCAAATTGCATTATTGATGAAAACATTAAGTAATGAATATTTCATCTCTATGCAACAAGGTGCAGAAGAAACAGCTGCCAAAATGGGCGTGGATTTAACCATTCAAGTCGCAGAAAAAGAAGATTCTACAGAGCAACTTGTTGGTTTAGTAGAAAATATGATTGCAAAAAAAGTGGATGCTATCATTGTTACTCCAAATGATTCCATTGCTTTTATCCCAGCGTTCCAAAAAGCACAAAAGGCAGGTATTCCAATTATTGATTTAGATGTAAGACTTGATGCTAAAGCAGCAGAAAAAGCAGGATTAAAATTCAACTACGTAGGGGTTGATAATTTCTTAGGCGGATATCTAGCTGCAAAAAACTTAGTCCAAGCTTTGAGAGGACAAGGAAATGTTGCAATACTTGAAGGAATCCCTGGAGTAGATAATGGCGAACAACGAAAAGCCGGTGCCTTAAAAGCCTTTTCAGAAGCCCCAGGAATTAAAATTGTTGCTTCTCAATCTGCATACTGGGAAACTGAACAAGCGCTTAACGTCACCAGTAATATCTTAACTGCAAATCCTGATATAAAAGGTATTTTTGCCGCTAATGATAATATGGCAATCGGTGCAGTTACCGCAGTTGAAAATGCAAATCTTGCAGGCAAAGTATTGGTTACTGGATATGATGGAATTCCACTCGCCATTGAATATGTGAAACAAGGTAAATTACAAAATACTATTGATCAATTACCGAAAAAACAAGTAGCTACAGCGATCGAATACGCCTTAAAACAAATCAACAAAGAAGAAATCCCTGAAGTTTTCTATGTAAAGCCTGTCGTCGTCGATAAAACAGAGTCAAAAAATTATTAATTGACAACAAAAAGTACGGAATTGACTCTAAAAGTTAGACAATCATTCAAAGGATTGTTTTCGACGTTGTATCGAACCCAGTCCTTTTAATTGAATTCATTCTTCATTAATCATCCTGCTATTGAAAGATGGAAAAGCCCTTATCGATATTGGGTGAAAAGGAGAGATAATTTCTATTATCTAAAATTATATTCTTTCTTGTCATTAATAGTACTGATTAGCTAAATACATGGATTTTTATGCTATAAATTTATAATGTGATCCAGATCGAATTTTTTATTTGCAAACTCTTTAAAATTTCTTTGCCAAGTGCAAAAACTATTTAATTAATAAGCTATCTTATTGATTGAAATAAAAATTAATAAAGCTAGGAGTTGCAAATATGAAACTAAACAAAAGAACATTTATCAAATCAGTCCTTGCAGCCTCGGTATGTATCATCACCGGACTAAGCGCAAATCCAGTATATTCCAGCTCATCTGAAACAATAAAATTAGGCTATTTGGTTAAACAACCGGAGGAACCTTGGTTTCAAACTGAATGGGCATTTGCAGATAAAGCTGCTAAGGATCTTGGCAATGTTGAAATTATAAAAATTGCTGTTCCTGATGGAGAAAAAACACTTAACGCTATTGATAATTTAGCTGCAAGCGGTGCTAAAGGATTTGTAATTTGTACTCCTGATCCAAAACTTGGACCGGCTATTATGGCTAAGGCTCATTCATATGATCTAAAAGTCATTGCCGTAGACGACCAATTTTTAAATGCTGCTGGCGAACCAATGCTCAAAGTACCACTCATTATGATGGCTGCAACAGAAATTGGAAAAAAACAAGGGCAAGAACTATACAAAGAAATGCAAAACAGAGGTTGGAATGTAAATGAGACTGCTGTATTAGCAATTACTGCAGATGAACTCGATACTGCCCGCAGACGTACCGAGGGTTCTATTTCAGCACTTATTCAATCCGGTTTCCCTGAAAAAAAAATTTATAAATCTCCAACCAAAAGTAATGATATTCCCGGTGCATTTGATGCTGCCAACTCAATGTTAGTACAACACCCTGAAGTAAAAAATTGGCTCATTGTTGGCATGAACGATAATACCGTATTAGGTGGTATTAGAGCTACAGAAGGACAAGGATTTAAACCTGAAAATGTAGTTGGGATTGGCATCAATGGTGTGGATGCTGTAAATGAGCTATCAAAACCCAATCCAACAGGATTCCTAGGTTCATTATTACCAAGTCCGGACGTACACGGCTATCGTAGTACAGAAATGCTATACAAATGGGTGAAAAATGGTGTAGAGCCTGAAAAATTCATTGCAGTTCAAGATGTTGTTTTCTTAAAACGTGACAATTTTAAAAAAGAACTTGCAAAAAAAGGACTATAATCCATCTGCACAGCTGTTGGCTCACAAAATTAATGTTACCAACAGCTTTTTACTCAGTTCATTAAGGAGAATTAACCATGCATGTTCCTTATTTAGAGTTTGATAATATTAGTAAAACATTTCCTGGAGTTAACGCACTACAAAATGTTTCCTTTAAATGTTACGAGGGGCAGGTTCATGCTCTCATGGGAGAAAATGGGGCAGGAAAATCAACTTTATTAAAAATTCTAAGTGGCAATTATTTGCCCACAAAAGGAAAATTGCATATCGGTGGCAGAACGCTTACATTTAAAAATACAAAAGAAGCTCTTTTATCCGGTATCGCAATTATTTATCAAGAGTTAAATATTATACCTGAAATGACTGTTGCAGAAAATCTGTGCTTAGGTCAATTGCCAAATGCTTTCGGCATAGTGAATAAATCTGACCTTGTTAAAAGAACACAGCAATATCTAGATAAGTTAGAACTTGATATAGATCCATCAACGCCTCTTAAAGAGCTTTCTATTGGTCAATGGCAAATGATTGAAATTGCTAAAGCACTTAGTAGAGGGGCTAAAATTATCGCTTTTGACGAGCCGACAAGCAGTTTATCCGCACCGGAAATTGAAAAACTTTTTAGTGTCATCAATGAGTTAAAATCGGAAGGAAAAGTTATTCTTTACGTATCACATCGTATGGAAGAAATTTTCCGAATTAGCGATGCAATTACTGTACTAAAAGATGGGCAATTTGTTGAAACATTTTCTGATTTAACCCAAATTAATCATGATATCCTCGTTCGCAGTATGGTCGGACGAAATTTAGGAGATATTTATAATTATCACCCTCGCCAGTTAGATAAAACTCGGCTACAAATTACTACACTGTCTGGTACAAAGTTAAAAGGTAACTTCACTTTAGAAGTCAAAGCAGGAGAAATACTCGGGGTATTCGGATTAGTTGGATCAGGCCGTTCAGAATTACTTAAAATTATTTTTGGTGCAGATCCAATGACAAAGGGGAATATTAAACTTGACGGTATTCCACAAAAAATCACCTCACCTAAAGAAGCTATAGAAATGGGAATCGTACTCTGTCCTGAAGATAGAAAAAAAGAAGGCATTATTCCTACTGCAACAGTAGGAGAAAATATCAATATTAGTGCTAGACGTTCACACAATTTCTTTAAATTTATCATTAATGAAAAATGGGAAAAAGAAAATGCTGAAAAACAGCGTCAGCAAATGAATGTTAAAACACCATCAATTGAACAGTTAATTGTTAACTTATCCGGTGGCAATCAACAAAAAGCAATTCTCGGCCGCTGGTTATCTGAAAATATAAAAGTTCTTCTACTTGATGAACCGACAAGAGGAATTGATATTGGTGCAAAGTCCGAAATCTATAATCTTATTTTTAAACTTGCCGAAGAAAAACTGGCCATTATTGTAGTATCTAGTGACTTGCCTGAAGTGATTGGTCTTTCAGATCGTATCATGGTTATGCGTAATCAAAAAATTACTGGCGAAATTGCTCGTATAGATGCAACAGAAGAACAAATTTTAAAACTTGCTATAGTCGAAACCAAAGTGGCGTAATTGAGGAGATGTAATATGAATGCAGCAAATGTAACACAAAAAAATACTGTAGGTCCATTAACCAAAATTTGGAACCATTATGGTATTTTATTAATTTTCTTTGTTATTTTTATTGGCTCTTGCATTTTTATTCCTAATTTTGCAACAATAATAAATATGAAAGGATTAGGATTATCTATTTCTATGAGCGGTATGGTTGCCTGTGGTATGTTATTTTGCTTAGCGGCAGGTGAAATTGATCTCTCAGTAGCCTCTGTCATAGCTTGTGCAGGCGTCGTTACTGCTGTTGTATTAAATACGACACAAAGTATTTTCCTAGGAGTAAGCGCAGGACTTTCGTTAGGTGCGTTTATCGGTTTAATTAACGGTTTTGTTATTGCAAAGCTTAAAATTAACTCTCTCATTACCACTTTAGCCAGCATGCAAATTGCTAGAGGATTAGGTTATATTATTTCCGATGGTAAAGCAGTCGGTATAACAACAGAAGAATTCTTCGATTTAGGTTACCAAACCGTACTAGGTATACCTCTACCAATATTATTTACGATCTTCTGCATTGGTATTTTTGGCTTCTTATTAAATCGCACAACTTATGGACGTAATACGTTAGCAATCGGAGGTAATGAAGAAGCATCACGTCTAGCCGGGATTAACGTAGATAGAACAAAATTAATCATCTTTATTGCTTCAGGTATTGTCTCTGCACTAGCAGGAATCATTCTAGCAGCGAGAATGACTAGCGGTCAACCAATGACCTCCATTGGATTTGAATTAGTAGCTATTTCAGCTTGTGTACTCGGCGGTGTATCATTAAATGGAGGGGTTGCTAAAATATCCTTTATCATTGCCGGAGTTCTTATTCTAGGTACAATTGAAAATGCAATGAATTTACTTAATATCTCACCTTTTGCCCAATATGTCGTAAGAGGACTAATTTTGCTTATTGCAGTAATTTTTGATAAATATAAACAAAAGATTATTAAAGCATAGGTTTTCTCAATGCCCAAAAGTGAGATTAATAAACAGCCCAACCCATTATTACCCGGTTATAATTTTGATGCCTATTTAGTTGCAGGATGTACTCCAATCGAAAAAGGTGAAGAGCTTGATTTTGTCATAAATCGCCCGAATGGCATGAAAGGCTATATTATTAATCTCACAATCAAAGGTAAAGGGACTGTCTTTAATGATAAAAATACTTTTGATTGTCATATCGGTGATCTTTTACTATTTCCTCCTAACGCTATCCACTACTACCATCGTGCAGAAGATTGTAATTACTGGCATCATCAATGGATATATTTTCGCCCGCGTGGATTATGGTTTAATTGGCTTGTTTGGAGCAATACCATTAATCATGTCGGACGTTTACGTATTCCTAACGAGAAGATGTATCAAGATATTCTCACTTTATTTCAAAAAATCGAAAAAGAATATAATTCTGACGATCTACTCTCAGAAGAAATGTCCATGTGTTTATTAGAACAATTATTAATCAAATGTTTTAAGTTGGATCCCTCAAATAAACAAACAATGTTAGATCATCGAATTCTTGCAACTTGCCATTTTATTACAGATAACCTAGATAAAAATCATAGTATTGCAGAAATAGCCACACATATTCATATATCCCCATCCCGACTTGCTCATTTATTTAGCCAGCAAATAGGTACTAGTATTATAAAATGGAGAGAAGAACAACGAATGGTAAAAGCACAACATCTGTTACACACGTCAAATGCACCAATTTACTATATAGCTAGACAATTAGGGTATGATGATCAACTCTACTTTTCTCGCTTATTCAAGCGTCATACTGGTCTTAATCCATCCGAATACCGAAATTCTAGATAAAAAATGAATTATTATTTGAGACTGTAGCAGATTAGCATAGCTGATATACTACAAAAATGAAGATAATCCATTGTAAATTAAAGAACTCTTTGCAGAAAAGCTCCTTGAGTTTTTTGTTGCTGAAGTAACAGCCGGAAATGCTGCTGATTTGCCGAGTATACAACCCAATACTGCAGCCCTGTTTTATCATAAAATCAGGTTGGGCATTGAACATCATTTAGCCATTGAAGCTCACGAAATTTTTGAGGAAAAATTGAGGTGGATGAAAGCTATTTTGGTGGTCGTCGCAAAGGAAAACGAGATCGAGGTGCGACAGGACTACTAAGAGCACTACTAAAATAAATGATTGTAAACATAAAAACGCGCAATAAAACGCAAGAAGAAATGAGATAATGCTTTGTATAATAAGGGTTTTGTTTAAGAAAACGAAAGAAAAAATAAGAGGAAGAAAGTTAAATTGGTGCCCCCAACAGGACTTGAACCTGTGACCAATCGATTATGAGTCGACTGCTCTGACCAACTGAGCTATAGGGGCAAATAAAGTGCGAAAATTATAGAGGAATATATAAATAAAGTCTATATTACAATGTTTATCAGATTAAATTTTGGTCAGCTATAACCAGATTAAGTCATTGCTGACCCATTTAATTATTCGTCTAAGAAGCTTCTTAGTGGCTCAGAGCGACTTGGATGGCGTAGCTTCCGCAAGGCTTTAGCTTCAATTTGACGAATACGTTCGCGCGTTACATCAAATTGTTTACCCACTTCTTCCAAGGTGTGATCCGTATTCATATCAATACCGAAACGCATACGTAATACTTTGGCTTCGCGTGGCGTTAAGCCTTCCAATACTTCGTGAGTCACTGCTTTCAAACTTTGTGCGGTCGCTGAATCTAATGGCAATTCCAAAGTACTATCTTCGATAAAATCCCCCAAGTGAGAATCGTCATCATCACCAATCGGCGTTTCCATTGAAATCGGTTCTTTTGCGATTTTCAATACTTTACGAATTTTATCTTCCGGCATTCCCATACGTTCTGCCAATTCTTCCGGGGAAGCCTCGCGCCCCATTTCTTGTAACATCTGACGGGAAATTCGATTTAATTTATTAATGGTTTCAATCATATGCACAGGAATACGGATCGTTCTTGCTTGATCCGCAATAGAACGTGTAATCGCTTGGCGAATCCACCAAGTCGCATAAGTGGAGAATTTATAACCGCGACGATATTCAAATTTATCCACCGCTTTCATCAAACCAATATTACCCTCCTGAATTAAATCCAAGAATTGTAACCCGCGGTTGGTATATTTTTTCGCAATAGAAATCACTAAACGTAAGTTGGCTTCTACCATTTCTTTTTTCGCACGACGTGCTTTTAGTTCGCCTTGCGAAACACGTTCGCAAATATCACGAATTTGCTGAACCGTTAAACCTGTATCCTGCTCAATTTGGATTAAATTCTCGATACATTGACGAATTTGATCTTCATATTGTGCAATTTTATCCGACCAAGATTTACTTGATGACAACGCTTTCACTAACCAAATATCAGTTGTTTCATGTCCAATAAACTCTTTTTGGAATGTTGATTTTGGCATTTTGGCATAATCAACCATCATCTTTTGAATACAACGTTCTTGATTACGAACCCGTTTCATCATATTTCGCATTGAAAGCACCAACGCATCAAACTGCTTTGGCACAAGCCGAAATTGCGTAAAAATATTTGCTAAAATTTGAATTTGATCTTTCGCTGCTTTTTTATTTCTACCGTGTTTTTGAATAGCTTCCAGCGTTTTTTGGCGCTGTAATCTTAATTCGGCAAATTTTTCACGCGCCACTTCCGGATCCACGGAATTATCCGAGTCAGAATCATCTGCGCTCTCTTCTTCGCTTTCTTCTTCCTCTTCTTCGTCGTCTTTCAAAGCAATATCGCCGACCTCATCCTCATCATCGGAAAGTACTTTCTCCAACTCATCAATATCCGTATCGGTCAACGCATTAGGATCGACAAAGCCCGTAATCAAATCCGCTAAACGCATTCCGCCTTCTTCCACTAAATCATATTGTTCTAACAAATAATTTAGCGCCTCAGGATAAGCGGCAACACCACTTTGTACCTCGTTAATGCCTTCCTCAATACGTTTTGCAATATCAATCTCACCTTCACGCGTTAAGAGCTCGACACTCCCCATCTCGCGCATGTACATACGCACAGGATCTGTTGTTCTTCCCAATTCGGCTTCCACACTGGACAACACTTGCGTTGCTTCTTCAACCACATCTTCATCAGCAATCGCTTCATTTAGCATTAAATCATCCGCATCAGGGGCAGATTCAAGCACTTGAATCCTCATATCATTGATCATCTGAATAATGTCTTCGATCTGATCCGTATCAACCAACTCCTCAGGGAGATGATCATTTACTTCCGCATAGGTCAAATAACCCTGCTCTTTACCTTGTGCGATTAACAATTTCAATTGAGATTGTTGGTTTTGCTCCATACAAATATCCGCCTTGATTCATAATGTTGTGGAAGATAAAATACGCTTGATTCTACCATTGTTAACGTTGATTAACTATTTATTTTGCTGTTTTTTCATCAATAATTGAGCCAATTCCTGCTTTTCGTTTAGCTCCAATCCTTCAGCGCGCTCTTTAGCAATCAACCTTTCAATATTTTTGTCAATTAATTGAAGATAAAAATATTTCAGCGTTTCACGAAATGTATCTTCAACTTTGTCATCATCAATTAAATGATCCCAAACTGCCAGAATTTCAAGGGGCGAGCCATATTCTTTATCGTCGCGCCAGTATTCCAAAATTTGCCCCGTGGTAATCCCCACTTTTTGCAGGCAAAGTGCGGTTAATTTTTCCAGCAAATCCAGCCCCGGCTCGTTTAACACCCGCAATGGTGCTAAATTTGGTACCAGCTGACTTAAATGCGGATTTTGCAGCAACAACGCAATCAGCACCCGCATCGGCGTGCGTTTCACTTCGGATTTTTTCTCCTCTGCTACGTGAACCGAATCAGCCGCCTGTGGGATAAGATGATCTAATCGTGATTGATCAAAAATCCCTAATTTTTGTGCCAACATATTGCGTAATGACAAACGCAGCATCTCGCCCGGCACTTTTTTAATGAGAGGTACCGCCAACGCCGCCAATTTGGTTTTCCCCTCAGGCGAAGAAAAATCCACTTGCGCACTCAAGGTTGCAAATAAAAAATCACTCAGCGATTGTGCATTTTTCAAATAATCTTCAAATGCCGCTTTACCATATTGCCGAATAAACGTATCCGGATCTTCACCGTCCGGCAAAAAAATAAATTTTAACTGGCGACCGTCTTCTAAAAAAGGCAAGGCATTTTCTAGCGCACGCCATGCCGCATCACGCCCTGCACGATCCGCATCATAGCAACACACGAGTTGTTCCGTGGCACGAAAGGCGACCTGAATTTGTTCCGGCGTCGTCGCGGTTCCCAAAGACGCCACCGCATAATCTACCCCGAATTGCGCCAACGCCACCACATCCATATACCCTTCCACTACCAACAACATCTCGGGACTATCGTTGACCTGCAACGCTTCAAATAAACCGTACAATTCATTGCCCTTGTGATAAATCGTACATTCCGGCGAGTTCAAATATTTCGGCTTTTCATCACCTAACACCCGCCCACCAAAGGCAATATAACGCCCGCGCCGATCCCGAATCGGAAACATAATGCGATGGCGAAAACGATCATAAACATCACCACGCTCATTGCGCGATAGCATCCCCGCATCAAATAAATTTTGTTGTAATTCGACATTAGCGCCAAATTTTCGCAACACCGCATTAGAGGTATTCGGTACAAAACCGATTTGAAAGCGCTGAATAATTTCCGGCGATAACCCGCGCTGTTGCAAATAATGTTGTGGCGGAATATGCTTTAACAATTGTTGCTGATAAAACTGTGCAATTTCCCGCATTAATTCATATAATGTACGCTTATTCTTAACAGAATTTCCGGCAAAGTGCGGTGATTTTTCGTAAGGAATTTCTAATCCATGCATGGCCGCTAATTCTTCAACCGCATCAATAAATTCTAACTTATCATATTCCATTAAAAATGAAATCGCATTACCATGTGCGTGACAACCGAAACAATGATAAAACTGCTTCTTCGGACTTACCGTAAACGACGGTGTTTTTTCGTGATGAAATGGGCAGCAAGCCTGATAATCACGCCCTGCCTTTTTGAGTTTCACTCGGCTGTGAATTAATTCAACAATATCCGTTCTGGCAAGAATATCGTCAATAAATGATCGTGGAATAAGACCAGCCATCGAATTTCACCTCTGCTCATGTCGAGAAAATATGAAGAATTATAAGCTGAACTTGAAAAGAAACAAAACCGTGATTCCGAACGGTTTCACGGTTTGTTTAACTCGAGTTATGGAACGAATGTTTAATTAGTACAAACGTGTATTACGTGCATTCTCACGAGCTACGCGTTTTGCGTGACGTTTTGCGCGCGTTGCGTTTTCACGTTTACGGATAGTTGTTGGTTTTTCGTAGAATTCACGACTGCGAACTTCCGCTAAAATACCCGCTTTTTCGCAAGAGCGTTTAAAACGACGTAATGCTACGTCAAAGGATTCGTTTTCACGTACTTTAATTACAGGCATAAGCCATCACCTCAATTGGATTAATATTTTGCAAAATCTAGTGACCGTTTTGATAAACGGCTTATTTATAACTTAATAAGGGTCGCAATTTTAATCTAAATAGCGGTAAAAAGTAAAGAAAAGATTGATCTTTTTATTACAACCCCGTGCTCAACTAGAGAAAAAGAAGAAAACGCGGTAAAATCAGCGACAAATTTTTAACTGATAAACAACGAAAAAGAGAAATAAAATGCGAATTTTAGGCATTGAAACATCTTGTGATGAAACCGGCGTGGCGATTTACGACGAAGATCGTGGCTTGATCGCCAATCAATTATATACCCAAATCTCACTGCACGCAGATTATGGTGGCGTGGTACCGGAATTGGCATCACGAGATCATATCCGCAAAACTGCGCCCTTGATCCAAGCGGCATTACAAGAAGCTAATTTAACCGCGCAAGAAATTGACGGTATTGCTTATACTTGCGGTCCCGGTCTTGTCGGTGCACTGTTGGTCGGCTCCACCATCGCTCGCTCGCTCGCATATGCTTGGAATGTTCCGGCAGTTGGTGTGCATCATATGGAAGGGCATTTATTAGCGCCAATGTTAGAAAAAAATGCACCGCACTTTCCTTTTATTGCCTTACTCGTTTCCGGCGGTCACACCCAATTAGTCCGCGTAGATGCGGTCGGACAATATCAAGTATTAGGTGAAAGTATTGATGATGCCGCAGGCGAAGCCTTTGATAAAACCGCTAAATTACTGGGACTTGATTACCCCGGCGGCGCAGCGCTTTCCCGCTTGGCAGAAAAAGGCAATCCAAACCGCTTTCAATTTCCGCGTCCAATGACCGATCGCCCGGGATTGGATTTTAGTTTTTCCGGTCTGAAAACCTTCGCTGCCAATACTATCGCCCAAACGCTCAAACAAGAAGGCGAATTAAGCGAGCAAAGCAAAGCGGATATTGCGCACGCTTTTCAACAAGCGGTGGTCGAAACCTTGGCGATTAAATGTCGCCGAGCATTAAAAGAAACCGGTTTTAAACGCTTAGTTATCGCAGGTGGCGTCAGCGCCAACAAAAAACTGCGCCAATCCCTAGCAAAATTAATGCAACAACTGGGTGGCGAAGTCTTTTACCCGCAACCACAATTTTGTACCGACAATGGCGCCATGATTGCTTACACCGGCTTTTTGCGCTTAAAACAAGGCGAACGAACACCGTTAGAAATCGACGTTAAACCACGCTGGATAATGACCGACCTTCTCCCGTTAAAATCGGCGTAAAAATGACCGTACCTTAGGGCAAACAACATTATGGCAAAACTCTATTTTTACTACTCCACCATGAACGCGGGCAAATCCACTACGCTTTTGCAATCAGATTACAACTATCGCGAGCGCAACATGAACACCTTAGTCTACACTGCCGCGATCGACGATCGTTTTGGACAAGGGCAAGTCACTTCTCGCATCGGTATTCATCAAGATGCCAATTTATTTCACAAAAACACCGATTTATTTTTAGAAATCACCACCCATTTGGAACAACAAAAACTGCATTGTATTTTAGTGGACGAAGCGCAATTCTTAACTAAAGAACAGGTTTACCAGTTAAGTGACGTGGTGGATAAATTGCGTATTCCGGTTCTTTGTTACGGACTAAGAACCGACTTTCAAGCGGAATTATTTGAAGGAAGCCGGTATTTACTTGCATGGGCAGATCAATTAGAAGAGCTAAAAACCATTTGCTACTGCGGACGCAAAGCCAACTTTGTATTGCGCCTCAATGCACAAGGTGAAGTCGTCAAAGACGGTGAACAAATTCAAATCGGTGGTAACGAACGTTATCTATCTGTCTGTCGCCAACATTATAAAGCAAAAATAGAAACATCAAAAAATTGAGTGCCGGTTAGGCACTCAATTTACGAAGTTAATCAGCTTAACGCTTATTTTTATCGACAGTTTATTAGTTGATATTAGTGCGCTTTCAGTAAATTCCAATATTTCTCGTAAATATCCACCGCTTCTCCGACATCGCCTTGTAAAACTCCTTTTTTGATTTCTTCTTCCGGTGGGAAAAGCACCGGGTTTTGCACGATTTCAGGCGATAACAATGCTTTTACCCCCTCATTTGCCATTGAAAAGCCCATACGTTCAATAATCAATTTGGCGTTTTCCGGACGGAGCAAGAAATCGATAAAGCGATAGGCATTTTGTACATTTTTAGCCCCCTTAGGGATTGCATAATTATCCATCCATAAAATCGCCCCCTCTTTTGGATAAACAAATGCCAAATTTGGATTTTCTTTCTCCGCCAGATAAGCTGATCCGTTCCAAATCATACCAAGTGATACCTCGCCCTGTACATAGGGAACTTCAGGAGAGTCGGAATTAAAGACTGCGACATTAGGTAACAATTGAAGTAACCGATCGTAAGCCGCTTTGATTTCAGGCTCTTTCGTTGTATTAGGCGAGTTTCCATTTAATAACAATGCGATATGAAATACTTCTCGCGAGTCACTGGTTAATAAAACGTTGCCTTTATAAGCAGGATTCCATAAATCAGCCCAACTTTGCACTTTTTCTACCGGAACATATTCTTTATTTACAGCAATACCTGTCACCCCATAAATATAAGGCAAAGAATACTGATTTTGTGGATCAAAATCGTTGCCCAATAAGTAAGTTGGAATTTGATTAAAATTACTCAATTGAGAATGATCCAGCGGTTGCAACATTCCTTCTTTTGCCATCTTCCCTACATAATAACTCGACGGAAATACTAAATCATAACCGGCGTTATTCGACAGCAATTTCAATTTAGCATACATTTCTTCATTGCTCTCAAAAGTAGAATAGATAACCTCTATACCGGTTTCTTTTGTAAACTGAGCAATTAGATTAGAGGGAACATAATCTGTCCAGTTATATACATAAAGTTTTTCATTAGCAAAACCGGATAATGAAAAAAAGAGACAAAAATACAAAAAAGCGACTGAAGTAAACGAAAAATAGATTTTTTCAATTTAAATTTCTCCCTTATCACAGGCTGTGATGATAAAAAGTGTAGTTAAAAAGTAATTTTACAAATTACTGCGAACGACTATAATGTTCCGCTCAAGTATAGCAGATCTTAGCCCCTTTCATAGTGGAAGATTTCACATATTTTACAGTGGTGTAACATTTCACCCTTTGCAACAAGACAGGCTTATGAAACTTTTATCCTCTTATCAAGAACATATAAAATCCTATTATTTTGATACTCGAAATCTGTCCTTACGACAGCCTACATTAACACACAATCAAACAGCCGATGTATGTGTCATTGGTGCCGGTTTTTGTGGTTTATCTACCGCACTTGAATTAGCAGAACAAGGAAAAAGCGTTATTGTATTAGAAAGTGCACGAGTCGGATTTGGAGCCTCAGGCCGTAGCGGAGGTCAAGCGATTAACGGGTTTGAAGACGGTATAGACGACTATATCACCCAAGTCGGCTTTGAAAACGCCCGTAAGTTATGGGAAATGTCGTTAGAAGCTATCGACATCATTGATGAACGAATTTCAAAATACGACATTCAATGTGACTGGAAAAAAGGATATGCTACCTTGGCACTTAATTCTCGCCGAATGGACGATCTCATTGCCATTGAGCAAGTCTGTCGTGAAGCATTTGATTACCCTCATATGCAACTATGGGATAAATCACGCTTAGAACAGCATTTAGGCAGTAAAATTTATCAAGGTGCATTATTTGATAGTAATTCCGGTCATCTTCACCCCTTAAATTATTGTTTAGGTCTGGCTAAAGCCTGTTTACAATCGGGCGTCCAAATTTATGAGCAATCGCCTGTCGTTGATTTACATATTGCAACATCCAAAATCACCGTAAAAACCACTTCTGCCTCCGTCGTTGCAAAAGATGTCGTCTTAGCAACAAATGCCTATATTACCACCTTACCTAAAGCTCTGCATCAAGGTATTGCAACAAAGATTTTGCCGGTAGAAAGTTTTATTATCGCCACCGAACCATTGTCGCAAACCGTCGCAGATTCTATTATCAACAACGGAATGTCTGTTTGCGATAACAATTATCTGCTTGATTATTACCGATTAAGTGCGGATAACCGTTTACTCTTTGGTAGCGATTCCAGCTCAGATCATCACATGATCGATATAATGCGAAAAAATATGTTGCACGTTTTTCCACATTTAGAACAAGTTAAAATTGATTACGGTTGGGGAGGCCCAATTGATATGACCTTAAATGCCAATCCTCATATTGGCCGTATTAATCCTCATGTCTATTTTGCTCATGGCTATTCCGGTCATGGCGTAGCATTAACCGGTTTGGCCGGACGTATTATCGCGGAAGCGATACTTGGTAACGATGAACGACTAAGAATATTTGAAATGCTAAAAGTACCTTCTATTTATGGAGGAAAATGGATAAAAAAAGTGGCAACTCGTATTGGGACACAATATTATCGCTTCTTAGATAAATTTTGCTAAAACTTCAAATAAAACGCCTTGGTCAGTTGCATAAATTCATCTGTATATTGATTTTCCGCGTTATAAATATAAAGTTGCGATCGTTGCGTGGGTTTGGGTTGCAAACCGAAGGTGAGCAACAAGCGTTGTGGCGTTTTGCCTTGTTTAGTGATCACCTCGCAACGTCGCCAACAAGAAAGTGCGGTCTGTTTTATTAACGTTTCGCCGGCATCAACAGGCAAAATAACATGAATTTGCCCTTGCTCGCTCAAACAATTTGCCGCCAATTGCAACCAATGGGCATGACTTTGTTGCGTATAGCGCGCTAGCGCTCGTTGCGAGGAGGCACAAGGTTGCGCCGGCGGAAAATAAGGCGGATTGGACACAATAACGTCGAATTTTTGACCGCACTTTTGGCAAAAATCGTTAATATCTTGATGATACAATGCCATTTTCTCTGCCCAAGGCGATGCCTGAATATTTTCTCGGGCTTGCAAAAAAGCGTCAGTATCCAATTCCAGCGCACTAATACGGGCACGTTCCGACGTACGTTGCGCTAACATTAAAGCAATCAATCCGCTGCCGCAACCCAAATCCAATAACCGTTCGCCCGGCGTAATATCCGCCCAAGCGCCCAGTAAAATCCCATCCGTTCCCACTTTCATAGCACAGCACTGATGATTAACATAAAATTGTTTAAAGCGAAATCCGCTTTTTGGTTGGTGCATAAATATCTCAAAAATCCACCGCACTTTATCAGCAAAGTGCGGTATAATCAGGGTCAAATTTGACCTTATAGTAACAAGAAATATGACCATAACACAATTTGAAGATTTTGATTTAGCGCCGGAATTATTACGCGCCATTGCACAAAAAGGCTACACTCGCCCCACCGCCATTCAAGCACAAACCGTTCCAGCGGCAATGGAGGCGCGCGATATTTTAGGTTCTGCGCCAACCGGAACGGGAAAAACTGTGGCGTTTTTATTGCCCGCACTGCAACACTTGCTCGATTATCCTCGTCGCAAACCCGGTGCACCGCGCGTATTAGTCCTCACGCCGACACGTGAATTGGCAATGCAAGTCGCACAACAAACTAAAGATTTGGCACAATTTACCTCATTAAAAATCGCCACCATTACCGGCGGCGTGGCTTATCAAAATCACGGTGAAATTTTTAACCATAATCAAGATATCGTGGTCGCCACACCAGGACGCTTGTTGCAATACATCAAAGAAGAAAATTTTGATTGTCGCGCCGTGGAAATTTTAATTTTTGACGAAGCCGATCGAATGCTGCAAATGGGCTTTGGGCAAGATGCGGAAAAAATTGCTGCCGAAACTCGCTGGCGCAAACAAACGTTTTTATTTTCCGCTACGTTAGAGGGCGAATTATTAACCGATTTTGCCGCGCGTTTACTTAACGATCCTCTTGAAATTGATGCAGAACCCAGTCGTCGTGAACGCAAAAAAATTCAGCAATGGTATTATCACGCCGACAGCCAAGAACATAAAATCAAATTGCTGGCACGTTTTATCGAACAAGAACAGGTGACGCGCGGTATTGTGTTTGTGCGTCGGCGGGAAGATGTGCGCAAACTGTCGGAAACCTTACGCAAACGTGGAATTCGCAGTACGTATTTGGAAGGCGAAATGGCGCAAACCCAGCGCAACAATGCTATCGATAAACTGAAAAATGGCGTGGTGACCGTTTTGGCAGCAACGGATGTAGCGGCGCGCGGAATTGATATTGAAGATGTCAGCCACGTGATGAATTTCGATTTGCCTTATAGCGCAGATACTTATTTGCATCGTATCGGACGTACTGCGCGAGCCGGTAAAAAAGGCGCAGCGGTGTCCTTTGTGGAAGCTCATGATTATAAATTATTGGGAAAAATTAAACGTTATACGCAGGAAATTTTAAAAGCGCGCATCTTGGAAGGACTTGAGCCACGAACCAAACCGCCAAAAGATGGTGAAATCAAAACCGTGAGCAAAAAACAAAAAGCGCGTCTAAAAGAAAAACGCGAAGAAAAGAAAAAGGCGAAACAGAAAAAAGTGAAAATTCGCCATAAAGACAGTAAAAATATCGGAAAACGTCGCAAACCAAGCGTTGAAAATGCACATTCAGAAAAGGCCAATATCGCTGAAAAAGCAAACAAAAAAGCCAAAAGCGCGGTCAATTCTGAACAAGTTTAAGATGATTGATGGTGGAGTTTTATTTCCAATTGGAGTTATGATCACCTGCGCCTTTGGTTTATCGTGCCGAAGTACTATAAACAAAGATGAAAAAACCTTGCCGGTTTTACCGACAAAGTCGTCTTTTGCATTATTTATGCGGAATATTGGCGAGTAATTTGGTCAATAATTGCCAATAGGTTTGTACCGCCGGAATATGCACTTTTTCATCCGGTGAGTGTGCGTTTACAATCGTCGGTCCAATAGAAACCACGTCTAATTCCGGATAGATTTTTTTCAATAATCCGCATTCCAATCCGGCGTGGATAACCTTGATCGCGGGAGTATAGCCTAACACTTCCGCATAAGACTGTTCGGTCAAGGCTAAAATTTCGCTTTCTCTTTGCGGCTCCCAGCCCGGATATGCACCGGAAAAACTCACCTGCGCGCCGGAAAGAGTTGCTAAAGAGCGTAATAAAGACTCCACATACTCACGTCCGCTTTCAATTAATGAACGCAGCAAAATAGTACCGATGATGCGATCTTCCTCGGTTTTAAGTACACCAATACTTAGCGACGTTTCCACCACACCTTCAACCACATCACTATAGCGAATAACGCCATTTGGCAGCAAATTCCATAAATTCACTGCTGATACCATCGTTTTCGCCGAAAAAACTCGAACCGGTTTTGCACAAGGTTGTAGCGTTAAGGCAAGATTTTTTTCCACTAACGCTAATTCGCTTTGCAATAACACCGCAAAATTTTTCACCGCACTTTGCAAAATTTCAATGTCCCCATCAAAACATAAGGTCGCAAAGGCTTCGCGCGGAATGGCATTGCGTACGGAACCGCCACGAATTTCACTTAACGCGAAAGCAAAGTGCGGTTGTTTCTGCTGCAATTCCGCTAAAAAACGCGCCATCAATTTGATTGCACTGGCACGCCCGGTGTGAATATCACAACCGGAATGTCCGCCATTTAATCCTTTTAAGCTCACTTGGTAACTGTGAGTAAATCCATTGGTTTCCCATTCAATTGGCTGCGTTAACTCCGCATTTTCCCCGCCGGCACAACCAATATAAATCTCTCCGTTTTCTTCGGTATCCGTATTGATCATAATTTGACTTTGTAACCAGTTCGGACGCAATCCCAGCGCACCTTCCATGCCCTGTTCTTCGGTCATGGTCAATAAAACTTCCAACTCCGGATGCGCCAGATCATCGCCGGCAAGCACCGCCAACGCCGACGCCATACCAATACCGTTATCGGAACCCAAGGTCGTCCCTTTGGCGCGAACCCATTCACCATCAACATAAGGTCGGATCGGATCTTGAGTAAAATCATGTTGAGTATCTTCATTTGCCTGCGGCACCATATCCAAATGTGCCTGCAACACTACTGATTTGCGGTTTTCCATACCGGCTGTTGCCGGTTTTCGGATTAACACATTCCCCACCTCATCACGTTGTACAAAAAATTGTTTTTGTTTTGCCCATTCGACAATAAATTCAGCCAGTTTTTCTTCATGATATGAGGGATGCGGAATCGCACAAATTTGCTCAAACCATTGCCACAACAGTTTTGGTTGTAATTGTGTAATTTCAGACATTTTTTTCTCCTTAAAATGTGAAAAAATTCGTCAAAATAATAGCATAAAAATGTATTTCGAGTTATCCTATTGCAATTTTATTTATCAGTCGGTTATCAACCTACATTTTATTTAAGGTGAATTATGAGCGAAAAATATGTGGTAACTTGGGATATGTTTCAAATGCACGCCCGCAAATTAGCAGAACGTTTACTTCCCGCAACACAATGGAAAGGAATTATTGCTGTCAGCCGCGGCGGATTATTTCCTGCAGCAGTTTTAGCGCGCGAACTTGGTTTACGCCACGTAGATACCGTGTGTATTTCCAGCTATGATCACAACAAACAAGGTGAATTAACCGTATTACACGCCGCACAAGTAGAAAATGGCGGGGAAGGTTTTATTGTAGTTGATGATTTAGTAGACACCGGCAATACCGCGCGTGCAATCCGTGAATTGTATCCTAATGCGCGCTTTGTCACCGTTTTTGCCAAACCTGCCGGTGAAAACTTAGTAGATGATTTTGTGGTAGAAATTCCACAAAATACTTGGATTGAACAACCTTGGGATATGGGAGTTACGTTTGTCCCGCCATTGGCAAGAAAATAGTTTTAAGCTTTTCAAATAAAAATCCGCACGTAATAAATATGCGGATTTTTATTCAAATCTAATAACTCAAAGCTCGTTTATTCTTCACGCAAAGGGACAACTAACATATCAACAGTGATAGTGTTCATCACTTGACGTGTGGAAGACATCAATTTGCTCCAAAAATCTTGGTGATGTCCGGTCACTAATAAATCCACATCATATTGCTCAATTGCATCAGATAAAACTTGACCTAAATCACCACTACCGCTTAGTTTTTCAGATACCGGATAAGCGGATTTTTCCGCTAATTGAACTAGCGCTTGGTGCGTTTCCGTTGAAATACGATCTTGCATCGAAGACATATTCACATCAATTAATCCGGTATAAAGATCAGAGAAATTGACATCTACATGAATAATTGAAAGTTTCGCCTCATGTCTTTCAGCGACACCGGCGGCTTTTTCCAACAAAAACGGACTTTCTTCAGAAAGATCTACGGCTACTAATACATGTTTATACATAATCGACTCCTTATCTGATCTTGGACTTAATTACCTCTTGTTGAAATCATAGTAGCATTCTTCCTGTAAAAAAAATATGCCCTTGATCACGTTTTCGAAAAAAAGGTTAGATTTTTTCATCTTTATTTTGCCTTCCAGCCGGATTAGGATAAAATTTCCGCCATAGTCTATCATTTCGGAATGAAAATATGTCACATAGCATACAAGATTTTATCCGGCTAATTGCGCAACTTCGTGATAAAGAAAACGGTTGTCCTTGGGATTTAGCACAAGATTATCGCAGTATGATCCCCTGTTTATTGGAAGAAAGTTATGAAGTGGTTGACGCCATTGAGAAAGAGCAAGTTGATGATTTAAAAGAAGAACTTGGCGATTTATTATTACAAGCGGTGTTTTTAAGCCAATTAGCCCGCGAAGAAGGAAAATTTACCTTTGAGGATGTGGTCGATAATGTCAGTCGTAAAATTATTCGGCGCCATCCTCATGTTTTCGGCGAACAAAAAGCACAAAATGCCGCGCAAGCTTTGCAAAATTGGGATGCGGTTAAAGCAGGCGAAAATCAACAAAAAGGACATCAGTCTATTTTAGACAATACGCCGTCGGCATTTCCTGCTTTAATGCGCGCGCAAAAATTGCAAAAACGCTGCGCCAAAGTCGGTTTTGATTGGCAGGAAATTGAGCCTGTATTTGACAAAGTGAAAGAAGAATTGGATGAAGTGCGGTCGGAATTTCAGAAATTCCCACAAGATCCGCAAAAAATTGCTGAAGAAATAGGCGATTTATTATTTGCTACCGTCAATTTAAGTCGCCATTTACATTGTTCCGCGGAAGAAAGTTTGCGCCAAGCCAACTTAAAATTTGAACGACGTTTTCGTTTAGTGGAGCAAAAACTGAAAGCACAAGGTAAATCTGTTGAGCAAAGCTCTTTGCCGGAAATGGATGTGCTATGGGATGAAGTGAAAAAAGAAGAAAAAGCCAAATAAAGGAAAGCGTTAACTTGTTATCAAGTTAACACTTTTTCAAACGCGATTATTGTTCGGTTTTTAATTG
Organism: Actinobacillus seminis; assembly: GCF_002263215.1. GTDB lineage: Bacteria > Pseudomonadota > Gammaproteobacteria > Enterobacterales > Pasteurellaceae > Actinobacillus_B > Actinobacillus_B seminis. The sequence continues at coordinate 28,137 of NZ_NLFK01000007.1, forward strand.
ATTAATGCTTGCTTTATTGAACAGGTAATGGGTACCGCAACATTCACATTGCATATCAATGCTCCCGTTATGTTCAGCTAAAATTTCATCAATTTCCTCATCCGGCAACAATAATAGCGCCGCACCGGAACGTTCTTGCGAACAACCACAGAAAAACGCAATATCTTGCGGCGTGAAAATCTCAACCGTTTCTTCATGATACAAACGATACAACAATTCTTCCGCATTTAAGCCGAAAATTTCCTCGTCTTTTACCGTGGCGGTTAAGGTTGCCAAATGTTCAAAATCTTCCGGCGTGCCGGAACCATCCGGCATAATTTGTAGCAGCATACCCGCCGCTACCGGTTGGCCGTTAAATTCACCGGTACGAATGAGCAATTGCGTATCCAATTGTTCCGAACGGACAAAATAATCTTCCAAACATTGCGTAATTGTCGGTTTATCCAGCGCGATCACGCCCTGATAACGCTCCCCCTCTTCCGGCGCAACAGTGATCACCAATACCCCTTTACCGACCATCTTCGCCAAGGTCATGTCGTCATGAATTTCCCCTTGCAAACGCGCCAACGCGCGAATTTGCCGCTGATCCGAACCGTTAACCAACGCCAATTTAAGCGGACCGTCCCCTTGAATTTGTACCGTAATATTACCGGAGAATTTCAATGTCGCGGTCAGCAAAACCGTCGCTACCATCATTTCACCCAACAAATTCTGTACCGCTGCCGGATAATGGTGGGTGTTTAATGTCTCTAAAAATGATTGATTTAAACGCACCCACTCGCCGCGTACCGCGCGATTTTTGAATAAATAGCGGTAAAGTTTGTCGTTATCATTGTTGTAATTCATTTTATTTCCTATGTTTTCTACTCTCGCCCTATGCGAATGCTTCTCTATATGGGAGTAAATTTAAAAATCACAACCCTATTCTTGATATTTAAACTTGAGTAAATCACGCCGCTCTTTTTTATTCGGACGTCTTTCCGGATGCGGCATGGAAAGCGCATTATTTTTACGCGCTATCGCTAATTTTTCCCGCATCTCAACACTTCTTTCGGTTTCACAATACAACAATTGCGCTTCCGGCGCACCTCGTCGTTGAACAGAAAGTGCGGTCACTTTTACTTCTTTTTCTTCATTACCTTGACGCAATTTAATCAACGCACCAATTTCCACCATCTTATTTGGTTTTGTACGTTGTTGATTATAATGCACTTTTCCACCATCAATCATCTCTTTCGCGATAGTACGGGTTTTATAAAAACGCGCAGCCCATAGCCATTTATCCAGACGCACACCCTCGTCTTTAGGTTCTGCTTTATGTGCTTGTTTCGTCATACTTCACTCACCAACTTCATATAATTATCCACGCTGACATGGCGTAAAAAGGTTTTATTTGCTAAGGAACTGTCGGGATTTTCCACGCCAATAGTATAAGCAATACCAAATTGATGCGCGCTGTCCAGCACCTTTTCCGTATCATCAATAAACAGGGTTTTCGCCGGTTCAAAAGGATATGCTTTTTGCAAATTATGCCATAATTGCCGCTCAATTTTCGGCGCACCAAATTGATGGCTGGATAATAACAAATCAAAGTGCGGTGCTAAATCGCAATGTTTTAATTTCACTTCCAGCGTAAATGGATGGCTGTCGGTTAACAAAATACGACGAATACCTTTACGTTGTAAAATATCCAAAAACGGATACACATCCTCCCGCACTTGCACCTGCGATCCACGTTCCAACAACAATTCGCGTAGCGGTAAATCTAATTCTTTTGCCCAAAAATCAATATCATACCAATTAATACTATGTTCAACGGCATCATAGCGTTGCTTTAATTGGCGCTGACTTTGCTCCGGCGATATTCCGCACTTTTGCGCATAATATTGCGACACATGATAACGCCAAAAATAGTGGTCGAAATAAAGATCAATGAGCGTACCGTCCAAATCCAAAATCACGGTATCTATGTGCGTCCAATTTATTTTCTTCATTTGCTTTCCTTTTTCGTTCTCACTCGTTACGCTTTATGGTATCGTTATTCCATCATTTTTTACAAGAAGTGGATATGCAAGAGCTAAAAAAACCGGAGATTTTGTCCGTTTCCGTGGCGGCAAAATCCCGCATCTTTGAAATTCAAAGTGTTGAACTGAAATTCTCCAACAATGAATATCGTGTTTATGAACGCCTTAAACCCTCCACTCGCGCCGCGGTTCTGATATTGCCGTTAGACGGGGATACTTTGTTGCTGGTGCGCGAATATGCGGTGGGAACCGAACGTTACGAGCCGGGTTTTCCCAAAGGATTGATGGATCCGGGTGAGACGCCACAACAAAGTGCCAATCGTGAATTACAAGAAGAAATCGGCTTAGCCGCCAAGAAATTAACCTATTTACGCACGGTCAATATGGCGCCAAGTTTTATGCACAGCCCAATGCACATATTTATCGCGCAAGATTTTTATCCATCTAAATTAGAGGGCGATGAACCTGAACCCTTGCAAGTGGTGCGCTATCCCTTGCGCGATCTCGACGACTTATTGCAAAATCCCGATTTCAGCGAAGCCCGTAATCTGGTCGCACTTTATGCCCTTAGAGATTATCTAAAAAAATAATCTTTTTATGTTATTTCATAAAATTTAACCGCACTTTTAGTAACTTCTTCCACTCAAATTACTTTTATTTTAGAGAAAGTGCGGTAAGATGGTTAACCCTTTTATAACAATTGCTATGTTAGAGGAAATTATGCAAAAATCTCACTTAGCACCCACTTTGCAAGAACTCACGTTCCGCGGAATGTTACTGGGTGCATTAATTACGGTAGTTTTCACCACCTCCAATGTCTATCTTGGTTTAAAAGTCGGCTTAACATTTGCTTCATCAATTCCTGCCGCTGTAATTTCCATGGCAGTGTTAAAAATGTTTGCCGGCTCGAATATTCTCGAAAATAACATGGTACAAACCCAAGCCTCCTCGGCAGGAACCTTGTCTTCTGTGATCTTTGTCATCCCCGGTTTATTAATGATGGGATATTGGCAAGGCTTTCCATTCCTGCAAACTCTGTTAATTTGTACTGCCGGCGGGATTTTGGGCGTGATTTTCACCATTCCATTACGCCAAGTGATGGTGGTTAAAAGCGATCTGCCTTATCCGGAAGGTGTTGCCGCCGCAGAAATTTTAAAAGCCGGTAATCATGCCGAAGGTCAAAATAGCGAAAGTGGGATTAAAGAAATTGCCACCGGCGGTGTGATTGCCGCACTTATCGGCTTTCTGACTAACGGATTGCGTGTGGTCGCCGACAGCGCCAGCTTATGGTTTAAAGGCGGCAATGCGGTATTCCAAATCCCGATGGGTTTCTCTTTAGCTTTATTAGGTGCCGGTTATTTGGTTGGGATTGTCGGCGGAATCGCAATTTTAATCGGTATCGCCTTAACCTGGTTAGTCGGCGTCCCTTATTTCACCACCCTGTTCCCAATGACACCGGATGCCGATATAGTTAATCACGCCTTGAGCATGTGGTCCGGGAAAGTGCGATTTATCGGCGTAGGGACGATCGGTATCGCCGCTATTTGGACATTATTGGTATTAATGAAACCAATGATTCAAGGGCTGGCTCAATCATTCCGTGCCTTAAAAGATCCGACTTTACGCCCAAAAGACAGCACCCAGTTGGATTTATCGCCGAAAACCATGATTTATATCACCTTAGCCGCTATCTTATTAATCGTCTTGGCATTACATAATTTCGTCGCCGACGCACCAATTTCGGCAGAATTATCCATGCTATTAATTATTGCCTGCACCCTGTTGGCTGTACTTATCGGCTTCTTCGTCGCCGCGGCTTGCGGTTACATGGCGGGGCTTGTCGGCTCCTCTTCCAGCCCGATTTCCGGTATCGGCATTATTTCCGTAGTATTAATTTCCATCACATTAATGCTTATCGGCAAAGCATCCGGCTTATTAGATAGCGCAGAAGGACAACAATTTTTGACCGCATTAACCATCTTCTCCGGCTCAATTGTCGTCAGTACGGCAGCAATTTCCAACGACAACCTGCAAGATTTAAAAACCGGTTTATTGGTCAAAGCAACACCATGGCGCCAACAAGTAGCCCTTATTATCGGTTGTATCGTGGGTGCCTTAGTGATCGCGCCGGTATTGGAAATTCTCTATCATGCTTATGGTTTTGCCGGCGCAATGCCGCGTCCGGATATGGATCCGTCACAAGCCTTATCCGCGCCACAAGCCACCTTGATGACCGCTATCGCCAAGGGGATTTTCTCCAATAATTTGGAATGGACTTATATTTTCATGGGGATTGCCTTGGGATTAGGCTTGATCATCATTGACGCCATATTGAAAAAATCCAGCCAAAATCGTCTGGCTTTACCGGCGTTAGCGGTGTGCATGGGGATTTATTTGCCACCGTCTGTAAATATGCCTATCGTTATTGGGGCAATTTTGGCGTGGTTAATTAACCGCCACCTCACCGGCTTTGCTCAACGAAACGGTAAAAACGTGCAGGATATGCAGAAAAAAGCCGATCGTTACGGAACGCTCTTTGCCGCCGGGTTAATTGTCGGCGAAAGTTTGATTGGCGTGATTTTAGCCTTTATTATCGCCGCTTCCGTCACCTCCGGCGGTTCCGACGCGCCGCTTGCTTTAAACTTGGAAAACTGGGGAACGACCGCAGAAATTTTAGGTTTAATCATCTTTGTCGCCGGAATAGGTATTTTCACCTTACGAGTTTTACGCGCAAAACGATAAAACTTACCTAAAAAATTCAACCCTATGCCAAAACATAGGGTTGGAAATCATGCCCAAAATGACCGCATTTCCCACCACTACCTTTGCCCATAAATTCAGCGGCAAAAGTGCGGTTAAAATTAAACCGGTTTTTACTATTTTCAATAGTATTTATCCTCATGAAAGATATAATCACTCGTCATTGTACTTTCCAAAAAAATGGAAAAATGCTATATTGCTCACACTTTTTTCGTTTTAGCTCGACAATTTTACCGATAATTATGGCAAATTACTACGACGCAACACTCGCTCTTGCCGGCATATGTCAATCCGCAAAATTAGTACAACAATTCGCCCTTAACGGTCAAGCCGATGAGCCTGCTTTTCGTGCCAGTCTAAACAGCCTATTACAAATCCAACCGGAAAACACGCTCTCGGTTTATGGCAACCATGAACAAAATTTAGCTTTAGGTTTACAAATTTTAATGGAACAACTTAATGGTAGCGAAGCGGATGTCGGTCGTTACTGGTTAAGTTTATTAGCATTAGAAGGAAAGTTGAATAAAAATCCGCAAGCGAAAGCCGAATTAGCAAAGCGTATCCAATATTTGCCCTCCCAACTTGTCCATTACGATTTATTTGACGAACAAATGCTATCTACATTAGCTTCCATCTACGTGGATGTGATAAGCCCTTTAGGCAGTCGCATTCAAGTCAAAGGCTCGTCGCAATATTTGCAACAATTAGGTATACACAACCGTATTCGTGCTTGTTTACTGGCGGGAATTCGTTCCGCTGTACTTTGGCGCCAAGTGGGCGGTTCCAAATGGCAACTACTATTTTCCCGACGCAAACTCGTCGCCACCGCACAACAAATTTATTCATCTCTTTAATTGAGGAGCAATCTTAATATGCAACTTAACGCCTTAACCGCACTTTCCCCGATTGACGGTCGTTATCAAGACAAAGCCGGCGCCTTGCGCTCAATTTTTAGTGAATTCGGATTATTAAAATTCCGTGTAACCGTTGAAGTTCGTTGGTTACAAAAACTGGCGGCGACCGCACAAATTACCGAGGTTCCTGCGTTGTCCGGAGAAGCAAACGATTACCTTAATCGCATTGTGGCGAATTTCAGCCTACAAGATGCCGAAAGAATTAAAGAAATCGAGCGTACCACTAACCACGACGTTAAAGCTGTCGAATATTTTTTAAAAGAAAAAACCACCGCACTTCCGGAATTGGCGGCTATCAGCGAATTTATCCATTTCGCTTGCACATCGGAAGATATTAACAACCTTTCTCATGCATTAATGCTCAAAACCGCGCGGGAAGAAGTCATTTTACCGGAATGGCAAAAATTAATTAACGAAATTACCCGTCTGGCAAACGAATACAAATCCATTCCGCTGCTGTCTCGTACCCACGGACAACCGGCATCACCGACCACCGTCGGTAAAGAAATGGCAAACGTTGTCTACCGTCTAAAACGCCAATTCAAACAACTGCAACAAACTGAAATTCTTGGTAAAATTAACGGCGCGGTAGGCAATTACAATGCCCATTTAGCCACCTATCCGGAAATTGACTGGCACACGTTCAGCGAAGAGTTTGTCACCTCTTTAGGCATCACTTGGAACCCGTACACCACGCAAATCGAACCGCATGATTATATCGCTGAACTGTTCGACAACGTGGCTCGTTTTAACACCATCATCATCGATTTTGACCGTGATCTATGGGGTTATATCGCCTTAAATCATTTCAAACAACGTACTGTCGCCGGTGAAATCGGTTCCTCGACTATGCCGCACAAAGTCAACCCAATTGATTTTGAAAACTCCGAAGGCAACTTGGGGCTTGCTAACGCCATCATGTCCCATTTAGGCGCCAAATTACCTATTTCCCGTTGGCAACGTGATTTAACCGACTCCACCGTATTACGCAACCTCGGCGTCGGTTTAGGCTATTGCTTAATTGCCTACGCAGCCACTTGTAAAGGCATCAGCAAATTGGAAGTTAACGAAGCGCATTTACGTGATGAATTAAACCAAAACCGGGAAGTGTTAGCGGAGCCGATCCAAACCGTGATGCGTCGCTATGGTATTGAAAAACCTTATGAAAAATTAAAAGAGTTAACGCGCGGAAAACGTGTTGATGAACAAGCTATGCGCGAATTTATCGAAAAATTAGAAATTCCGGCAGCAGAAAAAGCACGTCTCCAACAACTCACTCCGGCAACCTATATCGGCGCCGCCATTGAGTTAGTTGAAAAACTTTAATTTCTCTACCGCACTTTTATCGCGACAGACTTACATTGACATCCTCCCCGCCTAAGGCTGGGGAGAGTTCCTATCAGATCCCACGTTTTGCGAGGGCTATTCTCAACGGATTTCTACTGCCAATTTTCTTGTGAGATTTACTTCATCGCCACTCAAGTCGTGTTTCGCCCTGATTTATTTTAAGCTGAAAAACTGCTTGCCCATAGGCTACTACATTTAATGCACCACATCGGCATTTTCCGTATACACGTTCTCAATTATTCATCAATTCATCGAGCAACAACAAACACCAGATAAATTAGCATGAAACGGTTTCGTCGTTTTTGCCTTATATCCCCGCCCTCAAGGACGGGGTTTTAGGATACGGGCAGATTCACCTGTGTTGATAGATTACCATTGATAACCTACCGATACCGCGCCGGCAACCTTACCTTGGGAGTTGCTGTTGCCTTGTAGTTTCAACATCACCTTACCGCTATCACTGACCCGAGAATAGCCAATCGCCACCGCATTTTCGCCATCATATCCTGCAGCCGCAACCGCGACCATGGATTTACCCGGCATAGATACGGATGCCAATGCTGACGCTGCATTAGCGCCTGCAATCCCTGCTCGCAACTCTTTATTTGAGTGGTTGAGCGCATGACGCAACTCGTGATGTTTCGCATCCACATAGTTTTTATTGGCTGCCATATCGCCCGTCGCATGTGCATCCAAGTCTTTCAGACCACGGATAACGCCCGTGCCGACAGGTGCGCCTGCCTGATCCTGTGTCACGGCAAAGGAAAGGGCTTTCGCGTTCAAGCTCACGGCGTCTTTGCCATTTTTGTCTTTGAGCGCAATGCCGTCAAGGGTGTAACTTGCCGATTTTCCGGCATGATTTCCTTTGCCCGCAATACGGGTACCTTGTGCCGTCACTACCGCTTCGCTGTCTTTGTCGACCACTCTCAAACCGTTACTGTCCAAGCGTGATTTTTTACCGTCCACTTCACGAGTTTCAAAAGACGTCATGTTTTTCAACTTGTCGGACAGTTTGACTTCCAAGCCTCTACCGTCTTTAGCCATTTCCACTTTGATATTGCCCGCGGCGGAGTTGTCGCTGTTAAACTCGCCCTCGCCTTTTAATGTTAACGTCTCGCCTACATCTTGATGCACAGCGATACCGTCATTACCTTCAAAGTTTAAACCCGCTCTAGCTACAGCTTGTAAATCGCCTACAGTGGCGACGTTGGTCGGGTTCGCTTTGCTGTCCGGTTTGACTAAGTCGGCGACTTTTTCTGTTGCTTTGGAATAGTCGTTATATTGCTTTTTATAATCCTTATTGGCTGCAATGAGTGCGTCGCGTGCTGATTTCACGGCTTTTTTAGCGTTCTCTTTAGCCTCTTTGGCTGCTGACAATTGCGGTTCGTAGTTTTTCAACTCTTCACGTATTTTGTCTTTTGCTTCTCCATCAGGCAGGGTATCAACAGTTTGTTTTAAACTGTCCACCATTAACTCTAAATCAGCGAGTTTTGTTGCCTTCTCGGAAAGCTCTTTTGTTTTTTCGCCTAACACCTTCACTTTTTCCTTCACTGTGTCGGCAAGTTTGTTTAACGTCTCTTTTTTGTCATCTGTTGGTGTTGTAAGCCCCAAGCCGCTGGCGACATTGCTCAAGACCACCGGTTTATTGATTTCACCGCCGGTATTCACCAACGAAAGTTGCGGATTGTCCACTGCTTTTGGTGCAACTTGACCATTAGCAGCAGATTTCACGTTACCTTTATCGTCCACGTCAGTCGCTTTATAGTATTTACCGTCGTTGGCTTTGACCAAACGATTACCGTCTTTATCGGTAAATACCACAGTTCCAGCCTCACCATTGCGTAAAGCGTTCGCTTTGTCATTGGCGTTTTTGCCGTTTAATCCATCTTTAGCAGTTAAGCCTTTATTTGCCATCGGTTCTTTGCCGTCTGATGTTTTTTCAAGACCTGACAATCCATCTTTACCGTCCGCAAAGACCATTATCTTCGGTTTTGGAGCAGTTTCAGAAGAATTTGGATCATCAATCCATTTCGCCCCTGTCGCTTTGACAAGCTGTCCCCCATTGATGGCATCGGTCGAAGTATTTGTTAAATCCCCATCTTTGACATTGGTGATGGTCATCGGTGATGTGGTCGGCTCAGCCTTAATCACCACAGCGGCTTGTTTGTCCGCTATAGATGATTTAACATCTTGACCATTTTTGGTGTATTTACCTTTATCACCATCAGCCGTACCAGCGACATACTTCGCCCCTTTCAAGTCTTCAGGCTTATAGAACTTACCATCACGTCCTTTGACAACTTTGGTATAGTCATCGCCCTCTTGGATATAGAAGTCAAACGGACGATTGCTGTCCAAATCGGACACTTTTTCATCCACATAGTTTTTATTCGCCGCACTTGAACCGTCAGCAGTGGCATCTAGGTCTTTCAAGCCCGTGATTACGCCAGTGCCGACAGGTGCGCCTGCCTGATCCTGTGTCACGGCAAAGGAAAGGGCTTTCGCGTTCAAGCTCACGGCGTCTTTGCCGTTTTTGTCTTTGAGCGCAATGCCGTCAAGGGTGTAACTTGCCGATTGACCGGCATGATTTCCTTTGCCCGCAATACGGGTACCTTGTGCCGTCACTACTGCTTCGCTGTCTTGGTCAACCACTCTCAAGCCGTTGCTGTCTAAAGTAGATTTTCTACCCTCAACTTCACGAGTTTCAAACGAAGTCATGTTTTGTAGCTTATCGGACAATTTAACTTCTAAGCCTTTGCCGTCTTGGGACATTTCCACTTTGATATTGCCGGCGGCGGTGAGGTCGCTGTTAAATGTTCCCTCGCCTGTAATTGCTAAGGTTTCGCTGAGTTGTTTACGCACTTCAACACCATCATTGCCTTTAAACTTCATGCCGGATTTCGCTACCGCCTGCACGTCAGCAATAGTGGCTACGTTGCTAAGAACGGCGGTGCTATCAGCACTGACTAAGTCAGCCACTTTCGCATAGCCGTCATAGTTGGCTTCATAGTCAGCATTCGCTGTTTTCAAGCTTTTTTGTGCTGTTTGTAAGTCAGTCTTAGCTGTTTCAAGTGCTTTTTGAGCCTTAGCAAGTTCCTCTTGAGTCTCTTTTAACTGAGCTTCGATTTGTGCTTTCGCCTTACCATCCGGTAAAGCATTTGCCGCTTGTTCCAAATCGTTCACGGCTAAGGTTAAACGGGTAAAGGTTTTTGCTTTATCCGAAAGTGCTTTGGCTTTGTCACTCACCTCTGCTTTTTTATTTTCCGCCGCTTTTGCTAGCTGAGCTGTTTTTTCTTTTGCTTCTTTTGCTTTAGCAGGATCAGTTTCAGGGGCAGGTAGTCCCAAACCGCTCGCCACGTTACCTAACACAGTTGGTGTCGTTGTATTGCCCTCGTGGTTTACTAACGAAAGTTGTGGTTTTGCCACCGCACTGCCGGCTTTTGGTGTGCCATTGTCTTCAACATCACCTGCTTTATAGTATTTACCATCATTGGCTTTGACTAATCTATTGCCTTGATGATCTGTAAATACCACCGTTCCCGCTTCGCCATTGCGTAAAGCGTTCGCTTTGTCATTGGCGTTTTTGCCGTTTAATCCATCTTTAGCGGTTAAGCCTTTATTTGCCATCGGTTCTTTGCCGTTTGATGATGTTTCAAGACCTGACAATCCATCTTTACCGTCCGCAAAGACCATTTTCTTCGCTTTCGGATCAGTGTTAGAACTTGGATCGTCAATCAACTTCGCCCCCGTGGCTTTCACTAATTGCGAACCGTTGACCGCATCAGTTGACTTATCGGTTAAATCCCCGTCTTTAATATTGGTCACGGTCATCGGTCTTTCCACAGGTGCCGCTTTGATCACAACAGCGTTTTGATCTTTTACAGTTGACGTAATTTCTTTGCCTTCTTTCATATACTTTTTAGAGTTTGCGTCATACTTCGCACCTTTCAGCTCGTCAGGCTTATAGAATTGACCATCTTGACCTTTGACGACTTTTTGATCGCCGAGATAGAAATCAAACGGACGGTTATTGTTCAAATCTTCCATTTTACCATCAACATAGTTTTTATTGGTCGCACTGGTGCCGTCAGCATCGTCCGCTAAGTCCGCCAAGCCGGTGATCGTGCCTGTGCCTGATTTACCGTCCGCCCCTTTAGCAAAAGTAAGAGTAGCAGATTGAGCGTTGCCGTCTTGACCATCTTCAGCCACTTTCAAACTCACTACTTCTTGACCGCTCTTATCCTTAATCGCGACCTCGCCGGCTTTCACCTCGGTTTGGTGAGTACCGTTGCGTAACACATTGCCACTGGCCGTTTGGTCATTGACTAACACTGTACCATCATCAAGTTTGGCGGTAGTCGTAATGCCCTCGGCATCAATAAATATATCCTTACCGCTATCGTCCCCTGTGCCGGCGATAGCAATGGTGTCGATATTGCGAATATTTTTGGTCAGACCGATTTCAAGCCCATTGTCTTTGGCTCTCACCACAATATTATCCGCCGCGGTTGCCCCCACGCTACCTTCACCTTTGATAGACAAGGTCTCACCCAGTTTTTTGTGAACATCTTGACCGTCATTGCCGGCGAATTTCAAGCCGGAGTCATAAAGCTCTTTCACCGCTCCTTCTGTGGCAGCGTTGCCTTTGTTATCGCCCTCACCGTATTTATCGCCGTTGCTATTGTTTTTGCTAACAGTTCTGTCTTTGAGGTATTTAATCGTCCCCGTTCCTTCTTTTGCTGAACCATTACTACCGCCTTTGGCTGCAAACGCTATTGAAGGTTCGTTATTAGGATCAACCAAGTCTAAATTGTTTGGATCTACCGGTGTTGCACCGGCTTTAATCGTAATCGATGGCTGATCAGCAAATGGATTGCCTGTACCGGTACCTTTCGTTTGCGGTGTGAGGGCTATACCGTCGCTATTTACACTCACTTTCGACCCCTGATTACCTACTTGGAATGTGGCTCCTTTCTCTGCGTCTAAAGTCAGTTTGGTAACTTCTGTATCAGTACCATTTCCGCCCGCTTCGTTTTTAGGTTTGGAAGAAATCGAGGTGATATTTTTTAACGCCTCGGCTGTGCCAATCGTTACCAACGCTGTAGCATTCGATACGGTACCCGCTGTGCCACCTGTCGCACCGCTTGCCGGAGCAGTTGGCGTTGTGCTTGCAGTTGCTGTATTAGCCGGCGTCGGAGCTGTCGGTGTCGGAGCAGGAGCGGCTAGTGTTGCTCCCTCTTGCTTCAAGCTACCTTGAATATTCAAACCATCTGCAAATTTCAAGGTATCGCCGCGACCGATTTGGACTTTCTGAGCACCATATTCCACATTAAATTTAAAGCTATTTAATGCTTGTTCAAGGTAGGACTTGGTGATTACGTCTTCGTTGCCAACTTTACTATCACCATATTTTTGCTCTTGAGATAGCGTGACTTTGCTAAATGTCGGTTTGTCTTTAAAACCGATTTCGATCTTGGCATTGCCGTTATCGTTGGTGTATTGCGTGATTAAGTTGCTACCGCTGTAACTATCGGTTGATGTTGGAGCTACCGCACCTGTCCCTGTCCGCGTACCTAAACTAACAATGTTAATGGTCGAGCCTAGGTAGTGGGTGCCGTTATTTGTACCTGTTGGAACATCACCACCGAATTTCAAGCCCTCGTTTAACTTCGCTCTTGCTTCGTCAATAGCACCTTTCAATGTGGTTGGGTTCTTCTCTTTGAATGAGCCATCCACATTAGACAGATATTCAAAGATTGGAGCAGTAAATTTCGTTTTATCCTTATCAACCGCAACACCCAACTTACCCGCTAAATCGGCGAGTTGTTTACCTGTAACAGCTTCTTTTGAGTCCTTATCAATGTCACCGTCTGATAAACCTGTCAATTTAGCGTCATTAAGTTCTACTTGTTTAGGTTTTCCATTTTTACCATCTGATAAAGTAATCTTAGCCCCTTCGTCATCTTTGGTAGCACTAATACTTCCAATCTCTTTAAGCTCATTATTCAGCGTATGCGTAATTTTTCCATCCGCTTTTACAGAGACAGAGATATTTTCAGACTTCACAAAGTCCAATGCACCATTTTTGAGGTTAATGGTTTGTTTAGTTTTGTCTTCACCATTCGATTTATAGGTTAATGTCAAATCATCAACATATTTTTTATTAACGGCGTCATACTCATTTTTTGGCGTATCGACAAAAATAATCCGTCTTTTGGTATCTTTACTCCCCACGGATACAGTTTTCGCCTCACCTGTTGAACGGTTGCCTAAAATAACCGCATCGTGAATTTTTTCATCCGCCGTTATATTAGAACCGATGGCAACGACTTCTCTCCCTTTGATATCGTTATCCGACCCGATGACATAGGATTGAACACCGCTCACCTTATTACCTTCGCCCAGTGCCACTGATGATTGCCCTGAAACTTTAGTTCCTGTTCCGATGGCAATGCCGTCTTTTTCGGTAACATCAGAGCCTTTACCGATAGAGATTGCTCCGTTATTTTTCGCTCCGGAATTTTGACCGATGGAGATCGCCCCTTCATTTTGTGCAATGGCTTTATCTCCGATGGCAATAGAACCCTCTCCTTCAGCCTTAGTTTCTGGATTATCGGATACTTTAACTGATTTTTTACCTGTACCTTTTAGATACTTAATAACCGCATCAGCCTGTACTAATTCCGTTGAACTTTTATCGGGATCAGCCAATTTAATTTCAGCAATACCGACATTTGAGCCAAAGGTTTTTCTACCTTGTTCTTTCTTCTCTTCAGTATCACCGATATTCTCACCGGTAACTTTTAAGAAGTCTTTATCCAAAGTTTCTGTTGTAGTGTATTTTGTCAACTCTTTCGCTACCGCTTTGGAAGTGATGACTTTTTCGTCCTTGTCAGAAACAGCCGTGGCTTTATTTAAAGTAAGCGTAAGTGTACCCGCACTTTGAGGATCGCTACCATTAGATGGTGCTAATGTTACCGTGATGTCTTTTTCAGTCGTTCCACTTGCTCCATTCGCACCGCTACCAACCGTTGAGCTATCAATGGTCAACGTACCGCCTAACTGCAATGTGGTTGAACTTGGGGTGCTACCATTATCATTCCCCCTGAATGTCAAACCACCATTCACGGCGGTGATTAAATCATCAATCGCTCCTTTAAAGGTTGTTTGAGTTGTACCGCCATTTATCGCATTAAATGATGGTGCTGTAAACGTAGTTTTTCCATTCTCAACCGCAACACCCAATTTACTTGCTAAATCGTGAAGTTGTCCGCCCGTGATGGCTTCTGATGAACTATTCTCCAGCTTACCGTCCGCCACATCCGAGATTTTCACGGTATTTCCGCTATCGGATTTCGTAAAGGTCAACTCATTTCCGTCAACTTTTAATTTCGCGGTGTTTCCGGTGCCATTAAACACTAAGGCGTTTCTATCATTTTTACCGATGGTAGATAAGCCGGTGGCTTGCACTCCGCCATTTGTCGCGTCTTTTTCCAACATAACGGTTAAGCCGTTTTCCGGACTTAACTCGATTTTGTTAGCACCATCACCTGAGCCAGTAGCAACTTTAATGCTTCCTTTACCATTGCCCGCACTTAAGGTTGCACCGGTATTATCCAATGCCAAATTTGAACCGTTTTTCACGCTTTCTAATTTGGCTTCACTATCTTTCAATTCAAGTTTTGACTTTTCTTTGGCACTTTCTAAAGTGGCGGTAGCATTATCGAGTTTTAACGCACCTTTATTCGCTTCTTTATTAATTTCAGACACGCCGGTAAATGTGCTTCCTTTTAAAGTCACATTGTCTTTATTATCGCCTGAGGTGAAAGTAATGGTTTTATCTTTTTCATTCTCTCCGCCTAAAGCAATCTTGGCATTCTCACCGTTGGCGACGGATTTAATGCCGGTCAATGTATCCGATAAGCCGATTTCCAGCCCGTCACCATCTGTATTTTGGGACACTTTAATATTATTGTCCGCAACGTCGATATTCTTAGCATCGCTTCCTTTTCCTACGATTTTTAGCGTTCCGTCAAGATTTACCGTAACTGCTTGCTCATCATTTCCTTGGAATTTCATTCCCTTATTCACGGCACTAATCAAGTCATCAATCGCATCTTTAAATGTAGTTTGTTTTTTATTAGAATTATCTGATCCTTTAATTTCTGTAAATGATAGAGCATCAAATCCTGTTTTTGCACCATTAACTGTCAATCCTAAATGCGTTGCACCTAATTCATTCAATTGATTTCCAGTAATCACATCTTTTGATTTATCTTCGATTGTTCCATCTGATAATCCAGAAAGTTTTATTCCACCATTAACTTTAGTGAATGTTAAATCACTTCCACCAACTTTTAAAGTTGCTGTTGTATTATCACTCTTATCTGTATTAAATACTAAAGCATTGTCACCATCATTTCCAATAGTTGACAACCCTGTAGCTTTAACAGTTGATTTTTCTCCATCTTTTTCTAATGTTACCTTAACATCTTTTACTGGACTTAATTCAATTTTATCATCTCCTAATGTTAATGAAGCCTTATCAGCTGCTTTCTTAATGCTTTCAATTCCAGTTAAGTTTTTACCTAATTGTATTTTTAACTCACTATCACTAGTACCTTTAGAAACATAAATATTACCTTGATCTGATGTTGTACTTGCATCTCCCTTAATATTAATCGTTCCATCAAGTACGCTTGATACTGCCGTTCCATCATTTCCAGCTAATTTGAACGTTCTCTCTTTCACGTAGTCAACAACGGCTTTTTCTGTTGTTAATCTATCCTCTACAGTAATGCTTCCATCTTCTTTTTGTTTTCCAGCTTCAACATTAATTGAGCTTGTTTCATTAACACTTATTGTAAATGTCCCTGTGTTTTTAGTTATATCAGTATCTAATTTAACATTTAAGTTACCTTCCCCTTTAAATTCAACAGTTTTATTAGAATTATTTGCTCTTTCAAATTCTGTTGAACCAGCTTTAAAAGTTAACTTATTATTAGATAAATTAGCAATATCAGCTGTATTTTTTGTTATATTAGTTTGGTTACTATTTAATGTTTGATTTAAAGTTTGATTTAAAGTATCTAATTCTGATTTCTTAACTAGTTTATTACTCTCATCATTTCCTTTTGAGCCTACATATATATCCTTATCTGATACTATATGATCAGCATTTAAGGTGATTTTAGATTTTGCACCATTCTCAGCAGCAGATTCTATGGAAGTAATGCCGGTTAATGTTGAGCTTAATCCATAAGTGATTTTCTTGTTAGCACTATCTAACACAACAGTTAAATTAGAATCTTTTGCAAATTCTAAAGTATCTCCTATTAGGTTTCCGCTAGTATCATTTCCAGCCTTAACCATAAATGTTTTATTAATCTTATCTGACAATGCAGAATCTAATTTAGCCTCACTAATTGTCGCATTTTTCAACTTCGTTCCAGCGATTGAGTTATCGTTTAGACTAAGTTTTGTTTCTCCACCAAATACTTTTCCGCCACCAGTAACAGTTATTTCGTCACTAGTTTTTAACTCATTAAAATCACTTTCAGCAACTATTTTAGAAGCCGCTCCCTCTCCATGTTGAACTTTAACATTTCCAGTAGTATCAACAGTAATTTTTCCTGTTTTGCTGTTAGCATCACCACTACTTTTTAGGGTTATAGAATTAATATCTGTTAATTCTTTATTTAGTGATATAGTAAATTTACCAGTCTTATTACTATCTGCTTTATTATCTAATAATACCGTAACATTTGACCCAGACACAATTTTAACTGTCTTATCTGATTCATTATTTGCTCTAGTAAACTCATTAATGCCATCACTAAATTTAATGCTTGCATTTCCTAATGTAGTTATTGAACTATTTGTTGTAGTTATCGCAGTATCAAGTGCTGTTAACGCTTCTCCAACCGCATTCTTAGTCCCTCCATTAGCCAATGTATAAGTAGGTCCTGTAACTTTACCGTCAGTTTCTATAGTAGCACTGCCACCTAAAGCCGTTACAACAGAATTTAGTTGCGATTTATTAATAGCGTCATTATCACCTGTACCATTTGCAACACCAGAAATTTTAACATTTGTATCGTTTCCTGCTCCTGTTAATTTCAATTCTAATGTATCTCCAGTAGTATTTGGTGTTAATGATATTTTCTTAGTACTGTCAGCACCTAATTCTAAAGCATCAAATCTTGGAGTTTTTAATAACCCTATTCTAATCGCTTTATTTGCGACATCAATTTTTGTTGCAACATTTTCTAATGAATATTTACTATCAAAGTCTGTAATATCACCATCTTTACCAGTTATTTTTAATGTTTCACCTAATGCTGTTTGAAGTTTTTTCGGTTCAGTACTATTATTTTGATTAGCCTCAAAAGTCAACCCTTTTGTCTTCAAGTCTAATAATGCTGATTCTGTTGCTGCTCTACCGGCATTACCATTAGTTCCATAACCTGTCTCATCAACTTTTCTATCTACTAGTCCTGTTAATGATATTCCTTCTTTTCCATTAGTTCCATCTTTAGCGATAGTTAATGTTTTTCCACCGCTTGTTATCTCAATATTTTTAGTTCCATTACTATCTTTTGCTAAATCAATAGAATTTGCATCAGCATCACCTACAGCACTTATTTTATTTACGCCCTCTAATGCATTATCTTTAACCTTAACAGTTTTACCTGTGCTTGTAGTTAAATCAATTCCATTATCTTTTAGTTCAATTTTTGATTTATCTTTTGTATTTTCAATACTTGCAATTCCTTTTAAGTCTTTAGCCAATCTAATTTCTAATGTGTCATTAGGCTCTGAATCTCCAGTCTTACTTTTCTTAGCCACAACTGTAATATTATCTGGTGCAGTTGCTACAGTCGTTGAACTATTTGAAGCAACAGTTGCTCCTTTTTCTCCAACTAATTTTAAAGTTTCTCCTAGTTTTCTGTTTACTTTATTACCATTACCATCTTCAAATTCAAGACCTTTTGTAATAATAGCAGCAGCAACTTTCGCTAGATCTTCAACATTTGCAGCGTTTAATTTATACGTTTCTTCAGGAGTACCTTTTAATACGTTATCAAGATTAGTTGTTGTGCCACCAACGTCTCCAATTCCACTTGCAACATTAGTTATTTTCTTACTTCCTAAATCTAGTCCATCTTTACCAAATTTATATGTTGCAGTTCCAGTCGCATTTCCTACAGTATATGTAATCTCATTCTTAGCATTATCTGTATTAAAACCAATCTTATTATTTTCATCTTTTCCAATAGAACTAATACCACTTAAAGTCTCTCCAAGTTTAATTTCTAAACCGTTTTGATCCTTTTTAGATACATAAATATTTGTCTGACTAGAAGCAACACTTTCGCTTCCTTCAATTTTTAAAGTGTTATTTAATGTTGTAGTGACTGCTTGACTGTCATTACCTATTAACCCAAATGTATCCGTTTTTTTAGAGAATGTTTCTCCTAATTTCGTTGTTAATGCATTTAAATCCAATCCTATTTTAAATTCATTACCTGATATATCATCCGATTTATTTCCATTTACAGTTATATATGAATCATTATCATTAGCTTTTACAGTTACTTTAGAATTTTTGATCGCTTCGTATACTGCCTTACCTGTTACAGTTTTTTCATCACTATTCGTTACAGTTCCAGTTCCTATACTGTTAATTTTATTTGTTGTATCTTCATTTAATTTTACTGTGAATGTTTTTGCACTACCCGTATTACCATTAATAGTTGTAACCTCAATTTTATCTTCTCCTTCTACAGTTATTAAATTTTTAATAACATTTTTACCGGCGTCATCTATATTACTTAAATTCTTGTCAGCTTTTCCATTTATTTTAGTTTCTAACTGTGTTTTAGCTTCCTCAAAAGTAGTTGTATCAACTTTTTTATTTATTTGTCCAGTTAATGCTGTTTTAGCACTCTCAATAGCAGTATGAACTTTAGCACCCGTTACAGTATTATCATTATTTTGTGCTACCTCTCCAGTACCTATACTGTCTATTTTTGTTTTAAGATTACTATCCAACGATACAGTAAACTTTTTAGCTCCGTCTGTTGACTCTGATGGTGTAACATTAATCCCATCTCCCTGTTCAACCGTTTCTTTTGCTTTTGCTATTGCGGCATCTGTTTCTCCTTTATCGTACACATTTAATTGAGTTCTCCATGTACTTTCTTTTCCACCTATATTAGAGGCATCTATTTTTGCATATTGAGTATTTGCATCTGCTGTTTGAAGTGCACCATCAATTTTATTTTTAGTAGCTGTATTTAAACCAATAGTAACAACACCATCAACTCCGACAGTAGCTTCTGTATAAGTTCCATTTGTGAAATTTAAACTATTTTTTGTAAGGTCAATACTTTGTTCAGCCCCTGCATTCGCCTTATATTTTAAAGTAGCCGCACCACTTACAACTTTTTTAAGTTGTGCCACGTTTACCGCATCTGTATCAGCAGACCCTGCTGCCACTCCTGTTATTCTTCTAGTGCTTGTTGAGCCATCACCTACAGCAAAAACTCCTTTGTTTGGTAGCCATGCACTTCCATTATCATTTCCTGCGTAAGCTTTCTTAGTTGATGGATCATATCCTTTTGTCGAGATATCTCCCGTTGTTTTTGAATCTTTACCTATTGCAACACTATTTGCAACGCTTGCTATAGCACCCTCTCCAATAGCCACCGCACTTTGTGCTTGTGTACTTGCACCCTTACCAATTACTACAGAATTTGCAGCGTTTGTTGCTGTAGCATTATTACCAAGAATTACTAAACTTCCGTTTTCATTATTTTGAGTCTTGGTTTTCGTCACATTAATATTCGATCCTAAGGCAAGAATATCATTCCCACCTGTAACTTTTGTATTGTTACCAATAGCTACCGTCCATTCGGCGTTTTCTATTTTCGTTGGCGATCCGCCACTTACCGCACCGATAGCGATAGAGTTATTACTTCCACCTAGTACTTGCGTACCGTATCCTATGGCGATACCAGAATTTGATTGAGCTTTTGTTTCAACACCTATTGCTATTGCATTAGCACCAGTCGCACCGTTATTAGCATAGTTTCCGCCAGTATTACCTCCACCATTTATTGAAACAAAATGCATTGTCGCCGCTTTAAGTTGTGCCACATTCACTGCATCCGTATCTTGTCTACCAGCAGCAAGTCCTGTGATTTGACGTGTGTTATTTCCATTTCCAATAGACAAAGCAGCATATTTAGACTTCCATGCTCCGTAATCATTTACGCTTGCTCTTTCACTCCCTGTTACCGTATCAAATCCAACAATATTCGCATTAGTATTCGCCACAGAGTTACTTCCCAACGCTATCGCGTCGTTTAAAGTTGTTGATGCTTTGTAACCCAAAACTACAGAGTTAAAAGCACTACTTGCTGTCGCTTGGTTACCTAATATCACCAAACTGTTGTTATTGCTGTCGCTTACGTTGATATTATTCCCCAACGCCACGATATCCGTCCCGTTTTTGACTTTGGTTTTGTTACCAATAACCACCGCCCACGACGCACCGTCAACCACAGTTCTTCCTTCTTCGGTGTCGCTTGTATTGCCTCGCTCGTCCACCGCAGCAAGCACGATAGAGCTTTTCGCGTTTTTCAGTTTCAGCCCGCTACCAATTGCAACCACCGCATCTTTTTTATTTTTGTCGCCTGAGTTATTTTGTTCAATGTTAATGTTCGATCCAACCACCACGGCGTGTTTTACGTCCGTGCTCAGATTGTGCCCGATTGCTACCGCAGAATGGGCGTCCGATTTAGTTTGTACATCAACCCCTATTGCAACAGAATTAGCTCCTTTAGCTCCGTCATTATTGTAGTTTGCAGCTTTTGTTGTTGGTTCTTTTACCGATAAATAATGAGATTTTCCGGCGTCTTTTAATTTGTCGTCAACATATTTTTTATTAACAACGTGGTTGTTGTCTGTAGGGATCTCTGTAACAGTTACTTTCTTAAACTCAGGCGTCTCGCTTAAACCAATTTCAAATTTAGCAGTTGATGTACCTTCTTTCGTAAATTTCGTTTTTAAGTTTTTACCTGAATAACCAGTATCAACCGCTCCAGAAACAATTTTTATTGTTGAACCCAAAAAGTAAGTGTCGTTATTTTGGTTTGTATTAGCAGCAAATTTATACCCTTTATTCACTGCGGCAATAAGTTCATTTATTGCATCTTTAAAAGTGTTTTGCGCGCCTTTATTTCCTCCAACATATTTCACATCTGCAAAACTAGGATTAGCAAATTTTGTATTATTACTGTTTATAGATATCCCTAAAATATCCCCAACATTTTTAAGCTGATTCCCTGTGATAGCATGGTCTGAATTGTCTTTAATTTCTCCATCTTTAATATGTGCAAATTTAATTTTGTCGCCCATATCAATAATATTTTTGCCATTTTCCAATCTTGTTTGTTCCCTTGCTCCTTTCGGACCTACAAAAACATTATTGGCATCTATTGCATTAGTATCTAACGGTGTTCCATTTTCTGTATTTGCCTTATAAAATTTACCGTCTGTATGCTTTACTACTTTATAATTTTTACCATTTTCTACCGTATAATAAGCAACCACTCCCTCTTTATATGCATATTCTAATGCTTTTAATTGCCCTACAGTCGCTGCGTCTGAATCTAAAGCTCCGGGTGCTACATTGATTATTCTTCTACGTCCTATATCCCCGCTCTTATCCCAACCACCAACAGAAACAACACCATCTTCTGAAGTTGATGTATAACTATAACTTGTTCCTTTAGGTATATATGGAAGCAATGTTATAGCCTTATTATTAGTATCAGTAATAGAAGGGATAGGAGTACTTTTATTTCCTTTGTAATAATATCTCGTATTTGACATATTACCGATTGCTACTGAATTTTTCATAGTAACTTCTGAATCATTCCCTAAAGCTATTGAGTTTTGTCCACTTAAGTCAGTACTGTGTTTGTCCTTTAAAACTTTAGAGTTAACTCCAAATGCAATAGAATCTTTCCCTTCTGCACGAGATAAACTTCCTATAGCAAAAGATTGATCAGCAAGAGCCTTAGCACCATATCCTATTGCAATTGTTTTCTCATATCCACCATAAGCATAAGGTCCTATTGCAATAGCTCTATCTCCTTTAGAATAAGCTTGTCTTCCTAATGCAATAGAGTTCTCTCCTAGAGCATATACGTAATATCCTAGGGCTACTGCTCCATCATTTTTTCTCTTTGCCTTGTCTTCACCTGTTCCTAATTGTGTATCTGTTTTAGGTGAAAAATATGTATCTAAAGTTGTATATTTTCCACCAAGATTTGGATTATCTAACTTATTTAATGCTTCTCCCGTACTTGCTCCTTCATACCATAGATTTCCAAAATCCTCTACAGTTTGTTTAAAATGATCTGATGACTCAACATTAGCTAACGCCCTTTTACCTATTGCTATAGAACCAGCTCCTCCTGCATAAGATTGATATCCATATACCATAGACCCAACTGAAATTGCTTGTACACTATTACCTACACCAATTGAATTACTTGCATATACATAACTTTCATTTCCTAAAGCAACAGAAGACTCCCCAAATGCCAGAGTAGCAGTACCTAATGCGGTTGAATAGTCTCCTTTTGCAACTGACAATGTCCCAATAGCAGTAGAACCATGTCCATAAGCTACGTTTCTACTCCCAATTGCTATTGATGAGTCTCCATAAGCCCAGTTATGCGTTTTATAAAAAGGTTTTCTAGAATCCCTTTGTTTTAAGTAGTTATTATATTCAGTCTCATCAACGTTATCTCTAGCTCCATCTATTGCTGCATATTCACCCGTATAATTAAACTTCGCTCCATTTTGACGATATAATTTCCATATCTCATAACTTAATCCTTTTTGACTATATTTTCCTATTCCTTTACCTACATTATCCGATCCTATCGAAATACTCGACTCCCCATAAGCCACGGTATCGTTCCCCAGCGACACTGCCTCATTACCGTACGAAAAGGCTCTATATCCCACTGCCGTTCCTTGATGACTTTGATTTGGATTCTCTGTACTAAGGTTTTTACCTACAATAGCACGGTAACCTATAGCAGTTGTGTCACTACCTCCACCTACTGCACGCGATCCTATAACTACAGTTCTTTTAAAGTCTTTATTCTTATATAAAGCATTTATTCCTGTCTTACTATCCTTATGAGCTAATATAACTACTTCGTTTGGCTTAACACCAACTCCTCCCGAGTCATCAGACCAAACAGTTGTAGACAAGTTATCCCCACTACTAAGATTACCACTAGGATTTGTATTGGGATCAAGCCATACACTACCCCCATACGCCGCACTCGACAACAATCCCGACATCACCAACGCCAACGGCAGGACCTTAAACATGCCTAAAAACACACCGCACTTCGGCTGACTTCCAGCCGCCTCAACACGGCTCGCCACTTGGCGGTTGTTGGCTAATTCAGAAACGGCTTTGGTTTGACCTGTAGTAACATCGTATTTGGTTTTGAAGATTTTGTTCATAGAAATTCTCTTATTGAATAGTAATTGCGTTGTGCCGAACCTAAGTGCGGTCGGCAAAGAAAAATAACTGGAATCTTATCACCCCCCCCGACTTTCAAGCGTTTTTTTGGGTTATCTCGCCTTAAACGGGGGAGGAGGATAGAAACAGGAATACGGCATCGACGTTATGGATGATTGTTATCAGAAAAAAGAAACCCCGTTAACGCATCTTAACGGGGTTTGTTCGGCAGTAACCCGAATTTAGGCTTTTCGCGTACGATTTACTTGGGTTAACAACGCTTGTACCGATTTATCCGCGAAAATATTTTCGATATCTTGGCTTAAACGACGTCGCCAGTTGGCATATTCCGTAGCGGTTCCCGGAATATTAACCGGTTCGCTCATATCCAACCAGTCTTCCGGCTGTAAACCGAACAGCGCACTGCTTACGCCCGCGACATAAGATTGCAATTGATGATTGAATTTAAGCGTCACTTTAGAAGATAAACTTTCATCCACACCCACCTCAATTTCAATATCATTTTCTTGTAAGCGTTTGATAATTTTCGCTTTGGCATTCACCCGATCCTGTTGCAACATCGCCAACACGGTTGAATTCGGGTACACGCCGAAACGTTGCCCTAATTCAAAATCATAACCGCGCCAATACCCGTTGATCGTCGGTAAATCATGGGTGCTTAAGGTGGTCATCGCTTGATATGGATAATCTTGCAAGCCGCGACTTTCGCCTTGTCGGTCAAATTCAAAATAGAAAATTTTATATGACAAAATACCGGCATTTCTCAATTTACTGACGATTTCTTTCGGTACCGTGCCTAAATCTTCGCCGATAATCAAACTTTGGTGACGCTGACTTTCCAACGCCAAAATACCAATCAAGTCATCCACCGGATAACGAATATAAGCTCCGTTTGCCGCGCTGTCGCCTTTGGGAATCCACCACAAGCGCAACAATGACATAATATGGTCAATGCGCAACGCGCCGCAATCTTTCATATTGGCTTGTACCAACTCAATAAACGGTTGATACGCCTGTTGTTTCAGTACGTGCGGGTTCATCGGCGATAATCCCCAGTTTTGTCCTTGCGGTGCTAAAATATCCGGCGGTGCGCCGACAGAGGCATTTAAACAATAGAGATCTTTATTATTCCACGTTTCCGCCCCATTATTGGTCACGCCCACCGCTAAATCACGATACATGCCAATAGGCATTTTTTGTGCTTTGCACAGGTCATTACAAGCAGCAAATTGCTGCGCGGCGCAAAATTGTAACCAAGCATAAAAACGCACGTCTTGCGCTTTTTCTTGCCGGAATTGTTGCACCGCGTCGGCGTGATAATCTTGATATTTTTTATCCCAAAAATCCCAGCCCCATTGGTTGTCGAATTGCCGGCTTAAATGATGATGCAAAGCGTCAAAGGTCGCTTGCACTTGCAAACTTTCGCCGCCTTGCGCCAGAAAATCGACAAAGGCTTGTTGACGAAGTGCGGTCGGATTTTGTTCAAATTCATCAAATGCCAAGGAAAGTCCTTGCAATTTTAACGCCATCACTTCTGCATAATTTATCCAATTTTCTGAGCGCACTTTGCTCAGTTTCGCTTGCACTTCCGGACGATTAAACCATTGTTGCGCCGGCGAACTTTGTTGAAACTCCGGTAAACTTGCCACATCAATATAAATAATATTCAGCCATTTGCGCGAAGACGGGCTATAGGGACTTGCCGCCTCCGGATTTGCCGGAAACAACGCATGAATTGGGTTAAGCCCCACAAAATCCGCACCATATTGTTGAATATGTTGTAGAAAATCTTTGAGATCGGAGAAATCCCCGATACCCCAGTTATGGGCTGATTTCAAGGTATAAAGCTGGATAAAGGCTCCCCACAATTTTTTGCGTTCGGTAAGTTCTGTCGGTTGATAACAACGCCTCGGCGCCACAATCAGGCGACATGCAAGCGATTTTTTCTCACAACGCAGTTGTAATTGGTGATAACCCTGTGGCAAATCGCGCGGCAATTCAATTTGATTGCGCTTCACTCGTCCCGTCAGGCATTCGCCATTTTCCAACTGCAAAACCCATGTTCCATGCACCGCGTGTTTTTTATCCACAAGATTGAGCGGTAAAAAGTGCGGTTGATTTTCATAAAGAATTTTAACCGGCGGCAGCCAAGATTGGCGACTGCGGGTGTTACCGTTGAAAGTTTGATAAAGTCGTTGTTTGATGGTGCTTGGTATGATTTTTCGAATTCCGCCGGCATCCAAAAAATCCGGCATAATGCCTGCTTGAGCAAATTGTTTTTGTTGTACATGCGCCATAATCGCTCCTTGCTTGAATATCCCGCCCGCAGGCGGGAATTTGAAATGTTATTTTTTCAACCAGATACGCGCTTGGTAGTCACGAATAGAACGGTCGGAGCTGAATATCCCCAAACGAGCGGTATTTAACATGGCACTATGTAACCAAGCCTCTTGATCCAAATATGCCGCGCCGATACGTTTTTGCGCTTGTAAATAGCTGTCGAAATCCGCAAACACTAAGAACGGATCGCGTTCCAACAAGCTGTCCAACATCAATTTGAAAGTATCTTTATGTCCTTGCGACGCTTTACCTTCAGCTAAAAAATCCACCGCACTTTTCAATACCGGATCTTGGTGATAATAGACTTTCGGATCATACCCTTTCGCCAATAATTCACGTACGCTTTCAACTGTATGACCGAATAAGAAGATATTTTCTTCGCCAACCGTTTCCGCAATTTCAACGTTCGCGCCATCCAAGGTTCCCAAGGTTAAAGCTCCGTTTAAGGCTAATTTCATATTACCCGTACCGGAGGCTTCTTTCCCCGCCATGGAAATTTGTTCGGACACATCCGCCGCCGGAATGATTTTTTCCGCCAAAGACACGCGATAATCCGGCAGAAACGCAACTTGCAGGCAATCTTTCATTTGTTTATCGTTATTGATAATGTTCGCCACGTTGTTGATGGCATGAATAATATTTTTTGCTAAGTAATACCCCGGCGCCGCTTTACCCGCAAACACGAAAACACGCGGAGTATATTCTTGATTCGGATTGTCTTTAAGGGATTGATAGGTCGCAATAATGTTCAATAAATTCAAATGTTGACGTTTGTATTCATGGAAACGTTTAATTTGTACGTCAAAAATTGCATTTCGGTTCACGGAAAAACCTAAGGTTTTTTCAATTTCATCCGCTAAAACCGATTTATTGCTTTGTTTGATACGACGATATTCCTCGCGGAAACCGGGATCATTCACAAAATTTTCTACGCCGCGTAATTGTTCCAAATCTTTAGTCCAATCGGTTTTTAGGGTACGATCCAATAAATCGCTTAATTGCGGATTTGCTTGGCGAATCCAGCGACGCGGCGTGATCCCGTTGGTTACGTTGCAGAATTTGGTTGGGAATAATTGATGATATTCCGGAAATAAATCCGTTACCAATAAATCGGAGTGAATTTGCGCCACTCCGTTTACCGCAAAACAGGTCACCACGCAAAGGTTCGCCATGCGCACACGGTAATCAAATAGGATTGCCAATTTTTCCCAAACTTTGGCATCATCCCCAAACTGCGCTTTTACTTTTTCATGGAAAAGATGGTTAATTTTTTCCACAATTTGATAATGGCGCGGTAATAATTGGTTAAATAAACGCTGATCCCACTGCTCCAAGGCTTCCGGTAACAAAGTATGGTTGGTGTAGGCAAAGGTATTGGAACAAATTGCCCAAGCCTCGTCCCAGCTTAATTCATATTCATCCAACAACAAGCGCATTAATTCCGGAATGGCAAGCGTCGGGTGAGTATCATTTAATTGGATGACTTGACGCTGTGCCAACTCGTTTAATTCGTAGCCTTCGGCAAAATGACGCGCTAAAATATCCGCAATCGAGCAGGCACAATGGAAATATTGTTGCATTAAGCGTAATTTCTGACCGGCTTTATGATTATCATTCGGGTATAACACTTGGGTAAGTGCGGTCGCATTGACGATAGTTTTGTCCGCATTGAGGAATTTCCCGTCATTAAATTTGGCGAAATCAAAGGATTGCTCGCTGTCCGCTTGCCATAAACGTAACGGTTGGATAATGTTGTTTTGATAGCCGACAATCGGTAAATCAAAGGCTTTACCTTGAATGGTCAAACTTGGTATCCACTCGTATTTATCGCCTTTGATAGGTTTGATTTTACCGCCAAAATTGATATTTTGTGTTTTTGATCGGTTGTAGCTATGCCATGGATATTGGTTGCGATTCCAAGTGTCGGCGCTTTCTTTTTGTTCACCGTTCTCAAAAGATTGTTTGAACAATCCGTATTGATAATACAATCCGTAACCGGTGGCATTTTGCCCTAAGGCAGCCATTGAATCTAAGAAACAAGCTGCAAGACGTCCCAATCCGCCATTGCCCAATGCCGGATCGCGTTCTTGTTCTAATACGTCCGCCAATTCTACATTGAAATTTGCCAAATAGTTTTTAATTTGTTCGTAACAACCTAAATTCATTAAGTTATTTCCGGTTAAACGACCGATTAAAAACTCCATAGATAAATAGTTGACATGACGGCTTTCTTGACCTTTTACCGCCGGTTTTTCATAAGTTATATCCAACGTAGTTTGAGCAATAATTTGATACCATTGTGCTAAAGAGAATTGCTTCGGTGATGCGACGTCAAAATAACGACAATATTTGTGTACATTTTTGTCAAATAACGCCATATCATTAAGATTAAACTGAGACATAAACACTCCTTTCGGGGAAAGATTTGATGAAGATAAAATTTCTTGCGTTTTATTATGAGTAATTGCACAAAAACCTTATCCTCCCTGTTATAATCTTTGCGGTATGATAGATAAGAAGTAATTTGAATTTTTAGGGAGGAGACATCCTCCTATCCTAATCCGAGAGGCTGAGAAAGTATGTTGATCCCGTCAAAATTGATGTGTTCAAACCGACTGCAAAATAGTATTGAGCGCACGGTACTGTTACAACGACTTGATAAAGCAAAACATTATCCGTTAGTATTAGTCAACGCGCCGGCAGGCTATGGCAAAACGACCTTAATTACCCAATGGGCGATGCAACAAAAAAATGTTGGCTGGTATGCGTTAGATGAAAGCGACAATCAAACAGAGCGATTTGCCTCTTATTTTTGTTCCGCATTACATTACGCCATTCATCAAGAACTGCCGGAAGAAGACAGTCTGCCTCGTCAATCCAATCTCTTGGCAAGTCTCAATCAGCAATTAGTGAAACTTTCTCATCTGCAACAACATATTTATTTGATCATTGACGACTATCATATTATCGGAAATGAAGAAATTCATGAGGCGTTAAAATATTGGATCCGCCATCAACCACCGTCCATGACGCTGATTCTTATCTCACGTTCCGTGCCGCCGCTGGGCATTGCCGGTTTGCGCGTGCAGGAGCAAATTTTAGAAATCGACGTACATCAACTTTCCTTTGATCACCAAGAAAGTATTACTTTTTTTCAATCCCGCTTGGGACAACATTTAACCGAGCCGGAAATCACCGCACTTTGTGACGAAGTGGAAGGCTGGCCAACTGCACTGCAATTAATCAGCTTATCCGCCAAACAGCATAAAACGCCGTTGCAAGATGCCGCCAAAAGGCTATCAAAACGGAATAATTTTCATATTAACGAATATTTGAATGATGAAGTCCTCGATCAGGTGGACGATGAAACCCGCAAATTTGTGTTGCGTTGTTCCATCTTGCGCTCCATGAACGAAACCTTGGTACGCCAAGTAACCGGCGTGGCAAATAGCCGAGTAAGATTAGAAGCAATTGAAAAACAAGGTATTTTCTTGCAACAAATTAATGCTGAAGACAATTGGTGGCGTTTCCATCCGCTGTTTGCTTCATTTTTAGCCCATTGCTGCCAAACCGAGTTAGCGGATGAGTTGCAGGATCTGCATAAAAAAGCGGCTAACGTCTGGTTATCACTAGGCTACACGACCGAAGCGTTATACCACGCCGCGCAACTTGATGATCATC
The DNA here is from genome assembly GCF_002263215.1 of Actinobacillus seminis. Taxonomy (GTDB): domain Bacteria; phylum Pseudomonadota; class Gammaproteobacteria; order Enterobacterales; family Pasteurellaceae; genus Actinobacillus_B; species Actinobacillus_B seminis. The sequence continues at coordinate 57,782 of NZ_NLFK01000007.1, forward strand.
AAGTGTTATTGGATATATTATCCAATAACAACAAAAGTTGGGAACTTTTCCACCAAGGTGAATTAAAACTGCTTGAAGAAAGCCTCGATCATCTTGATGATCAAAGTTTCGCGCAATGCCCAACCTTGATTTTACTAAAAGCTTGGCTTGCGCAAAGCCAACATCGTCACAGCGAAGTCAACGGTATTTTTGCCCATTTTGATCAAGTGCTGGCGCAAAATAACGTGCAACTTAGCCAAGACTTACAAGCGGAATTTGATGTGTTACGGGCGCAAGCGGCAATTAATCAGGGCGATGAAAATACTGCGCTCACACTTGCCTCTCAAGCACTCGCTCATTTGCAGGAAAACGCCTATTACGCGCATATTGTGGCAACCTCCATTATCGGCGAAGCTCACCATTGTCACGGGAATTTCACCGAAGCGCTCAATATGTTGCAGCGTGCAGAAAAAATGGCGCGCCAATATCACACCTCGCACCATATTTTATGGACATTGTTACAACAATCGGAAATTCTCATCGCACAAGGTTATCTCCAAGCAGGTTATGATATGCTGGATAAAGCCACCGCGTTTGTAAAAGAAAATCATCTGCAAAAAATTCCGATGTATGAATTTTTGTTGCGTCTTAAAGGACAAATTTTGTGGGACTGGTATAATTTGGATAAAGCCGAAGCCATGGCAAACGCCGGCATAGAGGTCTTAAGCAAAGATGAAGATCGGTTGCAATGCCTTGCGCTGTTGTGCAAAATTTCCATTGTACGCGGCGACTTAGACAACGCCTCCCGTTTGTTAAAACAAATTATACAACTGCAAAATACCCACCATTATCATCACGACTGGAATGCCAATGCCGACCAAGTGAAAATCGTGTTGTGGCAAATGATTGATGATGAAGAAGCAACAGAGGCTTGGTTGCTCCAAAATCCGCAGCCGACTACCGATAAAAATCATTTCAGTCAGGTTCAATGGCGCAATATCGCGCGCGCCTTAATGTTGCTAAAACGCTTTAACTCCGCGCAAGAAATCTTAGATAAACTGATCCGAACCGCCCAAAAACTGCATTTAGTCAGCGACTTAAACCGTGCTTTGATTTTACGCAACCGTCTATTTTTCTTACAAGGCAACAAAGAGGCGGCGCAAAAAGATTTGATCGAAGCGCTACAACTGACTCGACAAACAAATTTTATCAGCGTGTTCGTTATTGAGGGCGAAAATATGGCGCAACAAATCCGCCAATTGTTGCAACAAAATCTACTCGATGAACTCACCTTACACAAAGCACAATTTATTTTACGTTACATTAACCAATATTATCGCCATAAATTTGCCCATTTCGACGAACAATTCGTCACCAAATTATTAAACAATCCAAAAGTACCGGAATTGTTAAAAATCAGCCCGTTAACTCAACGCGAATGGCAAGTGCTGGGCTTAATTTATTCCGGTTACAGCAACGAACAAATCTCTGATGAATTGCAAGTGGCAACCACCACCATCAAAACTCACATCCGCAATCTGTACCAAAAAATCGGTGTCGCCAACCGCAACGAAGCGATTAGTTACACGAAAGATTTGTTGAAATTGATGGGATATAGTTGATTTTAAAGCTGAGAATAGAAAATCGGGACGCCCAAAAAGCATCCCGCTTCATTTTATTGACGTTGAAAGTGCGGTCAATTTTATCCCGACTTTTGACCGGCGCTACTCACCTGATTGGCGCTTTTGCATTAAAGCGTGCAAAACCGGTTCAGGAACAAGTTGGCTGACATCGCCTTGATGCAGATAAATTTCCCGTACAATACTTGAGGATACGAACGCCCATTTCTCTGATGGCGGTAAAAATAGGCTTTCTACCCCTTGGGTGAGTAAACGGTTGAGATGGGCAAGTGGTAATTCATATTCAAAATCGGTGGTAGTGCGAACCCCGCGGATAATTACTTGAATATTATTTTCCATGACGACCTTTGCCAATAAATCGGAAAAACCGATGACCTCAACGTTGGTCAAATGCGCCACCGATTGTTGAGCCAAAACAACCCGTTCGGATAAACTGAACAGCGGTCTTTTACTTGGGCTGGCGGCAACCGCGACAATGGTGCGTGAAAATAACGCCGCACTGCGTTCAATAATATCTAAATGCCCGTTAGTAACGGGGTCAAAGGTACCGGGATAAATAACGGTTGTCATATTCACCTACTTTTCTAAATATGGACGTAATAAATTAAATAAACGCTGCAATGCACCGCGATTTTGTACCAAAATTTTATGACCGGCATTGCCATAGCGTTCACGTAGCGGTTTAGAATTGAGAAAAATATCCACTGCATTTACCAAGGCTTTCGGCGTTTCATTAATCAGCAATACGCCGAATACTTGCGATAAATAATCAAATATTTCAGGAAAATTAAACACATATTTACCGCTAATTACCGGAAGTTTAAATGCCAGCGGTTCCAGCGGATTATGCCCGCCATGTTTTACCAAACTGCCACCGACAAAGGCAATATCGGAAAAACCGTACAGTAGCATCATTTCGCCCATGGTATTACCCAAAACCACTTGGTGCGACATATCCGGTGTTTGATTATCCGTTCGTTTGACATAACCGAAATTTTGCTTTTTCAACAAATTTTCCACCGCATTAAATCGCTCCGGATGGCGCGGAACCAGCATTAACAATAAATTCGGGTATTTTTTTAACAGTTCACGATGGGCATTTAATACAATTTCTTCCTCACCCTCATGCGTGCTGGCGGCAATCCACACCGGGCGATCTTTTGCCCATTGCTCACGTAATGCGGCAATTTTTTCCAACACATCCTGTTTAACGACCAAATCGTATTTAATATTGCCGGTCAATGTTAATTTCTTTTTCTGATAACCCAGCTCCAAATAACGTTTGCCACTAATTTGATCTTGCGGTGCAATTAACGTAATTTGCTTTAACATATTTTGCAGGTGTTTTTTTATCCAACCATAGCGTTTAGCGGAACGTTTAGATAAACGAGCGTTGGCAATGATAAAAGGAATGTTGCACAAATAAAGTTGATGAATTAAATTCGGCCAAATTTCCGTTTCAATCACGATACAGGCCTTGGGTTTAACAAATTGAATAAAACGCTTCAACACACTTGGTAAGTCATAAGGTAAATAAAAATGGCTCACACTATCGCCAAACGCGGCTTTTACCCGATCGGAGCCGGTTGGAGTGACCGTGGTGAGGATAATCGGTAAATGTGGAAACTCTTGTTGAATTTTTTTTACCAATGGTGTCGCCGCAATCACTTCACCCACCGAAGCGGCATGGATAATAATGCCATTAGGTTTAGGCGCGCGACATTTTGCATAAATCCCGTAACGTTCTTTTAGGCGCCGGCGATAACTCGGTGCTTTCATGCTCCGAATAAGCATAAACAATAAAAGTAACGGTTGGATGGCGTAGATTGCGCCGGTGTATAAAAAACGCCACATAAATATTGTCCGATAAATAGCAAAAGTGCGGTAATTTTTACCGCACTTTTTAATGTTAACAAAATTAGCGTTTTGCCTGTGCAGCGGCTTTGACGATAACTGCAAACGCCGGCGCTTTCAAGGACGCGCCGCCCACTAATGCACCGTCGATATCCGGTTGAGTGAATAATTCCGCAGCGTTCGCATCATTGACAGAACCGCCGTATTGAATAATCACTTGATCCGCTACCGCTTGTGATTTTGCTGCAATGTGACCACGGATAAATGCGTGAACCGCTTGCGCTTGTGCAGGAGTGGCGGATTTGCCGGTACCGATTGCCCAAATTGGTTCATAAGCGATTACTGCACCGTTGAACGCCTCAACGCCTAATGCATTGATTACCGCATCAATTTGACGTGCGCACACTTCTTGGGTTTTACCCGCTTCGTTTTCAGCTTCGCTTTCACCGATACATAACACCGGCACTAAACCCGCCTCTTTTAAGGCGCCGAATTTTTTTGCGATAAATTCATCACTTTCTTTATGATAGGTGCGACGTTCCGAGTGACCGATAATAATGTATTTCGCGCCGAAATCTTTTAACATTGCGGTTGAAATATCCCCCGTGAACGCACCTTGTACGTTCACGTCCACGTTTTGTGAACCCAAGGCGATTTGGCAGCCGGCAACTGCCGCTTCCGCTTCTGCTAAATACATCACCGGCGGCGCAATTGCTACATCACAACCATCCACACCCGCTAATTCCGCTTTTAAGTCGGCAATTAACGCTTTAGTGAATGCTTTACTACCGTTTAATTTCCAGTTACCCATAACTAAAGGACGACGAGTCATTTGTATTTCTCCACTGTGATTAATTAAAATTTTTTGTCATACTATATCAAATTTTTCACTTTTTTCGTGAAATATTCCGCAAAATCAAAAAAATTTTTTTAGAATAAGATGATTATTTTGTAGGAAAAAGCTACAATCCACTGTATAAATTTTATAAAAAATAACCGGATTTGAACCGAATGAAGATATTTAAAGCTGAACAATGGAACCTCAAAAGCCTGTTACCGCTGTTTGAACAATATCGTATGGCACACAATATGACAAAAAATCCGGAACGCACTTTTGCGTTTTTAGCCAATCGCATTCGATTTAGCGAGAGTATTTTTTTCTTAGCGCTCGATCAAGATGAAAGTGCGGTCGGTTTTATTCAACTTTATCCTCGTATTTCTTCTTTACAATTACAACGTTATTGGCAATTGACCGATATTTTTGTACAAGATATTCCCAATAAAACCGAAATTTACACCGCACTTATTGCTAAAGCGAAAGAGTTTGTGCGCTACACCCAATCTACCCGTCTGGTCATTGAACAAAACCGGTTGCAACAAGACATTTTGGAGCAAGAAGGTTTCCACCTTAATCCGAAGAAAACCATTTTTGAAATGAATTTAGCTTAAAGCAACATGATACGCTTATTCCATTAACGCCAAAAGCACGTCGGGAATAGTTTTTGGTTGCGGAATGCGCACTTGTTTATGCCTGCTGAGTTCGCCTTTTTCCAACTGAATCCGACTTTTCGGCACCTTGAAAGCTTTACTTAAAAACTTGAGTAAATGCGCATTGGCTTGTCCGTCAATCGGCGGCGCGGTGATGGTAATTTTCAATTCGTTGTCATGTAAGCCGACAATGTGATCCTTGCCGGCTTTCGGTTGCAAAAAAATGCGTAAACGTAAATCTTGTCCGATTTTCTCAATCGCCGGCATAAAACTCCTTAAAAAGGCACCGCACTTTTATGGATTATGAGTTATGCCAATGCCCAAAGCGCGCCGATAATGTCGTATAACACGCGGTCGGCATAAAATAATACAAAGGCAAGTAACATCGGCGAAAAGTCGAGCATGCCGGTATTCGGCAAAATGCGGCGAATAGGTTTTAACAAGGGTTCGCCTAATTGGTATAGGGTATATTGCAACGGGTTGACGCCGCGATTAAACCAACTCATAATCGCGCCGATAAATAGAATATACAAAATCGCTTCGCCGGCGGTACGGATAGCGTGTAATAAGCCGATAATCAAATACACTTCCGCACCAAGCACGTTGACTACCTCAGCACCCAACCAATTGAGTAGCGGATATTTTACTGCGCCCAATAAAATCAATAATACGACCGCACTCAAGTTGATATTTTTTACGGTTGGTAACGTTTTTTGCAATGGTAATAACACCGGCGCGGTGATTTTGACCAGCGCTTGCGACAGCGGATTGTAAAAATCAATGCGGCAAAACTGAAACCACATCCGTAAAAAGACGATAAAGCTAAACAGATTAATAATCGTTGAAACTAGAAATTGTAATGAATTCATCTTGATCCTTGGAAATTATAACCAACCTTTGCGTTTAAAATACCAGTAAGGTGCGAGTGCTGCAAGCCCCATTAATCCTAACGCCATGGGATAGCCGAAAGAAAAACCTAATTCCGGCATATTACTAAAGTTCATACCGTAATTGGAGGCGACCAATGTTGGCGGCAGGAAAATCACCGATACCACCGAGAAGATTTTGATAATTCGGTTTTGCTCAATATTGATAAAGCCCATCGCCGCTTGCATTAAAAAATTCACTTTTTGGAACAGCGATTCGTTATGCGGTTGCAAGGATTCAATATCGCGCAAAATCTCGCGCGCCTGTTCCAACTGATTTGCCGGTAAACGGGTTTTGCGTACCAAAAAACTCAATGCACGCTGCGTATCCATCAAGCACAAACGCACTTTAGAGCTGGTATCTTCTTGTTCGGTTAAGGTTGATAATGCATCATCAAAGGCTTCGCCTTGTGTGCCATCTAAAATAACGCGACCGAGTTTTTCCAAATCGGCATAGATATTTTCAATTACATCCGCCAATTGCTCGATTTTGGTTTCAAATAAATCCAGCAACACTTCATAGGCATTACATTCGATCAAACGTTGATTTCTGGAACGCATACGATACAAACGGAATGCCGGCAATTCGCGATCGCGCAAGGTAAACAAACGTCCGTCACGCAAGGTAAATGCGACGCTGGCAAGATCGGCGTAATCTTCTTCATCTTCGCAATAGAAAAATGAGTGCAAATGTAAACCGTCTTCATCTTCAAAGAAACGTGCGGATGCCTCAATATCTTCCAATTCTAAAAAGGAAGCCAAACTTTGATCCAAGCCTTTTTGCAAAACTTCACGTTCTTCCGATGTCGGCTCCAATAAGTCCAGCCAAATGGCATTATTAAGCTCCCCGCGGGCTTCATCCAGACGCACCAAGCGCGCATCTTCAAGGGCAAATGCATTAATCATGTTGTCATACTCCTTATGGGATTATGAACAAACGCGTTGAACAAAAAACCAATCAGTCAAGCCACAAAAGTGCGGTCAAAATTTGACTAATTTGCTTAAAAGATACCAAATAAATAAAGGTAAATGAAACTTACCTGCGAAATCCCGCCGATAAGCTAATTGAAAAGCAACGGACGAGATTTAGTTTAATGACTGTCGGTATCGACTATGACTGTCCAAAGTGAGTGTCCTCTTGTTACTAAATCGTGCGGAATGTTACGCTTCAAGCGCGACTTCGTCAAGATTTTTTCCGTTTTTATCGCTAAGAAAATGCCGGCGCAACAGGTTTACGCCGGCGTTGATCAAAGAAAAGGAAATTAGGCTTGAAATTGTGAGATTAAAAAATCCAACAACTGATCTTGCGCCACCATTTGTTTCTCGCCGCTACGACGGTTTTTATATTCAATCTCGCCATTTTCAAGATTTTTCTCACCAATCACTACCATATGCGGCACACCAATCAATTCCATATCCGCAAACATCACGCCCGGACGCTCTTTGCGATCATCAAAAATCACATCCACGCCTTGCGCCAATAAAGTGCGGTATAAATTTTCCGAGAATTGTTGCACGCGTTCCGATTTGTGCATATTCATTGGCACAATGGCAACGGTAAAAGGCGCAATAGCATCTGATGGCCAAATAATTCCGCGTTCGTCGTGATGTTGCTCAATGGCTGCCGCTACTACGCGACTTACACCAATACCATAACACCCCATAATCATGGTTTGCGGACGACCGTCTTCCCCTTGCACCGTCGCTTTCATAGCTTCTGAATATTTGGTACCCAATTGGAAAATATGTCCCACTTCAATCCCGCGTTTGATTAAAAGCGTACCTTTTCCATCCGGACTGGGATCCCCTTCCACCACTTTGCGTAAATCTGCCACTTGCGGTAACGCCGCATCACGCTCCCAGTTCACATTAAAATAATGTTTTCCATCAATATTCGCTCCCGCCCCAAAATCGCTCATCAGCGCCACGCTGCGATCAATGATCATTGGAATCGGTAAATTGACCGGTCCTAAAGAGCCGACACCGGCGCCAATTTTCGCTTTAATATCAGCCTCGTCAGCAAATTCCAACGGATCCGCCACTTGCGCTAATTTTTGCGCTTTCACTTCGTTTAATTCATGATCACCGCGAATAATCAATGCAACCAATGGTTGTTCTTTTGTTTTGCCTTTAACAATCAAGGTTTTAACTGTTTTTTCAATTGGTAAATTAAATTGTTCCACTAATTCAGCAATGGTTTTTGCTTTTGGCGTATCGACCAATTCCATTGCTGCCGTCGGCGCTTGGCGTTCACCCATTGCAACCGCTTCGGCAAGCTCAATATTGGCAGCAAAATCGGATTCGGTAGAAAAGACAATATCATCTTCGCCGCTTTGCGCTAACACTTGGAATTCATGAGAAGCACTTCCGCCAATGGAACCGGTATCAGCTTGCACCGCACGGAAATCCAAGCCTAAACGGGTAAAAATTGCGCTGTAAGTGCGGTACATCACCTCATAGGTTTCTTGTAAACATTCGCGAGAGGTATGGAAAGAATAGGCGTCTTTCATCAAAAATTCACGACCGCGCATCACGCCGAAACGAGGACGTACTTCATCACGGAATTTAGTTTGAATTTGATATAAATTCAGTGGCAATTGTTTATACGAACTGACTTCGCGACGCACTAAATCGGTGATCACTTCTTCATGGGTCGGTCCTAACACGAAATCGCGGTTGCCACGATCGGTAAAACGCAACAATTCCGGTCCATACTGCTCCCAGCGCTGGGATTCTTGCCATAATTCTGCCGGTTGAACTACTGGCATTTCCACTTCAATTGCGCCACTTTTGTTCATTTCTTCACGCACAATATTTTCCACTTTTTTCAATACCCGCAAACCGGTCGGTAACCAGTTATAAAGCCCGGATGCCAAGGGTCTGACCATACCGGCACGCAGCATTAATTGATGGCTGACAACTTGGGCGTCATTGGGAGTTTCTTTTAACGTGGATAATAAATATTTACTGGTACGCATTGTTATTCCTATGTCTTATTTTAAAACGAAAATTCTGCTTAGTTTATCATTGACAGGGCATTGCACAAAGCAATTCAAGCGAAATTCCCGCCTTTGTCGCAAAAATACTCTTGGTGTTATTATTGTACGATCTATTTTCTCTATTTCACGTTTTTCTCGGAGCAAAATCTCACAAAAGCCTTAACAAATAATTTGGAAATGTTTGAGGGCGAAATTGAAGCGGATGACGGCATTCGCAAAATCCATTTTTGGGCTGTAATTGAAAGAATGTGAATGCCGTTCGTTTTAATTACAGTGATTTAAAATTTAAAATTTCCCTTTTAAAACAATTGGTTAATTGGAATTTAAGATGATTATCCAAGACAGCCCCTTTTCTTTTTAATTTGTCAAAATCTGCGCCTTAATGCATTTTTTAGTTTAAGCCGGCAAATGCCTTGAAAAAAATTTAAAAAATCGACCGCACTTTAACGTAAAAAAATTAAGAAATTTTCATTTTTTGTTGTGCTTTTAAACAACTTTAGCTTAAACTCCATACAGTTCAGTTTATTTTTAACCGGTAAGGAGGTTCAATGTCGAGACCAATAAATTTTGTCATGATTTCTCCCCATTTCCCTGCCAATTTTGAAACCTTTGCGGTTAGATTGCGTGAAAATGGGTTTAATACCTTGGGGATTGCAGATACCCCATATGAACAATTAAGCGAAACCTTGCGTAATTCACTGACCGAATATTATCGCGTGGATAATATGGAGGATTACGATCAAGTTTATCGCGCGGTAGGCTATTTTGCGCATAAATACGGGCGCATTGATCGCGTGGAGTCGCATAACGAATATTGGTTGGAATTAGATGCCAAATTGCGTACAGATTTTAATGTGTTCGGTTATAAAAACGACGATATGTCGGCAATCAAAACCAAAGCACAGATGAAAGAAGTGTTTCGTCAAGCGGGCTTGAAGGTAGCGAAAGGGCGTGTGTTTAAAGATGATGAAGATGCGCGTAAATTAGCCAAAGAATTACAATTTCCGGTGATTATCAAGCCAAATTCCGGTGTGGGCGCAAGCGATACCTATAAAATCAAAAGTGCGGTCGAATTAGAAGCCTTTTTTGGTTATAAAAATGCTCATGTAGAATATATTATGGAAGAATTTATTGAGGGAGATATTGTGACCTTTGATGGGTTGACTGATAAACAGGGAAATATCGTATTTTATTCCAGTCTTGAATATTCCGAAGTAGTGCTGGATACCGTGGAAAAAGACGGGGATATGTTCTATTACGTGCCGCGGGAGATTAAGCAAGATCTCGTCAATCTTGGGCAAAAATGTGTGAATGCCTTTCGCGTGCGCGAACGTTTTTTCCATTTTGAATATTTCCGCGTGAAAAAAACCGGCGAATTAATGCCGCTTGAAATTAACTGTCGTCCGCCGGGCGGATTGACCATTGATATGTGGAATTATGCCAACGATTTTGATGTGTTTAAGGAATATGCCAATATCGTGCAACAAAATAAATTCTACAGCCACATTACCCATCCTTGGAACGTGGTGTATATTTCGCGCAAAGCGAATAAAAATTACGTAAATTCCATTGAGGCGGTGTGCCAAAAATTCGGTAGCCATATTATCAGCGTACAAACCGTCCCGGGTGTTTTTGCTAAAATTATGGGAGAACATGGTATTTTAGCGCGTACCGAAACCATGGAACAAATGTACGATATTATTCATTTTGCACAAGAAAAACAGTAAGGTAGAAAGGAAAGCTAATGCACTTTGAAAAACGCAGCCACTGGAGTGGCGAATTGGGACGTGAAATGCATTTTAACGTCTATGGTCATGCCGGCAAACCGGTTATCGTGTTCCCTTCTTCAGGCGGCAATCAAAATGAATATGCCAATTTTGGTATGATTGCAGCTTGTCGTTCTTTTATTGAACGCGGACTGATTAAATTTTATACGCCCGATTCCTACGATAGTCAATCATGGCTGGCAACTTGGAAATCAGGGCATGATATGGCGCAAGCACATGATGCTTATGATCGCTATATCGTCAACGCACTGGTTCCGTTAATTCGTCACGAAGCGCAATGGTATGAGGCAATGATGGCGACCGGTTGTAGTATGGGCGCCTATCATACCATCAATTTTGCATTGCGCCATCCAGATTTATTCAATATCGCTATTGCGTTAAGTGGCGTATATGATGCACGTTTCTTTACCAACGAATTCCATGGTGATCCGGCGGTATATTTTAATTCTCCGATTGATTATCTTTGGAATCAACATGATAGCCGGTTCTTAGATCGTTACCGCCAAAACCATTATATCGTAGCAGTAGGACAAGGTGCTTGGGAAGAACAACACGTCGCCGATACCCGTCGCTTAGAAGAAGCCTTTAACGGAAAAAGTATTTTAGGTTGGTTTGATTATTGGGGGCACGACATGGCGCACGATTGGCCACTTTGGCGCCAACAAATGCCTTATTTTTTGGGTAAATTAGAAGAACAAAAAATTATTTAAGGTTTTTGCTTTCATTTTTTCTATTAACACAAACAACCGGCACGGGGTTCTCGCCCGTGCCAATTATCTTCCGCAAACGCCACAAAATAACTAAAAAAGTCACCGCACTTTTTTAGTTTATTCCATCAATGAAAAACGTAAAAATTCCACAAAATGATCAGCCCAATGTTTTTCGTGGTGAATTTCATTTGCCATAATTTTAAGGCGAATATTATCCGGCGGATGACCTGTGCGCAGTAGGGCTTGGTAATAACGCAATGAGCAATCGATATAGGCTTGGTTCATATTAGAAATAAATTGTGCATCTGCATCATCACCTTCATTCGTTCCTACTTGGATAAAAACTTTATTCCCGGGATGTAGCGGATGGTGGTGAATAAATTCCAAAAATGCCGGTTCGCTAAACCAAGACGCCAAAGAAAACACGCCCAAATGTCCAAAAACTTCAGGATAGCGCGCCCCCATATAGGCAGTGATAATGCCCCCCATTGAGCTGCCGGCAAGCAAAGTTTGCTGCGCTTCACGACGAGTGCGGTAATGATGATCAATAAAAGGTTTGACCGTTTCTACCACCCAACGCCCGTATTCCATGCCGTAACCGCCGACATTTTTCACCTCAGGTGTCGTGCCGACATCTGTTTGCCATGGCCCATATTCATCCAAACGCGCCTCCTCGGCATTATCAATGCCCACCACAATCATTTTCGGAAATTCTTTATGGTGTTTTAAGGTTGGGATAACCTTCCATGAATAGCCGGAATAGGATTCTTTGCTATAGAAAATATTTTGCCCATCGTGCATATACAACACCGGATAATGAGCTTGTTCTTCGCGATAATTTTTCGGCAACAACACACGAATGCGACGAGTCCGATTTAAGTAAGGCACGTCCAGAAAATGTTCTCGCATTTCAAGAAAATAATATTTTAACGGGTCACGCATAAAAATATTCCTTAAGATAAATTGCGTAATCATAACACAGGATAACGCCATGATAACAATTATCCGCACAAAGTGCGGTCTAATCTTATCGCAGAACGTAGCAAGTCATTTTACAGCCGCCGCCATTGTATTTTTCATGAGCAACGCTTAACCGTGGCGAGAAGTGTCACGGGCGGTTAAAATTCTGTGGTTTTTCATCCGATATTATTAACGATACCATTTCACTTGTGGCACGATGATCGCATATTGTTGCTGCCATTGAGTTAATGTTGCCTGCGCCAACAATGCCAACCCTTGATAAAAAGGGTAATCTTGTTGTTTCGCCAGCAAATCAAGGTAACGATTTGCCCATGTGAACAAATGTTTAGTAAAAAATTCCGCTAACAGTGCCGGTTTATGATCCGCCAAATACGCGGCAAGCAATAACATCAAGCCAAAATGATCTTCCGGCTCATCTTGTGATGAGGAGAATTCAATGGCGTTATAGCGTAAAAAATCGCGTAACTCCAATAGAGAGTTGCCAAAAATCACCGATTCCGGATCCAAATACACCGACCCCCAAGGCGGCACCGGCAGCACATTGGGTCCAATAAATAAGGCTTGATAGTCCGCTGATAAATCTTGCGTGAGACCTTGATCGATAAGTGCGGTGATTTTTTGTTGCGTTTTATCCTCCGTATGCTCGCTTATTTTCCATTGCGCCATCCAATTAGGATGCTGAAACAAGGATAAGACGGATTGTGCCGCTTGGCTATCGGGCGCATAGTAAAATAAGGATCCTAACAAGCGACCGCCAATGGACACCCATTGATGATCTTGAAACTGTGGCGACATAAAAACTCCCTCAAAATTCACCGCACTTTTGCTGACATCATAGCTTTTTTTGCTTGAATAATATATGGTTAATTTCTGATTTTACTGCAAAAAACCTAAAAGTGACCGCGCTTTCAGCGATTATCCATGATAAATCCGCCAAAATACCTGCCGATAGGTTATAATGCGGTGTAATCAATTTTTTCATCTTCAGGTTATCGCATGAATTCAAATAACAAACTCGACCAACATACTCCAATGATGCAGCAATATTTGCAGTTAAAAGCAGAGCATCCGGATATTTTATTGTTATATCGCATGGGCGATTTTTATGAGTTGTTTTATGATGATGCTAAAAAGGCAGCTGCATTATTGGATATTTCCTTAACCAAACGCGGGCAGTCCGGCGGTGAACCCATCCCAATGGCGGGAGTTCCTCACCATGCCATTGAAGGATATCTGGCAAAATTGGTTCAGCTTGGTGAATGTGTGGCGATTTGTGAACAAGTCGGTGATTCCCCTCTCGGGAAAGGTCCGGTCGCGCGACAAGTAGTACGTATCGTCACGCCCGGTACCGTAAGTGATGAAGCCCTATTGTCCGAACGACAAGATAATTTGATTGCTGCCATTTATCAAGCAAATGCGCACTTTGGCTTGGCAACCTTAGATATGACTTCCGGACGTTTTCAATTAATGGAGTTGCAGGATAAATCGCATGTTCAGGCAGAATTACAACGTATCGCACCTGTTGAGTTGTTATTTGATGAAGCCTTTGAGGATATGGCACTGATAGAAACTGCCAAAAGTTTACGTCGACGTCCAAGTTGGGAGTTTGAGTTAAATACTGCGATTACTTTATTAAATCGCCAATTTGGTACTAAAGATTTACGTGGTTTCGGCGTGGACAAAGCAGTGTTGGGGTTATGTGCTGCAGGTTGTTTGTTGCATTATGCCAAAGAAACCCAACGAACCGCCTTGCCACATATTCAAGGTATCAGTTTGGTGCAGCACTCTGATAATGTGCAATTGGATGCTGCAACACGACGTAATCTTGAGTTAACACAAAATCTTGCCGGCGGCAGTGAAAATACCTTGGCGGCAATTTTGGATAAATGCGTAACGCCAATGGGAAGTCGTCTGTTAAAGCGTTGGATCCACCAACCCATTCGCCAAATTGACAAGTTGCAACAACGCCAACAAAGTATTGCCACCTTGATACAACAGGATTTGATCGTCGAGTTACAACCTGTTTTACGTCAAGTGGGCGATATGGAGCGGATTTTAGCCCGTATTGCGCTGCGTTCAGCGCGTCCGCGCGATCTAACGCGGCTGCGTACCGCTTTGGAACAATTACCTGCTATTCAAGCCATTTTGCAAAAAAATGCACAAAACTTCACCGCCCTTTTGTCGCAATCAGTCGATTTTTCTGCACAATTGACCTTGTTGCAACAAGCGATTGTGGAAAATCCGCCGTTGCTGATTCGTGACGGCGGTGTGATTGCCCCCGGTTATCACCGCGAATTGGACGAATGGCGCGAGTTAGCAGAAGGGGCTACCCATTATTTGGAGCAATTGGAGCAACGTGAACGCGAGGCGACCGGCATTGATACACTCAAAATCGGTTTTAATACAGTACATGGTTATTATATTCAAATCAGTCAAGGACAAGCGCACAAAGCGCCGATCCATTATGTGCGCCGGCAAACGTTAAAAAATGCCGAGCGTTACATTATTCCGGAACTGAAAACCTATGAAGATAAAGTATTAAAAGCCAAAGGTGCCTCTTTAGCGTTGGAAAAACAGCTTTATGATGAAATTTTTGACCAATTATTACCGCACTTAGGTGCTTTGCAATTAGCAGGTATGGCGCTGGCGGAATTGGATGTGTTAACCAATTTGGCTGAACGGGCGGAAAGTTTAAATTATGTACAACCGCAATTTAGCTCGCAAACGGGTATTCATATCCGAAACGGGCGCCATCCGGTGGTGGAGCAAGTGTTGAAAGATCCTTTTATTGCCAATCCGCTCGATTTGGATGGGCAACGCCATTTGCTGATCATTACCGGCCCCAATATGGGCGGAAAAAGTACTTATATGCGACAAACTGCATTGATTACGTTGATGGCGTATATGGGCAGCTTCGTGCCGGCGGAAAGTGCGATTATCGGTCCGATTGATCATATTTTCACTCGTATTGGTGCCTCCGACGATTTAGCGTCAGGACGTTCGACCTTTATGGTGGAGATGACAGAAATGGCAAATATTTTACATCAAGCCACAGAACATAGCTTAGTGCTGATCGACGAAATTGGACGAGGAACCTCAACATACGACGGACTGGCTCTGGCTTGGGCTTGTGCAGAATGGTTGGCAAGTAAAATCAAATCCCTAACCCTGTTTGCAACACATTATTTTGAATTAACCGTGTTGCCACAGCAATTAAGCGGTATTGCCAATATTCACCTTGATGCTCTTGAGCATAATAACAGCATTGCATTTATGCACAGCGTACAACAAGGCGCCGCCAGCAAAAGTTACGGATTGGCGGTTGCGGCTCTGGCAGGCGTGCCACAGGCAGTGATTCAATTGGCAAAACAAAAATTGACCCAATTGGAAACCGGACAACTGCCGGCGCCAAATCAAAATACAACACCCTCCGCTCAAACTGTTGCACAGGGCGAATTAATGTTAGTGGATGAAGATGAAAAATTTTCAGCGTTAGTAACCATATTGCAACAAATAGAACCGGATGATTTAACGCCAAAACAGGCGTTGGCATATTTATATCAATTGAAAAAAATATGTAAACAATCCTGAAAACATTATACTTGTGGAATAATGATCTGCACGCTGAAAGTTGATTAAACGAACTAATAAATTAAGGTGCAGAGATATTATTCCACATCATTTACCTTTCAATCTGTCCAATATTTTTAGCTAACGAAATAGTTTTAATCCAACCTAATTAACTGGCACAATGCTAAATTTAAAATCTCACTTCCCCACCTAATACATAAGTTCGACCGCGTGCGTAGTTTGTAAAGTTAAAGACATCATTATCATTTTCATCAACATTATAGTCATTTATTGTGCCATTTTGACTGTTAAGCGGATCAATATAAGCGGCATTAAAAGCATTTTGAATACTAAATTTTAGTTTGAAATGCTTATTTACATCATAAATAGCATAAAAATCAGCAACAACCGGTTGGCTTGGCAGTTTTTGTTTTCTTGGCTTTGGATTGTCGTTATCGATTAACGGTAAAATACGGTACACTGTTCCGGTATATTTGATGATCGAACCCAAAGTTAATCTCTGATTAAACAGTCTTGTGCCAATATCCAGTGTTGCCGAATGTTTCGGTAATTCATAAATATCGCCATAACCAAATCCAACTACTGAGCTTTGAATACCAATCGGTTGAGATGTTTTTTGTTGTGAATAAGCCAAATGAGCAAAAAACACAGGATGATCATAATTTACCTCTATTTCTGTGCCTGTCATTTTGACCGGATTAAGACGATTTATCGCAATTTCAGCACTAAACCCCGGTACTGCTTGACCAATATCATGAGTCAATTTACTTTGCTCATTGATATAAAACATTTCAGAAGTAATAAAATCTTTTATTCTTTGTCGATAATGAGATACTTTTAAACCCAATTGATCCTGCTCGCTAAACAGATTGCGTTTAAGTGTGTTAAACCCAATTTGATAGGTATTGGCTTTTTCCGGCTTTAAATATGGGTTCATTGAAGCACCGCCCTCATTATTGAAGAATATTTCTTGAATATTCGGCATTCGACTACTTTTTGAATAACTAATAAAGGGCGTAAACCAGTCGCTAAATTCGGCAGACAAACGAAAAGAGGGATTAAGGCTGTTTTTATATTTGTTAATTTGCATCGCACCTCTTGGAAAACAAGGTATCATCACACCACTGACTTCGCCACAAGCAGGTTTAAAACCGGAGAACTCCGAGCGAGAATAAATTACGTTTGCTTCTAGATGATAAATGCCTTTTTTCCAGTTTGTTTCAATAAATCCTGCTGTAATTTTTTGTTTTCCAGCCGGAGAAAAAGGGGTATGCTCAAGATTGGCAGTATTTATATCGTATTGGGCTTCACGCTGATAGCTATTGGTAAAATGTGATGCACCGACTTTTAAGGTTAAATCTATCCCGCCAAGATCGATAAAACTTTCGTTTTCAAGTTTAAAGAAATTTGAATGGTTATAAGCAATAGCATTTGTTAACGCCCATATAGAGGTCTCGGCATTAAAGCGCTGTTTATTTTTAGTATGAGATGCAAGAACAGATAAATTCAACCACGAATTGGCATTTAATTCATAGTCTACTAACCGGTTACTATGAGTCAATTCTCGTCCACCAATATTAGTTGTGTAATCAGTTGCGGAAAATAACCATTTTTGTTGATCTGTTGGGCTAATTTCTATTTTCCCCAACCATGATGTCGGGCGCTGATCTTGGCGACTGACATAAAGATTATCATGGTGATCATTTCCGTTTCCATCTTTATAATTTGAACCGATTTTATGTACGCCATAAGCAAACAATGCCCCAATACTTCCCGTAGGACTTAAGGCTTGTGTTTTTCCTGCCAATGCAGTCATTACATTATATCCGTAATCATTTGAACCTGTGGCAAATTTTGATAATACGCCTACATTATTTCCTGAAAACACCACATCATCAACACCAATCGTTTTAAATTCTGCGCTCCCTGCCAAACTATTTACGCCCGATGCCCCATGAGAAAAACCTCGCTCAATTTCAATCTGTGTCAAAAAATTAGGATCGATGGTCGTACCAAACTGACTTGATGGGGTAGAGGCTCCTTCACTCTGCTGATGGTAACGAGTCCGACCGTTTGCAGAAGTACCAAATAAAGTTTGAGGTACACCGTCAATAGTTGTATTGACCCTTCCAAGACCACTCATACCCCGAATATTCATATTCACCATACCTAAGGTTGGATCGATATTAGTATAAGTACCGGGAATCGCCCGTACAACACTATCTAAGGATTGCATCCGTTTTTCTGCTCCACGATTTGATACTGCGCCGATTTTTTTAAATGACTCCGTTTCAACATCCGCAATAACACTGACTTCATCTAAAGCTGTTATATTGGTATTAGCAATCACGGGAAATACGGGAATTAAGAGTACTTGGCTAATCATAAAAGAAATGCGTGTATATTTCACTTTAATTGTCTCTCCTTTAATTTAATATCCAAAAATAATCTGCATCATTTGCAGAAAAGTAGCTGGGATTGCTACCCATTAAAATAGTGATAACTTTCGTTTGCGGAGAAAGATCCTGTAAATGCTGAACTATGCCAATTTGTTTATTGACGTGATGATTACCGGCAATCAGTAAACTCGGTATCTTCGCTTTCAATAATTTCTCTGCCATTCGTCGATCACGAAATTGCTGTACTTGTACCATTTTCTGAATGAGCGAACTTTGTAAATTAATATCATTGAGGTGATTTTGTGAAATAAGTTGCGCAATTTTTTGCTGAATTTCAAGACGAGTAGATTTATCACCTTGCAAAGGCTCAGCCCCTTGCATTAATATTGCTATTTCTCGTTCGGTTAAATTTGTTGCAACTAATGCTATCTGATTTTCTAACCCATAGCGAACGATATCACCGTAAAAACGCCAATCCCAACTCGCTTTCCAATTTAATGCGGCAGGTAAATCAGTTAAATGCGCGGTGGAATTTTGTGAGATTTTAACGATTTGCGGCTGTTGATCTACACTAAGCATTTCCAGTAATAGACTGCCTTGGTGACGGTGTTTTTGAAGCTGTTGTAATAACCAAAATTGCGCCTGATGATGCTTCAAATTATCGTGCTGCTCACCTAATAAAATGTGTGGTACATTTACTATTTTTTGAAAGAAGACTTGAGGGGAAAATCGCTCCCCTGTATGCAAATCTTGAACTTCCCCCAAAGATGCTACATCAACATCCGTTAAAGAAACACTACAACTTACGATCCCCAAAAAGCTAATTGGAATCAACCTACGGAAAAAATAACTTAACACGGAAAACTTAATAGTGATTGATAATTATTATCATTTTAAATAATGAATGGCTTTGTGTCAAGTTCTCCATTTTCTTTATGAAATACGTAGTCAATTCCATTTTCTACATTGCTACACTTAAGTAACTCCAATATCTAAGTCCCTGCTTATTAAATATCCCCGCCCTAAAGGACGAGGTTCGACGGCTAACTTTGATCAATTCCGCACCACAAAGTCGGAATTTGTTTGATTTGTAGATATGAAGATAAACGAGATAACCGAGTTGATATATACAATTTCTAAATTTTACCTGTTATGACTTTGGCTTCTTTTTTCGACAAAATTCCTGCATTGGCTTGGGTTTCACGTGCAATGATTTCAGTATAATCGACTCGGCTATTGTCTAACCCCTTGCCCAATACACTGACTTTTCCTTTTTCCACCATAAAGCTTTCGAGATTGCCATTTACAATCTGTGGTTTACCTTAAAGGTAGCACGGTTTGAATTGATTATGCCACAGCCTTCACAATGTAACCCCGACGGATTGGCAATAATCACATCGGCTTTTTTACCTGCCACTTCCACATAGCCTTTTAGCACAGAAGGGTCGGACGAATTCACTTCATTTAAAATCACTTTCGCCTCACCACGGGCAAGGTAGGGGTTGCCTGTGATTAAACCTGCTTGTTGGGTTTGTACATCGGTGTGGCTGTTATTTAAAATAGCCCCTTTGGTGTAGACATCGAATTTTGAATATTTATTATGAGATAATCCTTTATCGTTCGGGGTTTGGATATTGACTTGCGGAAGCCCGTTTGCAGTTTGCAATACAATAGGCTGTTGACTTTTCGGCGCAGATTTATCGGCTTGAATAATAAGCGTATCCGCTAATACCGCGTCTGAAAACGCCACAAAGCCTAAGGCACAAAATAGGCTAAACATAAGCGGTCGGAGGTTGGCAAAAAGTTGCGGAAAGGTGAAAGGGAATTTTTCCGTTGATTTACCTTCCGATTTTACGAGTTCTGAGGTTACCACTAAGCGTTGTAGGGTTTTGCTGAAGATAACACGGAAACATTGCTTGTTCATATTATGTATCAAGCCTACATCTGCTTGATGTTGAAGTTGATTTTGTTGAGCTTGCTGACGTTGTTGCTGCCGCAACTTTTCGGCTGCGTCTATTTGATTTAATGGAGGCAAATTTTGAGGTTGGTTTGCAATAGAAAATGTTGAAACCGCAGAAAGCACAACTATTGTACAAAGATTTTTATGGAACGTATCCATCAGAACCCCTTGTATTTAATTTATACATTGACTCTACGCCTTTAAGGGCAAATTTATCAAATAGTTATGTGCAATACCTAGTCATCTCTTTGGCGCACAATCTCAAATAGACATACACCGGTAGCAACAGAAACATTCAGCGACGACACAGCCCCCGCCATGGGAATACTGATCAATTGATCGCAAGTTTCTCGCGTTAAACGACGTATTCCATCACCCTCCGCCCCCATCACTAAGGCTAAAGATCCAGTAAGTTTGCTTTGGTACAGGGTTTCCGTTGCTTCGCCGGCAGTACCGACTACCCAAATATTATGTTGTTGCTGCAATTCTCGCAACGTTCGGGTTAAATTAGTCACGCGAATAAGCGGCACACTTTCCGCCGCGCCGCAAGCCACTTTGCGTGCAATTGAGGTTAATTGCGCTGATTTATCTTTCGGCACAATCACCGCACACACTCCCGCCGCATCCGCGGTACGCAAACAAGCTCCCAAATTATGCGGATCAGTAACACCATCTAAGACTAACAACAATGGTGCTGACTGATGTTGCAAAATCCGATCAAGATCTTGTTCGTTCAGCTCTTTCGTCGGTTGAACGCGTGCAATAATACCTTGGTGAACTTCGCCATTAGCTTTTTTATCCAAACTATCGCGATTTAAAAATTGTACCGAGATCCCCAATTGATGAAGTTCATTGAGCAAAGGTTGCAAACGTTTATCCTCACGCCCTTTTAACACATAAACCTCAATTAAACGCTCCGGCGCGCGACTAAGAAAAGCATTCACCGCGTGGATACCATAAATATTTTCTGACATTTCCGATCCTTTTTATTTTTTCGTTTTTTACTTTTATTTTTACTTTTCGATTTTGCGTTTTTCTTGACCGCACTTTTCACCGCTTTATTCGCGCCCGCTTTTTGCTTTTTCATACTTTCCGCATAGCGCAACGCTTTTTTCGCATTTTGTTTTGCCGTTTTACCGGCACGTAACGGTTTACGTTCGCTGGAAATCATGGAAAAATCCACTTGGCGTTGTTCAAGACTCACTGCCTCAACCCGAATACGCACTTTATCGCCCACGCGATAAATCATTCCGCTATTTTCGCCAATCAGACGTTGTTTTGAAAGATCAAATTGATAATAATCATTATCCAAAGTGGAAATATGCACCAACCCATCAATAAACAAATCGTTTAATCGCACGAATAAACCAAAACCGGTCACCGAAGAAATCACGCCATCAAATTCTTGCCCCACATGATCTTGCATATATTCACATTTCAGCCAATCCGCCACATCACGTGTCGCATCATCCGCCCGGCGCTCGGTCATGGAACAATGTTCTCCCAAAATATCCATATCATCAATGACATAATGGTAACCGCCGGTATCCGTGGTACGACGTTTGGAGCCTTGTTTTTTTGCCAATAAATATTTGATGCCACGGTGTAGGGTTAAATCCGGATAACGACGGATTGGTGAGGTGAAATGCGCATATTCGTCCAACGCCAAACCGAAGTGTCCGATATTGTCCGGATCGTACATTGCCTGACTAAGAGAACGCAACAACATGGTTTGAATCAATTCATAATCCGAGCGTTCGCGCACTTGTTCCAATAATTTCGCATAATCAGTGGTCGTCGGTTTTTCGCCACCACCAAGGGTTAAACCGCATTCGTTTAAAAAACCTCTAAATGCAGTGAGCTTTTCTTCGCTTGGACCCGCATGAATACGATATAACGCCGCTTCTTCATGACGTTGCATAAAATTCGCCGCCGCAATATTGGCTAAAATCATACATTCTTCGATAATTTTATGCGCATCATTACGCACTACCGGCTCAATGCTTTCAATACGTCCCATTTCATTAAACACAAATTTGCTTTCAATGGTTTCAAAATCAATGGCTCCCCGTTGATGACGAGCTTTAATCAAGGCTTGATACATTCGGTGCAGTTCTTGCAAGTGCGGAACCAACTCTTGATAACGTTGTTGTAATTCTTCATCTCCCTCTAAAATACGCGCCACTTTGGTGTAGGTTAAACGCGCATGGGAATTCATAACCGCTTCGTAAAATTGATAACCGATCATCTTGCCTTTCGCCGATAAATCAATTTCACATACCATACACAAGCGATCGACTTGCGGATTGAGTGAACATAATCCATTGGATAAAATCTCCGGCAACATTGGCACTACACGGTTAGGGAAATACACTGAATTACCACGATTATAGGCTTCGGTATCCAACGCAGTACGCAAACGCACATAATAGCTCACATCCGCAATTGCCACCCACAATTTCCAACCGGTTCCTTTTTTGCGACAAAAAACCGCATCATCAAAGTCACGCGCATCTTCACCATCAATGGTAACCAATGGCAATTGACGTAAATCTACCCGCCCTTGTTTGGCTTCTTCCGGCACCTCTTCCGTGAATTTTTTCACTTGTTTTTCTACTGTTTTCGGGAACACATGAGGAATATCATGATTACGGATGGCAATCTCGGTTTCCATGCCTTTTGCCATATTTTCGCCCAAAATTTCTACAATCATGCCCACTGGTTGGGTAAAATTTGCGGTTCTCGGCTTCAACTCCACCACAACCACTTGCCCCATGCGGGCGCCCTTGCGATATTCGTTAGGAATTAAAATATCGCGGTTAATGCGGCTGTCATCCGGCACCACATAACCGATACTATCCTCAAGGAAGAAACGACCGACTAATTGTTTCTTGCGACTATCCAACACCCGTACAATACGCACTTCTTTGCGCCCCTTACGATCAAATCCGTTCGGTTGCGCCAGCACATAATCCCCATGCATCACACGTTGCATTTGGACATTCGGAATAAACCAATCATCTTTCACACCATCCACTTGCAGAAAACCGTAACCATCACGATGCCCAATTACCGTTCCCTTTAACAAATCCAATTTTTCCGGCAAAGCATAGCACTTACGTTTGGTGAAGACCAATTGACCGTCATTTTCCATAGCGCGCAAACGCCGTCGCATCCCTTCCTGCCGCTCCTCGCTTTCAATCACAAATGCGGTCAAAATTTCTTCTTTTGACATAGGCGCATTATGTTCACGGATAATTTGCAAAATGAAGTCTCGACTTGGGATCGGATTATCATATTTTTTTAGTTCCGCTTGATAATTCGGATCTGAAAGTGCGGTCATTTTTGCGGAAGTTTTTCTATCGGTTTTCATAGGCCGGGATCCTCTTGGGAATGGATTTAATACAAGTTTGACACTGCGAGAGGGGGAAAGCAAGAACTACGAAGAATTATTTAAAATTACGGATAACATCAATAATAATTTTTTTCTGCTCTTCAGTTAAAGCCAGAAACATCGCAATTAAAGCATCATCAATTGATGAAAGATTTGTCGTTCTATCTTCTTCAGAAATACCATACCGTAGCCATTGAGGTGAGATATTTAATAATTCAGCAAGCGTATCAATTTTATCGCTAGACGGAATTGAAAGTCCATTCAACCATTTGTAAACCGCTTGTGGGGTTACTGGCTCAGCTGAATGACGTAGGTTAAATCTTGTAGCAATATCACTTGTTTTGAGATGTGATAATTTGGCATTTTCTATTGCTAAACGCAAACGTTCACCAAATTTTTCTTGTTCAGTTTTTATCTTCATTTGTGAAATTATGATGATTTCAAAAAACTTTTGGAAACTAAAACAGTTTAAAAATAACTAAAATTGTTTTGTTTAAAACTATTTTAGTTTATAATAAAGCTCATTCATTAAACAAACTAGGAGAATATAAATGAAAAAAATAGCAATGTTGCTTTTAACAACTTTTTTATTCGGCACCGTTGGTACGGCTTATGCAGGGACTTGTGATTATCACTGGTAAAGAGCAAAAGATGGCTCCAGATGTGGCGATAGAGCAGCTGATAGTAATAATTTTAAACATAAAAAACCCGACAAGTGTCGGGTTTTTTATTAACTGCGAAAATTATTCGGCAACGACAACAACGTTTAATGTTGCAAATACTTCACCGTGAAGTTGGAAGCGAACTTCGTGATCACCCGTGGTACGAATCGGACCTGTGGATAAACGAACTTCGGATTTAGCTACTTCAACGCCCGCTGCAGTTACTGCATCAGCAACATCGCGAGTAGTGATAGAACCGAATAAACGACCTTCATCACCTGCTTTAGAAGCGATAGTGACTGAAGCTAATTCAGTTAATTTTGCTGCACGAGCTTGTGCGGCGGCTAACGCTTCTGCCGCTTTAGCTTCTAATTCAGCACGACGCGCTTCAAAATGTTCAATGTTAGCTTTGGTTGCCATCACCGCTTTACCTTGTGGGATTAAGAAGTTACGTGCATAACCCGATTTAACGCTAACTTGATCACCTACGCTACCTAAGTGAGCGATTTTATCTAAAAGAATTACTTGCATTACCGTATTCTCCTTAAATTACTGATGATTGTCAGTGTATGGAAGTAACGCTAAATAACGCGCACGTTTGATAGCGCGAGCTAATTGACGTTGATACTTCGCACGAGTACCGGTAATACGGCTTGGAACAATTTTGCCGCTCTCTGTGATATAGTTCTTTAATGTAGCAATATCTTTATAATCGATTTCTACTACATTTTCCGCTGTGAAACGGCAGAACTTACGACGACGGAAATAACGTGCCATTTGGCTGGTCTCCTAATCTATAAATTCGATTTGCTCGGCGTGTAATACTAATTGATTTAAACCGTTTGCCGATTTATGTGAGTTAATAAATCCCACAATCAATAATTTACTGCCGACCGTAATGCTTTGAGCTTTTGCTATTAGTGCATTCCCGCTAACTTGTATCGGCATTTTGCACCACGCCTGACGTGATAACCCGGCTTCTCGTTGTTCGGAACGATGTTCCAAATAAAACCGGCAATGTTCGATACCGTTAGGGCTTTTATATCGTTTCGGATAATCTGCCACTTGACCGACTAAAGAGAAACGATTACTAACAGTTAAATTACTCTTCAGCATCCTCAAAATCGTTGTTTTCAACTTCAGCTAAAGGTTTACGCTCATCGCGTGCTTTAACCATTGGGGACGCTTCTGTTACGGCGTGCTTAGTACGAATAATTACGTTACGAAGAACTGCGTCGTTGTAACGGAAAGTTGTTTCTAGCTCGTCGATGACTTCTTGAGGCGCTTCTACATTCATAAGCACATAATGTGCTTTATGTAATTTATTGATTGGGTAAGCTAATTGGCGACGCCCCCAATCTTCGAGGCGATGGATTTGACCGCCAGCTTCTTTAACAGAACCTGTATAACGTTCAATCATGCCGGGTACTTGTTCGCTTTGGTCCGGATGAACCATAAACACGATTTCGTAGTGACGCATTACTGCTCCTTACGGGTTAATCAGCCTCCGACGATAAGACCAGTCACCAATCTTGCGGAAGCAAGGAACGAAAATATGATATGACTGTAAGGTGTGCGATTATACAGAGGTCAAGGCTAAAGCACAAGATATCTTGCACAAAAAATAAGTAAAACAGACCGCTTTTTTTGCTTGCCGCCATTTTTCATTATACATGACGACCTCCATAACTACATTAAGGAATCCTAAATTATCTGCCCACCACCATTGATGACAAATGAGACAAAATATCATCAACATGCGTCTCAAAAGTGCGGTCAAAAATAGGCAAATTTCTCAGCGCACTTTAAATCTCAAGCAGCAATCCAATCAGCATTACATCCAAGCATTATTGCGGATAATCCCAACCGCAATGCCCTCGATTTCAAAATTCGGTTGCTGATTAAGATCAACCACAATCGGTGCAAATTCTTCGTTTTCCGCGTGTAAATAAATAATCGATCCTTTTCGCTCCAAGCGTTTTACTGTCACTTCATCTTCAATCCGTGCCACAATCACTTGACCGTTACGCACGTCTTTAGTACTGTGTACCGCCAATAAATCACCGTCTAAAATCCCGATATTTTTCATGGATTGCCCATATACTTTCAATAAAAAATCCGCTTGTGGCTTGAACATATTGGCGTCCACTTTGTAAGTCCCCTCAATATGTTGTTCCGCAAGGATCGGCTCACCGGCGGCAACGCGTCCTACTAGCGGCAAGCCCTCATCATCCTCTTTTTCGTCTTCATCCACTAACAAACGAATCCCGCGCGAAGTACCGGATAAAATCTCAATCACCCCTTTTCGCGCTAGGGCTTTTAAATGCTCTTCAGCGGCATTCGGCGAACGAAAGCCCAATTCTTTAGAAATTTCAGCACGCGTCGGCGGCATACCGGTAGTTTCCAGATGACGCTTTAGTAAATCATAAACTTCCTGCTGTCGCGCGGTTAAGGCTTTTATTAACCCCATATTCCCTCCTGTTTTTATATACAGAATAACTGTTATTATATACATAAAGCATGCTGTTGCAACGGTTTCTTTAGTAAATGCTAAAGAAATACCGATTTTTATGCTAAAATACTGCAACTTCTAACATAAATTATTCGTTCATGGGATCATCTATGTCTGGCTTACTGAATGCATATCGTAAATTACTGGAATTTCCATTATCTTTTTTAGTAAAAATAACCCTATTCCCCATCACCCCATCCAAGAATTACAATTAAATATTGAGCAACCTATCGTATATGTCTTGCCATACACTTCAGAAACCGACTGGGTGATTTTCCGTAAAAATTGCTTAAGTGTAGGCTTACCGGATCCGGCAGAAAATAATATCATTGAGAAAACATCATTGCCGCGTTTCGTATTTTTAGATGAAGGACGACGTTTCTTTAAATCCAAAGGAGCAAAACAAGAAACGATTGCAATTTTCAATAAATATTTAGAATTGCACCGCACTTTGCCAGAATTGGATGTGCAATTAATTCCGGTTTCCGTGTTGTGGGGACGCTCTCCGGGTCATGAAGACAAATCCGGCTTACCGAATTTACGCTTGCTCAACGGAATTCAAAAAACTGCCGCCGCCATTTGGTTTGGGCGCGATACCTTTGTACGTTTTTCGCAGGCAGTTTCCTTTCGGTATATGGTCAATGAACATGGTTCTGATGAAACTATAGCGACCAAACTTGCACGTGTTGCAAAAATTCACTTTTCTAAACAACGCATTTCCGCCACCGGTCCAAGATTGCCAAACCGCGAAGCAATGTTTAATAAGTTATTAAAATCTGAAGTGATTTTAGCGGCTATTGCGAATGAGGCGAAAAGTAAAAAAATCAGTGAAGACAAAGCGAAAGCGGAAGCCTACAAAATTTTGGATGAGATTGCCGCCAACGTAAATTACGAGGGATTGCGTATCGCGGATCGTTTTCTACGTTGGTTATGGAACAAATTGTATCATGGAATTGATGTACGCAATGCCGATCGTGTACGCAAATTAGCGTTAGACGGGCATGAAATTGTCTATGTTCCTTGCCACCGTAGTCATATTGACTATTTGTTGTTATCTTATGTGTTATATCATCAAGGTTTGGTACCGCCACATATTGCTGCCGGTATCAATTTAAATTTCTGGCCAGTTGGCGCCATGTTCCGTCGTGGCGGCGCGTTTTTTATACGTCGTACTTTCAAGGGAAATCGCTTATATTCCACGATTTTCCGTGAATATTTAGCTGAATTATTCCATCGTGGCTATTCCGTCGAATATTTTATTGAGGGCGGACGCTCGCGCACGGGACGCTTATTAGCGCCGAAAACCGGAATGATGTCAATGACCTTGCAAGCCTTGCAGCAACATCAAACTCGTCCAATTTCGGTGGTACCGGTATATGTGGGATATGAACATGTATTGGAAGTGGATACTTATGCCAAAGAATTGCGTGGTGCGGCAAAAGAAAAGAAAATGCCGGTTTGGTGTTGCGGGTTATCAAAAAATTGCGAAATTTAGGGCAAGGCTACGTCAATTTCGGTGAACCGATCGTATTAAGCAACTACCTCAACCAACATTTCCCCGAATGGAAAACGCCAACGGATGAAGAACGCCCAAGTTGGTTCAGTCCTGCAGTCGATACTATTTCTAATCAAGTGATGGTACATATTAATAACGCCGCAGCGGTTAACGCAATGAACCTAACCGGGACAGCCTTATTGTCTTCGCGCCAACGAGCATTATCGCGCGAGCAATTACTCGAACAACTTGCCAGTTATCAACAATTTTTACAACAGGTTCCTTATTCGACGGATATTATCGTGCCGCAAGAAACACCGGAAGCAATGTTGTCACACGTCCTCAGTTTAGATCGAGTAGGTGTGCTGATCGAAAAAGATAATTTTGGTGAGATCATTCGCTTAGAGCGAAACTCGGCAGTGTTGATGACCTATTATCGTAATAATATCCAACACTTATTCGTATTACCGTCTTTAATTGCGAGTATGATTTTGCATTACGAAGCCATTCAAAAAGACTTGGTCTTGCAATCAGTGAGCAAAATTTATCCCTTCTTGAAAGGGGAATTATTCCTGCATTTCAGCGAGAATCAATTAAAAGCGCAAACAGATAAAATTGTATCCGAATTCCAACGCCAACAAATTATCCAAGTAAGCGAGAATTTATTGTCTATCAATAAAGCTAACGTGCGTACCTTACAACTTTGGTCAGCCGGTGTACGCGAAATTTTACAGCGCTATTATATTACAGTGAGCCTGTTGCAAAACGATCCTAAAATGCCGCGTGCAAATCTGGAAAAAGAAAGCCAATCCATTGCACAACGTCTCTCCGTTTTACATGGTATCAATGCGCCGGAATTTTTTGATAAAGCCGTATTCTCCGCTTTTGTGGCGAGCCTAAAAAATAGTGGCTATTTTGATGAAAATAATATTGCCGATCCACAAAAACTAACAGATATTTCGACAATTCTGACCCAGATGATTTCCGCTGAAGTGGTACTTACCATCAAAAGTGCGGTCGAAAAAGGCGACGAAATCGAGCAAGCCGAATCGTAATCTTTCCATTCAATGGTAGAAGATCACTTTGATCTTCTACCCTTATTCAAACCACTTACCTAATTCTTCTCGTTTTGGTGATTTAATAAATTAACCTTTTCCTCTTTCTCCACTTTTTTCTGCGCACGTCTTTTTTGGAAAAATGCACTTAATTTTTGGCTACAAAGATCTTGCAATACACCACCGGTAATTTCCAGCATATGGTTCATTTTATAGTCCTCAAAGAAATGGAAACGTGAACCTACCGCACCAGTTTTTTGATCGTAAGCACCAAACACTAACCGCTTGATGCGACTGTGTAAAATCGCGCCGGCGCACATGGTACAAGGTTCTAAAGTGACATACAGCGTCGTATTAAGGAGGCGATAATTTTGCACGTACTGTGCCGCATTGCGTAAGGCGATAATTTCGGCGTGTGCAGTCGGATCGGAATGCACAATGGATAAATTCCAGCCTTCGCCGATAATTTTCCCCTGTTCATCAACCAATACCGCACCGACCGGAATCTCCCCTGATGCCTCCGCTTTATCCGCCAAGGATAAGGCGTACTGCATCATTTGAATATCAAATTCGGATTGCACAATAAACTACCAAGTTAGAGTTTACTTACACCGAAAAAGGATATTTAATCGCTTCATGACATTGATAACCGACCACCTTGAAATCATCCATGGTGACCCAAGTTTCCAAATCCTGTAGGGTTTTAATATCCGGGTTAATTTCTAAGCGAGGTAACGGAAATGGTTCACGCTTTAATTGCACATCCCGCATCAATTCAAGTTGGTCTTCATAAATATGCGCATTGACAATTTTATGATAGGCCTGCCCCGCTTTTTTACCGGTAATTTGTGCCATTAAGGCTAAAAAGGTAAACACTTGAATTTGATTAAAATTCAAGCCAAGCGGGACATCACAAGAACGCTGATAACTGGTCAGGTACAGGGTATCACCAAGCAAAGAAAATGTGTGTGTATGCATACAAGGACGCAAGCAACCTAATTCAATTTCCCCGGGATTATAAAACGTAAAAATTTCACCGCGATCATCAATGCCTTTCGTTAAATGATCAACAATTTTACGTAACTGATCGACAGATTCTCCATTCGGCTTACGCCAAGCGCGTCCTTGGACGCCATAAACCCGCCCCATATCATCTTCACCTTTGCGGTTTGGGTTATTTAACCAAGCAAGATTTTCATTGGCATTGGCATCCCAGGTTTTGGTACCGAGTTTGCGAAAATCCGCCGCATTATCATAACCGCGAATGTAACCCAAAAATTCCGCAATGGCGGCTTTCCAGTAGCTTTTGCGCGTGGTGATTAGCGGGAATTGATTGTTGGCGACATCATAAGTTAAATCCGCATTAATCAAAGTTAAACAACGTTTCCCTGTTCGTTCGTTTTCAACCCAGCAACCTTGATCGATAATTCGTTGACATAAATCTAAATATTGACGCATAAAACTTATCCTTTTTTGACCGCACTTTTACTGGCATGACGTTGATTCGCCCAGATTAAAATAACAATACCGCCAATAATCATTGGCAATGATAACATTTGACCTCGCGTAATTAAATCATTCACGGTATTTACACTATGATCGATTTCACGCACATATTCTACCAGGAAACGGAACACTCCATAACCGAGTAAAAATAATCCTGCAACAGATCCTTGCGGGCGTGATTTGCGCGAAAAAACATATAGCATGACGAATAAAACCAATCCTTCAAGGAAGGCTTCATAAAGTTGTGATGGATGCAAAGGAACGGTTCCATTATATGGAATCATTGCCCAAGGCACATCGGTGACACGTCCCCATAATTCGCTGTTGATAAAGTTTCCAATGCGCCCCACCCCAAGTCCAAACGGAATTAGCGGCGCGACAAAATCAGCTGTCCGCCAGAAATTACGCTGTTGCCGACGTGAAGTCCAGATCATTGCAATGATCACGCCGATAAGCCCGCCGTGAAAAGACATTCCGCCTTCCCAAATACGGAATAAATACAGCGGATCCTGCATAAATTTATCGAAGCTGTAAAAAAAGACGTCGCCAATACGCCCACCTAAAATGACACCGAAAAAACAGTTATAAATCAGTTGCTCGAATTGTTCCGTTGACCATAATCCGTTGGATTGCTTCACTCGTTTTGATCCCAGCCAATAAGCAAAAAGAAAGCCGAGCAAATACATCACACCATACCAGTGTAATTTTATCGGTCCCAAGGTAAAAACCACCGGATCAATATAGGGCATTTGGAAAAAATTCGTATTCATAATTGTCCTTTAGTGAATAAACATATCGAACGCAATAGCAATCAATAATAAAGCAAAATAACGTTTTAAGGTGGCAACCGGCAATTTACTGGTGATGGTCGCCCCGATTTTTGAGGTGAAAAAAGAGGTTAAAGTGATACCTAATACTGCGGGTAAATATACATAACCGACAGAAGAATCCGGCATTCCTTCCGCACTCCATCCACTTTGCATAAAACTTAGCATCCCTGACAAGCCAAGCAACATGCCGCAAAATGCGGAGGAGCCGATAGCTTTTTTCATTTCGATACCGCGTGAATTTAAAAAAGGTACGATAAATCCGCCACCGCCAATTCCGGCTGCGCTGGATGCAATACCAATTAACACACCGCCAACCACGGATGCCATATTCGTCAGGGTTTTACCCGTTTCCTTCGGCTTGATGGATAAAATCATCTTCACTGCTAAATAAATAACTAAGCAGGCGAATAGTTTACCGGAAATGTCACGATCCAATTTACTGATAAAAGCACCGGCAAAGTATGTGGTTACCATGATAACAGGGGCTAAAATTTTCACTGCATCCCAACGAATATTGCCCAATTTATAATGACGTTGCGCCGAGGAAAACCCGGTGATCACAATAGTGGCAAAAGAGGTGCCTAACGCGGTGGACATTAATAATGGATCGGGTACCCCCATCATGGGTAATAAATAAACCAGAATGGGGACAATGATTAACCCCCCGCCAATACCAAATAATCCGGCTAAAAAACCGACAACACAACCGACCACGAGACAAATAAGAATAAAGGTTAGCATGATTAACCCCTTGTTTTATAATTAAAAGAACGTCTTGAATATTTATGTGTAAATCCTGATTTTTTTGTAGATTGAGACGTTTTTTTACTTTCGGCAAAAGGAGGAGGCACTAAGGGATCTTGTTTACGTTCATACAAAAAGATCGCAAATTCTTTCATTGCCTTACGATAAACATCTCGTTTAAAGGAAACCACTTGACGAACGGGATACCAAAAACTCACCCATCTCCATCCATCAAACTCAGGAGATTTGTTGCTTTGCATATTGATATTCGCTTCATCGGAGATTAGCTGCAATAAATACCAGCGCTGTTTTTGCCCGATACAAACCGGCTTACAGTCGTAACGTAATAATCGCTTCGGCAATTTATAGCGCAACCATTGTTTCGATACATACAAAATTTTGACATCTTTACGAGTCAGCCCCACTTCCTCAAAAAGCTCACGATACATTGCTTGTTCGGCATTTTCATTATCATTAATCCCACCTTGAGGAAATTGCCAAGAATTTTGCCCATACCTTTTCGCCCATAGGACCTGCCCATTGCTATTGCAAATCACAATTCCTACATTTGGACGGTAGCCATCGAAATCGATCACTATCGTTCACCTTAAACTATTTATAAATAATATCCTTAAATTGTTCCATAATCTTAGAATTTACACAACCAATAATCTTTGTTTTAATACAATACTTGATGAAACGTGATCTGAAAAAAAAAAAAAAAGTGCGGTCATTTTTTTAAAATATTAACAGGTGAATAATTCTGTGGATAATTCGGCAATAAGTTATGCATAACTTTGATTAACGGACAAAAGATCCTTATCTGATATCAATATTTTTTGGATCCATCAGAAATCACCGTATTTCCTGTAAAGCTCCTTTAATGCCTTTTAGTGAGGATTTTATCTCCTATTATTGAATAAAAAAACTAGCATTATCACCGGCATAATGCGAAGAAATATGAGATCTTTCATACTTAAAAAGTTATCCAATATTTTTGTGGATAACTATGTGATCTATTAATTGAATAATCAGGAATAACTTTTATAGGTTTAAATAAAAAATAATTTATATTATAAATCAATAGGATAGAATGATTTATTTGGTGTGAATAATATAGAGATTAACAACAAAAAGATTGCTTATTAATTAAGCGATAGAAATTGACATAATCAACATAATGATCAATATAACGATCATTTTTCATAATACAGCATGGAGCAAATAAAAAACGCCCACATTAAGTGGGCTTTTCATTAAATCATCATCAATTATTCTGCAGTAGTCACTTCTTCAGCAACTACTTCCGGGCGATCGACTAACTCAATGTAAGCCATTGGAGCATTGTCGCCTGCACGGAAACCACATTTTAAGATGCGAGTATAACCACCCGCACGTTGAGCAAAACGTGGACCTAATTCATTGAACAATTTAGCAACAGTATCAATGTTGCGTGTACGAGCAAAAGCTAAACGACGATTTGCAACGCTATCTACTTTTGCTAATGTAATTAACGGCTCAACTACACGACGTAATTCTTTCGCTTTTGGCAATGTAGTCTTGATGATCTCATGACTTACTAATGAACTTGCCATATTGCGAAACATCGCTTGGCGATGACTGCTATTACGGTTTAGTTGACGACCACTCTTACGATGGCGCATGACCTTATCCTTCTCAGAAAAATCTTTAACCTATGACCAAACTAGTCTTCAGCAATACTTGCTGGTGGCCAATTCTCAAGGCGCATACCAAGTGATAAGCCGCGTGAAGCAAGCACATCTTTAATCTCAGTAAGTGATTTCTTACCAAGGTTAGGTGTTTTCAATAACTCAACTTCAGTACGCTGTACTAAATCACCGATATAGTGAATTGTTTCTGCTTTCAAACAGTTAGCAGAACGAACTGTCAACTCTAAGTCATCAACAGGACGTAACAAAATCGGATCAAACTCCGGTTTCTCTTCCTTAACTTCTGGTTGACGAACATCTCGCAAATCAACGAAAGCATCTAGTTGCTCTGCTAAAATTGTTGCTGCGCGACGAATTGCTTCTTCCGGATCAATTGTTCCGTTGGTTTCTAACTCAATGACCAATTTATCCAAGTCAGTGCGCTGTTCCACACGAGCCGCTTCCACATTATAAGCAATGCGATCTACCGGACTATAACAAGCATCGATTAGTAAACGACCTATTGGGCGCTCTTCTTCATGTACGTTATGCACACGAGCTGATGCCGGAACATATCCTCTACCACGTTGAACACGAATACGCATATTGATAGAGGCGTTTTCGTCCGTTAAATGGCAGATGACATGATCAGGATTAACAATTTCTACATCACCATCATGAGTAATGTCAGCTGCAACAACAGGGCCAATTCCAGATTTGTTTAGTGTCAGATAAACATTATCTTTATTCTGTACTTTAACCGCTAGGCCTTTGAGATTTAGAAGCACTTCAATAATATCTTCTTGAACACCTTCTTTACTACTATACTCATGCAATACGCCTTCAATTTCTACTTCAGTGACAGCACAACCCGGCATTGAAGATAAAAGAATACGACGTAATGCATTACCTAGAGTATGACCAAAGCCACGCTCTAACGGTTCTAAGATCACTTTAGCATGAGTCGGGCTAATTTGCTCGATATCAACTAAACGTGGTTTTAAAAATTCTGTAACAGAACCCTGCATTTTATCCTCTCTTTGCTACGAAGCTTTATTATTTAGAATAAAGCTCAACGATCAGATGTTCGTTAATGTCTGCTGATAAATCAGAACGTTCAGGAACACGTTTGAACACACCTTCCATTTTCGCAGAATCAACTTCTAACCAAGTTGGTTTTTCTCTTTGCTCTGCTAATTCTAATGACGCTTTAATACGTGCCTGTTTTTTAGATTTCTCACGAACAGCTACGACATCATTAACCGAAACTTGGAATGATGGTATATTCACAACACGACCATTTACAACAATCGCTTTGTGACTCACCAATTGACGAGCCTCAGCACGAGTTGCAGCAAAGCCCATGCGATAAACAACGTTATCCAATCGACCTTCTAATAATACCAGTAAGTTCTCACCGGTATTACCTTTTAAACGGTTTGCTTCAGTATAGTAATTACGAAATTGACGTTCTAAAATACCATAGATACGACGAACTTTTTGTTTTTCACGTAATTGACTACCATAGTCTGACAACCGCGGTTTACGAGCACCGTGTTGACCAGGTGCTGTATCAATTTTACATTTTGAATCAATCGCGCGTACTCCTGACTTAAGGAATAAGTCAGTACCTTCACGACGGCTGAGCTTGAGTTTAGGACCCAAATATCTTGCCATTTTCTTTCTCCAACTATCCTAGTACGTCATTAAACACGACGTTTTTTCGGTGGACGACAACCGTTATGTGGAATCGGAGTCACATCTGTAATATTCGTGATACGGAAACCCGCTGCATTTAAAGCACGGATTGTTGACTCACGACCAGGACCCGGTCCTTTAACCATAACTTCCAAGTTCTTTAAGCCAAATTCTTTAACGATTTCAGCACAACGTTCAGCCGCAACTTGTGCAGCAAACGGGGTAGATTTACGAGAACCACGGAAACCTGAACCACCTGCGGTTGCCCATGCTAAAGCATTACCTTGACGGTCAGTAATGGTAACGATTGTATTATTGAAAGATGCGTGAATATGTGCTACGCCATCTACAACTTGTTTTTTTACACGTTTACGTGCACGAACTGGTGTTTTTGCCATTTAAATTTACCCCGACTTATTTCTTGATCGGCTTACGAGGACCCTTACGGGTACGCGCATTAGTTTTAGTACGTTGACCACGTACTGGTAAACTACGACGATGACGTAAACCACGATAACAACCTAAATCAAGTAGGCGTTTAATGTTAAGTGTTACTTCACGGCGTAAGTCACCTTCAACGGTAAATTTACCAACTTCGTCACGCAGTTTATCAATCTGCTCTTCAGACAATTCTCTGATCTTCACATCTTCAGCAATACCCGCCGCCGCACAAATTGCTTTAGAACGAGTTTTACCGATACCGTAAATTGCAGTTAAAGCGATTACAGTGTGTTTTTGATCAGGAATGTTAATGCCTGCAATACGGGCCACTATGCACTCCTATTCGTTTGATTAATTTGACATACTGATCTTGAAAAGCCCGTTTTCAGGATACTCAAACAGTATGTCAAGGACATAAATGAGTTGAGCAGTATACCTGCTCAACTGGTTCTTTGCAAGAAAAAATATCAATTAACCTTGACGTTGTTTATGTTTAGGGTCACTACATAAAACACGCACAACACCCTCACGTTTAACAATCTTACAGTTACGACATAACTTCTTAACGGAAGCACGAACTTTCATTGCTTATCCCTTTTATTTATATGGACAATTATTGTCCAAAACCTTTAAGGTTTGCTTTCTTCAGCGCAGATTCATATTTTGTCGACATTAAGTGACTTTGAACCTGAACGATGAAATCCATAATTACTACTACAACAATCAATAAGGATGTCCCACCGAAGTAAAACTGAACATTCCAAGCTGATGTCATAATATAAGGAACCAAACATACGAATGTGATATACAAACCACCAATCAATGTTAGGCGGGTCATAATTTTATCAATATAGCGTGATGTTTGTTCACCTGGTCTAATTCCGGGTATAAATGCGCCAGATTTTTTCAAATTATCTGCTGTATCACGCGGATTATATTGCATCGCAGTGTAGAAGAAACTAAAGAAAATAATCGCAACCGCATAAACAATCAAATATAAAGGTTGACCCGGATGTAATAACATTGACAGATCAGTTAACCATTCCAAACTGGAACCTTGACCAAACCACGATGTTAATGTAGCAGGGAAAAGGATAATACTTGAAGCAAAGATTGCAGGAATAACTCCTGCCATATTCACTTTAAGTGGTAAGTGTGTAGAATGACCACCTAAAATTTGACGCCCTTGCTGGCGTTTTGCATATTCAACTTTAATTCTTCTTTGTCCTCTTTCTACAAAGACAACAAAGTAAGTCACTGCAAATACAATAACAGCGATCAATAGAAGAACTAGTAGATGCATTTGCCCTTGACGAGCCTGCTCAATTGTCTGACCAATTGCTGAAGGAAGACCAGCAACGATACCCGCAAAAATAATTAAAGAAATACCGTTACCAATTCCACGTTCCGTAATCTGTTCACCTAACCACATAAGGAACATTGTACCTGTCACCAAGCTGATTACTGCTGTGAAATAAAAACCAAATCCAAGATTCGGTACTAATCCCGGTAGCATATTCGGTAACCCAGTAGAAATACCGATTGCTTGTACGGTTGCCAAAACTAATGTCGAATAACGAGTATATTTACTAATTTTACGACGTCCGGCTTCACCTTCTTTCTTCAATTCAGATAATGCAGGATGAACCGTGGTCAATAATTGAATGATAATTGATGCCGAAATATAAGGCATGATACCTAATGCAAAAATTGACGCACGACTCAATGCACCACCAGAGAACATATTAAACATATCAATGATGGTGCCTTTTTGCTGTTCAAGTAATTGAGCTAACACGGCCGCGTCAATACCAGGAACCGGAATGAAAGAACCAATACGGAAAACGATAAGTGCACCTAGCACAAACAACAATCTGCTTTTTAGTTCACCTGTACCGTTTTGAGTACTTCTACTTTGATAACCTGGTTGCTTAGCCATTTGTTAATTATTCCTCGATTGAACCGCCGGCAGCTTCAATTGCCGCTTTTGCACCTTTAGTTACACGTAAACCACGAACAACTACCGCACCTTTCACTTCGCCTGCAAGAATTACTTTGGCAAATCGAATATCTTTTGTTAATACGTTAGCTGCTTTTAATGTATCTAAAGTGACTACGTTTCCTTCGACTTTGGTTAAATCATTCAAACGAACTTCTGCTGTTACAGCAGATTTCATTGAAGTAAAACCAAATTTCGGTAAACGACGGTATAAAGGCATTTGACCACCCTCGAAACCACGACGAACACCGCCGCCAGTACGAGATTTCTGACCTTTGTGACCACGCCCACCGGTTTTACCTAAACCGGAACCAATACCACGACCAAGACGTTTTGCACTATGCTTTGCGCCTTCAGCCGGAGATAGAGTATTTAAACGCATCTCTTACTCCTCCACTTTAACCATGTATGAAACTTGGTTGATCATACCGCGTACAGCCGGAGTATCAATTAACTCAACAGTATGATGCATATGGCGAAGACCAAGACCACGCAAAGTAGCTTTATGCTTCGGTAAACGAGCAATAGAACTACGTACTTGTGTTACTTTAATAGTTTTAGCCATAAACAATTACCCCAAAATTTCATCAACGGTTTTGCCACGTTTAGCAGCAACCATTTCTGGTGATTTCATATTTGAAAGCGCATCAATAGTTGCACGAACAACGTTAATCGGGTTAGTTGAACCGTATGCTTTAGAAAGAACGTTACGAACACCTGCAACTTCTAACACCGCACGCATTGCACCACCTGCGATAATACCTGTACCTTCGCTGGCTGGTTGCATAAATACACGAGAACCGGTGTGAGTTCCCTTGATAGGATGCTGTAATGTGCCTTCATTTAAAGCCACAGTAATCATATTGCGACGTGCTTTTTCCATCGCTTTTTGGATCGCTGCCGGAACTTCGCGCGCTTTACCATAACCAAAACCTACACGACCGTTACCATCACCTACTACAGTTAATGCAGTAAAGCTCATAATACGACCACCTTTTACAGTTTTTGATACACGGTTTACCGCGATTAGCTTCTCTTGCAGTTCACCAGCTTGTTTTTCGATGTTTGCCATCTAAAATTACCTCTATTAGAACTGTAGACCAGCTTCACGGGCAGCGTCCGCTAAAGATTGGACACGACCATGATATTTAAAGCCGGAACGATCAAAAGCAACGTTTTTAACGCCTTTTGCCAATGCTCTTTCAGCAACCAGTTTACCAACCACTGCTGCAGCATCTTTATTTCCGGTATATTTTACTTGCTCACTAATTGCTGTCTCAACTGTAGAAGCAGCGGCAAGCACTTCTGAACCGTTTGGTGCGATTACTTGTGCATAAATATGACGAGGCGTACGATGAACCACTAAACGTGTTACACCTTGCTCTCTCATCATATGACGTGCACGAGCTGCACGACGGATACGAGCTGATTTCTTATCCATAGTGTTACCTTAATTATTTCTTCTTAGCCTCTTTTGTACGTATTACTTCATCAGCGTAACGTACACCTTTACCTTTATAAGGCTCAGGACGGCGATAAGCACGAATATCTGCTGCGACTTGACCAATTAATTGTTTGTCAGCACCTTTCAACACGATTTCGGTTTGAGATGGACATTCAGCGGTAATACCAGCCGGTAATATGTGCTCAACAGGGTGTGAAAAACCTAAACTTAATGCAACAACGTTGCCTTTAATTTGTGCTCTATAACCAACACCCACCAATTGTAACTTCTTAGTGAAGCCTTCAGTAACACCGATAACCATTGCATTAACTAATGCACGTGCTGTACCCGCTTGTGCGTCAGCACCGACAATTCCCTCACGAGGAGCGAAAGTCAATTCATTATTATCTTGTTTAACTTCAACTGAGTTATGAATGGTACGAGATAACTCGCCATTCTTACCTTTTACTGTTAATAGCTGACCGTTCAAAGTAACTTGAACACCGGCAGGAATATTAACAGGTGCTTTTGCAACACGAGACATTTTCCTACCTCTCTATTAAGCTACATAACAGATGATTTCGCCGCCCAAGCCCGCTTGACGAGCTGCACGGTCAGTCATCACACCTTTAGATGTAGAAACAATTGCAACTCCTAAACCACCCATTACTTTTGGTAATTCGTCTTTACGTTTATAAATACGTAGACCAGGGCGGCTCACGCGTTGGATGCTTTCTACAACCGGTTTGCCTTGGAAATATTTTAAAGTAATTTCCAACTCAGGCTTAACGCCTTCTGAAACTTTAACGCTTTCAATATAACCTTCCGCTGCTAATACATTGGCAATCGCCACTTTTAGCTTGGATGAAGGCATACTGATCGCAACTTTGTTCGCAGCTTGACCGTTACGAATGCGGGTCAACATATCTGCGATTGGATCTTGCATACTCATTGTGCTTTTACTCCGATTCCAAAATAAAGTGGTAAATTACCAACTTGCTTTTTTAAGGCCTGGGATTTCGCCACGCATTGCTGCTTCGCGAACTTTAATACGGCTTAAACCAAACTTACGTAAAACGCCATGAGGACGTCCGGTTTGGCGGCAGCGGTTACGTTGGCGGCTTGGGCTTGAATCACGTGGTAAAGTTTGCAACTTCATCACGGCATCCCAACGATCTTCATCTGAAGCATTCACATCAGAAATGATTTTTTTCAACTCTACACGTTTAGCATAGAATTTTTCAGCCAATTTAACGCGTTTTACATCGCGTGCTTTCATTGATTGTTTAGCCATTTGTAACCTGCCTTATTTACGGAATGGGAAATTAAAGGCAGCTAATAGTGCTTGACCTTCTTCATCACTCTTCGCACTTGTGGTAATAGTAATATCTAAACCACGTACACGATCAACTTTATCATAGTCGATTTCAGGGAAGATGATTTGCTCACGCACACCCATGCTATAATTACCACGACCATCAAATGATTTCGCGCTTAAACCGCGGAAGTCACGAATACGTGGAACAGCAATTGTAATTAAACGTTCTAAGAACTCCCACATACGCTCACCGCGTAGTGTCACTTTACAACCGATAGGATATCCCTGACGGATTTTAAAGCCTGCAACAGATTTGCGTGCTTTAGTAATTAAAGGTTTTTGACCGCTAATCGCTGCTAAATCTGCTACTGCGTTATCTAGCAATTTTTTATCGGTCAATGCTTCACCCACCCCCATATTCAGGGTAATCTTTTCGATTCGTGGGACTTGCATGACAGATTTGTAGTTGAATTTAGATTTCAATTCATTAACTACTTGATCTCTGTAGTAATCATGCAGTTTCGCCATCGCATTACTCCAGTTTACTATTAAATAATTTCATTATTAGATTTGAAGAAACGAACCTTTTTGCCATCTTCAAATCTAAAACCAACACGGTCAGCTTTATTTGTTTTCGGGTTAAAAATTGCAACATTTGACACATCAATCGGAGCTTCTTTTTTCACTAAACCACCTTCTTTGCCTAAAGAAGGAACCGGTTTTTGATGTTTAGTGATAATATTTACACCTTCAACAATCACTTTACCGTTAGATAACACTTTAGTTACCTTACCACGTTTGCCCTTGCTTTTACCGGCAAGAACAATTACTTCATCATTTTGACGAATTTTTGCAGCCATTTCTCACTTCTCCTTACAGTACTTCTGGTGCCAAAGAAATGATCTTCATGAATTTCTCAGAACGAAGTTCACGAGTCACCGGTCCAAAAATACGAGTACCGATTGGTTGCTCAGAGTTATTGTTTAAAATAACACAAGCGTTACCATCGAAGCGAATGACTGATCCATCTGGGCGACGAACACCCTTCTTGGTGCGCACAACAACTGCTTTTAATACATCACCTTTTTTAACTTTACCGCGAGGAATTGCTTCTTTTACAGTAATTTTGATGATATCACCAATAGCAGCGTAACGACGGTGCGATCCACCTAGAACCTTGATACACATTACACTGCGAGCGCCTGAGTTATCAGCTACGTCGAGCATAGTCTGTTCTTGGATCATCTTAGTACTCCGCTAAAATTAATAACACCCTTTCGGGACGAGCCTACTTACCCTAATGTAAATAGGTGGCGCAGTTTACCATAAATTACAGATAAAAAGCAACTGCATTTTGTATTGCTCCGCATAAGAAAATTTACCAAAAAACCACCGCACTTTTCCCTGCACACTAAAAAAAACTATATTATAATCTTGATGTTGCAAAACAACGACAACATGATTACCATCAACTTATAGGACAATTTTTATCACAATGACAAAACAACATTCTCCTCTTCCTTTATGGTCTCTTGTTTTACCCCTGCTCGCTTGGGGGCTTTATTTCGTAGGAATCAAAGAAAACCCGTGGCTGCAAATTGCAGCCGGCTTGTTGCTGATTGGTAGCGTACTTTCTGCCGTTCACCACGCCGAAGTTGTAGCGCATAAAGTCGGCGAACCTTTCGGGACGATTATTTTAGCTTTAGCCATTACTGTCATTGAAGTGGCATTAATTGTGTCACTCATGGTTGCCGGCGGAGATAACGCCGCCTATTTAGCGCGTGACACGGTTTTTGCTGCGATTATGTTAATCCTGAACGGTATCCTCGGAGCTTGCCTTATGATTGGCGGCTTAAAGCATCACGAACAATATTTTAGCCAAAAATCTGCCACCACCGCGCTGGTCACGCTTGTTTCGATTTTAGTATTAACACTTATTTTACCCAATTTCACCACCTCCACCGAAGGTCCTACTTACAGTTCGGCTCAATTACTCTTTGTCGCGATAGCCTCCTTAGTACTATACGGATCTTTTATTATGGTACAAACTGTACGCCATCGTGATTATTTCTTAGCTGATGATGATAACCCAACGCACCACGCCGAACCGCCAAGTCGCAAAGTGGCATTAATCAGCCTACTTTTCCTCATTATTGGTTTAGGAATCGTTGTCCTCCTTGCCAAAGCGCTGTCACCAATTATCGAAAGTTTGGTCATCTCCGCCGGTGCACCGCTCACTTTAGTGGGCGTGATTATCGCTGCAGTGGTGTTAATGCCGGAAGGATTAGCCGCGCTAACCGCTGCACACCGCAATCGCCTGCAAACCAGCATTAATTTAGCACTCGGTTCCGCCCTTGCCAGTATTGGCTTGACCATTCCGGCGGTGGTGGTTGTCTGTTTAATTTATGACATTAATATGGTATTAGGATTAGATTGGAAATCCATGGTATTACTCTGCCTTTCCGCTTTTGTTGCCATGTTATCGCTCAATCACGGAAGAACCAATATGCTATATGGTATCGTTTTATTGGTCAACCTTGCCGCCTATATCTTTACTGTCATAATCCCGTAATCATCCTGCAAAAAGATAAAAAAAGTGCGGTT
This sequence comes from Actinobacillus seminis, assembly GCF_002263215.1. Classification (GTDB taxonomy): domain Bacteria; phylum Pseudomonadota; class Gammaproteobacteria; order Enterobacterales; family Pasteurellaceae; genus Actinobacillus_B; species Actinobacillus_B seminis. The sequence continues at coordinate 101,468 of NZ_NLFK01000007.1, forward strand.
ATTTTAACCGCACTTTTTGTTGATACATCTTAAAAAAATTATAAACTAAAGGCCTGAATATAGGGTAATTTACCGCGTTTTAACATACGCTCAATACCGCTTTTATGATCATTAGCCAACCCGCGTAATTCAAAGGTAAAACTGATACCATGATCATATAACACTTCATTCGGTTCTTGCTCGATACGACTGGTCACATAGCGTCGCGCGCCAACCCCAATTGCCCAACAGCAAGAGTTATACTGCAGCCCTAAATATTGCTCAACCGGTTTTCTCAAGGCTAAATCTTGATAATAACGCGCCACAATCACCCAGTTATCCGTTACATCCATCGCCGCCATTACACCCAATTGTTTAATATCCTGATCGTAACGATTAATGCCGCGGGTTAAATTCTGATCGATATATTCTTGGCTGGCATAACGATAATTTAACTGAATTAAATTCATCCCACTTGGATTGTATTCCAAGGTGGTATTTGCCAATGAGGTTTGATTTAAACTGGTATCATACAAATAGCTACCACGCCATTGCAATTTATCCGTAATTTTCCAATTGGATTCCAATGCCCAAGAAGATGAACCCTGCGTACTGTTATTACGGTCTTCGTCAATTCTTGAATCTTGAATATAATAAATTTGCCCAATAGAGAAATTAAAACGTTCACTGGAATTGGCATCATAGAAACGCGTCGTTCCCCCTAAAGTGACTTGGTTTGCGGAAGAAAGTCTGTCTAAACCGCTATAACGACGCGCACGGAACAACGAAAAATAATCTTGTTGCAACAGCGCAGAATCATAACCGAACCCTAAATAATCTGAATTATTGGCACTACCAATTTTGCTTTGATCTTTATACGGACGATACAAATATTGAATATGCGGCTCAAGAGTTTGCATATACCCGTCAATAAAAGTGCGGTTGCCGGCGAGCAAGGTTTGCAAATCCACTTTTAACTGTGGCAACACGCGCGACACGGACTTATCCATTTCCTCGACCTGATCTTTACCGTCTTTTTGGATATAGTGCGTCGCATACAATTTTGTTTCCACATTTAAACTGCCATAACGGTTAGACAATGGCATATTGAAACTCGGTTCAAAATGGAAACGCCACGCGGTCGGCATTTCGGCACTGTCATTATCAAAATGTACCGCTTGTGAAAACAGTTTAAAATCAAGCAAGCCATTGGCTAACCCGTTTTTATAGTAGTTAAAATCAATTTGCGGTAATGCACGATAAGGTCCTATTGAAATATTTTCATCAAATACTTGGAACTGTTTAGCGGAAATCGCAAAATTGTAATGCGGCTGATAATAGGCGATACGCATGGTTTGATCCGCATAACCGTCAGTACTGCTACCGTAATCAGAACCAAAATCGGTGAAATAACGCTTATCGCTCACGCGCGTATAATTAATGTCCAAACGCCAATTTTTTAAGAAAGCGGAACTGTGCGTCCAATAGAATAAATGGCGAGAACTGTTTTTATCCAAATATTCATCATAACGATCACGATTTAAATATTCGCCGGCGATTTTTCCCGTTCCCAAATGGGTTAAATAACGAAACTCACCGTTTAATTGCCAACCGCGATGAGACATATATTTCGGCGTAATGGTCGCATCAAAATTCGGTGCAATATTCCAATAAATCGGTTGCGAATACCAATAACCGTCACGCGAAGAAGTGCCGGCATCCGGGATTAACAAACCCGAACGACGACGATCACCAATCGGCAATTGCAAATACGGAGTATAAAATACCGGCATACCCGAAATTTTAAAACGCGCATGCCACATTTCTAAATATTCTTCTTGAATATGCTGACGGATTTCATTCGCTTCAATCAACCACGCGTTATCCGTCGGCAAACAAGAGGTAAAAGTCGCATTACGTAACTCGCGATAGGTTTCGCGCAACTCCGCTTCTTGCGCTGTCCCGCGCCCTTGACGACCAACAAATTGGTAATCCGCATTCCTAATATCACTGTCTTTTGTATTGAGATGAATTTTCGCATCTGAACCTAATACCTTAATTTGATTATCTTTATAATCAAATCCCCCTTTCGCGTAGGCATAACGCTGGATATTTTCTCCTTCACCCTCTTGGTCCACTTTGACATACTCGGTGACAAGATGGCGATTGCCTTGTTTCATATCCACATTGCCTTCATAAATCGCATTGGTCGGCTGATTTAGCCACGCTCGATCGGCTTCGATATACACCGGCAACTCATTCGGATCACCGGAAACCACCTCTCCGGTAATCTGCGGCACACCGACCAAACATTGTTGTTGCAAACCGCCGACTCGCAAGGCGCCGGTCGGTTCGGTCGTCGCCCGACCCGGCAAGCTGTAAAGTGCGGTCAAAATTGACAACGAAAGTAATGTATAAGAATATTTTTTCATTAGTGCTTATCTGTGATATGGACAAAATTTTTCTGATTATACAAGAAAACCGAACAAAAAAGCACGTTATTTACATTTACAAAAACAGTCGTTGACATGATCATCCACCAGCCCCATAGACTGCATAAACGCATAGCAAGTTGTCTCGCCAACAAAAACAAAGCCACGTTTTCTCAACGCTTTCGACATTGCCGCTGACACCGCGGTTTTCGCCGGTACTGCATTCAACGCCGGCACATCATTAATTTGCGGCTGATGATTGACAAACGACCAAATAAAATCGCTAAAATTTTCACCGCACTTTTCCATCTGCAAATAAGCTTTCGCATTTTTCACTATGGCTTCCAGTTTGGCGCGATACCGAATTAATCCCGCATTTTGCATACAACGATCGATATCCTGCGCGCTCATTTGCGCGATTTTTACCGGATCAAAATGATAAAATGCCTGACGATACGCCTCACGCTTTTTTAACACCGTAATCCAAGACAATCCCGCCTGCTGTCCTTCCAAACATAATTTTTCAAACAAACGCAAACTGTCATATTGCGGCTTGCCCCATTCATGATCATGATAATCCACATAAATCGCGGAATTTTCCGCCCAACGACAACGTATCGGCATACCCATTTCCTGTTAAAATAAGAAACTCGTCGATTATTCTATGCAATTTTGTTTTTGTCTATTAATTCCAAAGTTAAAATAATTATTTAATCATCACAAAGATATGCTATTGTATGAAAATAAGAATATTTACATAAAACCATAAACACAGAGGTAAAATGATGACTACACAATTAGAAACATTACGCAATATGACTGTCGTGGTAGCAGATACCGGCGACATTGAAGCAATCAAAAAATACCAACCACAAGACGCGACCACCAACCCGTCTTTAATTCTTAGCGCATCTGCCTTACCTCAGTACGTCCCACTTATAGACGACGCAGTGGCTTACGCGAAAAGCAAAAGCGCCGATAAAGCACAACAATTAATCGATGCTGAAGACAAATTGGCAGTCAATATCGGTTTAGAAATTCTCAAAATCGTCCCTGGACGCATTTCTACCGAAGTGGATGCACGCCTTTCTTATGACACACAAGCTACCGTTGAAAAAGCGCGTAAACTTATCGCCCTTTACAATGAAGCGGGTATCGGCAATGATCGTATCTTAATTAAAATCGCCTCCACATGGCAAGGTATCCGCGCAGCAGAAATCCTTGAAAAAGAAGGCATTAACTGTAACTTAACCCTCTTATTCTCCGAAGCGCAAGCTCGTGCTTGTGCAGAAGCGGGCGTCTATTTAATCTCTCCATTTGTGGGACGTATTCTTGACTGGTACAAAGCCAATAGTGATAAAAAAGAATACGCGCCGGCAGAAGATCCGGGCGTTATTTCTGTGACCAAAATTTACAACTATTACAAACAATACGGTTATAACACTGTCGTCATGGGGGCAAGCTTCCGTAATATCGGCGAAATCACGGAACTTGCCGGCTGCGACCGTTTAACCATTGCACCGGCGCTATTGAAAGAATTACAAGAAAATACCGCCGCACTTGAGCGTAAATTAAGCTACAACGGTGAAGTCAAAGCAAAACCGCAACCGTTAACTGAAGCAGAATTCTACTGGCAACATAACAGCGATCCGATGGCAGTCGAAAAACTTGCTGACGGTATTCGCAAATTTGCGGTTGACCAAGAAAAATTAGAAGCGATGTTATCGGCAAAACTCTGATTTCAATATGTTATGTATGGGGCGGCATCATTCGCCCTTTTTTATCGCCTATTTTCTATTTAGGTGTAATGGACAAAATCTCGCTTTTTTGTCCATTACACTTTCTATTTATACCTTACCGACCAAAATCATCGTAAATTTTTGCTTAAACGATAAAGCAAAAATGCCAACAAAATCAAGTTATTACAAATCATGTTATATTTCAACTACCTACTTTAGCGTAGAAAGCACTTGACTATTTTCCATTCTTCCTAAAAAATGACCGCGCTTTTATGCACATAAAAGTGAGAAATACAAATTTTACTGACTTTTCGGAGAATAAAATATGTCAGGTATATTTACCCAAACCGATCCGACACGTCGTCGCTATGGCATCGCGATTTTCGTCGGCATCATCGCCGGATTAATTTCCGCTTTCGTAAAATGGGGGGCTGAGCATCCGTTCCCACCACGCAGCCCGTTAGATTTCTTCGCCGCAGCGTGTAAAGATCCGTCACAAGCCTTAGAAGTGTGTTCGCGCGCTTTCTTAAACCCGCCGCACATTTTCCTACGCGACTATATCGGCATCAACCCGATTGAACCGGTATTCACCTTCGCGGATTACGGTTTTGACTGGATCGGCGTCACTCATATCACGTTTTCATTAGTATTTGCCATTGGTTACTGTTTAGTTGCCGAACGTTTCCCAAAAATTAAATTCTGGCAAGGTATCGGCGCCGGTCTAATCGCGAACGTTTGCGTACACTACATCACTTTTCCGGCATTAGGCTTAACGCCACCGGTTTCCGAATGGCCATTATATGAACATATTTCCGAATTAGTCGGTCATATTTTCTGGTTCTGGACCATTGAGGTCATCCGCCGCGATTTACGTAACCGCATCACCGGACAACCCGACCCGGAAATCCCGCTTAACCAAGCGCGTTAGTCTCAAACCAATAAAGCTCGATTTATCGAGCTTTATTGTTATTCATAGCACTGCAACACCTCTAACGGATAAAAATTGCCTTGCAAATAATCTCGTACCGATTGAAAAACTAACGGACTGCGCGCGGCTTGCCCCTCTTGTGCAATATATTGCTCAAATTCCGCCACCGAAAGCCAACATCCACCCGCAATATCCGCATCTTGTGGCTTAATTTCCACCCAATCTTCCAATTCCAACGCAAATGTAAAACGCAAAAAATCCGTCTGCGTACGCGGCGCGTACCATTGGTACACCTTAATTAATTTTTGCATTGATGCCACAATCCCCGTTTCCTCAAACAGCTCCCGTTTCGCGCCCTCAAGCAAACTTTCCCCTTGCTCCAAATGCCCCGCCGGCTGATTTAACGTCATCTTGCCATGTTCAAATTCTTCCACAAATAAAAATTTTCCTTTGCAATGCACCACGCACGCCAAAGTCACATTCGGTTTAAACATGCTCACACTTCCTTCATTTTTAATCGTTGATACAACATCCGGATTTCGCCCTCACTTAATTGACGATATTCACCACAGGCAAGATCTCCCAAGGTAAAACCCGCCACCTGCCAACGCACCAAACGCAAAGTTGGAAAACCTATATGCGCCGTCATCCGCCTCACCTGCCGGTTTCGTCCTTCCATAATTTTCAATTCCAACCACGAGGTCGGAATCGTCCTCCGCTCCCGAATCGGCGGAACCCGTTCCCACAAATTCGGCGCTGAAATCAACCGCACTTTTGCCGGCAACGTCCACCCGTCTTTCAACTCAACGCCAAAGCGCAACAAATCTAATGCCTCTTCCGTTGGCAGACCTTCCACTTGCACCCAATAAATTTTCTCCGTTTTAAATTTGGGTTCTGCCAAACGATGTTGCAACTCACCGTTATTAGTTAACAATACCAACCCTTCACTATCCCGATCCAAACGCCCGGCCGGATAAATATTTGGCAACTCAATAAACTCCTTCAACGTCCGCCGCCCGTCTTCATCCGTAAACTGCGTCAACACATCAAAAGGCTTATTAAACAACACCACTTGCGTCTTCGCTAAAGGCAAAGTGCGGTTCTTTTTTTCCCTATTTTTCCGCATGGATTTCGTGTGAAAAGACGTTTTTTGTGGAAGTGATTTTCTTAATTTCATTGAACATTTAGCATAACATTACCATCATAGAAATATATTAGCACAAAGAGACAAGTTATCTTCAACAGAATTGTGATGCATAAAAATGCGATCAAATTGACCGCACTTTGGAAAATAAAAAGAGCGTTATTTACTTTTTGCATCAACAGCTACTGTCTTTGCTACAAAAAAGTAATGGTGTAGTGTTTTTCTTTCTCAAATCATAACGTATCGCACTCTTGTCGTTTTTTTCAATTCAATATCTCACCTGCCAACTAAACGAAAATAAAAATAGAGCAGACATTCAAGTAAACTTTTGCGTTTCATTCCTTATTTCATAGAAGAATAGGCTATATTCTAAATATAGCCTATCCAACAAATACTATTATTTAATATTTTTATTTTGTACTTTGATGTATAGCGCGATAGCAATCATGACTGCAACCGGGAAAAGCAGGTCTGTCACGGAACCATCATTTCCCCATACAAGATTGGCTAAAATAACGCTAATTCCCCCAATTCCCCAAGCAATTGTTGTCGGAACAGACCAAACAATCATTTGTTTTTTCACGTCACTTATCCCCATCATTCTATTAACAACCCAAAATAAGCTATCATTAAAATAACCAAAGAAAAGCGATCCCATTGTTGCAGCCTGTGCAGCAAGTAACATATTCACATCGGGAATTTGGGCAAGAATAGGCGCGGAAATAGAAGCCGCAGTCACCATGGCAACGGTACCTGAACCTTGAATAAATCTCACTAATGTCGAAACAATAAATGGAATTAAAATTGGTGAGATTGGTAAGTTTGCAATTTGTTCAGCAAGCTGCGCTCCCGCTCCACTGTCTCTTAACACGGAACCTAATGCGCCACCGGCACCGGTGACCAACAAAATAATACCTGCGGTTTTTACACCCTCTTCTAAGTGAAGTGCGGTTGTATTTTTGTCTATTTTTGGTAATAGCGTATATACGGAAATAAGCACACTAATCGCCAGTGCGATAATAGGGTTTCCAATAAATGCGAATACTTGATAACTACTGAATTCCGTTATGGCTGCATTATTTTTAGCGACTAACTCAAAAATAGCTTTAATAAAAATCAGGATAATCGGTAACACTATCGGCAATAGTGACAAACCTAAACTCGGTAATGCTTTTTTCTCCCGACTTTCAATATAATCGTCGTATTTTTTCTTAAGTTCTTCCTCTGTGAACACCTCTTGATTAAATTCAGGATATTTTTTATCAAGCCACTTGGCATAAAGCACAATCCCAATGACGGGTAATACTGCCATTGCCATACCGGTTAATAACATCATACCAATATCAACATTAAACAATCCGGCAACACCCAATGGACCCGGTGTTGGCGGAACGGTATGATGTGTTACAACTAAACCGCCAGCCAATGCTACGCCTAATGTTAAGAGAGAGCGTTTACCATTTTTTGCAAGTGCTTTTGCAACCGGATAAAGAATAACAAATGCAGAATCAACAAAAATCGGAATACTTACCACATAACCGGTGATTGCCAATGCCCATTCTTCTTTTTTCTTACCTAACATTTTAATAAAGCTGTATGCCATTTTCTCTGCAGCGCCGGAAATCTCCAACACACTGCCCATCATGACACCAAGCCCTATCACGATACCAATGCTCCCTAAGGTTCCGCCAAACCCTTTTGAAATTGCACCTAGCGTTTCAGTAACAGACATTCCTCCAATCAATCCCGCAATTGCAGAAGCGATTAACATTGCAATAAATGCGTGAACTCGAGTTTTCAAGACCAAAAAAACTAAGATAAATACCGCGATAATTAATCCGATAATTGGGATCGGTAATCCAAACATTCCTTACTCCTTACATATCATGTTGAATAAATTGTTGAATTACTTGATTGAAATTTTTATCTACAGAAAAACCGAGTTTCAAAGATAATGTGTTGTCAATTTCTGCCGGCCAGCCGGCAACAATATTATTAATATTTTCATCAAACTCTGTTTTTACATAAGATAAAATTTGTTCACCTTTGATAGCAGCCAAATCGGAAAGCATTTGCGCTACACTGACACTAAATCCCGGTAAATTAATCACATGCCAACTATGTAATGGTAAAGATGGCAATGACAGTGCATGAATAAAATTATTGATGACCGTATTTGGACCGGATAGCCATAAACGGAGCTCTGTTGATACCGGACATACCGCATTTTCACCATGTAACGGTTCTCGGATAATACTGCTCACGAAAGAAGATGCCGCTTTATTCGGCTTACCCGGACGCACACAAATTGTTGGTAAACGAAGTACAATTCCATCTACAAAACCTTTACGAGAATAATCATTAATCAATAATTCGCACATTGCTTTCTGACTACCATAAGTCGACTGAGGTGTCACAGCTGTATTATCTAAAATCAAATCCGGTAAAGCGCCGCCAAATACCGCAAGCGAACTGGAAAAAATAAAACGAATACGAGGGTTTTGTTGACGACAAGCCTCCAACAAGTTACGGGTCGCTAAAAAATTAATTTCATAACCCAAGTCAGGATCTTGTTCAGCATGACTACTTACAATAGCCGCTAAATGAAAAACCGCATCGGTTTGAGAAGTGATAATATTTTTCAGCCCGTTAGAATCGCGTAAATCCATTTCAACACAACGAACACGGGAATCATTATTTGGTGCGATTGGCTTTATCACATCAACCAATACCAATTCTTCAATGTTGACGTCAGATCGATTTAGTAGCGTTTTAGCCAAACGCTGTCCCAAAAATCCTTGACCTCCGGTAATTACAATTTTCATACTTTCTCCTTTGGATAGCCCATACTGGTGTTTTTTTATGCACATTTGATAATTTCAAAGATGAGAAACCCCCTACCTGATAAAAATCAAGTATTTCCTTAATTGAATATCAAAGTGCGGTTAAAATTTAAGAATTATTTATATTTTTCAAACCACCCTAACCCGGCGGCGGTTTCTCCTCTCGGTTTGTATTCGCATCCGATATATCCCTCATAGCCCATGGCATCAAGCTTATCGAAAATATATTGGTAGTTAATTTCGCCCTCATCAGGTTCATGACGATCCGGAACGGAGGCAATTTGGATATGTGCAAAACGTCCGTCTAATTTATCGGTAAGACGAGATAAATTACCGTCCACATTTTGTGCATGGAAATAATCCAGTTGTACAAATACGTTATCTCTGTCAATCAATTCAACGAGTTCTAACGTATCAAATTGGCTTTTTAACAGATAATTCGGTTTAACTTCCGGGCTTAAAGCTTCCAATAAAATCTTAATTCCATACGGTTTAAATTTTTCTGCGGCATAACGGATATTGTTCACAAAGGTTTGTTTATAGGCTTCACGATCAGCCCCCTCCGGTACAACTGCCGCCATAATGTGAACATTGGGACAACCTAAGGCAAGCGCATATTCAAGGGCGGTATCAATATCCCGACAGCTATCTGCTTCTCGCCCGGGAATGGCGGACACACCCCATTCTCCTTTAGTAACATCTCCGGCAGCAGTATTAAACAACACCTGTTTTAAACCAAATTGATCCAATTTCGCTTTCAATTCGTCTGCCGGATAAGCATAAGGCCAGAGATATTCGACATATTTAAATCCCGCCTTAGCCGCGGCCTCAAAGCGATCTAAGAAAGGCACTTCGTTAAACATCATAGTAAGGTTGGCTGCAAATTTTGGCATAATCATTTTCCTCTATGTTCAAGATCTTTCACTTCCGCCTCCGTTAAATAACGGATTTTTTGTCCTTGCAAAATAAAGTACAATTTTGCGGTTTCTTCCAATTCTTCCGTATTATCCACGGCATCCGCTAAACTTCCGCCGGTGACCACAACACCATGATTAGCAAGTAAAAAGGCTTTTGCGGTTAACGCTCGCTCGCTTAACTCTCGCGCAATATTCGGATCGCCCGGGTGATAATAAGGAACGACCTGTAATTTTCCGACGCGCATTACATAATAAGGCGTAAATGCTTTCATGGCATTTTCCGGATCCAATCCGTCCAAGCAAGAAAGTGCGGTTAAATAAGTCGAGTGCAAATGCACCACTGCCTGACAGCTCGGATCTTTTTTATATAACTCAAGGTGAAATACAAACTCTTTTGACGGTTTGTCGCCAGATAATAAATTCCCTTGCATATCTAAAACGGACAAGCGATCTGCTTCCAATCTACCGAGCGAAGATCCGGTTGGAGTGACTAAAATACGCTTATCATCTAAACGCACCGATAAATTACCCGCCCCGCCCACGCTATAACCTCGTTCATAAAAAGATCGTGCTAAATTCACTAATTGCGTTTTTTGTTCTTGTTCCGTCATGGTCGATTCCTGTTACATCATCATTTGTTGCGCAAAGCTGAAAAAGTCTTCTTTGCCAAAATTACCGGATTTCAATGCCAGATAAATCGGTTCTTCCACCGCTTTAAGCCAAGGCACACAGGTGCAATTTGTTTACCAATATGAAACCCGCTGAAACCCAGTTGTTGCACCACAATACCGGAGGTTTCCCCGCCGGCAGTGATAAAGTTGGTAAAGCCCGCCCCTTTAAGTTTTACTGCCAACTGAGCAAACACTTGCTCTATCGCATGGCTGGCATTATCACCGCCAAATTGACGCTGAATTTCATGCAATTTTTCCGGTAAAACCGTCGCATACACTATCGGCGCTAATGCGTGTCGGCTGTTTTCTTGCACCCATTGCGCCAACTGTTGCGCATAATTCGGATTATTCAGCGCTTCCTCCACCTCCAAAAAACAACTCGGCGCTTGGGTTTGATAAGTTTGCACTTGCTTATTCGTCATCACGGAACAAGAACCGGACAGCACCACCGTTTTTCCTTTTGTTGGCACAAAAGCATTGGAACCTGTTTTCCCGCCGCTTAATCGTGCCGCCATATAAGCGCCTAATCCCGAACCGCCGGTAACCAATTTCAAGTCAGAAACCGCTTCCGCCAACACTGCTAATTGACTATTATCCGTCGCATCAACGACAGCATAGCGATACCCTTGTGCTTTCAATTGCGCAAAACGTTCTTTCACGCGAATCGGACCTTGAATTACATCAGCATACGCGACCAAACCGGTTTTGCCTTGTGCTTGCGCATCCATCAAACGAATTAAACTGGCATCTTTCATCGGTGTAATCGGATGGTTACGCATACCTGACTCACTCAACAGCACATCACCAACAAACAAATAACCATTAAAAATCGTCCGTCCATTGACCGGTAATGCCGGCGTAATCACCGTAAAATCCGCCCCTAATTGCCCCAACAATGCGTCGGTTACCGGTCCAATATTGCCTTGCTCGGTACTGTCAAAGGTAGAACAATATTTAAAATAAAATTGCGTCGCTCCATTTTGTTGCAACCAATCCAAGGCGGCTAACGACTGCGCAATCGCCTCATCTACCGGATTAGATCGCGATTTCAAGCTAATCACTACCGCCTCAACCGGCTCCGCCAAGGGTTTTGACGGAACACCATTCATTTGCACCGCACTTAATCCGTTTTCGACTAGGAAACTCGCAATATCACCGGCGCCGGTAAAATCATCTGCAATGACTCCTAACATCTTGCTACGCTCCTTTTTTCGGTAATTCAATACCGCTGAAAATCTTAATTACCGCACTATCATCTTCTTTTCCGTAGCCCGCATTACTCGCCTCCGTAAACATAGAATAAGCGGTGCCGGCAAGGTGTAACGGGAAATGCAGTGATTTTGCCGTATCGTTCACTAAACCTAAATCTTTAACAAAAATATCGACCATAGAAAGCGGTGTATAATCACCGTCTACCACATGCTTCATGCGATTTTCAAACATCCAAGAATTCCCCGCCGCATTGGTCACCACATCATACATCAATGGCAACGGGATACCCGCTTTCGCCGCTAACGCCATTGCTTCCGCACCGGCCGCGATATGAACCCCTGCAAGTAACTGATGAATAATTTTGACTGTTGCACCTAACCCAATTTCTTCACCAATGTTATACACTTTACCGGCAACCGCATTGAGTACCGGCTGTAATTTATCAAAAGTTTGTTTTGCACCGGACGCCATCACTGTCATTTCGCCGAGCGCGGCTTTCGCAGCACCGCCGGAAACCGGCGCATCTAACATAAGCAACCCTAAATCTGTTAATTTTTGTGAAATTAATTTCGCATCTTGTGCGGAAATGGTAGAAGAAACCATCACAGCGGTTCCCGCTTTTAATTGTTTTGCTAATCCGTTATCACCAAACAATACGGCATTAACTTGCTGCGCATTTACGACCAACAAAACCACCGCATCCAAATCTTGCGCAAAATTAACCGCACTTTCACCCACGTCTTGTGCGCCAAACGCTTTTAAGGTGTTTAACGCTACCGAATTAAGATCGACACCATAGGTTTTTAATCCCGCATTAATACAAGATTTAGCAGCCCCCATCCCCATGGCACCAAGCCCGACAACCGCAACGGAATATTGATTACCCATAATAATTTTCTCCCCAATATAAATGCACTCATGTTATTGCGCTTTATTCTACCGATTTCGCAATAAAAAACTGCGACCTGGATCACAATATTTAACATTTATTGTTAAATATTGTTAATTACAGTTAAGTCATGTGATTTTTTGAGAAAAGGATTTATAATAGAACAAGAGTTAATGTGAGAGGTAGAAATCATGATCCCTATCGAACGTCAGAAAAAATTGCTGCGCTTAATCAGCCAACACAATATTATCAGCATTGCGGATTTGGTGGAGAAATTGGGCGTTTCTCATATGACCGTGCGGCGTGATATCCAAAAGTTGGAGCATGAAGGTTTGGTTGCCTCAGTAAGTGGCGGCGTACGAGTATTGGAACATTTGTCTTCCGAGCCAACCCATCAAGATAAATCACAACTCTCGGTTTCACAAAAAGAAAATATCGGTTTATTTGCCAGCCAAATGATCCCGGAAAATACCGCGATCTACCTTGACGCCGGTACGACGACCCTTGAAATCGCCCACCGACTTGCCGCCAGAGAAGATTTACTAGTCATCACCAATGATTTTGTTATCGCTAACTTTTTGATCACCAACGGGAAATGTGAATTAATTCATACCGGCGGGCGCGTAAACAAATCCAATTGTTCATCCGTAGGCGAGCTGGCGACACAATTATTGAAACAGCTTTCCATTGATATCGCCTTTATTTCTACGTCATCTTGGAATTTAAAAGGATTGACCACGCCGGATGAAAACAAATTGCCGGTCAAAAAAGCGATTATCCAAGCCGGTCAGAAAAAAATATTAGTGTCCGACTCTTCCAAATACGGCAAAAGCGCGACCTTTCATATTTGTCCGCTCACCACGTTTGATATGATCATTTGCGACAAAGATCTATTAATCAACGCACAAGATTCCATTTCGGATATGGGGATTAAATTGCTACTCGCCTAACTAACGCGGTACGCCACGCAACAACGGAACCGCTTGATAAGGCGCAACAGAGGTTGGCGCCGGCGCATCGCTAAACAGTAAAATAAACGGCTTCGGTGGAATCACTTTTTCATTACGCCACAAACTGCCCATACCAACCAATTGAATATCTTTCGGCAGATTGTACAATCCCGCTTTCAATACCGCCACAGTATTTTTTCGCGGATGCCCAATAACAATCGCCATACCATGTTTTCTGGCATATTGAATCGCGCTTTTAAATTGGCGTTGCACATCGGCATAAGCATCGCTGTCATCCAAAAAAATATGCCGAGTTAAAACAGGCACGCCCTGTTCTTTCGCCGCTTTCTCCGCTACGCTGCTGCCAATTGTGCGGCTGTCCAGAAAAATAAACGTTGTTGGTGCAAGGTTTTCATCAGCTTAGTCATCAATGACATATCAGAAGTCGCGGCACTGCCCATATGATTATTCATCCCAATCGCATAAGGCACAATGGATTTCGCCGCTTCCACACGTTGATTAACCTCCGCCTGACTCAAGCCCAACGTTAATCCGCCGGATTCAATACGCCCACCATTAAGCGGCTGCATCGGCATATGAATTAAAATATCACGACCTTGTTTTCTCGCTTGCTCATTGCGTTGCTTGGCGTACGGTGCGGAAGGAATGATCGCCACCGACACTTCACGCGGCAGCGCATAAATCGCCGCATCTTCTTTCGGACGATAACCAATATCATCGATCACGATTGCTAATTTGGCGGGCTGTGAAACCGCTATAGTACTGAAAAGTGCGGTGCAAATAAGACAAATGTTGGCCGCACCTTGAGTAAATTTTTTGCTCATCGTAACCACCCCGTCGGGTTCATTGCCACCCCTTTGCGCCGAATTTCAAAATACAATCCACTGCGTGATTGACCGCCGGAAGAGCCCACCTCGGCAATTTTTTGCCCGGCTTTGACCAATTGCCCTTCACGCACTGATACAGATTGATTATAACCATACAAGCTCAAATCATTTTCGCCATGCTTAATAATCACTATCAACCCATATCCCCGCAACCAACCGGCTAAAATCACCCGTCCGTCAGCAATCGCTCTCACTGACGATCCGGCACTCGCCCCAATCACAATACCTTTCCATTTCAATTCTCCCATTTGCACGGAGCCAAAACGGTTTAAAATCTTACCCCTCACCGGATAAGCATATTGTTTTCGCGGTTTCCCCAAGCCGGACGAACTTGCCATCAGCTGTTTTTCTTGCGCGGTCGGCTGATAAGGTTTTTGCGTTTTTTTCTCCTCGGCTTGTTTTTTCTGTGCCAAGGCTTCACGTTCGCGTTTTTCCTGTTCGCGCGCCGCTTGTTCCGCACGTTGAATTTGTTGGCGCAATGCCGCTTCATTGGCTTTCAAGCTTTCCAGGCGGTTTTCGTCTTTTTGCAGACTACGATTAATTTGGTTCAACGTTGATTGGCGCTCACGTTGTACTTTTTGCAATTCTTGCTGTTGTTTTTTTTGCGCCGCTAATTGCGATTGTTGTTCTTTTTGTTGCGATTGAATTAACGTTTTGTCTTGCTCCAAGCGTAGCTGAGTTGCTTTTAAATCTTCGATTAACTCTAAGCGCGCCAAATTCATATGTTCATAATAAACTTTCATGCGCTCCGCTTTTTGCGCATCTTCCGACAACAACTTTTCAAAGGTGGAAGGATTGACGCCTGAGCGATACATCGCATCAACCTGTTTCGCCAATTTATCTTTTTGATTTTTTTCTTGTTTTTCTAATTGTTTGATTTGCTTATCCGTTTCTGTCATCAAACGATGAATCTCTTTTAATTCGACTTCCGTTTGACGCAATTGCCCAAGTACACCATTAATTTGCGTTTCTTGATTTTTCAAAGTAGATTGCAGCTTGTTTTGCTCGCGTTTTTGCGCTGCAATTTTTTGTTCTTGTTGCTTAATTTGCTGCTGAATTTTCGATAAATCATTACCATGAACGGAAAAGGAAAACGCCGCCGCACAAAAAAGTGCGGTCATTTTTTTCGCATTTTTCATTTTTTTAGATAAAAATCTCATAAACAGCCCTTCATTCCGAAAACGGGGATAAATATATCATTATTTTCCCCAATCCTCTAAAGAATACTGTGTAAAATTACTGTAAATTCTTGCGAAAGATCAGTAAAGCACTGCTTTTCGCTTTCAAAGCAGGAAATTTTTTGCTATAAAGTGCGAAGTATTTTTTAAATTAACTTTTAGGAGAATTCTATGGAATTAGTCTTTATCCGTCACGGTTTCAGTGAGTGGAATGCGAAAAATTTATTTACCGGCTGGCGTGATGTAAATCTTACCGAACGTGGCGTTGAAGAAGCCAAAGCGGCAGGTAAAAAATTATTAGATGCCGGTTATGAATTCGATATCGCGTTTACTTCCGTATTAACTCGCGCAATCAAAACCTGTAATATCGTATTGGAAGAATCTCACCAACTTTGGATCCCACAAGTGAAAAGCTGGCGCTTAAACGAACGTCACTATGGTGCGTTACAAGGCTTAGATAAAAAAGCGACCGCAGAACAATATGGCGATGAACAAGTACATATTTGGCGTCGTTCTTATGACATTTCTCCGCCGGATTTAGATCCGCAAGATCCAAATTCTGCACACAATGATCGTCGTTATGCTAACTTACCAAAAGATGTGATCCCAAATGCGGAAAACCTAAAAATCACCCTTGAGCGCGTATTACCGTTCTGGGAAGATCAAATCGCCCCGGCATTGTTATCCGGCAAGCGCGTATTAGTTACCGCACACGGTAACTCATTACGTGCGCTGGCAAAACACATTATCGGTATTTCTGATGCGGAAATCATGGATTTTGAAATCCCAACCGGACAACCGTTAATCTTAAAATTAGACGATAAGTTAAACTTTATCGATAAATTCTATCTCTAAAAAAAGATAAGATAAAAAAGATGCCGCACCTGCGGCATTTTTTATGTGCCTGCGACTTAATACGCTTAGATCAAGGTATTGGACAGCTTCTGTAATAACCGATCCATCGCGCGATAACCCAAGGCTTCCGCCAAATGCGTTTGTTCAATTTTCACATCCCCATTTAAATCCGCAATCGTGCGCGCCACTTTTAAAATACGATGATACGCACGTACCGACAACCCTAACTTCATCAAGGCACTTTCTAAAAATGCCGCATCCGGCGGAGCCAAACTACAATCTCGCTCAATCTCTTTGCCGGTTAAATACGCATTAATTTTTCCCGCTCTTGCCAACTGAATTTCACGAACCTGTAAAATTTTCGACCGCACTTGCACACTACTTTCCCCTCGATCACCGTTATTTTGCAAGGCACCTTGAGGCAATAACGGAACCTCAATAGATAAATCAAAACGATCCAAAAAAGGACCGGAAAGACGGTTTAAATAACGCATCACTTGTTTTGGCGAAGTGCGGTTATGGATTCCGGTATAATGCCCCGTTGGACTAGGATTCATTGCCGCAACTAATTGGAATCTCGCCGGAAATTGAATTTTCGCATTGGCGCGAGAAATAATAATTTCGCCGCTTTCCAAGGGCTGCCTTAACGCATCCAACACTTTACGATCGAATTCCGGCAATTCATCCAAAAACAAAACACCATTATGCGCCAAAGAAATTTCCCCCGGTTTGGGAATACTACCACCTCCCACCAACGCCGGCAAAGACGCACTATGATGTGGAGCACGAAATGGACGCTGTTTCCAATTTTGAAAATTCAATTCGTTATGCACCAAACTGGTTACCGAAGCAGTTTCTATCGCCTCCTGTTCCGACATTTCCGGCAAAAGTCCGGTCAACCGACTTGCCAACATGGTTTTTCCCGTTCCGGGCGGACCTAAAAACAACAAATTATGCTGCCCCGCCGCCGCAATCGTTAACGCCCGTTTGGCATAATGTTGCCCGATAATATCCGTCAGATCTTTTTTATTTTCAGGAAAATCCACCGCACTTTGCGCGGTTAAACTCGCAGCGCTCGGCAAAACCGCCACATTATTAAGAAATTGCGCCACGTCCAATAACGTCTCGGCAAAATACGTCTCCTGCCCCAGCACCAACGAAGCTTCATGGGCATTTTGTTTGGCGATCACCAAATGACGCGACGCTTTTTGTGCCGCTAAAATGGCGGGAATCACACCATGTACCCCGCGCAAATTTCCGGTTAACGCCAACTCCGCCACAAACTCAAAGCGACGTAAATGCTCCCAGTCAATTTGATCCGATGCTGCCAAAATACCAATGGCAATCGGCAAATCGAAACGCCCGCCCTCCTTCGGCAAATCTGCGGGCGCCAAATTCACCGTAATCCGCTTTGCCGGATATTTAAAATTGGCATTTAACAACGCACTGCGCACCCGATCTTGCGCCTCTTTCACTGTTTTTTCCGGCAGCCCCACCAACGTAAACCCCGGTTTTCCATTACTCAAATGCACTTCAATGGTCACCAAAGGTGCCTGCACTCCCATCGAAGCCCGTGCATACACAATCGCTAAAGACATCCCCGCCTCCTTCTGCAAAGAATATAAAAAAAGCGCAATGTAAAATAAATTTACACCGCACTTTTTTGCGATCCGGATCGAGAAAATGAAATTTTTGGGTAGAAATACTCTCTATTTCTACCTAAAAACGGGCTAACACCTTAACCCGTTTTTATATATCAATGATTTTTATGACTGGTAGCATATAAAATCCTGTCGGTGTATGCCATGGCGACAGCGGAGATCAAGAAGCCGAGATGGAGGAATAATTGCCACATCATGGTTTTTTCCGGCATATTTGACGCATTAACAAAGGTTTGCAGCAAATGAATAGAGGAAATGCTGATGATAGACATCGATAATTTAACTTTTAATACCGAAGCATTGACATGGCTTAACCACTCCGGTTCGTCAGGATGCCCTTCGGTATTCAGTTTAGACACAAAGGTTTCATAGCCACCCACAGTCACCATCACCAATAAATTAGCGATCATAACCACATCAATTAAATTTAATACCGCGAGCATAACCGCGTTGGAATCCAATTGTTGCAAATCTACAATTAAAACCCATAATGATTTCATAAACTTATAAGCATAAATCGCTTGTACGATAATCAACCCTAAATAAAGCGGCAATTGTAACCAACGGCTGGCAAAAATAACTTTGCTGAAAACCGTTTGTCTTTTGTGCAATTGAGAGGCTGCGGTTGGATGTTCTTGTTGCATAAAATTCCTATTCGCTAATTCTTCTTTTAGGGCGCTAAAATTACCTATTTTTCATGAAATTTTCAATGTTTTTTGCTTATTTTCAGCGCCGAAAACGAATAAAGTTCACAAAAACATTTCCTTTTTCGTAAATTCGTAATAGACTTGTAAAATCAATTTTGATTACTTGATAAAAAAGAAAACATGACAGCCTACAGCCTACAGCCTACAGCCTACAGCCTACAGCCTACAGCCTACAGCCTACAGCCTACAGCCTACAGCCTACAGCCTACAGCCTACAGCCTACAGCCTACAGCCTACAGCCTACAGCCTAGCATATTGCCTAAAATTAACCTTTCAAGTTAATTTTGAGAGGTTGGACATATTCAAACAATATCTTAAAAATCACCTATTTCAACCTCAACCTTTCGGCGAAAGTATTATTCGCCT
The DNA here is from genome assembly GCF_002263215.1 of Actinobacillus seminis. Taxonomy (GTDB): domain Bacteria; phylum Pseudomonadota; class Gammaproteobacteria; order Enterobacterales; family Pasteurellaceae; genus Actinobacillus_B; species Actinobacillus_B seminis. The sequence continues at coordinate 120,847 of NZ_NLFK01000007.1, forward strand.
TTTTCTGCTTTGTCTTAAAAAGCAAGGCATCGCAGATTTATTTATCAATCTATCCAAAAAGCAAAGCGTTTAAATCAATAAACAACCGTAAAAAAGTTTAAAAAATCAACAAAATAAATCAATAAAAAAACCTAATTTTAAAAGCTTAAAGAGAACAAATTATGAACAAAATCTTCAAAACAAAATACGATGTAACAACTGGACAAACCAAAGTGGTGTCTGAATTAGCGAATAACCGTCAGGTAGCGAGCCGTGTTGAGGCGGCGGGAAGTCAGCCGAAGTGCGGTGTGTTTTTCGGCGGTATGTTAGGGGCGTTTAAGGTCCTGCCGTTGGCGTTGGTGATGAGTGGGCTGTTGTCTTCAGTGGCGTATGGGGCAAATTTGTGGATAGATACAGATTGGACACAGGAAGATCAAAAAGATAAAGATAAGAATAAAAAGCTTAATTACGATAATATGAATATAATTAATAGAAGCTCAAAAATTTGGTTTGGTGATGGAGCAAATGGGGAACATGGTACTGTTAAAAACGACGCCGTTATACTATCAAGTAAACATAATAAGACTGGAAATAAAACGAAGTATAAAAATATGGATTTTGATGAAATTGTTGTCGTAGGTTCACGTGCGGTTGCAGGGGGAGATGGTGCAACGGTTATGGGTTATCAAGCTGTAGCAGGGCAACATGCCGCAAATGGAGAGATTTCAGATAGTTATGCCAAGTCAAAATTATATGAGCCTCAATATAAGCACTATAAAGAACAATATGATCAAGTAACTGGAACACTGCATCAGGTTAAGGAAAAAAGAGAAAAGATATTTTAGAAAATTTTAAAAAGGATGTATTAACAAAAGAACAAAAAGAATCACTTAACCGTGAAGGGACAGCGATTGGTTATAAATCATATGCAAGAGGAAATGAAGCAACGGCAATGGGGAATGATGTTGTTGCTTGGGGAGATTCTTCTATTGCGATTGGGTCTGATAATGCGGCAGGCGATGAATCTGTATTAAGTAGAGATATTTTTAGACTCTATTATAACGCAAGGGCGGATTTTAATGATACAAGCTCTTATGCTGCGACAGACTTTGAAAAAAAGCATGAGAATCAAAATTTACCTGTGTACGCCGATGGAGACAGTATTTTATTTGGTGAAGATGGAATTCATATTTCAAGAAGTGATGGGCGGATATATATTAGAAAAGAAACTATGGTAAATGGGAAAAATAAACCTGATTACAACAACGGCTATTATGTTTACGATTCTTCTTTTGATGAGAATTTCCATGAGTTTGATGGTAATGATAAATATAAAAAATTAATTAAACATAATAGCGATGAAGCAAAAGAAATCAAAAAACTGTCAGACTGGAAACGATACGAATTACATAAAAAAGAAATTGATGATAAATATAAGGAATATTTGGCTAAACCTGAAAGCAAGAAGTACAAAAGCCATACTTGGGCAAGAGGGGCGAATGCTATCGTTATCGGTTCTCGTTCAATTGGGTTTGGTAAAAACTCAACAGCATTAGGAACATTTGCACTAGCGGCAAGAGATTATTCAACAGCAATAGGTTCAAATACATTAGCATTTGGGGAAAAATCTCTAGCTGTGGGTAATCACTCTTATGTGTATTCTAATGATTCAATCGGTATAGGTAATACTGTGCAAGCGATTAACACCGGATCGATGGTATTTGGTGCAAATTCATTTGCAGGTGGAAGAGGCTCTCTAGCATTGGGGGATCATACCTTTGCCAATATTAAAATGGATGATAAGTTTAATAATAGAGGGATTACCAAAACCAAATTTGGTTTAGGGAATGCAACTGTGGCGTTACATGAAGATCAATTGGATATTGAAAAATTATACGAAAAAGGGCATACGCAAGAAATACAAGATTTAGGTAAGAAATATTTCCTTGCGAAAACAACAAAACAAAAAGGAACAGGCGAGCTAAAAGCGGAGCAATCAAGAGACAAAGACGGACTGCCTAATCAAGGTGCGATAGCTATTGGGTCATATTCTGTTGCTTTGGGGGATAATGCGATATCTTTAGGAAGATTTTCCTATGCCAAAGCCGATAACTCACTTGCACTGGGTAGATTTGCGTTTGCACAAAAAGATTCTTCATTTTCAATTGGTAATTTTTCAAGAGTGTTAGGAGAAAAATCTATTGCATTTGGGATACAGGCTTTAGTTGAGGCTGATAAATCAATAGCGTTAGGTATTGGCACAAAAGTGCTAGGTGAAATGCCAGTGGAATTGATGAATGCTGAAAATAAAAAGCAAAAAAACCGGAAAAATTCAGATTTTAAAATACCTGTTAAAAACGCAATAGCAATTGGTAATGGTGCGGAAGCCTCTTTTTCAGATTCCATCGCATTGGGTGTGAATTCGGTAACTGACTATACTCAAACGGAAATGGCACAAGGCGGATGGGCACCTAAAAATGCCATATCAATACCTTCATCAGAAAGAATCGGCTATTTGTCAGTGGGTGGAAAGAATGCTGAAAGACGTATCGTCAATGTCGCACCGGGTGCGAGCGATACCGATGCGGTCAACGTATCTCAATTAAGAGCCTTAGAAGAAGCTATCTTGTATGGAAATACATTAGCAGAAGACGATGATAACACGAATCTGGGAACGCATTATGTGTCTGTAAAAGGGCGTAGTGAATATAGTAAGCTCGTTACTAAAGAGCAAGACTATAAGAACTATACTAAGATCAAAAAAGACTATTTAAAATTAAAAGCCAGACGAGATGCTAACCAAGAAACGATTAGCTTAACAAGTCTTGAAAATAAACTGGCACAGTATGAGAAAAAATATACGGATTTTAAAGATGCCGCCTCTCATTTAAAAAGTGAAGACGCTAAGAATTATAATTTATTACTTCCTGACACACTAACAACAGAGGAAGCTAAAAAACAAAGAAGAAAAGAACACTTAAATAGAATTTACGGTGAAATTGAGCAAGCATATAGTAAAGACAACGAAAGTACGGTGACTGATCGATTAATTCCTGAAGATAAAAAAGCAGAATTAAAATTAAGTAACTTTAAAAATGATGGTGCAAAAGGTTTTGATTCGATTGCAATAGGGGTAGGTGCTAGTGCAACTGCTAAAAACTCAATAGCTTTAGGTAATTCAAAATCAGAAGGTAATGCAAATATAGTAATAGGAGATAATTCAAATACTAAAGCAGAAGGAGCTGATAAAATAGCATCAGAATGGGCAATAGTTATAGGTAATAAATCAAATGCGTATAACAATAGTAAAAAAATAACTGACGTTGTAGTTTTAGGTGGAAATGCTAATGCAAGCGAAACAGGAGCAGTAGCTATAGGTAATAGAGCGAATGTAACTGGGCTAAGAGGTGTTGCGATAGGGTCTGGAGGAAGTAACGATAATGAAGCAGCTAGAGTAACAATAAGCGATGGAATAGCACTTGGGTCTTATTCTATTTCAGATAGGATGTTAAGTGGTGATAACTCAAAAGGTTATGATCCGTTAACAAATACGTATAGCACATCAAGTGATATAAAATGGAAAGCTAATTTAGGAGCGCTTTCTATAGGAGATACAACACATACTAGACAAATAACAGGACTTGCTGCAGGAACACAAGATACAGACGCAGTGAATGTGGCGCAGTTAAAAAGAGCGGTATCTTTAATACCAACATTTTATACTCAAAATAGTACAACTTCAGGTAGTTCATCTGGAAGTGGGGGACAAAATGGAACTTCAGGAATAGGTACTCAAGTAGGAAATGGTGTAAGTAAAATAACGTTTGGAAAAGAATTTAAAGTAACTGAGAAATCTGTTAATGGAAACAGTGGAGAAAAATACTTACTAGTAGAACTAAATGAAGAAGAAATAAAGAAAAATAAAGCATTAAAAGGACCTAAGGGGGATGCAGGAGAAAGAGGAGAAGCAGGACCACAAGGACCAGTGGGACCAAAAGGTGAGGCTGGACCAAAAGGTGAAAAAGGAGACACTGGAGCAAAAGGTGAACAAGGACCAATGGGACCAGCAGGACCAGCTGGAAAAGATGGTGCAAAAGGTGATAAAGGTGAAAGAGGAGAAGCTGGAGCACCAGGACCACAAGGACCAGCTGGAAAAGATGGAGAAAGAGGGCCTGAAGGAAAACCTGGAATACAAGGACCGAAAGGAGACAAAGGAGATCCGGGAGAAACTGGACCGGCAGGTGCAATAGGACCACAAGGGCCTCAAGGGCAACCTGGAAAATCAGCCTATGAAGTATGGAAAGAAGCAAAAATCAAAGAACAAGGTAATGGAAATAATACCACTGAAAAAGACTTCCTAAATTCATTAAAAGGAAAAGGCGGTATATTAGAAGGTATAGTATTTGTTGATAATGATGGGAATAAATTAGCAAAAGCTAATGATGATAAATACTATAAGGAAAGTGATATTGATAAAAACGGAAACGTTATAAATGGTAGCAATACACCTACTACACCATCAACAGGAACTGCACCAAGTAATGGTGGAAGTGCATCTACAGAAGGAACTACAACTCCTAGCCCTGTTGAAAGTAAAAAAATAGCACTTACAAGTACAGATGGTAAGATAGATAATCCTATAGCATTAACAAATCTTGCCGACGGTTTAGGCTTGCAAAAAGTACCAGAAGCTAATGATACCGAAGAGGCGAAGAAAAAAGTCGAGGAAGCTAAAGCAGCTAATAAAGCCATCCTTGACAAGGTACTTGCCGGAACACCTGAAGAGAATAAGGTAAAAAATGCTGTCAATGTTCAAGACTTGTCTGCGGTTGCCAAGGCTATTGTAGAGCAAGTCACCGCACAACACTCCGAAGCGGAGAAAGTGGCAGTGAAATATGATGATGACACAAAAACATCCATCACTTTAGGCGGTAAAGGCACCAATGGCACTAAGTCATCCCCTGTTGTGATTGATAACCTCAAATCTGGATTGGGCATTGATGATATTAAAGACAGTGGCATTGCTTCAGCTGCACAAGGCAAACAACGTGATTTGGTGAAAGAGCTTGTGGCAGGCGAGCTTGATAAAGATTCATCGCATAAAGCCGTGAATGTTGCCGACTTAAAAGCTGTCGCACAAGCAGGATTAAACTTTGCCGGTAATAACAGTGATAGCCTTGTTCACAAAAACTTAGGTGAAACATTAGAGATCGTCGGGCAGGGTTTAACGAAAGAAAAAGTGGCTGATTTTAAAGACACGGACGGTAATATTGCGGTGAAAGCCGATAGCACGAAGACCAAATTAGAGGTCTCCCTCAGTGAGGATTTAAAAGGCTTAAAATCCGCCGAGTTTAAAGACGACAAAGGTAATACTGTTAATATCAACGGCAATGCAATTACATTGAAAGGTAAAGATGGTAACCCGACTATTGCGACCTTGAACGATAAAGGTTTAACCGTGGGTGATAATAGCGATACCAGTAGCTACAAAACCCATACGCACTATGGTAAAGACGGCTTAACTGTCCATGGCAAAGATGGTACAAGTGCGGTGAGTTTAACGACCAAAAATGACAATGGTAAAGAAACAGCGACCCTTGCTTTTGGTAAAGGTGCTGATGGTAAATATATAGGTGCGATTACCGGACTTGCTGATTTAGATGATAAGGCTGACGATTCAAGTGTCGCCAATAAAAACTATGTGGATACGGAAGTTAAAAAACTTGATCAAAAACTCTCATCAGCCAATTCAAATAGACCATTTGATTATTATTTAGACAATAAAAAAGTGGTGAGAGGTCAAGATGGTCAATTCTATGAGCCTGAAGACTTAGAAGGTGCAACATATGTTGCCGGTGCGACTGCTGGCGATAAAGGAAAATACACCAAAGATGGCAAAGATGTTGTTTCGTCTATTAAGGACAAACAAAGCGAGGTCGTGATTAAGGCTGAGCCAAAAGCCATGGTTGTAAGCAATATTGCTGATGGCAAGTTATCGACTGACTCCAAAGATGCGATCAATGGCGGACAGCTTGTCAAAGCTACAGGGGCGAAATGGATTGATGATCCAAGCTCTACAGACACTCCGAAAGCGAAGAAAATGGTTTTTGCGGACGGTAAAGACGGAAAATCGGGACTGGAAGCGGATTCAATGGCGATGAAAGGTTTAACCGGTAAAGACAGTTTGAATGGACAAAACGCCAACGACAAAGCCAATGCCTTGCGTAACGGCGAGGCGGGAGCAGTGGTGTTTACCGATGATAAAGGCAAACGTTTGGTGAAAGCCAACGACGGTAAATACTATAAAGCCGGAGATGTTGAGGATAACGGTACACCGAAAGCGGATAAAAGTGCGGTAGATACTCCGCAACTTTCTCTGGTCAATACCAGTGGTGAAGCCAATAAACCTGTAGTGCTGGGCAACGTGGCAAGTGGTTTGGGTATTGATGCCGATAAAGCAAAAGAGCAAGCTGAAAACGTGAAAAATGCAGGCGAAGCAGTGAAAACTGAGGCTAAAGCGGTGACGGCGAAAGTGGGTGAGATGTTGAGCAAACGTCAAGAAGTGAATGCCCTTGAAACGGCGAAAAATGCCCAAGATTCTGCGATTAACGCCCTTGAAACGGCGTGGAACTTGATGCCTGACAGCACAGAGGAAGAAAAGGTGGCGAAAGCGAAAGCTAAAGCTAACCTTGACGTCGAAAAAACCAAATTGGCAGAGCTTGGAAATGAATTGACAAAAGCTAATGAAGCAGTTAAAGCGTTGCAAGCCGAAATTGAACCGTTGCAAAAATCCTTGAAAGATAAGCAAAAAGCGTATCAAATCGCATTAGCCACAAAAGATGACGCAGTCAATAAGTTGTTGTCAGGTGATTCCTCAATTGATGTTAAGCGAGCTGCCAATCTGCAAGATTTGAAAGCCTTAGGTCAGGCAGGGTTAAATTTCGAGGGCAATGACGGCGTACCGGTGCATAAAAATTTAGGAGAGAAATTGACCATCAAAGGCGAGGGCGAGTTTAACAGTGCGACCACGGCGGCGGGCAATATTAAAGTGGACGCCTCCGCGACGGGACTGGAAGTCAAACTGTCCGATAAGTTGAAAAACATGACCTCTTTTGAAACCAAAGAAACCGCAGAGGGGAATAAATCCCGTCTTGACGGCAACGGATTACGGGTAACTCATAAAGACGGCAAATCGGCACAATATGGGGTAGACGGCGTGAGATTGACTGACGGTAAGCACAGTGCGACTTTGACGCCAAGCGGATTAACCTTGACCAACCCGCAAGGTCAACGTATTGAGATTGACGGGGAGAAAGGAGAAATCAGAGTGCCGGATTTAACGCCGAACTCTTCACCGAATGCCGTGGTTAACAAGGGGTATGTGGATAGCCTGCATTCACAAACTGCACATAAATTGGAAACCACCGATAAAAACCTAAGAGCAGGGATTGCAGGAGCAAATGCAGCGGCGGCATTACCAACTATATCGATACCGGGTAGCTCACTGCTTGCTGTCTCTGCCGGTACTTATAAAGGTCAAAGTGCGGTCGCTTTAGGCTATTCTCGTGTGAGTGATAACGGTAAAGTTCTGTTGAAATTACACGGTAACAGTAACTCTGTCGGCGACTTCGGCGGCGGTGTGGGTGTTGGTTGGAAGTGGTAGGCCGAGGTTTGCCCTAAAAAAAGCAGTGATGAATTGATCTGCTCCAAAAAAGTTAGTCTCATTTAATTCAAGGACTGAGTTCTGTATTTCACAGAGCTGAGTCCTTTTAATTTCACTTGAAACCGATAAAGCAATTTGGCGCGTTTGCAATGCTTCATCTTGTAAAAACGGGAATTTATTGTTAATCTCAATACTCGTTTTGTTAAATCGTCATCGCTATGTCAAATTCGCTTTTTCAGTCCACCAAACATCAAGAGCATTGCCCGCAATGTGGCGCATTGCTACAGATAAAACAAGGCAAAAAAGGGCTTTTTTTAGGCTGTAGCGCCTATCCGGCTTGTGATTATTTAAAACCGTTACAAGCGCAATTTACGCCGAAAATCATCAAAAATCTCGACGAAAGTTGTCCAAAGTGCGGTCATTTTTTGCAATTAAAACAAGGGCATTTTGGGATGTTTATTGGTTGTAGCCATTATCCGGAATGTGATTTTGTGGTTCATGAACAAGTACCGGAAAACGAAGACAACCCCCTCATCTGCCCCGATTGTCAGCAAGGGAATCTGGTTGCCAGACGCGGACGACAAGGCAAAATTTTTTACGCCTGTGATCGGTTTCCAAAATGTAAATTTACCCTCGCCGGCAAACCCTATCCGGTTCGTTGCCCGCAATGTCATGGCGATGTCGCTATCTTAAAAAAGGAAACAGAAACACACCGCACTTGGCTTTGTACCAATAAAATCTGTCGTTGTGTATTTGAAGTAGAAAAATGAATATTGCACAAATTATTACTCAATTAAAACAAAATCATGTCGTCGCCTACCCTACCGAAGCGGTTTTTGGCTTGGGCTGTAATCCGCTTAGTGAAAGTGCGGTCGAAAAATTATTGATTTTAAAACAACGCCCTGTGGATAAAGGGCTGATTTTAGTGGCGCCAGAGTTGAGTTATCTACAACTTTTTATGGATACGCGCGAATTTACTCCGTTGCATTGGCAACGTTTAACCGAGTATTATGATCATCCGACGACGTGGGTCGTGCCGGCAGCGGCAACAACACCACGTTTTTTAACCGGCAAATTTGACAGCATTGCCATTCGGTTATGCCCTCATCCAGCGGTCAAACAACTGTGCGAACAAACCGGTTTTGCCCTGACCTCCACCAGTGCCAATTTATCCGGCTTAACGCCATGTAAAACCGCCGAGGAAGTCAAACAGCAATTCGGTGATGAATTTCCGGTATTGGACATGGCAGTAGGCGAGGCGCAAAATCCCTCCGAAATTCGGGATCTATTTACCCAACAACTTTTTAGACAAGGATAATTTATGGATCAATATGCGGTGTGGGGCAATCCGATTGCACAAAGTAAGTCCCCACTTATTCATCGACAATTTGCACAACAAACGCAACAAACCTTGGAATATACTGCCATATTAGGCGACGAGCAGCATTTTGAACAACAATTGCTGGATTTTTTTGCTGCCGGCGCAAAAGGCTGTAATATCACTGCCCCCTTTAAAGAGCGCGCCTTTAAATTAGCGCAGCAATACAGTGAACGTTGTTTGTTAGCCGAGGCTTGTAATACCTTAAAACGCTTGGATGACGGCTCACTTTATGCCGACAATACTGATGGGGCGGGACTAGTGAGTGATTTGGCGCGTTTAGACCGGCTAAAGCCCAATCAATCCGTGTTGATATTAGGCGCGGGCGGTGCAACCAAAGGCGTATTGTTGCCATTATTACAAGCGCAGCAAAACATCACCCTTGCCAACCGTACGCTGCCCAAAGCACAAGAATTAGCGCGTAAATTTGCCCAATATGGCGAAATTCAGACGGTTGACTTAGACCATATTCCAGATCTGAAATTTGATTTGATCATTAATGCCACTTCCCTTGGTTTGCAAGGCAAAACCGTGAATATTTCCACCGCACTTTTGCAAAAATGTGGTGCAGTTTATGATATGCAATATGCTAAAGATAGCGATCCCCCGTTTATCGCCCTTGCCAAACAAGCGGGCGCCAAGCGGTTCAGCGACGGATTGGGGATGCTCATTGGACAAGCGGCTCATTCTTTCTTTTTGTGGCGCGGTGTGATGCCGGATGTACAACCGCTATTCGACAATCTTTAAAGCCCGAAGGGCTAATATACTCTCTTTGTTGATTTTTTAGGCATCTCTCCGTTTATTTGGCATAAAAATTAGATTATCTTTAATAAAAAGATAAATATATTAAATAAATTTAATATATTTTATTTTTTATGATATTAGCCTCATAAAATCATTTACATTTAAACCGGTTTTTAGTAGATATTATCAAAAGCCAACGAGCTATTTTTAATTATTATTCAAACAACATTGATTCTTTTAGAAGGAAACTTATATTATGTCGAGCCAAATTTCATTAGAGGAATTTCTAGCTAAAGTAGAAAAACGCGATGGTAATCAACCGGAATTTTTGCAAGCAGTACGCGAAGTACTAACTTCTATCTGGCCTTTCTTAGAAAAAAATCCGAAATACCGTTCTGAGGCCTTATTAGAACGTTTAGTGGAGCCGGAGCGCGCTTTCCAATTCCGTGTTGCTTGGACTGATGATAAAGGTCAAGTACAGGTTAACCGTGCATTCCGTGTGCAATATAACAGCGCCATCGGTCCTTACAAAGGCGGTATGCGCTTCCACCCATCCGTGAATTTATCCATCTTAAAATTCTTAGGGTTTGAACAAATTTTCAAAAACGCACTCACTACCTTGCCAATGGGTGGCGGTAAAGGGGGGTCGGATTTTGATCCAAAAGGCAAATCCGATGCGGAAGTGATGCGTTTTTGCCAAGCGTTAATGGCAGAATTATATCGTCACGTGGGTGCGGATACCGACGTACCGGCGGGCGATATCGGTGTAGGCAGTCGTGAAGTCGGTTATCTTGCCGGTTATATGAAAAAATTATCCAACCAGGCTGCTTGTGTGTTCACCGGTCGCGGTTTATCTTTCGGCGGTAGTTTAATTCGTCCGGAAGCGACGGGGTATGGTTTAGTGTATTTTGCACAAGCCATGCTGGCAGAAAAAGGTCAATCATTCCAAGGCAAAACCGTTTCAGTTTCCGGTTCCGGTAATGTGGCGCAATACGCTATTGAAAAAGCGTTGGAGTTAGGTGCAAAAGTGGTCACTTGTTCCGACAGCGCGGGCTATGTTTATGATGAAGCCGGTTTTGATAAAGAAAAATTAGCGGCATTATTGGAAATTAAAAACGTGAAACGTGGTCGTGTGAAAGATTATGCGCAACAATTCGGTTTAACCTATGTGGAAGGAAAACGTCCTTGGGAGGTGAAAGTGGACATTGCGCTTCCTTGCGCAACCCAAAACGAATTGGAATTAGCGGATGCGAAAGCCTTGATTGCAAACGGTGTCCAATTAGTGGCAGAGGGTGCCAATATGCCAACCACTATCGAAGCTACCGATTTATTCCTTGAATCCGGCGTCTTATTCGGACCGGGTAAAGCGGCAAATGCAGGCGGTGTGGCAACATCCGGGCTTGAAATGGCGCAAAGTTCCCAACGTTTATATTGGACGGCGGAAGAAGTGGATGCGCAATTAAAACGTATTATGTTAGATATTCATGCTAACTGTAAAAAATACGGTAGCGTAGAGGGTCAAGCCAACATTAACTATGTGGTAGGTGCTAATGTTGCGGGCTTTGTGAAAGTCGCAGATGCCATGTTGGCGCAAGGTGTTTATTAATATTTAGACAAGCTAAAAAAACGACAAAGGCATGGTAAAAACTATGCCTTTTATTTTCTTATGTTCACTTAGGAACGCACGCGTAAACTATCGCCATCCGTTTTTTTCAAACGCAATAAAAACGCCACTAAAATCACCACAAAAATGACCGTAGTCAAAAAGGTATAACTAAAGGCTTGTTGCAATTGTTCGCCCGTTTCACCAATCGCATCACGATATAAACTTAAAATCACAGACGACACCGCAATCCCGAAACTTATCCCCACTTGTTGTGAGACACTCAACATAGTCGAACCGCCGCTGGTTTGATGCGGCGCAAGATCACTAATGGTAAGCGTATTGACCGCGGTGAAAACCAACGACATACTAAATCCATACCACACCAAAACCAATGCCATCACCCATATCGACGTCTCCGGCGTAAAATGACTCATGGTAAAAATCGCCAAGCCCATTGAAATACCAAAGCCGATCAGTGTCGTTTTATATCCGATTGCGACTAAAATACGGCTAATAAACGGTCGTCCCAACACCGAACTTATTGCAATCGGCGTCATCATCCAACCGGTAGTTTCCGCGTCATATAAAAATGCCACTTGTAACATTAATGGTAACAGGAAAGGCGTACTGGAACTAAATAAACGAATAATCAAATTCGCCACAACGCCGATACGAAAAGTTCTCACCAAAAATAACGAGCGTGGCAAAAGAGCATTATCATTCACTCCGGCATAGGCATAATATAACGATAATAAAATCACACCGGCAGTAATCACAGACAGACTTTCTATACGCGACACAGAATTTTCCGCCACCAACTCCATACCAAGAGTTAACGCCACTAATCCACCGCCAAATAACACAAAGCCTTTCCAATCCAATTTCGGCACTTTTTCTTTGACATTTGGCATATAAAAATACGCTGCAATAATGCCGAGTATGCCGATAGGAATATTGATCAAAAAGATCCAATGCCAAGTGGCATAAGTCACCAACCAACCGCCTAAAATCGGTCCAACAACCGGCCCAATAAGCCCCGCCATGGCAGTCAAATTCCACGCTGCAAGCAATTGAGATTTTTCAATCGAACGCAACATGGATAAGCGCGCCACCGGCATCATTAACGCACCACCAACGCCTTGCAAAACGCGCGAAAAGACCAACATATCCAAGGAATAAGAAAACGAACAGGCAATCGATCCTAATACAAACACGGTGACAGAAAAACAAAATACATTACGCGTACCGAAACGATCCGCCAGCCAGCCGCTTAAGGGAATAAAAAGCGCCACAGTTAAGGCATAGCTAATAATCGCCGGCTGCATATTCAACGGTGATTCATTTAAATTACGAGAAATTGCCGGTAGAGCAGTGTTTAAAATGGTGGAATCAAGCGTTTGCATAAATAATGCCATCGCTGCGATCCACGCCAAACCGCGATAACTTGCTTCCTTTTTCATAAAACTATCCTAGTTTACACTGCTCTTTTTGCCATTTCGTACCATTGGTAAATAAATATCGCCACCGCATACGGGTGATTAATATTTAATCTTGGCAAAGTACTTTCTACTTCATAATCCGTTACCAGCGCCACCACATTTCCATCAATTTCCGGCAAAGGTTTTGTCATCCCTTGACGATGCAATAAGATTTTCGGGATGGGTTCCTCCTTAAATCCTTCTACCAAAATCAAATCGGTTAATTTGGGATCAAATTGTTGTGCCAAATAGGGTAAAGAAACCGCTTGGGGCGTTTCGGTCATTAATGCCCAGCGCTCGGCACACGCCATAATCACTTGGCTTGCGCCGGCTTCTTTCATGCGCCAACTGTCTTTCCCTGCTTTATCCACTTGTGCATTATGATGGCTATGTTTAATCACCGCCACACGCAGTTTTTTTGCGGATAACAGTGGCAACAATTTTTCAAGTAACGTCGTTTTTCCACTACCGCTATAACCGGTAATGCCTAGTAATTTGATCATAAAACCCTGTGAAAAGTTGTAGAAGTGTTTGCTAATGCTAACACAAAATTACAATACGCGTAGCAGAATTGGCTGATAAGCTGATTTACGTTGCAATTTTTGCACCAAAAAACGCACGATAACAAAAGAAAGTGCGGTTGAAAAAAAGATAAACATCGCGTTCATCCACTCTTGTAGAAAAAGAGATGCACCGATAAGTGTAGCACACAAAAGGGTCACCAGCGGAATCACATAAACCAGTAGTATGGAAAACAAAAGCGGACGCTCCTCCAATCCCACTTCCACTGTTTGACCAATCGACACGGGCGTGATAGTTGCCACAGTAAAAATATGTTCACTATGCTCCCCGTTTAATTCTGCAAGCGCCGCCGTGCCGCAAGAGGACTTTGCCGCGCATTGTCCGCAAGCGCTCTTTGAGTGACATTTTACCGTCGCCACCCCGTTTTGATAATCGACGACCACTGCATTTTCTCTTAACATACCTTATTTTACGGTTTAAATTGAATATCTTGCACAATGCGTTTAGCGGTAGAAATCGGCAATTGACCGATAAAGGTTATTTCTCTATTATTTTTGCTTTCGCTATAAATAGTTGTTGGACCTTGTCGCCAAGCATTTTCCTGTTCATCAGGAATAATACTTTCGGAAACATACACGGTAAAATAAAATAATCCATCGCTAAATAACTGGCTTTCTATACGATTACTCTCGTTCATCTCAATACTTTTATTTACTAATTTGAACCCTCTCGGCAACCAAGTCGGTTGCCAACTTAGTTTAATTTTTTGATGTTGAGTATTACTTTCGCTTAATAAGGGAGGAAAGGTCACGCTGTCTAAATAATGGGATAATTTTTCTAATCCATCGCCCACATACATATTTACCACGCGGAATTGATCTAACAAATTCCCTTCGCGATCTAACATGTCACTACGCAACAATAATTTACTGTTTTCATCAATAAACACTAAATATTGATAACGAAAATCATCTTTTGGCAAAATACGGATAGTTTGTACCACATGGTCAGCAACACGATTGCGCCCGATATTGACAAAATCGTAGTTTTCCGCCAAGGTATCCAAATTTATCCGCATAATAGTTGGAAGACTATCCACAATATGGTAACTGTTAATCGAAAATGACGGATAATTTGGTTGAAAATAACTTACTAAACCATCACGCTGTACAATTTCTTGCGGCACACCGTCCAAGGTGATTAATTGAGCATAGGTTTTGCCATTGATATGTAAATGACGATAGCGCAAGGATTCCATATTCACCGGTGTGGTTTGAACAAAAGCAATTTCGTAGTTTAATTGATTGGTCGCTTGGTTCATCTGCGCTAATAAGGTTTTAGGTTCAAATTTGTCTTCTGCGAAAGAAACCCCACAAACACCTAAGAACAAAGAAAGCGCGGTCAATTTTTGTAAAGCTTTTAACATCATAAACATAACCTATTGTATCTAAAGCAAATTCACCACCAAAATGGTGGTGAATTGCCAAATCGATGCAGTATTATTTTCCGTGTCTATTCAAACTCAAATCATCTGCATAAACACGGCGCTGTAATTCATAATTCTGCAACATGGAACTAATCTGTCTCTTTTTTTGCTCAATTTGCTCGGCGGTCACCACATCACGCGTCGGCGCATTGTAACTTACCTCTTGCACGGAATTATTAAACGGTAAGGTTTGTAAGACCGGATTGTCCACTGTGCTACTTGCATTATCCGTTGCATTGAAACTTTGCACGCCAAATACCGCGACCAAACACACAGATGCCGCTACCGCAACTTGCACCATTGGCGCCCAAAGCGATTTGAATTTCTGCATAAACGGTAGTTTTTCTACTTCAGCCGGTATCGGTTGAGAAACTATCGGTTTTGCTACCGCTGTTTCTTCTTGCGCAATCAGCACTTCCATCTTCGCAGTAAAATCTGTCCCTAACAGAACATCACTTTCTTGACGCATCACCGCACGAATGGCATGAAAATTTGCCCAAGATTGTTGTAACGCTTCATCTTGACAAAGTTTTTCCATCAATTCGTTACTTACGTTTTCACCGTCAATGTATGCTGAAAGTAACTCTTTTTGCATCTTAAACTCCAAGTTTGTTTGCCTTAGCGACATGTTTATTAGCGCTGTAACAAAGGTGTTATTTTTGTCTCAATAATTTCCCTTGCTCTAAAGATTCTCGAACGTACCGTTCCTACCGGGCAATCCATAATGTCAGCGATCTCTTCGTAGCTCAACCCTTCGATTTCACGTAAGGTAATGGCTGTTCTTAAATCTTCTTGTAAACCGTTAATGGTATCAAATACAATCTTTTTTAACTCACTGGATAACATTTCATTTTCGGGTGTATCCACATCCCGTAAATTTGTACCGACATCATAGGTTTCCGCCTCTTCTGCTAAAATATCTTCATTCGGCGGACGGCGCCCTTGTGCGCTCAGATAATTCTTTGCAGTATTGACTGCAATTCGATAAAGCCACGTGTAGAAAGCACTATCACCACGAAAAGAATCGATCGAGCGGTATGCTTTTATAAACGACTCTTGTACAACATCGGGAATATCATTTTGTGAAACGTAACGGGTCAACAACCCGGCCACTTTATTTTGATAACGCGATACCAATAGATTGAACGCTTTCTTATTTCCCTGCTGTACTCTTTCTACTAAAGCTTGATCCGTTAGCTGCTCAGACATATAACCTCTTATCACCCCTAACAAGCCTTAATATAAAGACAGCAAGCTCTTGCCTATAGTTAGACGGGACGAAATTCAAAAAGTTCAACGTTTTAAGAAAAATTGATCAATTTTGCAAATTTAATTTTTCTTGTATATAAGTTACCATTTCTTGTAATTCAAGATCGGATACCGGTATTCGATTAAAAAACCACGAAAATAACTGTAAATCCGAGCAAGCCAACAAACGTAAAAACACGTCTTTTTTCTCATCCGGCAACGCGTCAAAATGCAACAGAAAAAAAGGCATAATCACCTTATCCAACTCCAACATTCCCCGACGACAATCCCATTCAATGCGAAATTTATTGTATTTTTCCATACTTTGTTACCCAACAAGATCAAATCCAATCTCGGATTCAAAAAAATAACATCAATCCCCAGACCGCCACCACAATGCCCAGCGCAATAAATACTGCTGCCGAGCCTAAATCTTTCGCGCGACCGGATAATTCATGGTACTCTGTTCCAACCCGATCCACAACCGCTTCAATCGCGCTGTTTAACAACTCGACCACCAGCACCAACAGCACCGAACCAATCATCAGCGCCATCTCCACCTTATCCTCACCCAGCCAAATTGCCAGCGGAATTAAAATGACCGCCAAAGAAAGCTCATGACGAAAAGCCGCTTCATTTTTAACCGCACTTTTCAAGCCTTTTATCGAATAGCCGGTCGATTTAATTAAATGGGTCAAGCCCGTTGTTTTTTCCATATTTCCCTAAATTAAAGGCGTTTCGCCTCAATCACATCATCTAATTTTTCCAACCGAGCCAAAATTTTACTTAACATTTGTACATTATTCAGCTCAATTTCCATATTAATGGTCGCCAATTGTTTTTTGGTATCCGCACAACTGGAAACACCCAGCACGCTGATTTTTTCATTGGCAAGCACTGTGGTAATATCGCGCAACAATCCGTTACGATCACTTGCCACGATACGAATACTCAAACGAAATCCACTAGCGTAATTTTCACCCCAAATGGACTCCACCGCACGTTCCGGATGGGCTTTTTGCAGCTCCAAACTGCTCGCAATCGGTACGATGAATAGAAATACCGCGCCCCATAGTGATATAGCCCATGATATCATCCCCCGGAATTGGCTGACAACAGCGTGCAATATGGTGCATTAAATTTCCAACGCCTTCAACAATGACATAGCCTTTTTTCTCATTTTTTTGCTGTGAAACGATCGCACTTTTATGAGCAACATGGCGCAAAATTTCCTCGTCAGCTTCTTGTGCGGAAGATTTAATCAATTTATTTTGTAAAAAATTCACTAATTGATTTAAACGCACATCACCGCCACCAATACCGGCATATAAATCCTCGAGATGTTTCATGTTATAACGTGGCAGCGCATATTGCTCCACTTGCTTCAAGGAAATCCCCAAACGAGTGATCTCATTTTCCAGCAATTCTTTCCCCGCCGGAATATTTTTATCTCGATCTAATTTTTTAAACCAAGCTTGAATTTTCGCGCGCGCTTTGCCGGTGTGTGTAAAGCCTAAATTGGGATTGAGCCAGTCACGACTTGGATTCGGATTTTTTTGGGTAATCACTTCAATCTGATCGCCCATTTGCAATTGATAGGTAAAAGGAACAATACGCCCCGCCACTTTAGCGCCAATGCAACGATGCCCGATTTCGCTATGAATCGCATAAGCAAAATCCAGCGGTGTCGAACCGGTTGGCAAATCCACCACTTCCCCTTTCGGCGTAAACACATAAACCCGATCGTCAAACACCTGACTGCGCATCTCAGCCATCACATCACCGGAATCGGTAATATCATCTTGCCACGCCAATAATTTACGCAACCACGCAATTTTTTCCTCGTAACCCGAACGCCCCGCCACCCCTTCTTTATATTTCCAGTGCGCCGCCACGCCCAATTCCGCATCATCATGCATTTGTTGCGTACGAATTTGCACTTCCACCGGTTTGCCGCCTTGTCCCAAAACGACAGTATGGATGGATTGATAACCGTTCGGTTTCGGATTGGCAACATAATCATCAAATTCTTTCGGTAAATGTTTAAAATACGTATGCACAATGCCCAACGCAGAATAACAATCTTGCAGTTTTTGTACAATAATCCGCACCGCGCGCACATCATACAAATCGCCGAATTCCAAGTGTTTTTTCTGCATTTTACGCCAAATGCTATAAATATGTTTTGGACGCCCGTAAACTTCTACTTGGTCAATATTTTCTTTTAAATACGCCGTCAATTCCGTGACAAAATCGGCAATATATTTTTCTCGATCCAAACGACGCTCTTGCAGCAATTTCGCAATTGCGCGATATTGCTCCGGATGCAAATAACGAAAGCAATAATCTTCCAATTCCCATTTTAACTGCCCAATGCCCAAACGATTGGCAAGGGGCGCATAAATATTGGCGCATTCTTTTGCCGCCAACACTTTTTCTTCTTCCGAACAGTATTTTTCCGCATCACGCAAAAACGTAATCCGCTCCGCCAACTTGATAATCACGCAACGAAAATCATCCACCATAGCCAACAACATTCGGCGCACGTTATCCACCTGCAAACTGTTAGCAGAATTGACGTTAAGTTGACGAATATTATCCATCTCCATCACGCCTTTCACCAGTTTACCGATATTAGCGCCAAAATCATCCTTAAGGGTCGCTAAATCCACGATATTATTGCTGACAATCGGATACAACATGGCGGTTAACAAACTGTCTGCATCCATATTCAAACCGTGCAAAATCTCCACCATTTCAACACCGATTTGCAAATGACAACTGTTGTAGCTCACAGCCTCTTTGGCTTGAAACTCGCTGACTTTTTGCTGCGAATAATGCCATGCCAAAGCCAGTGCCTGCTCGACTTGCGGGGCAAGCCCCAATTCGGCACACCATTTTTCAATGACAAAATCCTTTGGATTTAACAAATGTGATCCGCGTACAGCAACCATATTAATTTCCTACCGTGTTTTTTCAAATAAACTGATGGATTCTAAATGCGCCGTATTCGGAAACATATCAACCATTGCTACTTTGCGCAAAAGATAACCCGCCTCAAGTAAAATCGCGGCATCACGTACCAATGTCGCCGGATTGCAAGAAACGTAAAGTATTTTTTCCGCCCGCACTTGCATCATCACGCTCAACGCAAACGCTGCCCCGCCACGCGCCGGATCGAGCAAGATTTTATTAAACTGTTGCCTCGCCCAAGGCTGTTCGACAAAGGGCTTTTCAAGATCGCTTTGATAAAATTGGACATTGTGACAATGGTTTTGTTCCGCATTTTGCCGCGCCCGTACCACCATCTCTGAAACGCCCTCAATTCCGACCGCACTTTTCACACGCTTACTTAATGGCAATGTGAAATTTCCCATTCCGCAAAACAAATCCAACACCTCATCTTGCGCACTCAACGCCAACCAATCCAACGCAGTATCGATCATTTGCTGATTAAGCGACGCATTAACTTGAATAAAATCGCGAATATCAAAATATAAGCGCGTGCCATCTTTGAGCTGATAATAGGGAAACTCGCCATAAACATGCTTAATCTCGTAGTCATCTTGCACAAATAACATCAATTGATGCGCTTGCGCAAACCGCAACAATAAAGTGCGGTCAATTTCCGCCATATTTTGCATATAACGCAGCAACATTGCCACACCATTATCCGCCGCCACCAATTCCACATGCCCCAACTGTTTGGGCGTTGACCATTGAGCCAAAAGTGCGGTCACTTTTTCCAATAATTCATTTAATGGCGACACCAACACCTCGCAACGACGGATATTCACAATATCCGCTGAGCGTTTTTGACGAAATCCCATCACCAATTGGCGAGTTTTCGGCTCATAGCGCAAACTCAAGCGCACACGCCGACGATAATGCCATTGCGCGCCGACCATCATAGGTTGAAAATCAATCGGCGCCGCCTGCAAACAACTTAGGCGTTGAAACAAGGTTTTTTGTTTACTTTCGTGCTGCAACGCCAAAGGAATATGCTGACTTTGGCAACCGCCACATTGTTGATAATAGGGGCATTTGGGCGTTTGGCGCAATGCACTGACGCGCAAAATCCGTTGCGCTTTCCCCATACCGAATTGGCGTTTTTCTTCCACCGACGCGACCATCACTCGTTCTTGCGGCAAAGCGTTTTCGATAAACCACGTTTTGCCGCCAACTTTCGCCACGCCAAAACCCTGATAATCTAAATCCACAATATCCGCTTCAAAGTGCAGTTCTTTTTTCGCTTGTTTTTTAGGGGTATAAAGTAAAACCATGTTATTTCAAATATAAAATATTTTGCGTAAATAATTCGCGACTTTTCAAAGGTTTATTGCCCAAATAGCGTTTTAAGGCTATGCGACTAAAGCGTTTCGCCGCTTGCAATACCTCAGGATCGGCAAAATCCAAACGATCAAATGCCAATAATTCACGCCCATAAAAGGTCAAATTATCGCGAATTAAGGAAGCGATAAAGCCTTTTTCTTCTCGATAGCGATAGGTCATATCAGCATCTACCGGCTGCCCGGAACCGGCACAACGACAAAAATCAATGCCGTAGCCTAAGGTTCGCAGCAAACGAAATTCAAAGGTCCTTAAACTGGATTCAAGCAAATGTGGCGCACTAGCTAAATCGGTTAAACATTGCAAATAATCTTGGAACAAAGAGGCATAGGCAGTTTCCGGCTCCAACAGACGAACCAGTAATTCATTGATATAAAAACCGCTGTACAACGCTTTCGGTTGGAGGGGCAACGCAATAGATGCCGGTTCGGCTTTGGATAAGGTTTTTAACCCGCCTTTTCCCGACCAATGCAACAACAGCGGCGTAAAGGGTTGCAATACACTTTTCAACGACGAACGCTTGGTTCTTGCCCCTTTGGCAATAACCGTCAGCCGCCCAGTTTCTTCCGTGAATAAATCCACTAACAAACTGGTTTCGCTATAAGCTCGTCGATGTAACACAAACCCTCTTTTTAAACTGATTTGCGCCTGCCAATGTCCGATAAGGTTGCCTCGCTACAAGGTTATTTAACATTTGCTTATTTTAACAGATTTTTCACCGTTCTTCGGTCATTCCTGTCATTTATTTTAATAACCAAAATGCATATTAATTCGCAAAAAATTATTAGCTTATTCTAAGTGCTTTTGATAAAAATTGTAGACCATTTTTATCATTGATTGGAGAATATTTTCTATGATTTTAACCGGATTACTTACCGGAATTTTGCTCGGTTTTGTGATGCAACGCGGTCGCTTTTGTATCACCGGCGCATTCCTTGATCTGTATGTCACTAAAAGCAACAAAATGTTCATTGCCTTATTAATCGCTATCAGCATTCAATCCATTGGCTTTTTTGCCTTAAAAGAAGTAGGGGTGTTAGCGGTTGAACCGGCAGAAAAATTAGCCTTTTTCGCTGTATTAATTGGTGCCTTTTTATTCGGTATCGGTATCGTTCTCGCCGGCGGTTGCGCCACGGGAACTTGGTATCGTGCCGGTGAAGGCTTGATCGGCAGCTGGGTTGCCTTAGCAACCTATATGCTTTTAAGCGCCGTGATGCGCACCGGTCCGTTAGGCGAATTTAATCAAGCGTTACGTGCTGAACATATTGAGCATACCACCATTTACGGAAGTTTCGGTATTTCGCCTTGGTGGTTAGTCGGCTTATTAAGTGCGGTGACTTTATGCTATGTTTTCAAACAATTATCCAAACCGAAAGTCAAACTTACCACCTTAAAACCGAAAAAAACCGGCTTAGCACAGATTTTATTTAAAAAACGCTGGGATCCTTTCGTTACCGCTGTTTTAGTCGGTCTGATCGCCCTTGCCGCCTGGCCATTGAGTATTGCCACCGGTCGCGATTCCGGTTTGGGCATTACGAGTCCATCCGCCAATATCATACAATATTTGGTCACCGGCGATGACAAATTCCTTAACTGGGGCGTATTCTTGGTATTAGGTATTTTCTGCGGCTCCTTTATCGCCGCCAAAGGCAGCAACGAATTCCGCTTCCGCGTGCCGGATGTGGCCACCATGCTACGCAGTGCTGCCGGTGGCGTGTTAATGGGCGTCGGCGCGACATTAGCCGGCGGCTGTTCTATCGGTAACGGATTGGTGGAAACCGCGTTCTTCTCTTGGCAAGGTTGGTTATCCTTACCTGTTATGATCGTCGGAACTTGGGTCGCCGCCTATTTCACCATTATTCGTCCGCAACAATTCCGTTTGCGTTTAGCGCAAGCTCAATAGATAATAACAAGAAAAGGAGAGAAGGGAAAATTATGATCGTTAAATTAGAAACTGCGGGTTTAGTCTGCCCATTCCCATTAGTGGAAGCCAAACAAGTAATGGCACAATTACATAAAGGTGACGGATTGGAAATCGAATTTGACTGCACCCAAGCCACCGAAGCTATTCCAAGCTGGGCGGCAGAAGAAGGTTATGAAGTAACCAATTTTGAACAAATTGATGACGCCAAATGGACTATCACCGTCATTAAATAACCCTCAAGACAAATTAAGCAAAAGTGCGGTAATTTCTACCGCGCTTTTTATTTTCTGTTATGATACGCATAAAATCACGGAAACCATCAGTTATTATGAGAATACCAAGAATTTACCATCCAACACCGTTAATACAACAAAAAAACTGTCAATTAAGCGAAGATGCCGTCAATCATGTTGGACGGGTATTGCGTATGCAAACGGGAGAACGCCTTGAATTATTTGATGGCAGCAACCATATTTATCCGGCAGTGATTACGCAAGTCAGCAAAAAAGCGGTTGAAGTGGAAATTCTAGGTAATGAATATCGTTCATGCGAAAGCCCATTATTTATCCATTTAGGGCAAGTGATTTCCCGTGGCGATCGCATGGAGTTTACCATTCAAAAATCCGTGGAATTGGGCGTAAACCTGATTACGCCATTATGGTCAGAGCGCTGTGGTGTCAAATTAGATACCCAACGGATAGAGAAAAAAATCCAACAGTGGCAAAAAATCGCTATTTCTGCTTGTGAACAATGTGGGCGCAATGTCATCCCTGAAATTCGCCCAATGATGAAATTATCGGATTGGTGTGCAGAGCAAGATGGAAGTCTAAAATTAAATTTACACCCGCGCGCTGCCCATTCTATTCGTACATTGCCCCATATTCCCGCAGCCGGCTTGCGATTGCTGATTGGCTCGGAAGGCGGATTATCACCGCAAGAAATTCAACAAACCGAGCAACAAGGATTTACCGACGTGTTGTTAGGACAACGTATTTTACGCACCGAGACCGCCGCTTTAGTTGCTATTAGCGCGCTGCAAGTGTGTTTTGGTGATTTAACATAATTTTATTTTTTGGAAAGCAACCCGAATTAATTGGTTAAGGAGCAATAATGGAACTACAAAATCATTTTTTGATTGCCATGCCACATTTAAATGATGACTATTTTCACCGTGCGGTAATCTATGTGTGTGAGCATAATGAACAAGGCTCCATGGGTCTGATGATCACACAACCCACCGATTTAAGCATTGCCGAACTTTGCGCCAAAATGAATTTCTTAATGGCAGATCGTCGCCATTATCCCGATAAATTGATCTTATCCGGTGGACCGGTTAACCTTGAACGCGGTTTTATTTTGCATACACCAACCAAACAAGCCTTTCAGCACAGTTACAAAATCAGCGATCAATTAACGCTCACTACTTCGGCTGACGTTTTACAAACCTTCGGCACCGCAGCACAACCAGAACAATATTTGGTCACACTAGGCTGCGCCAGTTGGTCACCAAACCAATTGGAAAATGAAATTACCAATAACGATTGGTTGGTCGTCCCTGCCAATGAACAAATCTTGTTTCATACTCCTTATGAAAACCGTTGGCTGGAAGCGCAATTATTATTGGGTATTCAACATCATCATTTGGCATATCAAGCGGGGCATTGTTAATGGGATTTACCGCATTAGCCTTTGATTTCGGCACCAAAAGTATCGGCTGCGCCGTCGGACAAAGCATCACAGGTACAGCACAAGCCTTGCCGGCATTCAAAGCGCAAGATGGCATTCCTAATTGGCAACACATTGAAAAATGTTTACGGGAATGGAAACCGCAAGTGGTAGTGGTAGGTCTTCCGCTCAATATGGACGGGAGCGAACAGGATTTAACCCGACGCGCAAAAAAATTCGCCCAACGCTTACGCGGACGCTTCGGAGTCAATGTGGTATTACAAGATGAACGCCTTACCACCACCGAAGCTCGTGCTGAAATATTCCAACGTGGCGGCTTTAAAGCCCTAAACAAAAGCAAAATCGACGGAATTTCCGCTTGCTTAATTTTAGAAAGCTGGTTTGAAAATGGTGTGAAAACAATAAAACAACTGCAAATTTAACCGCACTTTTCCTTTCCCTCCTTTTCACCGCCGGCACAAGTCAGCATTGCAAGGAAAATTTGCTCTGTTTGAGTTTGAAGTAAAAAAATCTGCACCTTAATCAGTTGGTTGTTTAGTCCGACTTTTGGGGGCAGATCATGCTATGCTTTTTTGTGGATTATTTTTTATTTCTCCTGCGGTACCGTGATTAATTCAGGCTCTTTTGGTTTTTCTACTTCATCAAAATGTTTGCCTTGGTTGGCTTGGATTAAGATTTCCGTTTGGTTTGCCAATCGGGTTAAATTCATTTTTTCATAAGCTTCTTTCATCAACGGTAGCGCATCTAACGTTGCTTGTGTGTCAGGATATTGACGTAACATGCCCACCACGCGGTTGACAACCGCTACGTGTGCGTTGCGTTTAGCATAAAATTTAGCAATCGCCAACTCGTGACGTGCGAGGCTGGCTTTGATATATGCCATACGCGCAACCGCATCCGGTGCATAAACACTATTCGGGAAATGTTTCACCAAATTTTGGAAATTAGCAAAAGCGGTTTTGATCGAGGAGCTTTCACGAGTAGCACGATCAACACCAAAAAAATCTTGAATAAAATTATCCCCTAAGGCGGAATTGGTTAACCCTGCCATATAAATAACATAATCTAAATTCGGGCTGTTTGGATGCATTTGCAAGAAACGATCAGCAGTAACCAATGTTTTAGTGTAATCTTGTGATTTGTAATAGGCGTAAATCAAATTAAGCTGGGCTTGTTCGCTGTAAGCGGTTCCCGGGAAGCGGGTATTGACCGCGTCTAAATAGCGAATGGCTTGTGAATAATCTGCATTTTGCAAATAGGTTTGACCTTTATTATAAAGCTCTTGTTCCGAGCCTTGATCTACTGCTTTGTTGGAACTTGAACAGGCACTGATTGCCAAAGCCGCTAATGCAACGAGGGTAAGCGATTTTAATTTACGCATTGGTTGATCCTTATTTTTTACGTGCAATGATAAATGAGTTACAATTATCCGATATTTTATATAACATTGCTAAATAAGCAAACTATTCACGGATTTTTTTATTTATGGCACAACTTATTTTGTCGGCTGAAATCCGACCTGAACAAATGGGACAACGATTAGACCAAACTTTGGCGGAATTGTTCCCCGACTATTCCCGCTCGCGACTAAAAACTTGGATCGAAGGCGATTTGGTATTGGTTAACGGGCAAATCAACAAGGTGCCAAGGAGCAAAGTCTATGGCGGTGAACAGGTGGAAATCACGGTGGAAGTGGATGATGAGACCCGCTTTGAAGCGGAAAATATTCCGCTGGATATCGTCTATGAAGACGAACATATTTTGGTGATCAATAAGCCGAAAGATTTTGTGGTTCACCCCGGCGCCGGCAATCCGAAAGGCACGGTATTAAATGCGCTACTTTATCATTATCCTGAAATTGCAGAAGTACCGCGCGCCGGCATTGTGCACCGCTTGGATAAAGACACTACGGGCTTGATGGTGGTAGCAAAAACCATTCCGGCGCAAACCAAATTGGTGCGCGATTTGCAAAAACGTAAAATTACCCGTGAATATGAAGCCATTGCCAGCGGTATTATGACCAAAGGTGGTACAGTAGATCAACCCATGGCACGCCATCCAACTAAACGTACTCATATGGCGGTACATCCTTTGGGTAAACCGGCAGTAACCCATTATCGGATTATGGAGCGTTTTCGCGATTACACGCGTTTACGTTTGCGTCTTGAAACCGGTCGTACCCATCAAATTCGGGTACATATGGCACACATCGCCCATCCATTACTTGGCGATCAAACCTATGGCGGACGTCCACGCCCGCCGAAAAACGCCGGCGAGGAATTAATGCGCGTAATGCGTGAATTTAAACGCCAAGCGTTGCACGCAGTAATGTTGCGTTTGGCGCATCCAATTAGCGGCGAGATGATGGATTGGTT
Organism: Actinobacillus seminis; assembly: GCF_002263215.1. Taxonomy (GTDB): domain Bacteria; phylum Pseudomonadota; class Gammaproteobacteria; order Enterobacterales; family Pasteurellaceae; genus Actinobacillus_B; species Actinobacillus_B seminis. Next base: position 147,286 of record NZ_NLFK01000007.1, read on the forward strand.
CGCACCATTGCCGGCGGATTTCGTTGAATTAATCGGTGCCTTAAAAGCTGATTATCAGTTACATAAGGACGAATTGGACTATTAATATGAAATACTTAACCCCAACTTGGCAAGCCCCCAAAAACGTCCGCGCCTTGATGACCTTGCGTCAAGGAGGATACAGCCAAGCGCCTTATGACAGTTTTAATTTGGGTGATCATGTGGGTGACGAAAAAAGTGCGGTCAAAAATAACCGCACTTTATTAACTGAACAATTCGGCTTGCCACAATATCCGGTTTTTCTGACGCAAACCCACAGCACCAAGGTGCTACATTTGCCTTATGACGGAAAAAATCTCAATGCGGATGCGACTTATACCCATCAGCCCAAACAAGTATGTTTAGTGATGACCGCCGATTGTTTGCCAGTGTTGTTCACTAACCGACAAGGCAGTGAAGTCGCCGCGGCTCACGCCGGTTGGCGCGGGTTGTGTGACGGTATTTTGGAGCAAACGCTAAATTGTTTTCAATCGCCCAAAGAGGACATTATGGCATGGTTCGGCGCGGCTATCGGTCCGAGCGCCTTTCAAGTGAGCGAAGACGTGGTGGCGCAATTTGTGGCACATAATCCGCAAGCTCAACAAGCTTTTCTCCCTGATCCTAACGCCTCGGGGAAATATTTAGGCAATCTCTACCAACTTGCCCGTCAACGTCTCAACGCCTTGGGCGTGATGCAAATTAGCGGCGGAGAGCATTGTACCTATTTAGATCAGCGACAATTTTTCTCTTATCGTCGAGAGAAACGAACAGGAAGAATGGCATCATTAATTTGGTTTGAATAAACAAGATATTTATAGATAAAAAATATCCTTCTTGATCAGAGGGATATTAACAAAAAAGCGGAAAAATTGACCGCCCTTTACTAGAGTATTCACCCAAGTTACGATTTTTTCTTCAATTTTGACCAGACTTTATCTTCTTGTCCGCGCCATAGACGTTGGATATTGTCGTGATGACGGTAAATCAATAAACAACATACCAACGCAACGGGAAAGGTAAATTCCGGTTTGAACCACCACACATAAAACGGGACTAACAAGGCGGTCACCACAGCACTTAAAGAAGAATAGCCACTGATCACAAAAACAAACAACCAAGTGCCAATCATACTACCGGCAACACTCCAAGCAATCGGCGCAATAGCACCAAAAGCGGTGGCAACGCCCTTTCCGCCTTTGAATTTAAAGAAAATCGGAAAAATGTGCCCCAAACACGCCCCTAATGCGACCATCCCCAGTTCAAACTGAGTTAATCCAAGATAGTAACCGCCCCAGACCGGCAACATCCCCTTTAAAATATCAAACAACAATACCGCCAACGCTGCCCAGCGACCGCCAATGCGTAGCACATTGGTAGCACCAGGATTGTGCGAACCGCTTTCTCTCGGATCCGGCAAACCTGCCATTTTGCAGAATAAAATCGCACTTGATATGGATCCTAACAAATAGGCAAATAACATATAAAAAAGCGCAAAAATACTCATCGTCGATCCTTTTGTCATGAAAAAGAAAAAAATTTGTTCGTCTATTCTACAGAAAAGCGCATAAACTTGATAGCATAATACACATTATGCTAAATATATTAGGGGAGTTATCAAATGGATCGCATTTTTATTGAGGGATTAATCGTTTTTGCACAAATCGGCGTTTACGATTGGGAACAGCAAATTAAGCAAAGATTGGTATTTGATTTAGAAATGGCATGGGATAGCAAAAAAGCGGCACAAACGGATAACGTCATTTATTGCTTAAATTATGCACAAGTCAGCGAATTTATTATTGATTATGTACAATCCAGACCCTTTTTGTTAATTGAACGGGTAGCGTATGAAGTGGCGGAAGCGCTACAACAGCGCTTTGCAATTCCTTGGATAAAGCTCAAACTGAGTAAACCTAAAGCAGTAGCGCAGGCAAATAATGTCGGTATTATCATAGAAAAAGGACAGTTACCATAATTGCTTAATTCTTGTACATTATTTTAGGCGAAAGATTGTATGTTTACTATATTATCGGCACCATCTTAATTGTGATCGGATTATTGCTGTGTAACCGCAACCAGTTGAGATAATTCATTAATTTCTACGGTGGGTAATAAACGCGCCTCGCTAAACGTGGCAATGGTCTCGCCGGATAAATTGATCCACACTGCTTGGCATCCCGCTTGCAACGCGCCCTGTACATCGGTGATCAAATTATCGCCCACGTGCAAAATATCCTGTGGCGTAATGTTTAACGTCGTTGCACAATGATGAAACATATCAGGGTGTGGCTTAGCACGGAAATGCCCGTTGGGATAGGCTTCGCCGGCGCGAAAATAATGATCAAAATAATGCAAGCCGATACGTTTTGGATCTACGTTACCGTTCGTGATCGCAATTAACGGATAATAGGGTTTAAGTGCGGTCAATATTTCCACCGTTTCACGCGGCAATTGAATTTTATTGCGCCATTCAAAGAAAATTGCCATGGCTTGCTGACAAATTTGCGTAATTTCGACCGTACTTTTTTGCTGAAATTGTAGCAAAGCGGTCAAGGTTTCTGCTCGCCAAGCAGTCACATCATGAGTTAAATGGGGAAATTGTTGTGCCATACAATTGCGCCAAGATTGCCAATATTCTTGATTAAATTCAGCAATTTTGCCACGTTTTTTCACATAATCAATAAAGTACCATTCCGCTTGGCGAATGATCTCGCGGTTATCATATAGCGTATCGTCCAAATCAAAACTGATAGCGCGAAAAGGCTGCAAAGAGCGGTAAAATTTCATGAGATGTTCCTATTTTTTCGCTTTGCACGTGGATGAGCCGCATCATAAACTTGCGCAAGATGTTGAAAATTAAGATGGGTGTAAATTTGCGTACTGGACAAATTACTATGTCCGAGCAATTCTTGCACCGCACGCAAATCCGAACTGTTTTCCAGCATATGGGTTGCAAAGGAATGGCGTAATTTATGTGGGTTAAGATGGCTGTTTAAACCTTGACGAATACCCCAGATTTCAAGGCGCTTTTGAATTGCTCGTTGCGTCAATCGATTGCCGAGCTGGCTGACAAAAAGTGCTTCATTTTTTGGATTAAATAATGACCGTACTTTTAACCATTGTTGAATGGCGTGAGAAGCATAACGCCCGAAAGGTAAGATGCGTTCTTTGTTCCCTTTTCCCAGCACACGTACCTCACGAGATCGCGTGTTAATATTACTTAAATTTAGGCCTTGCAATTCAGATAGGCGCAATCCGGAGCTGTACATCAACTCCATCATTGCACGATCACGAATATCGATCGGCTCTTTGCTATCATTTGCTAACAATTGCTGTACTTGCTCCGCATCAATATTTTTCGGCAAATGCTTCGCTTGTTTGGGCGCAGAAATGCTCACAGCGGGGTTAACCGCTAACACGCCTTGCCGGACTAAATATGCTAAAAATTGGCGCAACGCCGACAACCGCAACGCTAAACTTTTTCCTTTAATCCGTCCTTTTTGCTTTGCGCCAACACAAAACGTACTACACTCGGCGTCATTTGTTGCCATTGGTGAATATCGTTTTGCTGCAAAATTGCGCATATTGCATCCAATTGATATTGATAATTCGCCAAGGTATATGAGCTTAATTGGCGCTCAATTTTAAGGTAATTCAAATATTGATGTAGTAACGTTTGCATTAGCCGTTGTCCATGTAATTTGCCATCCAGTGTTAAATGTTTCTCCACAATCCTGACTAGATATTTTATAAGAATAACGCTCGTCGAGAGTAGGTTGCTTGTCTCATGATCATTGAATAACAGAATGTTAACTTGTGCTACAAAATCATTTTTTACCCATAATATTTATCAAACTAAAGCCGAATAACGCCATCGTAAATATGCGTGGCATCACCAGTCATATAAAGTGGTGAACCAACCCCTTTCCATTCAATCATTAAGCTGCCGCCCGGCAAATCAACTTGCACGCTATTATCCAGCAAACCTTGCATAATACCAATCGCTACCGCTGCACAAGCACCGCTGCCGCAAGCTTGAGTCTCTCCGGCGCCACGCTCATAAACCCGTAATTTAATATATTGACGATTCATCACTTGCATAAATCCGGCATTCACACGTTCCGGAAAACGTTCATGATTTTCCAATAAAGGCCCAAGTTCGGTAACATTAGCAGTAGCAATATCGTCAACCTGAACAACGCAGTGCGGATTACCCATTGATACAGCGCCACAAAGTACGGTTTGAATGTCTGTGCGCAAAATATAATTTTTTTCAAATTTATTAGCAATAAATGGAATTTTTGCCGGCTCCCAAATAGGCTCGCCCATATTCACGCGAACCATTCCATCATCTTTAACACTTAAAATCATTTTTCCGTTTGCGGTACTAACCGCAATATCTTTTTTGTTGGTCAAACCTTTGAGTGTTACAAAACGAGCAAAACAACGTGCACCATTGCCACATTGCGCTACCTCGGTACCATCCGCGTTGAAAATGCGGTAATGAAAATCTAATTCCGGATCATAAGGCGGTTCCACAATCAATAATTGATCAAAACCAATTCCGCAATGGCGATCTGCTAATTTTTTGATGGTTTCCGTTGGAAAATAAACATTTTGGGTCACGGCATCAACGACAACAAAATCATTGCCTAAACCGTGCATTTTAGAAAACTGCATTGTACTACCTTTAAAACTCGTAAACACTCCTTGCATTATAATCAGCAAGTTTTAGAGAGTAAACAAAGTTTAAAGAATAAAAATAAGTAATAATATGTTGAAATAACGAGAAAATATGTCATATGGCAGGGGCGGAGAGGCTCGAACTCCCAACACCCGGTTTTGGAGACCGGTGCTCTACCAATTGAACTACGCCCCTATTGGTATGAAAGGATTGGCGGAATGGACGGGACTCGAACCCGCGACCCCCTGCGTGACAGGCAGGTATTCTAACCAGCTGAACTACCACTCCGCTAAATTTGGTATTTGGCAGTGTCCTACTCTCACATGGGGATACCCCACACTACCATCGGCGTTACAGCGTTTCACTTCTAAGTTCGGCATGGAATTAGGTGGTCCCACTGCACTATTGCTGCCAAAAAATTTTTATTTGTTAACCTACTCTATAATAAATAGGCTAACAAAATAATG
>NZ_NLFK01000008.1 GCF_002263215.1 Actinobacillus seminis
TCTCATTATAAAATCAATTGGTAGTTTTTTACTCGTCTTTTGTATTTTTTATCTACAACACAACTAAATAAAAATATCTAGAACAACAAATTTTATTTTGTCAAAGGGAAATTTGCACAAAATACGGTTTTTGAGGCACTCTTTTTTATTTCCTCGATCAGGTTCACAATTTTGCAACATAATTTACATAAACTTTTCATTAATTGCTAAGTATGTGCTATAACATTACTTGAAGTGGTTATTCTTAATCACGACTTTTGGTATAAACAGAGTAATTTACTGTTTAAGTGAAAACTTTGGACAAAAGGATCTTGCATGAACATGAAAATAAACACACAACAACCCCGAGAACTCCGCCAACAATTAGAGGAGCTTATCGGTGACATCAAAATCAAAAGACTATTTATTGGATGTGGTCTCTTCAAGGATGAAGACTTATTTGGAATGTGTCAGGGAGAAATTCTTTATCTCAAGGCAACAGGTGAACTGGCTAAATACTTTGAGTCGCTCGGTGCGGTATCTTATTTAATTACTGCACCGAATTCTCGCCTCACAATAAGTAATTATTACAGATTACCTAAATATGTTATGGATGACAAAAAAGCTTTCAAGCGCTGTTTAATTCTCTCAATTGAACAAGCAAAAAAGCTACGAATTGCAATAGAGTTGTCAAAAAAAAGACGAATTAAAGAATTGATCAATTTATCAATTAAACATGAGCGTCTACTGGCTAAAATACAGGTTTATGATGTTAAAACCTTTAAAACGGTCGGAGCAGCTAATTGTTATGTTAGGCTAAAAAAACTCGGCATTTCCGTCAATGTTTCTCTTTATTGGTCTCTTGCAGCAGCACTATTGAATAAATATGTGATTTTACTCACGTCCCAAGAAAAGAAAAAATTGATTGCTGAATTAAATACAGCACTTTGGAATGCCGGTCTAAAACCAGTTAAAACAGAATAATAATCTGATTACATTCCTAAACCCAAAAGGGTTGGTTATGCCAACTCTTTTTTTTATTAAAAGAACTGCGCCTCATAAGTCCTCAAAGCAGTATTCCCACCACATCAGTCCAGTTGGCATAGAACAACTCGCTACTAAATCTTCAAAGGAATCCATCACGACTTTAAAGCTGTTATCATTCATTTTGATCCATTATCCATAACACCGATATTGCCTTTTACAGACATTTTTTGCTCCTGTTGGATTATTGAATTTATTGCGGAAAAATCATTGAATTTTCACCGCACTTTAACCTGCAAAGTGGGCATTTTACCCACCATTTTCAAATGAATAACATCCTGCCCATCAATTTTTCAGATTAATGATATTTTAGTGGACAAGAATGCAACCCTAAACCTAAACTAAAAACGGAACATGTACATTTTGCTCACCTTTTTAACAAACACAATGAATTAAACCAACGTATTAAAAATATAGAATCAAATATTGAACTTTCTACTCACATTGAAGTAGAGATCTTGAAAAAGAAAAACTGCATATTGCATATTAAAGATGAGTTGTATGTGATTTTGAAAAGTAAAGGAAAGAGATTTATTTATTATAAGTGTCAGGCATTTCTGCCTGACACTTATAAAAGCTCTATATAAAAAGCTTTAAATATGAATTCAATCAAAGCATATAATTTTTTTAGAAATGATAAACTGCTGTTAATGCAACACTCTTCGTTTTAATTTTGATATCATCTTTTCCTTTCAAAGTATATTGGTTATACTCTATGCCAACATCAAAATTATCCGATAAGTTTGCTCGTATACCGCCACCAATCCCAAAACCAAAAGCTCCCGAGTTTTCAATCACCGCATAATGACTAGGTATAGCTTCGTTGTTGATATCAAACGAACTTGCATTTACACTTACTTTTACATAAGGTAACACTTTATTTGCAATGCGATAGCCTTGTAAGTAAGCAAGGCTTGTTGCAAACTGTTCTTTAGTTACTTTTGTTTTTACATTAGATACTGATATGCCGGCTTCACCTAAACCAACAAAGTTACCTCCCATATCAAAACCGTAACCTGTTACTACTCCGAAACGAGTGCCACGAGAACCATTAGCAATAAATTTACCTTCTTGAACATAACCTAATTCCGAATAAGGAACAGAAAATTCTTGCTTGACTGAGCTTAATTCTCCACCAAAATAAAATCCTGTAAAGGCACTCTTTTCTGCAGCAATTGCACTTGTTGAGAACAATGCGGAAAGAGATAAATAGGTCAATAAACGCTTCATTTTATCTCCTTACAAATTGATTGGCTGTAATTTTGAGCGTTGCATATCATTCAGCTGCTCAATAGATATAATATGTAAGCCTGCCGTTGTCGTGTTTCCGCTAGCTAAATCTACCATAAATTCCTCTGGGAGTTTATACATCGCTCCAGTAAGTGGATCGACAATTAAATAGCCAATTAACCCTCCAAATATGAGGTTACCACCTAAATACCAACCGTCTAATGTTGTATCCAGTTCAAATGTTTGTGATTTTGCATTTTTACCTTTTGGTGTAAAAGTTACTTGATATTTTTCACCTTTAAAATATCCTGCTCCCGCTTTTAAAACAACCCTTTGTGGTGTAATGCCATTTACAATAACCTTACCTGCACGATTTGTAATTTGGAATGGCACTTCACTTGGTATAGAAGTAATATTCACTGGATAGCTACTCTCACTTACGATAGTTGCACAACCACTTGCCATTACGACAGCGACTGCCAATGTTGCTAATTTGCCTAACTTTTTCATAGCTAAAGACCTCTAAATATGTAAAAATAACACTAGTTGTATCTTGCAAACGATTGCTAAATACAATATAAATTGTAAAAAAATAGACCAAATTAAAACAGCAACAAACTGAATAATTACAATCTTATTCAGACAATTTTTACTCTATTTGGAAAATCAAAATGGCAATACACGATAAAATTCGTTTGATGAGAGAATTACATCAATTCTCACAAGAAGAAATGGCTGATAAGATGAATATGTCGCCAAGTGGTTATGCAAAAATTGAACGTGGCGATACTAAATTACAGTATGATAAATTAGTACATATTGCTCAGATTTTTAATATGAATGTGACGGATTTAGTCGATTCCGGGAAAGGGGTTGTTTTTTGTATGAATGATAATAGCGATTATATTTATACAAGTTATAATGGCAATAACGAGGGTTTAGAATTTGAAATTGAAAAACTAAGGCTACAATTAGCCCATAAAGACGATTTATTAGCTCAAAAAGAAAAAGAAATTGAGAATTTAAAGAAAATCATTTCATTACTTGAAGCATAAAAAAACGTAAAAAGGCATAGTTCTCACTATGCCTTTTTAGTGTCTATCACTTACACATCATAAGTCGTTGAAGCGGTATTCCCACCACGCCCTGTCCAGTTAGTGTGGAAGAATTCGCCACGTGATTTGTCGGTGCGCTCATAAGAGTGAGCACCGAAGTAGTCACGTTGCGCTTGGAGTAAATTTGCCGGCAAACGATCCGACGTGTAACCATCTAAGAACGTGATCGCAGATGCCATACACGGCATTGGGATACCAACTTCAATGGATTTCGCCACCACTTTACGCCAGTCGCTTAAGGCGTTTTCTAAAATGCCTTTGAAGTAGGCATCTGAACCTAAAAACACCAAATCCGGGTTCGCTTCATACGCATCACGAATGTTACCTAAGAAACGGCTGCGAATAATACAACCTTCACGCCATAATAACGCTGTTGCACCGTAATCGATGTCCCAGCCGAAGTTTTCCGATGCTTCACGAATGAGCATAAAGCCTTGTGCGTAAGAGATGATTTTTGAAGCCAATAACGCTTTGCGTACCGCTTCAATCCAGACGTTTTTGTCGCCTTCCACTTTGCCAATAGTTTTGTTGAACAGTTTAGAAGCTGCCAAACGTTGATCTTTGAATGAAGAAACGCAACGGGCGAATACCGACTCGGTGATTAAAGTTAATGGAATACCGAAATCTAAGGCGTTAATCCCTGTCCATTTACCGGTGCCTTTTTGACCTGCCGTGTCAAGGATTTTTTCCACAAGCGGTGTGCCATCCGTGTCTTTGTAGCCTAAGATATCCGTTGTAATATCAATAAGATAGCTATCTAACTCGGTATTTTTCCACTCAGCAAAGATCTGCTGCATTTCATCATAGTTTAAACCTAAGCCATCTTTTAAGAATTGGTAGGCTTCACAGATCAATTGCATATCGCCATATTCAATACCGTTATGTACCATTTTCACAAAGTGACCTGCACCTTCTTTACCCACCCAGTCACAGCAAGGCTCACCCTCGTCGGTTTTAGCTGAAATCGCTTGCAAAATTGGTTTTACATATTGCCACGCCTCGCTGTTACCGCCCGGCATAATCGAAGGTCCGTGACGTGCGCCTTCTTCACCACCCGACACACCCGAACCGATAAAACGGATGCCTTTTTCCGCTAACGCTTTCACACGTCGGTTGGTATCCGGATAGTTTGAATTACCACCATCAATGATGATGTCACCTGCTTCTAAGTACGGTAATAATGCCTCGATAAATTGATCGACCACATCGCCGGCACGCACCATTAACATCACTTTACGCGGTTTTTCCAATTTAGCGGCTAAATCTTCTAAAGAATATGCCCCAATAATGTTCGTGTCTTTTGCTGCACCTGCTAAAAACTCATCCACTTTTGAAGTAGTACGGTTATACGCTACGACTTTAAAGCCGTTGTCGTTCATATTTAAAATAAGGTTCTGCCCCATTACCGCTAAACCGATAACGCCGATATCGCCTTTTACTGACATTTTTTGCTCCTGTTGAATTGTTGAATTTGTTGCGGAAAATTCCTTGAATTTTCACCGCACTTTAATTATTTAATGTTATTACCGTAGGGACGCCAACACTGCGGGTATTCTCTGTTTAATCAAAATCTCTTTATTTTTGCAATCACTGCCCCATAAACTGCAACGACAATCACGCAAATTAAAAAGAAATTCAGACCGCACTTTGTTGAATGCAAAGAGAAAAATAATCCCTGCGGCTAAAAAAACATTGTATAAACCTTGATTGGCAAACAACAACTGAATTTTTCGGTTCGTTGCGCCCGGTTCATCTAAATTAAAAATTTGTCTCGCCTTTGGGTCGTTTAGCACAAACATTTCCAAATACATAATATAGAAATACTCAAGGGCAACAAGAATTATTAAAATATAGGCAATAATTAAAGTAATATCGCTGCCTCTTTATCCAAATACCACTCCGTTACACCATTTTTCGCTTGAATTTTTGCCGCGGGATAAGACAAATCTTCAGGAAGTGCGGTCTGAATTTCTTTTAAAATTTCCGCTTTGCCGGCGCCTGTTACCAAATAAGTAATGCGTTTTGCTTGTTCAATAAGTTTGGCGGTTTTTGAAATACGAATCTGCCCGGTTTCGGGATGTTTGGCGATCACCGCTAAATTCGGATCGTTAAAATTCGTTTGGTGCGGAAAAAGGGAAGCAGTATGACCGTCTGTCCCCATACCTAAAATAATCCAATCAAAAACTTGCCCGGGAACGACCGCACTCAGCTCTTGCTCAAAACGTTTTAATTCCTGCTCAACCGGTTCTTCGCCGCGAATACGGTGAATATTTTCCGTTGGGATTTGAATATGATCGAACAACAATTTCTGCACTTCGCCATAATTGCTTTCCGGATCTTGTGGCGCAACCATACGATCATCACCCCACCAAAAATGCAAATTTTTCCACCGCACTTGGCTTTTATAGGGCTCTTGGGCAAGAGTTTTGAATAACATTTTTGGCGTTGAACCACCGGATAGAGAAATATGCACCGGGCAGTTAAATTGGCTATAAAGCACAAATTCTTGTGCTATTTTTTCCACAGCATTTTGCGCGGTTGGGAATGTAATATAATTCATATAATCCTTGTAGGGACACATTAAGTGTGTCCGTTAATGGTTGATGTTAATTTCAGTGGACACTCACAGTGTCCCTACGTGGTTACACTTTTTTTCTCATAGCGCCGGTAGGTTTGCGCCAAACGCGACCGGATTTTGCGATTAATTTATCGGCTTCCGTTGGTCCCCAGGTTCCCGCTTCGTATTCATAAATACGTCCGCGTGCGGCTTTGTAATCCAAAATTGGCTGTACAAATTTCCAACAAGCGTGTACCGCATCAGTGCGTGCAAATAAAGTAGCATCCCCTTTCATTGCATCTAGCAACAAACGATCGTAAGCGGTTAAAATACTTGGCGACGCCAAATCCGCATAACGGAAATCCATTGACACTTCTTTTGCTTCAAAGCCGGCGCCCGGTTTTTTCAAACCAAAGCGCATTGAAATTCCTTCGTCGGGTTGAATACGAATAATCAATTTGTTTTCCGGCGCATTTTGGCTAAATACCGGGTGTGGCGTGGTTTTGAAATGAATCACCACTTCTGTTACGCGCGTTGGTAAGCGTTTTCCGGTACGGACATAAAATGGAACGCCCGCCCAACGCCAGTTATCAATCTCACAACGCAACGCCATATAGGTTTCTGTTATGGAATCCGGCGGCACCCCTTTTTCTTGCAAATAGCCTTTGGCTGCTTCACCTCGGATATTAGCAGCGGTATATTGCCCTAACACCAAGTTATTTTTAATATCTTCTTCGCTTAATGGGTGCAAACAATGCAACACTTTCGCCACTTCATCACGCATAGAATCCGCATTGATAATTGCCGGCGGCTCCATGGCAACCATTGCTAACACTTGTAACAAATGGTTTTGGAACATATCACGCATTGCACCGGAACCATCATAATAGCCGCCGCGTTCTTCGACACCAATTTCTTCCGCACCGGTAATCTCAACATAATCAATAAAATTGCGGTTCCACAGCGGTTCAAATAATCCATTGGAAAAACGTAAGACTAATAAATTTTGTACGGTTTCTTTACCCAAATAATGGTCGATACGATAAATTTGATGTTCTTCAAAGAAACGGTGAATTTGCACATCCAGCGCTTTTGCAGTTTTGATGTCATAACCAAACGGTTTTTCGACAATAATGCGTTTCCAACCAAACTCTTCGGTATTTAATCCATGCGCGGCTAAACATTCAGGAATAACGCCATATAAACTCGGCGGCGTTGATAAATAATAAAGCGTATTACCGGCAGTGTTATATTGATCATGCAATTCGTCAAGACGTGGAATAAGTTTACCATAATCCGCTGCATCGGAAGTATTTAGCGTTTGATAATAAAGATGGCTACAGAATTTTTCTAAAATGGCAGGATCCGGATTTTCCGTTTTGATTAAAGCCTCACACATTTTTTGTCGAAAGGTTTCGTCGTTCATGTCGCTGCGCGCCACGCCCAAAACAGAAAAATTTTCGGTTAAGCGCCCTATTTTATATAAATTAAATAGTGCCGGAATTAATTTGCGGTGAGTCAAGTCACCGGAAGCACCAAAAATGACAATACAATTATTTTCTGCGTTTGCGTTCATTTTATCCTACAACTTATAAAAACTATGATGAGTGGCTATAATATGCTGAAACGATACAAATTACCAATAGTTATAATGAATTATATTGAAAGATTTTTCGCCAATTAAACTGTGCGTCGGAAACCATTATAAAATCGGGATTAACAAAGGTTTCACGCTGGTTATAGGTGAGCGGATTAAAGTTTAAATCCATAATTTTCCCGCCCATTTCCGCTAGAATAATTTCTGATGCTGCAGTATCCCATTCCCCTGTTTTGCCCAAACGGATATAACAATCGGCAATCTTACCGGCAACCAAGGTACTTTTTAACCCACTTGAGCCATAAATTTGAAATTGATATTGAAAATTCGGTGATAAAATCGACCGCACTTTTGCAACAGCCCCCGCCGCGCCTACCACAATATGAATAGGCTGATTGGCATCCACCGGACGATATTGCAATTTTTCCAGCTGTCCATGGTCAATTTTATAGGCGCCATTGCCTTTGGTAGCATAAAACGTTTGTTGCAAAATCGGAGCGTGGATTATGCCTAAAACCGATCGATTTTGTTGCATCAATGCGATTAATACGGAAAATTGTCCGCTGCGATTGATAAATTGTTGTGTACCATCAAGGGGATCAATAAGCCAATAGCATTCCCAATTTTGGCGTTGCACTAAGGAAATATACTGACTTTCTTCCGATAACACCGGAATAGCGGGCGTAAGTGCGGTCAGTTTTTCGATTAAAAATTGACTAACTGCTAAATCCGCTTCAGTCACCGGCGTATTATCAGCTTTGGTGTGAATGTTAACTTTCGTAGAATAAAAACGCGTCAACAGCTCACCGGCTTGATGGGCGATGGTTAATGTCGCTCGTAAAAGCATTGGAGTGAGTAATACGTTTCTTTCCGTCATAAGCCATGATTTGATTAAAGACTCTAAGAGATAATATATCCATAACATAAAAAAACAATCTTAGAAGATATAACATCACTAATCGATCCGGCGTGAATCCAATGTAGCCCAATGTAGCAATGGGAAAAGGCATAAGTGGTATGGCATAAACTGTAGGTAAAGCCCGTTTTCATTAAAATATTAATGCAAAAAAACAGAATTGTTGATATTCTTATGAGCTTATTATCCAATGGAGATTTATTTATGGCTATAACACATCAAGCTCCCAATGAATACGACAGAATACCTTACCGTTCAAAGGGTTTTTATCGTTCTTCACCTGTAAGAATGGCGACTGTCGGAACATTATTCGGGTTGGAAAGCATTCAAATGAAAAAAGCCCGAATTCTGGAATTAGGTTGTTCATATGGGGGAAATATCATTCCTTTTGCGGTCAATTTTCCCCAATCAAAGGTTGTAGGAGTTGATTTATCAAAAGTACAGGTCGATGAAGGCAACCGTATTATTGCTGAAATGGGGTTGAAAAATATCGAACTTAAAGCAATGAATATGTTGGATATTGATGAAAAATTCGGCGAATTTGATTTTATTATTTGCCACGGTGTTTTTTCTTGGGTTCCTGATATCGTTAAAGAACATATTTTAAAAATAGTTAAAACCAATCTGGCATCCAACGGTTTGGCTTATGTATCGTATAACACTTACCCGGGTTGGAAATTGAATGATATTCTAAAAGACGGGATGCGTTTTCGGGTTCAATCGTTACTAAAAAACGGTGAAACGATTTCTCATGAAGATTATACCCGTTTCGGATTGGGCATGGTTGAATTTTTAGAACAATATGCGGACTTAGATAAAGGTTTAAAAGAAAAAATTCAAAATTTAAAAAACAAAGATCCTTATTATCTTTACCACGAATATTATGAAGAATTTAACGATCCGATTTATTTTTATCAATTTGCAGAAAAATTAAAGGAAAAGGATTTAGTTCACATTTCCGATTCAAATTTGCTTAGATCGGTATTGATTAATTTTCAAGAATCTCACCAAGCTATCCAAAGAGAATGCAAAGGTGATCATATCGCCGTGGAACAATATCTCGATTTTTTAAATGAAGTTCAATTTAGATCTTCTATTATTACACATGAAAAAAACCGGTCTCAACTCATCTTACAAAATGCATTAAGAAAAGATTTGATGAATGGAGTCTATGTGAGAGGATTATTTTCTTTAAAATCAGACTCAGAAGAAAATGCTAATGATTCGGGGGGGGGGTAGAGGATCTATCTATTATTACAATAAAAAAATTAATGTAACAGTGGATAATAATGTATTACTTGAAATAGGAAAAGCATTTCCAAGTAATATTAAAGTAAAAGATTTGGTTGAAAAGTTTGGTGATGATGCTTATGATACTATCGCTGTTTTAATGTTAGTTGATGATATTGAAATTTTTTCTGAACCATTGACATTGGTAAAAACAGATAAACCAAAATTAAAGCCCGAAATAGTCCGTTATTTTCATTATTTCTTGGAAAATGACCGCTCTTATGAAGACAAGAGCGAATTTTCCCATTGTTTTCCAATAAACATATCCAGTTTTTTAAATGAAGATATAGGTATCACCGGTCAATTAGATCTTAAAATATTTCTATTGTTTGACGGAACAAGAACTCAGGCGGATGTTGTTCGTTATTTAACGGAAAATTACCATTTTTCGGAAAATCCGGATCCTGTTGAAGAAAGAAATTATTTCGAGAAGCTCGTCAATTCGATTTTTGAACGGATGTATATATTTAATTTAGTGATCGTGCCGTAAACCTAAGTCCTTTAGGGCGTAGATAAGGCACAAAATGGAGTATAACATGCATGCTGACAGAGATACGCTTAGACTTTCTCAATGACGGCATTTCAGGCGAGGACATCGCCGTAGCGCTTATGAAGTAAACCGCATAAGCGGTAAGCCAAAGAACCCACCGAGAGTAGCCCACAGTTTGCTGTGGGAGCCGGTAGAAATCCCTCGCCTTTAGGAGGCTGGGGATGTCAAGTGAGTAAAATAGAAAACGGGGTAACTCCCGTTTTTTATGTCAACGTAATTTTAATTGACGGCGAATTTTTCTGAGAATAAGGAAGGAAATTCCATTATTCTGAAAATAAATTGAAAGATAAAAGTTCATTTAATTGTTATAACACCATAAAAAACGCAAGCGATAAAAAACAGAATCACTCAGCAAGGAAACTCGTTGAGTTAGCGCCTACATTGGTGTAAACTGTTTTCCCGTCTTAATCGCAAGTCAAGCAAGATTTTTCATTCCAATACAAATTAGGTTTACTATGACTACCAATTATATTTTTGTCACCGGCGGCGTGGTTTCTTCTTTAGGAAAAGGCATTGCCGCCGCCTCATTAGCCGCCATTCTTGAAGCGCGCGGTCTTAATGTTACTATGATGAAATTAGACCCTTACATTAACGTTGACCCCGGTACTATGAGCCCTACTCAACATGGCGAAGTGTTTGTGACGCAAGACGGCGCCGAAACGGACTTAGACTTAGGTCATTACGAACGATTTATTCGCACTAAGATGACCAAGCGCAATAATTTTACTGCGGGGAAAGTCTATTCCGAAGTGTTGCGCAAAGAGCGACGCGGCGACTATTTGGGCGCAACTATCCAAGTCATCCCGCATATTACTAACGAAATTAAAGCGCGCGTTATCGACGGTGCCGCGGGGCATGATGTGGCGATTGTGGAAGTGGGCGGTACGGTCGGCGATATTGAATCCCTACCGTTTTTGGAAGCCTTGCGCCAATTGGCAGTGCAAGTAGGACGCGAGCGCACACTTTTTATGCACCTCACCCTTGTGCCCTATATTCCAACCGCCGGCGAAGTGAAAACGAAACCGACGCAGCATTCCGTTAAAGAACTTCTTTCTATCGGTATTCAACCGGATGTTTTAGTTTGTCGTTCCGATCGCATGATCCCGCCTAACGAACGCGCCAAAATTGCGCTGTTTTGTAATGTTCCGGAAAGAGCGGTCATTTCTTTAAAAGATGTGAACTCTATTTACCAAATTCCGGCATTATTAAAATCGCAAGGTCTGGATGATTTTATTTGTCAACGGTTCCATTTAACTTGTCCTGAGGCAAATCTCTCGGAATGGGAGCAAGTGCTGTATCAAGAAGCTAACCCAACCGGGGATGTGACCATTGGTATGGTAGGCAAATATACTGAATTACCGGATGCCTATAAATCTGTAAACGAAGCCTTAAAACATGCCGGCTTAAAAAATCGCTTAACCGTTAATATCAAATATATTGATTCGCAAGATGTCGAAACCAAAGGCTCGGATCTATTAAAAGGTCTGGACGGGATTTTGGTGCCGGGTGGATTTGGTTATCGAGGGATAGAAGGCAAAATTTTAACCGCGCAATACGCTCGCGAAAACAATATTCCTTATTTAGGTATTTGTTTAGGTATGCAAGTGGCATTTATCGAATACGCGCGCAATGTCGCCGGTTTGACCCAAGCGAATTCGTCTGAATTTGACAAAAACTGTCCGCAGCCGGTTATCGCTTTGATCACTGAATGGCAAGATGCGGAAGGCAATATCGAGACCCGCAGCGATAATTCCGACCTCGGCGGTACCATGCGTCTAGGCGCACAACAATGCCATTTGGCAGAAGGTAGCCTTGCGCGTCAACTTTATGGCAAAGAAACTATCGAAGAGCGCCACCGTCACCGCTACGAAGTTAACAACCGGTTACGCCCGAAAATCGAAGCTGCCGGCTTAAAGGTGACGGGGTTAAGTGCGGATAAAAAATTGGTAGAAATTATCGAAGTGCCGCATCACCCTTGGTTTGTAGCTTGCCAATTCCACCCGGAATTTACCTCCACACCGCGCGACGGACATCCTTTATTTACCGGTTTTGTCAAAGCCGCTAAGGAAAATCAGAAAAAAGACTGTCGATAAAAATATTCTCATCAACGTATGGACGCCTCGCCTTTGGCGTCCATAAAATAGGTGAAATACAAAAAGTTGAGATGAAATAGAGGTCGGTATCGCCTTGGATGATCCATAATGTTAGTATATTAATAAATTACAAAATTATTTTTATTAAGATTTAGACTAAGATCAAAAAAAGTGTTTTTTTACAAGACAAACGTACGAAATAGCTTTACTATATTGCTCGTTTTTATACCTATTTTAGATTAACTATAGAAGGAAAATAAAATGGCAAAAATCGTTAAAGTCATTGGTCGTGAAATTATCGACTCACGCGGTAACCCAACTGTTGAAGCAGAAGTACACCTTGAAGGCGGTTTCGTTGGTCTTGCTGCTGCGCCCTCAGGTGCATCAACCGGTTCACGCGAAGCATTAGAATTACGTGACGGTGATAAATCACGTTTCTTAGGTAAAGGTGTATTAAAAGCGGTTTCTGCAGTAAATAACGAAATTGCGCAAGCGGTTGTGGGCAAAGATGCGTCTAACCAAGCAGAAATCGACCAAATCATGATTAATTTAGACGGTACCGAAAATAAATCTAAATTCGGTGCTAACGCGATTTTAGCAGTATCTTTAGCAAACGCGAAAGCCGCAGCAGCATCAAAAGGTTTACCACTTTATGCACATATTGCTGAACTTAACGGTACTCCGGGCGTATATTCTATGCCTTTGCCAATGATGAACATCATCAACGGCGGTGAACACGCGGACAACAACGTGGATATTCAAGAATTTATGATTCAGCCGGTTGGAGCGAAAACCTTACGTGAAGCATTGCGTATCGGTGCGGAAGTGTTCCACAACCTTGCTAAAGTATTAAAAGCGAAAGGTTTAAGCACCGCGGTTGGTGATGAAGGTGGTTTTGCGCCTAATCTTGAATCAAACGCAGCAGCATTAGCTTGTATCAAAGAAGCGGTAGAAAAAGCAGGCTACGTGTTAGGTAAAGACGTAACTTTAGCCATGGACTGTGCATCTTCTGAATTTTATAACAAAGAAAACGGTTTATATGAAATGAAAGGTGAAGGCAAATCTTTCACTTCTCAAGAATTTACACACTATTTAGAAGGTTTATGTAAAGAATATCCGATCGTTTCTATCGAAGATGGTCAAGATGAATCAGACTGGGAAGGTTTTGCTTATCAAACTAAAGTGTTAGGTGACAAAGTTCAATTAGTGGGCGACGATTTATTCGTAACTAACACCAAAATCTTAAAAGAAGGTATCGAAAAAGGTATCGCCAACTCAATCTTAATCAAATTCAACCAAATCGGTTCATTAACTGAAACCTTAGCAGCTATCAAAATGGCGAAAGACGCAGGTTACACCGCGGTGATTTCACACCGCAGCGGCGAAACCGAAGATGCAACTATCGCGGATTTAGCAGTAGGTACTGCAGCAGGTCAAATCAAAACCGGCTCAATGAGCCGCTCTGACCGTATTGCGAAATACAACCAATTAATCCGTATTGAAGAAGCATTGGGCGATAAAGCACCGTTCTTAGGCTTAAAAGCGGTTAAAGGTCAAGCCTAATCTTAATTTTAACAATTAAAGCTTAAAAATAATGAATATGTACACCGCACTTTCTATAAAGTGCGGTCTTTTTTTTGTATTTTTATAACAATAGGATTGTAAAATGTTATATTCCGTCTTAACGGATCAACTTCTGCCGGGAAAATCTTACCGCAACGGCGCACATTCTATTGCCCATGAGCATTTGGCAGTGATATTTGAAGATGACGGTGAAACCGGTTATTTCTATGCAATGGATTTACACCAGCCACAACCGGTGGTAGATCGTTTATTTGTATATAGTATTCATGATATTGAACAAGAAAGTCGCCAAGAACCGCGACGTTTTCAAATCTGTTGGTCAGAAGACGGTTATAAAGCCTTTTTATTGATCAATGATTATCCGCATGCGGTGTTCGATTTTCGTGCGTTTGTCGGCTATAACTATTCTAAATATCCTGAGCTCGAATTCGGCAGTATGTGGACCCACAAACAAACCACACCGCAATTAGTAGAAAGCTGGTTAACGAATTAAAATGGGGTGATTAAGCCCCTTTTTCTTGTTCAAAAATTAAATATCCAAATTTGCACGCAAGGCGTTGGCTTCGATAAATTCGCGACGCGGTTCCACTTCATCACCCATTAAGGTACTGAATAATTGATCCGCCGCCACAGCATCTTTAATCGTCACTTGCAATAACGTCCGATATTCCGGTTTCATGGTAGTTTCCGCCAATTGATTAGCATTCATCTCACCCAACCCTTTATAACGTTGGATAGTCAATCCGCGACGAGATTCTTTCACTAACCAATCAATAGCTTGTTCAAAGGAGCTAACTTGGTAACGACTTTCGCCGCGTGCCACATAAGCGCCTTCTTCCAACAATCCGTTTAATTTATCGCCCAATTTAATAATCCGCGCATATTCATTTCCGTTAACAAATTGAAAATCAAGGAAATAATCATTATCGACGCCATGGGTACGAATGGTTAATACAATTTCATATAGATGACGTTCTTGGTTAAAATTCACTTTGTAGCTGTAATGATTACCGCTATTTTCTTTTTCAACCAATTGATCAACCAAAGATTTTGCCCAATTTTCTACTGCACTTTGATCTTGCATCATCTCAACGTGCAATTTCGGTTGATAAATTAATTGATTTAACAAACTCTCCGGATAATAACGGGATAGGCGGATGATCATTTTTTGTACCATATTGTATTCACCCACCAATTTTTCCAGCATCAACGCATTCATCGCCGGTGCATTTTCATTGGTATGGAAACTTGCTCCTTCCAACGCCAAATTCAGTTCATATTGCACCATAGCATCATTATCTTTGATATATTGCTCTTGTTTACCTTTTTTCACTTTATACAGCGGCGGTTGCGCAATATAAATATGTCCGCGCTCTATTAACTCCGGCATTTGACGATAGAAAAAGGTCAAAAGCAACGTACTGATATGCGCACCATCCACGTCCGCATCAGTCATGATAATCACTTTATGATAACGCAATTTATCCGGATTATATTCTTCGCGACCAATACCGCAACCTAAGGCGGTAATCAAAGTACCGACTTCTTGTGAAGAAAGCATTTTGTCAAAACGAGCTTTTTCTACATTAAGAATTTTCCCTTTCAATGGTAAAATTGCCTGATTTTCACGATTGCGCCCTTGTTTTGCTGAACCGCCGGCGGAATCCCCCTCTACCAAGAACAATTCGGATAACGCCGGATCGCGTTCCTGACAATCGGCTAATTTCCCCGGAAGACCGGCAATATCCAATGCGCCTTTACGACGTGTCATTTCCCGTGCTTTTCTTGCCGCTTCACGCGCGCGTGCCGCTTCTTGGATTTTCATCACGATAATTTTGGCGTCATTCGGATTTTCTTCCAAATATTCCTGCAAACGCTCATTGGTCACTGATTCCACCGCACTTTTCACTTCAGAAGACACCAATTTATCTTTGGTTTGTGATGAAAATTTCGGATCCGGTACTTTAACCGAAATAATGGCTACCAAGCCTTCTCGCGCATCATCTCCTGATGCTGCCACTTCTTTTTTATCTTTTTTATTGGCGTGTTCTTCCATGTATTTGTTCAACACTCGAGTCAAGGCGCCACGGAAACCTGCCAAATGGGTCCCCCCATCTCGTTGCGGAATATTATTGGTAAAACAATATACATTTTCCGTATAGCTATCATTCCACTGCAATGCGACTTCTACTCCGATATCGTCTTTTTCCGTAGAAAAATAAAACGGTTTTTGATGAATTGGCGTTTTATTTTTATTTAAATATTCCACGAAAGCCTGAATACCGCCCTCATAATGGAAATGGTCTTGACGATCGTCACGTTTATCAAATAATTTAATGGACACGCCGGAATTTAAAAAGGACAACTCGCGCAAACGTTTTGCCAAAATTTCATATTCAAATTCGATATTATTAAAAATTGTCGGACTCGGCCAAAAACGCACGGAAGTCCCTGTTTGCGCAGTTTCACCGATTACCGACAATGGCGCTTGCGGTTCGCCCAAATGGTAAATTTGTTCATGTACATGACCTTGGCGACGAATGGTTAATTGCAACTTATCCGATAACGCATTTACCACTGAAACGCCCACTCCGTGCAAACCGCCGGAAACTTTATAGGAATTATCATCAAATTTACCGCCGGCATGCAATACGGTCATGATAACTTCTGCCGCAGAAACCCCTTCTTCGGGGTGAAGATCCACCGGAATACCGCGACCGTCATCTTGTACGGAAACGGAATTATCCGAATGAATGGTCACGATAATGTCTTTACAATATCCTGCCAAGGCTTCATCAATCGCATTATCCACCACCTCAAACACCATATGGTGTAAACCTGTGCCATCATCGGTATCACCAATGTACATTCCGGGACGTTTACGCACAGCATCAAGTCCTTTTAACACTTTAATACTGCTTGCACCATAATTTTCTGGGGTTTTATCTGCCATAAAGTTTCTCTATGTTTTAGTAATAAAAATTGACCGAATTATAGCAAATTTTTCCTTTTTTGGCTAAGACAAAGTGCGGTCTATTTTTCACTAATATATTAGGATAAACCTAAGCCTACAAAACCGTTCA
Organism: Actinobacillus seminis; assembly: GCF_002263215.1. Lineage (GTDB taxonomy): Bacteria > Pseudomonadota > Gammaproteobacteria > Enterobacterales > Pasteurellaceae > Actinobacillus_B > Actinobacillus_B seminis. The sequence continues at coordinate 17,039 of NZ_NLFK01000008.1, forward strand.
AATTGCCAGATTACTTTACTGTCACAAATTACAAATATGTTGTTATAAATCAACTACAATAAGATATAATAATTTCATTACTACTGTTTAACAAACCGATTTAACTAAGGTAGAATACCCAAACTTAATGAACACTTTTTAGAGGAAACAGCAATGTCATTAGAAATTTTAGATCAATTAGATGAAAAAATTAAACAAGCCGTTGAAACCATCCAATTACTTCAGCTTGAAGTAGAAGAATTAAAAGAAAAAAATAACCAAGCACAACAAGCCAACGAAGCATTACGGAATGAAAATGAACAATTAAAAGCGGAACATCATAACTGGCAAGAACGTTTACGTTCTCTTTTAGGTCGCATTGACAATGTTTAATTTTTACGGTTTTCACCAAGGCTTAGATTAAATCTAAGCCTTCTTTTTAGGAGTAAAACATGAAACCTGAAGTTTGTATCATCACCGGCAGCACCTTAGGCGGCGCAGAATATTTGGCGGAACATATCGAAGATCTGCTAAAACAACAAGGATTCAAACCTCATCTCTACCATGGTCCGGAATTAGAGGAAGTGATCGAATATCAATATTGGCTTGTAGTTACCTCAACCCATAGTGCCGGAGAAATTCCTGATAATTTAAGACCGCTCTTTGATCTTTTAGAAGAAGATCAAATGGATTTATCTAACCTACATTTTTCTGTGATCGGCTTAGGCAATTCCGATTACGATACCTTTTGTTACGCCGCCAACCGGGTAGAAGATATTTTACAGCAAAAAAGTGCGGTACAAATTTGTCCAATTTTAAAAATTGACATGAAAAATACCTTTGATCCGGAACAAGAAGCAGAAAAATGGCTACCTAAATTTATGCAAAATCTTTAAATTTTGTTTGATCCTACTGTGGATAAGATCCGAATAAAAGACTGGATAACCTGTTTTTATCCGATTAATAAAAATCATCAACGATCAAACTGTGGATAACTTGGCATGTTATCCACAATAAATACCGATCATCTCAACCTAATATTTACCTTTTTTAAAAGGATCTAACTTCTTCATTTTCAATAAAAAAAGATCTTATACACAAGGATCCTTGATCCTAATAATCATTATAATAAGATCTTTATATATAAATAAAAGATCTTATTTTATTACACGATCCTTTTTTTCTAAAAAAGAATCCCTTTTATTTTTTTCTACTTAACCTGTTTACCAATTAAGAGCAATTCTTACTTTTAAGCAAGAGCAAATTTCAGTAGAATAGCGCCTAATTTTAGGATCAAGGATCATTGAGAAATATGTTTTACACAGAAAGCTACGATGTGATCGTCATTGGTGGCGGTCATGCAGGAACGGAAGCGGCTTTAGCACCGGCAAGAATGGGATTAAAAACCTTATTGCTTACACATAATGTCGATACTTTAGGTCAAATGTCTTGTAATCCAGCAATTGGCGGAATTGGCAAAGGGCATTTGGTAAAAGAAATTGATGCTATGGGCGGATTAATGGCGAGCGCAGCGGATAACGCTGGGATCCAATTTCGCACTTTAAACAGTAGCAAAGGTCCGGCAGTACGCGCAACCCGTGCACAGGCAGATCGAGTATTATATCGGCAAGCGGTCAGAATAGCGTTAGAAAATCAGCCGAATTTGGATATTTTTCAGCAAGAAGCAGTAGATATTTTAGTGGATCAAGATCGTGCAGTCGGTGCAGTGACTAAAATGGGATTGAAGTTTCGATCCAAAACCGTAATATTAACTGCGGGAACTTTTCTTGCCGGTAAGATCCATATTGGATTAGAATCTTACACGGGCGGACGTGCAGGTGATCCGGCATCGGTAATGTTGGCGGATCGCTTACGTGATCTTAATTTACGGGTTGCACGTTTGAAAACAGGCACACCGCCGCGTATTGATGCACGTACCATTAATTTTGATGTATTGGCAAAACAGCATGGTGATGCTCAATTACCGGTCTTTTCTTTTATGGGATCGGTTGATCAACATCCTCAACAGATCCCTTGTTATATTACTCACACCAATGAACAAACTCATGAGGTGATCCGTAAGAATTTAGATCGTAGTCCAATGTACACCGGTATGATCGAAGGGATCGGGCCTCGTTATTGTCCGTCTATTGAAGATAAAGTGATGCGTTTTATTGAACGTAATTCGCACCAAATTTATCTTGAACCGGAAGGATTGACTAGTAACGAGATTTACCCGAACGGGATTTCTACCAGTTTACCCTTTGATGTGCAGATGGGTATTGTGAATTCCATGAAAGGGTTGGAAAAGGCACGCATTGTTAAACCGGGTTATGCCATTGAATATGATTATTTTGATCCAAGAGATTTAAAACCGACCTTGGAAACCAAAGCCATTCGCGGTTTGTTCTTTGCCGGTCAAATTAATGGCACCACAGGTTACGAAGAAGCAGCGGCGCAAGGATTGTTGGCGGGAATTAATGCCGGTCTTTTCGTGCAGGAAAAAGATGCTTGGTTCCCAAGACGGGATCAAGCTTATATCGGCGTGTTGGTGGATGATCTTTGCACCCTTGGCACAAAAGAACCGTACCGTGTCTTTACTTCGCGTGCGGAATATCGCTTATTGTTACGGGAAGATAATGCAGATATTCGTTTAACGCCGATTGCTCATGAATTAGGTTTGATTGATGAAAAACGTTGGGCAAGATTTAACCGAAAAATGGAAAATATTGAGTTGGAAAGACAGCGTTTGCGCCAAATTTGGTTACACCCGCGTTCAGAATATTTAGCGGAGGCTAATCAGGTGTTAGGTAGCCCGTTAGTTCGTGAAGCGAGTGGCGAAGATTTGTTGCGTCGTCCGGAAATAACTTATCAAATTTTAACCGCACTTACACCGTTTAAGCCGGCAATGGAAGATAAAGAAGCGGTTGAACAAGTTGAAATTGCGATTAAATATCAAGGCTATATCGAACATCAACAAGAAGAAATTGAACGTCATAAACGCCATGAAAACACCGCTATTCCTGAACATTTTAATTATAGTAAAGTGTCCGGTTTATCCAACGAAGTGCGCTCAAAATTAGAGCAGCATCGCCCCATGTCAATTGGTCAAGCAAGTCGTATTTCAGGGGTTACACCGGCGGCGATTTCCATTTTGTTGGTGAATTTAAAAAAACAAGGTATGTTAAAGCGAGGTGAATAATGACTGACTTGGAACAACAGTTAGCGGAAAAACTCAATTCTTTGCTAAAACAGACCGCACTTTTGATAACCGATCAGCAAAAAAAACAGTTGATTGATTTAGTGAAATTATTAGATAAATGGAATAAAGCGTATAACTTGACTTCCGTACGCGATCCGCAGGATATGTTGGTGAAACATATTTTGGATAGCATTGTGGTAAGCCCTTACTTACAAGGTAAACGTTTTATTGATGTAGGAACCGGTCCGGGGTTACCGGGCTTACCACTGGCAATTGTACAGCAGGACAAGCACTTTGTGCTGTTGGATAGTTTGGGTAAGCGGATCAGTTTTATTCGTAATGCGGTTCGTGAACTTGGATTAACCAACGTAGAACCGGTATTAAGTCGAGTGGAAGATTATGTACCCGATCACCAATTTGATGGCGTATTAAGTCGAGCTTTTGCTTCGCTTAAAGATATGACCGAATGGTGTCGGCATTTACCGCATAAAAACGGATTTTTTTATGCTTTAAAAGGGCAATATCATCAACAAGAAGTACAAGAATTAAGCGATTTATTTGTTATCCAACGGGTTATCGAATTGCAGGTTCCCGAGTTAATTGGCGAGCGTCATTTGGTTTTAATTACACATAAATGACACTTGTGGTGATAAGCATAAAAATAGATTTGTCATTGTTAAAATTAATTTGTAAATTTGTGATTTATTTAACACTTTTTGTTTAGTTTTGAGTTGAATAGAAAGAAAACTTGCGTATAATTAAAAAGATTTTTTTGATTAAATTTTTATAAATTTTAATAATGTCTGCAGTTATTAACCAAACGAGAAGAAAATACCAATTGGCATTAGGGATAGAAATCGTTTGCTTTTTGGTGATTTTCGGTTTGTTGGCAGCATGGCAATGGAATAATGCATTGTCCTTCATTCTGGGTGCAAGCGCCATTTTTATTCCTCATTGTTTTTTTGTGTTATTGTTTTTTTTACTCGACAAGAATATGCTCAAAAGTTGACCGCGCTTTATCGTGGCGAGTTGGTTAAATTTGTGTTAACAATCTTATTGATCGTGTTGTTTTTTAAGATTTTCTTGTCGATAAATTTTATTATTTTTTTCTTAGGTTATTTTATAAGTATTCTATTGAATAATATTGTTCCCTTTATGGTCAGCAAATATTTTGGAATTTAATTTTAAATGTCGAAGGATTAACAACTATGGCAGGTCAAACATCCGCTGAGTATATTCAGCACCATTTGGAATTTCTTAAAAGCGGGGATTCTTTTTGGAGTATTCACCTTGATACCCTTTTCTTCTCTTTAGTGGCCGGGGTTATCTTTCTTTTCTTTTTCCGCAAAGTCGCTAAAACAGCAACCTCCGGCGTTCCGGGAAAATTGCAATGTTTGGTGGAAATGTTAGTGGAATGGGTTGATGGCGTAGTGAAAGAAAACTTTCACGGTTCACGTCATATGGTTGCTCCGCTTGCGTTAACGATTTTCTGCTGGGTTTTTGTGATGAATGCTATTGACTTAGTGCCAGTGGACTTTTTACCACAATTGGCGAATTTATTCGGTATTCATTATCTAAGAGCTGTTCCTACAGCTGATATTAGTGCAACATTAGGGATGTCTATTTGTGTATTTGCATTAATTATTTTTTATACGATTAAGTCTAAAGGGATTAGTGGCTTTGTTAAAGAATATACGCTTCACCCTTTTAATCACTGGGCATTTATCCCAGTAAATCTCATTCTCGAATCCGTTACGTTGTTGGCAAAACCAATATCATTGGCATTCCGTTTATTCGGTAATATGTATGCCGGTGAGTTAATCTTCATTTTGATTGCAGTAATGTATAGCGCCAATATGGCGATCGCCGCATTGGGTATTCCATTACACCTTGCGTGGGCGATTTTCCATATTTTGGTAATTACTTTGCAAGCTTTCATCTTTATGATGTTAACTATTGTATATTTGAGTATTGCTTATAATAAAGCGGATCATTAAGGTCATCTAACCGTCGGCGTAAGTTGGCGGTTTATGAAAAAACTTTTTACAACTTAACTTTAATTAACCTAGCCTGTCGGCTAAACATCTACGGAGAAAACTATGGAAACTGTAATTACAGCAACTATTATTGGTGCATCAATCCTACTTGCTTTTGCAGCATTGGGTACTGCAATTGGTTTTGCGATTCTAGGCGGTAAATTCTTAGAGTCATCTGCTCGTCAACCTGAATTAGCAAGCAGTTTACAAACCAAAATGTTTATCGTTGCTGGTCTTTTAGATGCGATTGCGATGATTGCAGTGGGTATTTCTTTACTATTTATTTTTGCAAACCCATTCATTGGTTTATTACAACAATAATTGTCATTGCTCATTACAGCAAGGATTACTCGATTAGAGTAATAAAGACGACATTATTGAGGAGGGCGTTGTGAACTTAAATGCAACATTAATTGGTCAACTTATTGCGTTCGCACTTTTTGTGTGGTTCTGCATGAAATTTGTTTGGCCACCAATTATTAAAGCAATTGAAGAACGTCAAAGTTCTATTGCTAATGCCTTGGCTTCAGCTCAAGCAGCGAAAAAAGAGCAAGCGGATACTAAAGTATTAGTTGAGCAAGAGATTACTCAGGCGAAACTTCAAGCTCAAGAAATTGTGGATTTAGCCAATAAACGCCGCAATGAAATTTTAGATGAGGTGAAGGCGGAAGCAGAAGCGCTTAAAGCTAAAATTATTGAGCAAGGGTATGCAGAAGTGGAATCCGAACGTAAACGTGTTCAAGAAGAATTACGGGTTAAAGTGGCTTCACTAGCGGTTGCTGGAGCAGAGAAAATTGTGGGTCGTACAGTTGATGAAGCGGCAAACAATGACATTATTGATAAATTAGTTGCAGAATTATAAGGAAGGTTGGGCTTATGTCAGAATTAACTACGATAGCTCGTCCTTATGCAAAAGCAGCATTTGATTTTGCAGTTGAACGATCCGCGACGGATAAAAGTGCGGTCAAAAAATGGGCTGAAATGCTGAATTTTCTCGCTGAAGCGGTAAAAAATGATGCGATGAATGCTTTCCTAAGCAGCTCTTTATCAGCTGATAAATTGGCTGACACTGTGATTTCAATTTGTGGTGAACAACTTGATAAATCAGGGCAAAATCTTGTTCGGTTAATGGCTGAAAATAAGCGTTTAACTGTACTTCCCGCCGTGACGGATGAATTTCAACGTTATGTTGAAGAATATCATGCAATCGCCGAAGTGGAAGTTATCTCTGCTCAACCATTAAATGAAAAACAACAGCAAAAAATTGTCGCCGCAATGGAAAAACGACTTGCTCGTAAAGTGAAATTAAATTGCAGCATTGATAGTAGCTTAATTGCAGGGGCTATTATTCGTACAGATGATTTTGTGATTGACGGAAGTAGTCGAGGACAACTTAACCGCCTTGCAAATGAGTTGCAATTATAAGAGGAATTGAAGATGCAACTAAATTCAACTGAAATTAGTGAATTGATTAGAAAACGGATTGCTCAGTTTGACGTGGTCAGCGAAGCTCGCAATACGGGAACGATTATTTCTGTAAGCGACGGTATTATTCGTATCCATGGATTAAGTGATGTAATGCAAGGGGAAATGATTGCATTACCGGGTAACCGTTACGCTATGGCACTTAACCTTGAAAGAGATTCGGTAGGTGCAGTAGTGATGGGACCTTATGCCGATTTAGCAGAAGGGATGGAAGTTCAATGTACCGGACGTATTTTAGAAGTTCCGGTCGGTCGCGGTTTATTAGGTCGTGTAGTAAATACCCTTGGTCAACCGATTGATGGAAAAGGTGAAATTGAAAACGACGGATTTTCTCCGGTTGAAGTGATTGCACCGGGGGTAATCGATCGTAAATCTGTCGATCAGCCGGTTCAAACCGGCTATAAAGCGGTTGACTCCATGGTTCCAATCGGTCGTGGTCAACGTGAGTTGATTATCGGCGACCGTCAAACTGGTAAAACTGCATTAGCAATTGATGCGATTATCAACCAACGCGATTCAGGTATTAAATGTATTTATGTAGCGATTGGTCAAAAAGCATCTACGATTGCTAACGTGGTGCGTAAATTAGAAGAACATGGTGCGTTAAAAAATACTATCGTTGTTGTAGCGTCTGCGTCTGAATCTGCGGCGTTGCAATACCTTGCGCCTTATGCCGGTTGTGCCATGGGTGAATATTTCCGTGATCGCGGTGAAGATGCGTTGATTGTTTATGATGATTTATCTAAACAAGCGGTTGCTTATCGTCAGATTTCATTGTTATTACGTCGTCCACCGGGTCGTGAAGCATTCCCCGGTGACGTATTCTATCTACATTCTCGTTTACTTGAGCGTGCATCACGTGTTAGTGAGGAATATGTTGAACGCTTCACTAAAGGTGAAGTGAAAGGAAAAACCGGTTCTTTGACCGCACTTCCGATTATTGAAACACAAGCTGGTGATGTATCTGCTTTCGTTCCAACTAACGTGATTTCAATTACTGACGGTCAGATTTTCTTAGAATCTAACTTATTTAACTCCGGTATTCGTCCAGCAGTTAACCCGGGTATTTCGGTATCTCGGGTTGGTGGTGCGGCACAAACCAAAGTGGTGAAAAAATTAGCGGGTGGTATTCGTACTGCACTTGCTCAATATCGTGAATTAGCGGCATTTGCTCAGTTTGCATCAGATCTTGATGATGCGACACGTAAACAATTGTCTCACGGTCAGAAAGTAACCGAATTGTTGAAACAGAAACAATATTCACCATTAAGCGTAGCTGAACAGGCATTAGTCTTATTTGCGGTTGAATTTGGTTATTTAGATGATGTTGAGTTACATCGTATCGGTTCTTTCGAATCCGCTCTTTTAGAGTATGCTAACCACAATAACGCTGACTTTATGCGCGAACTTACCAATACCGGTAATTACAATGATGACATCAAAGGCACATTGAAAGGTATTTTAGATAGTTTTAAAACAAATAGTTCGTGGTAACGAGACAGTAACGGAGAAACGAAATGGCTGGTGCAAAAGAGATAAAAACCAAAATTTCCAGTGTGCAAAGTACGAAAAAAATTACTAAGGCAATGGAAATGGTTGCTGCTTCGAAAATGCGTAAAACGCAAGATCGAATGTCTTCTTCACGTCCGTATTCTGATGCAATACGCAGTGTAATTAGCCACGTATCAAAAGCCAGTGTAGGTTATAAACATCCGTTTTTAGTTGAACGAGAAATTAAAAAAGTCGGTGTTTTGTTAATTTCAACAGACCGAGGATTGTGCGGCGGATTAAACGTAAACTTATTTAAAACAGCGCTTTCTGAAATTAAAGGTTGGAAAGAGAAAAATGTGGAAGTTTCGCTTGGTTTAATTGGTTCTAAAGGGATTGGTTTTTTCCATCCACTGGGATTAGATGTTGTCGCACAACATTCCGGTATGGGGGATAGTCCTTCTGTTGAAGAACTTATCGGTATTGCAAATCGTATGTTTGATGCTTACCGTGAAGGCAAAATAGATGCTATCTATATTGCTTATAATAAGTTTATTAATACAATGTCGCAAAAACCGACGTTTGAAAAACTTGTTCCGTTGCCGGAATTGGATAATGACAATTTAGGCGAGAAAAAACAATCTTGGGATTATTTATACGAACCGGATCCAAAAGTTTTATTGGACAGTTTGTTGGTTCGTTATTTAGAATCACAAGTTTATCAAGCGGTAGTTGAAAACTTAGCTTCTGAGCAAGCAGCGAGAATGGTGGCGATGAAAGCAGCAACAGATAATGCAGGTAATTTAATTAATGACTTGCAGTTGGTGTATAATAAAGCTCGTCAGGCAAGTATCACAAATGAATTAAACGAAATTGTTGCAGGCGCTGCAGCGATTTAATGGAGAAGACGGTAATGTCAGCAGGAAAAATTGTACAGATTATCGGTGCGGTAATCGACGTTGAATTCCCACAAGATGCAGTACCAAAAGTTTATGATGCATTAAAAGTTGAATCGGGATTAACACTTGAAGTTCAACAACAATTAGGTGGTGGTGTAGTGCGTTGTATTGCACTGGGTTCATCTGATGGTTTAAAACGTGGTTTAAAAGTAGAAAATACAGGTAATCCTATTTCTGTGCCGGTTGGTACGAAAACCTTAGGTCGTATTATGAACGTATTAGGTGAACCTATTGATGAGAAAGGACCTGTCGGTGCGGAAGAAACTTGGGCTATTCACCGTGCAGCACCAAGCTATGAAGAACAATCAAACAGTACGGAATTATTAGAAACCGGTATTAAAGTAATCGACTTAATTTGCCCATTTGCAAAAGGGGGAAAAGTGGGGTTATTCGGTGGTGCGGGTGTAGGTAAAACCGTTAATATGATGGAATTAATCCGTAATATTGCGATCGAACACTCCGGTTATTCCGTATTTGCCGGTGTAGGTGAACGTACTCGAGAGGGTAATGACTTCTATCATGAAATGACAGAATCCAATGTGTTGGATAAAGTATCTTTGGTTTATGGTCAAATGAATGAGCCGCCGGGTAACCGTTTACGTGTAGCCTTAACAGGATTGACTATGGCGGAAAAATTCCGTGATGAAGGGCGTGACGTATTATTCTTCGTGGATAATATTTATCGTTATACCCTTGCTGGTACAGAAGTTTCAGCTTTGTTAGGTCGTATGCCTTCTGCGGTAGGTTATCAACCAACATTGGCGGAAGAAATGGGGGTATTACAAGAGCGTATTACTTCAACTAAAACCGGTTCCATCACTTCCGTGCAAGCGGTTTATGTGCCTGCTGATGACTTGACTGACCCATCTCCGGCAACGACCTTTGCGCACTTGGACTCAACTGTTGTATTAAGTCGCCAAATCGCGTCATTAGGGATTTACCCTGCGGTTGATCCGTTAGATTCAACTTCTCGTCAATTAGATCCGTTAATTGTCGGTCAAGAGCATTATGATGTCGCTCGTGGTGTGCAAGGGATTTTACAACGCTATAAAGAATTGAAAGATATTATCGCAATTCTTGGTATGGATGAACTTTCCGAAGAAGATAAATTAGTGGTGGCGCGCGCACGTAAAATCGAGCGTTTCTTATCACAACCGTTCTTCGTAGCAGAGGTCTTTACTGGCTCACCGGGTAAATACGTATCATTGAAAGATACTATTCGTGGTTTCAAAGGTATTTTAGATGGCGAATACGACCATATTCCGGAACAAGCGTTCTATATGGTAGGTTCAATTGATGAAGTGCTAGAAAAAGCCAAAAAAATGTAATCACTTCAAGACTGAAAAACAGCAAACTTGAAGGAGAAAAAAATGGCAACACTTAAATTAACAGTAGTAAGCGCAGAAAAAAGCATTTTTACCGGCGAGGTAAAAAGTATTCAGGCTTCCGGTATTGAGGGGGAATTAGGTATTTTGCCGGGACATACTCCGTTAATGACTGCGATTAAGCCGGGTATTGTAAAGTTAACGCTTGAAAACGGTAACGAAGAAGTAATTTATGTTTCCGGTGGTTTTTTGGAAGTACAACCGACAGTTGTTACCGTGCTTGCTGATGTTGCTATTCGTGGAAAAGAGCTTGATGCAGATCGTATTTTGGAAGCTAAACGTCGTGCGGAACAAAATATCGTATCAGGCGCAAAAGATGCAAATTATGAGATGTTGGCATCTAAACTTTCAAGAGAATTAGCAAAATTACGTGCTTACGAATTGACGGAAAAATTAGTGAAAAACAGACGCTAATTTGACCGCACTTTAATAAAAAAGGGTTCGTTTTTTTGAACCCTTTTTTCTATCTGATAATGTTATCCTTCTTTAGGAAGGCGTTTAACCGCAAATAATAGTCCACCCCAAATAATTACTAACGCAATAACCATCATCAAAATTGCAATACTGCTCATCATTATTCTCCTCTATGCTCAGCTAAATGCTCATCTTTCCATTTTAAACGGGACAATAGAAATGAAACCACAAATAAACCGATAGACATTCCCCAACCAAAGATATTTACAAACCAACTTGGGTAGCCTTCGTAACCTTCCGATAATACTTTTGCTCCTTCACTTAACAACATAAAGGCAAGTACGCCGGTGGTTAAGATGATAAATAAACGCCAGAAAAAACCTACTTTAAAAGAAGAGGTTTCATTTAAGTGATTTCCTAATGTACTTAGTTTTTCATTGGTCACAATAGCTACTAATGAAACAAAGGCTACTGCAACAATACCGAAATAGTTGACGAATTTATCCAGTACATCTAGCATAGGTAACCCAGTTGTTGTACCAAATAGTAAAATTGAGACAAACATCATTGGAATTCCAACAATAAAAGTGGATTTTACCCGCCCTAATCTTAATTTATCTTGTACTGCGGAAATAATTACTTCAATGACAGAAATAAATGAAGTCAATGCAGCAAAGGTTAATGAACCGAAAAATAATACGCCTAACACTTCACCAAACGGGGCTTCGTTAATGATTGTCGGGAATGCAAAAAACGCCAATCCGATACCACCTTTCGCTACATCACTAACTTCTTGACCGGCAGCGGTTGCCATAAAACCAAGTGCGGCGAATACACCAATACCGGCTAAAATTTCAAAACTGCTGTTTGCAAATCCAACCACCAAGCCACTACCGGTTAAATCGGAATCTTTTTTCAAATAAGAGGCATAGGTGATCATAATACCGAAGCAAATAGATAGTGAGAAAAATATTTGCCCGTAAGCTGCAATCCATACACTTGGATCGGATAATTTTGACCAATTCGGAGTAAATAACGCATCCAGACCTTTTTCTGAACCCGGTAAGAAAAGTGCGGAAATAACTAAAATTATGAACATAATAATCAGTAAAGGCATTAATATTCCGGAAGATTTAGCAATTCCTTTTTGTACACCCAATGCTAAAACACCTAATGCCACTAACCATACTGCAATTAACGGACCGGTAACCATGCTTACAAATTCAAAACTTACCCCTTGATTAATATCTCCCATACGCAAAAATTCGCCAATGAAAAAATCAATCGGTTTATCGCCCCAAGCCCCATTGATGGAAAAATAAGTATAACTTGCAGCCCAGCCAAGAATAACGGCATAGTAAATACCAATAATTACATTCACCATCACTTGCCACCAGCCGAATGTTTCAAAATGACGATTAAAACGTCGATAAGAAAGCGGTGCGCCTCCACGGTGACGATGACCGATAGCATAATCTAAAAACAATAACGGAATACCGGCAGTTAATAATGCAATAATATAAGGAATAACAAATGCACCGCCTCCGTTTTCATAAGTAACATAGGGGAAACGCCATATATTCCCTAATCCTACTGCAGAACCGATAGCCGCAATAATAAACGCTTTTCGGCTGGAAAAGGTTTCACGTTGATTATTTGATTTTGACATAATTTAAACCTTCAATTAAAAATAAGGCTTTTAATATAACGGATTATTTTAACCAGTCAATAGATAAAAATATTTGATAATCATTGTTTTTATTCTTTTTTTAGTTATTTATTCTTTTAGAAATTATTATTTTAATTAATTATTTTGATTTAAAAAAAAAAAAAAAAAAAGTGAGGAAGAAATACGAGAACATATATTAATACCTAAATCTTATATTTTATAAAATAATAAGATTTAGGTAAAAATGATTACATAATAGCAATGTATTTTAACATTACACCGGCGGCGATAGCGGAACCGATAACACCCGCGACATTAGGTCCCATGGCGTGCATTAACAAAAAGTTTTGATGATCGGATTCCAGTCCTATTTTGTTGGCAACACGCGCCGCCATAGGTACTGCAGAAACACCGGAGGCACCAATTAACGGATTAATCGGATTTTTGCTAAAACGGTTCATTAATTTTGCCATTAACACTCCGCTTGCGGTACCGATACCGAACGCGATAATACCGAGTACCAAAATGCCGAGAGTTTGTGGTTGCAAAAATTTATCCGCTACCAATTTTGCTCCGACAGATAAGCCTAAGAAGATAGTGACGATATTGATCAAGGCATTTTGTGCGGTGTCGTTTAAACGTTCAACGACGCCACTGACCCACATTAAGTTACCAAAACAGAACATTCCCAATAATGGGGCAGCGTCCGGCAATAATAAGGCAACTAAAACTAATAACACGATAGGAAACAGCACTTTTTCCCGCCGGCTGACTTGACGTAATTGTACCATGCGGATTTTACGTTCCTGTGGTGTGGTTAAGGCTTTCATGATCGGAGGTTGAATTAAGGGTAGCAATGCCATATAAGAATAGGCAGCAACAGCGATCGCGCCCAATAATTCCGGTGCTAATTTGCCGGCAAGATAAATGGCGGTTGGACCGTCAGCACCGCCGATAATCCCGATCGCCGCAGCTTGTGGCAAGGTGAAATCAATGATACCAATCCAATTTAATAATAATGCGCCGATAACGGTGGCAAAAATTCCAAATTGTGCGGCAGCGCCTAATAATAGGGTTCTTGGATTGGCTAACAGCGGACCGAAATCCGTCATAGCGCCCACGCCCATAAAAATGATCAACGGCGCCACGCCATAACCAATTGCTACTTTATAAAACAGCGCTAACACGCCGGCGGCATACCCCATATCGCCCGCCATCACTTCCAGTTCGTTTTGCAGAGATGGCAACGCGTTGGCGAGCGCCAGTTTTATTGCCTGTGGATCGGCGGCACTATTGAGCTTAGCGGCGATAATTGCCAGTTGTTCGCTTGAGCCTTGGTGCAATAAATTATCCAAGGCAGTCATTGCTAAACCCGCTTCCGGAATATTGGATAATAATTCCCCGAAACCGATAGGTAGCAGTAACAAAGGCTCAAATTTGCGTGCAATGGCAAGCCACAGTAACAAGAGGCTGACAGCCATCATCACTGCCTGTCCCCATTCTAAATGCATGATCCCCATGCCACGTAATAAGGCGTAAATACTTTCCATATTCACCGCCTACACTAAGGTCATCAAAGTAGTGCCAACTGCAACGGAATCGCCGGTTTTCACGCGGATACCTTGCACGACACCGGATTTGGACGCACGAATTTCCGTTTCCATTTTCATGGCTTCCAAAATCAACAACACATCACCTTCCGTCACGCGCAGACCTTCAGTGGCAATAACTTTCCAAATATTGCCTGCCATTGGCACGCTGACCGGTGTACCTTCGACATTGGTTGGCGTTGTTGTGGGGACACTTGGTGCCGGAGAGGCAGTGCTAATTTGCTCAATTTCACCGCCTTCAGACACTTTAACCACCCTCCAATTCTACGGTGTAAACTGCCGGATTTTATGGTGTTTTCGCAAGTGCGGTCGATTTTTTGTTTATTTTGGTTTCTGTCGCTTTATTTTCTAGTGTCGGCGCCGGTTCAAAGGCATCCGGATTGCCACAATTTTCTAAGAATTTCAAGCCGATTTGCGGGAACAATGCTACAATTAACACATCATCAATTTCATTTTCCGCCAATTGAATACCTTTTTCTTTGGCTTGTTGTTTGACTTCATCAATCAATTTCTCCATTTCTGGCGCAAGATGATCTGCCGGACGGTCGGTAATTGGCTGTCCACCCTCCAACACCCGAGCTTGTAATTCGGCATTGACCGGTGCCGGCGTACGCCCGTATTCCCCTTTTAGAATACCGGCAGTTTCTTTGGCAATCGATTTATAACGTTCGCCCATCAATACGTTAATTACCGATTGGGTACCGACAATTTGTGAGGTCGGTGTAACCAATGGAATATAGCCCAAATCCGCCCGTACTTTTGGAATTTCTTCCAACACTAAGTCAATTTTGTCGGAGGCATTTTGTTGTTTTAATTGACTTTCCAAGTTGGTTAACATCCCGCCAGGAACTTGTGCCACTAAAATGCGGCTGTCCACACCATGCAATTGCCCTTCAAATTTGGCATATTTTTTCCGCACGTTACGGAAATAAGCGGCAATTTTTTCTAATTGCGGGATATTTAAACCGGTATCATATTGGGTATCTTGTAACTCAGCGACTAGGGCTTCTGTTGCCGGATGACCGTAGGTACCGCTCATGGAAGAAATCGCGGTGTCAATTCCATCTACACCGGCTTCCACCGCTTTCAACAAGGTTATTTCGGCAAGACCGGTGGTGGAATGGCAATGTAAATGCAGTTGCACATCATACCGTTGTTTAATTTCACTGACTAATTTATACGCATCAACTGGCGTCAAAATCCCTGACATATCTTTAATCACCAAGGAATCAATACCGATTTCCATTAATTGTTCGGCTGTATTTAACCAAGTTTCTAAGGTATGTACCGGACTGGTAGTGTAACTTAAAGTACCTTGTGCATGAGCGCCATTTTTGCGTACCGCTTTCAGTGCTTGCTGCATATTGAGTGGATCATTCATGGCGTCAAATACACGGAAAACTGACATTCCGTTATCCACCGCACGTTCCACAAACCGATCCACTACATCATCAGCATAATGGCGATAGCCCAATAAATTTTGTCTGCGCAATAACATTTGTAACGGGGTTTTCGGAATGGCTTTTTTCAATTCGCGCAACCGTACCCAAGGATCTTCGCCTAAGAAACGAATACAAGCATCAAAGGTCGCACCCCCAAGCTTTATATAAACTATCCGCTACATAATAACTGATTTAATAAAAAAATACTTGAAGCAGATCACAGAGTTAAAAATGAAATTAAAGAAAAGGGCGGTAGAAAAATAGAAAGTTTTCAATAAGATAATATTGAAATAAGAAAAAGTGGTAGGATTTACGGTTAATATTTTGCGGGCGATTTATTCAGGGGTGTTTGCAATAATTTGATGGTAATAAAAACACCCCATAAACAAATGTTGCCTAAGACGGCAATACACATCAGTTGTAAACCATAAATTCCGTTTAAAAAAAGCAAAAGCGCTAATAAAACCAGTGTAAATAAGAATTGAATAAAGCGTTTTTCCAATAGCGTAAACATAAAATATTGACATCATTTTCCTCAACATTCTGTCTTTATTTTTACCTAAAGTGGGGGATTTTTTCTGTGAATTGGATCACAGTTTGGTGAAAAACCGGGAAAAATTCTTGGATCGCGCAAAAGAGCGGTCAAAATTATTGACATTATGTCGGTATTGTGTAAATACCGTATAACTAAAAATTATTAAAGTCCTTATATATTTAGATAAATAAGGACTTAATATAAATAGATGACGTTTTATTCTCTGGATAGTGCATCTACCGGTTTTAAACGGGCGGCATTTCGTGCCGGAAAATAACCAAAAATGATGCCTATTAATGATGAACATAAAAATGCAACAAAAAATGAAGAAAGTGTGAATTGCATTTTAATACTTTCGGTCAATAGCGAAAAAAATGAACCGAACAGTAATGAGAGTAATATACCAATAATACCGCCGATAAGGCTAACAGTAGCCGATTCAATCAGAAATTGATGCAGTATATCTTTTTCTTTTGCACCGACAGCAATTCGAATACCTATTTCTTTTGTCCGTTCAATTACGGAAACTAACATAATATTCATTACACCAATACCTCCGACAATTAATGAAATAAAGGCAATAGAAGATATCATTAAGGTCAATGCTTGAGTGGTGCGATTTAAGGATTGTAAAAATTTACTGCTACTGAAGGTAAAGAAGTCCTTTTTACCATGTTTGACAGTGAGTAAATCAATAATAGCTTTGTCGGCAACTACGGGGTCAATATGCTGTTCTAATTGTACGGTGACTTGCTGAAAGTAAGCTTGGTTACGCAAGCGTGCAACCATAGTATTATATGGTAACCAAATGGTCGCCCGTTGTCCTTCTGCTATTTGAGAAGAGGCTTCTACAACGCCGATAATCAAAACCGGTACATCACCTATAAAAACTGTTTTACCATCTATTGTTTGCGTACCAAAAATTACTTCTTTTGATTTTTTATCAATGACACCCACTGCTTGATTGGTCTCTGAATCTTGTCGATTAAATAATCTGCCATTCAACAGTTTATAATTTTTTAATGTAAAGAAATCCTGATCTACTCCATTTATTGTGGCATTAATCGTTTTGTTTAAAAAACGAACGGGCAATTCTAATATCAGATTAGGCGTGGCACCTTTGATATAAGGTTGTTGACGTAATAAAGTTAAATCCTTACTATTCAGTGTTTGAATTTTATACGCTTCCGTATCCCCCCAATTTTTGCCGGGAAAAATGTCTATTGTGTTGCTTCCTAATGCGCTAAATTCATTTAATACCTTATTTTTAGTTCCTTCTCCTAATGCTATTACACAGACGACAGCGGCGATACCGATAATAATCCCTAACATTGTTAATAATGTTCTGACTTTATGCGCTCGCATCATATTGAATGCCATAATAAAAGATTCGTTATAGCTGAGCAGTGAAGCAAACCGGTTAGTGATATTACTTGGTTTTTTCCAAGCTGTTTGAATTTTTGGCTGAGTATCAAGGTAGTTGTTATCATTATCATTGATAATTTCACCGTCTTTTATGGTGATAATTCGGTCTGCATGTTGGGCAATGTGCATATCATGCGTAATCAAAATAACGGTATGTCCCTGATGATTTAATTCTTTTAAAACTTTTAGTACTTCATGGCTGCTTTGGCTATCCAGCGCACCGGTTGGTTCGTCGGCTAAAATAATTTCTCCTCCGTTCATCAACGCACGAGCAATACTAACCCGCTGCTGTTGACCGCCGGAAAGCTGTGATGGCTTTTGTTCCAGATGTTTTTCTAATCCTAAACGACAGAGCAATTCTATTGCTCGTTTGGTCCTTTTTTCCTTATCTGTTGCAGAGTAAATGGCAGGAATTTCTACATTGCCTATTGCACTTAGGTGAGGTAATAAATGATAACGTTGAAAAACGAAACCAAAATGACGGCAGCGCAATTCAGCCAGTTCATCAGCATTTAATGAAGTAATATTTTGCCCTCGAAACAAATATTCGCCGTTATCTGCGATATCAAGAGTACCTAATATGTTCATTAAGGTTGACTTACCTGAGCCGGAAGCACCTACGATAGCAATCATGTCGCCGGCATAGATTTTTAAATTAACTGATTTTAGTACTGTTGTTTCGGTATTACCGTTAAGATAGCGCCGCTCAATATTTTTTAGTTCAATTAATGGTTGTTTCATCACAATCCTATGCTATAAATTTCACTATCATTAGACGGAGATATTGCGTTAACGGAGAGTACGACTTCATCTCCTTCAGCCAATCCTTCAATAATCTCTATTTTTGATTCATCTTTTAGCCCGGTTTTGACTGTAACTTGTTCTTTTTACCGTTTTCTCGCAGTAATGTAACGTAATATTTATCCTGCTCAATCATTTCTCCTAATGCGGATAAAGGGATAGTCAATACATTCTCACGTTTATCCAACATAATTGTTACCTCTGTCGTCATGGCAATACGTAATTTATGTTCAAGATTAGGAATTTTAAATGTAGCATAATAGTAAATCGCATTATTTACATTATTAGATAAATCGGTGATATAAACTGGAGCCAGTTTAACTGTATCAAGTTGCCCATTAAATTGATAATTTGGGTTTCCTAATAACGTAAATGAAACCGGTAGTCCGGGGTGTAAGTCAATCACATCTGCCTCTGAAACTTTGGCATAGACCTTCATTGTGTCAATATTGGCTAATTTCATCAATACAGGAACTTGTTGGCTGGTTGCTAAGGTTTGACCGCTTTGTGCCATTACAGAAATTACTGTCGCATCAATAGGTGATCGGATTTCTGTATAACCTAATTCAGTTTCTGCTTTTTCTACTTTAATTTCTGCGCTGTTAAGGTTACTTTGTGCAATTCTAACTTCCGCTTTAGCAATATCTAATCGACTTTTCGTCTCTTCGGTTTCTCTTTTCGTGGTTGCATTTGTTAGCGTTAAGCGTTGCTGACGTTCCCAATCTGATTGAAGTTGTTTAAGATTAATTTTCTTCGCATCTAAATTTGCCAAAGCATTTTCCAATTCGGTCTTTGCCAGTTTTAAATTGGTTTCTGCCAAACTGGGATCAATGATTGCCAATAGATCTCCTTTTTTAACCCGCTGTCCCTCTTGTACCAATATATATTTAATTTGTCCGGACACTTGAGCACCAATATCCACTTGTTCTGCTGCCCGTAAAGCACCGCTGGCATTCACGGTTTTATGAATATTTCCTTTTTGTACATAAAAACTAATATTTTGTTCATTTTCTTTTTTTCCAAAAAAATATAAGAATATTAAGATAAATAATAAAAATAAGCAGAATATATTTAATAAAAATTTTAATTTTCAAAACAACCGCCTTTATAATAGGTTTAATAACCATTAAAAAATCAGGGTTTATTTACTCTAGAAGAGTTTAAATTTTCTAATTTTAACCAAAATAAGAGTATTAAATCAATAGTAGATAGGTATGACCTCAGTGTAAAAGTTATAGAAACACTTGACTTAACCAATCATTTTAACCATTCTCATACCCGAGTTGTGCTATTTTTTGCAGGAGTTGATGATGAATATTTCGTTTTTTAAGAAACACCGCATATGTTGTTATGTTTTTCTTACGCCCTTATGTTTATTTTTGTTATGTTCTTATGACTTGATTGTCGCAGAGATTATCACGCCTTTTCGCTGCGAAATGTGGAAAGGGAAAGAAGTCGAGGTATTTTTAACGCCGCAAGAATGGCGAAGTTTGTCGGGAGTTAATGAGTCGCTAAAAGATACAGAATGGATTTATTATTCTAGTAATAGAGCGAAAACTGATCCTTTTTTTATTAAAAATCAAGGGGTATATCAACCTATAATGTACATAAATGAAAAAAAACATTGGTTATCCTCAGTAAATAGTAAATATCCTAACTTAAATATTTACAGTTATATATATCCAAAAACAATTTTGGGTCAAGATACTTTTATTCTTTATGATTACAGGCTTAATAAAATAATTATGAAATATAATTTCATTGCAGGATATTTTAAGTCTCCACTAACAGGGTTAGCACAACGTGTATATTGTGATAATGAATTTTTAGATGTTTATAGTGTATTAAAAAATTATTTGAACTAAGAGAAGGAATTTAATTATGTATAAAGATAATTTAGCTTTGTTAGCTGCTGCAGCTTATGGAAACTTTACTGATAAGAATAATGTAGATAGCATTCAAAGAGCACTACTAGATCAGGATATATTGGAAAAACAAGCAACACAATTCACAGACACTTATGAAATCCTCGCCCATCAAGCCAATACTGCAAATGGTTATTCCGGTACCATTGTTAGAAATAAACATAGCCATCAAGTATTTGTATTACACTGAGGAAAATGAGAAATCGGTCACAAATCTGATATTTAATGGTTTATTAAAATGATCAGATATGTTAAAACCTAGTCAAATTGAGTAAAGTAATCAGTCGCTTTAACCATTCCTATCACTTTACGTCCCCGAGTTGTGCTATTTTTACAGGAGTTGATGATGAATATTTCATTTTTTAAGAAACACCGTATATGTTGTTATGTTTTTCTTACGCCCTTATGTTTATTTTTGTTATGTTCTTATGACTGGATTGCCGCAGAGATTATCACGCC
This sequence comes from Actinobacillus seminis, assembly GCF_002263215.1. Lineage (GTDB taxonomy): Bacteria > Pseudomonadota > Gammaproteobacteria > Enterobacterales > Pasteurellaceae > Actinobacillus_B > Actinobacillus_B seminis. Next base: position 37,853 of record NZ_NLFK01000008.1, read on the forward strand.
TTTTCGCTGCGAAATGTGGAAAGGAAAAGAAGTCGAGGTATTTTTAACGCCACAAGAATGGCGAAATTTGTCGGGAGTTAATGAGTCGCTAAAAGATACAGAATGGATCTATTATCCTACCATTGAAGGGGAGCCTGAAACTGAACCTTTTTTTATTAAAAATCAGGGGTTGTATCAGCCAAAAATGGATTTTTATAACAATAGACATTCGTTGATTTCCGTGAATAGTAAATATCCAAACTTAAATTTGTATATGTATATAAATCCCACAACTATTTTAGGGCACGATACATATATTCTTTATGATCATAAACTCAAAACCAAGATTTTACAGTATAACAAGATTGCAGGTTACTATGATATTCCGTTTGTTGGTTTGGCCGATAGAGTGGAATGCAATCATGATCAAAAGCATTATGATCTGATTGAAAACTATTTGAATTAAAAAGGAGATATTATGTCGAATGATAATTTGGCTCTTTTAGCAGCAGTAGCTTATGGGAAATTTAACGATATTAAAAATACCGAAGAAGTCCAAAAGATATTAAAAAAAGAAATAATATCCCAAGAGCAAGCTGAAAAATTCACAGCCACTTATGAAATCCTCGCCCATCAAGCCAATACTGCAAATGGTTATTCCGGTACCATTGTTAGAAATAAACATAGCCATCAAGTATTTGTATTACACTGAGGAAAATGAGAAATCGGTCACAAATCTGATATTTAATGGTTTATTAAAATGATCAGATATGTTAAAACCTAGTCAAATTGAGTAAAGTAATCAGTCGCTTTAACCATTCCTATCACTTTACGTCCCCGAGTTGTGCTATTTTTACAGGAGTTGATGATGAATATTTCGTTTTTTAAGAAACACCGCATATGTTGTTATATTTTTCTTACGCCCTTATGTTTATTTTTGTTATGTTCTTATGACTGGATTGCCGCAGAGATTATCACGCCTTTTCGCTGCGAAATGTGGAAAGGAAAAGAAGTCGAGGTATTTTTAACGCCGCAAGAATGGCGAAGTTTGTCGGGAGTTAATGAGTCGCTAGAAGATACCGAATGGCCATTTTATTCTACCATTGAAGGCGAGCCGGAAACAGATCCTTTTTTTATTAAAAATCAGGGGTTATATCAGCCAAAAATGGATTTTTATAACAATAGACATTCGTTGATTTCCGTAAATAGTAAATATCCAAACTTAAATTTGTATGTGTATATAAATCCTACAACTATTTTTGGGCACGATACATATATTCTTTATGATCATAAACTCAAAGCCAAGATTTTACAGCATAACGAGATTGCAGGTTACTATAGGGTGCCGTTTGTTGGCGTGAGCAATAGAATAGCATGCAATCTTGATAAAAAGCATTATGATCTGATTGAAAGCTATTTGAATTAAAAAAGGAGATATTATGTCGAATGATAATTTAGCCCTTTTAGCGGCAGCGGCTTACGGAAAATTCACTGATATTAAATATGATAAAGAAATCCAAGATGCATTAAAAAGAGAACATATACTAACTGAACCACAAGCAACACAATTTACAGCCACTTATGAAATCCTCGCCCATCAAGCCAATACTGCAAATGGTTATTCCGGTACCATTGTTAGAAATAAACATAGCCATCAAGTATTTGTATTACACCGAGGAACGGAGGATGTTCAAGATTGGGTAGAGGATGGATTATTGGTGTTGGGAGGATTGCCTTATCGCCAGATTGTGGATGCTAAAAAATTTGTTGATGAGAATATAAAAAATGGAAATATTTCAGGGGATTTTACCAATGTGGGGCATAGCTTAGGTAAATCAATAGCGGATATTGTGCATTTTACCACCGATCTCTCTTCGGGTTCGATTGGTTTTAACGGGGCGGGTTCTTCATTTTTGGGAGATGGACAAAAGGTAAATATTTCAATTCCGGCATGGGATATATCAAATCTTGTGAAACAGTCCGGAAATAGAAAATTATTAGAAAAGTTAGCAAAAGAAAGCGGGAATGTATTTGATCCGAGTAAAAGCAATGTTAAAAATTTTGTCAGCCTCGGTCCGTCGATAGTGGCAAGTCATCTCCCTTATCACCAACATGGAAAAATAATTTCCTTTAATAATGGCACGACAGCATCGCATTCTATTTCACCTTTTATAGAACCTATGGATTGGGTTGTTAAATTAAGCGACAAATATCAAATTGGTTTGGAGGAAGCTGTTAATTTATATAATATCAATGGGCAATATGCATATAGCTTTGACAAAAAATATGGGAAGCCCGGATATGATCTGGATAAAGCCCATGAAGTTTTAAATCGCTATATGTCTGAAAATAAAAATATAAGTGCGACAAATCTTGAACTTTATGCTAAAAATGAATATTTATCTCATCGGGGTGGTATAAGTTCAATGATTGATATTGGGAAAAACCGATATTGGCCGAATTATGGGCTAAAAAGTGATAATAAAGTGTATATCGGAAATACGGACGCCATACCGAGTGATTATGACAGTTTTTATGTTACGAATCAAAATAAGATTTCATTTAATAAAGATGTACTGAATAAAAGCACTAAAACTTCCGATCTGGCCTCTTCTTCCATCTTGACCGACGACCGACGAATTGCAAATCATAATTTAATTGCAATGAAAGCAATAGAAGTCGCGAATATGGCGGTATCTGCCATTCCTAAAGTAAGAACACCCAAAATTAATACCCTTCTCAACAGTTCACAGGGTAAGCCTTATAAAATAGCCATAGATCCGCTGATTTTAGATCTTAACGGAGATGGTGCTAAAGCGGTCAGCTATAGCGATAAATCCGTATTATTTGATATTGATAATGATGGCGGGTCATTAGAGGAAACAGGATGGTTATCAAATCAAGACGGTTTACTTGTGCAGGATTTAAATAATAATGGCAAAATCGATAATATGGCGGAGGTGTTTTCTGAATATTATGCGGGTAAAGCCGGACGCAACGGTGAAAGCGGAGAAAAACGTTTTAAAAACGGTTTTGAGGCATTGAGCACCTTAGACAGTAATAGGGACAGGGTATTCGATCACAAGGATAAAGGGTTTAATAGCGTACGAGTTTGGCAAGATAAAAATCACAATGGTATAACCGATAAAGGTGAATTACAGACGTTGGCGGATTTAGGGATAACGTCAGTTGACTTGAGGTATCAAGATGCCGGCGGTCAATTATTTTATGGGAATGAATTACTTGCAAAAGGCAATTTCACTCGTAAAGGTAAAAAATATGAAGCCGCTGCGGTTAATTTTCTGGCAAATCCAAGAGGGCATATTATCACCAGTATGGCTGGCGGAAAAAAAACAGTGACCGAAGCCGCCGGCGTTTTAGCGAAAACCGGCAGTTTTACCGCGGCGGATGATGTTGCTCGCACATTAGAAGCAAAGCGCTTAGGCGTTGAGAATATTCAGGCGGGAAATGGTAATGACACCTTGTATGGGGATGAGCGAGATAACTGGCTTGCCGGCGGTGGCGGTAAAGATACGTTTTATGGGGGGGATGGTGATGATGTGTTGCTGATTGACGGTGAGGATTTACCGGAAAATATTCACGGAGGAAAGGGAAACGATGTTGTTCAAGTGATTGGTAATCAAGGTGTTTCACTGGATTTAGGTAAAGCGGAAATTGAAATTGCACATGGTGGACGTGGGAATGATGTGTTTTTTTCTTCCGGTAACAGCTCAGTGTTTGTACGGGGCGGGGACGGGAATGATACTATTATCGGCAGTATCGCTAATGATGCCCTTTCAGGTGAAAACGGTAACGATTCACTATCGGGTAATGCCGGGAATGATTTAATTCGGGGGCACCGAGGGAATGATCGCCTGTTTGGGGATGATGGTGATGATATTCTTTTCGGCGGGTCTGATGATGATATTTTACATGGCGGTTACGGTAATGATACTTTACTCGGTGAGGGCGGTGATGATTATTTAGACGGTGGAGAAGGCGAAGATACAGCGGAATTCTCCGGAAATTTTGCCGATTATAAAATTACAAAAATGGGTGAGGGGATTCTGATTAGTGATAAAACGCAAGGACGTGACGGTACGGATTTTTTACGCAATATTGAAAGATTGAACTTTAAAGATATTACAAATTATCTTGCACCTACCGCTGATAATGAATGGGAAAATCCGATTCCGGTAGAAGATATTCTCTATCAAGACAGCAAAGGACAACGTTTCGACGGTACACGTCCTTACATTATTAAGCCATCTCAATTACTTAAAAATGATATTGATTTGCAAGGCGATAATCTGGTTATTTATCAAGCTTCAAATATTCGGGGCGGATCGCTTAAAGAATTAGCAAATGGCGATATTGAATTTACGCCGCTTAAGGGATTTAACGGGATTGCCGGGTTTGAATATTCAATTAAAGATAGCAAGGATGTGACGTCTGTCGGTACCCAAGGGAAAGGGGAGTTGACAGGAAAGGTTTATCTTGTTCCGCCTCATTTACCGTCTGATCCTGATGTTATTCGCCAGCATTATTTGGACGCTGCCAATATATTGCCGGTTTGGGCGCAATATAGCGGTAAAAATATCCGTATTGGGCAATTTGAACCGAGCGGACCTTTTTCAATTGCGGAAGAAGTGGCTGATTATCGGCATTTTGAATTACGCAATAAAGTAGATAAGTCGTGGTTGCATGATTATGAATATAAACGTCAGGAGGATGATAAAGTATTTAGTAAACATGCGACGGAAGTTGCCGGTATTATGGTGGCGGAGCGTAATGGCGAGGGCGGTGTTGGCGTTGCTTATGATGCCACGGTGGCAAGCTATTGGGTAGGGGCTGATGTCTCCGGTTTGGATAAAATGAAATATTATGATGTGGCTAATCATAGTTGGGGGCATACTCAAAATTTTAGGCAACAAATTAGTTTTTCCGATAAAAGTAAAACGATTTTTGATCTTTATAAACCGGCGTTGACCGAAGGGCGTCACGGTTTAGGAACGGTTATAGTGAACTCGGCGGGCAATGATCGCGCCAAGGGCGGTAATACGAATTATTCGGAGTTAACAAATGTTCGTTATGGGATTGCCGTTGCTTCGGCTGAATTGAATGCGGCATTTGAGACAAAAATTGCGGGCTATTCTAATCCGGGTGCAAGTGTATTAGTGACGGCGCATGGTTCTAATGCTTATTCCTGTTCACGCGAAATTGTGAATGAAAATGGCTCTGTATTAGGGGAAGAGTATGCGCGTAATAATGGTACAAGTTACTCGGCTCCGGTGGTTTCGGGGATTGTAGCTTTAATGTTGGAAGCCAATCCTTATTTAGGGTATCGTGATATTCAAGAAATTTTGGCGTTAACTGCAACGACAAAAGGGATAACCGATAGTCAGTGGCAGCGTAATGGCGCCAAAAATTGGAACGGTACAGGAATGCATGTGAGCCATGATTATGGGTACGGTATAGTTGACGCTCAGGCGGCGGTAAGATTAGCGCAAAACTGGAATACGCAGCATACTTATGATAATGAGGTTAAACTTGAATCGGTTTTCCAATCGGAGCCGTTAAAATTGGCAATTGATGATAATAGCGGCATTCAAAGTTCCGTAGAGGTTTCTAATGCGAAAATTCAATTAGAAAATGTGAGCGTTAAATTGAATTTAACTCATCCAAGAGCGGGCGATTTAATTGTGAAATTGATCTCACCGGCAGGAACGGAGTCAATATTAATGAATCGGGCGGGCAAGGATCCTAATGATGAGAGCGCAACGGGAGAGGTGAAATTCGGTGAGTCATCTACCTTGAACTACACATTTAATACGGCGTTATTAAAAGGGGAAGATCCGAATGGGAAATGGGCGTTACAGGTTTTTGATGTAGCAACAGGGGAAACCGGAACGTTAAATCATTGGTCGCTCAGTTTCTATGGACGGACGTATGATGGTTCGGATACGTATGTTTATACAAATGAGTTCCATAATAATCAAATTTCTCATCAATTAAATGATACCAATGGCGGAGTTGATACGATCAATGCTTCGGCAATGGATGGGGTGATTAACGTTGATTTATTATCAGGTAAAGCCGATTTAGCGGGAAAAGCCTTAACGGTTCAGAACCCGCAACATATTGAAAATATTATCGGCGGTGATTTTAATGATGTGCTATCGGGAAATAACGGAGTAAATGTGTTAGTCGGAGGGCGGGGGAATGACATCCTTTCCGGCTTAGCGGGAAATGATGTATTAGTCGGCGGATTGGGTAAAAATACGTTAACCGGCGGTGAGGGGAGTGATACGTTTATTATTGAGAAAAAATCATCAGGTGAAGATGTGATTGTTGATTTCAAAGTTGGAACGGATCGCTTGGTGTTAACCGGCTTTGACCCGCTTAATGTACCTACTAAAGCACAGCAGGGCAAAGATACCGTTATTACGCTGCAGGAGCAAATAATTCGATTGAAGAATATTAAAGCGGATTCATTCTTAATGGATAATATTGTATTGACCAAAGAAGTATTTAAACCTTATTGGTTAAATCAAAGGGATGCCTATGGGTTTGCGAACAGTAATGATGAAGTAGCATTACCGCATATGGGCGTTGCATTTTGGGGAACGGAGAGGGATGATCGGTTATTCGGTGGCAACGGTAACGATATTATTAGAGGCGGTTCAGGGAGAGATATTATTGTTGGTGAGCATGCTGCAGATTCGGTAATGGGAGGTAATGATATTCTCTACGGAGACGGAGGTGACGATCGCATCATGGGCGGAGGAGGTAATGATACGCTTTATGGCGGTATGGGCGACGACTATCTCGGCGGTGGAGCAGGAGATGATATTATTTATCTTGAGGGAGATGATACCGCACTTTCGAATAGCTATCGAAATCAACAATATATCACGCTGGGACAATACAATGATGTAGAATTTAGTTGGGCGAGAGGGGAAGGAGGAAGCGGTAGTGATCGCTTTGTCATTGTTAAAGATAATTCAGGGAATGCATCAAAAGGGTTATTGAAAAATCTCATTTGGGATTTTGACCTTAATGACAAAAATGAGAAGATCGATTTATCCCAATTTAAAGGATTGCATACAGTGAATATTTCAGGATTTGCAGTGAATGGTGAACAATATTCACGTATTTGGTTAGGGGAAGCGAAAGCCGGAACGCAATATATTACGTTAAGAGGTATAAGTCCGGATAAAATTAAAGAGGAAATGTTTATTTTTTCAAATGAGCAAGCTGATTTACCACAACTGACGTATTCTATTTCCGGTTCAAACAAAAATGATACCTTAAAAGGTAATGCGATTGGTAATGTTATTGACGGTAAAGCCGGCAGCGATGTCATGGAGGGTTTTGCCGGTGATGATGTTTATTCGGTTGATAATGTTGGGGATAAGGTTATTGAAGCTAAAAATGAAGGATATGATACAGTGAAATCCTCTGTTTCTTATACCTTGCCTAATCATGTGGAAGAATTGCAATTAACAAAAAATGCTTCAATTAATGGAACCGGTAATGCGGAAAACAATCGCCTTGTCGGTAATAGCGGCAATAACCGACTTGATGGAAAAGCGGGATTTGATACCATGATTGGCAAAGCAGGGAATGATACCTATATTGTAGATTCTCATTTAGACAAAGTAATTGAAAAGCCGGGAGAAGGTCATGATACGGTGATTTCATCTGTCTCTTATACGTTACCGGAGAATGTTGAGCACTTAGCGTTAAGCGGTAATCATCCTATTTCGGGGACAGGTAATGACAAAAATAATACTATTAAGGGAAATGCGGCAGACAATCGTTTAATTGGTTACGAGGGTAATGATACTTTAAACGGTATGCGAGGTAATGATTTTCTGATGGGAGGTAAAGGAAATGATACGTATCAATTTAATCGCGGAGACGGAATTGATACTATTTATGATGAACAGGGAGAAGATACGTTACGTTTCACCAATGTAAACCATAACCAGCTGTGGTTTCGTAAGTTGGATACCGATTTAGAGGTGAGCGTTATCGGTACACAAGATAAGGTTATTATTGCTGACTGGTATGCTAAGAATTATAAAATTGAGACGATTGTCGCGGCGAATAATAAATCTTTAGCCCATTCCGATGTAGATAAATTAATCAGTGCAATGTCGGCATTCGCTCCACCGACAGCGGGACAAATATCATTACCACAGGAGATAAATGCAAAAATAAATCCGGTTTTAGCAGCCAACTGGATATAATTTGTAGGAAAATCAACTCTGATCTGATCGTTAATGCATTAGCTATGAAATTGGCTAAAATAATAAATTGTCAAAAGCGATTTATCCTCAAACGAAAATCCGGCTTTGCATCATGCATTTAGCTCGTAACAGCCTAAAGTATGTCGCGTGGAAAGATTACAAGGTGGTAACGGCAGATTTGAACAAGCTCCAATTAAGGCTCAAGCGCGAGAAAATCTGACCGCACTTTCGCAAAAATGGCAGGAAAAATACTCGCTGCGGCAAGAGGCAGGGAAGAAAATTGGGAAAATATCGCCACATTTTTTGACTATTCTCCGGATATCCGCAAAGCGATTTATACTACCAATTCGTTGGAATCACTCAATAGCGTGATTCGTCTTGTTATTAAAAAACGAAATGTGTTTTCAACGGATGATTCGGTGTTCAAAGTGATATGACCGGCGATGAAAGATGCGTCAAAAAAATGGACAATGCCGATTCAAAACCGGAAACAGGCAATGAATCGATTTATGATTGATTTTGGTGATCATCTAAACGATCACCGTTAAGTTGACATGGGCGTTTACACAGAATGTGGGATAAGCTCGACAGACGCATCATTTTAGACGGAAGTCGGATTAAAAATAAATTAACGTTCTCGTAGGCTCTCTGTAATAGATTCCTCTAATGGGCTGAGTAGGAAACTGATAACGCTACGTTCGCCGGTTTTTATTTCAGCAATAACATTCATGCCGGACCCCAGTTGAATTTCTTTATCACCATCAGATAATGTTTTCTTATTAATTTCAATAATTGAATTAAATACTAAACCAAGCTGTGGATGCTCAATAGCATCAAGCGTTATACTCTTTACTTTTCCATAGAGATAACCATATCTGGTATAAGGGAAGGTTTCCACTTTAATTACTACGTCTTGTCCGATTTCAACAAAGCCGATATCTTTATTTTGAATTAATGCGCTTACTTCTAATACATCCTCTTCAGGAGCGATTACCATTAAAGTTTCGGCGGTAGTAACTACGCCACCTTTAGTATGGGTTTTTAACTGTTGAACCGTACCTGATACCGGTGCGCGAATAATAGATGCCAATTGTCGTTGTTCATTTTTTTCAAGTTCTAAAGAAAGCTGTTTGTCACGTTGTCTATTTTGCTGCAGTTTTTCCAAAAGATCACTTTTAAATAATTGTGTGACAAGCTCCAATTCCTCTTTTGCCTGCAGTAGATCACTTTCTACTTCTTTGAGATGGGATTCGTAAATAGAAAGTTCGTTTATAGCTTCAACATATCGGTTTTCTTGTGCCAATAATTCATGTTTAGAAATAGATTTTACATTATATAATTTTTTGAAATCACTTAGTTTTCCTTTTCAATACGGCTGGTCGTTTTATATTTACGGATATTGGCTAATACAGTCTGTTTTTCAGCCTGTTTTCGTTGATATGCCAGCTCCTTCTGATATTTTTGTTTTTGCCATGTCTCAAATTGTTCAGTAATTAGATGGCGTGTATTCGTTTTATCTTCTTCTTTTACAGCATTGAAGTCAGCTTGGTTAAAATCTAACAAAGGTAATCTATTATGTTCAATACTGTATAATAGTACGCTGTAGCGATAACCGTCCAATTTTTCCAGTCCTAATGCAACTTGTGTTTTTTGTAAATCAGCGTCGGCACCAAGTGCGGTCAAATTTAACAATAATTGTCCTTTTTTAACAAATTGCCCGTCTTTGACAAAAATATCTTTAACTAAGGCATTTTCAATAGGTTTTATTTCTTTACTATGCCCGCTAAAGACTAATTTACCGGTAGCACTCGCAACAATTTCTACTTTGCTTACAATAGAAATTATGATTGCTAACAGCAAAAATAGCATAATTAAATAGGCAATCAGGCGAGGTCTTTTTGAAACGGGGGTTTCAATCAGCTCTAAATGTGCGGGCAAAAATTCATTTTCATCTTTTTGTCTGATAGGCGTATCCAGTTGTTTACGAGTTTTCCATACTTCATGCCAAATATGGCAATAGTGTCGGAAAAAATCTATAAGTCCATTAATCCATAATTTCATACTATTTTACCTTAGATTGATTGTAGCTGATTGAGATAGTAATAAAGTCCATCTTTATTTTCGAGTAATTCACTGTGCTTGCCGCGCTCTACAATATGTCCTTTTTCCATCACAATAATGCGATCGGCATTTCTTACCGTAGAAAGACGATGCGCAATAATAATTACTGTTCGTCCGTGACAAATCTGTTGCATATTCTGCATGATGATATGTTCGGATTCATAATCTAATGCACTTGTCGCCTCATCAAAAATCAAAATTCTAGGGTTATTCACCAACGCTCTTGCAATAGCGATACGTTGACGTTGTCCACCGGATAAACCGGCGCCTTGTTCTCCTACCATTGTGTTGTAACCTTCTCGTAGTTCAGAAATAAAATCATGAGCACCGGCAAGTTTTGCCGCATGGATTACTTGCTCTATGGGCATACTTGGGTCAGTAAGTGCAATATTGTCGCGAATACTACGGTTGAGTAATACATTATCTTGTAAAACAACACCTATTTGGCGGCGTAACCAATTAGGATCGGCTAAAGCTAAATCATGACCGTCAATTAATACCTGACCGTTTTCCGGAATATAAAACCGTTGTAATAATTTAGTAAGCGTACTTTTGCCGGATCCTGAACGCCCCACAATGCCGATCACTTCTCCTTGTTTAATGGTTAAATTTACATCATTTAAAATGATGGGGGTATCCGGTTTATAGCGAAAGCGAATATTTTTGAACGTTACATCACCTTGAATTTCCGGTAATGAGAGTTTGCCTTGAAAGTTTTCTGTGGGGGCATTTAATACGTCACCTAATCGGGTAATGGATATACCTACTTGTTGGAAGTCTTGCCATAATTGAGCCAGACGAATAACAGGTGCAATGACTTGTCCTGAAAGCATATTAAAAGCAATTAACTGTCCGATACTGAGATTCCCTGAAATGACTAAATGTGCCCCTAACCATAAATTAATTATCATTACTGTTTTTTGAATCAATTGTATACCTTGTTGCCCTATAGTTGCCAAGACGGTTACTCGGAAATCTGCAGATACATAGCTTGCCAGTTGTTTATCCCAGATATTCGTCATTTGCGGAGTTACGGCAAGTGCTTTGATTGTATCAATGGCAGTAACGGATTCTACTAAAAAGGCTTGGTTATCTGCATTACGGGTAAATTTTTCATCTAATCTGCGACGCAATATTGGACTGATAAATATTGACCATGCAATATAACAAGGCAAAGAAAGTAAAATGACGATAGTTAGTTTGGGGCTGTAGTACCACATGACCGCAAAGAAAATAAAAGAGAATAATAGATCTAATACTGACGTGAGCGCTTGACCGGTTAAAAAATTACGTATTTGATCCAATTCCCGAACCCGTGCGACGGTATCACCGACACGTCTATTTTCAAAATAGGAAATAGGTAATGCCAATAAGTGGCGAAATAGTTTTGCACCGAGTTCCACATCGATTCGACTGGTACTGTGGGAAAATACGTAGGTTCGTAAGCCACTTAAGACAATTTCAAAGATGACGACAATCGCCAAAGCAACAGTGATAACATTGAGTGTCGAGAATCCCCGATGGACAAGAACTTTATCCATTACTACTTGGAAAAAAAGAGGTGTAATCAGCGCAAATAGTTGTAAAAAAATAGACACGATCATGACTTCTACAAAAATTTTGCGATATTTGATAATTGCCGGAATAAACCAAGTGAAATCAAATTTTGCTAATTTTCCCATGATAGACGCACGAGAGGTAAGAAGAATGACATTTCCTTGAAAAACTTGTTGAAATTCAACCGCACTTAATACTTTTGGATTGCGTTCTTTTAAGTCAAAAATAAGGTAACGATTGGTTTGAGTATCAATTTTCGTCAAGATAAAATGTTGACCGTCATCTCGCCAAATCAAGGCAGGAAGATGAATAAAGGGTAAACGATCAATACTTTTTTTTACTTTCTTGGCTTTTAGTTCAAGGGATTTTGCAGCTAATAACCAAGCGACAAGATCTACTCCTTTCCCCTCCGGATCAAATTTATGTTTTATCTCTTCAGGACTTACAGCAACGTTATGATATTGAGCAAGGATTACTAAAGCATATAATCCATAATCGTTTTTTTGTTTAAAGGACATTAATGGCTCCATAAATAAAATAGCAATCCTAAAGGCATATTAGGATTGCTATTGGTTAATTGATTCGACTAAGCTGTTTTAGCCAGACTGATTAATGTAGTCGAGTTAGCATTGTTTAATGATAACAGCCCCATACCTAAACCACTCATTTGTGAAGTAGCAAAGTTACTTGCAGAAGATATAATTTTATCTACGTTATTTAATGTAGAGGCGTGATCACTGGTGCTCTCCTGTTTTGTTAAACCGAAATTACCCGCACTGGAAATAATTTTACCTAATTCAGTTTTAAGAGAAAATAAATTATTTTCATTCTGATTTTCTTCGGTGTAACCAAGTAAATTAGCTTTTTGGGTACCATTGAAATGGGTTTCCAATTTATCTAATATTAATTTTCTACCATTTTTATCAACGATTTGTTCAATCTTATGGTTGTAACCATGACCTGTTTTAAACCAATCTTTAATAGTAAGTGAACCACGATTACTATTGTGATCACTAGGTTTAAACACAAGGTTATTATCAACTTTTTCAACTAACAGATTATCGAAAGAAAGATCTGACAAATAAAGTTTATCGGAATCACTGGATTTACCTTGACCATAAATAGTATGGTTTCCTGAAGTAGCTCGATAGGCATAGAAGTCACTGCCTTCTCCCCTTTCCAGATAATCATTACCTTCCCCCCTTCTAATAAATCAGATCCGGATCCACCATACAATTTATCATCTCCTTTACCGCCACGAAGCACGTTAGAACCATTACCAAATACTTGAAGTTCATCATTACCATCACCTCCACTGAGATAATTGTTGCCATTGCCTCCAATCAGTTTATCGTCACCATCATTACCTTGTAGTAAGTCGTCGCCCTCGGCACCATGGAAAATATCTCCAAATTTGCTACCTTTAAACTCATCTCTACGATTACTTCCGATAATTTCTTCAACAGAATACAGTTCATCTTTTGCTTTTAGATTACTGTTACCTGATTGAGCTAATTCATAATCACGATATTCCACAGTTTCTTCACGTCTGCCTACAAACGATTTTTGATTTTTTATAACCTCTCTTAAAATCTGTGTAGCACCGCTTAATTCACGAATAACAGAGTAACGCCCCTTTTCAGTTGTTTGAGTTCCGTCAATAAATAAAGAGTATTATATGTACGTTCAATTAAAACTAAAAGGACTGAGTCCGATACAATATCGAAATCAGTCATGTGAATAACGGTCCGGCTTTTCGGGATCAGAGCATTTCGACCACGCCTTTGTTTGGCGATATGGGTTAGCCGATTTGGGTAAAGAAATCACGAATACCGACCAGCATATTGTTAATTGCGACCGCGGCGAGGATTAATCCCATCACGCGGCTGATGACAGCGGCGCCGGTGGTGCCGATAATCCGTTGGATATTATTGGCGGCGAGAAATAATAAGTAGGTAATAAATAAAACCGCTAACATAATAAAAGTGGTCAACACTTGATCAAAAAAGCTGAAGCGGTGGTTATCGGTTAATAACACGATTGCCATCATGGCACCGGGCGAGGCGATAGACGGAACCGCTAAAGGATAAACTGCCAGTTCGCTTAGGCTGGTGGACATCCGCATTTCTTGTTCCGGTTTGCCTTCACCAAAAATCATGGTTAATGCGAATAATAACAAAACTAAGCCGCCGGCAATTTGGAAGGCGGTTAGCGGAATTTGCATTGCCTCAAGTAACGCTTGCCCTAAAATCAAGAAAAACATCAAAATACCGGTCGCAATTAAAATCGCTTTTAAGGCGATTTTGCGCCGATCTTCTATGGGTAATCCGATTGTTTTAGCTAAATACACCGGGATCGAACCGATAGGATCGATAACTGCCCATAACACCACAAATTGAACAATTAATGAATCAAACATTGGCAACCTCAGAAAAAAAGTGGAAAATACAGGAATTCTATGTAATGCCTTATATCTTATAACAAAATTAAAAAAATAATGATTTTTTTACAAATTTAACCTTAAAACGCGGGCAATCGCTCTTATTGGATAACGCAAGCGCCACCATTAATCCGGGGCAAAAAGTCGGCTTGGTGGGAAAAAACGGTTGCGGTAAATCTTCGCTATTTGCCTTGTTGAAGCAAGAAATGAGTGCGGAGGGCGGCGAAATTGGTTTTCCCTCCAATTGGTCTATGGCGTGGGTCAACCAAGAAACACCGGCGTTGGAGATGAGCGCTCTGGATTATGTTATCGAAGGTGATCGGGAGTATTGTCGTTTGCAAAATGCCTTGCAACAAGCCAATGCGGATAATGATGGGAACGCTATTGCTTATATTCATGCACAACTGGATACTATTGATGCTTGGACTATTCAGGCTCGCGCTTCTGCGTTATTACATGGGTTAGGCTTTAGTCAGCAAGCGCTTACACAATCGGTAAAATCCTTTTCTGGCGGTTGGCGAATGCGGTTAAATTTGGCACAAGCATTACTTTGTCGCTCCGATCTTTTATTATTGGACGAACCGACTAACCACTTGGATTTAGATGCGGTGATTTGGTTGGAACGTTGGTTGGTACAATATCCCGGAACCCTGATTTTGATTTCCCATGACCGCGATTTTCTCGATCTCATCGTGGGAAGAATTTTGCATATTGAAAATCAAAAATTAAACGAATATACCGGCGATTATTCTTCTTTTGAAGTGCAACGCGCCACTAAATTAGCGCAACAAACCGCACTTTATCGTCAGCAACAACAAAAAATCAGCCATTTGCAGCAATATATTGATCGCTTCAAAGCGAAAGCCACTAAAGCCAAACAGGCGCAAAGCCGCATGAAAGCCTTGGAGCGTATGGAATTGATCGCGCCGGCGTATGTGGATAATCCTTTTACGTTTCAATTTCGCGAACCGCTATCCTTGCCAAACCCGTTGTTGAGTTTGGATAATGCCGGCGCCGGTTATGGTGAGGGCGAAAGTGCGGTGGAAGTTTTGCAAAAAATTAAACTTAATTTGGTGCCGGGGTCGCGTATTGGATTATTGGGGAAAAATGGCGCGGGTAAATCAACTTTAATTAAATTATTGGCGGGCGAATTGACCGCACTTTCCGGGCAAGTACAACTCGCCAAAGGCGTGCAGTTAGGGTATTTTGCACAGCATCAATTAGATACCTTGCGTGCGGAAGAAAGTGCTTTGTGGCATTTGCAAAAAATGGCGCCACAACAAACCGAGCAACAATTACGCGATTATTTAGGCGGCTTTGCGTTTCATGGCGATAAAGTTAATCAAGCGGTTGCTTCTTTTTCCGGCGGGGAAAAAGCCCGTTTGGTGCTGGCGTTAATCGTGTGGCAACGTCCGAATTTGTTGTTATTGGATGAACCGACCAACCATTTGGATTTGGATATGCGTCAAGCCTTAACCGAAGCCTTGGTGGATTATCAGGGGTCTTTGGTGGTGGTTTCCCATGATCGCCATTTATTGCGCAACACGGTTGAAGAATTTTACTTGGTGCATGATAAACAAGTAGAGGAATTTAAAGGCGATTTGGATGATTATCAAAAATGGTTAAGTGAGGTGAAAGCACAAACATCGGTGAAAAGTAGCGAAAGTGCGGTCAATTTTAAGGAAAATTCCAGCCAAAATCGTAAGGAACAAAAACGCAAAGAAGCCGAGCAGCGCCAACAAACAGCGCCGTTACGCAAAAAAATCAGCCAATTTGAAGCCGAAATGGAACGCTTGCAACGCCAACTGGAGGAGATTGAACAACAACTTAGCGATACTGAATTATATGCGGCAGAAAATAAAGAAAAATTGACCGCACTTTTAGCCACTCAAGCCTGCGATAAAAAAACGCTGGAGGAGGTAGAAATGCAGTGGTTTGAAGCGCAAGAAGAATTGGAAAATTTATTGTAATAATTTTTATTCGTTATCTCGAAACGCTTTCGGCGTGAGGTTTAATTCTTTTTTGAATACCGCGTAGAAATATTGTAACGACGGGTAGCCGCAAACCTCGGCGATTTCTTGGATTGGCAGATCGGTTAAATGCAATAATTGTTTAGCTCGCGCCAGTTTTTCTTCGTGGATGACTTGATGAATGGTTTTGTGCATTTCTTCTTTGAAGCGTTGTTCCAAATTAGAACGGGAAACGCGCAGATGATCCAATACTTGTTCCGTTTTGATCCCTTGTGTTGCACGGTGGCGGATAAAGTGCATAGCTTGGATAACCAGCGGATCTTGTAAAGAACGATAATCAGTGGAGCGACGCTCTTCAATTTTAAATGGCTGAATTAGCATTGGTTTATTGGAAACCGGTTGATCGAGTAAACGTTTATGCAGCAATTTCGCTGCTTGGTAGCCTATCTGTTTGGTTCCTTGCACCACGGAGGATAGGGATACGCGGGATAAATATTGGATCAATTCTTCATTGTCGATACCGATGATACAAAGTTGATCGGGAACCGCAATTTTTAAGTATTCGCACGCTTGTAATAAATGTCTGGCACGGGCATCGGTTACCGCGATAATACCGGTATGTAGCGGCAAGGTTTTAATCCAGCCACAGAGTTTTTCTTGTGAAGTCTCCCAGTTGTAGGAGTGAATTTTATCGCCTAAGTAAAAAACTGGCTTGTGTTCGTATTTTTCCATTAATTGAATAAAGGCATTCAATCGTTCTACTGACCAATGTTTTTTCTGTGTGGTCGGGTAACCATAAAAAGCAAATTGATCGATGCCTTTTTGTTTAAGATGTAAAAAAGCGTTTTCAATTAAGGCATTATTGTCAGTAGCAACATAGGGGACATTGGGATAATCTTCCGGATTTTGGTAAGAACTGCCCACGCCGATAATTGGGACTTCAATATTTTTGAGCAATTCAACGGTTTCGGGATCGTCGTAATCTGCAATAATACCGTCAATGGATAAGTTTTTAATGGTATCGCTATGGTAGATAAATTCATCTTCCATAAAAATATCCCACGTACATTGAGAGGCTTGGATATATTGCCCAATGCCTTCGATAACGCCGCGGTCGTAAATTTTATTCGCATTAAATAATAAAGCGATTTTAAACCTTTGTTCCATTTGCTTCCTCTCTTTTCTGTCTTACTATAAAAGAAATAGGAAAAGAGGGAAACAGTAAGTTAGTAAAAATATTTTAAATATTGAAAGGATAAAAATAACATAATAATGTTAACTGTTATTTTATAAAAAATAACAAGTAGTCGAATAGTTATAAAATGTTATAGCTTTTCGACCACTTGTTAATTTAGACAGCGTTAAGCTTTTTTCTTACTCATACTATCTGCCCATACCGCAAGAAGTAATATGGCGCCTTTCACAATATATTGCCAAAATGTTGGGACATCAAGCATACTCATTCCGTTATCAAGTAAGGCGATAATAAATGCTCCGATAACGACACCGTAGATAGTACCGATACCACCGGCTAAACTTGCTCCACCAATGACACAAGCGGCGATAGCATCAAGCTCGGCATTTTGTCCTGCTGATGGCGCACCTGCACCTAAACGCGAGCTTAAAATCAATCCTGCAACACCAACGAGTAAACCGTTGATTGCAAAAATCATTAATTTGACTTTTTCTACCGCAATACCTGACAAACGCGCCGCATCAATGTTGCCACCAATTGCATAGATATGGCGACCAAAGGCGGTTTTACGTGCAATAAATGTGCCGGCAATGGTAAGTAGAGCAAGTAATAAGACAGGGAATGGTACGCCACGGTAATTGTTTAATAAGTAAATCGTCCCTAATACTGCAATGGCGACTAAACCATATTTAGTTGTTTCTCTGCCTGCTGTTGGTACATTTAAATTTAGGTTTTGTCGAGCCTTGCGTTGGTAACTCCCCCAAGCAATGAAGCAGAACATTCCTATAGTACCCAATACCATTCCAATGATGTCTGAAAGATAGCCTTGACCAATGAATGTCATATCTTGGCTGATTGGAGAAACAGTTGTACCGTTTGTTAAGCCAATTAACACGCCACGGAAAGCAAGCATACCGGCAAGAGTAACGATAAATGATGGAACTTTTTGATAAGCCACCCACCACCCATTCCAACCACCAATAATTAAGCCTAACATTAGGGTGACAATAATAGTAAGAGATAATGGCCAGCCCCACCAAACGTTAGTAATTGCGGCAAAACCACCGAGTAAGCCCATCATTGAACCTACCGATAGGTCAATTTCGGCGGAGATAATTACAAACACCATACCAATTGCCAAAATCCCTGTAATAGAAGTTTGACGTAATAAGTTAGAGATATTTCTCGCACTTAAATAAGCGCCGTCTGTGGCAAAAGAGAAGAATGCCATAATCACAACAATGGCAATCAACATAATATAAATTTGTAAATTGATCGATTTAAAGTTGTTCATGAGTTACTCCTTAAGGGCGGCTTCCATCACTTGTTCTTGAGTTAAATTATTATTGATTAAATCAGCTTTGATTTTACCTTGATGCATCACAAGTACTCGGTCGCTAATCCCCAATACTTCAGGTAGTTCTGATGAAATCACAATTACCCCCATTCCTTGTTGAGCAAGTTGATTGATGAGTTTATAAATCTCATATTTTGCTCCTACATCTATACCTCGAGTTGGTTCATCTAAAATGAGAATTTTTGGATTGAGCAATAAATATTTGGCAAGAATTGCTTTTTGTTGGTTACCTCCGCTTAAACGTCCGATAGCAAGTTCAGAGGAAGAGGTTTTTACTGTCAATTTAGCGATAGATTGATTAATAATAGTTTCTTCTAGCGGTTCATTAATCACTTTTTTACCGAAACAGAACTTGGGTAAGGCGGCAAGTGTAATGTTTTTTCCTACGCTCATAATCGGCACAATACCGTGTTTTTTACGATCTTCAGGTACCATCACGATATTTTGTGTAATGGCTTGTGCACAATTTTTGATTTGCACTTTTTGCCCTTCCACATAAATATCGCCTTGATATTTACCAAGATAAGAACCAAAAATACATTGGACCATTTCCGTACGACCTGAACCAACAAGCCCTGCTACGCCAAGAATTTCACCGTGTTTCAGCGAAAATTTGGCATTATCTACTCGCTTGATATGTGTATTTGTCGGATGCCAAGCAATTAGATTTTCTACACGCAAAATTTCTTTGCCAATTTCGTGAGGTTCCTGTGGATAAAGAGAGGTGATTTCACGCCCTACCATCATCGTGATGATGTCATCTTCACTTATTTCTTTTGCAAAACGTGTGCCAATATATTCTCCATCTCGAATCACGCAGATGTTGTCAGAAATGGCTTTTACTTCGTTAAGTTTGTGGGAAATATAAACACAAGCAATGTTATGTGCTTGTAACTCTTTGATGAGGTTAAGTAAAACAGCAGTTTCTTTTTCGGTTAATGACGCTGTAGGTTCGTCTAAAATTAATAACCGCACTTGCTTATTTAAGGCTTTTGCAATTTCTACCAATTGTTGTTGCCCTAAACCTAATTCGGATATTTTCGTATTAGGATCAATATTAAGCTGTACCTGTTTCAGTAAGGTTTGGCAGCGTAGATACATTTCATTATCGTTAGTTATTCCGTAATTTTTTATTTCATTGCCTAAAAACATATTTTCAAGCACGGTCATATTTTTCACGAGCGTTAATTCTTGGTGGATAATTGAAATTCCTTTTTCTTCCGTATCCTTGATATTTTTTGCAATGAGTTTTTCGCCCGCAAAGTAAATTTCACCCTTATAATCGCCATGAGGATAAATACCACAAAGCACTTTCATCAGTGTTGATTTACCTGAACCATTCTCACCACAAAGGGAAAGTATTTCGCCAGGTTCTAATGAAATAGAAATATTATTCAGGGCGACCACCTCACCAAATTTTTTAGTGATATTCTTCATTTCTAATAATTGAGCCATAATCCTTTCCTCTCGTCGTTAAAAAGTGCGGTATTGCTACCGCACAGGATTTTTTTAGCTAATTACTTGCCATAAACTGCTTCTTTAGTATGGAAACCGTCTTTAATCACTGTGTCCTCAATATTCTCTTTGGTAACTACAACCGGCTCTAAAAGATACGCAGAAACATTTTTTATCCCATTATTTAAGATTGCATTTGATTCCACTTTTTCATCTTTACCAAGTGCTACGGAAATTTCCGCGGCTTTATCGGCAAGGTTAGTAATTGGTTTGTAAATAGTCATCGTTTGTGAACCGTCAACAATACGTTTGATTGCAGCTAAATCGGCATCTTGCCCGGAAATAGCCACTTTCCCAGCCAATCCTTGAGCTTGTAATGCTTGAATTGCACCGCCGGCGGTAGCGTCGTTTGAAGCTACAACCGCGTCAATATTATTTTTATTTGCCGTTAAGGCATTTTCCATAATCTGTAACGCCTTTTCTGCTAACCAAGAGTCCACCCATTGGTCACCAACTACTTTTACTTTTCCACGATCAATATGTGGTTGCAGTACTTTCATTTGACCTTTACGGAATAATTTTGCGTTGTTATCCACAGGTGAACCGCCCATTAAGAAATAATTACCCTCCGGTTTTTGTTCAATAATCGCTTGGGCTTGTAATTCACCGACTTTTTCATTATCAAATGAAACATAGAAATCAATATCAGCATTATTGATTAAGCGGTCGTAGGCTAATACTTTTACCCCTTCTTTTTTCGCTTCTGAAATCACATTACTTAATACTTCACCATTAAATGGAATAATGACCAACACATCAATATCTTTATTTAACATATTCTCAATTTGCGAAATTTGTGCAGTCGCGTCGCCATTGGCGGATTGAACAAATACTTCCGCTCCCAGAGATTCCGCTTTTTTAACGAAAATATCACGGTCTTTTTGCCAACGTTCCAAACGTAAATCATCAATAGACATACCTATTTTAAGATCTTTTGCAACAGCAGATTGCCCAAAAACCAGTAACGTCGCTGCTGCAACTGCTAATAAGGTTGATTTGATTTCCATAGTTCACCTCAAGTAATTTAGTAAAGATTATTGAGCGCTAACCTCTTGCTCGCTTCAGAGTTTGCGTTCCTTGATTAAATAGTTCAATTACTGGATTTCATAATGACATTACGTTTTTTCACTTTTGTGATCTGATACACATTAACTAATAATCTAAATTGAAAAACGAAATATCGTAATTGAAGGCATTTCTAGTTTTCGTCATTATGCAATAGATTTCAGTATTTACTACTTAGAGGAGAATGAACTATGTCTAACTATTTCAACAAAATAGGAAAAGTACAATATGAAGGTATAAATTCAACCAATCCGTTTGCCTTTAAACATTACAATCCACAAGAAGTGATTTTAGGTAAAACTATGGAAGAGCATCTACGTTTAGCAGTATGTTATTGGCATACTTTTTGTTGGGAAGGGAATGATATGTTTGGGGTTGGGTCGCTTAATCGTAGCTGGCAAAAAATATCTAATCCATTAGATGCAGCAAAACAAAAAGCGGATATTGCCTTTGAATTTTTGCAAAAATTAGGCGTGCCATATTATTGTTTCCATGATGTAGATATCGCTCCAGAAGGGAATTCTTACGTAGAATATATGAAAAATTTTAATACAATTGTGGATCTTTTAGCACAAAAACAAGCGGAAACTGGCGTAAAATTGTTATGGGGAACCGCGAACTGCTTTAGTAATCCGCGTTATATGTCAGGTGCGGCGACTAACCCAAATCCTGAAATTTTTGCGCGAGCAGCGGCTCAAGTGTTTAATGCGATGAATGCAACCAAACGTTTAGGTGGGGAAAATTATGTGCTTTGGGGCGGACGTGAAGGTTATGAAACTTTACTTAATACGGATTTACGTCGTGAACGCGAGCAAATTGGTCGTTTTATGCAAATGGTAGTGGAACACAAACACAAAATCGGTTTTAAAGGTACGTTGTTGATCGAACCAAAACCACAAGAACCAACTAAACATCAATATGATTACGACGTAGCGACTGTTTATGGTTTCTTAAAACAATTTGGTTTAGAAAAAGAAATTAAAGTAAATATTGAGGCTAAT
Organism: Actinobacillus seminis; assembly: GCF_002263215.1. Lineage (GTDB taxonomy): Bacteria > Pseudomonadota > Gammaproteobacteria > Enterobacterales > Pasteurellaceae > Actinobacillus_B > Actinobacillus_B seminis. The sequence continues at coordinate 60,308 of NZ_NLFK01000008.1, forward strand.
CACGCAACATTAGCAGGTCATACTTTCCAACATGAAGTTGCAACTGCTGCCGCACTTGATATTTTGGGTTCTATTGATGCAAACCGTGGCGATCCGCAATTAGGTTGGGATACTGACCAATTCCCGAATAGTGTAGAAGAAAATACGCTTGTACTTTATGAAATTTTAAAAGCTGGTGGCTTTACAACTGGCGGTTTCAACTTTGATGCAAAAGTCCGTCGTCAAAGCACCGATCCTTATGATCTTTTCCACGGTCATATTGGAGCCATTGATGTACTTGCGTTGTCATTAAAACGTGCCGCGAAATTACTTGAAGATAAAACTTTAGAGAAGATCGTTGAACAGCGTTATGCAGGCTGGAGTAGTGAATTAGGTCAACAAATTTTAAGCGGTCAATCATCACTTGAAGCGTTGGCAAAAGTGGCGGAAAATTTAGATCCGCAACCGGTTTCAGGACAACAAGAATATCTTGAAAATATTGTCAATCATTATATCTATCTTTAATCTTAAAAGTGCGGTGAGAATTTTTAAAGTTTTGACCGCACTTTTAGCTATCAGGATCGGTGTAATAAGGAGCCTTTATGTATATTGGAATTGATTTAGGCACATCTAGCGTCAAAGCGATTTTGCTGGATGAGGAGCAACATATTCTTGCCACCGCAAGCCACGCGCTTACTATTTCTCGTCCGCAGCCGCTTTGGTCGGAACAACATCCGCAAGACTGGTGGCAGGCGACCAATCTTGCCATGTTGGAGTTGGCAAATCAACAAGATCTTAGCCGAGTAAAAGCGATCGGGTTAACCGGACAAATGCATGGCGCCACTTTGCTGGATAGCGCAGATCAAGTCTTGTCGCCCGCGATTTTATGGAATGACGGACGCAGTTTTGCCGAATGCGCCGAGTTGGAACAATTGGTACCAACCGGTCGCGAAATTACCGGAAATCTGATGATGCCGGGCTTTACTGCTCCGAAATTAAAATGGGTGGCGAAACACCAACCTCGCCTTGCCGACCAAGTGGCGAAAGTGCTGCTACCCAAAGATTATTTACGTTTATTGATGACCGGCGAATATGCCTCCGATATGTCGGATGCGTCCGGAACCATGTGGCTGGATGTCGGCAAGCGGGATTGGAACCAAGATTTACTCCATGCTTGCGGGCTGGATATCGATAATATGCCACAACTGTTTGAAGGCAATCAAATCACCGGTTATTTGCGTAAAAGTTTGGCGCAACAATGGAAAATGAAAGAAGTGCCGGTAGTGGCGGGCGGGGGCGATAATGCAGCTGGTGCCATTGGCGTCGGATTATATCAAAGCGGGCAGGCAATGCTGTCGCTCGGCACTTCCGGCGTGTATTTTGTAGTCACTGATAAATTTACTGCTAATCCCAAAAAAGCGGTACATAGTTTTTGCCATGCATTACCAGATCGTTGGCATTTGATGTCCGTGATTTTAAGTGCTGCTTCAGCAGTAGATTGGGTAAAAAAAGTAACTGGCATAGGTGATATTCAAACACTATTCCGTCAAGCGGAACAAAGTGCGGTTAATTCTGAAGCGATTTTTTTACCTTATCTGTCTGGAGAAAGAACCCCACATAACGATCCTTATGCTAAAGGCGTGTTTTGGGGATTAACTCATAATGATGATCAAGCAAGTATTGCGAAAGCTGTAATTGAGGGAGTAAGTTTTGCCTTAGCTGACGGAATCGAAGTACTACACCAAACTGGTGTAGTAGCAAATAATATTTCATTAATTGGAGGTGGAGCAAAAAGCACTTATTGGTGTCAATTGTTGGCAGATATAAGTGGCAAAACGCTTGAATACCGCACTGGTGGCAATGTCGGTCCAGCATTGGGTGCAGCAAAACTAGCACAAATTGCACTCAATCCAAAACAAGATATAGCACAGTTTTGTCAGCCCTTACCATTAGTGGCTGTTTACCAACCTCACCAAGAAAAATATAAAGAATACCAACAAAAACATGAAAAATTTACTAGGTTATACTATCAACTAAGTGATTTTTAATTACACATAGTAAAAAGAAATTCTTGCTGACTTTCCCCACAATAGATAAAAGAGAGGTGCATTTTAAAAATTCACACCGCTCTTTTTTATAGCAATCTAAAAATGAATATTCATTCCTACGGTAATATTACGCCCCATCTGTGGCACAAAAGGTAAAAACGAAGCATGAGAATACACTTTCTCATTTAACAAATTATTACCCTGAATAAAAATTTGATAATCAATATTATTGACTGTCTTATTATATTCAAGATTCATATTTACCATATTATATCCATCTGTTGGGTATTCTGTTATTATCCATTCAAAATTCCCATTCTTATCAGTAATAATTGACCCATCTGTATTCTGTTTTTTTCTTGGAGCTGTTACTTTATCTTGTTTGAAAACATGAATATATTCTACAGAAGCAAGAATATTATCGGTAAATTGAATATTTGTACGTAATCCTAACCGTGCAGGAGGCACTCTTGGAGCATTCTGATTTGGCTGAGACTCAGCGATTCCTCCACCGAAAGCTCCCTTGCTGTGATAAAAATCTGGTAAATTAGACAATTTACCTCTGATATAATCTCCAAAAATTCCCACAGAAAATTCAGGAGTCACACTGTAATCAATTTGTCCTTCTACGCCATAATATTTAGCTTTTGATTGGGTATAACGATTCAGTGATAAATTTCCTTCTCTATTTAAAGTTTGGCTAAAAATATGATTATCGAAATCATTGTAATATAAACTCGCCTTGTAGCTTAACTTATCTCCTTCATATGAGATACCCATTTCAAAATTATCTGAAACTTCTTTTTTTAGATCTTTGTTACCATATTCAAATGAATTCGTTGCAATATGATTACCATGATAGTAAAGCTCCATTGGTGTTGGATGTCGCTCATTATGAGAATAAGATAAATTAAGCATATATTCTGAAGAGACATTCCAACTTATTGATAATGCATAGGAATTGGCTCTATCATGATAACCACTTAAATCAGGTAACGGTAAATCTCCTATTCTAATTTTTTTCAACGCTTCAACATCATAGTCTATTTTGATTTTCTGTTCTTCTGTTCTCGCCCCTAACTCAAATAAAAAATCTTTATAACGTAATTGTTCTACAGCAAAAAAACTTAACTGAGTATTTTTATTCTCAATTAGAGCCCATCCACCAACGCGATCTCCTTCCGTAATTTTGGTAGAGTCAAATGGTTTTTCTTTTGGACACACTTCTCCATAAGGGCAATATTTTCTCCGCTTAGGTGGTAAACGAGGAATATTCGCACTCATTATTTGCGATTGATATTGCACGCCCCAAACACCAGTCAAATTAGCAATTGGCGTATGAAAAAATTCAGTACGAAAGTTATAACCATCATTTTTAAACAAATTAACTGGAACGTGACCATCTGATTCATCATGTTTATAATCCGTTGTAGAATAACTCAACTTAATTTTGTCTAATCCTTTAACTACTTGATTCAATTCTGCTTTTACATCATATCGTTTTGATTGAGAATTCACAGTAGGGCCACCTAAACTTGGGTCATGGTCATGCCCATAAGGATGATCAGGACTATGATCGTGATTGTGACCATCATGTGCATGACTACTTCCACAGTGAAAATGAGGGTTATCCAGATCTTTATCCGAAATTAAATGTTTATAAAGTAATAAATAATAATTTTTATCTGTTCTCAAAGGTAAACCATACACATGTCCCGCACAACCATCCCATTCGTGATTATGTCCTGGAATACCATAAGATTCACGACGCTCATTATAAGAAGCCCCGATATACCCATTTTTACCAATAAAAGAAACGCCATAATTACCTGATTTAGTTCTATTGTAAGTATCTGGTACATAGTCTAATACTTTACTTAAATTGAATGATGGCACATGATAATTGTCTGAACGACGAACTAATCCTTCAAACCGTAACGCAATATTCTTCCCAACACTACCCGTTATACCTGCCGTGCCAAGTTTTTCATTACTATTGTTATTGTACCGCCAATTTAAATCTACATCATACCCCTTTTCAGGAATCGAAGTTGGAATACGATTATCAATTACATTGACTACTCCAGCGGGTGAAGCATTGGCATAAAGCAAAGTTGAAGCACCACGTACAATTTCTACTTGCTGTGAAAGTAAAGTATCAACACCTATTGCATGATCAGGAGAAATCTGCGACATATCCACTACATCTGATCCATTTTGCAAAACTTTCAACCGCACTCCTTCTTGCCCACGAATTACAGGTGCTGATGCACCTCCACCAAACTGGCTACTATGCACACCTAATTCACCATTTAAAGCGTTCCCTAGCGTACTGGAACGAGCCTTTAACTTTTGTTTATTTACGACAATATCATTAAATTTAGGTGCACCTGAAAGAGGATCTGAACTAAACGTAAAGGGAGTGCTTTCCACTTTAATTTCATCAAGTTGAAAAACATCAACTTGTTCATGATCTTGATGAGCTAATACTAAAGTTACTGAAAAAAGTCCTGTTAAAAAAACAGGAATTGAGCTGAGTTTCATAAAAATCCATAAAAATTATGCAAGTAAAGAATAAAATAGAAATAATTTGAACTTTGATAAAAGTTTAAATAACTTATGTTTAGTTTCAGATTATTTCTACTGCTATATTACACAACTTATTTCTCAGTGAAAAATAAGTAAAACCTAGGTGCTAAATAATACGTATAAATTAAAAAAGTAAACAAATTTATATTTAATTTGATAGAAATTTCACAAATTCGTTAAATAAAAAAAAAAAAAAATTAGCTAATTTTTATAAAAAATAGAGAAAATTTATGTCAAATGAAACTCCTGAAATTTTTATGGTGCAGACAGTATTAAAGTATTAAAAGGACTTGATGCTGTACGTAAACGTCCTGGAATGTATATCGGTGATACTGATGATGGCACAGGATTGCACCATATGGTATTTGAAGTAGTAGATAACGCAATTGATGAATCCCTAGCTGGTTTTTGTAAAGATATTATCGTAACTATTCACACTGATAATTCTATTTCAGTACAAGATGATGGGAGAGGAATCCCTGTAGACATTCATCCTGAAGAAGGCGTTTCAGCAGCTGAAGTCATTATGACTGTACTACACGCTGGAGGAAAGTTTGATGATAACTCTTATAAAGTTTCGGGCGGTTTGCATGGCGTCGGCGTATCAGTAGTGAATGCTTTATCTGATAAATTACAATTAACTATTCGCCGTCAAGGACATGTTTATGAACAATTTTACCATTTAGGTGATCCTGTTGCCCCTCTCGCTGAGGTTGGCAATACTGAGCAAACTGGAACGTGTGTCCATTTTTGGCCAAGTCCTACCATTTTTAAAAATATTCAATTTGAATACAATATATTAGCTAATCGCCTACGTGAGTTATCTTTTTTAAATTCTGGTGTTTCTATTAAATTGATTGATAAACGAAACGATAGAGAAGACCACTTCCACTATGAAGGTGGTATTCAAGCGTTCGTTGAATATTTAAATAAAAACAAAAATCCAATTCATCAAAAAACTTTTTATTTTTCCATAGAAAAAGACAATATCGGCGTAGAAGTCGCATTACAATGGAATGAAGGGTATCAAGCAGAAAATATCCATTGTTTTACTAATAACATTCGCCAACGTGATGGTGGAACTCACTTAGCAGGGTTTCGCAGTGCATTAACACGCACGCTAAACAACTATATGGAAAAAGAAGGACTAAATAAAAAAGGTAAAAGTGACAAAGATCGCGTAGAAACTTCAGGTGATGATGCAAGAGAGGGGTTAGTCGCGATAGTATCAGTTAAGGTCCCCGATCCAAAATTTTCCTCGCAGACTAAAGATAAATTAGTCTCTTCAGAAGTAAAAAGTGCGGTTGAATCTGCGATGAGTGAACGGCTACAAGAATATTTGGAAGAAAATCCGCAAGATGCCAAAATTATTGCAGCCAAAATTGTAGAGGCTGCTCGAGCTAGAGAAGCAGCTCGGAAAGCTCGTGAAATGACTCGAAGAAAAGGTGCATTAGATATTGCGGGGTTGCCAGGCAAATTAGCCGATTGCCAAGAACGCGATCCCGCACTATCTGAGCTTTATTTGGTGGAGGGTGATTCTGCAGGGGGATCTGCAAAGCAAGGTCGTAATCGCAAAAATCAAGTGATTTTGCCATTGAAAGGAAAAATACTCAATGTCGAAAAAGCTCGCTTTGATAAAATGCTTTCTTCCGCTGAAGTAGGGACTTTAATTACAGCTCTTGGTTGCGGTATTGGACGTGATGAATATAACCCAGATAAATTGCGTTATCATAGCATTATTATTATGACCGATGCTGATGTAGATGGTGCCCATATCAGCACTTTACTATTAACTTTTTTCTATCGCCAAATGCCTGAATTAATTGAGCGTGGACATATTTACATTGCTCAGCCCCCACTCTACAAAGTTAAAAAAGGCAAAAATGAGCAATATATTAAAGATGATGAGGCTATGGCTCAATTTGAGCTAAATATTACATTAGAAGGCGCTGAATTACACACTAATGAAAATGCTCCAGCAATGAATAGTGCAATGTTAGAAAAATTGATTTCAGAATATAACAATGTGCAAAAAATAATTAGCCATTTATAATGCGGCGGGTGCCATTGGCGTCGGATTATATCAAAGCGGGCAGGCAATGCTGTCGCTCGGCACTTCCGGCGTGTATTTTGTGGTCACCGATAAATTTAGCGCCAATCCGCAAAAAGCGGTGCATAGTTTTTGCCATGCGTTACCCGAGCGTTGGCATTTAATGTCGGTGATTTTAAGTGCCGCGTCGGCGGTAGACTGGGCGAAAAAAGTGACCGGCATAAGGCGATATTCAAACGCTTTTCCAGAGCGTTGCACAAAGCGCGGTCAATTCTGAAGCGATTTTTTTGCCTTATCTTTCCGGCGAAAGAACGCCGTACAACGACCCGCATGCCAAAGGCGTCTTTTGGGGATTGACCCACAATGATGATCAAGCGAGTATGGCAAAAGCAGTGATTGAAGGGGTAAGTTTTGCTTTGGCGGACGGAATTGACGTGTTGCACCAAACCGGCGTGCTCGCCGACAGTATTGCGTTAATCGGCGGCGGTGAGAAAAGCGGTTATTGGCGCCAATTGTTGGCGGATATTAGTGGCAGAACCCTAGAATATCGCACCGGCGGCGATGTCGGTCCGGCATTGGGCGCGGCAAAACTGGCACAAATTGCACTCAATCCAAAACAAGATATAGCACAGTTTTGTCAGCCTTTACCCCTAGAAGCCATATATCAACCAAATTTGCAACGGCATGAATATTATCAACAAAAACGTGAGAGATTTACTAACTTGTACCATCAACTTAGACAATTTTGGTGATTTCACGCTATGTTATAAAAAGAAAAAGTCAGGGGTTTCCTGACTTTTCCACAACAAGCATAGCATCGCCCTCTTGGATATGCTACACTTCTGCCCTATTTTTAACCGCACTTTTCTGACCTTACACGAGTGTTATGCAGGCAAAATCTTCCGTCAATTCCCCTTTCGTAAAAGCGATTTTAACTTGGTATGATAACTTTGGGCGAAAAACCTTACCTTGGCAGCAACAGAAAACCCTGTATGGCGTTTGGTTGTCGGAGGTGATGTTGCAGCAAACTCAAGTGACCACGGTCATTCCCTATTTTGAACGCTTTATCAAAACTTTCCCAACAATTACTGCACTTGCAGATGCGCCGCTGGATGAAGTGTTACATTTGTGGACCGGATTGGGCTATTATGCGCGTGCGCGCAATTTGCATCGGGCAGCACAGGTAGTGCGAGATCAATTTCACGGCGAATTTCCTACGGATTTTCAGGACGTTTGGAATTTGCCTGGCGTTGGGCGCAGTACTGCCGGTGCCATTTTGTCTTCCGTATTGAATCAACCTTATCCGATTTTAGACGGAAATGTGAAACGGGTGTTGACTCGTTATTTTGCAATTATAGGTTGGCCGGGCGAGAAAAAGGTGGAGGATAAACTTTGGCAGCTAAGCGCTGAGGTGACGCCGACGGAAAAGGTGGCGGATTTTAATCAAGCAATGATGGATATTGGTTCGCTGATTTGTACACGCAGCAAGCCGAAATGTTCCCTTTGTCCGATTGCCGAACATTGTCAAGCCGGAATGATGCAAAAACAAACGGAATATCCAAGTAAAAAAGTCAAAAAAAGTTTGCCGGAGCGGGAAAGTTATTTTTTAATTTTAGCCTGCCGGGGCAAGGTCGTATTGGAACAACGACCGCCACAAGGGCTTTGGGGTGGGCTTTATTGCTTTCCGCAATTTACGCAGAAACAAGATTTACTTGAGGCGTTGCAACAACAAGGAATTACCCGTTATGAGGAATGGGTGGCGTTTCGCCATACTTTTAGTCATTTCCATCTCACTATTTATCCGATTTATGCGGAAAGTGAGCGAACTTTTTGCGTGGGAAACCGCTCTAATAAAAGATCTGATGAGAAAAAAATTTCAGAAACAGGGGCAGAATATCAATCATCGGTATTAAGTGCGATCAAATATTGGTATGATCCGCAAAATCCTGATCAAATCGGACTGGCAGCGCCCGTCAAGAACTTATTACTTCAATTTCAAAAAAGGAAATGATTATGGCAAGAACGGTGTTTTGTGAATATCTAAAGCAAGAGGCGGACGGATTGGATTTTCAATTCTATCCTGGCGAATTAGGAAAACGTATTTTTGATCATATTAGTAAACAGGCGTGGGCAGAATGGATGAAAAAACAAACCATGCTGGTGAATGAAAAAAAACTAAATATGATGAATGTCGAACATCGTCAATTATTGGAAAAAGAAATGGTGAATTTTTTGTTTGAAGGCAAAGAGGTTCACATTGAAGGTTATGTTCCACCGACAGAAAAATAATACTATGAAAAAATATTTGATGTTAGTGCTGATTCCTTTTTTGTATGCTTGTAGTAGCTCAGTAAATAAAGGAGTGAATTATGATGAGGCGTTTTCTAAAGATACCCAAGGGTTAGATATCTTAACCGGTCAATTTTCCCATAATATCGATCAAATTTGGGGCGTTAATGAACTCTTGGTCGCAAGTCGAAAAGACTATGTAAAATATACTGATCATTATTATACTCGTAGTCATGTTAGCTTTGATGAGGGAACTATAACCGTAGAAACCCATACCGATACACAGCATTTATATAATGCAATTGTGCATATATTATTAATGGGTTCTGATGCAAAAGGAATTGATTTATTTGCTTCCGGTGATGTGCCGATAAGTTCCCGTCCGTTTTTAGTAGGGCAAGTCATTGATAATCATGGCAAGCAAATTACTAATACCGCTATTGCGGGTAACTTTGCCAATTATCTTATTCAAAATAAATTACGCACTCGACGACTAAGCAATGGAAAAAATGTCATATTTGTAGTCATCCCAATGATCGCTAACCACGTTGCAGTGCGCGCACAAAAATATGTGCCTTATGTGCGTAAATCTGCTAGAAAATATGGCATTGATGAAAGTTTAATTCTTGGTATTATGCAAACGGAATCCAGTTTTAACCCGTATGCGATTAGTTACGCCAATGCCATGGGGTTGATGCAAGTCGTGCCACATACTGCCGGACGCGATGTGTTCCAAATGAAAGGACGCGGTGGACAACCATCGAAAAGTTATTTATTTGATCCGGTTAAAAATATTGATACCGGTGCAGCTTATTTGTGGTTGTTGCAAAATAAATATTTAGATGGCATTACTAACCCAACTTCGAAACGTTTTGCGATAATTTCGGCGTATAACAGCGGTGCCGGCGCGGTATTGCGAGTTTTTGATTCGGATCGTGATGCAGCGATTGCCAAAATCAACCAAATGTATCCTGAACAGGTTTATCGTATATTAACTACCCGACATCCATCTTCCCAAGCGAGAAACTATTTGGTGAAAGTGGATAAAGCACAAAAAAGTTATCGCGTTAGACGATAGGTGAAAATAACTCGCTAAAGGGTAATTTATGTGAAGTAAATTGCCCTTTCTTTTAGCTAAAATTGAATGTTTTCTATTCGCCTTGTTTGTTAAATATGCAAACAAACAAAAAAATACATTTTTTTTCATTTATCTGTTGACTTGAAAGCGAAAAAAACGTTTAATACGCACCACTGATGAGTTGCCTCGATAGCTCAGTCGGTAGAGCAGGGGATTGAAAATCCCCGTGTCGGTGGTTCGATTCCGCCTCGAGGCACCATTCCTTAAGTCGTAAAATCTACTCCTCCTTAGTTCAGTCGGTAGAACGGTGGACTGTTAATCCATATGTCGCTGGTTCAAGTCCAGCAGGAGGAGCCAAATTCGTTGCTTAGTAATGTTACAGAATCATATCTAATTCCTAGTCGATACTTTATTAACAATCATTTTGTTAAGAGAGTATCAAATGAGAAATTCGAACTTATCTAAAAAACCATTCATCATTACCGTTGCCTCAACCAAAGGTGGTTCGGCAAAAAGTACCAATGCGGCGAATATCGGAGCATTTTGTGCAGATCACGGGTTGAAAACCTTACTAATTGATACCGATACGCAACCGACACTCAGTGCCTATTTTTCCTTAGATTATGTTGCTTTTGGTGGTATTCATGAGTTTTTAATTTATCAAGATGTTGAGCCGAGCCATATTATTTCAAAAACCTCCCTACCTAATTTAGACCTCATTCAATCTAATGATCCGACCAATAATGTCAGTCAAATGCTGCGTAATGCACCTGATGGTGCTATTCGTTTTAGTTTTTTGCTAAAAAAATTACGAGGCTATGACCTCATTATTGTAGATACGCGCGGAACAAGAGATATTACCGTAGATATGTCCGTTCTTGCTGCCGATTTATTATTTTGTCCAATTCTGCCTCATATTCTATCTGCCAAAGAATTTATTCGTGGTACGATAGGTATGTATCAGGAGCTTCAGACTTTTGAGGCTTTCGGCTTTAAGCTTCCTCCACTTAAAGCAGTACCAAACTGTGTTGATCATACGAATGATGTCAAATTTGTGCTTGGACAGCTCAAGCAGTTATTTGAGAAAAATCTGAGTAAAGATAAAACACTTTTGGATTTCCATATTCCCGATAAAGTTGCCTACCGTGAAGCGGCTACTTATTCATTATCGTCATAGCAAAGCTGAATATGACATTATTAAATCACTTTGTTTCCTGTTATTACCTCAATTTATCGCTCGATTTGAACAAGTTCAAGGAGGTTCTAATGGGTAAAGAGAAGAACGCTTCACCGGAATTATATTCTGTGGATTTAGAAATTTTTTGTAAAAATGTTAAGAATAAATTGTATTTTTTATAATAGATGAGTTTTATAATTTTGTTTTTTGATGAGGCATGTGCAAGGAATGGCGAAGATAAATGAACTTTTTATGCTACAAATTTTAAGTAATATCCTCTTTCTCTCTTTTCGGCGCTATGACGCGTTTGTAAGAAATCCGATGAATTATTTTTTTTCAATTTCTCAATTTGGTTAATGGAATGAATAAAGTATTTAGAATTGTTTGGAGCGAAGCTCGTCAGGCTTGGTTAGCCGTTTCTGAACTAACAAAAATAAAGGGTAAATCCAAAACTGAACGCCAAGCTCAAGGTTCCAAAAGTGCGGTCATTTTTTCCTCTAAACTTCACTTTTCATATCAAATTATTTTATTAGGTTTGTTTACCGTTGCATTGCCGGCAGAGGCGGCATTTCCAGTAGCGGATGGAATACAAGGAAGTGGGAGTATAGATAAAAATACAGCAGCCATTATAGGGGAAGCAAGTTTTGGTTCAATTTCTAACGGTAGTGATAATGGAAAGATTACGCTTTCACCGGATGAGAAAAAAATTGATATCGATGGTGCGAGAATTACTAATGTCGGCACTCCTTCACAGGAAAGCGATGTTGCTAATAAAAAATATGTAGATGATGTTAATAATGCACTTGATAATAAAGGGATTATCTTTGAAACTAATCTTAATGACACTAAACCAATTAAACTGGGTGAACGCCTGAAAATTGTTGGATTCAGTAAAAATCAAATCACGACGACAACAGCGAGAAATGGGACGATTGAGATTCACGTTAAAACGGTAGGTATTGATATTAATGATGATGGCATGGTCATTCTTGATGAAGAATGGACACGAGTAGGTCAACACTGGAAATTTAGTCGCTGCCAGCGAACTTCTTAACGCAGTCAATATTTCCGGTTTTAAGATAAAAACCACGGATGGAAGCGGTTCTGTTGACAGTAAAGATTCGGCAAAGATAAATCCGAGGGATAAGGTGATTTATGCAAACGGTACAGGCACCACTGCGGAGGTTACTAATAAAGTAGAAGAAAAAGGAATAAAAGATACACTAACAGTGAAATTTAATGTTAACATCGGAAATTCTACGGTAGGTAATGATGGCAAAGCTAAACCAACAACTGACCAAGATAATAATAAAATTGCCATGTTAACCGATATTACCAAAACTATTAATGATACGTTTTGGAAAGTGACGTCCGGTACTGATGGCGGTAGCGAAGCGGAAGGGTCTCAAAAATCGGAGCAACAAATCAAAGCCGGTGATATGGTGAGCTTGAAAGCGGGTAAAAATTTAACCATTAAGAAAGATGGCGCTAATTTTACCTTTGCCTTAAGTGATGCGTTTAAAATTGATAATTTTAATGTAGGCGAAAAAGGGGCGGACGGTAAACCGGGTGAAGACGGTAAGATTAGCGTTGATGGTAAGGATGGTTCGTCAGTTGTGCTTAACGGGAAAGATGCTTCAATCGGATTGAACGGAAAAGACGGGGTGATGATTAAGAGCGCTGATGGTCCGGCGGGCTTGGACGGGAAAGCGGGTGAGTACAAAACTCGGATTGTGTATGAACGTAAAGATCCGAAAGATCCAAGCAAAACCATTACGGAAGAAGTGGCGACCTTGGAAGATGGTCAGCAATATTCTGCCGATAATTATGCGGAAAAAGATGATAACACCGTGATTAAGAAAAAACTAAATCAACGTCTTGAAATTAAAGGCGGTGGTCAATAACAATGGTAATTTCTTAACGCAAACCATTAACCCGGACCGATAAGCCTCAATCCAATTCAGGTTAAGGTGAATTTAGCGAATAAAACGCCAATGCAATTGGGAAATATTGCAGACGGTACAGCGGATAATGACGCGGTGAATGTAAGACAGCTTAAAGCAACAAAAACCGAGGTTGAATCCACGAGTGTTGTTATTAGCGAACGTCAGGGAGATAATAAACAGACGGTTTATACTCTATCTGTGGCAAAAACTGGCTTAACATTATCTGATGATAAGAGAACCGTTAGCGCAGATTTTGCGAGAAATCATTTTGCGAAGGGTGAAGACGTAGCGAAAGCGATTAATGCAACCGCAGCGGCAGCAAGAACAGAAGTTATTGGTGGAACCAATGTAAAAGTGAGAGCGGAAATCGGCGAAAAAGGACAAAACCGTTATACCTTGAGTGTCTCCGGTGATCTCACGGATATTCATTCTATTAGTAATGGCGATACGAAATTATCTTTAAGTAAAGATAATGAGGGGACCTCGGTTGTGAATGTGAATGGTGCGAGAGTGTCTAATGTTGCTGATGCAAGAGCGAACGGTGATGCGATTAATGCAAAACAACTGAAAAATGTAGTGAATGCTATCGGTGCCGGTATGGATAGATTATCACGTGATATTCATAATGTTGATAGCAACGCGAGAGCCGGTATTGCAGCAGCAGGGGCAATGGCTAACTTACCGCAGGTGTATTTACCGGGTAAAAGTGCGGTCGCTATGGCCGGCGCATATTATCGTGGGCAATCTGCTTATGCCTTGGGTTATTCCAGAACCTCAGATAATGGGAAATGGATTATCCGCGCTTCGGCAGCGAATAATAGCCAACAGGATGTGATGGTGGGGGCTGGCGCCAGCTATTTGGTAAGCTATAAAATGAAAGGGTAATTTTATCTGTACCCTAATTTTGGCTGACTGAATTTAAGGACTAAGTTCTGTATTGTGCGGAACTTAGTCCTTTTTGTTTACGTTGAATTTGATTATGCTCTAATCTATTGGTATCACTATAATTAAAATTGACTGTTCCGGAAATATGATGTGCGTTTTAATAGTTGAACATATTGATGAGTTAATATGTGACTTGATTGTTTTGAAGATAAAATGTGATCATTTGTTGGTTGAGTTATATTTAGTCAAAAAAATCTGCCCTTTAATCCGTTGGTTGTAGTTCAACTTTTAGGGGCAGATTAAATCAATCGCACTTTGGCTGATGTTTAATGACGTGAATCCGAGGTTAGCGGTTTTATACTTTCGTCAAATTCCGGTAGAGGCTTATGTTGGCTTGCGACATAAGAGTAGATGACCGGTAATACGAATAGAGTAAACAGGGTACCAATAGCCAGCCCGGAGATAATTACAATGCCGATACTAAAACGGGAAACCGCACCGGCGCCGGAGGCGTATAATAGCGGGATGAGACCGGCAATCATTGCGGCAGTGGTCATCAAAATCGGGCGTAAACGCACTTTGGCTGCTTCAATGATCGCATCAATACGATTTTTGCCATGCTTCAATTGTTCTTCTTTTGCTACTTCACACATTAAAATACCGTGTTTGGTAATGAGCCCTACGAGGGTAATTAACCCTACTTCGGAATAGATATTTAATGTTGTTCCCGTTACGCCGAAGAAGCTAAATAAATTCAAGGATAATAATGCTCCGCTAACCGCAAGCGGTACGGAAATCATGATGACAAAAGGATCTCGCATAGATTCAAATTGAATGGAGAGAACCAAGAAAATGATAATGACCGCTAAGATAAAGGTGATGACTAAGGCATTACCTTCTTGCTCCAATTGTCTTGCTTCGCCTTTAAAATCATATGAATAGCCTTGTGGTAACATTTCCGGTACTTTTTCTTTTATCCAATTCATTGCATCACCGATACTGCTGGTTGGCGCAGGAACCGCGCTTAATACCGCGGAGTTTAGTTGGTTAAATTTAGGCAAAGAATTAGGTTGAGTTTCTAATTTTATGCTAATTAAGCTACTAAGCGGGATTGATTTACCGTTGCTTGCAGTGACGTAATAATTTTTTAAACTTTCCGGAGAAAGGCGGTCATCACGTTTGACTTGAGAGATCACTTTGTATGCACGACCGTCAATATCTACCCGTGTTATGGTTGCCGCAGAAAGATAGCTGCCCAGGGTATCGCTAATTTGTTTCATTGTAACGCCATAAGTGGCGGCTTTTTCTTTATCTATCGTGATTTTCATTTGTGCGGTGTCAAATTTTAAATCTAACGAGTTGTACACAAATAAGCCTGATTTTTTCATTTCATTTAAGAATTTATCGGCAACTTTAGCTAATTCGCTGTAATCATTTGCGGTGGTAATGATAAACCCGATCGGGGTTCCTTGTTCACCGGTTTCAATTTCAGGGAATGCGAATCCGCTGATAGCAACTTCCGGAATCATTTTTGCTTTTTGGTTTAATTCTGCCATCACTTGGCTTTGGGTACGTTGTCGATCATTCCAATCTTTTAATGTGATGATATTTAAAGATTGGTTGGTATTTGGTATCCCGGAAATTACGAGCGAAAATTGTACTTCATCCGTTGCTTCCAAGATTTTTTCAAAACTATGCATGGCGTTCTGAATATAGTCGATATTTACATTAGACGGTGCTGTACCTATTGCTAAGAATGTCCCTTTATCTTCGGTTGGTGTTAATTCCGTTGAGAGGGATTTAAATAAAACCGGTAGGGTAGCAAAAATGACGAAGGCAAAGGCAATCATACATTTTCGGTTTGACATGACCAGACCTAAAATATATTCATAGGTGCGATTTACTTTACCTAATACAGATTCAATTTTTTGCTCTAATTTTGATGGTGAAGTATGTGCTTTTAATAGCTTGCTGGACATCATTGGCGAAAGCGTTAGCGCAACGATACCGGAAATAAAAACTGCACCTGCAAGCGTTAGCGCAAACTCTTTAAATAAGGAACCGGTAATGCCTTGCATTAATGCCATTGGTGAATACACCGCCATTAATGCTATTGTCATTGAGATAACCGGTACTGCAATTTCTCGGGTGCCGATAATTGCTGCACGAAATGGCGTTTCGCCTAATTTTATATGGCGGTCAACGTTTTCTAATACCACAATAGCATCATCAACCACTAATCCTATTGCGAGAACTAAAGCTAATAATGTCATTAGATTGATAGAAAAATCGAAGGCTTGTAACAACATGATTACGCCGATTAGCGAGATTGGAATTGTGATAATCGGGATGATAATTGCACGAAGTGAGCCGATAAATAAGGTAATAACAACCAATACGATAACTGTTGCTTCTAATATGGTTTTTACCACTTCATCAATGGAGCTATTAATCGCAACAGTTCTATCATACAATACTTCTGATTGCATACTGTCAGGCATATTTTTAACAATATTTTCATAGAGCGGTCGGATATTTTCTGCTACTGTCAGAGGGTTTGCTGATGAAATGGGTTCAATTGAAAGTACAACAGAATCCGCACCGTTTGCCACGCCACGACTATCATCACTTTCTTTATTTAACTCAATGGTTGCGATATCACGTAATCTGACAAGTTTGCCGTCTTGTGAATGTACAATGAGATTTTCTAATTGTGCAGCCGATTTAGTGGTCGTCTCCACTTTATTTTTATAGACGGTAAAGTAACCATTGTCGTTTCCGGCGGCTGTTTGTACGTTATTTGCCGATAATGCTGCCATGACTTGTGAGGCAGAGAGATTTTGCGACGCCATTTTTTGTGGATCCAACCAAATGCGTAACGCATATTGTGCAGCACCAAAGACCTCTACTTTAGCTACCCCTTCAACGGTAAAAAATTGTGGTTTTACTACCCTTTCAATGTAGTCGGTGACTTGGCTGGCATCTAATTTGTTGGAGCGGAAACTAATGTACATAATCCCTGATCCGCCTGTGGAGGAGAGTATTTTAGGATCGTCAATTCCTGATGGTAATTCGGAGCGAACGGAGTTGACTTTCGCTAATACGTCGGCTAACGCTGAATTAGGATCTGTATTTAATTTCATTTTTACCATGATTTTAGAAAAACCGGCTCGGCTGGAAGATGACATATAGTCAATATTATCCGCTTGAGCGATAGCGCTTTCTAATTTTGAGGTAACGAAAGCTTGAATGAGGCTGGCGTCTGCTCCGGCATAAGTTGTCGTAACATTAATGACGGTTGTTGTCATTTCGGGGTATTCACGTACAGCTAATTTCGAAATGGCTTGCAAGCCTAAAATAATAATAAGCAAGCTAAGTGAAATTGCGAGAACGGGACGTCGAATAAAGATATCTGTAAATTTCATTCAGTAAATCCTAAATATTAAAGATTTGTTTTTATCGTAGGTTCGGTTGTGCCGACACCTTGCTTGTCTGAAATAATAACAAGGCTGCCGTTACCGATATTTTGTTGACCGCCTGTTACAATAATATCGCCAATTTTAACATCATCACCTTTTAATTGAGCATAAATGCCTTGTCGGTCTTTGGTAAAGACGGTAATTTGTTTAGCACGATACATATTATCCAGATTTTTGTTTCCGGCAAATTTGGTTTTATCTTCAGCAGAAAGTGCGGTTAAAATGTAAGCGATTTCTCCATACATATTGTAGCTGATGGAGACTTGAGGCACGACAATTTGGTTTGTTTCCGGTTGTAAGGCGACTTGTAAGCGGGTGAACATACCGGATAATAATTTTTTACCTTCTTCCGGTTCAAACGTAGCTTGAAGATCAATCAATCCCGTAGAGGTATTAATCGCCGGTTCAATGGTTGTAATGGTGGCGGAAAAGCTTTCGCTCGGTAATGCGTCAGTCGTAGCGGTTACTTTTTGTCCAATATACAAGTTTTTTAGCTCATTTTGCGCAAGTGAAAAATCAACTTGCATCAAGCGGCGATCTTCAACTCTTACGATTTCAGTACCAACAGTGACATATTCACCAACATTGACTTTAACGATACCGGTTATTCCATCAAAAGGTGCGACGATTTGACGACGTTCAATTGTGGCTTTTAATGCGGCAATATTCGCCACTAACGCATCGTAATTTGATTTTGCATTATCCATTTCTTGGCGCGAAATGCTTTTTGTTTTATAAAGTGCTACATAGCGTTTATAGGTTTGGCTAACTGCCGGCAATTGTGCTTGTGCCGCCGCTAAATTCGCTTTTTCGACAGAATTGTCCAGGTCAATCAATAAATCCCCTTTGTTGACTTTTTGTCCTGATGTGACATATATATGAGCGACGACACCTGAAGTTTGAGCGCTTAACATTGCACCTTGTTTAGGGCGAACAAACCCGGTGGATTCGATCACCGGTGTCCACACTTGAGGGGTAATTTTCATTGCAGTAACGGGGCTGACAGGTTCGCCCATATTCGCTAACACTTTACTGATTTTAGCACTTTTATACATATTCAACCCGATAACAATGATAAAAATGATCACGATAAGGGCTAGCGTTCCTTTCATTAGGAAGGTATGGGAACGTTTTGCATTTTTTGGGTGAGTTTGAATACTCATAAATAAAGCTCCATGGTAAACAATAGATTATTTTTGAATTGAACGCCACGTGCGCTCAATGACATCTTCCAACATTTCATTTGATAATTCTTTTTTTAACAAGTGACAATTAGCGGAAAGTTTTATAGCGCTGCCCAAACCTAATAAAAAGAGGATGTGAGCGGGGAAATCACACAATACATCAGCTTGAATTGCCTCTTGACAAAAATTTGCCCAGTAACCTTCTTTTTCCCAGTTTTTGCAAAGTTGATGAAAATGAGGGAGCGATTGATATTGGTTTAAGTTAATGATAAATGTTGGGTTATCATTAAAAAAAGACCAAACATCCCACCACATTTTTTGATATTGCTCAAAATAACTACAGGAATTATTTTTCGCTTTTTTTAATACTTGGTCAAACCTTAGAAATAAATGGTATGCAAATTTTTCCAATAATTCATCTTTACTTTTAAAGTAAATATAAATCGTACCGGCAGAAATGTTCGCCTCTTTAGCAATTTTATGCATAGAAAGGTTGTGTAACCCTTCTTCCGCCATTAATCGTTCAATTGCTTTAAAAATATGCTCCGGCATTTCGCTTTCGCATTGAAGAGTGGGTGATTGCATAATAATCCTTGTCGTACCGATAAAATATATACACTGTATAAGAAAATGAACGTTCATTCATTTTAATAGACTTTTCATTTTTCGCAACCTTAAAATAAAAAAAGTGCGATCATTTTGACCGCACTTTAGGCTAATTTTCTCCGCTTACATTCCGATAACCACACAGGTTCCCACCGATTTCGCCTTATTTAATGCCGCATTGGTCGCACTTCTATCGCCGATTGGACCGACAACAACACGATTCCAATCGGTGCTACTGCTTACTCTGGCGTTAAATCCTGCCATGATCAAACGTGCCTGCATATTTTCTGCCTGCTCTCGATTTTTAAACGCACCGCACTGTAAACCGAATTTTTTGTCGTGATTTGATGGGGTGGCAGCTTTTTTTTCCGGCTCAGTTTTTTTCATTTCAGTGGTTTTGTTTTCTGCAGTTTGGGATTCTATTAGCGTGCTTTGCGTTGCCGGTTTACTTTCTACTACATTCACTTCAGCCGGTTTTACTGCTTCTGATTTACTGTCCGCTGTTTTACGTTCTTCGGCTTGTTTGGCTTTGGCTAATTCTGCTTGTTTTTGCTTTTCTTCCATTTCCAACAGGATTTTTTTCTGTTCTTCCGTCAAACGCATATTGTTTTCCAACGACTGCGAATGATTATCCACGGGCACGGTTCTGGTTTCCAGTGCTTTAATGTAGCTCCACACTTCTTCCGGCGGCGTTGGCAAAACGCTTTTCGGTTGCGACTTTTCCGTTTTCTCTACTGCAACTTGTACTTGTGGGGATTTTTCTTTTAAAAAATACAAACCGGCGGCAAAGCCTGCGACCACGCAAAGGGCAAGAATGAGTAATAACGATTTATTGGGGGCGGATTTTTTTTCTTTCCGCGAGGCGCATAATCACGTTTTGCCACGATATAACCTTTCTACTTTCTACGATTGATCGACAAATTCTTCAAAAAATACGCTTAATTCTACTGAAAAATAGAAAATTTTCCAGTTTTAACTGAGGTCCAAGGGATCTACGTCTAAAATCCACCGCACTTGAGCGGATTTGGGCAGATGTTGCAGTTGAATTTGATGCAAGAAATGCTGTAGTTTCATGCGTGATGGGTGTTGTAGCAACAATTGCCAACGATAAAACCCCGCTTTCTTACTAAATGGCGCAGGCAGCGGTCCTAAAATTTGCAGATCCGGATCTTGCGCCTGTTGACGTAGGGTATAAAAATCCTCAGCAATTTGTTGTAAAAACTGTTCGGCGTCTTCGGTTTTTTTGCTTTGCGCGTTAAATAACGCTTGCGCACTAAATGGCGGAAGACCGATTTGTTGCCTTAATTGTAAGGATTGGTCGGCAAAGGCGCCATAACCTTTGGTCAGCAAACAGCGTAGTAGCGGGTGGTCGGGATAGTGGGTTTGCAACACTGCTTCTCCTTGTTTTTCCGCGCGTCCTGCGCGACCGGCGACTTGAATATATAATTGGGCAAGGCGCTCTTCGGCGCGAAAATCCAAAGAAAACAAGGCGTTATCCACATTCAATAAGGCAACCAAGGTGACATTGGGGAAATGGTGACCTTTGGCTAACATTTGCGTACCGATTAAAATTTGGCTTTTACCTTGGCGAATATCCGCGAGATGTTGTTCAAGAGATCCTTTGCGCGCGGTACTGTCGCGATCAATGCGCGTCACCTTAAATTGCGGAAAGCGTGCGCTTAAGCTTTCTTCCAGTTGTTCCGTGCCGAGTCCTGTGGTGATTAAATGGGTTGAGCCGCAAGCGCCGCATTGCATTGGGATGGGTTTTTGCGACGCACAATGATGGCAGCGCAGTACGCGGTGTGATTGGTGATAGGTGTAGGGTTTATCACAATGTTGGCATTGGCAAATCCAACCGCATTCGTGGCACAATAATACTGGGGCAAAACCTCGTCGATTTAAAAACAGTAGCACTTGGTTACCACGCTGTAAATGTTCCTGCATCACATTAAGCAAGGCATCAGACAAGCCTTGTTGCAAGCGTTGCTGTTTTAAATCAATGACGCAATGGCGAAGTGCGGTGGCATTTCCTGCTCTTTGGGCTAATACTAGATGGCGATATTTACCGCGTTTTACATTATTTAAGCTCTCCAAACAGGGGGTTGCCGAGCCGAGAATAATTGGAATATTTAAGCGATTGGCGTACACCACCGCCAAATCGCGTGCATGGTAGCGCCAGCCTTCTTGTTGTTTAAAGGAGGGATCATGTTCTTCGTCGATAACAATTAAGCCTAGTTGTAAAAATGGCGTGAAAAGTGCCGATCTTGTGCCAATTACTATGGCACTTTGTCCCGATCTTGCCCGTTGCCACACTTGTAAGCGCTGCGTATCGTTTAAATTGGAATGCAGTACGTCAATGGCGACGTTAAAACGAGATTGAAAGCGTTGTACGGTTTGTGGCGTTAAGGCAATTTCCGGCACTAACACTAAAACTTGCTGATCTTTTTTCAGAATTTCTTCGATATATTGCAGATAGATTTCCGTTTTGCCTGAACCGGTAATACCATCCAACAACCAAGCGGCAAACCCTTCATGGAAGACCAATTGACTTATCACTAAGGTTTGCTGTTTATTGAGAGTTAAACGATTTTGTTGATTGACGATCGGACGAGCGGCAAGTTGTTGTTGCCAGCTTAATGGGCGTATTTCCTGCTCAATTTCTTCAACCCAACCTTTGCTTTTTAATGCCGACCAAATAGCGGAATTAAAAGCGTTGTTGCCTTTTTCTAAAGGGGTTTTCTTGAGAGATTGCAAGGCTTCTCGTTGTTTTATCGCTCGTTTAAGCGGATTTTCGGCTAAAGTTTGCGCGCCAAGTGCGGTTAATTTAAACAATGTTTTGCTTTTTTCGACCGCACTTTCGCCTTGGCGCAATTTAACGGGCAACGCTTGAAATAATACATCACCGAGCGGCGTTCGGTAATAATCTGCCGCCCAATGCAATAAGTGCCAAAGTGGGGCGGGAAAGATCGATTGTCTATCGAGGAGCGCGGTGAGCCTTTTTAATTGTTCTGTTGGCACTTCCGTTTGCGTCGGAAATCCTACCACAATGCCGACTTTGCTTTGTTTCCCGAAAGGTACCAAGACGCGACAGCCTAACTCCGGGGTTTGCTCCTGCGCCAAGAGATAATCAAAAAACTGAAACAAAGGAATCGCCAACGCGATACGAACAAGTTGCATATATCACCTAAGGAAAAAATTTGCCCCATTATAACGAAATTATCGCAAGGCTTGAATATTCCTTTTTTTGCGGTATAATTTGCCACCTTAAATGTAAAGGTTGCCAGCTATGGCGTAATATTAACGACACTCGGTGCCGAATTCAGTTTCGGAGAGCGGAGTGGCTTCAGATTGAGGTTTTCTATGAAACAAGGTATTCACCCGGAATATAAAGAAATTACTGCAACTTGTTCTTGCGGTAATGTGATCAAAACTCGCTCAACCGTGGGTAAAGATTTAAATTTGGACGTGTGCAGTAATTGCCACCCATTCTACACGGGTAAACAACGTGTTGTTGACACCGGCGGTCGTGTAGAGCGTTTCAACAAACGTTTCAGCATTCCAAGCAAAAAATAATTTGGATTTTTATCGGCAAAACCCTACAATTGTGGGGTTTTGTTTTATCTGAAAATCGGAATTGTTATGACAGAAACCTTGGTTCCTCTCTTTATTATCAATATGAAAACGTCAGTTGATAGAAAAGCCTTTATTCAACATCAATTTGACAGTTTAATGCAATCCCCCCCCTCACACACGTTGACTATCAGTTTTTTGAAGCGATAAACGGTAAAGAAAATCCGGATTTCCCTTTGTTTAAAAAACATAATGCGAAAAAACGTTTTGAACGCAAAGGTAGCGTTTCTACCTTGGGGCAATTAGGGTGTTTTGCGAGCCACTATTTATTATGGGAAAAATGTGTTGCGTTAAATGCACCGATTATAGTGTTGGAAGATGATGCCATTTTGCAGCAAAACTTTTTATCTGCTTACCAATTTCTTTGTCAGGGTGCCAACCAATTTGAATTTTTATGGCTTAGTCCGCCTTCTCCGGCAAAACGCAATCAGCCGGAAAAGCCGATTTATGCCATTCCTAATAGTGATAATTATGTGGCGCAATTTTATGGTCAGTGGAGCAATACCACCGGCTATTATTTAACACCCAAAGCGGCAAAAAAATTTTTATCCCAATCACAAGAATGGATTTTTGATGTGGATATTACCATGGAACGCTATTGGGAAAATAATGTTCCTTACTTGGCATTAAAACCGTTTTGTCTTGAACCGAATTTTGAATTGGAAAGTAATGTACCGATTGATAAAGGTCGCGCCAATCGCACCACCTTACTTATTCGCTTAAAAAGAGAATATTATAAGATTCAAGATAAAATTAAAAAACGTATTTTTGATTTGAGACATCGGTCAAGGTATGGAAAAAAGTTTGAACACCTTTTTTTAGTAGATTCCTTTTGGGATAAGCTGATAGCTACCTTAAATAAGAAATATCCATATCGCACGTTTTATCGAGGACTGGTTCCCAAATTTTTGCGTCACTTTTGGGAGCGAAAACTTGACCTGATAAAACAAGAGAAAATTGAACGCGCATGGGATGTGCTAATTGATAATTATCTATCTGGTTCTACGCCTACATTTAAACTTTCTGCTAAGCAAAATTTTCCCGATCAAAAAATCATTTGGCAATATTGGGGACAGCCCTGTGAATTTCATGAATTGCCGGAAACGGTGCAAATCTGTTTTAAATCTGCTGAGCGGTTTGCCGACGGTTATCGAATTATCCGTTTAAATGATAATAATATTGGGGAATATTTAGATTTACCGGATTTTGTGGCAGAAAAGCGCAAAAATCCAGCGTTTAAATATGCTTTTTTTGCTGATCTTTTACGCTTAGCGCTGTTGGATACTTATGGTGGTATATGGATGGATGCAACGATATTATTGACCGGAGAAATTCCGTATGAAATGCGAGATCAATCTTTTTTATGTTTCAACGGGATAAAAATTCAGAAAATAAAGTACTATGGTCGAAACCAAATCAATATTTTTCTTGGGCAGAGGAACATAAAATTAATTTTTTAAATAGTTTTATTTGTGCCAAACAAAATGATTTTGTTATCCATACTTTACTTAATCTATTACTGATTTTTTGGAAAACACAAAATAATATACCGCACTATTTCTTTTTTCAGATATTAATGAATACATTAATCAATCATTATTTCCCGGATAAACGAGGAATAGTTATTGATGATACCATTCCTCATTTGTTAGCAAAAAATATTAAAAATCGATTTGATCCTGAATTGTATGCGCAGATTACTGCTAAAACTGCAATTCATAAATTAACTTATACCAAAAAATATGCCTCTGATTCTTTTTTGGCCGCTTTAAAAGAGAATTATTTGAAGAATAAATAATGAGATAATCCCCATGATCCTCACTCTCCTTACATTTGGTCCTCGTTTGGAAAATCATTATCAAGCGGCATTTGCGATATTAAGTTATTTAAAAGATCCGTTAATTGAACGAGTTGTGGTGGTAACGAATTATCCGGCGTTTTATGCGTTTTTTGCCGATCGGGTGGACACCTTGGTGATTGATGAGCAGACGTTGACGCAGTGGCAAGGGGAGTTTCAGTTTTTTTGGCGGGTGAAAATAAAGGCGTTGGAAGCAGTGTATGCGCGTTATCCGTTATCGGCTTTATTGTATGTGGATAGCGATATGTTTTTAGCTGGAAATTTGACCGCACTTTCGTCTCATTTTGCCCAAGGCGGGTGTGTGATGCATTTGGCGGAATGTCGCTTGGCGGATAATACGGATAAAACCTTGCGAAAAATGCACCGCACTTTGCACGGAAAAACCATTGCAGGTGTTGAGATTGGGGATGATAGTTTGATGTGGAATGCGGGCGTGATTGGATTGTGTGCGCAAAAGGCAAAATCAATTATTGCCTTGAGTTTGCAACTTTGCGATGAAATTTGTGCGACGAATTGTCCGCGCCGTTTGGTGGAGCAATTTTCTTTTTCTTTGGCGTTGGCACAGTTATCGTTGTTGCGTGCTTGTGATGATGTGATGGGACATTATTGGGGCAATAAAATAGAATGGAATCAAGCGATTATGCAATTTTGGGTGGTAGCGAAATTGCAAAATTTTTCTGTACAAGATTGTGTGGTGACTGTCTCTGAGTGGGGTTGGTCGGCAATCGCATTACATAAAAAAACAGCGTCATACAAATGCGAAATTAAAATGCTTGATTGATAAGTGCTTTAAGATGAAAAATATTCGCTATTTTTATTAACTTCTCAAGTGCGCGAAAAAGTGCGGTCATTTTTGTGCGAGTTTTGCTTAATTCTTGACATCTTGCCCGTTCGAGATTAAAATTCGGCGTCTATTCATCTTTGAGTAGAACAATAAATAAACATTTTTTTGTGAATAACAATTAATAAAACTGGAGCTTTTTTAATGGCAACTATCAACCAGCTAGTACGCAAACCGCGTGTTAAAAAGGTTGTAAAAAGCAACGTTCCTGCTTTGGAAGCTTGTCCGCAGAAACGTGGCGTGTGTACTCGTGTGTACACAACTACACCTAAAAAACCGAATTCTGCATTACGTAAAGTGTGCCGTATTCGTTTAACGAATGGTTACGAAGTAACCTCTTATATCGGTGGTGAAGGTCATAACCTTCAAGAGCATAGTGTTGTGCTTATCCGTGGCGGTCGTGTTAAAGATTTACCGGGTGTGCGTTATCACACCGTACGTGGTGCATTAGATTGTGCCGGTGTTAAAGATCGTAAACAAGGTCGTTCTAAATACGGCGTGAAACGCCCTAAAGCTTAATGGTTCTCCGTTAAGTAAGGCCAAACGCTAATTAACTAAATTAATTAACCATAAACTCCAGTATCAGCAGCTTTGTTGCAATAGAGTTTTGGATAATCCTGAAGATTAATAATACGGAGAAATTAAAATGCCACGTCGTCGTGATGTAGGTCAACGCAAGATCCTCCCAGATCCGAAATTCGGTTCAGAATTACTTGCGAAATTCATTAATGTGTTAATGGTAGATGGTAAGAAATCTATCGCTGAAAAAATCGTTTATAACGCGCTTGATACGTTAGCACAACGTACCGGTAAAGAAGCGTTAGAAGCATTTGAAATTGCATTAGAAAACGTGCGCCCAACGGTTGAGGTTAAATCTCGTCGTGTGGGTGGTTCTACATACCAAGTACCTGTTGAAGTGCGTCCGGTTCGTCGTAATGCGTTAGGTATGCGTTGGATTGTGGAAGCTGCACGTAAACGCGGTGATAAATCAATGGCTTTACGTTTAGCTAACGAATTGTCAGATGCGTCTGAAAACAAAGGTGCAGCGGTGAAAAAACGTGAAGACGTTCACCGTATGGCTGAAGCTAACAAAGCGTTTGCGCATTACCGTTGGTAATCTGTTAGCAAATCGGTTTTTCAGGCTTCATCTCATAGCTTTGTGTGATGGAGCCTTATCCATATTTAAAATTTTATATTTATTACGTTCCCAAAAAGGAAAAACTAATGGCTCGTACAACCCCTATTTCACTTTACCGTAATATCGGTATCAGTGCGCATATTGATGCGGGTAAAACCACTACTACTGAGCGTATCTTATTCTATACCGGCGTAAGTCACAAAATTGGTGAAGTACATGATGGTGCTGCAACAATGGACTGGATGGAACAAGAACAAGAGCGTGGTATTACTATCACCTCTGCGGCAACCACGGCGTTCTGGTCCGGTATGTCACAACAATTCCCGCAACACCGTATCAATGTAATCGATACTCCGGGACACGTGGACTTCACTATCGAAGTTGAACGTTCAATGCGTGTTCTTGACGGTGCGGTAATGGTTTACTGTGCGGTTGGTGGGGTTCAACCTCAATCTGAAACCGTATGGCGTCAAGCTAACAAATATAAAGTACCTCGTATTGCGTTCGTAAACAAAATGGATCGTACCGGTGCAAACTTCCTACGTGTTGTTGAACAAATCAAAACTCGTTTAGGCGGTAATGCCGTTCCTCTACAATTGCCAATTGGCGCTGAAGATAACTTCAAAGGCGTAGTTGATTTGATCAAAATGAAAGCAATCAACTGGAATGAAGCAGATCAAGGTATGACCTTCACTTATGAAGATGTTCCGGCGGATATGCAAGCCGCTTGTGAAGAATGGCGCCAAAACTTGGTTGAAGCGGCGGCAGAATCTTCAGAAGAATTAATGGAAAAATATTTAGGCGGTGAAGATTTAACTGAAGAAGAAATCAAAGCCGGTCTTCGCCAACGTGCGTTAGCGACCGAAATCATTTTGGTAACCTGTGGTTCAGCCTTTAAAAATAAAGGCGTACAAGCAATGCTTGATGCAGTAATTGATTATTTACCGGCGCCAACAGATATTGAAGCGATTAAAGGTATTAATCCGGATGAATCTGAAGGTGAGCGTCATGCAAGTGATGATGAGCCTTTTGCTGCGTTGGCATTTAAAATCGCAACCGACCCGTTTGTGGGTAATTTAACTTTCTTCCGTGTTTATTCCGGTGTTGTTGAGTCCGGTGCAACGGTATTAAACTCTGTAAAAGATAAACGTGAACGTTTTGGTCGTATCGTGCAAATGCACGCTAACAAACGTGAAGAAATCAAAGAAGTTCGTGCAGGCGATATTGCTGCAGCAATTGGGTTGAAAGACGTCGGTACCGGTGATACGTTGTGTGCGATTGATGCGCCAATTATTCTTGAGCGTATGGAATTCCCTGAGCCGGTAATTTCTGTTGCGGTAGAGCCGAAAACTAAAGCTGACCAAGAAAAAATGGGGCTTGCATTAGGTCGTTTAGCGCAAGAAGACCCTTCATTCCGTGTTCACACAGATGAAGAATCCGGTGAAACCATTATCTCCGGTATGGGTGAGTTGCACTTAGATATTATCGTTGACCGTATGCGTCGTGAGTTCAAAGTTGAAGCGAATATCGGTAAACCACAAGTGTCTTACCGTGAAACTATCCGTACTCGTGTTAATGATGTTGAAGGTAAACACGCAAAACAATCTGGTGGTCGCGGTCAATATGGTCATGTTGTAATCGACTTGTATCCATTAGATCCGGAAGGTCCGGGATACGAATTTGTTAATGAAATCAAAGGTGGTGTAATCCCCGGCGAATATATCCCGGCGGTTGACAAAGGTATCCAAGAACAACTTAAATCCGGTCCGTTAGCGGGTTATCCGGTAGTCGACCTTGGTGTACGTTTACACTTCGGTTCATACCATGATGTGGACTCATCAGAATTAGCGTTTAAATTAGCCGCTTCTTTAGCATTCAAAGCAGCGTTCGCTAAAGCAAACCCAGTTCTACTTGAGCCAATTATGAAAGTGGAAGTTGAAACTCCACCGGATTATGTGGGTGATGTAATTGGTGACTTAAGCCGTCGTCGCGCGATGGTGAATGGTCAAGAAGCCAATGAATTTGTAGTTAAGATCAATGCAGAAGTACCACTTTCAGAAATGTTTGGTTATGCAACCGATCTTCGCTCACAAACACAAGGTCGTGCTTCATATTCAATGGAACCGTTGAAATATGCAGAAGCACCATCAAGCGTTGCGGCAGCTGTTATTGAAGCGCGCAAAAAATAATTTTTTGAAAACTCCCAAAACTCCATAGCACATCATGTGCTATGGAATTTCAATAAAGGAAATATTAGCAATGTCTAAAGAAAAATTTGAACGTACAAAACCGCACGTAAACGTGGGTACAATCGGCCACGTTGACCATGGTAAAACAACCTTAACCGCAGCAATCACTACCGTATTGGCAAAACACTTCGGTGGTGCGGCGCGTGCATTTGACCAAATCGATAACGCGCCGGAAGAAAAAGCGCGTGGTATCACCATCAACACATCACACGTTGAATACGATACAGAAACTCGTCACTATGCACACGTTGACTGTCCGGGACACGCCGACTATGTTAAAAACATGATCACCGGTGCGGCGCAAATGGACGGAGCAATCTTAGTCGTTGCGGCGACTGATGGTCCAATGCCGCAAACTCGTGAACACATTCTTTTAGGTCGCCAAGTAGGTGTACCTTACATTATCGTATTCTTAAACAAATGCGACATGGTGGATGACGAAGAATTATTAGAATTAGTGGAAATGGAAGTGCGAGAACTTCTATCTCAATACGACTTCCCGGGTGATGACACACCAATCGTACGCGGTTCAGCATTAAAAGCGTTAGAAGGTGAAGCGGAGTGGGAAGAAAAAATTCTTGAGTTAGCGAAGCACTTAGATACTTACATTCCGGAGCCGGAGCGTGCAGTGGACCAACCGTTCTTATTACCAATTGAAGACGTATTCTCAATTTCTGGACGTGGTACTGTAGTAACTGGTCGTGTAGAACGTGGTATCATCCGTACAGGTGAAGAGGTTGAAATCGTTGGTATTAAAGAAACTGCGAAAACTACCGTAACCGGTGTTGAAATGTTCCGTAAATTACTTGACGAAGGTCGTGCAGGTGAAAATATCGGTGCATTATTACGTGGTACCAAACGTGAAGAAATCGAACGTGGTCAAGTATTGGCGAAACCGGGTTCAATCACTCCACACACTGACTTTGAATCCGAAGTGTACGTATTATCAAAAGAAGAAGGCGGACGTCACACTCCATTCTTCAAAGGTTACCGTCCACAATTCTATTTCCGTACAACTGACGTAACTGGTACAATCGAATTACCGGAAGGCGTGGAAATGGTAATGCCGGGCGATAACATCAAAATGACAGTAAGCTTAATCCACCCAATCGCGATGGACCAAGGTTTACGTTTCGCAATTCGTGAAGGCGGACGTACGGTCGGTGCAGGTGTTGTAGCTAAAATTATCAAATAGTGCGATAAACTGTCTACTGATAGCAGTAGCTACTTAAATCTTAAGTAGTTACTGTTAAAAGTAAGTGGTCTTTGTGCCACTTACTTTTGATTATTTATGCTACTATACAGCCTTGTCTTACCTTACTGTTTCCAGCCGCTTTTTTATACGATCATACAACTCTATTGCTTCAGAACACACGTTTTAAGCATCTTTAGATCTTCGGTACTTTCGCTAAATAGTATTTAAATTCCCTTTCCTTTATTCAAGGTATAAGCAGATTACCTACGCTAATATGTACCGGCTATAGTGACCGCACTTTTACCGATTAAGCATGTTAAGTAAATTTTTTATCTTCTAACATAATAATAGTTTCTCTAATAATAGGTTAACTGCCATTTAATTTTTCTAATATTTTTCATTTTTTGGCTGTTTGTCACCTACTTTATCGATTTAGTCATAAATGCCTTTTTGATCAAAGTCCGCCGTCAAACCTCGTCCTTTAGGGCAGGGATATTTAATTGGTTAACTATTTTGGCGTAACTATAATTTTGAATATTATTTGTTATTTTTGTCCCTTCTCTTCCTCTTTCCCATTCAAATTGGAATGCCAGTTGTTTATTTTTGTGAGATGTATCACAAAAATAAAATATTGAAATACCATAGTATCAGTAGTAGTAGTATATGCGATTAGTATCACTTGAGTTTTAATCAAAACGTTATATTTATTGCTAACTTGGAGAAATAAAATGGATAAAAAAATTAAAGCGATCTTATTAGATAAGCCGGCTAACGTGAGTATAAAATTGGTTGATCCACCAATCAAGAAAGCTAATGAAGTCTTAATAAAAGTCGAGAGCATGGGGATTTGCGGCTCCGATATTGGAGCATATCGAGGCACTAATCCATTGGTAACCTATCCAAGAATTTTAGGTCATGAAATCGTTGGAACGATTATTGAATCCGGAATTGGTATGCCGGAAGATGTTAATCTTGGCGATAGAGTTGTAGTTGATCCCTATATTTATTGCGGACATTGTTATCCTTGCTCAATAGGAAGAACAAACTGTTGTGAATCTTTAAAAGTACTTGGCGTACATATTAATGGCGGTATGCAAGAAATCATAGCTCATCCGGCGAATCAAATAGTTAAAGCTCCTGATTTACCAATTGAAAAATTAGCTTTAGCCGAGCCTCTTACTATTTCATTGCATGCTCTGCACAGAACACAAGTCAAAAAAAATGAACACGTTGTTATTATTGGTGCAGGTGCCATTGGTTTAATGGCAGCATTAGTCGCAAAAGTGTATGGTGCAACTCCTATCTTAATTGACGTATTAGATCAGCGTTTAGAATACGCAAGCTCTATAGGTATTAATCATACAATTAATCCAAATAAAGAAAATACGCTTGAATTAATACGAGAGTTGACAAAGGGACGTATGGCAGAAGTTGTTATTGAGGCTTCCGGTGCAAATATATGTATTCAAAACACATTAAAATATGTTTCGTTCGCCGGCAGAATTGCTTTAACCGGCTGGCCGAAAACAGAAACATCATTGCCAACTAATATTATTACATTTAAAGAGCTAAATATTTGTGGTTCAAGAACAAGTAAGGGGGAGTTTAAGGAGGCTATACAGCTATTATCAACAGAAAAAATAAGAGCAAATCAAATTATTAGTGAAGTTATTGCATTTGATGAAATCCCTGAATACGTACGGAAAATTTCAGATAATCCTGATAAATATCTAAAAGTGATTGCTAAATTTTAAATCTATCAAAAGGAAAATAATATGAAACTTAAAAGCTTAACGAAAACAATCTTAATATCTACTTTAATATTTAGCACGCCTGTTTTTGCTAAAACAATTATTAAATTAGGACATTATAATTCTGATACTCAAAAAAAAAAAAAAAAATATTGCCTTAGTTGAATATTTCAAAAAGACGATAGAAGAAAAAACGAATAATAGATATGAAATTAGAATATATCCAAATAATCAATTAGGCGGAGAAGATCAGATTGTTAATGGTCTGAGAAATGGAACTATTGAGGCGGGTATTACAGGATTACTTTTACAAAATATTGATCCTATTTTCGGTATATGGGAATGGCCATATTTATTTAAAGATAATTTAGAGGCTAAAAAAGTTCTAGAATCTCCGATAGCAAAAGAAATTGGAGATAAAATGGAAAAATATGGAATTAAGTTGTTGGCTTACGGTATGAATGGTTTTCGAGTTATCTCATCAAATAAGAAATTAGAAAAATTTGATGATTTCAAGGGGCTTCGTTTGAGAGTACCGCTTAACTCCCTATTTGTCGATTGGGCTAACGCAATGAAAATTAATCCACAAAGTATGCCGCTAAGTGAAGTTTTTACAGCGCTGGAGCAGAAAGTGATTGATGGACAAGAAAATCCATATATCTTAATTAAAGATTCCGGATTATATGAGGTGCAAAAATACGTGATTCAAACTAATCATATTTTTTCACCTGGTCTTTTACAGATTAGCTTGAAAACATGGAATAAAATTCCTAAAGAAGATCAAGATATTTTCTTAGAGGCTGCTAAATTATATCAAGAAAAAGAGTGGGAACTGGCTATTAAAACGGAACAAAGTGTAAAAGAATTTCTTGCTAAAAATGGAAGTTCAATCATTATACCAAGTGAAGAATTTAAAGCTGATATGTTAAAAGCCTCTGAAAAATTATATAAAAACTTTTATCAAAAGTATCCTTGGTCTAAAGCGTTAGTTCAACGTATTGATTCAGAGAAATAAAGAAATAAGGCTGCTTATATAATATATAAGTAGCCAATATTAAAGAGGATAAAAAAATGAAAATATCTAATACTTTAGAAAAAAACGACTAAAAAATTAGTATAAAAAAAAAAAAAAAATCAAGTATTTTTCTTATTTTTAGCAGATATTTTAGTTTTAATATCTCTTAGTCTTATCACCTACGGTGCATATCAATTAATGTTACTTACATATACTCAAAAAATGCCTGCTACAGAGATATCATCATCTGTTCTTTATTTCGCAGCCGTTATCTCTGCTATATCCTATTTTTTAATAATCTTTACTAATTTAGTAAAACATATTAAATGGGCAATTCAAGGAGGAAAATAAAATGTTATGGTTATTTCTAGGTAGTTTATTTTTCTTTCTTTTTCTTGGCGTACCTGTAGCATTATCTATGTTATTAAGTGCAAGTTTTATGCTATGGCATATGGATATGTTTGATGCTCAAATTATTGCTGAAAATTTTGTTATGGGAACAAATAACTTCCCTTTGATGGCAATTCCATTTTTTATGCTAACAGGCGAAATAATGAAACATGGAGGAATTTCAGAAAGAATAATCAATTTTGCAATGAGTATGGTTGGTCATATTAAGGGAGGGCTAGGATATGTTGTTATTATTTCAGGATTAATTTTTGCCGGGCTTTCAGGATCTGCTGTTGCTGATACCGCAGCGTTAGGCGCAATTTTAATTCCGATGATGGCTAGTAAAAATTATGATGTAGCAAGATCAACAGGGTTAACTTGTGCGGCAGGTATTATTTCTGTTGTTATTCCTCCTAGTATACCAATGATTGTTTATGGAATTACGGCAGGTGCATCTATAACAAAATTATTTATGGGAGGAACGGTACCGGGTTTATTAATGGTATTTGGTTTATGGTTAATGTGGAAATTTCTGTATAGAACACAGCAAGATAATCTGGAACCTAAAAAAACAGCTATTCAAAGATGGAACGCATTTAAACAAGCATTTTGGCCATTATTATTGCCGGTAATCATTATTGTTGGATTAAGAGGAGGAATTTTTACTCCTACTGAGGCAGGTGTAGCCGCTGCAATTTATGCAGCAATAGTAAGTTTAATGTATCAAACTTTAACTTGGTCTAAAATACAAGAAGTTTTCCTAAACACAATAAAAACAACGTCAATGGTAATGTTTGTTGCCGCTGCCGCGATGATCTCGGCTTTTGCAATTACAGTGGCACAAATACCGATGGAATTAGTGAGTTTTATCAAAGGCATTACTGATAATGCAACTGTTCTAATGTTGGTAATCATGATCTTCTTATTATTGGTTGGTTGTGTAATGGATCTCATTCCTGCCGTGCTAATTTTCGTGCCGGTTTTATTACCGCTATTAAGGGCATACAATATTGATATAGCTTATTTTGGTATTATGATGGTTATTAATCTATCAATTGGTTTAATAACACCGCCAGTCGGTACAGTACTTTATGTAGGGCAGGGCATATCTAAGATAGGAATTGCTAAGCTCACAAGGGGAATAGCGCCATTTTTACTTGTATATTTTATTATCTTGCTCACGATGTGTTTCTTCCCTGAAATTGTCATTACACCAATGAATTGGTTGTCTTAACAAGACTGTTAGGAGAATAAAATGAATATTGCAAAAGCTTATAAAACCAACGTATAGAATTAGGCAGTATTAATGAAACTCGAGATACAATTGTGGCTTATTTTATCGCCTGTAATCTTTTAAGTATAGTAGGAAAATTGTTGCTAATGTTTATTTTTCAAAATGTTAGCAATTCTTTTTATTAAAAAATCCTTTATAAATATAAGTGACATTTTTTCGATAATCTATCGTCAATATTTAATTTATCCTTAAGATATTTAAATAAACCCTCCATCCGATTTGTCGTATTTTCAATATTTATTGCAGTATACTTTTCAAAAGTAAAATAGCTTCTCTTATTCTCTTTTTTGCATCGTTCTTTTAAAGATTCATATTTTATAAACCAAGCATGCAAATGAAGATAAAATTCATTTTTTGAACTTTTAACTAATGTTTTTGCAATGATTTTTAATTCTTTACTCACTATGAGAGGGTATGATACACACAACCGGTTGCTATACCAAACTGTACACATGCTATATCGCAAGCTCTTCTTTCTTTTCCCTAAAGGTCTTCTGGCAATTTATTGCATAAATTCACCGAAAAATGCCTGCACTTTGCAAATTAGTGTAAACCGCTTATAATTCACGCCATTTTTACATAAACAATAAATAATGATGATAAAACAAGAGACTTTTGCTGATCAAAAACGTAAAACCGTAGAAACTGCCGAATTTACCGAAGACGGACGCTATAAGCGAAAAGTTCGCAGCTTTGTTTTGCGTACCGGACGATTAAGCGATTTTCAACGGGATATGATGAATACCAACTGGGCTTTTTATGGATTAGCGCATCAACTTTCTTTCTTTGATTTTGCCGGCATTTATGGCAATACCAATCCGGTGATATTGGAAATCGGCTTTGGTATGGGGAAATCCTTGGTGGACATGGCGATACAAAATCCGGATAAAAATTATCTTGGTATTGAAGTCCATACACCGGGTGTAGGGGCTTGTATTGCTTATGCAGTGGAAAAGCAAGTGAAAAATTTACGGATCATTTGTCATGACGCTACCGAAATTTTACGCGATTGTATTGCAGATGAAACTTTGGGCGGGTTACAATTGTTTTTCCCGGATCCGTGGCATAAAGCCAAGCATCATAAACGTCGCATTGTGCAACCGGCATTTGTGGATATGGTGTGCCAAAAATTGGTACCGAACGGATTTATCCACATGGCGACAGACTGGGAAAATTATGCTGAACAGATGTTGGCGGTGCTAAAAAGTGCGGTCAATTTACGCAATGTTTCGCCGACTGACGATTATATTCCCCGTCCGGATTTTCGCCCATTAACTAAATTTGAAGCGCGTGGACATCGTTTGGGACATGGCGTATGGGATTTGTATTTTATCAAGCGTGGATAACGGAAGTATGTTATCATTAACGCCGAGTAAAACCGTTAACCACATCTGTTGATGACAGCAATCGGAGAAAAATATGGCTATCAAACGTAATCAAAGACAACGTAAAAAGATGCACCTTGCCGAATTCCAAGAATTGGGCTTTTTAGTGAACTGGCAATTTGCGGAAAATACGTCGGTTGAACAAGTGGATGAAGTCGTTGATCGCTTTATCGACGAAGTAATTCAACCGAACGGACTTGCCTATGAAGGAAGCGGTTATTTGCATTGGGAAGGGTTGGTTTGCTTGGAAAAACTGGGAAAATGTGATGAAAACCACCGCACTTTAGTCAAAAATTGGCTGGAGCAAAATGGATTACAGCAAATCGAAATCAGTGAATTGTTCGATATTTGGTGGGATTATCCGACAAAATAAGCTTTCTTCAAAGAAAATGCCTGTGTGAACACAGGCATTTTTTATTTAACATCAGTTATCCTTTTGGATTTTCTATTTTTTCGATCGAGGTAATCACCTCTTCCACCTGAATTTCCGCCATCAGATTTTTGCCTTTTAGTTTTGTTGCCCAAGGCAGTTGAGCAGAGGGTTTGCCGAATTCTTTTTGCACATTTTGCTCATATACGGACACGATATTGTCCAAATTGTAATAAGGACCGGTACGCAACGGATTATGATAAGCGTATAGCCCGACAATCGGTGTACCTTGTGTGGTGGCGATGTGTGCCGGACCGCTATCAGGTGCGACAACCAAATCCACTAAACCAATCAGTGCTGAAAGTTCCAAGAGTGAGGTTTTACCGCATAAATTTGTTGGCGTAAAATCGCAATGTGCCACAATATCTTGTACCATTGCCATTTCGCGCGCTGCCGGTGAACCACATAAAATAACGTGCATATGGCGTTGATTGGCGTAATTTGCAATCGCCGCATAACGTTGTGGCAACCAATCTTTTTCCGCTTTGCTGGAGCAAGGGGAAATCAAGAGATTACGTCTGTTCGGATCCAAATAAGGTGTCACTTGCCGGCGCATTTCATCGGTTATTCCCAAATCCCAAGTTGGCGGACTTACCGGAACCCCCAAATAAGCGACAAAGGCTAAAAAACCGTCTAATACATGTGGTGTTGCCGGATCTTCAATGCGCCGATTGGTAAACAACCATTGTCCCTCTCGAGCGCGTTGTTTACCAAAACCGATTTTGTAATTAGCTTTGATGCCCAATGAAAGCAGTGAAGCACGAAAGGCAGTCTGCATATTGAGTAGTGCATCAAAATGACAGTCTTTTAACTGCTTCCACAACGCCAACACGCCCTTCCAGCCACTTTTTTTGTCATATATCACAAAATGAATCCCTTTCACATGGCGAAAAAGTGCTGCTTCCGTCTTACCGATAATCCACGTGATCCGTGTTTGTTGCCAATGGCGCTGAATTTGCTGTACTGCGGCAAGTACATGGCAAGTATCGCCGATAGCGGATAAACGGAGGATACAGAGAGATTTTGGCGGTTGTGTAAAAAGTGGCATATCTTTTCCTATGACTTTTGGTATTCTATTAATTTTACCGTAGAATATAGCTGACCCTCTATTTTATAAGAAATTCGTCGATGATGCTTGAATTCCAACTGAAAAAACAGTTTTTTATTTTTAATTTCAGTCAATCTCTGGCTGACCGGGTGCATTTTTTTGACCCTGACTATTGGCAACAACAAAATCGCATTTTAGGCTCTGCCAAAGGGCGAGGAACCACATGGTTCGTGCAAACTCAGGATTTATTTGGTATCAATTGCGCCCTGCGCCATTATTATCGTGGCGGACTTTGGGGTAAAATCAACAAAGATCGTTATTATTTCACGTCACTACAAGAAACGCGCAGTTTTGCCGAATTTCATCTCTTACATCGCCTCCATCAAGCCGGATTACCGGTACCTAAACCAATAGGCGCACGCGTGCATCAACACGCCTTGGGTTGCTACAGCGCCGATATTTTGACAGAACGCATTGAAAACGCGCAAGATTTGACCGCTCTTTTACAACACACGGCATTATCCGCCACGGCATGGCAACAAATCGGCAGTTTAATCCGCCGTCTACATGATATGCAAATTTGCCATACTGACTTAAATGCGCACAACATTTTAGTGCAACACACCGCCGAAACGGAAAAGTATTGGTTGTTGGATTTTGATAAGTGCGGTGAAAAATCCGGTGATTTTTGGAAAGCCGAAAACTTACAACGTTTGTACCGCTCTTTTGTCAAAGAAGTCGGACGCCTCGGTATTCGCTTCACCGAACAGCATTGGCAACATTTATTAGCGGGATATGGACATTAAGCACGATGGTTTTTCCCATTTTGAAGATAAAATTCGATGACTTGTTGTTTGAAAGATTGGTTATATTTAGTCACAAAAAATCTGCACCTTAATCAGTTGGTTGTTTAGTCCAACTTTTGGGGGCAGATCAAATTCGTGCTTTTGATTTTTAATCCTGCTTTGGAGGCATAAAACAAGCGTTAAGATTTAAATTGTTTATTCCGTTCTCTGGCGAAAACATAGATAAAATATAAAAAAGTAAATGCGCCGAAGCAGTAATAGCCAATCCAAACAAACTCCGGTGCATCTTTCGCCATAAAGATATACATACTAAATGAGGCGAAGGTGACGATTAATGAAACCGCTTTTGCAAATGCCCAAGGTTGAATATCCACTTGTTTGGTGTATTCTTCTTGATACGGATTTTCCATTGGTTTTAATTTACCGATAATCAACATAACAACGACGTTCAGGACGAATAAAATTGCGATCAAATGGAAGAAGTGAATATCTACTTTGATCACGTAGGTACATACAACATAAGCCACCATACCAAAAATTAAGCCAAATTTCGCTGCAATCGGCGGTACGCGTTTAGTTAATAATCCGACGACTACCACGCTTAAAATCGGTGCGTTGAAAATCCCTTGTAATTCTTGAATTAGGAAATATAAACCATCCGGTGCGTTTGCCACTAACGGTGCAACGATCATGGAAACTACCGCTAAAATGGTTCCCACCCATTTACCGACACTTACTAATTTCATATCGCTGGCATTTGGGTTAATTTTGACTTTATACACATTGCGTGAAAACAATGTAACGGAAGAATTTAGCGCACTGTTGAAAGTGGAAAGTACCGCACCAACAACCACGGCGGCGAAGAAACCGACGAAGGCATCCGGTAGAACCAAATGGACTAAATCCGGATAAGCTTGGTCAGGAATATCTAATTTTCCTTGGAAAATGTGATAAGCAATAATCCCCGGTAGAATGATTAATAATGGACCGAGCAGTTTTAAGAACGCGCAAAGTAACACCCCTTTTTGTCCTTCTTTTAAGTCTTTGGCCCCCAGTGCACGTTGGATAATGGACTGATTGGTGCACCAGAAGAATAAGTTAGAAATAATCATCCCGGTAAATAGGGTAGAAAATGGCACGACGGAGTTTTCATCACCAATGGAATTAAAATGATCCGGGTTGGCATGATAAACCTCTTTTAGTCCTTCCCACATATTACCATCGCCCACATAAGCCAAGCCTAATACGGTTACCATAATTCCGCCGATCAATAAGCCTACGCCATTAATTGTATCGGAAACCGCGACCGCTTTTAAACCACCGAAAATTGCATAGATAGAACCTAAAATACCAATTCCCCATACCATAATCCAAAGTGCGGTGGTTTTATCCACGCCAAACACATGAGAGACTTGGAACAAACTTTCCAATGCGAGAGCACCGGTGTAAAGCACGATAGGTAATAAAGAAATGACGTAGCAACCGAGGAAAAGTAATGAAGTGATTAATAATGTGCCTTTGTCAAAACGTCGTTCCAAAAATTCCGGGATGGTGGCGATACCTAATTTTAAATATTTCGGTAAGAAATATAGCGCAAATGCGGCAATGGTAATGGCTGCCAATACTTCCCATGCCATAACGATAAAACCTTGGCGATAGGCTAATCCGTTTAAGCCGACTAAATGTTCGGTAGAGAGATTGGTTAACAGCATCGAACCGGCAATAAAAGTGGCGGTTAGCGAACGACCGGCAAGGTAATAACCTTCGGAATTGCTTAAATCGTCTTTTCTAGTGTACCACCACGCTAGCACAGCAACCAAAGCGGTAAATCCAACAAATGATATAAAAGCTAACATAATAATTTCCTTATATCGGGTTTTTGGTCATTGAATACAACAATGAGAGGATGAAAACAGTTTTGCAACGTTTTCTTATTTTGAAATATATATTTCAAATCTTTATTTAACAAATACTTTTGTTCTATTTTGCTACAGAGATCAAATTTTTTCTTTTGTCCCAACCCATTTTTAGGCAAAAAGTGCTTATCAAGAGTAGAAAAATAAGAAAATTAAAGTGAAAAATTTATTGCATTTAAAAAAAAAAAAAAAACCACGACTAATTAAAGTGAAAATTTATTGCATTTTTAAAATAAATTAAAAAATAATTCAATAAAAAAGAGAATGGCGTTTATGGCGGAGGAGATAGGGCTTATTTTTTTGTATAAAACAAAAGTGCGGTCATTTTAACCGCACTTTTTCTGTCATTGTATTAAAAATTAACCACCAACGGAAATACGCTTCATATCTGTCATATAACCACGCAACTCTTGACCGATTAATTCAACCGGATGATTGCGGATGGCATCGTTGATGTCGCGTAGGTAAACGTTGTCGATTTCTGCGCTTGGGGTTGGTTCGCCTAAGTCACCTTTTTGCAACATTGGAATTAATTTTTCCGCAAGAATTGGGGTTGCAACGTGTGAGAATAAGTAGTTACCGTATTCTGCGGTATCGGAAATCACCACGTTCATTTCATATAAACGTTTACGCGCGATGGTATTGGCGATTAAGGGTAATTCGTGTAATGATTCGTAGTATGCGGATTCTTCATAAATACCGCTTGCTACCATGGCATCAAATGCCATTTCAACACCCGCTTTTACCATTGCCACCATCACTACGCCATTATCAAAATAATCTTGTTCGGAAATTTTGATGCTGTCTGCTTTTGGTGAGTTTTCAAAGGCAGTTTTGCCGGTTTCTTCGCGCCATTTTAACAAGTTTGCGTCACCGTTCGCCCAGTCTGCCATCATGGTAGAGGAAAATTCGCCATTGATGATGTCGTCCATATGTTTTAAATAAAGATCATTTAATTGCGCTTTAATTTCTTCCGCTAATTCAAAGGCACGGATTTTCGCAGAGTTGGATAAACGATCCATCATTAAGGTAATTCCGCCTTGTTTTAAGGCTTCGGTGATGGTTTCCCAACCGTATTGGACTAATTTACCGGCGTAGGCAGGATCTTTACCGTCTGCCACTAATTTGTCATAGCATACGATAGAGCCGGCTTGCAACATACCGCAGAGGATGGTTTGCTCGCCCATTAAGTCAGATTTCACTTCTGCCACGAATGAAGACTCTAACACGCCCGCACGGTCGCCACCGGTAGCAGATGCCCAGGCTTTCGCGATTGCCATCCCTTCGCCTTGCGGGTCATTTTCAGGGTGAACTGCGATTAAAGTTGGCACGCCGAAACCGCGTTTATATTCTTCACGCACTTCGGTACCCGGACATTTTGGTGCAACCATTACAACGGTAATGTCTTTACGAATTTGTTCACCCACTTCAACGATATTAAAACCATGTGAGTAACCGAATGCCGCACCTTGTTTCATCAATGGCATGACATCAGCTACTACTTTAGAGTGTTGTTTGTCCGGGGTTAAGTTAACCACCAAGTCAGCAGTTGGAATTAATTCTTGGTAAGTACCTACTTTAAAACCGTTTTCGGAAGCACGGGTAAATGATGCGCGTTTTTCCGCAATCGCTTCAGCGCGCAACGCATAAGCAATATCTAAACCGGAATCACGCATATTTAAACCTTGGTTTAATCCTTGCGCACCACAACCTATGATAACAATTTTCTTGTCTTTCAAGAAGTTACAACCATCAGCGAATTCGCCACGGTCCATAAAACGACAGCGACCTAATTGGTCAAGTTGTTGACGTAAGTTTAATGTATTGAAATAGTTAGCCATAATAGGATCCTTTATATTGGGGATGATGTTGTGTTTGCATATTGTTTTATGTTGTTGTAAACAGATTATCGCTTTTTTTACATTGCGTAAATTGATATTATTGCGATTTATTATTTCATTTTTTGCAATGAAATATAGTAAAAATGACCGCATTTTTACCGGCAAAGCTCGCTAATATTCACCAAATTTAGGAGGGTGAACCATGGACTTTCGCGATTTATACTTATTTTTACACCTTGCCGAAAGTAAAAATTTCAGCCAAACCGCCAGCCAAAATTTTATGTCGGCGTCCACGCTGTCGCGTCAAATTCAGCGCATGGAAGAAGAAGTGGGGGCAACGCTGTTATTGCGAGATAATCGCCGGGTATCGCTCACTACAGCAGGAGAAAAATTTCGTCTATTTGCGCAACAAAATTGGCAGCAATGGCTGCAATTTAAACAATCTTTAAGTACTGATCCGCAGGAATTAAGCGGTGAATTGCGTATTTTCTGCTCGGTGACTGCAGCTTATAGTCATTTACCACCTATTTTGGAACGTTTTCGTTCGCACTATCCAAAGGTAGAAATTCAATTGACGACCGGCGATCCGGCATTGGCGGTGCAGCAAATTCAAACTCAACAAATTGATTTAGCTTTTGCCGGACGACCGGCGCATTTGCCGAACAGCATTATTTTTCATTATATTGATGATATTCCATTATCGTTAATTGCACCACGTATCGCTTGTCCGACAATGCAATTATTGCAACAATCGCCGATTGATTGGCAGCAAATCCCTTTTATTTTGCCGGTGGAAGGACCGGCAAGGCAGCGTATTGACCAATGGTTTAAGCAGCAAAAAATTAAATATCCGAAAATTTATGCTACAGTGTCCGGGCATGAAGGGATTATGCCGATGGTGGCGCTGGGCTGCGGGGTGTCAATGTTGCCGGATGTGGTGATGAAAAACAGCCCTCTGATAAGCCAAGTATCCACCTTGGCAGTGGATTTTCCAATTGATCCTTTTGAATTGGGGATTTGCGTGCAACGAAAGCGGCTTGAGCAACCGATAATTCGTGCATTTTGGGAAATGTTGGGGTAAAGTGCTGTGAGAAATTATGAAATTTTGTACCGCACTTTTATAATGGTTTAACTGATAGTTTAAGGTATCGCTATGTTAAAAGGAATCAGTTTTTCGCTCCTTGCCTCGTTATTATTTGGCTATATTTATTATTTTTCTACCTTATTACTTCCTTTGGGCGGAGAAGATATTTTTGGTTATCGTGTCGTCTTTACTGTGCCTTTTGTGGTCGCGGCAGTGTTTATTTTTCGTAAAAAATATTTATTAGTCAGACACTTAAAGCGCATTCGTCAACAACCTTGGTTAGTTTTAGTCTTTTTATTTAACGCCGCTATGATGGGATTTCAAATGTGGTTGTTTCTGTGGGCGCCGAATAATGGCGGGGCGTTGAGTGTATCGCTCGGTTATTTATTGCTCCCGCTGGTAATGGTGGTAATGGGGAGGATTTTCTTTAAAGAAAGCATTTCTAAGGTGAAATTGGTTGCGGTGCTTTTGGCAGCGATCGGCGTGTTTTCCAATATTGCGATTAAGGGCGGTTTGTCTTGGGAAAGTGTCGCGGTTTGTGGCTACGCAGTGTATTTTATGGTTCGCAAACAGCTTAATTTTGCTGATATTGCCAGTTTTGCCATTGAAATGGTTTTGCTGTTGCCGGCGTGTATTTATTTGGCGCTACAAGTGGATCTTGATGCGGTACAACAAGTTAATCCGCCCATTGTTTGGCTCTTGTTGTTATTGGGCTTAATGAGCGGTGTTGCCTTTATTTTTTATATCGCTGCCAGCAATTTATTGCCCATCAATGTACTCGGTTTACTGGGTTATGCGGAGCCGATTATGATGCTGGTAGTAGCTTTTATTATCGGCGAAAAAGTCGATCCTGAAAGCTATCCGTTATTTCTTTGTTTGATTGCCTCCATGGCATTGATTTTGACAGAAGGAATATGGAAATTCAATAGATTACACTCTCATAAAGCATAAATCTTTTTCAAGAATATCGCTGGATTATTGATAGAACTATACTCGTTGTGTTCTATCATATTTAGTTTTATCTTTCCTAATCTTAGAAAGCCTATATTTCAATTCGCATCTTTAAAGCTTTCAAATGAAAGAAATATATTTTAATTTAAAATAAATGTTTTTGTTATGTGATCTATGTCACGGATTTTTTATTTTGTTTTGAAATATTAAAAAAAAAAAAAAACCTATCCCCTGTGTGCCTTGCCTCCACGACTATTTTGTTTTGAAATATTATGATTGTTAATGATTAATTAAATTGATATGAAATGAAT
Organism: Actinobacillus seminis; assembly: GCF_002263215.1. GTDB lineage: Bacteria > Pseudomonadota > Gammaproteobacteria > Enterobacterales > Pasteurellaceae > Actinobacillus_B > Actinobacillus_B seminis. The sequence continues at coordinate 104,751 of NZ_NLFK01000008.1, forward strand.
TAATCAGATGAAAAATTATTTTAGAATGAAAGTTTGTGGGGCGTGTATATGGAATACATTACATATGGTGCGGAATGGTTCATTGGGTTGTTTCAAAAAGGTGGAGAGACCTTAGTCGGTATGATAATGGGGATCTTGCCATTACTTATCTCACTTCTTGTTACGCAGAAAAATTAGGTATTCTTGAAAGTGAAGTGGAACAAGTTTATATCAATAAAGTACCGCTCAAACGCGGTTGTGATTACCAAGACGTGTTAAATGTATTAAAATTTTATGCCAGTGAAGAAGCTTCCTATTGTACAGGGCAATCGATTAATATTACTGGCGGTCAAGTTATGTTTTAATCGATATAGTTGGGCGGATAACTTCTTCCGCCCAATTTATTATGGAGAATATTAATGGAGCTTTATCTTGATAAGGCTGATGTCAAAATCATCGCAAAATTTCACCGCACTTTACTGTTAGCGGGTGTGACAACAAACCCCGGCATTATTGCTAAATTAAAACGTGAAATTTTTGATGTATTAAGCGACATTCAATCCATTGTGGGTGAAGATAAACGACTCTTTGCTCAAACTATGGGATGTTCTGAAAAACAAATCATTGCGGACGCATTGGCACTCCGTGAACATCTCCCTAATATTATTATTAAAATTCCCGTTATTCCTGAAGGATTAGCTGCCATTAAAGTACTTTCAACATTAGGCATTCCTACTTTAGGGACAGCAGTGTATGGTGCGGTACAAGGTTTTTTTAGCGGCATTAGCCGGGCAAAATATATCGCACCTTACGTTAATCGCATTGATGCACAAGGAGGTAATGGGATTGAAACAGTCTCGGAATTGCAAACTTTACTTAAGCAACATCAGTTAAATGCAAAAGTATGTGCAGCCCAGCTTCCGCACTTCACGTCAGGCATTAGATTGCTTGTTGGTTGGCTGTGGTTCGATTACGATTCCGCCGGATGTGGCTGAGACGTTTTTAAGCGATCCCGCTGTATTTGCCGCAGTGGAGAAATTTGAAACTGATTGGGAAACGATGTTTAAACGTCAAACATTGATTTAAACATCTTAACCTTGCGGATAAGTGATAAAGAAACAATGTTCACAGCTAAAACTTATCACCTTTGATAACGTTAATTAGCACTAATTTTTTCTTTTAAATTGTGAGATAATCTATGTCGAATGTAACAAATGTTCTTATTCTTTTAGCTGTCATGGCTTGGGTGTTACAAATTGTCCTGGGTTGGTGGCAAGTTAATCGTTTTAATCAAGCGTTTATGTTGCTGAGTAAGCAAGGAAATGTGGGGATAGGTCGAACTAAGGGACGGTTTAAAAGCAAGATCGTCATTGTGCTTGCTTTTAATGAAGATCGTTATATAGTAAATAATATTGTGATGAAAGGATGGACGGTCTTTTCAAAACCGCAATCTATGCCGGAATTAAATGGGTTATATTATGATGAAATCAATCCTTTCACCATTTTTCCCACGAATAAAAATGCACGAGAAGCCCTCGTAGAAGCAATTCAACTGAAATAGATTTCATTATGAAACCAAGAGACAGACAACAGGCTATTTTAGATTATCTCCAAGTCCACGGACGAACTCCTGTGGATCAACTTGCTGAATATTTTCAAACCACCGGAACCACAATTCGTAAAGATCTGACTCTACTTGAGAGTGAAAAGAAAGTATTGCGCACCTACGGTAGCGTTGTATTAACTCAAGCAAGTGATGACATCGATCCACCCATTATTAATAAAACGACAATCAATTTGGCAGTAAAAACTCAAATTGGAAAAGCTGCCGCTGAACTTATTCGAAATGGTGACTCTATCATCATGGATCAAGGCAGTACAGTACTGCAAATGGTATCTAATTTGGTACATTTTAAAAACCTCACTATTATGACAAACAGCTTGCATATTATTAATGCATTAACATCCTTAAATACTGATTTTGAAATATTAATGTGTGGTGGTACGTATCGTTCTAAATCAGGTTCATTTCACGGTATTTTAGCGGAAACAACAGTCGAAAAATTTAATTTCGATAAATTATTTATCGGTACAGACGGATTTGATTTAACAGTCGGATTAACTACATTTAATGAAGTACACGGTGTAAGTAAGGCAATGTGTAATGCAGCCCGTGAAATTATTGTCTTGACTGATTCGAGCAAATTTGAACGTCGCAGTCCGAATATTGTTTGTCCGCTCGAAAAAATCACGACTGTAATCACAGACCCCGGCATTACTGATGAAATTCAGCAGGCTTTGATTAAAAAAGGCATCCGGCTAATTATTGCCGGATAAGATGATTTTGATGGGAGGAATGCTAAAAATTTAGCCACCCTCCTTAAGGTAAGAGGGTTTATACTAATCAATATCCACCAAACTTTCCAATTGCCACAATTCTTCAAAGCGTTCGCGACGTTTGATCAAATGCGCCTTGTTGCCATCCACCAATACTTCAATGGCGCGCGGGCGGGAATTGTAGGTAGATGCCATGCTGGCGCCATAAGCACCGGCGGAACGTTGCGCGATCAGATCGCCTGCCGCAATGGCAAGCTTACGTTGTTTGCCGAGAAAATCTGAGGTTTCGCAAATCGGACCGACCACGTCATACACTTGGCTCTCACGTCCCAAAGTGCGGTCAATTTCAATGATATTCATGTATGCTTGATACAACGCCGGACGGATCATGTCGTTCATGCCGGTATCGACGATGGCAAAATGGCGGCTTTCGTTGCTTTTTAAATATTCCACTTTGGTGACCAAAATACCGGCGTTGGCAGTAATCGCCCGCCCCGGTTCCAAGATGATTTCCAACTCGGCATAATCTTTTAATTTCGCCAACAAAGCGCGCGCATATTCAGAGGGATGCGGCGCATTTTCGTTAGTATAAGTGACGCCTAAACCGCCGCCTAAATCCAAATGTTTTAGCGAAATGCCATCTTGTTTAAGTTGTTCCATTAACACAATTAAACGATCGGTCGCATCTAAAAAAGGTTGTAATTCCGTTAATTGCGAACCGATATGGCAATCCATGCCGCTAATATGAATATGCGGTAATTGGCTTGCCAACCGATAAACTTCACGCGCTTGCTCAACGCTGATGCCAAATTTATTTTCTTTTAAACCGGTGGAAATATAAGGATGGGTATGCGCATCTACGTCGGGATTGACGCGCAATGAAATTGGCGCAATTTTGCCCATTTCGCCGGCAACTTGGTTAATCCGCTCCAATTCCGCCACGCTTTCCACGTTAAAACAACGAATGCCGACTTCCAAGGCGCGAGCAATTTCTTGTCTTGATTTTGCCACACCGGAAAAGACGATTTTCCCCGCCTCACCGCCGGCAGCCAGCACGCGTTCCAACTCCCCTTGAGAGACAATATCAAAGCCTGACCCTAATTTTGCCATCAGATTTAAAATCGCGATATTCGGATTGGATTTGACCGCAAAGCAAATTAAATGCGGATGGGTGCCTAAGGCATCATCAAAGGCGTGCCAATGGCGTTCTAAGGTGGCGCGCGAATAAATATAAAGTGGGGTACCGAATTGTGATGCAATGTCGCTAACGGGCAGATTTTCCGCCATTAATTGATCGTTTTTATATTGGAAAAAATCCATACTGTTCCTTATTTAATTTGTTGTTTCTGTGGTTGTTGTTGCGCCGGAAAATAAAGCGGCCCTTTTACCCCGCAGGAAGTGACTAAAAAAGTGACCGCACTTAAGAGTAGAATGGAAATAGTTTTTTTCATTGAAATCTTCCTCATACAAATTAATTTTCACTTTTTACCATTAAATTTTTCTTTGTGCTACCACAATATAACGAAAATCTCTATAATTTAAGTTTATTTTGTCAATCAGGAAGGAATTTTATGAACGTAGCAGAATTTCATCAAAATATCGAACAAATCTGGCTGAATATTGAAGAACAATTAGAAGTGCAAGATTGCGATGTGGATTGCGATACGCAAGGTTCGGTATTTACGATCACCTTCGCTGACCGCAGCCAAGTGGTGATCAATAAGCAAGAACCTTTGCTTGAACTGTGGCTCGCCAGCAAAGCGGGCGGTTTTCATTTCGCCTTTAACGATGGACAATGGATTGCCTCCGACGGTAAATTATTCTGGTCTTGCTTAGAAGATGCTTGCGCCGCTCATGGTGAAAACGTTCGTTTCGCTTAATGTCCTCGCCTACTGTATCTACCTCTGACGCTTGCCAAAGGGCGGTCAAAAATTGCGAAAATTTGACCGCACTTGAGGTGCTGCGTTCGGTTTTTGGTTATCAATCTTTCCGCCAAGGGCAAGAGGAAGTGATCAACGCCACCTTGCAAGGCAAAGATAGTTTAGTGATTATGGCAACCGGCAACGGAAAATCTTTGTGTTATCAAATTCCGGCGCTGTGTTTTGACGGATTGACCTTGGTGGTGTCTCCCCTGATTTCGTTGATGAAAGATCAGGTGGATCAATTATGCGCCAACGGAATTGCCGCGGATTATTTAAACTCTACGCAAACCTTTGAGCAGCAGCAAAAGGTGCAAAATCGCGTGATGTCGGGAGCGTTAAAGTTGCTTTATGTCTCGCCCGAAAAAGTGATGACCGGCAGTTTTTTTCATTTTATTTCTCATTGCAAGGTGAGCTTTATCGCTATCGACGAAGCGCATTGTATTTCGCAATGGGGACATGATTTTCGTCCGGAATATGCCCAACTCGGTGGTTTAAAAGGCTGTTTTCCTGACGCCCCCATCATGGCACTGACCGCGACCGCCGATCAAACTACGCGTTTGGATATTTTGCAGAATTTGAAACTGGCTGAACCGCATTGTTATATCGGTAGTTTCGATCGTCCAAATATCCGCTATACCTTGGTTGAGAAATTCAAACCGATGGAGCAATTGAGCCAATTTGTGTTGGGACAAAAGGGAAAAAGCGGGATTATTTATTGCAACAGTCGCAATAAAGTTGAGCGTATTGCGGAAAGTTTGCGTAAAAAAGGCGTGGCGGCGGAAGGGTACCATGCCGGTATGGAAAATAGCCGGCGGGAGCAGGTGCAACAGGCTTTTCAGCGCGATAATGTGCAAGTGGTGGTGGCGACTATTGCCTTTGGCATGGGTATTAATAAATCCAATGTACGCTTTGTGGTGCATTTTGATTTACCGCGCAGTATTGAGGCATATTATCAAGAAACCGGTCGCGCCGGACGGGATGATTTGCCGGCAGAAGCGGTATTATTTTATGAACCGGCAGATTATGCTTGGTTGCAAAAAATGTTACTGGAAAAACCGGAAACGTCACAACGCCAAATTGAACAACATAAATTGCAAGCTATAGGTGAATTTGCCGAAAGCCAAACTTGCCGCCGTTTGGTATTGCTGAATTATTTCGGTGAATATCGCCAAACGTCTTGTAACAACTGCGATATTTGTCTAGATCCGCCGAAAAAATATGACGGATTAATTGATGCGCAAAAAGTGATGTCCACTGTTTACCGCGTCGGACAACGTTTCGGTACACATTATGTGATCGCGGTGTTACGCGGGATGCAAAATCAAAAAATCAAAGAAAATCAGCATGATAAGTTAAGTGTGTATGGCATTGGCAAAGAGCGGACGAAAGAATATTGGCATTCCGTTATCCGTCAACTGATCCATCTTGGCTTTATTCGTCAAGTGGTGGATCAATTTAACAGCACATTGCAATTGACGGAAAGTGCCAAACCGATTTTGCAAGGCGAGGTCACCTTATCTTTGGCAATGCCGCGCATTTCCTCAGTGACCGCGTCGATAGTGAAAAATGCGCCAATTAATTATGATAAAGATTTATTTGCCCGCTTGCGCTTTTTGCGAAAACAAATTGCCGATCGGGAAAATATCCCGCCTTATATTGTGTTTAATGATGCGACGCTGCAAGAAATGGCACAATATCAACCTACCAGTGCACGGGAAATGTTGCAAATTAACGGAGTTGGTACCGTCAAATTAGAACGTTTTGCTCAACCGTTTATCGATATTATTCGTCAACATAAAAAATTGTGGACGTCAACTTCTGTTTAAAAATTCCAAAAAGAATTGAGGTAAATTTTCATTTTTGAGATCAAGCTAACATTTTTTTGTTTAAAAATTTAATACAATGCCTACCACTTAATGATTAACTTTTAACTTTAAATAGAGGTAATGTATGGTCGATGTAAACAAAGTAATCAAAGAGCTGGGCGAACTTGGCATTTATGATGTAAAAGAAGTTGTGCATAACCCAAGTTATGAACAGTTATTTGAAGAAGAAACCAAGCCGGGGTTGCAAGGTTTTGAGAAAGGTGTTGTGACCCAATCCGGTGCGGTTGCCGTTGATACCGGTATTTTCACCGGTCGTTCGCCGAAAGATAAATATATCGTTTTGGATGAAAAAACCAAAGATACGGTTTGGTGGACCGGCGAAGCGGCGAAAAACGACAATAAACCAATGAACCAAGCCACATGGCAAAGCTTGAAAGAGTTAGTAACCAAACAACTTTCCGGCAAACGTTTATTCGTGGTTGATGCGTTCTGTGGTGCAAACCCGGATACGCGTTTAGCGGTGCGTATCGTAACTGAAGTGGCATGGCAGGCGCATTTCGTAAAAAATATGTTTATCCGTCCTTCAGAAGCGGAATTACAAAACTTCAAACCTGACTTTACCGTAATGAACGGTTCTAAAGTCACCAATCCAAACTGGAAAGAACAGGGTTTAAATTCCGAAAACTTCGTTGCCTTTAATATTACCGAAGGGGTGCAATTAATCGGTGGTACTTGGTACGGCGGTGAAATGAAAAAAGGGATGTTCTCTATGATGAACTACTTCCTACCGTTAAAAGGCATCGCATCAATGCACTGTTCTGCCAACGTGGGCAAAGACGGTGATGTCGCGGTATTCTTCGGCTTGTCCGGTACCGGTAAAACCACGCTTTCCACCGATCCGAAACGTCAATTAATCGGTGATGATGAACATGGTTGGGATGATGATGGGGTATTCAATTACGAAGGCGGTTGTTACGCGAAAACCATCAACCTTTCTGCGGAAAATGAACCGGATATTTATGGTGCTATCAAACGCGATGCCTTGTTAGAAAACGTAGTGGTTCGTGCAGACGGTTCTATTGACTTTGCCGATGGTTCAAAAACTGAAAATACTCGTGTTTCTTACCCAATTTACCACATCAACAACATTGTTGAACCGGTATCCAAAGCGGGTCATGCAACCAAAGTGATTTTCTTAACCGCAGATGCATTCGGCGTATTGCCACCGGTTTCTAAATTAACACCGGAACAAACCAAATACTACTTCTTATCCGGTTTCACAGCGAAACTTGCGGGTACAGAACGGGGTATTACCGAACCGACACCAACTTTCTCAGCTTGTTTCGGTGCCGCATTCTTATCACTTCACCCAACACAATATGCGGAAGTATTAGTGAAACGTATGCAAGCAGCCGGCGCGAAAGCTTACTTGGTGAACACCGGTTGGAACGGAACCGGCAAACGTATTTCCATCAAAGATACCCGCGGTATTATTGATGCGATCTTAGACGGTTCAATTGAAAAAGCGGAAATGGGTTCGTTACCGATTTTCAACTTAGCAATTCCAAAAGCTTTACCGGGTGTTGATCCTGCGATCTTAGATCCGCGTGATACTTATGCGGATAAAGCGCAATGGCAAAGCAAAGCGGAAGATCTTGCCGGTCGTTTCGTGAAAAACTTTGAAAAATATGCGACAAATGCTGAAGGTGAAGCCTTAATTGCCGCCGGTCCAAAAGCATAATTGCGTAAAAAACAAAATAAAATTCGACCGCACTTTTAAAAGTGCGGTCTTTTTTTGAACGTTTTTGATAATTTAATATGTTACTGCTACCGGCACTTTTCTAATAATAACAAACTATTAGCCTCTTTTGCCGGCATAAATGTCACTTTCCCATGTTTTACTTGCGCCTGATAATCGGCGGATTTAAATAAGCGCAGTTGCGGCACATCGCCGCTGCAAGGGATAAGTGATACTGTTTGATTTAATTTGACCGCACTTTGTGCTTGGAAACATTGATTATCCTGCCAAAATTGTAACGGGTAATTGCCTTTGGTTAAGTGGGCATCCGCTTGAAAAAGGATATTTTGTTCAAGGGCGTTAAACGCGTTAAAGTGGGGATGTTGCCGGTTTGTGGCGTAAGCGGAAAAACTGAGCGAGCCAAATAATGCGAGAAAACGTGCTTTTTTTTGCATAGTGAAACCTCACGTAAAATTAGGCTGGAAAGTGAAATCTGAGTAAAAATCAGGGAGAAGTCGGCATGAAAATAAAGGTGGGCAAACGCCCACTTTTAATCGAATTACCCTTTTACGCCACCGGCGGTTAAACCACCGACTAACCAGCGTTGTGCGATCAGGAAAACTGCGGTAATTGGAATGGCGGATAACACTGCCGCTGCGGCAAAATCGCCCCACAAATAGTTTTGCGGATAAAGATATTGTTGCATTCCTACCGCGAGCGTGTAGCTGTTAACATCACGTAGCAACAAGGATGCCACCGGTACTTCAGTAATCGCAGCAATAAAGGAAAGAATGAATACCACTGCTAAAATTGGTACGGAAAGCGGCAATAAAATGAGACGGAAAGCCTGCCAAGGCGTTGCACCGTCTAGTGATGCCGCTTCTTCTAAGGATCCGTCGATGGTTTCAAAATACCCTTTAATAGTCCATACATGTAACGCGATCCCGCCTAAATAAGCGAAAATCACGCCGGCATGGGTATTTAATCCTAAGAATGGCACATATTGTCCTAAGCGATCAAATAAGGCATATAACGCCACTAATGACAACACTGCCGGGAACATTTGGAAAATTAGCATCCCTTGCAAGATGGTTTTTTTACCTTTAAATTTCATGCGCGCAAAGGCGTAGGCACAAGTGGTGGATAATGCCACGATGCCGACAGAGGTGATGGTTGCCACTTTCACTGAATTCCATAACCAACGAAGTACCGGGAACGGTGGTGGGGTGATGCTGCCATCTGCGTGTACCACATTAAAGCCTAAGGCAAGTTTCCAGTGTTCCCACGAAATTTCACTCGGGATAATATCGCCAATCGCAAGGTTTCCGGGACGCAGTGAAATCCCAATGACCATTAAGAGCGGAAACATAATCAACGCGATGAAACAGATTAACAGCACATGAGTTGCCAACAAACGGTAACGCATGGATTTAGGTTGTACGATAGCCATAATAATCTCCTAATCTAATTTCATTTTTGTTGCTTTGATATTTAATAAAGCCAGTCCACCAACCAACAGGAATATGATGGTGGCAATCGCCGCAGCCAAGCCGAAGTCTTGTGAACCGCTGCCTTCAAAGGCAATACGATAGGTGTAGCTCACCAATAAATCGGTATAACCCGCCGGCGTTGTAGTACCGATCATATCCGGGCGACCGTTGGTTAATAATTGGATCAATACGAAGTTGTTAAAGTTAAAGGCAAAAGAGGCAATCATCAACGGAGTTAATGGTTTGAGCAACAAAGGTACTGTGATTTTGCTGAAATTCTGCCAAGTGGAAGCGCCGTCCATCGCAGAGGCTTCGTATAAATCTTGTGGAATGGCTTTAATAAACCCAATACATAAAATCATCATGTACGGATAACCCAACCAAGTATTGACGATTAAAATCATCACTTTAGCTAAGAACGGATCGTTAAACCATTCCGGACGGATACCAAAAAGATTGTGCAAAATCATATTGATTTCGCCGAAACTTTGGTTAAACAAGCCTTTAAACACTAAGATGGAAATAAACGCCGGTACCGCATAAGGTAAGATTAATAATAAGCGGTAAATCGCTTTGCCGCGTAATGCTTCCCATTGCACCACGCAAGCTAATACCATACCGATAATCACAGTGAAAATCACGGTTAACACCGAAAACACCACCGTCCAAATAAAGATCTGTACGAACGGTTTTTGGATGCCTTCGTCGGTGAAAATTTTAACGAAGTTATGAAAGCCTGTAGAGACGGTGTAGCCCGGTTCTAAGGTTTCTTTTTCCCAATCGCCATTGGCGTTAATGGTTTGGAAAAAACCAATATCATTGTTAGCACGGTAACGTTTTCCGTTTTCGTTATTAGTTAAAATTTGACTTTCTTCATCATATTGATAGCGGGCTTTCTGCTCGGAAAATTGACGCAGTGAACTCATGGTCAAGGCATTTCCGTTAGGCAATAATACGGTCATTTTTTGTAATGCCGCACGATTTTGTGTAATTACTTTTAATGGCGCGACTTTGCCCGTCGGCGCGGGTTGTTCACTGACGTTGACTTGCTCGTCGCTTAATAATATCGACTCGGAGACAAAATCTTGCGCGCTGTTATTATTGTGGAGCGAGAGGATATAACGATTATCCGCTTGCGGGTAAAGTTTGAAGTCAAATTTATCGCCGGAGAAATAATGTTGATCACGTAAAACATTTAACGCGCGCTCAAAGGCGAGCTGGTTGGTACCGCTGTAGTTGGTGAAAGCGATGGCGATGGTTGCCACCAATGGAAACAAAATAAAAATCATCATCCCCATAATACCGGGGTACACATAGCGCCACGCATAAACTTTTTTACTGCTAAAAATGTAGATTCCGGAAGTTAAGATAACGAGAGTCAACAAAGCAAATAAATATTCTCCTTGCGAATACATTAAAAACACCAAATAAAAATCAAGCAGGAGAATACCGCCGATGACTAAATATTTTAGCCAAAGGGAGGAGGATTGCGATGGAGTGGAGTAATCCGTTTGTTGCATAATGCACCTCGAAAACAAAGAAAAAACAGACCGCACTTTTATGTGGAATAAGGTGAGGTATTTATCGGTGGGCAGGATGCCCACCTGGTTATAGATTATTTACTCATCCCTTATTCCGGTTTTTGGATACGAGAACGTGCATCATCTAATGCTGCTTTCACCTCTTGGCGACCGCTTACTGCATTAATGATAGCGCTTCTTTCCGCATACCAAAATGCTGACATTTGAGGGATATTCGGCATAATCTCACCGTTTTTCGCGTTTTCCATCGTTGCCGCAATACGCGGATCTTTGGCTAATACTTCTTGGAATGATTTTAATGCCACTGCACCCAATGGTTTATCTTTATTTACCGCATCCAAACCGTCATCGGTCAAAAGATAGTTTTCTAAGAATTCTTTTGCCAAATCTTTGTTCGGGCTGGCAGCATTCACACCGGCACTTAACACACCAACAAACGGTTTAGAGGCTTTACCGTTTAAGGTTGGTAATACCGCAACGCCATAGTTAATGTTACTTTTTTCGATATTGCCCCAAGACCAAGGGCCGTTGATGGTTAATGCGCTTTCGCCTTTGTTAAAGCTGGCTTCAGCCACCGCGTAATCCATATCGGCATTGATCACTTTATTTTTCACCATATCAACTACGAATTGTAAGCCTTTTTGTGAACCCTCGTTGTTCACGCCGATATCGTTGGCATCATATTGTCCGTTAGCAAATTTAAATGCATAACCACCGTTAGAGGCAACAACCGGCCAAGTGAAATACGGTTCAGAAAGGTTCCACATAATCGCGTGTTTACCTTGTGATTTGAGTTTTTTGTCCAGTTCAACGATTTCTTCCCAAGATTTTGGCGGTTCAGGCAATAACTCTTTGTTATAAATTAAAGAAAGAGATTCAATCGCTACCGGATAAGCGATAATTTTGCCGTTATAGGTTGTCGCATCCCAAGCGAAATCCACAAATTTTTCTTTAAACTCTTTGCTTGGCTGTACTTCCGCCAACAAACCGGATTGTGCGTAGCCACCGAAACGGTCGTGCGCCCAGAAAATAATGTCCGGACCATCGCCGGTTGCGGCTACTTGTGGGAATTTTTCTTCCAGTTTATCGGGATGTTCGACTAACACTTTGATGCCGGTATCTGCTTCAAAATTTTTACCGACTTCCGCTAAACCGTTATAGCCTTTATCACCATTGATCCAAATAACCAATGTGCCTTCGCTCATTTTCGCTATCACTGAAGTAGAAAGTAATAAACCGGCGGCTGCAGTTAACGTAAATTGAAAGATTTTTTTGCTCATGTTGATACTCCTCAAAGTTTGTAGTCGTAAGCAGGTCTTGTGTCACCCACAGGATAAGTGGAAAGGATAGATAACAAGATGAATCCTATTACCCAATTTACCGCTGATTATATGTATAAATATTTTTCTTTGTTATCCTCCTCCCTTCTACTCCCCACCCGTTATTTTCCTCTTTTTTGGTACTTTTTATCAGATATGTGATCCTGGTCACAAAATGCTAAAAGCAAAATGCGATCAAGATCACAAAAGTAGGTGGATTTTTTCTCAATTGTCGGTTATTCAGGTAGGTTGTTGATTTTTTATTCTAATCCTCATTTTTTTAGTTAAAGGAGGATTTTTTTTAAGCCGAGATCACGCATGATGAGCAGCAATTAGTTAAGTAAGCCAAAAATGACACAACAACGCAGAGGTTTTTTATGGCAAGTGTATCGCTACGTAAAGTAGGTAAATCTTACGGTAATATTCATATCTCAAAAGATATTAACTTAGACATTCATGAAGGCGAATTCGTTGTATTCGTTGGACCTTCCGGATGTGGTAAATCTACCTTGCTTAGAATGATTGCGGGTCTCGAAGATATTACCACAGGTGAATTGTATATTGGTGATAAATTAATGAACGATGTGCCACCGGCAAAACGCGGGATCGGTATGGTCTTCCAATCTTATGCTTTATATCCGCATCTTGATGTCGCGGAAAATATGTCTTTTGGCTTAAAACTTGCCGGTGTGAGTAAAGCGGAACGTGACCAACGGGTTAACCAAGTTTCTGAAATTCTACAACTTGCTCATTTATTAGACCGCAAACCGAAAGCCTTATCCGGCGGTCAGCGTCAACGGGTTGCCATTGGTCGTACTCTTGTATCTCAACCGGAAGTTTTTTTATTAGATGAACCGTTATCCAACTTGGATGCCGCCTTGCGTGTGCAAATGCGGGTAGAAATTTCCAAACTACATAAAAATTAAAACGTACCATGATTTATGTTACTCACGACCAAGTAGAGGCTATGACTTTGGCGGATAAAATTGTGGTATTAAATGCCGGTGGTATTGCGCAAGTTGGAAAACCGCTAGAACTTTATCATTATCCGGCAAACCGTTTTGTCGCCGGCTTTATCGGTTCACCAAAAATGAATTTCTTACCGGTAAAAGTGACCGGCGTGGAAAAAGAGCGGGTACAAATCGAATTACCGGATGCAAATCATCACAGCTTCTGGATTCCTGTCTCCGGTCAGGGCGTCAGCATCGGCGACAACCTTTCATTAGGCATTCGTCCGGAACACTTAGTGCCGGCAGAACAAGCCGGCGTAACCCTAAAAGGCAATATCCAAGTGGTCGAATTATTGGGTAATGAAACCCAAATCCATCTTGAAATTCCGGAAATTAAACAACCGACCTTAGTTTATCGTCAAAGTGACGTAGTGTTAGTAAATGAGGGGGAGGAATTTAATATCGGTATTATCCCGGAACGTTGCCATCTATTTAAAGAAGATGGCACAGCCTGTCAACGTTTATTTAAAGAAAAAGGCATTTAACTCATTTTGATGCACAATTTTTATTGGGCATCAAGAAATCGTATCAATTAATTGATACCCCCTAAAAAATGTAAAGATAAGAGGTCAAAAATGAACAATAAAAAGACTTTGCTGGCAGCAGCGATTACCGGCGCACTTATCGCTACCAGTGCAAGTGCGGTTGATTTCCATGGTTATGCCCGTTCCGGTATTGGTTGGACATCCGGCGGTGGTGACCAAAGCGCATTAAAAGTAAATGGTGGAGGATCTAAATATCGTTTAGGTAACGAAACTGAAACCTATGCTGAATTTAAACTTGGGCAAGAGCTTTATAAAGATGGTAATCAATCCATTTATTTAGATACCAATCTTGCATATTCAGTGGATCAACAAGTTGACTGGGAAGCTACCAGCCCGGCATTACGTGAAATCAACGTACAATTTAAAAACTTTGCCGAAGGCGTATTACCGGGCGCGACATTATGGGCCGGTAAACGTTTCTATCAACGTCATGATGTACATATGAACGACTTCTACTACTGGGATATTTCCGGTCCGGGTGCTGGGGTTGAAAATATTGATTTAGGCTTTGGTAAATTATCTTTAGCGGTAACACGCAATACCGAAACAGGCGGTACGGCAACGTACGGTAAAGATAAAGTTTATTACATTGACAAGGATGGTAAGATCCAATCTCGAATTGAAGATCGTAAAGCAAATGTTTATAACGATGTCTTCGATATTCGTTTAGCTGATTTAAATGTTAATCCGAATGGTAAATTGGAGATTGGTTTTGATTATGGTAATGCACATACTCGAAATGGCTACCGCTTAGAACCAAAAGCGAGTAAAAACGGTTATATGATTACTTTAGAACATACGCAAAGTGAGTTCTTTGGTGGTTTCAATAAATTTGTTGCGCAATATGCTACCGATTCCATGACCTCTTGGAATACCGGACATTCACAAGGTGCTTCAGTGAATAACAACGGTCATATGTTACGTTTAATCGATCATGGTGTCGTACAATTCTCACCAAAAGTAGAAATGATGTATGCTTTAATCTATGAAAAAACGGATTTAGACAACAATCAAGGTAAAACTTGGTATTCTGCGGGTATTCGTCCGATGTATAAATGGAATAAAACAATGAGTACCTTACTTGAGGTTGGCTATGATCGTATTAAAGATCAAGCAACAGGCAAGAAAAATGATCTTGTAAAAGCGACAATCGCACAACAATGGCAAGCCGGCGACAGCATTTGGGCGCGTCCAGCCATTCGCGTCTTCGGTACTTATGGACATTGGAACGATAAATTCAATATCACAGATCGTACCAACGCAGGTTATGATGCAAAAGATGCTGAGTTCGTAGCCGGTGTACAATTCGAAGCTTGGTGGTAATACTTTTTATCCCGCTTCAATAATAATCATATATGCTATTTCGGGAGAGAAATTTCTCTCCCTTTTTCCATCAATTATCATGAGGTTAATATGAAAAAAACATTTTTAACGACCGCACTTTTATTAGCTAATATGTTTATTGTTTCACCGAGTATAGCAAATACGGGGACGCCAACGTATATTAACTCAACAGAATTAGCTCAAGTTCAATGGCAAGATGTATCATTTGAGCAAGCCTCTAAAATCATGCTGACCGAACAGCAAAAACAAGCCTTTACAAGTCAATTTGCGGGCATTGCAAGCCCTGTAGCGGCTTACCGTATTCCGGCTAATCAAGGCACTGTCGAAATTGAGATTGAAAGTCAGGTACTTGAAGATCATGTTTTTCTTCCAACAGCAGTTATCTTAGACAGCCAATTCAACGTAGCGGCAACTTACCCTTCGAGCGAATTTAAATTCCAAGAAGAGGAGGGCTTTAAAGGAAATCGTTTTACTGCGAATATGAATTTAACACCGGCTGCCGGACAAGATTATTTATATTTATTAGTTTATACCACGCAACAAGATATTGCTAAAACAACCCTGATTCCTCATCCGGCAAAAGTATATGCCAAAGCCACGGGAAAACAACCGCCGGCAATTAATGATATTGAAGTTAAACACAGTTTAAACGGTGAAGTCATTGTAAATGCCTCCACATCAAATGGGACTAAATTTATCGGCCTCCCAACTACTATTTTCAGCAGCAATAAAACACCGGCGCACCCTGTCGGTAATGTTCAACCGTCAGCGGCTGCAAACACCGGCAAAGCGTTAAGCGCACCGGTGGACAAAGATACGGAAGCTTACTTTAAACAAGCGGTCAGCAAGGCACTTAAAGAAAATGATGTAAACCGTGCGTTGAATTTAGTCAACGAAGCCGAAAAATTAGGTTTAAGCTCACCGCGTAAAATCTTTTTACAACAAGTTTCCTCTAAATAGTCATCTTAATACGTCTTTTTCATTATGATGGAGTTTTGCCGCCAAGCAATTGGTGGCTTTTTTATCCGAAAAGAAGCGAAACAAAAAGCGGTTAAAAATGGCATGGTTTTGGTATTATTTAGTAGTTGCTCAAAGACCCAAATTCATTAAAACCGCTTAAAAATGAAATGCCCTAAACGGATTTTCCAGTTTAGGGCATTTATTATCGCATATTGTATGCTAATAAGGAAAACTCACTGTGGCAAATAGATACAAGGCCATTAAAATCTGACATAATGACAGTCTATGGAATTGGAAAATCGTGCTAGTCGTAATCGAAAAGCGAGCGTAGCAATGCTTACATTTGCCATTGTTGGCGAGTATTAATGAAGTAGGCACAATGACGGACACCACAACGAGGGAAAACTTGTTCATCTTCTGTTCCCCAGCGGGCCTTTTTGAGTAAGGACAGTATTTCGGTATCAGCAAGCTCAACCACTTGAGTTAGTGACAAGTGGCGGGCGTTTGCTGATAAGCCGGAAATGCTGTGCCATAAAAACAAAAATCCCTTTATTACCACTCTCGATTTTCCAAGCCTTTTTAGGCTTGAAAACCATTAAAAATGGTAATAAAAGGACTATTCTCTGTGCCCAAAATGGTAGTTGTAAGGGAGGCATTTGTTAAGCGAAATTTTCAATCAAAAAATCCAAAACCTGTCAAGTATTTTTTAATAAAACACGAAAAATAGCTTTAACTGATTGATATGTAAGTACTATTTTTGCATGAGATGGCAGAATTTTGGGGATTTTGGTGTGTTTGATTGATGATGTCTTGTTCAATCTAATTTTTAAGAGGTGTGTTATTAAGCTATTTTAAGTAATTAGCCAGCATTTAAGGTGGCTAATGATTAGAGATATCTTGCTAAATATTTAAGAGCAACGATAGTGCCGTTTCCCATCAATAACAAGCATATTTGGGTTTGCTAAATCTTTGGTATAGAAATGATAGTAAGAGAAATGATTCTGCGGCATAATTCCATATACATTTATTTTAAGGATTTAAAATGTTCTTGACACTATTTGCTTTACAATTAGCATTTTTGCGTTGCGTTGCGTTGCGTTGCGTTGCGTTGCGTTGCGTTGCGTTGCGTTGCGTTGCGTTGCGTTGCGTTGCGTTGCGTTGCGTTGCGTTGCGTTGCGTTGCGTTGCGTTGCGTTGCGTTGCGTTGCGTTGCGTTGCGTAAAAAAAAAAAAAAAAGTTTGCGTTGCGTTGCGTTGCGTTGCGTTGCGTTGCGTTGCGTTGCGTTGCGTTGCGTTGCGTTGCGTTGCGTTGCGTTGCGTTGCGTTGCGTTGCGTTGCGTTGCGTTGCGTTGCGTTGCGTTGCGTTGCGTTGCGTTGCGTTGCGTTGCAACAGAATAGCTCTTTACAAAAATTCGTTCAAAGAATTTTTTCAACTTTTTGTATGGGAGTAAAATCCTATGCAGTCTAATCAACTCTCTTTATTTGGTACGCAACCAAAACCAAAAATCCTTTCTCTTTTTTCAGGCTGTGGAGGTTTGGATCTTGGTTTTCACCAAGCTGGTTACGAAACAGTTTGGGCGAACGACTTTTCTCATTGGGCATGCGAAAGTTTCCGTAAAAATATCAGTGATGTAATTGTAGAAGGTGATATTGAACAGATTAACCCAAATGATCCTACGATTCCCGACTGCGATATTATTCTTGGTGGTTTTCCGTGCCAAGACTTTTCGATGATTTGGAAACAGCCTGGCCTAGATGGCGAGCGAGGCAATCTTTACAAGAGCTTTTTACGCTTTGTGAATGCCAAAAAACCGAAAGTGTTTGTAGCAGAAAATGTGAAAGGTTTGCTGACAGCAAATAAGAAAAAAGCCATTCAACAAATTATTACTGATTTTGAAAGCTGCGGTTATTACGTTCAAGCTAAGTTGTATAACTTTGCCGAATTTGGCGTACCACAATTTCGTGAACGTGTGCTGATTGTCGGCGTACGTTTAGATACTGGCTTTAATTTCCAACACCCAATGCCAACTCATAATGCAAGCGGTGAAAATGGGCTAAAACCTTACGTTACCGCAGGTCAAGCTGTTTCTAATATTCCAAACGATGCGATGAACAATGAGCTGATGAAAATTAGCGATAAAACTCGTCAAATGCTGTCACTTATTCCCGAGGGGGGTAATTTTACCGATATTCCGAAAGATCATCCTTTGTATGTGAAAGGAATGATTAGCCACGTTTACCGCCGTATGCATAGAGATGAACCATCAAAAACCATTATTGCAGCTGGCGGTGGTGGAACTTGGGGCTATCATTTTCCTGAGCCTCGAGCCTTTACTAATCGTGAACGTGCCAGATTGCAAAGTTTCCCTGATGATTTTGAATTTATTGGCTCAACTACTGAAGTTCGCCGTCAAATTGGCAATGCAGTACCACCACAAGGTGTGGTTGAGCTTGCAAAAGCAATTTTGCCGATTTTCTCGGATAATTATGAAAAAGTGGATTTACACGAAAAATTGAAAGCAGAAAAAGCCAAAATTTTCCAAGATCGTCTAAATAATATTCGCGGGGGAAAACGATGAACACTGTTTTTTCTAATATCGCTCAAGCTAAGATTACAAATCATTCACTAAATAAAGTTTGGATGGATTTATTTAAATCTGCTGATGAAGCAATAATGGCTACAGGTTATGTTTCTAATGATGCTATTAAAGAATTACATAAAATCATTGAACATCACTCTAAATTAAAAAAGCTAGACCTTTTGGTTGGGATGCACTATCTAGAAGGTTTTACTCGCCCGCAATACGATAGTCTTTGCGAACTTAATCAATTTTTACAAGAAGAAAAGCGTGGTTCTGTTTTTATTTCTCCTTTTGTTAAATTCCATGGAAAAATGTATTCCTTTAGAAGTGGAAAACAAATTGACGGCTTAATTGGTTCGGCAAATTTGACTTGTTTTTGGGATAGTACAGAACGTACTTATGAAACAATGCTTCATCTCAGCGGAAGTAGTGCGTTAAGTCTACAGACAGATATTCAAAGCACAATTAATAAGCTAGGAAAATCTATTAGTGAAGTTGAAACTCCAAATAAATTCAAAGAGCACAATAGCCATTTAGAAAATTGCTTAGGTGTAAGCAGGGTCAATGCAAGTGATGTTGCAAAATTATTTCTACAAACATCAATTTATAAATTCCATATTCAAGCTAAAACGGAAAAAAGCAGTAATTTAAATGTTTTCTTTGGAAAAGGACGAGAAGATAAGCGTGGCTTTATTAAGCCAAGACCTTGGTATGAAGTAGAGCTTATTATTTCAAAAGATATTACACAACAGCAAGGCTATCCTTGTCATAAGTCGTTTACTGTAATTACTGACGATGGCTGGAAATTTAAATGTAAAACATCAGGTGATTATTCTAAAAATTTTCGTTCCGAAAACGATCTAAAAACTTTAGGAAAATGGATTAAAGGTAGATTAGAAAGTGCAAACTGTTTAAAAACAGGTGAAAGAATTACTGAAGAAACCTTATGCAAATATGGCAACGATCATTTTGAATTTCGTTCAACGGATAATCCCGATATTTGGTTACTTTCATTTAAGGGGAAAAACTAAATGCTGCAAACCTATTTAAATCAACTTACACCACCTGAATTAGCGGATTCTGTAAAAAACACCGTTTCAGGATTTATGGATAAATTGACTCAAATTGAGCTAAAAAAAGCCCAAAATGTTTTATTATTAGGCAATGTACAAAGTGGTAAAACCGCCCAAGTTTTAGGTGTATTAAGTGCATTGGCTGACGATGGCGATCATAAAATTTTCCTTTATCTGACTACTGATAGTGTCGATTTACAGCAGCAAACTGTAAAACGAGCTAAAGCAAGTTTGGATAAATTTATTGTCTTATCAGAAGATGATGACAAAAGTTTTACCCAAGTAATGAAAGCAGATAACCCGATTTTAGTGGTTATCAAGAAAAATGCCAGTGTGTTAAAACGTTGGCGAAACTTATTTAAAAGCCAAGAAAATTTAAAAGGATATCCTCTAGTTATTGTGGACGATGAAGCTGATGCTGCAAGCCTTAATACTAATGTAAATAAACTTGATAAAGATGCTAGTACAATCAATAAATTATTAAATGAAATCAAAAATAGCTGTTGTCAAAGTTTATTTATTCAATTAACGGCAACACCACAATCCTTATTGTTGCAGCACTTGGATTCTAATTGGCAGCCTGATTTTGTTCATTTCTTTGAACCTGGTGAAAAATATATTGGCGGAAATTTTGTTTTTTCCGATCCACCAAGTTATATTTTCCGAGCGATTGACAGTGAATTAGATGAGATTAAAGATGATAGTAGCGATATTCCTTATGGTGTTAAACAGGCGTTACAATCATTTATGATTACTTGTGCAGAATTTGATTTATGCAATAAAACTAACTGTAATTTTGCATTACACCCAAGTTATAAAATCCAAGATCATAAAGCATTTGCAGATAAAATTAAATCTTGTTTAAATGAGTTAGTATACGCCGTAAATAATGATGAAAATTTTGCAAATAGTTTTAAAGAAAGCTATCAAGATTTACAGAAAACTAAACCCAATATTCATCACTTTGAAGAAATCTACGAAAACCTGACCGCACTTTTGCAAAATAAACGAATTAATGTTGTTGTGCTAAATTCTAAAACTGAATCTGATTTTGATTTAGAAAAAGATTTTAATATCGTGATTGGCGGTAATGTGATTGGGCGTGGTTTAACTATTCCAAAACTGCAAACAGTTTATTATAGTCGTACAGCCAAAAAGCCAAATGCAGATACTTTTTGGCAGCATTCTCGCATTTTTGGTTATGATCGTGATACATCTCTGTTAAGGCTTTATATGCCAATGGATGTATATAAATTTTTTGTATCGCTTAATCAAGCAAATAATTTAATTATTGAACAAGCCAAGCAATTAAACGGCAATGTACAAATTATTTATCCGAAAAATATCAACCCAACACGTAAAAATGTGTTGAAATCAGATGCAATCAATCAACTTGTTGGCGGTGTAAATTATTTTCCATTTAAGCCAAATGAAAAAAATTTAGCCCAAATCAACGGATTACTTTCTGCTATTGAGCAAAACCCAATTAAGGAAGATTTATACCAAATTGACAGTGAAACCTTATTTTTAATTTTAGAAAATCTAGGTAATTATCATTCTGATGATTGGGATAAACAAAAATTTATTACTAGTATTCGAGCCTTACAAACCCAACGCCCAAGTTTTAAAAATTATGTTTTAATCAAAAAGGGAAGAAAAATTGGTAGAGCCACTGGTACAATGCTCTCTGAAGATGACCGTAAATTAGGCGATAAATACCCAAACGATTTGTTTTTAACGCTTTACCTTGTGGTTGGTAATGAAGATAAAGGTTGGAAAGGCAACGATTTTTGGTTGCCTAACATCAAATTGCCGTATAAAGGTTTAGTTTATTGGGGATTAAAATAACACTATGCCATCTGAGTTCAAATTCAGATGGCTTTTTACTATATTAAACATTATCTATTTTTGAAATTTCTTTAAAAGAAATTGAAAAAGCTTCTTTAAGTTTTTCAGGCATTGCACGGTAGTGTGCGATGAGCTTTTCCTCTTGATAGGGTATATCACTTTCCTGACTAGTTGTTTGAAACATCGCCCCATTCCCAGTTAGCAACCAAGTTTGTGGACCAAAACGTTCGCTGGTGATGGTGGCAAAATCCGAAATGCAGCCGATTGTCAGTACCTTTGCGAATCGTTTTATTCAAGCGAATAGCCGTATCAATACCGATGAAAGCTCTACCTACGATGTGCTATTACCTCGTTACGATTTACGTACCGTCAATCACAAGGAAGAATACCGCGGTGATTTAGGCATAACGAACAATCAAGCCGAAAGCCTATTCAGTCGCTTTAAACGAATGTATTACGGTTAGGTGCATAAAATGAGTAACGCTTATCTACTCAACTATGCGAATGTGGCTTACCGTGAAGATAACCGCAGAAAGCCGAATGGTTGGCAGTTTAGCGACATCTTAGATAAATGCCTCTATACGATCAACGAAAACAATGAATGGTGTGGCTATTGGCAACGGAAAATTGTACACCAAGAGGGCTTGTGGCAATAATGACTAAATCGGTCTGTATCCATCAAATTGAACACAAAATCCGCTTATTCGAGCGTGAACGTGAGCAAGTAGTGAAACACTTAGCCTTATGGATGATAAGCTGCAAAAGCTCCGCCACGCCCTTGAAGTATTAGAATATCGGCATTCAGTAGGAATACAATACTGCCCATTTCACTTACAAATCACTTACAAACTGCATCAACACCACTTCAAAGGCAAACTGCGGAAAATGGTGCTTGAAGTCTTAAAGTAAGAGCCACACTGCTATTTTACGGTAATGAATTGATTGCCTTAGTCCTTATCAAAGACGACCAAGCGAACAAACCCATCTCCGCTCAACATACCATCTCTATGCGTGGAGCGTTAAAGCATTGGATAAAGGCGTTGTGGTACGCCTTGAAAAGAATATGGTAAAGGTACGTTGGCGATTAAACAATAAGGTTAATATAATCCCTATTATGCTAACTTTTTAAGCCTCCAAGCTGAGTGTTTAATCTCCCCTTGCAAGGGTAATATTTTTTGTTCTACCATATTTTAGGCTCTTAGCTTTTTTAACACATTATAGACCGCTAAACACGTTTTTGGGGTAAGAAGATGGCTACTGACTTCGGAAATGCCCCTATCAACTTTAATCATCTCAATGGTTAAATCATCTAATACCCACCACTTTTTTATATCTTTCTTTAGTTGTGAAATTAAACCGTTTTCGGACATATAAAAATCCCCATAATAGATGATTATGGGGATCTTAATTTATTTAGCGATTTCAATCTTTGTGCAACTGCTACTAATACCGCATTGTTTTGTTAGAACATCGGCTTGCTATGAGAAGATAATAAAAAAGGGTAAGACGTCCTTTTAAGAAAATAGGCAAAAAACAAAAATTTTACTTAATCCGTCAACGTCATTTTTGTTGTATCTTTGCTATTTTTCTCACACCGGCAGTACCGATGAGATGGCAAATAGTATGGGGATAGAACATGCGGTAGAACAAGCTTATTTTTGCGTAGAGAGAATTTTACCTAGCGGTAATTTCATCATTTCCTTACTCTTTTTTATGTTGCAAAGCGTATAGCGCAGGACATTCCGGATTATCTCGATTATTGTTAAGGGCACACTATTGCGCTTTTTCTTTGCGTCATCCAACGTCTTTTGGCGTTTTATTTATTCTTCTTCGTACTTAAATAATCCAAAATAGCCAAAGATTGCCCTAAATTGTTAATGCCGTCACCAATCCGGCAGGATTATGTTGGCTCGGGCATATTCCGTGTCAACACCTTTTAAATTTAAAGCAATTCTTACGCGATAAGAGGTAGCGCTGTAAAATACTATACAGTTTCAAAGCTTGCTTTAGACAACATCAACCTGTAATTCACCAAGTGAATCCATACCCGCTACCATTTTATCGCCGCGAACAACTGCCCCCACACCCTCCGGTGTACCGGTAAAGATGATATCTCCCGGTTGCAGTTTGAAGTAAGTTGATAAATACGCCACCATTTCCGGTACGGACCAAATTAAATGGCTCAAATCGGTATGTTGTTTGTATTCACCGTTGACGGTCAACCAAAGGGAGCCGGAACTGAAATGCCCAATTTTGCTGGCGGGATAAATTGGTCCGATTGGCGCGGAATAATCGAACGCTTTACCAATTTCCCAAGGACGTCCCATTTCACGCATTTTTATTTGTAAATCGCGACGAGTCATATCCAAACCCACTGCGTAGCCCCATACATAATCAAGGGCTTGTTCAACGGGAATATTGCTACCGGCTTTACCAATTACTGCTACCAGTTCTGCTTCGTAATGCAAATTCTTGGTTTGTGTCGGATAAGGGAAACCATAAGTTTCGCCACTTTTAACTGGAACTACGGAATCTGTCGGTTTACAGAAGAAAAATGGTGGCTCGCGATCGGGATCAAAGCCCATTTCTCTTGCATGAGCCGCGTAGTTACGCCCGACACAATAAACACGACGCACCGGAAATAACTGATCGCTATCAACAACAGCTACGCCGACTACTGGCGGCGGATTAACAACATATGACATTTATATTCTCCTGATCTTAAAAAAATTAACTTCTTTGTTCTCTTAAAAGCTCTAAATTGCTTAATACGAGACGTTCGGAATAACTAAACAAGACCACATCCTCTACTTTTGGCAATAATTGTATAAAGGTTTCCATCACCGGCGTTGTGACAAAGATAGCGTTCACCAACGTATTACGGTACCAAAAGCCCTGTGCGATACAATTAACGCTATAAATATAGCTTATAAAATAACAAAAATGCTATATTAACAGGATGAAATTTAAAAATTTCTTTAAGTTTTAACTGCACTTTTAAAGATTTTTTGCGAGTAAAAAATGATTTTCCAAAATGGATATTAAGGGGACGATTTATTATTTGAGGGGAAAAGTGCGGTGGTTTTTGAGTGTTACTTTTCTTTGCGTTGCCAAAAGAAAAGTAACCAAAAGAAAGGCAACCCGGTTTCACCTTTTCCTTGCGCTTGATTACCATTTCTTTGACGGAAAATTTGAAACTCGCTTGCGTTGCAAGCTCAAACACGACAAATTTTCCTAGAAATGGTAAGTCGCTTCGGCGGTGAAAACGGGGGAAATGGAAAGAGCGGTGATTTTTTTGAGAGAAAATGAAAAGGCACGAGCACGATGCTCGCGCCAGCGGTTTGGTTAGAAAGATAAGCAATACTCGCACCAGAGATTGATCGGAAAGATGAGCAATACTTGAGCCAGAGATTGATTGGAAATATGAGAAATGCTCGTGCAAACAATCACCTTATCTATTTTATTGGTGGGCACACAACTTTCTGCAAATTTCCTCAATCTGCAGTTAAATAAATATCAAATCGGTGGTTTTTGGTTTCGCGGCTGAAGTGCGGTGCTTTTTGTGCGAGAAATTCAGCGTAATCAGGGCGTTTGACGACAACGCGTCGGCGGGCGAGTTGCAGGGCGACGGGGAGTAATTCCGCTGCGTCTAAATCAGCGCCGACCAAGTGTTGAAATACGCGCATTTCTTTTTTGACTAACGCGCTTTTTTGTTTATGCGGATACATGGGATCGAGGTAAACCACGTCGGCGAAATCCACCTTGGGATCAAGGGCGGCGATATGGTGTTGCGGCAACAATTGCATATTTTGTTGCATCATGGCACCAATTTCGGCATCCGCGTAAGCGCGCTGTAATCCGTCTTGCAGCAGCAAATAGATCACCGGATGACGTTCGATTAATTTCACCCGACAGCCAATTGCCGCCAGTACAAAGGCATCACGCCCAAGTCCGGCGGTGGAATCAATCACGGTGGGCAAATAGCCTTTTTTTATGCCCACCGCTTTTGCAATTGCCTCGCCGCGTCCGCCACCAAATTGACGACGATATGCCAGTGCGCCATGCACAAAATCCACAAAAATAGCACCGAGTTTCGGTTCGTCTAATTTACGTAATTCTAAACGCACCTCGTCTGCCACTTGCGTTTGCACTAATGCCAACGGGCTGGTTTCATCATGCGTTAACCCTTGCTGTTGGCAAAGCGCGGTGAAGTTTTGCCTATTTTCGATTTCGCAAATCAATTGAATGGCGACTTTTTGACGAGCCATACGCCACACTCCATATGTTCTGTATAAGGAAATTGATCAAATAATGCCGCTTTGGCGATATTGTGTGTTTGGCTTAAATGCGCCAAATTTTCGCATAATGTCAATGGGTTACAAGAAATATACAAAATGCGCTCATACCCTTGTACCAATTTCACGGTGTCAAAATCCAAGCCGGCACGCGGTGGATCGACAAAAATAGTATTGCATTCATATTCTTGCAAATTAATGCCGCGCAGACGGTTAAATTCGCGTACGCCGTTCATTGCTTGGGTAAATTCTTCCGCCGACATTCGGATAATTTGCAAGTTCGTCACTTGATTTGCGGAGATATTAAATTGCGCCGCCGCCACTGACGGTTTGGCGATTTCAGTTGCCAATATGCGACGGAAATTTTGCGCTAAGGCAATGGAAAAATTCCCGTTGCCGCAATAAAGTTCCAATAAATCGCCTTGGCTGCCTTGGGTACATTCAATTGCCCATTGCAACATTTTACAGTTTACGTGCGCATTTGGTTGAGTAAAACTGTTTTCTACTTGGCGATAAATATATTGGCGTCCATTAACGGTCAATACTTCATCTACAAAATCCTGATCCAAACAAATTTTTTGCTTACTTGCCCGCCCGATCAGTTGCACATTAACGCCTTGTTGTTGCAATTGTTGTTTCAGCTGTTGCGCCAATGTTTGCCATTCGTCGGTTAAGGCTTTGTGATACAACAAACTGATGATAATTTGGTCGCTTAGCGTGCTTAAATAGTCAATTTGGAATAATTTATGGGAAAGTACCTGATGTTGTTTTAGTAAAGCCGGCAAGGCTTGCATCACGCGGTTAATTAATTTACCGGCAATCGGAAATTGATCCACGCGATAACGTTGGCGGGTTTGCGGATCGAACATGATGTGATAAAAATCCTCTTGTTCGTGCCAAATGCGAAATTCGGCGCGCATACGGTAATGCTGCACGGGGGAGGTAAAAACCTGTAAAGGTGGCGCATCAAAGGGCGCTAAAAGTGCGGTCAGTTTTTGTTGTTTTTCCGCCAGAAGTTGGGAATAAAGTTCAGTTGGTAACCTTTGCATAATCTTCGCTTGATAAGAGACAAAATGGTAGTAGAAAAAATAAAAGGCTTGAATTCTCAAGCCTTCCGTTTGCTTATTTGGGTGTTATTCTGCAGAAAAATCATCCAAATTATCCACGCCGACCACACCGGATAAGGTGTAAACGCGTTTAGTGGTGGAAATATGTGAACGATATTTATTCCATGTTTTTTCAAAGAATGTTTCTGCAGGGCGTTCACCGCGACAAAATTGGACAAAAGCTTTTTCTTCTTCCGTTACCGGCTCGCGCTCACCTGAATCTAATGCTTTAAATGCCTGTCCATACTGTTCTAAAGTTTGAGACTCTTTAATAGTGTAATCACCGTGACGTGCAAATCCACGCGGGTAATTTTTATCGTCAAAAAAACGGCGGGTAACGCTAAAACTTTCAGCCATAGTATCCTCAGTTATCATCTGTCAAAAATCGGCAAGCATTAAACCAATTTTTTCTGATTTTTGCAATTTTTTTTATGCAATTATCGGCGGGTTATTTTTTCAATAATCCGTTGATAGTTTCCACATAATCGTTAATAAATCCTTGTTCGGTACGAGAGAGACCTTCAGGATTGATACGATATTGATTGTTAACGTAGAAATCCGGTACGCCGCGCACGTGCAATTGTTCCGCCGCTTTGGTTTGTTTGTTTACCAATGCGGTGACCGCAAAGCTGTTCCAACCGCCATCAAATTGTTCTGCCGTTACGCCGTTGTCGATAAAAATTTGACGAATGTCATCCATTGACGGTGCGCTTTGATTGCGACTTTTCACGGCATTTTGTGCCGCTTCAAATAATGGTTTTTTCACTTTATTTTCAGCGCCCAATGCCATTGCCAACGCCCAAGCGCGGGTTAAGTTTTCAGATTGAAAGCCTAAGAAATCAACATGATATTGTCTAAATGCAGTGCCTTCCGGTAAGCTATTTTTCACTTTATTAGGAATGTCATAGCGCATTTCGAAATCATAACAATGTGGGCAGTAGAAAGAGAAAAATTCCACCACCTCCGGCTGCACGGAACGTTGACCATTGACGGAAATATATTGTTTACCGTCTTGAATATCCAATGCGTAGGCATTAGCGGTGACGGCAAAAAGCGAGAATAATGTCAGTAATAGTTTTTTCATAAATGCGTCCTTTATTTAAGAATACCACGTGCTTTAAGCAGTGCAGTTTTGAAATCCTCTTCATAATCTTTTTTAATTCCGGGAATGGGTTCGTGTTTGTCCGTTCCGTGCATTTTGAGATGATAAATAATGACTTCGTCGGTTAATTCTGAAATCGGCTTATCAAATCCGGCTTCATTGGCAATTTTTTGCAAAATTTGCAATAAATGCAAATCCGGATCTTTAGACCAATATGGTTGGAGAAGTTCCAAAACTTCATGTAAACGATGACATTTCATACATATTCCTTATAATCGTAACCTAATCTATTGGCGATCATACTTGAATTATCCCGCGAAGAAAAGTAAACCATGATGGCGAATGAGGAGGATTTTATGGTGCATTTTGATCGCACTTTTTGTATGCTATTCCTCGTCTATTGTCGTTAATGAGGCATTTCTTATGGATAACTCGCTGATTCCCAATATCGAACTCTTTATTGCAGAGGTTTCTCCGTTTAATCATTTACCCAAACCCTTGATCAGCCAAATTGCCAATAATATTCAAATTCGTTATGTGCCAAAAGGCGAGATTGTTGTTTCAATGCAAACCCCGCAGGATTTTTTATATATTGTGCGTACCGGCGAAGTGGAGCAAATTAATGCCTCCGGACAGTTGCGCGCTAAATTGGAAGCCGGAGATGTGTTCGGTTTTAGTATTTTCGATACATCACACGCCGAAAAATATACCGCTTACGCTATCGAAAACAGCCTGATTTATCAAATTTCTTACCATTTTATTAATCAAATTTTAAAACAACATCCTCATTATGCCGATTATTTTTCTACCAACACCAGCACCCGTTTAGCCAGTTTGCGCCATCAAGTGATGAAAGGTGCGGATAATATTTTTATCAAAACCGTCGCGGAAATTGCCAATCCGAAAGTAGCGTTGGTGGCGCATACGTCCAGTATTCAACAAGCGGCATTAGCCATGACGATCCGGCGACGATCTTCTGCGTTGGTGATGCAAAACGATCGCCTTGTCGGTATTGTGACCGACCGTGATATGACAAAAAAAGTGGTGGCGCACAATGTGGACGTGCAAACGCCGGTGACCGCCATTATGACGCCGCAACCGCCGGTCATTGCGGCGGATGATTTGGTGTTAAATGCGGTGTCTTTGATGATGCAGCACAATATCCGCAGTTTGCCGGTGGTCAATGAGGGAAAAATTGAGGGGATTTTGACCGCGACGGATTTGGTCAAATATCATAATGTGCAATCTATTTTTATTATTAATCATATTTTCCAAGCCAACAGCCTGCCATTATTAATCGAAGTCGCCAAGCAACAACAAGGCGTGTTTAGCGCATTAATCGAAAGCAGCGCCAGTTTTGACAATGTGATGAAAGTGATGACCTTAATTGCTGATGCGTTTCATCGTAAATTATTAATGATGGCGGAACATCAATTTGGTGCGCCGCCTTGTGGTTACGCTTGGGTTGTCGCCGGATCGCAAGCGCGTTATGAAATCCATCCCTTATCCGATCAAGATAACGCATTAATCGTGGAGCGCCCGTTAAATGACGCAGAAAAAGCCTATTTTAAGCAGTTGGCACGTTTTGTGAATGAAGGCTTGCATCAATGTGGCTATGCCCGTTGTAGCGGTAATTATATGGCGTCCAACCCGCGTTGGTGTCAATCTTTGGCGGAGTGGAAAAACGATTTTACTAATTGGGTACGCTATCCCGAATTAGACGGGTTACTCAATGCTTCGGTCTTAATGGATATGCGCGGGATTTATGGTGAAACGAGATTAGCTGATGAATTACAGCAACACTTTGTCGATTTAATCGCCAATAACAAACGCTTCCTCGCATTTTTAACCGCCAATGCGATTCGGGTTAAGCCACCATTGAGTATTTTCCGCCATTTTGTGGTGAGCAAGGACGGAGAAAATAAAAATATGCTGAATTTGAAAAAACGCGCGATCAGTTTATTGGCGGATCTCGGGCGGATTTATGCTTTAGCCGCCGGCGTATCGGAAACCATGTCCACCAAAGCGCGTTTTGAAATCAGCCACAAATTAGGTATTTTGGATCAAGTCACGCTTGAAAATGCGCTGGGCGCATATGAATTTGTTTGCGATCTGCGCTTTAAATTTCAGCTAACCCAATTACAGCAACAACAATCGCTGACCAATCACATTGATCCGCGCGAATTAACCTCATTTCATCGCAACCATCTCAAAGACGCGTTCCGTTTAATTGCCAAAATCCAAGAGGCGGCGGAATTACGCTTTTCACAGCGAGGCATGATACGATGAAAGGATTTTCCGCCTTCTTCCAACGTTTTCATCCGCTCCGCCAGCTTGAATCAGCGCGCCAAAAATGGCAAGCACAAACGCATTTGCCGGCGGAGTTGAACGCACTTTTTGCGCAACCTTACCCGCAAACGCACGCTGATTTGACCGCACTTTCTTATTTATCCATTGATTTTGAAACCACGGGATTAAATTCCATGATGGATAATATTCTGAGCGTCGCTGCGGTTCCCATTGATCATTTTACCTTGAATTTATCCCAAACTTGGCATCAATTTGTTGCCGAACAAGAGGTTAAAGAAGATACGGTGGTGATTAATCATATCGTACCGCAAATGCTCAATGGTGCGGAAACCTTGGATGAGGTAATGAATCAATTATTTGCTTTGATGAAAGGACGCATCGTGATTGCTCATGGTGCCAATATTGAAAAACGTTTCATTCAACATTATTTGGTCACGCGTTATAATATCTCGCATTTCCCGCTGCTTTGGTTGGATACCTTAAAAATTGAGCGTTCTTTTTTAAAGCAAAAATCTAGTTATTTACCGCCGAATTATCAATTAGCAAGCGTGCGTAAACAATACGGTTTACCGGAATATATCACCCACAACGCCTTGATAGACGCTATTGCCGCCGGCGAATTATTTTTTGCCCAAAGCGTGCGTTTATTCGGAAAACAAAAAATGACGTTAGGTGAAATTTATAAACGTGCGGTGTAAAATAATAAAGATTTTGTTGGTGTGTTTCACCCTACATAGCTACAAAATAACAAAGGAATAAACATGAAAATAAGTGCGGTGATTTTAGCCGGTGGGAAGGCGCGGCGGATGGGGGGCGTGGATAAAGGGTTACAGCTTTATCAAGGGACGCCTTTGTTTATGCATTGTTACCGACGTTTGCGCGGGCAGGTGGTGGAGATTTCGCTGAATGCCAATCGTAATCAAGCGGTTTATGCACAAAGCGGGTTGTCGGTTTTTTCTGATCAACCGGCGGATTTTCAAGGACCGTTGAGCGGTATTTTGACTTCCCTTGAACGGGCGGACAGTGAATTTGTGCTATTTGTTCCTTGCGATAGTCCGTTTTTGCCGCTGGATTTACGCGAAAAATTGGAAAGTGCGGTCAAAAACAGAGGCGTTTTGGCGGCTTATGCCAGTGATGGCGAGCGGGAACATCCGACTTTTTGTTTGCTGTCCACGCAATTAGCCTCGGTACTTGCGGATTACTTGCAACGCGGTGAGCGTCGGATGTTAGCATTTATGCGGCAACAGGGTGCGGTAGCAGTAGATTTTAGCGAGCAAAGATCCGCCTTTCGTAATATGAATAACCTCGAGGATTTGCAAAATTAGACAAAATCTTCCGGTAATGGTGGTTGTCGGTTAATTTTGTGCAACAAAGCAACAAATTTGCACAAGAATTCCGCTACGCTGCTTGGATAAAGGCAGATTCCCTAGTATAATGCCTCAATTCACGCTTAAATTGGGAGTCTATATGTTAAAAAAACTTTCCGTTATTCTGATGGCAAGCACCTTAGCAGCTTGTTCAATGAATTCTGTGACCTCTTATATTCCATTTATGAACGACAAAAAACCGGTCATTAATCTAAGCGAAAATAAAATCGATCAGAAATCTTATGCTACCGCTTATGAAGCGACGATTGCCACATTCAAAGGGCGAGTAACTGCGGAGTATGATGTTAATTCCTTTGCCAGCGGCGCGAATGACTGGTATTTAGGACGCATTTTAGTCCCAATCGATCAAGTAAAAGCCAACCTTTACAACGGTGGCGGACATGACAGCAATGTTTACGCTTATTATAGCGGAGTGCTGTTTGCGTCTGATTTACAAGGCAATTTTAACAAACTTAGCCCATCTTGCTGGGAGCAGGTGGATCGACCAAGCGCCACTCAAGGGATTTATGATGCTATGTTAGATTTGCAAAAAGACAAAGTACGGTCAGAAAATGATGAATATATTGTACAAGGCAGCGAGCAGATTTTAGCGCTTTGTACCGGAAAATAAATAAGGAAGCTGCGAATAATTAAATATTGTCGCAGCTTTCTCTTTACCTCTTTGCTGAAAGGTTTTAGCTTTCGATTTCAGTCAATGTAAAACTATCGAAACCTCAAATAAGGAGCAAAAATGTTTAATTTACCTGAAACTAATATTCATTTATCAGCCCAAGCTGATAACAAACAGCAAGCGATTGAATTAGCGGCGAAAGCACTGGAGCAAGCCGGTTATGTGGAGAGCGGTTATTTACAAGGAATGTTAGGGCGCGAAAAGCAAACCTCAACATTTTTAGGCAACGGGATTGCCATTCCGCACGGTACGTTGGAAACTCGCGGTATGGTAAAACAAACAGGCGTACAGATTTTTCAATTTCCGCAAGGTATTGAATGGGGTGAGGGCAATATTGCTTATGTGGTGATCGGCATTGCCGCCCGTTCCGACGAACATTTAGCATTATTACGCCAGTTAACGCACGTTTTAGGTGATGAAGAAACTGCGGAAAAATTGGCGAAATTGCAAGATGCAAAACAATTTCGCGCGATTTTGATGGGCGAACAGGAATATCGAATGTCGTCGGATTTATTGAGTTTAGCGGTGGACAGCGAAAGTTTATTGACTTTAACCGCAATTAATGCCGGAAAATTACAACAACAAAGTGCGGTCAATAATCAATTTGTTTCCGAAGTGATTGCCACTCCGGCGTTGCCTTTGGGCGGCGGTTTATGGGTGACGGATGCGGTTGTCGGCAATGAAAAAAATGCGGTGGCGTTCAGTCGCGCGAAAAAACCGTTCCAAAATAACGGAAAAACCGTGCAAGCGGTATTAACCGTAGCAGCGGTTAACGATCAAATCAATCCGTTGTTGGCACGTTTGTTAGAACCACAAGTGCAGCAAACCTTGCTACAAGGCAACGCGGTGCAAATTGTCAGTGCCTTAAACGGAGAGGCGCCGGCGCAAGCGGTTAACGAAGCCGCAGCGCCGGTTGATGAAAATCAGATAAATTCAGCGGTAGTTGGACGTGTGGTCGGCACTTTTACCGTACGCAACGAACATGGTTTACACGCTCGCCCGAGTGCGGTTTTAGTGAATGAAGTGAAAAAATTTGCCGCGAAAATTACGGTGCAAAATCTGACCCGCGGTAGCGACGCGGTGAGCGCGAAAAGTTTGATGAAAATCGTGGCGTTAGGCGTGACGCAAGGTCACCGCTTGCGTTTTGTTGCCGAGGGCGAAGATGCACAAGCGGCAATTGAAGCCTTGGGTAAAGTGATCGCGGACGGATTGGGCGAAAGCGTTTCCGCCCTGCCGCTGCAAGAAGCGGATAGCATTGAAGTGATTAGCGCGCCAACAGCGCCGGCGGTGGAAAAAAGTGCGGTGGAATATTCGACAGAAAATGTATCCGGCACGGAAAATTCCGTGGAGGGCATTTTTGTAATTCAAAATGAACATGGTTTACACGCTCGCCCAAGCGCAGTTTTAGTGAATGAAGTAAAAAAATATAACGTAGCGGTGACAGTACAAAATCTCGATCGCGACAGCCAACCGGTGAGCGCGAAAAGTTTGATGAAAATCGTGTCTTTGGGGGTGGTCAAAGGACACCGTTTGCGTTTTGTCGCCACCGGTGAACAAGCGCAACAAGCGATTGACGGTATTGGCGCGGCGATTGCAGCCGGGTTAGGCGAATAAGGAGAAAAAATGGCGAATGTAGCAACCATCACCTTAAACGCCGCTTATGATTTGGTCGGGCGCTTAAAACGTATTGAACTGGGCGAAGTGAACACCGTCGAAACTCTCGGGCTTTTTCCCGCAGGCAAAGGTATTAACGTAGCAAAAGTATTAAAAGATTTGGGCGTTGATGTGGCTGTTGGCGGATTTTTGGGGCAAGACAATGTGGGTGATTTTGAAGCAATGTTCTACAAACAAGGCTTGATCGATAAATTTCAACGTGTTGCCGGCAAAACGCGCATTAACGTTAAAATCACCGAAACTGAAGCGGATGTCACTGATTTAAACTTTTCAGGTTATGAAATCAGCGCAGCAGATTGGCAAACCTTTGTGCAAAATTCATTAGCGTATTGCCAACAATTTGACATTGTCGCGGTTTGCGGCAGCCTGCCGCGCGGAGTGACGCCGGCGTTGTTCGCTGATTGGTTGAAAGCCTTGCATCAAGCGGGCGTTAAAGTGATATTAGATAGTAGCAACGCGGCATTAACCGCAGGTTTACGCGCGCAACCTTGGTTGGTAAAACCAAATCACCGCGAATTGGAGGCTTGGGTAGGGCATGCATTACCAACCCTGGAGGACATTATTGCCGCCGCGAAAAAATTAAAAGCGCAAGGCATTGCCAATGTGATTATTTCCATGGGCGCACAAGGTTCGGTTTGGTTAAGCGATAACGCTATCGTGCGTGCGCAACCGCCAAAATGCGAAAATGTAGTCAGTACCGTGGGTGCCGGGGATTCTATGGTCGCGGGTTTAATTTATGGATTAAGCAAAAACCTTTCCCAAGCGGAAACATTGGCATTTGCCAGCGCGGTTTCCGCTTTTGCGGTTTCACAAAGTAACGTTGGTGTCAGCGATCCGGCGTTATTAACCCCGATTTTAAACAAGGTTAATGTAACATTAATTGAAGGCTAATCTTATGAATATTTATCTTACTCAATCAAGTCAATTAGGTAATGCTAAGATCTTTTTGTTGCACCAAGCGGTTAGCG
Organism: Actinobacillus seminis; assembly: GCF_002263215.1. Taxonomy (GTDB): domain Bacteria; phylum Pseudomonadota; class Gammaproteobacteria; order Enterobacterales; family Pasteurellaceae; genus Actinobacillus_B; species Actinobacillus_B seminis. The sequence goes on from NZ_NLFK01000008.1 coordinate 139,776, forward strand.
CAGCAATGAAACAGCAAGGCAATCAAGTGGTAAATCAAGTGGAGCGTGCCGATTTGGCGATTGTGTTCGGTGACAGTTTGCCGAATAATCCGCACTTGGTCGGTAAAAAAGTCTTTTTAGCCGACGCGGAACAAGCATTTAATGCGCCGGAAAACCTATTGCGCCAAGCGCTTAATCAGGCGCAAGATTATGTGTTGCCAAATCCGGTTGAAAGTGCGGTCAATTCCGCGGCGATTTCGCCTAATAGCGTGAAAAATATTGTAGCGGTTACCGCTTGCCCAACCGGCGTGGCGCATACGTTTATGTCTGCCGAGGCGATTACTGAATATGGCAAAAAACAAGGTTGGAACGTCAAAGTTGAAACTCGCGGACAAGTGGGCGCCGGCAATCCGATTTCGCCGGAAGAAGTGGCGGCTGCGGATTTAGTGTTTGTGGCGGCGGATATTGACGTGGATTTAAGCAAATTTGTCGGTAAACCAATGTATCGAACTTCCACCGGTTTAGCCCTGAAAAAAACTGCGCAAGAATTCGATAAAGCCTTTAAGGAAGCTACAATTTACAGCGTTAGTCGCGCAGAAAAAGTCAAAGAAGAGAATATCGGCGAGAAAAAAGGTGTGTATAAACACTTGATGACCGGTGTTTCCCATATGTTACCGTTGGTGGTGGCGGGAGGTTTGCTGATTGCCATTTCCTTTATGTTCGGGATTGAAGCATTTAAAGATGCCAATATTGCCGGCGGTTTGCCGAAGGCCTTAATGGATATTGGCGGTGGCGGCGCATTCCATTTGATGATCGCTGTGTTTGCAGGGTATGTGGCGTTTTCTATTGCGGATCGCCCGGGCTTGGCGGTCGGTTTAACCGGCGGTATGTTGGCGACTTCTGCCAATGCGGGGATTTTAGGCGGAATTATCGCCGGTTTCCTTGCCGGTTATGTGGTGAAATTTTTAAATAATATCATCAAGTTACCGGCAAGCGTCAATTCTTTAAAAGCGATTTTGATTTTGCCATTATTGGGGACGGCAATTGTCGGTTTGGCGATGGTGTATTTAATCAATCCACCGGTTGCCAGCATTATGACCGCACTTTCTGATTGGTTATCCTCCATGACCGGAACCAATGCGATATTGTTGGGGATTATTTTGGGCGGCATGATGTGCGTGGATATGGGCGGACCGGTAAACAAAGCGGCATATGCCTTTTCTGTCGGTATGATTGCTTCTAATGTTACCTTGCCAATGGCAGCCGCAATGGCGGGCGGTATGGTACCACCAATTGGAATGGCGATTGCCACGTGGATTGCACGTCGTAAATTTAACGTAAACCAACATAACAGCGGCAATACCGCCTTTATCTTAGGTTTATGTTTTATTTCCGAGGGCGCCTTGCCGTTTGTTGCCGCGGATCCAATTCGCGTGATTGTGTCAAGCGTGATAGGCGGTGCTACTGCCGGCGCCATTTCCACAGGATTGGGCATCACCCTAAACGCGCCACATGGCGGTTTGTTTGTTATCCCGTTTGTTTCGCAGCCGTTGATGTATTTACTTGCTATCACGGTCGGATCGTTGGTTACCGGTGTGATTTATGGGTTAATTAAACCAAAACTTACGGAAAATTAACCGCATTTTGGGATCTGTTACTTTTCTTTGCGTTGCCAAAAGAAAAGCAACCCGGTTTCATCTTTTTCCTCCGCTTGGTTATCATTTCTTTGACGGAAAAATTTGAAACTCGCTTGCGCTGCAAGTTTAAAAACGACAAATTTTCCTAGAAATAGTAAGTCGCTTCGGCGGTGAAAACGGGAGAGAAGCACACGAAAAGTGCGGTGGTTTTTTTTGGGAGGTTTGGGGCGGAGGGTGATTTGTGGCTTGCTATTTTGGTGTTTGGCGTTAAAATTTGTGCACGTTTGCTGCCGGTGCTATTTGTTGATAACAGAGAGAATTATGTTAGATATTGTGTTATATGAACCGGAAATTCCGCAAAATACGGGGAATATTATTCGATTATGTGCGAATACGGGATTTCGGTTGCATTTGATTGAGCCATTGGGATTTACTTGGGATGATAAACGATTGCGTCGTTCCGGGTTGGATTATCATGAATTTGCCGAGATTAAAAAACATAAAACCTTTGAGGCGTTTTTGCAAACCGAGAAGCCGGCGCGTTTGTTTGCGTTGACCACGAAAGGCGGACCGGCGCATAGTCAAGCCCAATTTGCGTTGGGTGATTATTTGATGTTTGGTCCGGAAACACGCGGTATTCCAATGTCGATTTTAGACACCATGCCATTGGAGCAAAAAATTCGTATCCCAATGACTGCTAATAGTCGTAGTATGAATTTATCTAATGCGGTGGCGGTGACGGTTTATGAAGCTTGGCGCCAATTGGGTTACCAGGATGCGACTTATTTGCGATAAATATTTTGCAATGCAAAATGTTATTGCCATATTGCGGTTATTTGTGATTGACAAACAACCATACTTGAATAATAATTCTGCAACATTTATGGGATTAATCTGTGTTGAGCTCCCTAAAATTAATATGTATATCTGAGATGTAACTGTGGTCTAACTTTTCGTGCATTGTTCCAAAATATGTGGAATGGCTACGAGTGGTTAACTTTAATGTTGTATAGTTAGATAGTGTATTTTATATAAATAAAAGGAATGGTCTTTATGAACAAGATTTTTAAAGTGATTTGGTGTAATGTAACTCAATCTTGGGTCGCAGTTTCAGAATTGCAACGTGCAAAAGGTAAAGTGAAAGCAAAAATTGCGCTTTTATCAACAGCAACGCTTTTCATTAATCTACTAGGGGGGGGTAGCTTTAGCTGCAAAAATAGATACGATTGAAATTGGCGCTCAAATACAGCAGGGGACAGGAGCAAAGGCTGACGCGAATGGTTCAATTGTTATTGGTAAGTCTACATCGTTAGGTGAAAAGCAGAACGCTACAAAAGATAATAATGGTGCGTTAAATGGTATTGTTATTGGTAAAGATTCAACGATTGAGTCAACATCCAATATAGCGATTGGTAATAACATTAAAGCCAAAGGGGATTATAGTGTTGTTATTGGAGAAGGAGCTTCCGTAGAGGGGGATGATGCAAGCTCATTACTTAATTCAGTAGTGATAGGTCGTGCAGCTAAATCGACAAACCAAGGTACTATTGCAATAGGCTTGGAAGCGCAAGCGGCGGCTGAAAATGCAATTGCAATTGGTTCAAGTATTGGAGGTGAGCCTGCTTCTTCGACAACGGCGATGGGAAGCAAATCGATTGCGTTTGGCTTTAAATCGACTACTACTCAGAAAGCCGGAAATAGTATTGCGGTAGGACATACTGCAAAAACATTGGATGTTAACTCTATTGCATTTGGTACCTATAGTCATTCAAATGGAGCGCAGAGTTTAGCCCTCGGATCTTTCTCTTCTACGATTGGAAATGATGCAGTGAGTATTGGGACGAGATCTGGTTCTTATGGTACGCGTACAAATGCGATTGGCGCCTATTCTCGTGCTACTGGTCAAGATACTTCTATTTTTGGTTCGCATAACATGATTGGTAAATCTCAAGAGGATTTAGCTAATAAAATGAACCAAGAGCAAGCAGTAGTATACGATCCTAATGCGATTCAAAATACAGTCGTTCTCGGTAATAAGAATGCTATAACAAGCAATAATACCTTTGTATTAGGGAGCAATATTAATAGTAAACAAACTATTCTACAAGTACCGAACGATAAAGGTCAGATGGTCAATACCTTACTTTATGTTCCAATCGGTGAAACCGTTGCAAACTCTGTTTATTTAGGCGATTCTTCCGTGGCGACCAAGGGAAATCAAGTAAACACGAAAAACCAAGTTATCATAGGTACGGGACAATTTGCAAATTTAACCACAGGACAAACTACCACAGCGGGGGATACTGGGACTGTTGAGAATGTAACTGTTGGTCCGATTACTTATGGTAAAGATAATGATGGATCTGGCAAGGCTTTTGCTGGTGCGGCGGGTAAGGGAGTTGTAACTGTTGGTGCTGCCGGTAAAGAACGTCGAATTCAAAATGTTGCAGCGGGTGAAATTTCGGCAACTTCAACTGATGCGATTAACGGCTCGCAACTTTATGCGGTAACGGATGTTGTTGGTTCGTTAGCGAGTTCGGTAGCGACACATTTAGGTGGTAATGCCTCGGTCAAAAAAGATGGTTCGCTTCAGGCGCCAACCTATAACCTATATCAAGGTACTGAAATACCTATGATAGTAGGGAATGGTAATACCCCATACAAAACGGCTAATAGTGTTGATGCTGCACTGACCAATTTAAATACATATATTAATGATGGCTTTAAGGTGTTAGATAGTAATGGCAATACGAAAGGTGTTGTTACGCCTGGAAATAGCGTTAAATTTGAAAGTACTGATACGGTTATTGCAGAAGTGGTAAATGAGACAAACGATGGCGTTACCGCGATTAAATTTTCTGTAAAAGATCCGAATACGAATGCAAGTAATTCACCATTAGCAGTGGTTTATACTGATAAGCAGGGTAATCAAGTCTATCCTGTTGTTGGTCCTGATGGCGCGGTAACCTATCGCAGTCAACCGAATGATCAAGGTAATGAGGTCGTTAAAGCGAATGTGATTACCTCGATCAATGGACCAGATGGTACAGCGACACCAACAATCCTGAATAACGTTGCGAGCAATTTACCTAATACATATAACACGGATGCTTATAATCCGAAGAATCTTGGCGTGACGACATCAGAGGATTTGCCTGCTAACCTTAATACTACCCATGCTGCTACAGTTGGTGATGTATTAAATTCCGGTTGGAATTTACAAGGCAATAATGTCGGGATAGATTTCGTAAAACCTTATGATACAGTAAATTTTATAAATGGTAATGCGACTGTAGCCACTGTAGCCACTGCACCAGATGGAAAATCTAGTACAGTGAAATATGATGTGAATATCGATAACAATACACTTAAAATTGAAAATGGTAAGTTAGCCGTAGCATCTCCGGATACCAATACCATAACAACAGTGAAAGCTGCAGATGACAGCGCAGTGTCTGTAGTGGATAACCCTGGAGCAAATGGTACGACACATGAGTATACGGTTGATGTCGCTGTAGATGGTAATACCATTAAAGTAGAGAATGGTAAGCTAGTTGCAACAGCAACTGCACCGGAGGCTGGTCTGATTGAAACCACAGACGGACGTGCAGCGCCGAAAAATGGTGATGAGAATAAAGTAGCGACTGTAACCAATGTAGCGGATAAAAAAAAAAAAAAAGAATGGTGATGTGAATGAAAATAGCTATGATGCGGTAAATGGTTCACAGCTTTATAATGCGAGACAAGAGTTAACCCAAAGTGGGTTTGGTCTTAAAGATGAGATCGGACAAGAGTTTAAGCAAGCTCTTGGTACGACTGCAGCTATCGTAGGTGACGGTAATGTGAATACAAGTGTTATCACGAAAGATGATGGTAGCAAAGCCTTACAAGTGAGCTTAGGTAACGATATTACGGTTGATAGTATGACTGCGGGAGAAACTGTAATCAATGATGATGGTGTTAAAGTTGGTGATGATGTAGCATTGACCAATAAAGGCTTGATTATCGCTGATGGTCCGAGTGTTACAGTTAAGGGTATTGATGCGGGTAATAAGAAAGTTACTGGTGTGGCAGATGGTGATATTTCTCCAGATAGTACAGATGCAGTTAACGGATCTCAGTTATTCGCGGTTAAAAATGAGCTAAATACTAATGTCGCTGCAGCTAAAACAGAGCTTAAAGCTGGCGATAATGTTACATTGGATACCACAACTGGCAATAAAGGTCAGACAGTTTATACGGTGACTGCGAAAGATACTTCGGTTTCTGTATCCGGTGGTTCTTCTGCTGTTTCTGTGACGAAAGGTGAAGCTACGAAACAAGGTAGCGTTGATGTTACTGATTATGTTGTTGATATTTCCGATAAAACTAAAGAAGATATCAATAAGGGCATAAATGCCAATGAAGCAGTAAATAATAAAGGCTTGACCTTTGCTACCGATACTGGTGCGACTAACGCACAAAAACTGGGTGATACCTTGAATGTGAAAGGTGATAAAAATATCACGACGAAAGCCTCAGGTAATACTGCAGAGGTTACCTTAAATAATAACCTAGACTTGGGCGATAAAGGTTCGGTGAAAACCGGTAATACGGTAATTAACAGCGATGGTGTAACTATCGGTAGCGGAGATGAAAAAGTTTCGCTTACTGAAAATGGCTTAAACAACGCTGGAAATCGCATTGCTAATGTTGCTGATGGTAAAGTGGATAGCGATGCCGCAACAGTTGGACAAGTTAAACGTGCTAACAAAAATGCGTATAACGCTATTGGTGCGTTGGATCGTAAAGTTAATCGCGTAGATCGTGATTTACGTGCGGGTATTGCAGGTGCTAATGCTGCAGCAGCGCTACCACAGGCTTATATTCCTGGTAAATCAATGGTAGCTGCCTCAGCTGGTACTTATCGTGCTCAGACCTCAGTGGCTTTAGGGTATTCACGTATTAGTGATAATGGCAAAGTTATCTTGAAATTGCAAGGTAATGCTAATACTCAAGGTGATATTGGTGGTGCCGTAGGTATTGGTTACCAATGGTAAAATAAAGTATCGGTTTTAACTGACCTTGATTAAGTAAAAATTAGCACTTTCGGCAATGAATTCAATGTTATAATTGAATGAATTGAAGAAAGTGCTTTTATTTTATAAAGAGATCATAATGAGCGAAATTAAACTTAATTATCATAAAACCCATTTTTTAACTAGTGCGCCGAATATTCGGGTATTACCGGAAGACGGCGGGATTGAAATCGCCTTTGCCGGGCGTTCTAATGCGGGAAAATCAACAGCGTTAAATGCTTTGACGAATCAAAAAAACCTTGCGCGTACCTCAAAAACACCGGGGCGAACGCAATTAATTAATGTATTTGAAGTCGAGCCGCAGTGTAAGTTGGTGGATTTACCGGGTTATGGTTATGCCGCAGTGCCGGAGAAGATGAAAATCGAGTGGCAAAAGTCGCTCGGCGAATATTTGCAAAAACGTGCATGTTTAGCGGGCTTGGTGGTATTGATGGATATTCGTCATCCATTAAAAGATCTTGACCAGCAGATGATTGAATGGGCTGTAGCGTCGCAATTGCCCGTTTTATTATTGTTGACTAAAGCCGATAAACTAAGCCAAAGTGCTAGAAGTAAGCAAGTGAAAATGGTACGCGAGGCGATTTTACCATTGCAAGGTGATATCCAAGTGGAAGCTTTTTCCGCACAAAATAAAATCGGCATTGACCGTCTTGCACAGAAATTAGATCAATGGTTTGCGCCGTTATTTACATAAAATACAAAAAGCTCCGCTATTTTGTGCTATATGCCCTTTATCTTCACCGCCATCGCAACCTGAAAGTCAAGATGTGCGGTGAAGTCGTT
>NZ_NLFK01000009.1 GCF_002263215.1 Actinobacillus seminis
TTGACAGCACCAACACGCAAATTACAGCTCAAGCTGAGGCGATTGTGCCAAACCAAATGAATGGCGTAATTATTAACTTACCAGAACAAAGTCTATATCAGATTAACCCCGACGCCCCTAATGGTTATTTAGTGGAAACCGATCCGCACTTTACTAACCGTAAACAATGGCTTAGCTCCGACTATATGTTTAACGCATTGCGTTACAATCACGAAAATGTGCAGAAACGATTGGGAGACGGGTTTTATGAACAACGCTTGATAAACGAACAAATTCATCAACTCACCGGACGACGCTTTTTAGATAATTACCAAACCGATGATGAGCAATACAAAGCCTTAATGGATAGCGGTATTTATTATGCCAAAAAATTTAACCTGCTCCCCGGTGTCGGCTTAACAGCGGAGCAAATGGCAGAGTTGACTGCGGATATGGTGTGGTTTGTGAATAAAGACGTCATACTGCCGAGTGGTAAAAAGTTGACAGTTCTCACTCCACAAGTTTATCTTGTCGCACGAAATCTTGATGTAACTTCACAAGGTGCTTTAATTTCAGCGAGAGAAATTATGGGTAATATTAACGGAAAACTTACCAATACGGGAACGATTGCGGGGCGAAATCTGACCGCACTTTCTGCCAAGAATATCAACAACCAAGGGCTTGTTTTGGGGGATTCCGTCAATTTACTTGCAAAGCAAAAATTAGTTAACCTCGGCGGTAGAATTGAAGCTCTTGATTCAGTGACATTAGTCGGTAAAGAAGGTGTTGACATTGCAAGTACAATAACTCGCCGAGCTTATCAAGATGACTTTGGTAATAAATTTGACCGCACTCATGTAGATAACCTTGCCGGTATTCATGTCAAAGATAAAAACGGTAAATTAATTGTTCACAGCCCAAAAGATGTTACTATTAAAGGTGCAGAACTCAATAGTGCAGGCGGAATACTTGTTCAAGCCAAACATATTGATATTGGTACCCTTAATACAAAAAATAAAACGGATTACAATGCGGATATGGATAATTACTACCGCTTAGAACAGCATCAAGAAGTCGGTTCTCAATTAAATGGAAAAGGTAATATCACCCTTGCCGGTGAACAGGGCATTGTGATTCGCCAAGGGGAAATTCATAGCGAGAACGGTGATGTTCATATTGCCTCAAACGGTAATATTCGCATTGAAGAAGGGCGTCATAAAGAGCGGCTTTCTTCTGCCTCTAAAGTGAAGCATAGTGGTTTTCTTCAATCCACGACAGATATCACTAAACATGACCACCATTATGATTTAGCTCAAGGCTCAAGCATAGACGGTAAAAATGTGTTATTACAAAGCAATGCTAACCTGACGGTTCAAGGCTCAAATATTGTTGCTGAAAATCAGCTCAATGCTCGAGCGAAAAACATCGCAATTAAGGAAGCAGAAAACCGTGTTTTCGAACAAGATGTTGAGAAAACCACGAAATCAGGCTTAATGGGTTCAGGGGGATTTGGCTTTAGCATTGGCGAAAAGAAAAACACCACAGAAACCAATCAAACCAAATATTACGCTACAGGTAGCCAAGTGGGAACCCTGAAAGGAAACGCTACCCTACTTGCCCAAGACCATTATCACCAACAAGGCAGTACCGTCTCTTCCCTTGAGGGCGATGTGATTATTGGTGCGAAAAAAGTCGATATTTTGGCTGCAGATGACCGATACGAAAGCCATTATAAACAGACGATGGAACAAAAAGGTTTTACGATTGCGGTGAATATTCCAGTGGTGCAGGCGGTACAAAATGCCCTTGCGGTAGCGAAACAAGCCGAACAGGTGGGCGACAGTAAAAACAGTCGAATTAATGCCATGGCAGCGGCGAATACCGCATGGAGTGCGTATCGAGCGGGACAAGGGTTAAAGCAAGCGAGTCAAAGTCTCAGCCAAATGGCGAACGGTAATATGATTGACCTATTCAGATTGGGGTTGATCTTCTATATTTTAAATCCCTAGGATTAAATCTGTGCATTTTTGCACCGCACTTTTAGTTATACCTACCTTGTGCGATAAAAGTGCGGTGTATTTTGGCACCGTTTTATCGCAATGCCAAAACTTGCAACTTGCGAACTTAGATTGCTTGGTCAAAATAAAGCGCTACTTGGCTTAAATTTGCCATAGTTTGTATATAATTCAATACATTTTCAGGGAAAACCACGCCTTTGACGCAGGTTAAATTACGCAGCATTGGGAACAGCAAAATATCTTCTTCCGATAATTGTTCGGCGGCGGATTCTGCGCATAAAATAAGCGGTGATAATTCGAGCAAATCTTGCTGCAAACATGTCAGATATTGCGGTGATTGGGCGAAAAGTTCAGCAAAATCGCCAAAATGTTCGCTTTTCTTTTTGACAAAATAATCCACCGCACTTTGTGTGGTGTATTCGCCTAATCTCAAGCGTACAAAACGCGGTATTAATAAATTGTTATAATAACTGCCGACGTTTTTCATCCACGCCTCAATTTCCGGGCGCACTGTCGGAGACAAGGATTTTTCGCCATAAAATGCATCCACATAATGCACAATCTCCAAACTTTCCGGCATTGCCGAACCGTCCTCTTTGACTAAAATCGGCAACATTTTTTTACCAACCAAATCTGCCGGCGTTTTTTCATCGTCATAAGGCAAAGTAATCAATTCAACCGCTTGATTTTTCAAACCGAAAATCATTCTGGCACGCACGCAAAACGGACAATGATCATAAACATATAATTTCATTTTCAGCTCCTTTTTAATAATCATCAATTAACTTAGCATATTCCAATAAATTTTCAGAGATTTTTTGCAAAAAATTGACACTTATCACAGAAATTTGCCGCATTTCCCTTTACTATCAAACATAATCCCACACACAAAACAGGAGGATATTATGTGGAAAGCTATTTCGCAGTTGCTTGCCGATCAATTCGGTGCTTACTACAACATTAAATGTAAAAATAATGTTCATACCGGTGAAATACACGAAGCTTGGCTTATTAGCGACAATATTCAACCTGTTTTTGTCAAAGTTAATGAAAAATCCTATCGCTCAATGTTTCGAGCTGAAGCGGATCAGCTGGAATTGCTCGCAAAAACCAATACGGTGAATGTACCGCGTGTTTATGGCGTAGGTTGCTCCCACAGCCACAGTTTTTTGTTGCTTGAAGCATTGTCGCCGGCGCCGATTACGGATGTTGAGATGGGCGAATTAGGCAATCAGTTGGCCGCCTTGCACCAAGTAAAAGGTACTAAAAATTACGGGTTGGATTTTGATACTTGGCTGGGGCCGCAATATCAACCCAATAGTTGGAACGGAAGTTGGGCAAAATTTTTCAGCGAACAACGGATCGGTTGGCAATTGCAAATTTGTAAAGAAAAACAATTAGATTTCGGCAACATTGATGAAATTGTGCAAAAAGTGGCACAAATCTTGGCAAAACATAATCCGAAACCCTCATTGTTACACGGTAACTTATGGATTGAGAATTGCACTTCCGCTAATCAAAAACCTTATATTTATGATCCCGCTTGCTATTGGGGCGATCGAGAATGCGATTTGGCGTTTACGGAATTATTCGAACCTTTCCCTGCCAAATTCTACGAAAATTATCACCGCACTTTTCCTTTGGATGAAAGCTATCAAGAGCGTAAATTAGTGTATCAGCTTTACCATTTGCTCAATTTTAGCCATCGTTTCCGCCATCATTATATTGAGTTAACTAAAACAGTGCTGCAAAAATTGCTGATGCAAGACTAACAAAAAACGCTGATAAATTTCCTTAATTTATCGGCGTATTAGTTTGGTTTAAAATAATTGTAAATCGCACGTTTCTTTCACTTTCTACAGCGCTAGATACCGACAGCCGATAATCACGGTTAAAACTCCCATTAATAACAACGACATAATAAAGGTATTTTTACGCCCGATACGATCGCCAAAATGCCCCAAAAGCGCCGCGCTTAATGGACGTGCCACAAAGGTTAAGGCAAGGGTGGCGATATGAGATCGGCGCTATGGAAGAATTAATGATTATCCGGTTGCAAAGATAATTTAAATTTTAAAAATAATTAAACAAAAACGGTGGAGACCACCGTTTTAATCCAATTCAATACCATCAAATAGTACTTACAAGCTCATCAATTTTTCCAAAGATGGAGCAAAATAATAGCTGCCGGTCACTGCTTTAGTAAAGCCTAACAATCGATCAGTTTTTCCATCAATTTCGCCGAACATACTTAATAATTGCTGTTCAATATTGTGCAAACTATAGCAATAGGCAATGAAAAATAGCCCGTTTGTACCGCTGGCAGTACCATAAGGCAAACTTTGACGTAAAATTTTCAACCCTTCTCCATTTTCTTTAATATCGACGCGTCCTACATGTGAAGTCTCCGGTACCTCATCTAATTCAACGCTGTCCTCTTTGGTACGCCCAATCACATCTTCTTGTTTTTTATCGGTTAATTTTTTCCATTTCGCTAAATTGTGTTCATAACGTTGCGTAAACACATAGCTTCCGTCTTTATCGGCGCCATCTTGAATAATGCCGACTAAAGAGCGTTGCTCATCTTGTGGATTTTCCGTTCCGTCGATAAAACCGGTTAAATCGCGTTCTTCCACCCAACGGAAACCATGAATTTCTTGCGCGATTTGGATGCTGGAGCCGAAAGCCGCCAATGCCGCCTGTGCCACAGAAAAATTCACATCCGGACGTAACGATTGAATATGAACCAACAAATCATATTGCGTCGCAGGCGCAGTTAAATCGCCTTTACCCAAGGTTGAAAACGGTTTTAATTCAACCGCACTTTGCTTATCCGCCAATTGTTTCCACACGCGATCACCAAAAGCAACTACCGCACCTAAATTTGCCTCAGGATATTGTTGTTGCAAGGCTGCCAATTTTTCGCAAAATACCCGCGCCGCCTCAGGAATTGCCGTTAAATCGACAATATTGGACTCCAGATAAATTGCAGCTTTGCAATGTTCTAATAAAATCCCGCTTTGAATTGTCATTTTTTCCTCTCTTAAACTTTCATTTTCACCTTTTCCATCATAATCCTTAAGCGTTTGTTTTTCAATATAAATAAAGTTGAAAACTCATTAAGCTTCACCTTAATTTTCGCCCCAAAAGGAATCAATTAAACGACGATAATCAACATAATTTTGTCATTACGACGACACTATTTTACCTTACTTGGCAACAACATTTTAAAACCATTGATGATTTACCGGCACAGGCGTTGGCACAATACCAAACCGGCGATATTGACACGAAAAAAATCAGTGTAACAAATGCAACATGACAGTTATAAATTATTTTTGATGAGATCCTTGTTATGCTCCAATACGAATAAAAAAGTTAAATATTAGTATAAATCAATATGTTACAATGTAATAGTCGTGGGAGGCAAGGCACACAGGGGATAGGAAAAAAAAAAAAAAAACAAAATGGTATTGGTGCCTTAAAATATAGTCAAAACAAAAATGGCGCTTAGATTCCTATCCAAGCACCATTTTTATTTTATAATTTTTATATAAAATTAATGAGTTAGTCGATAAGCCGGGTTCTGTCGTGGACAATCATTCCTCTAGACGTACATTTACACATACGCTCAAGCAACCTACCCGAATCCCAAGCGGGCAACTCGTTGGATTCCTATTTGGTCTTGCTACGAGTGGAGTTTACCCTGCCATGACATGTTACCACGCACGCGGTGCGCTCTTACCGCACCCTTTCACCCTTACCTGATCTCAATTGAGCCATCGGCGGTTTGCTCTCTGCTGCACTGGTCGTAGGCTCACGCCCCCCGGACGTTATCCGGCACTCTGCCCTATGTAGCCCGGACTTTCCTCTCGTTTACTTGTCCCGCAGGTCGTCTTATGACGGTTAAGGGCTTCAATAAACCAGCGATTGTCTGACTAACTCAAGGCGCAGTATAGCGTAAATTCAATCTAAAAGATAGGGGCTGTTTTTAAAGGAAAACTTGCGTTAAAATAACCGCACTTTTCCAATCATGAAAATGGTCAATACAATGGAATATCTAAAAATTGCACGCGATACCCTCGCGATTGAGCAACAAGCCTTAGCAAAATTAGCACATAATCTTGATGACGCCTTTCAAAGCGTGGTTGAAGCGATCTTAAATTGCAACGGACGCTTAGCGGTAGGCGGTATTGGGAAGTCAGGATTAATCGGCAAAAAAATGGTGGCAACCTTTGCCTCCACCGGTACACCAAGTTTCTTTTTACATCCAACCGAAGCCTTTCACGGTGATTTAGGAATGCTAAAACCGATTGATATTGTGATGTTAATTTCCTACAGCGGAGAAACGGATGATGTCAATAAACTCATTCCCAGTCTAAAAAATTTTGGCAACAAAATCATTGCAGTCACCGGCAATAAAAACTCGACATTAGCCCGACACGCTGATCATATCCTTGATATTAGCGTAGAACGGGAAGCCTGCCCTAATAATTTGGCACCCACAACCTCTGCGCTGGTAACCTTAGCCTTAGGCGACGCTATTGCAGTTGCATTAATTAACGCGCGTGATTTCCAACCGGCGGACTTTGCTAAACTCCATCCGGGCGGCAGCCTTGGTCGTCGTTTGCTTTGTCGTGTTAAAGATGAAATGCAAACCCGTTTGCCTATTGCACAATTGAAGACCTCCTTTACCGATTGTTTATCCATCATGAATGAAGGTCGTATGGGTGTTGCTTTAGTCATGGAAAATCAACAACTTAAAGGAATTATCACGGATGGCGATATTCGTCGAGCCTTAACTGCCAATGGTGCGGAAACCTTAAATAAAACTGCCCAAAACTTAATGACCTCAAATCCTAAAACCATCAATTACAACTGCTATCTCGCCGAAGCCGAAACGCTAATGAAAGAGAAAAAAATCCATTCCTTGGTGGCAGTAGATGATGAAAATAATGTGGTAGGTTTAATCGAATTCTCAAGTTAATAAAATGATTAATAACGAAAAATTACAAAAAATTAAATTCATTATCACGGATATTGACGGTGTATTAACCGACGGATTATTACATTATGACGCTAATGGCGAAGCCATTAAAAGTTTTCATGCTCGTGATGGATTAGGTATCCGTATGTTGATCGAACAAGGCATTCAAGTTGCGGTATTATCCGGACGTGACTCCCCTATTTTGCGCAAACGTATCGCTGATCTTGGTATTTCACTGTTTTTCTTAGGAAAATTGGAAAAAGAAAGCGCCTGCTTTGAACTAATGCATCAAGCCGGCGTCAATGCTGAAGAAACCGCCTATATCGGCGACGATAGTGTCGATCTTCCGGCATTTGCGGTATGTGGCTTGTCTTTTACCGTTGCTGATGCACCGCATTATGTCAAAGATTGCGCCGACCATTGTCTTTCTTTACCCGGAGGCAAAGGCGCCTTCCGCGAAATGTCCGATATGATTTTAAATGCCCAAGGCAAAACCGACGTGTACGCCACTGCCCAAGGTTTTTTAAAAACGGTGAAAAACATGGCACAGTAAAAAATACCCGGTTACTTTTTATCTATCACTGGCGCAAACGTTGCTTGCACCGGTGATTTATGAAAGAATCATCAAATTTTAACCGCACTTTTCTCTCTTGTTTACGGGAAAGAAAAACACTGCTTATTATTAATAATGTAATTAATTGATTTTTTATATTGCGGTGACTATCGTCACCCACCCCTCTACCCTAAATACTTATTAACTCAAGTTCAACCTCACACAAATACCCTAAAACCTCTTTTGCCATTTGGCAATAACTTAAATTTAGCGATTGTTCCACAAGGACAGCACGAGCAATATTATCGACTTCATTACCGTTAAGCAATAAATAATTTAAGGCAACTTGCATTGCCGGTAGGCTTGGATTAAAGGCGGCATTTTCCGCATAACTACCATGGAAAATTTGTCCGTCTTGTAACTGAATTGCGACGCCATGACGACTATTTGAATAAGGCGCATGGGAAGCATTGGCGGCGTTAAGCGCGGTTTGGATTAACGGATCTTGAGTTTCATAATGCAAAGCGCTTTCCGTAGGGCCGAGTAAGCGCTGCTTAATATCTAAATCATTCGGACCAAACGCCTCCGGTAAATAACGCTGCAACGTATTGTTGGGACTATGTGGTAAATGAATACGCAATGTCTCTGCGGAATTCAGTTCATTCATAAATTGACGACAATGTCCGCAAGGTGTGTAATTTACGCTGATGTCCGTTAATTGGGTTTCTTTACGCATCCAAGCATGAGAAATCGCACTTTGCTCCGCATGGATGGTTTGCTGAATATGGGTTGCACAAAATTCCTGATTAGCACCAAAATATAAATTCCCGCTCTCTCCTCGCACCACCGCACCGACGCTAAAATGCGAAATTGTCGGGTTGGCGTAACAGGCGGCGATCGGTAATAAAATCAATGCGAGTTGTTGCGCGGTCAATCGATATTTTTGGCAAAGATGTTCAACGCTAAAGTGCGGTAAAAATCCTTGAAAATGTTGTTCTTCGAGAATATGCCAAAGATCTGTGGCAAGTTGAGGATTTTCCAGTTGACAAAGACCGGTTTGAATTTTCGTTGAGATATGTTTCATCTTCTCCTCCTATGGTTTGATTAAATCATACTGAATTATGCCCAAAAGTAAGCAAGATTTTACCTTATTTGTGAGAGAGATCAAAAAATGCACTTTATTTTTTAATTTGATAACTCGACGTTATCCTTTTAATGATGAAAATATCATTTTCATTTATAATAAATTGTCGAAATTATCGCGACCGAGGTTTCGACAACGAAAAACCCTACAAAATTTCACCGCACTTTTATTTATCCCAACAAAACTCCACGCTTATTCCCAGTTCATCCGCAAAATTTTGAATCGCTTTGCGGCGATCTTTGGTTGATGAATGTGTATGAAGAAAAAGATTTTCTTCAAGTTGAACCGTATATGCCATTCCATTTGGGCGGAAACTCGGTTGGTTGCCAATACAATGTCCAACGGTTGGTTTGCCATTTAAACAAAATTCTTCCACTAAAGGGCGATATTTGGCGCTTTTTAATAAAAAGAGAAAGAAATTCACTTGGTTATCTCGGTAACTTTTTCCTGAAATTTTATGCCCGTCAAATTCAATATAATGTTTTTTGGATTGTATTTCTTCATCCTCAATAAAATCCGTTTCAAAAATATTAATGTGTGCAACTTCATCCATAATTTCTTGAACAATATTCCAGATATTATCTGCTTTAATTTTATTAGTTTTATCAATATATGATTGATTTCCTAAGGTATTATTATCTAACATTAACCCCGTTTTCTTAAAGGCTTCAATTAATTTCTTTTCTAAATAATCCGTTTGCGATTTATCTAAATGACCATCTTCTCGTCCAAAGAAAATAATTTGGTTCCACCAAGATTTATTTTCATCATTATCATGTTTAATTAGACGATCATAAATTTTATTACTCGCTTGTCCGACATAACGTCTATTTTCGCCTAATAGAACATAAATACCAGCTTTGTTTGCTTCTTCTAAATATTTTAATGCTTTTAAATCATTGCGCTCTGCAATAGCTAAGAAAGCAGGTTCTTTGGTGTAAACAGTAATATTATCTCTTGCGCGATCGCTAATAATCACAGTATGCGTTACCATAAATTAACGTCTCCATCTTAATCTTTCATATAGTTTATCAAGAATTCCACCGCTCTTTTACCATCATTTCATTCTGTTCTCGTCTATTTCGCCGGCAATAACGATAAATTTTTTGATATTAAATATAGTCAATCAGTTAAAAAGGATATTCTGCGATATTTCATATTGCTCTGCACTTTTACAAAGCAATATCAATAGGAGCTTAGCGAATTAATGTTAAAAACTCTTTGCGGGTTTCTCGGTCATCGAGGAACACGCCACCAAAAGCGGAGGTGACAGTGTAACTGTTGGTATCTTTTATACCGCGACATTTAACGCAAAAATGCGTCGCTTTAACATAAACCGCCACATCTTCTGTCTCTAAAATAGTTTGAAACGCCAAGAGAATTTGTTCGGTTAAACGTTCTTGCACTTGCGGACGTTGGGCAAAAAAAGAGATGACGCGATTAATTTTGGATAAACCAATCACCCATTTTTTCGGATAATACGCCACGGAGACCATACCGTCGATAGTAACAAAATGATGCTCACAGGTACTGGTTAAAGTAACGTCGTTAACAAGCACCATTTCACTTACTTTCATGCGGTTTTCAATATTGGTGATTTTCGGAAAATTGGCATAATCCAATCCACTGAAAATCTCATCAATAAACATCTTGGCTAAGCGTGCCGGCGTTTCTTCTAAACTGTCGTCACGTAAATCCAATCCAATCAATTTCATTACTTCGCGCATATGTTGTTCAATGCCAACGCGTCGTTCATCTTTACTTTGTTGAGGTGCGATCATTGGTGTTTCAATTCCCTTAGCGATAAGGGCTTCCCGTACTTTTTTCGCCTCCGGCAAAATACTGTCCATGAAATTACTCCGAAATAAATCAATCCGCACATTCTATCAAACTCTCGTAGAATAATAAAATGAGAATATTCATTAACGATAATGAAAAGAATTGAAGTACAATAAACCAACTTTATTGTTAACCAAAAGTAAGATAAGGATCATTTTATGTTGACGATTGAACAAGCGATCAGCCAAATGTTAAATCAACTTCCCTCCCCTTCATTACAACACGCCGAAACGCTATCCCTCGCCGAGGCGGTTAATCGAATTTGCGCACAAGAGGTGATTTCGCCGATCAATGTGCCTTCTTTTGATAATTCAGCAATGGATGGTTATGCGGTACGTTTTGCCGATTTGCAATCATCGTCCACCTTACCGGTAGTAGGAAAAGCCTTTGCCGGTAACCCTTTTGGCGGTGACTTGCCGGCGCAAAGTGCGGTGCGTATTATGACCGGAGCCATGATCCCTCCGGGGGCTGATACGGTGATTATGCAAGAAGATACGACCTTAAATGAAGATGGTAGCATAACTATTAATGGGTTACCGAAAAAACGCGGTCAGCACGTGCGTAAATTAGGCGAGGATGTGAAACAAGGGGAGGCGGTATTAAAAATCGGTGCAAAATTGACCGCACTTTCCTTGCCTCTATTAGCTTCATTGGGCATTACGGAAGTTCAGGTTTTTCCACGCGTCAAAGTCGCCATTCTTTCCACGGGCGATGAATTAGTCCCTGTAGGGCAACCGTTGCAGGCAGGACAAATTTATGACACTAATCGTTTTGCGGTGAAATTAATGTTGGAAAAATTAAATTGTGACGTCTTGGATTTTGGCATTTTATCCGATTCCCCAGAAATATTTGAGCAAGCCTTTATCAATGCGCAACATCAAGCGGATTTGTTAATTACCAGCGGCGGCGTTTCTGTGGGGGAAGCGGATTTTACCAAAACGGTGTTGGAAAAAATCGGCAGCATTAATTTCTGGAAAATTGCGATGAAACCGGGAAAACCTTTTGCTTTCGGCAAATTGGAAAAAGCATGGTTTTGTGGTTTACCGGGTAATCCCGTTTCGGCATTGGTCACATTTTATCAATTAGTACAACCTGTTATCGCCAAACTTAGCGGTCATCAAGAATGGGCGCCAACACAACGCTTAAACGCCATTGCCGCGACAAATTTGAAAAAAGCGGTAGGCAGAACCGATTTTCAACGTGGCTTTTATTCTCTCAATGCACAAGGACAAATTGAAGTAAAACCGGTAGGTTTTCAAGGTTCACATTTGTTCAGTTCGCTGGTAGAAAGTAATTGTTTTATCGTACTGGAAGCGGAGCGTGGTCATGTGGATGCCGGTGAAACAATTATGATTGAGCCTTTTAATGCAATTTTAGGATAACTTATGGCTGAATTGACTCCCGCAGAGGAAATGCGTTATAACCGTCAAATTGTTTTAAAATCCGTCGATTTTGACGGGCAAGAGAAATTAAAAGACAGCACCATGTTAATCGTCGGACTCGGCGGCTTGGGCTGTGCTGCGGCGCAATATTTGGCAGTGGCTGGCGTGGGAAAATTGATTTTACTGGATTTTGATACGGTCTCTTTATCCAATTTACAACGTCAGGTCTTGCATGCTGACGAGCGGTTGGATTGGCTAAAAGTAGATTCTGCCAAGCAGTCGCTGCAACAACTTAATCCCCATATTGAAATCCAAACTTGTGGTGAAATATTAGAAGATGACGGCTTGTTTGCCTTGATAAAAGAAGCGGATGTTGTGCTGGATTGTACGGATAATGTGCAAACCCGTAATCAATTGGATCATATCTGTCAACAAAGTAAAACGCCGTTAATTTCCGGCGCTGCTATTCGCATGGAAGGTCAGGTATCGGTGTTTACTTATCAAGAAAACACCCCTACCTATCGCCAATTAAGTCAGCTTTTTGGCGACAATGCGTTAAGTTGTGTGGAAGCCGGCGTACTGGCGCCGATTGTTGGCATTGTCGGTTCAATTCAAGCAATGGAAGCGATAAAAGTGCGGTTAAATATTGGTGAGAATTTGTGTGGGCGATTATTGATGATCGATGGGTTAAACATGAATATTCGCGCGCTTAAATTGCCACTTGGTTGAGATTTCAATCTTTCTTGATAGAATAAAATCGATTCGAGAATCAATCATAAGGAGAATTCCATGCTAAAAATCGCATCAATCATGATAATGGCTGCGCTATTGAGCGCTTGTTATATAACCCCAGCTCGCAATATACATTGTTGATCAAGACAGACATTTAGATCAACTTAAACAAATTACCGAGGTGAAAGTACATCCAAATGTCGTTCAAGTCAAACCGTTAAGGTAAAACCGGGGGAAAGTAAAATATAAATCTGCACGATATTATCGTTAATCGTATCAGATAAAGATGATAAACATTGAAAAAACGACCGCACTTTTCTCTATGTTTACAAGCAAAAATCTATTCCCCCCAGCGCTGAAATAAATCCTGCTCCAATTCAATGCCAAGATGATCGCAAAGCCGGTTAACACCTTGATTGATAATATCATCCACGCTTTGTGGCTGATGGTAAAATGCCGGCATCAACGGCACAATTTGCCCGCCGATTTCCGCAAGTTGCATCATTAAGCGCAAATGCCCCAAATGCAGTGGCGTTTCGCGTACACATAAAATCAGCGGTTTGCGTTCTTTTAAGCAAACATCTGCAGCACGTGTAATCAAATCATCCGTGTAGCTATGGGCAATACCGGATAAGGTTTTAATCGAGCATGGTACCACAACCATCCCTAATGTACGGTAAGAACCGGAGGAGATTGCCGCGCCAATATCACGCACATCATAGTTATAATCTGCTAAATCGCGAATTTGTTGTACGGAATAATCCGTTTCCGCTACCATCGCCTGTTTTGCCGCATTGCTAATCACCAAATGCGTTTCAATATGCTCAACAGATTTTAAGACTTCAAGCAAACGTATCGCATAAACAATGCCGGAAGCACCGGTGATACCGATAATTAAACGTTGTTTTTTTGTCTTAACGTTCATTGTGAATTTCTAGGTTAGCGGCATCTTTTTCGCGTTTTTTCTTCGCACTGTCATTGCGTAATCCGGCGATATTATCCAAATATTCTGCGGTAATATCTCCGGCGATATATACGCCGGTAAATACCGAACAATCAAAATCAGTAATATTCGGATTTTCTTGTTGTACGGAGCGGGTTAAGGCTTCAAGATCTTGGAAAATCAATCGATCTACACCGATTAGCTGCGCAATTTCGTCCACCCCGCGACCATAAGCGATAAGTTCGGTTTTTGTCGGCATATCAATACCATACACATTCGGATAGCGAATTTCCGGCGCTGCCGATGCAAAATAAACTTTCTTCGCACCGGCTGCTTTTGCCATATCGACGATTTGTTTTGAGGTTGTACCGCGCACAATAGAATCATCAACCAATAACACATTTTTGCCTTTAAATTCGGAGGAAATGGTATTTAATTTCCGTCTTACCGCACTTACTCGTTGGGTTTGCCCCGGCATAATGAACGTGCGTCCTACATAGCGGTTTTTCACAAATCCTTGGCGATAAGGTTTGTCTAAAATATGTGCAATGCGCAACGCAATATCGTTGGAAGTTTCCGGCACCGGAATCACCACATCAATATCCAACGCTTTCCATTCTCGCGCAATTTTTTCGCCCAATCGTTCGCCCATGTGAACACGTGCGGCATAAACGGAAACGCCATCAATGTAAGAATCCGGGCGAGCAAAATAAACATATTCAAAAATACAAGGCGTTAAACGCGGGTTCTCTGTACATTGCTTAGCATACAATTGTCCATCGAAAGTAACATAAATCGCCTCTCCCGCCTGAACATCACGCACAAACTCAAAACCGACAATATCAAGCGCGATACTTTCCGAGGCAAACATATATTCGGTTTTGCCATTTTCTTCCCGCTTGCCCAATACCAGCGGACGAATTCCGTGCGGATCGCGAAACGCCACCATCCCATGTCCGATAATCATCGCGACACAAGCATACGCCCCGCGAATATCCTGATGGGTAGATTGAATTGCGCTAAAAATATCTTGTGGGCTTAATTGGTAATTTTGTGTTTGATCCAAATGATACGCCAAAATATTCAACAACACTTCAGAATCCGAATTGGTATTGACATGACGGCGCGCCAAGCTAAATAACTTCTCTTTTAATTGATCCGAATTGGTCAAGTTTCCGTTATGTACTAAGGTCAATCCATAAGGCGAATTTACATAAAAAGGTTGCGCCTCTGATACACTTGAACTTCCCGCTGTCGGATAACGCACATGACCAATTCCGGCATTGCCTTGTAATCGAAGCATATGGATTTGTTGAAATACATCACTGACTAAACCATTGGCTTTGCGCAAACGAAAGCGATTTTCGTCGTCTACGGTAACAATTCCGGCAGCGTCTTGTCCGCGATGCTGCAATAAGGTTAATGCATCATAAATGGATTGATTAACCGGGCTTTGACTGACAATTCCAACAATACCACACATACTGGATTGATCCTCTATTTTAACGGTGAATTAAGTAAACTTGAATTTTCTTTTAATTGTTGAAAAAACCACTCAACAATAAACCCAAAGTGCGGTATTAATTTGGAGTTTTTCCACCAGTCACTTTGGCTGAAATTCGTAAATGTATCGACAAAGAATAGTAACGCCGCCACGATAAGTACGCCGCGCAACAAACCGAAACAAGCGCCTAACACCCGATCGGTACCGCTTAGCCCCGTTTTATCCACTAATTGGCTAATCACATAATTGACAATGGCGCCAATAATCAATGTGGCAATAAACAAAATCGCAATCGCCGCCCCATCCCGCAAGTACTCGGATTGAATTTGAGTTAAATAATTGGCAAGATAAGGGTAAAAATTATTTGCCACCAAAAATGCAACTACCCAGCTGGCTAACGACATCACTTCACGCACAAATCCACGTAACAAACTGACAATCATAGAAAAGGCAATGATACCAATAATAATGAGGTCAATATAACTATCCATTACATCATCTCTAAAAAAGACGCATTTTTTCGACCGCGCTATTCTAACAAAAAACGAAAACGTTTGCGTAGTAGAAATTGCGGTTTTTCAAACTCGTCGGTTAATAAAAAAGGGCTACACTATACCACAATTTAGCGGCAAAGTTGGAATACGCTTTCATGGATAAATAAAACATCCTCCCTAATCCGTATTGCAATAAATCTTTTTTATGTTATTTTTTTCAAATATTAAAATAGATTTTTAAGGATAATTCATGCAAACACTATTAAAATTCACTCAATTTATCAGTAAAACCTTCGCCTTGTGGGTATTGCTGTTCGCGTTTTTAGCCTTTCAATTTCCGCAATATTTTGTCGTATTTAGTCGCTTAATTCCTTATCTGTTGGGCATTGTAATGTTCGGTATGGGAATTACCTTGACCTTTAATGATTTCGGTGAAGTCTTGAAACATCCAAAAGCGGTGGTTATCGGTGTTATCGGACAATTTGTGATTATGCCGCTTATCGCGTTTGCGCTGGCAACCGGTTTTAATCTTCCGGCGGAATTGGCTATTGGCGTGATCTTGGTTGGATCTTGCCCAGGCGGTACTTCATCTAATGTGATGACCTATTTAGCCAAAGGAAACACCGCCTTATCCGTTGCTTGTACAACAATTTCCACCTTGCTTTCGCCACTTTTAACCCCTGCAATTTTCTACGTCTTAGCCAGCCAATGGTTGGATATTAACGCTTCGGCTATGTTTATGTCGGTATTACAGATGGTATTATTCCCCATTTTCCTAGGATTAGCGGTAAGAGCCTTATTTAAAAACAAAATTGCCGAACTCAGCCAAACCATGCCGCTGCTTTCAGTAATTGCTATTGTATTGATCTTGTCGGCAGTGGTCGCGGTTAGTAAAGATAAAATTATCGAATCAGGATTATTAATTTTTATCATTGTCATCTTACACAACTGTTTAGGCTATCTGCTTGGGTTCGGCTTTGCCAAACTCTTTACATTAAACACCGCAGACAGTAAAGCGGTTTCTATTGAGGTAGGAATGCAAAACTCCGGTTTAGGTGCAGCATTAGCGGCGGCGCATTTCAATCCGATTGCGGCAGTACCAAGTGCAGTATTTAGCTTTTGGCACAATATCTCCGGTCCAATCTTAGCGAATATTTTCTCCAGTATCAAAAACGAGAAATAATTTGTCCGGCTCACTGCAAACCAAGCAAGTTTGCAGTGATACTTTTCTTCATTATTCTCTGCCTATATTTCATCCCAAAAACTCGGCGGCAATTTCTGCTCGGCTTTGCGCAATAAACAGGCTAAATCGTAATACGTCGGCTTTTCGGGATAAGGAAATAGCGTATCATCCTGCGCATGAACTTGCGTATAAATTTTCGCAAACCATTGTACAGTCCCTGCGGATAATGGCGTTTGCGCCCGTTTTCCTAACCAATATAAGCCTTGTAATGGCAGACAAAGTGAAAAAAGTGCGGTCAAAATAGCGATAACTAAGGCGAAATAAGCAGATTTCATGTAAAGCTGTTGCCATACTATGGAAAATACCGCCACAAATGGCATAAATTTTTGCGCAAACACGGTCGCCTTGATAACGCGGTTTTCCGGAAAAATCATGCCTAATTTATCTTTTAATACCCAAGTAGTTAAATAACGCTGCCCTTGTTTTAAGGTGGAGAAAAAACTCATGTTGATCCTTAGTGATGACAATTTGTTACACCATAACATATTTTTCAGAGTAAAATCAGCCTAAATTTAGGCATTCAAATCCAATAGAGTTATAATTTTTTTTGAATTTTTGATATTTTTTTTGATAAAATACGCATTTTTTGCGGTTCTTAATTTATTTTATTCGCTGAAAAGTGTATTCTATAGAGGTTTTAGATTTTACCAACATATTCGTTCGGTTTTACATATTGAACGAGTTTCGTTTAACATTAATCAAAAATATAGGTTATGTATGTCTCAAAAGTTAGTTCTCATCCTCAACTGCGGTAGTTCCTCATTAAAATTTTCCATTTTAGATCCCATTTCCGGTGATGAAAAACTATCCGGCTTAGCTGAAGCATTCCATTTAGATGACGCACGTATTAAATGGAAATTGCACGGTGAAAAGGGAAATGCCGATTTAGGTGCAGGTGCTGCTCACAGTGAAGCCTTAGCATTTATTGTTAATCACATTTTTCCATTAGATCCGTCATTAAAAGAGGATATCGTTGCTATCGGTCACCGTATTGTTCACGGTGGTGAAAAATTCACATCCTCCGTCGTGATTAATGATGATGTTGTTAAAGGGATTGAAGATGCAATCCAATTTGCACCGCTTCACAATCCGGCGCACTTAATCGGTATTCAAGAAGCGTTCAAAATGTTCCCACATTTAAAAGATAAAAATGTGGCAGTATTCGATACCGCATTCCACACCACAATGCCTGAAGAAGCATTCTTATATGCACTTCCATACTCATTATATAGAGAACATGGCGTTCGTCGTTACGGTGCACATGGTACCAGCCACTACTTCATTAGCCGCGAAGCCGCAAAACGTTTAGGCGTAGCAGAAGATAAAGTTAATGTCATTACTTGTCACTTGGGTAACGGCGGTTCCGTTTCTGCGGTTCGTCACGGTGAATGTATTGATACTTCCATGGGGTTAACGCCATTAGAAGGTTTGGTGATGGGTACCCGTTCCGGCGATATTGATCCGGCAATCGTATTCTATATGCACGATACATTAGGCATGTCAGTGGATGAAATCAACACTACCTTAACTAAAAAATCCGGTCTTTTAGGCTTAACTGAGGTAACCAGCGACTGTCGCTTTGCAGAAGACAACTACGACAACGAAGATGAATCTTTACGTGTTCCGGCACGTCGTGCATTAGATGTTTACTGCTACCGTTTAGCGAAATATATCGGTTCTTACATGGCGGTTATCGGCGAACGTTTAGATGCTATCGTATTTACCGGCGGTATCGGCGAAAACTCGGCTCACGTTCGTGAAATCACCTTGAATCACTTAAAATTATTCGGTTACAGCATTGATAATGAGAAAAACTTAGCCGCGCGTTTTGGTAATGAAGGCATCATTACTACAGATAATACGCCAGTAGCAATGGTTATTCCAACTAATGAAGAATTAGTAATTGCTCAAGATACAGCACGTCTCTGTATCAAATAATAAAAACAGACTGCCGAGATTATTCGGCAGTTTTCTTTTCATCAAAGATAAATAAGGTTTATTATGTCACGTACCATTATTCTTATTCCTATCAGTGCCGGTGTAGGATTAACCAGCGTCAGTCTTGGTTTAATCCGTTCTTTAGAAGAAAAAGGGACTAAAATCGGCTTTATGAAACCGATTTCTCAACCGAACACCGACGAAGATAAATTGGATCGTACCACTTCAATTATCCGTACCAGCACAGCGATTGAAACTGCCGAACCTTTTATGTTGAGTGTTGCCGAAAGCCTGATCGGTCAAAATCAATCCGACATATTATTAGAAAAAATCGTTGAAAATCATCAAATCCTAGCTAAAAACAATGAAATCGTTGTAGTTGAAGGTTTAATTCCAACCCGTAAACATAGCTATGCGAACAGCATTAACTATGAAATTGCACAAGCCTTAGATGCGGAAATTATTCTTGTTGCCGCACCGACAACCGAAACGCCGGCGGAATTAAAAGAACGTATTGAAGCGGCAGCCTCTCAATTTGGCGGTAAACATAATCCAAATTTATTGGGTGTGGTCATCAATAAATTTAATGCTCCAATTGACGAATCAGGTCGTACCCGTCCGGATCTTAGCGAAATTTTTGATGCTTACCAACATAGCCATAACAATGTATCGGAAGTGTATAAATTATTCGAAAAAAGCCCGATTAACGTGCTTGCCTGTATCACTTGGAATGCGGAATTAATCGCCACACGTGCTATTGATTTAGTAAATCATTTAAGTGCCAGCATCATCAACGAAGGTGAAATCAAAACCCGCCGTATTCGTAGTATCACATTCTGTGCCAGATCCTTGCCCAATATGGTAGAACATTTCCGTACCGGTAGCTTGCTTGTTACATCTGCCGATCGTCCGGATGTATTAGTTGCCGCAGCATTAGCCTCTAAAAACGGTATTGAATTGGGCGGCGTATTATTAACCGGCGGCTATCGTATCGACAATCAAATCCAAAAACTTTGCTGCTCAACCTTTGAAAGCACCGGTTTACCAATTTTCCGTATCGAAGGAAACACCTGGCAAACTGCATTAAGTTTACAAAGTTTTAACTTGGAAGTTCCGGTTGACGATAAGGAACGTATTGAAAATATCAAACAATACACCAGCCAACAATTTGATGCTGACTTTATCAATAGTATCGTCGCAGCTTCTTCTCGTTCTCGTCGTCTTTCTCCTCCGGCGTTCCGTTTCCAATTAACTGAATTGGCACGCAGTGCTAAAAAACGTATTGTGTTACCGGAAGGGGATGAACCACGAACTATCAAAGCCGCCTCACTTTGTGCTGAGCGCGGTATCGCAGAATGTGTATTATTAGCCAACCCAGCGGATGTTAAACGCGTTGCAGATGCTCAAGGTGTACAACTTGGCTCGGGTATTACAGTGATCGATCCGGTTACCGTACGCGAAAACTACGTAGAACGCTTAGTTGAATTGCGTAAAAATAAAGGCATGACCGAAGAAGCGGCGCGTGAACAATTAGAAGATACCGTAGTTCTTGGTACCATGATGTTGGAAGCAAATGAAGTGGACGGTTTGGTCTCCGGCGCAGTTCACACTACTGCCAACACTATTCGTCCACCAATGCAAATCATCAAAACTGCACCGGGTAACTCCATTGTTTCTTCGATCTTCTTTATGCTCTTACCGGATCAAGTGTTGGTTTACGGTGACTGTGCGGTGAACCCGGATCCGAGCGCAGAACAATTAGCCGAAATCGCTATTCAATCTGCCGATTCCGCTAAAGCATTCGGTATCGATCCGAAAGTAGCAATGATTTCCTACTCTACCGGTACTTCAGGTAGCGGCGCGGATGTAGAAAAAGTGAAAGAAGCGACCCGTATTGCCAAAGAAAAACGTCCGGATTTACTGATCGACGGTCCGTTACAATATGACGCCGCAGTAATGGAAGACGTAGCGCGTTCTAAAGCGCCAAATTCACCGGTTGCAGGTAAAGCCACCGTATTCATCTTCCCTGATTTGAATACCGGTAATACCACGTATAAAGCGGTGCAACGTTCTGCGGACTTGGTTTCTATCGGACCAATGTTACAAGGTATGCGCAAACCGGTAAACGACTTGTCACGCGGTGCTTTGGTTGACGATATTGTTTATACTATCGCCTTAACCGCTATCCAAGCGACACAATAGTCGATAATCCAAACAACAAAGGCTAAACCCCATGGTTTTAGCCTTTTTTATCCTCAAAGTGAGGTCAAAAATATGTTATTTTTTTCACCGCACTTTTCTTTAAATCAGAGAATTATTTCATTACCCATTTCCCATCAATATAATTCACGATCCATTTAGTCGCTTTGCCATTTTTCTCCGAAGTAACATATTGCCGTTTTTCTTTACGACTGAAACGAATAATGGCTTCATTACCTTCCGGATCAAATTGAGGCGCCTGTGCAAGATAGCGCAATTTTTCCGGCAAACGATCACGATATTGTGCTAATTCCGATACTTTTGCCACCCGCGTTTCGCGCGATTTCGGGAAATTATGCGCCGACATAAACACCCCGCTCGCACCATCACGTAAAACAAAATAGGCATCCGATTTTTCACATTTTAACTCAGGAAAATGTACCGGTTCTTCTTTTGGCGGTGCAACTTCCCCATTTTTCAAAATCTTACGGGTATTATCGCATTGCGTACACGCCATATATTTGCCGAAACGTCCGAGTTTCAAATGCATATCCGCGCCGCACTTGTCACATTCCACTACCGGTCCATCATAGCCTTTAATTTTATATTCCCCCTGCTCCACTACATATCCGTCACAATTCGGATTATTCCCACAAATATGCAGCTTACGATGAGCATCAATCAAATAGCTATCCATGGCGGTATTACATTTCGGACAGCGTTTACGCTCCATTAACGCCTTGGTTTCAGAAGACTCATCCAATACGTTCAACAATTCGGCTTCCGGTATTAAATTTATCGTTGTTTTACACCGCTCTTTTGGCGGCAACGCATAACCGGAACAGCCTAAAAATACACCGGTACCGGCGGTACGAATTGCCATTGGACGCGAACAAGTCGGACATTGAATATCGGTCAACACCAAACTATTCGGTTTCATCCCGCCCTCCAACTCATCTAATTCCGCTTTACTCAAGCGTTGGGAAAAATCGCTAAAAAATTGATTTAATTCTGTTTTCCAATCTTTTTTGCCATTCGCAATTTGGTCTAAAATATCTTCCATATTGGCAGTAAAATCGTAGCTCATCAAATCCGCAAAGGATTGATTTAAACGATCGGTAACAATTTCGCCCATTTTTTCCGCATAAAAACGACGATTTTCTACGCGTACATAACCGCGCTCTTGGATCGTCGAAATAATCGCTGCATAAGTGGACGGACGCCCGATACCACGTTTTTCCAATTCTTTTACTAACGCCGCTTCCGTAAAACGCGCCGGCGGTTTAGTAAAATGCCGTTGCGGATCAACCTTATCCAACGCTAATTTTTCGCCTAATTGTACTGCCGGTAACTCTTGATCTTCCGGATTTTTGCCGGATTGCGGCAAGACTTTCGTCCAACCGTCAAAACGTAAAATTCGCCCTTTCGCTTTCAATTCATATTCGCCGGCATTCACCGTTAAGGTTGTGTTGTCATATTGCGCCGCCGGCATTTGGCACGCCACAAATTGACGCCAAATCAAATCATACAGGCGTACCGCATCTTTTTCCATTCCGCTCAACGCACTTGCACTTAAGCTCACATCTGACGGACGAATAGCTTCGTGCGCTTCTTGCGCATTGGCTTTGCCGGAATAAAAATTCGGTTTTTCCGGCAAATAGGCTTGACCATATTGTTGATCAATATAATTACGCACCATATTTAGCGCATCTTGACTTAAGTTAGTGCTGTCTGTACGCATATAGGTGATATAACCGGCTTCATACAAACGCTGCGCTAACATCATGGTTTTTTTCACGCCAAAGCCTAAGCGTGTACTCGCGCTTTGTTGCAACGTGGACGTGATAAAAGGCGCACGCGGTTTCGAGCTTGTCGGTTTAGTTTCCAAATCAGAGACGATATAATCGGATTTTTGCAAAAAATTCACCGCACTTTGCGCTTGTTCCGCGGTTTTCGGCTCGAATTTTTTCCCGCCGAAATGCGTTACTTCCAAGCAAATTGCCGCTTTTTTCGCATTTTTTACCGCAACATCCACCAACCAAAACTCTTCCGGTTTAAAGGCTTTAATTTCGCGCTCACGCTCTACTAATAATTTCACCGCTACTGATTGAACTCGCCCGGCAGATAAGCCCCGCGCCACTTTTTTCCAAAGCAAAGGCGAAACCATAAATCCCACTACGCGATCTAAAAAACGACGAGTTTGCTGCGCATTTACCCGATCAATATTTAAATGTTCCGGTTTTTCAAAAGCTTGCTTAATCGCATTTTTAGTAATTTCATTAAACACTACGCGACGAAAACGCGACTCCTCGCCGCCAATCACTTCACGCAAATGCCAAGCAATTGCCTCTCCCTCTCTATCCAAGTCGGTAGCAAGATAAATATGATCTGCCTTTTTAGCCAAAGACTTCAATTCAGCAACCACTTTTTCTTTGCCCGGTAAAATTTGATAATTAGCGTCCCAATTGTGATAAGGATCTATCCCCATGCGTTTTACCAACGCTGCACGCTCCTTTTCACTTTTCATTGCCTGCTTTTGTTCTGCTGTCAATCCTTTGCTTGAGACCGGTTTGGCTTTTTCCGTGGTCACACTACCTGTCGGCAAATCGCGAATATGCCCGACACTGGATTTCACTACGTAATTACTGCCTAAATATTTATTAATAGTCTTTGCTTTCGCAGGAGATTCCACAATAACCAAGGATTTACTCATTTTTTATTTACCTAATCTATTTTCTTTTAATAAAATTGCCGATATATTGCTAACTATCTGCTGATAGGTCAACCATTTTTTTAATAAGGATGCATAAATGGACAAACTGAATGCAATTTCTGTGTTTTGCCGCGTGATTGAAACTCAAAGTTTTACGCAAGCGGCGGCACAACAAAATATCTCCGTTGCAATGGCAAGTAAGCTCGTTTCAAAACTGGAGGAACACTTGAAAACGCGCTTATTGCAACGAACCACCCGTAAAATTGTTGCCACTGAAGCCGGCGTGATCTATTACCAACGCTGTCAACCGATTTTAAACGAGCTGGAAGATGCCGAATCCAGTATTACCAACCTCGCCACTACGCTGCAAGGCAACCTTAGTGTCTCCATTCCTCGCGATTTCGGTTTACGTTTTATCGCGCCGAATTTAATTGAGTTTATTAAACAAAATCCCAATCTGCACTTGGATATTGAATTTAACGACCGCGTCGTGGATTTAGTTGCGGAAGGCATTGATCTGGCCTTGCGTATCGGTCAATTGCAAGACAGCTCCTTGGTTGCTAAAAAAATCGGTACCACAACTAAACACGTGGTTGCCTCGCCGAAATACATTAAAAAATACGGACAACCCAAAACACCGGATGAATTAAAAAACTTCGATTGTTTACTATATAAAAAATCTAACCAAATTCATTGGGAATTTAAAAAACAAAATAAAATCTACAATATCAAACCTGAGTCCAAATTGGTTTGTAATAACGGATTAACCTTGGTTGAAATGACAAAATCCGGTCTCGGCATTATCAACACCCCGCGCTTTTTTATTGAGGAAGAGCTGCAATCCGGTGAATTAGTGGAACTTTTCCCTGATTATCAACAACAGGATATGAATTTATATTTAGTCTATCCACACCGTCGTCACTTGACATCAAAAGTCAAAGCCTTTATTGAATTCATCCAAGGTCTTAACCTTTATACGAAAAAATAATCCTTCATTGCTTATGAATCATGTCCCTAAAAGCGGACATCTTCGCCCACTTTATTCCGGCGACAAATCGACATGCTCCCAAATTGCCCGACAATCTGCCGGCAGCTGTAACGATTTACCTAATTCAACCCAACCGCAAGGATAATGAAAATCCGACCCGACGGAAGCCGTCAGCCCATATTCCGTCGCCCAGCGCGCCAACAATAAACGCTGATCTTTTGTTTGACCGCAACCGGCGACTTCAATTGCATCTCCATCCCATTGTTTAAACGATGCAATTAATTGTTTAATCCATTTTGTCGTCAACGTATAACGCAACGGATGCGCCAATACCGCAACGCCGCCGGCTTGATGAATAATCTCAATGGCGGTCGGAATATCCACCCAATTGGTTTTAACATATGCCGATTTACCCTGTGATAAATATTTTTTAAAGGCTTGATTTTCGCTACTAACTTTACCGATTTGCACCAAATAACGAGCATAATGCGCACGAGTGACTTCACCATCTGCCAATTTTTTGGTTTCTTCAAACGCATTCGCCACTCCCGCTTTTTCTAATTTTTGCCCAATTTCGACCGCTCTTTGATAGCGAAGTTCCGCTTGGTGGGTTAAAAGTGCGGTCATTTTTTCGTGCGTTTCATCAAATCCTAAGCCAACCACATGAATCGCACGATTTTCCCACACAGTAGAAATCTCCACTCCATTGATCAACTGAATGCCTAACTTTTCCGCTTGTAAGCGCGCTTCTGCCAAGCCATTCACTGTATCGTGATCGGTTAATGCCAACACATTGACCCCTTGTGCCGCTGCGCGTGAAACCAGCGCTGTCGGCGATAAAAAACCGTCCGATGCGGAACTATGGCAATGTAAATCGTAAATTTTATTCATCTTCTAGCACTTATCGCTTTATTCTGTTTATTCATCCTTTTTAATTAGGGTACACAATGTAGTATAAAAAGGAAAAGTATGTCAAACCATAATCATCATGCGCACTCAGATCATCATGTTCCACAAAATAAAACCGTGTTAAAAAACAGGTTTTATGCCGATTGCAAGTTTTATAATTATCGAATTTTTGGGCGATTATTTTTTAATAGCTTAGCACTCACAGCCGACACCGATCATATGGCAAATGATAGTTTTTCTTTGGGACTTGCCTTATTGGCGTTACATGTAGTGGATAAATCACCGAGATTGGAAAAATATATTTTAGGCAATCGTCCTGTTCCATTTTTTCATCATCAAGACTTTAATGAGCATTATTTTGGCAATTGTTGAGGCACATTTTTCTGTGAATTTTTATTCCCATTCGTTGTAAAAAACAGTACTATTATTCTATTCTCTTTTTTAGGTAACAAGAATGGAAATTGCCTTTTTACTCGGAATAAAAATTGTTGAATTAACACTGGCGGTATTAATGGGTTATGTATTGGTGAAAAGCAAAGCCCTAACCGCGAAAGACAGCTATCCGCTTTCGGTGATCGGGTTATATATTATCAGCCCGGCGGTAATGATTAACGCCTTTCAAATTGATTACACGCCACAAATTCTACAAGGATTGTTACTCTCCCTTGGCATGGCGGTCTTTTTACACGCTTTACTGATTTTATTAGGCCGGATATTAAAAAAATTGCTTAAACTCGATCCCCTTGAACAAGCGGCGTCAATTTATTCTAATTCCGGCAACTTAATTATTCCTATCGTTGCCTCCTTATTCGGCGAAGAATGGGTCATTTATGCCAGCTGCTTTATTGTAATACAAACCTTTTTATTTTGGACTCACTGTCGCATTTTATTGTGCGGAAAATTCAAATTAAGCTTCAAAAATATTTTCACCAACGTCAATATTCTGTCCATTATCATCGGTGTCAGTCTCTTTGCCTTTAATCTCAAATTACCCGCCATTATCACCGGTACCTTATCCTCTGTCGGTCAAATGATCGGTCCAAACTCTATGCTTATTGCCGGAATGCTGATTGCCGCTATTCCGCTTAAAACTATTTTTTCTTCTAAACGAATTTATTTAGTCACCTTTTTGCGTTTAATTTTTATCCCGCTGTGTTTGCTTGCAGTCATAAAACTTATCGGCTTTGAAACATGGGTTACCAACGGAAAAACCATTACCATGATAAGTTTTCTCGCCACCATCAGTCCGGCTGCGGCTACCGTCACCCAAATGGCATTAATTTTTAATCAAAATGCCAATAAAGCCAGCGCAATTTATGGCGTCACTACCTTGCTTTGCGTGATCACCATGCCGCTTATTATCGGTTTATTTTTGTGGTGGTAATTAAATCCACCCCGTTTGTTTTAAAATAATTAACCCAAATGCGGAACTGAACATGGATCCGAACGTAGTAAGTCCGATAATATTGGCAACCGTCACCGCATTACCGCCCATGCCACGAACCATGGCGTAAGTGGCAGTTGCCATAGGGGTGGCATTAACTAAAAAGATAATTCCTAAGCCCATTTCGCTTAATCCGAATAATTTTCCTATCCCTACCATAAAAATCGGCGCTACGATTACCCGTCCTAAACTCGCCCACAAAGAAACATCAGAGGTTTTAAACAGGATTTTAAAATCAATACTGGCGCCGGTACAAATTAAAGCGAGCGGCAAGGTAATATTTGCCAAATAATTGCCGGTTGTCATCAACGGTTTCGGCAGGCTAATTTGTAAATTTACTGCCAATAAACCAAGTATAATGCTGATCACTAAGGGGTTTTTTACTAAATTAGCCAACATCTTACTCACGCTAACCTTACCATCAGATAACGATCGGCTGATCGTAATCACCGCCAAAATATTAAATAATAATACTGCGACTGCGCTGTAAATAGAAGCGGGTGCCAATGCCGAATCGCCATAGGCATTAAAACAAAAAGCCAGCCCTAAAATACCCGCGTTACTGCGATAAATGCCTTGTACGAAAGTGCCGCGTTCTTTTTTATCTTTCACCCATTTTGCCGCCACCAACTCCGCCAATGTAAATAGCAATAATGTCCCGACGATACAAGCAGACAGCAGACGAAATTGATCTTCGATATGCTCAATAGGATTTTGATAAATATTAAAAAAAGTAAGGTTGGCAACGTAATATTAAAAATAAGTTTCGTCGCTTGCTCACTAAATTTATCGTCAATCACGTTTTTACGACGCAAAACAATACCGATCGACAACATCAATAAGATAGGCGAAATCACGCCGGCAGAAAATAGCAGCGAGGAAAGAAATTCATTGGATTGCATAGCTTATCTCGTTTTTCAAAATAAAAGTGTGGTGTTTTTTTGGAAAGTTTTGCTATATTGTCATCATCACGTTATGGGCAAAAACTTATAAAAAAACTACCGCACTTTTAGGGAGAAAATCAAGCAACTTTTTTAATTAAAGGGCTTAATTTTCCAAATTTTCTCGGCGTACTCTTTGATCGTACGATCGGATGAGAAGAAACTCATATTCACGATATTTTGAATCGCACTTTCCACCCAAGCCGCTTGATTACGATATTTCTCATCTACTAATTTTTGTGCATCCACATAGCTGCGGAAATCCGCAAAGGCTTGATAATAATCCGTGTAACGCAAGCCGTTGAGTAAATCTTGATAACGGTTTGGATCTTGCGGAGAAAAACGTCCTGATGCAATTTGATCAATAACCATACGCAAACTTTCATCATTTTGGTAAATATCAAATGGGGTATAACCGTTACGACGTAACGCTTCCACTTCTTCTACTCTGTGACCGAAAATAAAAATGTGATCTTCACCAACATTTTGCAAAATTTCAACATTCGCTCCGTCCAACGTTCCCAAGGTTAACGCACCGTTTAAAGCAAATTTCATATTGCCGGTACCGGAAGCCTCTGTACCGGCTAAAGAAATTTGCTCGGAAATATCCGCCGCCGGAATAATTAATTGCGCGAGACTCACGCTGTAGTTTGGAATAAAGACCACTTTTAAGCGACCGTGTAAACGTCCGTTATTATTGATCACTTGCGCAACATCATTGATTAAATTAATCGTTTGTTTTGCCGCATAATAGGCTGACGCCGCTTTACCCGCTAAGATAAACACGCGCGGTGTCCAATCTTTTTCCGGATGTGCCAACATGTCGTTGTAGCGACTGATAATATGCAACACGTTCAAAATCTGACGTTTATATTCGTGAATCCGTTTTACTTGCACGTCAAACAAAGCATTTGGATCAATGTCAATACCCAATTCTTGTTTCACATAATGTGCTAATTTGACTTTATTGGTATATTTTATCTTCGGAATTTCCGCTTTAAATACCGGTTCGTTAATATGTGCTTTCAATTTTTCAATAAGACTTAAATCTCTACGCCATTCTTTGCCGATATAACGATCGAATAATGCGGATAAGTCCGGATTTGCGACCGCAATCCAGCGACGTGGTGTAATTCCGTTGGTCACATTGGTGAAACGTTCCGGATAAATGCGGGCAAAATCAACAAAGGTAGAGCTAACCATTAAATCGGAATGAATTGCCGCCACCCCGTTGACTTTATGCGAACCGACCACTGATAGCCATCCCATACGGACTTTGCGCTGCTCCCCTTCTTCAATTAAGGAGACTCGACGAACGAAATCTTCATCTTGTGTCACATAGGTTCTGACGTATTCCAAGAAATAATCGTTAATCTCAAAGATAATTTGCAAATGGCGTGGCAATACTTTCGCCATCATTTCTACCGGCCAAGTCTCTAACGCTTCTGACATTAAGGTATGGCAAGTATAAGAGAAAACCGCACGACTAATATCCCATGCTTCTTCCCATTGTAACCTCTCTTGATCCACTAAAATATGCATCAATTCCGGAATGGCTAACGCCGGGTGGGTATCATTTAAATGGATCGCCACTTTTTCAGCTAAATTTCTCACACTGTCATTAGCACGTTTATGGCGCTTAATAATATCTTGTAATGATGCCGACACTAAAAAGTATTCTTGGCAAAGGCGCAATTCACGCCCCGCCCAAGTAGAATCATCCGGATATAATACGCGAGAGACGTTTTCAGATTGCGTACGTCTTTCAATGGCTTTGAAATAATCCCCTTTATTAAAAGATGCTAAGTTAAAAGAATCGCCAGCATAAGCACTCCATAATCGCAATGTAGAAGACACATTATTGGCATACCCCGGGATCATTTGGTCATACGCAAGTGCGGCAATTTCTTCCGAGTGCGCCCAAATACAACGTTTTCCTTCAAAATAAATATGTCCACCGAAACGAATAACATAACGTTTTGAAGGACGTAAAAATTCCCAAGCGACGCCTTTTTCTAACCAAGCATCCGGTTTTTCCACTTGGCGACCATCTTCGATATGTTGTTGGAACATTCCGTATTCATAGCGAATACCATAACCAATTGCCGGAATATTTAACGTCGCAATGGAATCCATAAAACAAGCTGCTAAGCGACCTAATCCGCCATTGCCCAAACCAGGATCGACTTCTTTTTCTAAAATTTCTTCTAAATCGACATTTAATTCATTTAATGCTTCTTTTGCCAAGTCATAAACCCCTTCAGCAATTAAGGCATTGGATAAGGTTCTGCCGATTAAAAACTCCATAGAAAGGTAATACACGCGACGACTATTTACCTCACGATAATCATTGGCGGTAGAAATCCACCCTTCAGTGACTAAATCACGTACCGCAAATAAGGTGGCATTTAACCAATCCCGTTGACTGGCTTCCTCAGGCGAACGTCCAATGGCAAAAATTAATTTATAAACAATCGCCTTTTTCAAAGACCCCGTATTTTGCTGCGGACGATTGTACAAAAATGGAGAATGTAAATTTTCCATTGTCATAATATGTAAGCTCCTCAATAAAAATGAGTGAATTTTATGCATTTAGAATAAAATTACAACTCTTTTTCATGGTATTTTGTATTAAATATTTTTTACACAAAAAAAGGAATGCATAATTAAACCTAATCGCATTATGCTATTCCTTTAATAAATCAATTACATAGATAAAATGCGTTGATACAAGGCACGATATTGTTCGGCGGAAATCTGCCAACTAAAATCCTGTGCCATTGCCACCGCTCTTATCTCGCCCCACTGCGCTTGTTTTTGCCATAATTCAAATGCACAACCTATGGCATATAGCATACCGCCACGATCCGCATCATTAAATACAAAGCCGGTCGCTTTATGTGCCGCCATATTTTCTTGCGTGCAATGCACCACGGTATCTGCCAACCCGCCGGTTAAACGCACCAATGGCAAAGTACCGTATTTCAAACCATAAAGCTGAGTCAATCCACAAGGCTCAAAACGACTTGGTACTAAAATCACATCACCACCGGCGATAATTAAATGTGATAAGACTTCATCATAACCAATTTTTACAGCCACATTATGCGGATAACGCTCCATCAAATACAACAGCCCTTGTTCCAAATGTGGCGCACCTGATCCCAGTACTACTAATTGCCCACCGTGGTTGACAATTTCTTCTGCGCTTTCAATCAGTAAATCCACACCTTTTTGCTCGGTTAAACGAGTCACCATCACAAACAATAACGCATCCGGCTGTTGTGGCAATTGGAAATGGGCTTGCAATTTGGCTTTATTTTTAGCTTTCCCATTAAGGTTATCTATTTGATAATGATCTTCGATATACGGATCTTGATTTGGACTCCAAATTTTCGCATCAACCCCATTTAAAATCCCAACCAATCTGCCTTGCCATTGCAAGGTATTCAACAAACCTTGTAAACCGTAGGAAAATTCCGGTGTCGTAATTTCTTTGGCATAAGTCGGGCTGACCGCTGTAGAGACATCAGAATAATAAAGTCCGGCTTTCAGATAAGACATTTCGCCATAAAATTCTAAACCCTCTACGTGATACATATGGCTCGGTAAACCAATTTCAAATAAATGATAAGGAGAGAATTTGCCCTGATAGGCTAAATTATGGATAGTAAATACCGATTTTACCGGTCGTCCTTTATTAGCTAAATAAGCGCCGGTTAATCCCGCATGCCAATCGTGGGAATGCACGACTTGCGCCTGCCACCAAAAATCCAAACCGGTCGCTAATTCCGCGCCAACCCAAGCCAATAACGCAAAGCGCTTATAATTATCCGTATAATCGTTATACCACATATCATGATAAGGGTTGCCTTCCCGCCAATATAAATGCGGTGCATCAATCAGATAAATTCCTACTCCGTTATATTCCCCGTAACGCAATACTACATGACCTGCAAAATTATCAAATTCCGCCACGACAACCGTATTTGCAATTCCATTGAGCATTGCCGGGTAACCGGGAACCACAACTCGAGCATCAATACCGATTTCTTTTTGTGCAAAAGGCAACGCTCCCATCACATCTGCTAATCCGCCGGTTTTTAATAAAGGATATAACTCTGAACAAACGTGTAACACTCTCATTAATTTTTATTCCTTAACCTAAATACTGACGGTGCTATCCGCACCGTCTTATCTCATTAATCCAAATGATCTTCCGACTCTACCTGCTCACCATTGAGCTTTTTAAGCATACTTGGCGTAACTAACACAACCCGCCCGGTACTGCTTACGCGAAAACGCTTACTATCTTCCTCAATATCGACCCCAATTTGCATCCCGTCCGGAATAACCGAATGGCGATCAACAATACAATTTTTTAATACACAGTTTTTACCGATTTTTACTTGAGGTAAAACAACGGAATAATCAACGGTAGATCCTTCATCAATCCTTACGCGATCAAACAATACCGAATAGCTTATAGAGGCATCGGTAATCACACATCCTCCTGCAATCAATGAATTATCCACCGCTCTTATATCTGCTTTCTTATAGAAAAACTTAGATGGATATGTTTGTATTGGATTACCACGAATCGGCCAGCGCTGATCATAAATATCCAATTGCGGATTTTCTGAGACTAAGTCAATATTGGATTGCCAAAAACTATCCAATGTGCCCACATCTCGCCAATAAATTTCTCCCTCGGTATTGCGCCCCATACAAGAACGACTGAATGGGTGTGCATATAATACACCTTCCTCAAGGGATTTAGGTAAAATATCCTTTCCGAAATCATGAGAAGTATAAGGTGTATTGACTTCATGAACTAACACATCATATAAATAATCCGCATTAAACACATAAATTCCCATAGAAGCGAGTGAGATATCCGGTTTACCGACCATTGCCGGCGGATCTTTTGGTTTTTCCACAAAGGCTTTGACTTTCAAATTTTCATCTACCGCCATCACCCCAAACTCCGTCGCCTCTTTACGCGGAACTTCAATACAGCCCACAGTACATTTCGCCTCGCTTGCGACATGATCCAATAGCATTTGGCCATAATCTTGTTTATAAATATGGTCACCGGCTAAAATTAACACATATTTAGGGCGATAATGATCACGGATAATTGCCATATTTTGATACACCGCATCAGCAGTTCCGCGATACCATGTAGAATCATCAATTTGTTGACGCGCCGGCAACATATCAATAAACTCGCCACGTTCTTGCGGTAAAAAAGACCAACCGTTTTGCAAATGACGCAATAAGGAATGTGCCGCATATTGTGTCACGACGCCGATACGATTAAGTCCCGAATTAATACAGTTAGACAACGCAAAATCAATAATGCGACGGTTACCGCCGAAATACAGCGCCGGTTTAGCACGTTTATCCGTTAATTCATGTAAACGTGATCCCCGACCACCGGCTAAAATAAGCACTAATGTATCTTTGACTAATTCATATTTACTAGGTAATTGAGAAATACTACTTTTCATAGTGAACTCCATTTTTCCAATTAATTCAACCCAAAGTGCGGTTGAATTTAAGCCACTTTTCGCAACACACTAAACGCCAATGCATCAAACATCTGTTGATTTTCATTTAGGTGTACACCATCTATCGTTTCCCATAGCCCATCGGGCAGGAAAAAAGTTTGTAAGCGTTCTTTAGTATTAATCAAAAACAACCACTGATTATCCAACACTATCTGCATTGCTTTTAAATCGGGATTTTGCCACTGCGCTACCGTCATTGGCTGCCCTTGCGTATCCAACCATTGTACATTTTCCGCACTCCACCATTGATCGCAGGATAAGCTACATATTTTTTTACGCAAGGCAATCGTTTGCTTAACCTCCTCAAATAATGCTCGGTCAAATTCATCCCATTTCAACCAAGCCATCTCATTATCCTGACAATAGGCATTATTATTGCCCCATTGGGTATTACCAAATTCATCTCCCGCCAATAACATAGGAGTACCATTTGCCAATAACAAAGTGCGTAATAACGCCATTTTGCTAAAAAAACGACTGCGCATTACTTGCTCGGAAAGCCCATCCGTACCTTCAATACCATGGTTATAACTGTAGTTTTCATTTCTGCCATCACGGTTTTCTTCCCCATTCGCCAGGTTATGCTTCTCGTTATAACTTACCGCATCATGTAACGTAAAACCGTCATGGGAGGTAATAAAATTAATCGAATGATGCGGCTTACGATTACCCCGTTGATAAAGATCACTTGAGCCCGCAAAGCGCTCGACAAAGGCGCCTAACTCACCACTTTGCCACAACCAAAAACGCGAAATATCATCCCTAAATCGATCATTCCATTCAGCAAAATACGCCGGGAAATTCCCCACTTGATAGCCATATTCGCCAATATCCCAAGGTTCGGCAATAAATTTACGCCCTTGTAAACGCGGCTCAATGGCAATATCGTGGAATAATTGCGCCTGTGCATGATAATTCGGCGTTTCGCGTCCTAAAACGGTAGCTAAATCAAAACGGAAACCATCCACATGGCATTCTTCCACCCAATAGCACAAACAATCCAATACCCATTTTCGGCTCATTGAATGCGATAAATTCAGCATATTGCCGCATCCTGTCCAGTTCAAATACCTCCCTTGTGCGTCTTTCCAATAGTAATAATCATCGTCGATTCCACGTTGGCTAAAAGTCGGATACCCTTGTTCCGATTCGGCGGTATGATTAAATACTACATCCAAAATCACTTCAATTCCCGCCTGATGCAAGGCTTTGACCATGGTTTTAAACTCATACAAAGGTGAACTGCCTGCTTTACCCGACCAATATTTAGGCTCCACCGCAAACATTGCCAACGGGTTATAACCCCAATAATTTTGCAATTGTTTTTGCTGCAAATGCGGTTCATCAATAAAATAATTTATTGGCAATAACTCTATCGTAGTAATACCCAAATTTTGCAAATAAGCAATGGATGTCGGATGAGCTAATCCTGCATAGGTACCGCGAAGCGCTTTAGGTAAAGCGGTTTGTAATTGGCTAAATCCTTTGACATGCAACTCATAAATAATCGTATTCGCCCACGAAACATCAGGAAATCGATCCGCTTCCCAATCAAAATCCTCCATCTCAATTTTTGCTTTAGGCGCCACTGCCGCATTATCACGCCAATCACTCAATTCAAACCAAGCCCGTTTTTCCGCGCTACTTAAATCCGGTTTTCCCTCTACAACCTTAGCATAAGGATCGAGCAATAATTTTTGCGGATTAAACCAAGGTTCATCACCATACACCCGATAACCGTAACGTGTTCCCTGTGTGATATCCGATAACCAAATATGCCAAATATCCTTGGTTTTCTGCGTTAACTCAAAACGCGTTTCCCGCTCATTTTCATCAAACAAGCAAAGCTCAACCCGACTTGCTTTGGAAGAAAACAAGCTAAAATTCAGCCCCGTTCTTCGTTTTTCTATCCGCACCGTACAGCCCAACGGATAAGGCACGCCGACACCCACTTTGCTCATTTTCTTACTGCTTTCCTTAATGGTATTACGCATTTACATTCGCTTATTTTTACGCTTATTCTTGCGTTTTTTTCACCGCACTTTTTCTCACGCGACCTTTTGCTTGCACACCGGTTGTCGTAGCCACTGAAGTTGTCGATTTATCTTCTATCGCCACTGCTTCCACTTTTCGCGTTTTACTTCTCGTCACACGCGTTTTTGTCGCCGTTTTTTCCACATTAACATCAGCAACGAGCTGATGCTCCGCTTGGTTTTTAGTCGCCGTTTTTGCGGTTGTACGTTTTACGCTTGTTTTTTTCACCGGCGTTTTTTCCACCGTCTCTACGACGCTATCTGCCTCTGCAGTTGCGTCTTTCCTTGTCGTTTTTTTACTGTTGTCCGTTTTTTAGCCACATTTTTTTTCGCCTTTTTTAGCTTTAAATAAACAGTGGCAAGTGGCGGAATGACCAAACTAAGAGAATGGGTTTTGCCATGGCTTTCGATTTCTTCGGTCACTAATTTACCCACATTTGCTACATTAGACCCTTTATAAACGCCGGCATCGGAATTGATAATTTCTTCATATTCCCCCACGATATTTACGCCAAAACGATAAGCATAACGAGGTACCGGCGTAAAGTTACTCACCACAATAATCGGCTCTCCCTGACGGCTGCGACGTTCAAAGACGAACACCGAATTTGTGGCATCATCTGCTACCAGCCATTCAAAACCGGCAGGATCATTATCCAATTCGTACAATGCCGCTTGTTGTTGATAAGTGCGGTTCAAATCTCTCACAAAATCTTGCACACCTTTATGCCAACCGCCGCCAAATTCATCTTCCAACAAATACCAATCTAGGCTTTCTTGATAATTCCACTCGCGCCCTTGGGCAAATTCATTGCCCATAAACAACAATTTTTTGCCCGGATACCCCCACATATAGCCATAATAAGCACGCAAATTCGCAAATTGTTGCCATGCATCTCCCGGCATTTTGCCCAATAAGGAATATTTGCCATGCACCACTTCGTCATGAGAAAGAGGCAACACAAAATTTTCGCTATATTGATACATCATACCGAAAGTCATTTGATTGTGATGATATTGACGGTAAATCGGATCTTTTTGCATATACGACAGCGTGTCATTCATCCATCCCATATTCCATTTAAAATTAAAGCCTAAACCGCCCTCATTCAAAGGATGGCTAACGCCGGCAAAGGAGGTCGACTCCTCTGCAATCGAAATTACTCCGGCGATTTCTTTTTGGATAATCTCGTTGATATGTTTTAAAAACGCAATTGCCTCTAAATTTTCGCGCCCTCCATATTGATTTGGGATCCATTGCCCATCCGCGCGACTATAATCACGATAAATCATCGACGCAACCGCATCCACCCGAATACCGTCCAAACCGAAACGCTCTAACCAATATAAGGCATTGCTTGCCAAGAAATTTTTCACTTCATGGCGTCCATAGTTATAAATCAAAGTATTCCAATCTTGGTGATAACCTTCACGCGGATCGGCATGTTCATAAAGCGCAGTACCGTCAAATGCCGCTAACCCGTGGGTATCGCTTGGAAAATGTCCCGGCACCCAATCTAAAATCACATTAATCCCCGCTTGGTGCGCTTTATTAATTAAACGTTTGAAGGCTTCCGGCGAGCCAAAGCGACTAGTTGGCGCATAAAGCCCGATCGGTTGATAGCCCCAAGAACCATCAAACGGAAATTCCGACAACG
This sequence comes from Actinobacillus seminis, assembly GCF_002263215.1. Lineage (GTDB taxonomy): Bacteria > Pseudomonadota > Gammaproteobacteria > Enterobacterales > Pasteurellaceae > Actinobacillus_B > Actinobacillus_B seminis. The sequence continues at coordinate 37,215 of NZ_NLFK01000009.1, forward strand.
GTAAAAATTCAATATGCGTAAAGCCCATTTCTTTCACATAAGGAATTAATTCTTCAGCAATTTGATCGTAATCCAACCAATAATTATTGGCTAAGTTACGCCGCCACGAGCCTAAATGCACTTCATAAATCGATATCGGTTGATCCGCCTGATTCGCTTTTCGACGTTGCTCTGTCATGGCAACAATATCCGGCAACGCGCCGATTTGCGAGGCGGTATCCGGACGCAATTGCGAACTAAATGCATAAGGATCGGCTTTGAGACGCAGTTGATCGTTGCAGTCTAATAATTCAAATTTATACAATTGCCCAAGGGAGGCTTTTGGCAAAAATAATTCCCAAATCCCCGTCGATTGATGACGTCGCATAGGGTTACGACGCCCATCCCAATAGTTAAAATCTCCCACCACAGAGACGCGTTTGGCATTCGGCGCCCATAAACGGAAATTCACCCCCGTGACACCGTCACATTCCATAAAGTGCGCCCCTAAAATTTCATAAGGTCTTAAATATGAACCTTCGGCAAAGAACCAATTATCCAAATCACTCATCATGGGATGGAAACGATACGGATCTTCAACAATTTGTGATTCATTCCCCCAAAATACTTGTAACCGGTAAGCAAAAAAACTTCTCGTATCCGGCACAACGGCGGTAAAAAAACCTCGCTCATCAACACAATTTAACTCACAAATGGCTTGATGCGTTTCTTTATTCAATACCACCACTCGACTCGCATCGGGCAATATCGCTCTAATTTCAATCCCCTGTTCTGTTTCATGCATCCCTAATACCGCAAAAGGATCCCCATGGCGACCGGCAAAAAACGCATCAATTTCCGCTTGTGAAACTAATTTGTTCATAAAATCCTCACTTATTTGTGTCGAGCCGAATTAATTCGGGTTAAAAATGACGGAATATAATCATTACTAAATAACCCTTCCAAGGTATAAGGCAGCTTTTTCCGCCAGTTCGGATATTCGGTTGAAGTTCCCGGCAAATTAAAGGAAACTTCTTGATTTAATAAATTTTCTAACTGAACGCCGATCAATTGGCTTCGGCTTTCAGCAACATATTGATGAATCATATCATTGAGATGATCGTGCATAGCCATTGACAAGGCATCACCGGCATAATCCGGCGGTAAATAATGATCACGACGCAAGGTATTTAAAATCGCTTGTTTATCAATCACCCGCCGATCATATTTTTGACGCAAAAAATCCGCACTTAAAATGCCTAAATCCGCAAATAATTGTAAATCGCGACAATGCCAGAAACCGGCAAGTGATGGCACATCATGGGTACCAATAGTGGCAAAAGCGTTTAATGGAAATGCTTGATTATTTGGAAATTGTTGATCGCGCTGTTCAAAATACAACACAAAATAAGAAAAAATCGATAACGCTTTTAATTTTAACCGCACTTCATCCGGCACCGTTCCCAAATCTTCTCCGATAATCAAACAACGATAGCGCTGACTTTCAATGGCAAGTACTGCCATCAATGCCTCAAAGGCACAGCGCACATATAACCCATCCGCCGCCGTTTTCCCCTCAGGAATTAGCCACAAGCGGAACAAGCCCATAATATGATCAATGCGCAACACACCGAAATGGCGCATATTCGCGCGTAACATCTCAATAAAAGGTTGAAAACCGCGCGCTTTTAATTCCATCGCATTATAAGGCGGAATATTCCAATTTTGCCCCACCGGACCAAGCGGATCGGGCGGTGCGCCAACGGAAACATTAACGCAATACAAACTTGGATCAGACCACACATCCACGCTGCCGCGCGAGCTGCTTACCGCTAAATCACCATAAAGCCCCAGCGCCATGCCAAAGGTTAAACAATCCGCTTGCAATTGCGCCAACTGCACCGCAGTGATCCACTGCAACCACGCATAAAACATCACTTTTTCTTGGTGCTGTGTCAGCAGTGCATCACGTTGTTCAACACTTAACTGTTGCCATTCTTTCCGCCAGCCGAGCCAGCCAATTTGATTTTCATCCTCCGGCATTTTATCGTGTTCCAAACTGTCTAAAACGTTAAACAATCCTTGCAACAACAAATCTTCCCCTTCACATTGCACAAAGGCAGCAAAGGCTTCACGGCGAGCGTTAATTTTGGCGGTTTTACTGCGTTTGAAAAAATTAAACAATTTTTCTAACGCTCTTATTTTAAGCTGATGCACACCGCTGTAATTCACTAATTCTTCGGCACGCAATGCCCTCAATTGTTGTTGAATTTCCTCTGTGGCAAACCATGATTGTACGGATTTGCACAATTTAAATTCCGGCAATTGATCAATGGCGAGATAAAGATAATTTAACCAACGACGGGAAGAAGAACTATAAGGACTTGCCCATTCCGGCACCGATGGATACAACAAATGCAGCGGATTGATGCCGATAAAATCGGCGCCAAATTTGACCGCACTTTTTGCCAAATAGGCTAAATCGGCAAAATCCCCAATCCCCCAATTTCGTTCAGAACGCAAACTATAGACTTGCACATTCAATCCCCAAACTTTTTTCTGTGCAAACACTGGCGGCTGATAAACCGTGGACGGGCTGACTAATAGACGCAAACGATATTGCTGCTTGGCGGCAACTAAAATCAACGAATAATAACCGAAAGATAAAGGCGGTAAGGAAAGAACGGATGTCAAAGAAGAAGTTTGTTCAAAAACGGATTGCCCGTTTTCAGCAGTGATTGTAACATAAACAGCGACACATTGAGGCAAATTTAAAGGCGCGGTATCGTACGTTATCGGTTCGCTTTCCTGAACAACGATAACATCATCAAACCGTTCGCCATTCCCCTGCACTCCCCCGCCCGTTGAACGCAACACTTGCGTAAAATAAGCCACGCTTTCCGGATTGGCATAAATTAACTGTCCGTCAATATCATAATGAGACAAGGCAATACCTAAAGTTTCAGCTTCATACTGTAATTGCTCCGCCATATTCATCTTTATTTCCAACAACAATAAAAACCGGATAATGAATACATTGTAAACAGATAAACGGAAAAATTACAATGCCTTTAATCAAAATTAGTGATCTTCATCAACATATTCAAACCAGTCAATCACCTCTTTTTCATGAATTCCATTTTCCACCATCACGCCGGCTAATTTTACTGAGTTCGGATCGCCGGAAATAAGCGGATGCCAATCAAAGAGCGGTTTATTTTCATACAATAATCGATAGGCACAGGTTTTCGGCAACCAAGCAAAATCGGGCAAATTTTCCTTGGTCAATTTGGTACAATCGGCTTCCAATTGAAAACGTAAGGAATAATGACCGCACTTTCCACTGTCTAAATCAAGCAAATTACAGGCAATGCGGGTAAAATACAAGCGCCGGCGGCGCCCGTGTCCCTCGATAAATTTACGATAGCAGCATTTACCACAACCGTCACACACCGCTTCCCACTCCGCCTCGTTCATGTCCGGCAGCGATTTATGCTTCCAAAATTCCTTAGCTAAAGCAGCCATCATTTTCTCACTTAGTTATGCGGTTGACGAAATACTTTGATATTTGAAAAACCATTTTCTTTCAAATACAACGCCTGTAATTTACTCATCACGCCACGCTCACAATACAACAAATATTGTTTACTCTGATCCAGCTCGCCGAAATGTGAAGATAATTTATAAAATGGCATTAACAGCACCTGATGGCTATCAATTTCCAAGGGATTTTCATCGGTTTCTTCCGAGCTGCGAATATCCAGAATAATGTCATTTTCCGCCAATGTAGAAACCGTATCCACGGTCATCACGTCTTTTTCCGTTTGTTCTGCAATTTGACGAATGTCCAAATATTGCGCATTTTGCACCGCACTTTCCAACACAGAAAAATCAAAATGCCCTTCTTCTTGTTCAATTTTGGCTTTAACGGCTTTGACCGTCGGATTTTTTGAAATCACGCCACAAAATTCCGGCATTGATTTAGCAATATCATCAGTACCAATCTTTTTCGCCATGGCAATAATTTGTTCCTTATCATGGGTGATCAATGGACGCAACACCAAACAATCCGCCGCCTCATCAATTAAACGCAAATTGGTTAAGGTTTGGCTGGAAACTTGTCCCAAGGCTTCACCGGTGACAATCGCTTGAATACCAAAACGTTCGGCAACTTTACCCGCTGCTCGCACCATCATGCGTTTTAACACGACGCCCATCTGACCGTTATCGACTTTTTCTAAAATTTCGCCGACCACCGCTTCAAAATCAATCGCCACAAAACGTACTTTATGAGAACCGCTATAGCGATTCCAAATATGATACGCCATTTGTTTCACCCCAATTTCATGAGCAGCACCGCCAAGATTAAAGAAACAATAATGCACTCGGCAACCGCGACGAATAAGCATATAACTGGAAACGCCGGAATCAAAGCCGCCGGAAATCAAAGATAACACATCTTCTTGCGTCCCTATCGGATAGCCACCTATGCCTTCATAACGCGCTTTGACCAACAACATTTTATCTTGATCAATTTCAATGCGCACCGTGACATCCGGTTTACTTAATTGCACTTTGGCGCCGGCAATATGCTGATTTAACCCGCCGCCCACATAACGTTCCACATCCAATGAGCTAAACTGATGTTTACCTTTGCGTTTTACGCGGACACAAAAGGTTTTATTTTCCAATTGGGAAGCTACATCCGCCAGAGTATATTCAAAAATGTCATGTAAGGCAGCAAACGGTTTCTCTTCTACTTGTAAGAAATGATGAATGCCGGGAATACGTTGTAATAACTCGATTAAGTGCGGTTGATTTTCTTCATTTTTTAACCGCACTTCAATGTAATCCCAATGTTTAATCACTGCCACAGAATCATCATATTTATGCAATACATTGCGAATATTACCGGTCAGAATTTTGATAAAACGTTTCCGTACCGATTCGCTTTTAATCATAATTTCAGGAAAAAGTTTAATAATAAATTTCATAATCTCAATACATTAACAGGTTAACGAAAAAAATTTGCGCTATTGTAACACTATTTTTTAACAACGCCGCAAAAATAAAGTACAATGAGGAGTTTATACATTTAACTGAAGGAGCAATCAATGGCACGTCAAGCAAAACAAATGCCTCCGGCAGATTTTGAAAGCACACTGTCCCAACTGGAAACCCTTGTTTCGCATTTGGAAAGTGGCGAATTACCGCTGGAAGATGCGTTGAAAGCATTTGAAAACGGGATTAAATTAGCGCAATTAGGACAAGAACGCCTCCAATCGGCAGAACAACGTATTCAAATTTTATTGCAAAAAAGCGACAGCGCAGCATTAACAGATTATCAGCCGGATGAAGAATAGGTGAATGTGTATGTACCGCTTTGCTGAAGATTTAACCCACTTCCAACAACGCATTAATGGTTTTTTAAACGCGCAATTTGAGCAAATAAACAGTCAACCGTCACCCTTGGCAGATGCTATGAAATACGGTTTATTGCTTGGCGGAAAACGCATTCGTCCATTCTTAGTCTATGCTACCGGACGGATGCTGGGCGCCGAGATCAATCAATTGGATTATGCGGCGGCGGCGATTGAATCTATCCATGCCTATTCGTTAATTCACGACGATCTGCCCGCAATGGATAACGATAAATTGCGGCGCGGACAGCCTACGTGTCATATTGCCTTTGACGAAACGACAGCCATTTTAGCCGGTGATGCGTTGCAAGCCTTTGCCTTTGAAATGATTAGCAAAGCGACCGCACTTTCTGCAGAACAAAAAATTGCGTTAGTGCAGGTATTAAGTCATGGTGCCGGCGTGCAAGGCATGTGTTTGGGACAAAGTTTAGATCTCTTAGCGGAACATCAACAAATTGATTTAGCCCAATTAGAACGCATTCACCGCAATAAAACCGGCGCTTTGCTTTCAGCAGCTCTTAAAATGGGCGTGATTTGTTCTCCACATTTTGCCGATCCCGCGGTACTTGCACCGCTAACCCGTTATGCAGCAGCGATCGGCTTAGCGTTTCAAGTGCAAGATGATATTTTAGATATTGAAGGGGAAAGCGCGGTGATCGGAAAAACGGTAGGCGCGGATTTGATGGCAGATAAAAGCACTTATCCTAAATTATTAGGTCTTGCCGGCGCAAAACAAAAAGCATTGGATTTATACCAACTGGCGCTTAATGAATTAACGGATTTGCCTTTTGATACGAGTGCATTGCGCGCGTTAGCCGAATTTGTCGTTAACCGTAAAAGTTAACTAAACCCTGTAATTAAAATAACGATATTATGCAAAACTACTCTTTATTATCATTCATTAATTCGCCCGACGATTTACGTCTTTTAGAGAAAGAACAACTTCCCCAAGTCTGCCGGGAGTTGCGCAGTTATTTGTTAGAAACCGTGAGTCAAAGCAGCGGTCATTTAGCATCCGGATTAGGCACGGTTGAGTTGACAGTAGCATTGCACTATGTATTTAAAACTCCGTTTGATCAATTATTATGGGACGTGGGACATCAAGCCTATCCGCACAAAATCCTGACCGGGCGTCGGGATAAAATGTCAACCATTCGTCAAAAAAATGGTATTCATCCGTTTCCTTGGAGGGAAGAAAGCGAATTCGACGTATTAAGCGTCGGACATTCCTCGACTTCTATCAGTGCCGGATTAGGCATTGCCATTGCCGCCCAACGCGAAAATGCCGGTCGAAAAACCGTGTGTGTCATTGGTGATGGTGCCATTACCGCCGGTATGGCATTTGAAGCGCTAAATCATGCCGGCGCCTTGCATACGGATATGTTGGTGATTCTAAATGATAATGAAATGTCGATCTCGGAAAATGTCGGCGCACTGAATAATCACCTCGCCCGCATCTTATCCGGTTCGCTGTATTCGTCTTTACGCGAAAGCGGCAAAAAAATCCTCTCCGGCGTACCGCCGATTAAAGAATTCGTAAAAAAAACCGAAGAACACGTAAAAGGATTAGTCTCGCCACTTGGTACCATGTTTGAACAATTAGGATTTAATTACATTGGTCCGATTGATGGGCATAATATTGATGAATTAATCACAACCTTGAGCAATATGCGCTCCTTGAGCGGTCCACAATTTTTGCATATTCGTACCAAAAAAGGAAAAGGCTACGCACCTGCCGAACAAGATCCGATTGGTTTTCATGGTGTGCCGAAATTCGATCATTTAAGCGGAAAGTTGCCAAAATCGTCAACGCCAACCTATTCGCAAATTTTTGGCAAATGGCTATGCGAAATGGCGGAACAAGATCCCCAATTAATTGGGATCACGCCGGCAATGCGCGAAGGTTCCGGTTTAGTTGAATTCTCCAACCGTTTCCCTGAACAATATTTTGATGTTGCCATTGCCGAACAACATGCTGTCACCTTTGCCGCCGGTTTAGCGATCGCCGGTTATCGTCCAGTCGTGGCAATTTATTCCACGTTCCTACAACGGGCTTACGATCAATTAATCCATGATGTCGCCATTCAAAATCTGCCCGTATTATTTGCCATTGATCGTGCCGGCGTTGTCGGCGCTGACGGACAGACCCATCAAGGCGCCTTTGATATTAGCTTTATGCGCTGCATCCCGAATTTGATGATTATGACGCCAAGTGATGAAAACGAATGTCGCCTAATGTTGTACACCGGTTATCATTGTGGTCAACCTGCCGCAGTACGTTACCCGCGTGGCAATGCTATCGGCGTAGAATTGGAACCGTTGCATAGCTTGGAGATAGGCAAATCCCGCTTCGTGCGCCAAGGGGAAGAGATTGCCATTTTAAATTTCGGCACCCTGTTGCCAAATGCCTTGCATATAGCGAAAAAATTGAATGCGACCTTAGTTGATATGCGTTTTGTTAAGCCGCTGGATACAGAACAATTACAATTTTTAGCCAAAAATCACCGCACTTTTGTGACAGTAGAGGAAAATGCCGTTCAAGGTGGCGCCGGCAGCGCTGTTGCCGAATATTTAAATGCGCAGCAGCTTGAAGTGAAATTATTGCAACTGGGTTTACCGGATTTCTTTATCCCACAAGGAACACAACAAGAAATCTTAGCGGATTTACAATTAGACGCGGCAGGAATTGAGCAACAAATCGAAAAATTTTTACAAAAAATAAAAATTTTTAATTTTTTGTGAACTATTTTTTTTATTTCGAGTCTCAGTTAATGCCAGTGCACTGCAAATGCGGTCGTCTTTTTTAAATTTCTCTTATATAAGACCTCCCCGCTATTCAACTGTTTTGAATAGCGGTTTTTTCTTTTCGTTCGTTTGAATTCATCTCTGCCAACACTTCCGGTGATGAAAGCAACCTAGCTTGCCTGTTTTGGTTGCATTGTCGAAACCCGTAATCGTACCGCCAGCACCTGTTTCGTAGAAAACACCGCCTTAAGTTTTGAATAAGGATATTTTTAAAAGTCTAGGTTACATACTCTTTTCATTTTTGGTTTTATTATTTACCGGCAAATAAACAAAGTAGGTGTAGATGGCTAAAATCGGTTATGCTAAAGTAAGCACACAAGGACAAGATTTAACAGCGCAGCTGAACGCATTAAATGCGTTTGGTTGCGAAAAAATATTTTCAGGCAAACACTCAGGAAAAGCTAAAGAAAATGAGCAACAACTCAATGAGTTACTAAATTATATTCGCGAAGGTGATATTGTTATTGTAACAAAACTTGATAGGTTGGAGCGTAGCCTGAGCCAATGCCTAAAAGTGCTTGATATGCTAACAGAAAACAAAATAGGCTTTGTTGCCTTAAATCAAGGCATAGATACAACAAAACGTAAAGACCCTATGGCAATGGCAATAATTCATCTATTCGAAATTTTATAATAGAGCGAACGCAGGGCGGAAAACTTGCAAAAATCGAATTAGGGAATTTAAAAGCTATTGGAGGCAGACCGAAACTCTTATCAGAAAAGATAGAAAAAATTAACTAAATAGCTACCGCCTCCCTGCGATCGTTGCCGAATCCTCCAGAGCTTTAGAAAGCCACCTATCTTTCTTTTGTAACTCATCAGCCTTTACTCCATTTACTAAAACATCATAAGATTTTTGCCCTGTTCTTTCTGAAATTTCACGATTATAGGAAAAATCAACTTTATAAGTTTTATTATGTTCTAAAGGAATTAAAGAATTATTGATTCTAATGATTTAGATTGTGGGTGCTTTAATATAGCTTCAATCTCATCTTCAAAAAAATATTTTTGATTCTGATTAGACACCTTTCATAAGGTAATATTATTTACTTCAAAATCTCTTGCCAAATAAATTTCTTGTTGAGAATTTTTAGACCAGTCTAATTTAAATCCAACAGTTTCAAAAAGTGTACAAGTAAATTATCGTAGAGTTCGACTATTTCCATCAGGATAAGGGTGAAAATAATATACCTTTAGTTGATAAAAATTTAAAATCAATGTTATCGTAATGAGAACTATATAAATCCTCTCTTAGATTCATTAAATAAAGTTGTTCCTCGTTATCCTCCGCATTTGGAGCATGTCTCAAATCGATTGTTGCCATAGTATTAGCAACTATTTCAATTAACACATCTTTTTGCACTAAAGTACACATACAAACCACCTTTTATAAGTTTCTCCAAAGTCTTTTTTCACTCTTTTATTAAAAATTTATATTATTTAATCAATTTATTTTCACTAGAGGTTTTTCTTTATCTGTATTCTTCATTTTTAACTGGTGAAGGGCGAAAACTCGAAATGTAACCAAGAATGCTTTAGCGTTCCCAGCTACGTTGAGAGGTTGGTTTTTTGGCTTCACTGTCCAGTGAGCGGAAAATCTATCTTTATATACTTTGTGTTGAATAAAAGAGCATATGTTTGAACTGTTATTTACTGTAAGCGTAGCGGAGTTTTCTTGATAAGGTGCGGTTCAAAGGTACCGTCACGGTCGCGAGGGTATTGATTTCTATATATTGATGGTTATCGCTAGTCTAAAAATTCTGAAATAGTACTGATTAACTGTGGTTAGAGGATTAAACTTGAGTTATAGCAAGTAGTTCAGGTATTTTTTTCCGACTAAATCCTAAATTTAGTAGCTAATGCGCATGGTTTTTGGGGTAATGATTGTCTAAAAAATCCCAGACAATTTATACGAAAACATTAAATACGTAACGAGCGAAAATTTGCTATACTATTAAATTTTTTAGCAGGAACGGAAGTAATCTTTTTAAGGAAAATATTTTGTAGATGAACTTAAAAAGCGAGGTCGCAGGATTGTAGAGTGTGAGTTTGTAAAGCTTAAAAAAAACTGTTAGAATTATCAGAGCAGAAATTTCTGATATTTTCAGTTGAGTAGCACGCTACTTAAAGTTGCAAATAGCACGAGAGTAATTTTAGTATTATAGAACCATCTAAAAGGACATTTTTGTGTTACGACACAAGTTGATAATGTAATGAATTATTGTTAGTGGTTGTGAGTTAGTAGTGTGGGAGGCAAGGCACACAGGGGGATAGGAAAAAAAAAAAAAAATTATTATTATTTTTAGATTATTTTTGTAGACATAAAATTACAAATACGAAGAGTAATAAACTTATAAAAATTGAAAAGTAGCATTCAGACAAATATATATGCATATACTTTTATATCAATGGAGCATTCTAAATCAAAACAGTAATATACTCAACAAAAATAACTAAATACATAACATGGGTTTGTTATTATATTATGATTTCCTAAATTTTAGAGTAATTTTTTAATGCCGTTCCAAATCCAATTGTTGTTCGTCTTTTTAGCTTCTACATGTCTAAATAACGACATGTTCCCGCCCTTAGAATCAACGTAATCACTACTTACACCTTCGCTTGATATGATTTCAATTAGCAGCTTGAATAGATTCTCATCTCGACTATAAACGTCACCTTCGCCTGATAGGAATTGTTGAATGTTTTTAGGTTCGTAAACCGCGCTACTAAAGCCTGAGTTTTCTTTTTCATTTCTCGCAGGAAAACTTAGTACAAAAAATGTTCTTTGTTGCATATCTACTCGTAATATTAACACTACGGCTGGATAGTATTGTTCCAGAGAATCAAGGATTTCTTCTAATGAAACTAACGTAATTTTATCGCTTTCGTTAAACCCCAGTTTAGGTGTGTACCAATAGACCGTAGCACTTTGTTCGTTGCGTAGGCGTTTAGCGTGTTCCCAAACAGTATCGAGGCGTGATTTACCTTCGATTTCATTCGTGCTTGGAATATCGTAGAAACAGTTAGCAATACCTGTATTACCTGTTTTCCCTTGTTTCTCACCTACACCGTAATTTTCTGGTGCATCGTAGTTTAAGAATTTAATTTTGCCACCTTTTTCAGCTTCTTGAACAAGCTGAATACGGTTAATCGCTCTCTCTTCGCCGAGTAATTTCAGATGTTCAATAACATCAGCCATCACAAGGTTATTCACGTTATCTAATGCAATGTCGAGCTTTTCAAGTTCGTGTTCTCGTTTTCTCGTTCTGTATTGAGGTTCACCGCCTTTTTGCCCCTTACTATTTTTACTTGTTTTTATTGCAGAATGGTAATAAAGGTGAATTGACTCACCTTGTGGTTGGCTAATCCCTGTAATTTGGCAGCAAAGCACTGAATTTCCTAACTCAACACCATAGAATGAAAGCATGATTGGTTTGTCGTGCCAACAAGAAATACGATAGTGCGGTTTTTCTTGACCTTTAGAAAAGATGATTTTAGTCGTTATATCTTTTACGACTGTTTTTGTGTAAGCGTCATATTTCAAGTGATAAAGAAACACCGCGTCTTTCGTGGAAAAGTTATTCGGTACGAACACGCCTTTTTCTTTGAAAAATTCATTCAGGTGTAATTTCTTCTCAACCTTACTCCAGTTGTCTGTAATCAAGATGCGTTTTAGCTCGCTCGAATAACCATAGTGAGCCATAAAAAAGTGTAGTGGATGAACAATATAAGACTTACTATCACCCTCAGGCTTAATAATGAGTAACTGATTTCCATCTCTTTTAAATGTTTTCAAATAAGCTGAATGAACGTATTTGTCCGCTTCAAATGGATGAGATTCCTTATTTATCCAAAGTGGCTCATAGGTTAATCCCTCACTCTTTGAAAAGGTAACTTTAAACTCTTTAAGTTTAAACTTATATTTCGACTCACCATTCTGCCAAATACTGCCGAATGGAACTTTATGCAGGTAGTTGATAGGTAAAGCAATCTTAAAGAAACTTTGGCATTCTTCGCCGGTATTCTTGTTTATATAGGTGGGATTGGTTAAATTGATAAAAGTGACTTCAACAAGCGTTTTAGATTTATCTAGCGAAAGACGGTTTTCATACCAAGTGGCAACATATTCATTGTCTTTATAGCAACATCCGCCAAGTAGTCCACCCTCAAAATACTTCTCTAAATTAAACGAACAACAGCAGCGAACTCTCTCTAAATTATTCTCATTGAAATATGACATAATTCACTTTCTTTTCAGTCACTTAAACAGGTAAGTAGATTATAAATGATTTGATTTATAAGGCGACAATTATTTGTATCGTTTGACAGTTATTTGTAATTTTAACACCATCAACATTGCCGGCTTGTACATTCGTCATATTGTGTTCATAACGCGAAATTATGGTAGTTTTACTAAAGAGTCCTTTTTCCGTTGATTTATACGAATTTGGGTTAAATCTCGGTTAACAATAACGGTCGAATTATTGGCTTGAATACTTCCTTGTAATGCTTGGGCTTCAATCCTGTTCGCAGAAGTTTGGGCGTTATCCAAGTTCACGTCTTGGGCATTGACTTGAATTTTCCCTGAAGCAAGATTTTTACCTTGCGACTTTTTCTGTTGTTTTAACCGAAATGGTTTTACCCTGTGCAGAAGCCGGTACAAGGGAGCGAACCTCGCCTTGTGCAGTATCTTTAATATCCACACCGGCGGCAATCAATGATGATGTTGAAGCAGTTACTTTAGGTACAAGATAAGTAATATTACCTTTTGCAAGGCTTTTCGCCTTGTTAGCTAATTTGTTTGTTGGCTTGTTTTTGAATATTGCCCGAGCGAGCAACAATCGAACTGTTTTGTTGAATATCGGCTTTTGTAGAAAACTGAATATCGCCTGAACGGTTTTCGATTTTGCCACGGTTTTCAATGCCTTTTATTCCCGTAAACTGGACATTTTTTGTGCATTGAGCGTCCCTATATTCACAATCCTCCCCTGACTATCAATTTTTAAAGTGTCTATAACCAATCTTATTCACAATATACCCATCATTTACTATTAGCTCACCTGAATAAGCACGTCGTTTTCTGTTTCTTTATCTAACAGCCGACCGACTTCGATTAATTGGATACCATCTTCTTCCGCCATTGTTTTGACTTGCTGTTCCGCTTCCGGTTTGACAGCAATTAATAAACCGCCGGAAGTTTGCGGATCACAAAGTACCGCTTTTTGCAGATCTGTCATTGAACTGATCTTATGCCCATAACTATCGAAGTTACGTTCTGTTCCCCCCGGTACACAACCTTTTTCGATATAGCGCTCGACCCCATCTAATGTCTTGATTTTGCTAAAATATACTTCTGCTTGTAAGTTGGATCCCTCGCAAATCTCGCTTAAATGTCCCAATAAACCAAAACCGGTCACATCCGTCATGGCAGTTACCGCATCCAATTCAGCAAATCGGCTGCCAATACTGTTCATTTTGCACATAGTTTCTGTTGCTAAACCTTGATGCGCCACTTTTAATTTACCTTTTTTCTCAGCGGTCGTTAATATGCCGATACCTAAAGGTTTGGTTAAAAATAATTTACAGCCAGCTCGTGCTGAGTTGTTTTTCTTCACTTTTTCCGTACTGATCACCCCTGTAACTGCCAAGCCGAAAATCGGTTCCGGAGCATCAATAGAATGCCCACCGGCAAGCGCGATCCCCGCTTGTTGGCAAGCAAAACGTCCACCATCCACAATACGCTGCGCCACTTCCGCAGGCAGCACTTTAATAGGAAAACCTAACACCGCAATTGCCATAATCGGTTTACCGCCCATGGCAAAAATATCACTAATTGCATTGGTGGCGGCAATTCGTCCAAAATCAAAAGGATCATCAACAATTGGCATAAAAAAGTCAGTGGTACTAATGATCCCAATACCATTACCAATATCATAAACTGCGGCATCATCTTTCGTTTCGTTACCCACTAACAAATGTGGATCAACAAATTTCTCCAAGTTGGAATGCAAAATCGTTTCTAATGCTTTAGGCGAAATTTTACAACCACAACCGGCGCCATGACTGTATTGGGTCAAGCGAATCGTATGGGCAACGGTCTTATTTAATTCACTTTGAATATCTTGTAGCTCTTCATTTTGCATAGCTTACTCCTTGTTGAATAGGATTATTTCATTATACCGCTAATTCGGTAAAAGCGCGGTGCTTTTTTGGAAAGTTTTCCTCTGTTGTCAATCTGATAAAAAAGGAGCATCGCAGCCCCTTTTCTCATCTTACTGTACCACATTCACTTTCGCCTCCACAGATGAGGAAGTAAACATTTTTAATAATAAATAACCGATCGCCGCCGATAATCCCGAACCGATTAAAATCCCAAGGCGGGCAAATGCAGTCGTCTCACTTCCGCCCTCACCACCAAATGCCAGTCCGGCAAGGAACATGGACATAGTGAAACCAATTCCACAAAGTACCGCTACTGCAAAAATTTGTTTAAAATTAATACCTTGTGGTAATTTAGCCAGCTTGAATTTCACCGATAAATAACTAAACAAAAATACGCCGATTGGTTTTCCTAATAATAAACCTAATGCCACGCCCAGGGTTAATGGGGAAGTTAAAGTGTCTAATCCCATACCGGCTAAGCTCACCCCCGCATTGGAGAAAGCGAAAAACGGTAAAATAAAAAACGAACACCAAGGTGCTAAGGCGTGTTCCAAATCATGCAACGGTTTGGCTCCACGTCGTGCTTTCAGCGGTACACAAAAACCGATAATCACCCCGGCAAGGGTGGCGTGGACACCGGATTTCAGTACTGATGCCCACAACACGGTTCCTACCACCATATAAGCACTAATCGAACCGACGTTGCGCATATTCATCCCAATTAATACCATAATAGATATCGCTGCGGTAATTAACGCAGTGGTACTTAAATCATGCGAAAAGAACAAGGCAATGACCACAATCGCACCTAAGTCGTCGATGATCGCAAGTGCCAATAAGAAGATTTTCAGTGCAAAAGGAACCCGTTTACCTAACAGCGCCAATACTCCAAGTGCAAAAGCGATATCCGTTGCCATTGGAATTGCCCAACCTTGCCGGAAATCCGGAAAATCATGATTGATAAACCAATAAACCAACGCCGGTACTACCATACCACCAAAGGCCCCCATTGCGGGGAAAATCGCTCGTTGATAACTGGAAATGGCACCTACCAGCAATTCTCGTTTCACTTCAAGTCCAACTAAAATGAAGAAAACTGCCATAAATCCATCATTCACCCACATCAATAATGGTTTGTTAATACTAAAGGCACCAATTTGAATGACCACCGGAAGATCAAGAAAATCAAAATAGAAATGACTTAATGGCGTATTCGCCAACAAAATTGCCAACGCAGCAAAAGCTAATAACAATACCCCGCTCGCTGCTTCCAGCTTCATAAAATACTTTATATATTGAACCATTTACCCTCCCAAAAACAAAAGATAAAGAATATAAGTGCATGATTTACTTTGTTTTAACATAAATAACTTAGCTTGGTCAAGGTAAATAGGAAAATCT
Organism: Actinobacillus seminis; assembly: GCF_002263215.1. GTDB lineage: Bacteria > Pseudomonadota > Gammaproteobacteria > Enterobacterales > Pasteurellaceae > Actinobacillus_B > Actinobacillus_B seminis. Next base: position 52,985 of record NZ_NLFK01000009.1, read on the forward strand.
CGCAAAGGAGCAAGGAAAAATGATGCAATAAACCAAATTAAATAAAAAAATAAGAATAAAAGGGCGGTCTTTTTTTCTTCAAATTTCTTTCATAAAAAAGCCACTAAACTCTCATTTAGTGGCTTTCTATCTCATGAACGATTATTGTTTTTTATTAAATTTTTCCGTTAATTCACTTTTTAATTTTAACACTTCTTGGGAGCTTTTAACCGTATCTTCTGTTTTTTTCTGAACAGCAGCGATTTTTTCCGGTGATTGCTCTGGGTTACGTAGCAATTCGATGCCATCTTGAACTAATGAAGACGATAACTTTAGGGTTTCTTGCATTTTAGTTTTTAGTGCTTTTATTTCATCATTTTTTACTTCAACTGCATCAAGGCTTTGCTTAATTTTAGTGATATTATCATTAAATTCTTTTGCTGCTTGTTCAATTTGAGCTAAGTCGCCACTTGTCATTTTCTTTTGAAAATCCGCTAGGAATGTAGCTTGCGCTTGTTGATTAGCGATACTCCAATCTTCTAATTTTTTTAGCTCCGCCGCCGGATCAGTTTTATTACAAGCGACTAAAAAAAGAGCAAATAAAAGCGTTGCTCCAATCTTAAATAATTTATTCATTTCATTTTCCTTAAATATTAGTTAAATTTCATCATTCTACATGACGAGACACATTTTACCTTGTGATATATGCTTTGCCAAGTTGTCTTATGAAAAACTTTGTAAAAACTTTAATAATTGCACACCAAACTCTCTTCTCCAGCCACAGAGTAATTTCGGTAAGCAGTTAGGATCTTGTTGTTTTATCCAAACCCAACGCAGCAAACTTTCCAAACTTTTCTTACTAGCAAGTGTTTCAGGTGCCAGCGTCGGCGGTACCATATCTTTGACTTTCCGTTGCAATAACTTGATCGCGCGTTTATAACGGGGATCATCAGAGATTCGATTGATCACCGGCGGATAATCTGCCATATTAATTCGTTTCATTTGCTCCAAAATTTGTAGCATTTTTTTACCGTGAATTCGCACTTCTTGCACACTTAGTCCAATTTCTAATAACGCAGAAGTATTTTTGGGATTATATTTGGCTACTAACCATAAATTTTCGCCTTTCACAACAAAATTCAAGGCTAAATTACGTTTTATCGCTTCTTCTTGACGCCATTTTGCCAACAATTTTAAGCGCATTAATTCTTCCGAACTCAATCTCCAAACATTAGGAATAGTTAAATACGCATTTTCAGTATCTTTGCCTCGTTCACGTTTATGCAATAAATTTTCGCAATCATATTCCACCGCATTTTGCCATGGCGTTTGGCTTAACGCTTGTTGCATACGCACATAAAGCGGTAATAAATACCGCACATCAGCGGCGGCATAATAAAGTTGGGTATCGGATAAAGGACGTGCAAGCCAATCTGTTCTTGACGCGCCTTTATCCATTTCCAGAGCAAAATAATGTTTCAATAAACTCGCCAATCCGACAGAATTGCCTAGTCCTAAAAAGGCGGCGGCAATTTGCGTATCAAACATTGGTGTGGGATTTTGTTGAAAATAATGCTGAAATACTTCCAGATCTTCGCTGCCGGCATGTAATACCTTGACGACTTGAGGATTTGCCAATAAATGGATAAAAGGTGAAAAATCATCAATATCATTGGGATCAATCAAACTGACTTGCTCTCCATCATATAATTGGATCAAGCCTAATTGCGCATAATAGGTACGAGTGCGCACAAATTCCGTGTCTAACGCGATCGCACTTTTACGTTCCGCTTGCAAGCATACGTCATACAAATCTTGATTGGAGGAAATGACGACAAAGTGCGGTGGATTTTCAAGTTCTTTTTTATTGGTCATAAATGCTTATATGTAACTAAAATGCGATGAAATCAAAGTGAAAATTTAAATTAACAGTGGGTCAAAAGACCCACTATTGATAAAATTAAGCATTCGCTCGTTTTGCCAATTCTTCTTCACGTAATACGCGACGCAAAATTTTCCCCACATTGCTTTTTGGCAATTCCTCTCGGAATTCAATATCTTTCGGTACCTTATAACCGGTTAAATGCTTGCGACAATGTTGTCGAATTTCATCGCGCGTCAGACTATCATCTTTTTTCACTACGTAAATTTTGATCGTTTCGCCTGATACTTCGTGTGGCATACCGATAGCCACCACTTCCGCCACTTTGTAATTTAACATTACCACATCTTCAATTTCGTTCGGATACACATTAAAACCGGACACAATGATCATGTCTTTTTTACGATCCACGATACGTAAAGTGTAATTTTCATCCATGATCACAATATCTCCCGTCGCCATCCAACCGTCTTTCAAAACTTCCGAAGTAGCTTCCGGACGTTGCCAATAGCCTTGCATCACTTGCTCACCTTTCACTAACAACTCGCCGGGTTCGCCTAATTTAGCTTCACTTCCGTCATCTTTGATGATGCGAATATCCGTATTCGGAACAGGCACGCCAATGGTTCCGTTATGTTTAACCACATTAATTGGGCAGGCGGCAATTAACGGGGAGCATTCCGTCATGCCATAGCCCTCAATAATATTACAGCCGGTTAACTCATGCCAACGCGTCGCAACAGATTGCTGAACAGCCATCCCGCCACCGACAGATAATTTTAATTGAGAAAAATCCACTTCTTTAAAGTTTTCGTTATTTAACAACGCATTAAATAAAGTATTTACGCCGGTTAGCGCCACAAAAGGGTATTTTTTCAACTCTTTGACAAAACCATCAATATCACGTGGATTGGTAATTAAAATACCAGTAATGCCTAATTCGATAAATAACAAGCAATTCACCGTCAGCGCGAAAACATGATATAACGGTAAGGCAATCACAGCGCTACGCTCTTTCGCACGGCTACCGATAAAAGGCTCCGCAATCCATTTAACTTGGAAAACATTGGTAATGATATTACCATGAGACAACATAGCTCCTTTCGCTACACCCGTCGTACCGCCGGTATATTGCAAAAATGCCAATTCATCACGTTCCAATTGCGGCCGTACATATTGACGATGTTTACCAATCGCCAACACTTCACGAAACGTCACCGCATTCGGCAATTTATATTTGGGCACTAATTTTTTAATATATTTCACCACAAAATTAACTAACGTACGTTTACCAAAGGATAGCTGATCGCCCATACGGGTTAAAATTACGTGTTTAACGTGGGTATTAAAGACGACTTCTTCTAGAGTAGAAGCAAAGTTTGAAACCACTACAATCGCTTTCGCACCGCTATCTTGCAATTGATGTTCTAATTCGCGTGGCGTATAAAGCGGGTTCACATTTACCACCACTAACCCGGCTCGCAAAATGCCAAAAAGTGCGATTGGATATTGCAATAAATTCGGCATCATCAATGCCACCCGATCACCACGTTCCAGTTTTAATTCATTTTGTAAATACGCGGCGAACGCTCGGCTACGTTCTTCTAATTTACGAAAGGTCAACACCTGCCCCATATTAATATAGGCGGCACGATCCGGGTGTTCAAAAATCGCCTTATCAAACATATCCAAAATACTGTCGTACATTGATGTATCAAGTTCTCTTGGAGCGCTTTCCGGATAATTTTTAAACCAAGGTTTTTCCATTGTTTTTCCTTATAAATAAAATAATTTGTGGCGATTTTACCACCTAAAATACAATTAATACAAATAATAGCGCAAACGAGGCTCTTGCCGCCAAAAACGGGATGACCAACCAAATCGCCCATATCCCCACTTATCCCAATCGTCCGGTTCATAATAGTATTCCTGTACTAATTTCCAGCGTTTATAATGAGTTACATCAACTACCGGATACCAATAATCCGCCTGATCAATTTTTCCTTTTTCTTGCTTAATTAATTTTCCGGCAACGGTAATAAATTGATCTTTTAAATATTCCGGATCAATAAATCCCGGCAAATAGGCGACAAAACGCCCTTCAACAGTACCATCAATGGACGGTTTTGCCGAAAGACCACGCACAGGCAAACTCAATACTTCAATTTTTATCTGATCTTTCAACGCTATTGCCGACAAGACTTTACCGCCCAAACGCACCTCTTTGCATTGACATTCATAATCCGACGGTTCAATCTTTTTCACGCTTTGAATCGTAAATTCATTGCGTTCCAATCCTAGTGGTGGCGCGATACAGGCGCTTAACCCACATACCATCACCACCATTAACCACATTCGTTTCATAAGCATTCCCCTTATTCTCTACCTGGTAATTTATTCCAAACCACGGTATTACGCAAATAAACCGGCTCAATTTCGACCGCACTTATATATTCTTGGCGACAATAATGCGGCAACGCCAACGACAACATATAACGCGCTGATGGCAATTGAATATCCGACGGACGCCCGATATTACCTTTATTTAATAAAGCATACGCCCCCCAGCCGGTTCCCACTTGCCGATCTTCTGCCTGCAAGGAATGTGTATTCATCCCTGCTAATTGCATCACCACTTGCTCCGGCGAACAAACTTGTTCGGCAATAATGGGCTGCCAATCCATAAACTCGCAAAAATCCGACCGCACTTTTTGCCCCTGCAAATAGCTAAAATACACCTCATCCATACGTGCATCAATCGCCGCCAAAACCCGATTTGCCCCGTATTGCTCATAGGCTTGTTGCGCCATGGCGGTTAAATTTGAAATAGGAATCACGGGCAAATCAGCCCCCAACGCCAATCCCTGTGCAATACCAGCCGCCACACGCACACCGGTAAAACTTCCGGGACCTCGCCCAAAGGCTAAAGCATCCACTTGCTTTAATTGAAGACCGGAATTCGCCAACAATTGATCCACCATTGGCAAAATCCGCTTGGTATGTGAACGTTGAGCAATTTCATCTAAATAGGTTATTTCCCCATGATGCCATAAGGCAACGGAACAGCTTTCCGTTGCGGTATCCAATGCCAACAGCGTTATATTCTTCATTTTATTTTCCAAATGTTTTTTAATGTTGTAAATTTGTCAGAAATTGTATCACTTTGTGCAAGTCTCTGGTACGTTTTGCAGGAGGCAAACTTTTCAAAAAAGTTTCCCCATAGCTGCGCATCACCAACCGACTATCACAAATAATCACCACGCCACGATCGTGAATATCACGAATTAATCGCCCAACCCCTTGTTTTAACGCGATCACTGCTTCCGGTAATTGAATTTGATTAAACGGATCCCCCCCCTGCAAACGACAATCTTCAATTCGCGCATTTAATAAGGGGTCGTCGGGCGCAGTAAAGGGCAATTTATCAATGATCACTAATGATAGCGCGTCCCCCCGCACGTCTACCCCCTCCCAAAAGCCGGACGTGGCAACCAACACACGATCTTTATCTTCAATAAATTGCTCCAATAATTTCGCTTTAGAAGTTTCACCTTGTAATAAGACTTGCAACTGACTATTGACACGCAAATATTCCGCTAAACCGCGCATCATGGAATAAGACGTACAAAGCACAAAACAGCGCCCTTGATTTCCTTCAATTACCGGCAATAACATCTCGCCCAAGCACGCTAATGTATTTTGCTGATTTGTTGCCGGTAAATAACGCGGTACACAAAGCATGGCTTGTTCTGCATAATTAAATGGACTGTGCAAAATTTTCCGTTCAGCGTCGTCAATGCCCAACCGCTGGCAAAAATGCTCAAAGGTTCCTCCCACTTCCAAGGTAGCAGAAGTAAAAATCCAAGCGGTTTCACGCAATTTCATTTGCTCACCGAATTTATCAGCGACAGTTAATGGCGTAATATGCAAGGCGAAATAACGCCCCATGGTTTCATACCAATAGCAATAACCAGTGACAGAAATATCCTCTAAACGTTTTAGCAAATTTTTAATCGTCGCAATACGATCAAATAAACTCCCCAAACTTTGCGAACGCTGAATGCCAATTTTGATCACTTCGGCAGTAAAATCCAATTTTTCTTGTAATAATCCAAGGCATTTTTTGACCGCACTTGCCTGTCGCCCATTTAATAATTCACGCCAATTTCCGCGCTGCATCCCATCACCCAGTAGCAAACGAAAATCTTGCACCACTTTCAACAACGTATCGGCTGCAACTTCCAATTGTTGCATATCACGCACTTCCGTACGATAAACCAAATTAATATCGCGACATAAATCAAAAAGTTGTCGCGCACTGACTGATTGTCCGAAATATTGACCGGCAATATCCGGAAGTTGGTGTGCTTCATCAAAAATAATCACTTCCGCATTAGGAATCAACTCACCAAATCCGCTTTCTTTCACCGCCATATCGGCAAAAAATAGATGATGATTGACCACCACTAAATCCGCATTTAACGCTTTTTTGCGTGCTAATGCCACGTAACATTCCGCATAATGCGGACAATCGGATCCCAAGCAACTTTCCGTCGTGCTGGTTAATTGAGGTAAAATCGGACTGTCTTCCGTTAACTCAACACATTCTGTCAAATCACCGCTTTGAGTGGCATTATTCCATTTTCGCACCTTGCTCAAATCCGCTAATACCGAACGCTCCCCCGCTACACCCTGCGCAATCAATTGATCCAAACGCTCTAAGCACAGATAATTGGCGCGCCCTTTTAGCAACGCAATTTTGCCACTGTAATTGAGCGCACGTTGAATCGCCGGCAAATCACGCTCAAACAGCTGATCTTGCAGATTTTTAGAACCCGTTGAAATAATCGTCTTTTTCGCGGCAAGTAGAGAAGGAGCCAAATACGCAAAGGTTTTACCGGTTCCTGTACCTGCTTCGATCACTAAAGTGCGGTGATTTTTTATCGCATTTTCCACCGCACTTGCCATCTCAATTTGCTCGGCACGAGGATGGAATCTATTGATATATCGACTTAATTCACCATCTTCGGCAAATACTTGCGTGATTTGTTTGTTACTGGTCATCATTTCATTTATTTTTTTTCATTTTGCGGTATATTGTAACAAACCCTCCGACTAAAACCGAATAAAAAGGAAAAATTATGCAGATAAAATTTGTCAAACAAATTACACAAACATTGAGTTTATATCAATACAATGACATTCCTGTACTAAAATTGCAACACCCCCTCGGCGAGGCTGAAATTTCGCTGCAAGGTGCGCAATTATTGCGTTGGCGCCCCAAATCAGCACAGCAAGATATTTTATGGTTAAGCGAAATTGAACCTTTTCTTGCCGGTAACGCTATTCGCGGTGGCATTCCTATTTGCTATCCTTGGTTTGGTCTCGGCAAAGAACCAATGCATGGATATGCGCGCATTCGCCTGTGGCAATTAAGTGATTATCAAATTAGCGAGCAAAAAGTGCGGTTAGATTTTTCCTTATTTTCTTCAGATAATTTAATTGAAGCGAAATTAACAATTATTTTTACCGAACAATGCGAATTGCACCTAACTCACTACGGAAACGAACCGGCACAAGCAGCGTTGCATACTTATTTTAATATCGGCGATATTATTCCTGTGCAAATTGAAGGATTGCCGACGCAATGTTTTAGTAAACTCACAGGGAAACAAGAAAAGGCTCCGTCACCGCGCATCATCAGCGAAAACGTCGATTGTATTTACCAAATACAAACACCGGTTACACAAAAAATAATCGATCCGACTTTTGACCGCACTATCCAAATTGAGCAACTTGATGCGTCAAACACCGTATTATGGAATCCATGGCAAAAACCGACCAGTAACATGAGCGAAAATGGCTATCAAACCATGATTTGCGTGGAAAGCGCCAAATTGGCACCAACAATGCAGCAAGGCGATAAAATTATTGTCAAAATCAGCCTTCATTAAAGTAAAATGGCTAATCCTTGATTAGCCATTTTTGTATTATTTTTTAAAAAAAAAAAAAAAATAACATTGCCATGAATAATAAAAATCTGAAAAAATTAACCGCACTTTTGTTTTATTGGAAATTGTTATCCGGAAATAAAGAAGAAAAAGATTAAAATGCGGTTATTTTTTCTCGTGTTTTACCTAAAATACATAAAAAAACCACCGCACTTTTTCGTTATTTTCTTTTATGGGGTAGTGACAATATTTGCATAAGGAAAAAGAAAAAATTTGGTGGGAAAAAATTGGTTGAAGCCCCTGTTTGTGGGGCTTTGGCATTTTTAGGGGTGGAGTTTATGCAAAAATGGAAAATGGTGGGGATTGGGGGAAAATGGTCGAAAATTGGGTTTTATTTTGCATAAAAGTTGGCGGTGAATTGTTAGGTTTTAAACATTTTTAAAAATTTAAAATTCGTTTTAAAGTGGGTTTAAAGGTTTTTAAATTCAGCTTTAAAATGGGGTGGAAATTGCAGGAAGATGAGATAAGGGTGATGCATTTAAGTGAGGTTTTTTTTATGGTTGTTTTGGTAAGAGCTAGGAGAAAAGGCGGTTTCAGTGGCAGAAATCGCCTTTTTTGTTGGTTTTTGGGGCGATTTTGGTGCGTTTAGATGAAATCTAGCGGTTTGTTGTGTGTGATTTTGCGAAAATGCGCCATTATTTGGCGGTATTTGAAAGGAACACAGGCTTCCTTGCCTTTGTGCTTTAAAATATTAAGAAAGCGCTTGTAATGCGGTTTCTTTGGATGTTACCAACATTGATGTCGGCGACATATTAGAAGTCACGATAGCCACGCACGACTTGCCCTATCACAATCAAGTTATTGGCTTGTTCTGTGTTGAGTTCTATTGGTACGTATTCTGTGTTTTGGCTGATGAGTGTGATGCCGTTGTAGGTAATTTGCACTTTCTTCACTAGCATTGCACCTTCATTATTTAATACAAAGATTTTTCCGTCTTTTAATTCCTTTTTCGACCGATCTACAATAATTTCTTCGCCGTCTTTTAGCGTTGGGTACATACTATCGCCACTTACTAAGAACATCGCACAGTCTTCCGCCTTTAAGCGGCGTGAATCGAGCCAAGCCTTTTCTACTTTGGTGGTTTGGTAAGGTTTATATTCATCATTAAAACCACCGCCACCAGCTGAAATACGCACTTCTCGGCAATCTTCAATCACAGAAAAGGTTTCGTCATTGCTTGTTTCCGTATTTATATGCTTTTGCCCACTTGTCAATTCGCCTGTTGCTAACCATTGCACGCTCACATCTGTATAAGTTGCTAATGCAATTAAGTTGTCTAGCGTCGGTAGACTAGTGTTAGTTAAATAATTATGTAGTGTGCTATACGAAATTCCAGCTTCTTTAGCAAATGCTCTACCGCTCTTATTTCCGATCAACTCCTTTAATCTTTCACTAAAAGAAGATCCTTTTCCTAATGTATGAAAAGGAACTTGTTCAATTTTAGGTTCTTTTTGTTCCTTTTTAGGATTTAAAAGGGTTTCCATTGATTTTTACCTTTTGAAAATAATTTATAAAAAGGAACGGAAATGTGTTGCATTGTTCCTTTTTGTGATCAATAATATTATTACATTGAATAATACAAGCGTATTATTCACTGTAATAACCTTTTAATTTATCAGAAAAAGGAACAAATGCAATGATTAATGATTGGGAAAGGGTAGATATTATCTATGCCTTAAAGAAAAAAGGAACAACCCTAGCTGCATTGTCACGACAATCAGGTCTTAATTCTAGAACGTTAAATAATGCTTTAGATCGCCGTTACCCTAAAGGAGAAAAGATTATCGCTGGTGCTATTGGCGTTGAACCTAGAACTATTTGGCCATCTCGTTATATCAATCGCTAAGGAGTGGTTATGAATATGTGGTTTACAGTTCAAGAATTAACAGCTTGCCATAGTTTTCCTAATACTGAACGTGGCGGTCGTAAATTCTTAGACAAGATTGTAAAAGATAAACCGGATATCAAACGTAAAAGACAAGGAACTAAAGCGTTTGAGTATGCTTTTTCAGGACTACCAGAGCAAATACAAAATGAGCTTTGTCATCGATATTCAGTTTCTATCGTTAAAGCTAAACCCAAATCCCTCCCCGCCGATCTCCGTCAGGTGGAATTAAAAACTTTAACGGAAAAACAACGTGCAGTGGCAGGAGCAAGAATGGCGTTAGTTGCTCAAGTGGCACAGCTTGAACAAGCCCAACCTCGTTACAAGGCGATTAAGTTTTTTTGTGAACAAATCAAGCGTGGTGGCATTTCTTCTGATTTGATGAGATTGGTGGAAACCGCCAATAATAAGAAAGGGAAAAATCGCACTTTATCTGACCGCACTTTGAATCAATGGGTGTTGGATTATGAAAAGGCAGATACCCCTGAAGAACGATTAAAAGCCCTCGCACCAATGCAACGGGTGGCGAAAAAGGCTGAAGAAATTGTGTGGTTGCCTGACTTTTTGGCGATATATCGCCAAACCAATGGCATCAATGTGGCAGAAGCCTATCACTATTTTTCGACTGAATGGGATGCACGTTTTGCAGACGAGCCGTTACGTTTAGAAATGAAACCGAGCATTGACCAAGTTCGTGCTGCGTTGGCGAAATTGCCAAAACACATTAAAGAAATTGGTCGTAAGACAGGTTCTGAACTCCGAGCCCTTAACACTTATGTGAAACGCGATTGGAGCGTGTTGCAGGTGAATGATGTGTGGGTGGGTGATGGCCATGCGATGAAATTGAAAGTCGCCCATCCTGAACATGGTCGCCCATTTATTCCAGAGGTGACATTAATTATGGATACCTCTTGCCGTTTTATTGTGGGTTGGTCGGCTAGTTTGGCGGAAAACGTTCTCGCAGTGGCAGATGCCTTGCGTTATGGAGTGGAACGCTACGGCATACCCGCAATTTATTACTCAGATAACGGTGGTGGTGAGAAAAACTGGATGCTTGATGGGGATATTACGGGGATGTTGCCGCGTTTGGGGATTAATCACCAAACAGGGATTCCAGGCAATCCACAAGGGCGTGGGATTATTGAGCGGGTGCATCAAACGATTTTATATCGTATCGCTCGCCAGTTTGAAACCTATCACGGCACAGGGGCAGACCGCGACACTATTCGACAAGTGAGCACAGCAGTGATTTCACTGGATAAAGCAAAACGTAAAGGTGCGACACAGCTAACGCCAAAACAACAATGGGCAGTGGGTAAATTGCCAAGCTGGAATCAGTTTTTAGATGCAGTTCAAGCTGGGGTTGATTGGTACAACAACGAGCATGTGCATAGTGAAATTGGTATGACACCTGCACAAAAACGCCGTCAGTTGATGGAAAAAATGAACCCTGATGATTTAGTCTTTGTTACGCCAGTGGAAGCAAGGGATTTATTCCGCCCAAGTACATTACGTGTGGCACAACGTGGTTGGTTACAACTTTTCAATAATTATTACTTTAGCGCGAAATTACTCGATGTTGATGGGCAAAAGGTGCAAGTGATGTTTGATATTCACGATCCAAGCCAAGTGATTGTGAGAAAGCAAGACGGCACTTTTGTGTGTTATGCCGAATTAGATGGCAATAAACGTGATGCCTTCCCAATGCCGTATGTTGAGAAAACACGCCAAGAGCGTCATGCACGCCGCGCGAAATTGAAACAAGAACAGCTTGATGAGATTAATGCGGAACTTAATCCGATTATTACGATTGAACATCAGCCAGATTTTGCGGTGTTAGTGCCAAAAGTGAAGCAAAAAATCCCAGCTAAGCCGATTTTCCATAACTTAACGGAGAAAGAAGAATGGGAAGCGGAACAGGCAAAGTTAGTGAATGAATAAGGAGAACAAGATGAAGAATTTTATTGAAAAAGAACGTAAAGCGCGCAGCAAAAGACGATTTGAACGCGCTAAAACGTTGATTAAAAGAGATTGGTCGAAAATAAACGATTTCCCAGTTTGGATTTTAACCCCTAGTGGCGTTGCCCCAAATTTAGCATCGCAATCAACGGCTCTAGATATGAATCAAGGTACGCCTTCATATCCGTCGCTACAAAATCAGGCACATCAGTGCTTTGTAACAAAAGACGAAGCTGATCGTGCGAATCGCCCTGAAATTGAAGCAGCGCAAGTTGATCCTGCTCGGCAAGTTGAACAATTAGCGAGCGAATTAAAATCTGTTGTACAGCAAGCCGACCGTTTAGGGCAGAAAGTTGTTGCTGTAAGTCTTCGAGTTGAGTTTGCGACATAAGGTTCTCCTTGGTTTAGGTAGGTTTAAAACAGAATTATAACGAGGTTAAAAATGAAAAACAAAGAATTGCAACGGTTTATGACCAATAGCGGCATGACACAAAAGCAGATTGCGCAAGCGTTATCGGTGTCAGTGGGGACAATTAGTCTTTATTTGAAAGATCAATATGCAGGCGATGTGCAACGCCTTGATGACAAGGTGGCGGAGTATTTGGCACGCCAAGATCAGAAGATTTTAAAAACGCATTACAACAGACAATTTGTGTCAACCTTGGCGGCTAGAAAAACAATGGACGTTATGCAGTATGCGCATACAGAAGGCAAGATTGTCGTGGTGTATGGCGCAGCAGGCTTAGGCAAAACAGCAACCTTGAAAGAATATGCAGTGCGTTATCCGTCTTCGATGTTGATTGAAACCGATCCAGGCTATAACCCTAGAGTGCTGTTACACAAGATTGCGGAAACCTGCGGTGTTGTGGCGCAAGGGGGAAATCATGATGTCTTTGAAAAAATAGTGGAAAAATTAGATGGTTCGGAACGTTTATTGATTATTGATGAAGCAGAGTTGCTCTCCACGCGTTCTTTGGAATTTGTACGCCGTTTGCATGATAAAACCCAAATCGGTGTAGTACTTGCTGGTATGCCTAGATTGTTGGTGAATTTACGTGGGAAAAGTGGCGAATTTGCGCAGTTATATAGTCGAGTGAACAATACGCATAATTTTGGCAATGCCTTGCCAGATAAAGATTTAGCCATGTTAACGGAAAGCGCGCTCGGCACAGGGGAATTTAACGACGCCTTTATTAAATTTAGTAAAGGCAATGCGCGTCGGTTGAGTAACTTAATGAGCGGTGTGGTGCGGTTATCCAAACTCAACGAGTGCGATATTACCTACGAGATGATTGAAGAATATAACAAGATGTTGATTAGCTAAAGGAGACCAAAATGTTACAACCCAATACAACTAAACAATTAAAAAAAACAATGCCGTGATGTTGGCTTATTTAGAACAAGTGGAAAAAGCGGTGAGACGCTTAAATGAAATGGGGCTTACGGTGATTAATGTGCACTTTGAGAAGATAAGACCGACTGTGCGTGTGATGAATAATGCAGTAACAGAAAAGCTGGAGAAAGACCAACGCGCTTATGTGTATTACGTGGGGCGTGATGTGGGTCGATACCAAGAAGCGCAATTTACGGTGGAAGGTATCCGTGTGGTTTGGCGGAAATATTTGAACTAGGAGGAGGAATGGCAACGCGTCGGCAAATTTATGCAGTCTATCGTGGCGAAGAGAATTTGGGTGACGGGACTGCGGAAGAATTAGCAAAAAAACTCAATGTGAGCGAAAAAACGATTTACAGCTCGGCAACAGTCGCCCGATGTAAACGTGATAAAGGTAAGCGACTTGTGGTGATTAAGTTAGATAAAGAGGAGCTCTAAATGAAGCAGATGATTGAAGGGAAAGAATACTGGCGTGATGCAAGAGGAAATTTAACGCCAGCGGAGTTGGTGAAAGACATCGACAAAGCACGTGATGTGCTTGTGCGTGAATGGGTGGAAAAAGGCGTGTCCTTAAATAAGGAGATGCGCAATTTTAAAGATGGCATTTTCGGCGATATTCAGGCGTTTATTGAACTTTCGGCTGAAAAATACAATGCAAAAGTGGGCGGTAGTAAAGGCAATATCACACTTTATAGCTACGACGGCAAATACAAAATCCAACGTGCGATTAATGACCATTTGCAATTTGATGAACGTATTCAGGCTGCAAAAGTGTTGATTGATGAGTGCTTAAATGAATGGAGCGAAGGCTCTCGCCCTGAATTAAAAGCGTTAATTGAACGTGCGTTTAATGTAGATAAAGAGGGAAACCTCAACACTTCACGGATTTTGGGATTACGTCGTGTCGATATTCAGGATGAACGTTGGCAAAACGCGATGCAAGCAATTAGTGAGAGCGTGCAAGTGGTGAGTAGTAAGGCTTATGTGCGACTTTATGAACGAGTGGGCGAAAGCGATCAATATGTGCCGATTGCATTAGATGTAGCAGGGGCGTAGATGAGTGAGTCTGGCATCGTTGTAATTTGTCTTTTTGCACTATATGCGTGGTTAGCATATTTGATGTTTAAGAATTTATAAAACTTATTTAAATGCCCTTTAAATCTCCCCTAACCCCTCTTTACAAAAGAGGGGGATGGGATGAGGGGCATTCATAATGAGCTTTAAACCAACAGGAGAACCTTATGAACAAAAACATCAACAAGTTTGATCGCTTTAAATATTACAGTGAACAAGCGGCAAACAGTGAACGTAGAGGCGAACTGCAAGACGCCAAAGAGCAATGGGCGATAGCAGAACTTAACGCACCTAACGCACGTAACCGAGAGTGGTGCAAACACCGCGCCGCGTTTTGTGAACGAGTATTAAGAAGACCTTTTTAGGAGGATTTATGGCTGATTATATCGTGCGCCTTTATGGCGTAATTGAAGTGAAAATGAAAGCGGAAACACTAGAACAAGCTATTGAGTTGTGTGATTTGAACACTGCTCCTCCCTTAACTGGAATGGTGGTGGAAATTGATTCAGTGATAGAAGGGGAGGAAGTATGACAGAGCAAGCTGTGACACCTTATGAAGTCAAAATCCGCGTTCTTGATGAAGTGGTTGCGACATTAGAGATGTTAGAAAACGCCAAAGAATTACTCATCAATGACGATTTTTCACAGGCTTCACGTTTATTTCGTCGAGGGGCTAGTGAGTTGAGTTTAAATGAAAGACGGTTGCGATACTTAATGCAAAACCAGTAAAACCCATTTACAGCCTATTAAATCTCCCCTAACCCCTCTTTACAAAAGAGGGGAATGAGATGAGGGGCATTCATAATAGGTTTTAACAACAAAGGAGCAAATATGAGACCTGAATTTAGATATTTTAAATGCGCATTAAGCGTTGAGCCTATTAAATCATTAGATGAGCAATGGCGAAAAGATAGAGAGCTCAGAGATAAAAAACTTGACGCTATTTTTGACACTATCCCATTTTATGAATGCTGGAGAGGAAGTGAAAGTAATATATTTGGAATTGTTTGTAGTTTAGATAGCGATGAATTTGCCAAAATAAAAGAGGATAAGACCTATAAATTTGAAATAGTTGAAAATGAGAAAGTTGTCATCACTGGCAATGGCAGAACAAAAGCCGGTAAGGCATTTAACGATAAAATCCAAAGCGTTAGAGATATTTTAAATCAATACCCAAGCTTTAATGATTTTATGCTACGAAAATTAAAACTTAATTGCTGGGTGCTTGGCGCACGCACTGGTTATGTATCTGTATGCGGTGTTGCAAGTGACTACTTTATCGTTTCAATACCAGTTAAATCAGAGGGCTTTGGTGGGGATGGCTTCCCGGCAATTCCGGAATGTTTAACAGAAATAAAACAAAGTGAATTTTTAATGTTACAGGGGAAATAGATAATGAGTGAACAAATTTACGAATTTAAGAATGTAACCGATATTTTAGTGCTTGATGAAAAACAGTTTGAACGATTCTTAGCAGATTTCAAAGAATGGTTCCATTTTCAAAAACAAGCGAGAACCGAAGCCGAAAAGCTTAGAGAACTTGGATTGAATATTACTCTAGCAGATGTGATTCGTTGGAAAGATGATGACATGATTGGAGTGGGGAAAATTACGATTGATGTGCAAAAGGCACGAGATTATTAAAACCCATTTACAGCCCATTTAAATCTCCCCTAGCCCCTCTTTACAAAAGAGAGGGATAAGTGAGATGAAGTGGGCTGAGTAATGTGTTTTATTAACTAAAGGAGCAACAATGTTAAAAGAAAGCGATTTACTTGAAGATCATGATTATGTATCAAATAACGTAAAAATATATAAAGGCAATTTAGTAAGCTGGAGACGTATTTTTAAAGTTAATCGTGCTAATGAAAGTGTGACATATTGTGAAATGAAATGGCTTAAAGATGGTTTAAAAGCGACATTGAAAACAATATCAATCAAAGCATTTTTAAAATGGGCTGTTGCTGATGTAACTAAGGAGACGAAAGAATGAAACTATGTCGGTGCCCTATTTGCCACAGTGACATTCATTTGGATGCGCTGTTGGAAGATGATGCGGGGCGTGAGATGTTGGGGTTAATCTCCAATTTGGGTGGTCGTAATGCGCGTGCGTTGGTGAGTTATATTGGTTTGTTTCGTCCTGAAAGATCGGCGCTATCTAATGGTCGGGCATTGAGATTAATGAAAGATGTGCTGGAGATGTATCAACCCAGTCCGCTACTTGCCCACGCGTTGAATGAAACGGTGCAAGCCGTGATGAAAAACCGTCGAGAAACCCGCAATATTCAGGCGTTATCGAATCATAACTATTTGAAGAAAGTGTATGAAGGGGCGAAACCCTTGTTTGCGGTAGTGCGTAATGAAGGCAAAGCTGAAATGCAAAGCGTGGCAGCTCAAGAAGAGGATCAACGTATGGCAGCCATTCAATATATTGAACGTTATGCCTCTATTGGGCAGTTGCAATTTGTGGAAAATACGCCTGCATTTGCCGTTTGGAAAGCCTGGAAAGCAGAACAGGAGAAAGACTATGTTGCGTAAAAATTTAATCGCTAAAATCCATATTGGAAAAAGCCAATTAGGTCTTGATGATGAAACCTATCGTCAATTATTGGTAAGCACAACGGGGAAAACAAGTTGTACTGAAATGACGGAAAGTGAATTGCAACAGGTGTTAAATATTATGGTGCAAAAGGGGTTTAAATCCAGTAGTCATTTTTGGGGAAATCGTGCGGCACCACGTGAAGATAAGAAAATTTATTTAGCAAAAATTACCGCACTTTTAGCAAAACATGGTTTACCGAAAGAATATGCTGATGGTATTGCGAAACGTTCGTTTAAAGTGGATTTTGTGCATTGGTTGCAGCCGTGGCAGTTGAAAAAGGTGGTGCAGATGTTGGCGGTGTATGATCGCAATCAACAAAAATCGTAAAACTTTTTGCATAATATTGGGTAAAAAACCTTGATTTCTGATTAAAAAAAGGTTAATTTTGCGATCAGGGTCGAAAACCCAATGTAAAACGGAAGCCACAACCGTGATTTCGTGGTATTTTTTTACCTAAAATTTAGGTAAAGAAATCAAAATATATCAAACAATGGTCGGGAGTGTGGTTAATACAACACTCGTAAGGGGAATAAGCCCAGTTGATTTTACACAACTTTTCGGCTCCCGACCGCCCTATTTGTAATGCTCGGCAGTGAGAGGAATACAATACCGCAAGGGAATAACTCCGCTGTTCATGTTCACAGTTTTGAGCTGCCGAACGCCAAGATAGGAAAATTCCTCGAAAAGGAAATGTAAAATGACAAACTTCTCAATCAAAACCTTTAATGGTTCAATTCAAAATCAATCTGTTCAATTAATCAATGCACGTGAGTTACACGACTTTCTTCAAAGTAAACAGCATTTTTCTGACTGGATTAAAAAACGTATTTCTGATTATGGATTTGAAGAAAACCTTGATTTTATCGGTGTTCATAAAAAAATGATCACCGAAGCAGGTTTCTTTGGTTCGCGTCAAAAAGAAGTCAAGGAATACCACATTACCCTCGATATGGCAAAAGAGCTGTGTATGCTGGAACGATCTGAAATTGGTCGCCAAGCTCGTCGCCATTTTATCAAAATGGAACAGCACGCTATTGCTTTAGCTACTGAAATGCAAGCGCAAATGCTCGCCATTCCTACATTTTTACGCAACAATCCAGATGAATTAGCACGTTTAATTACCACTGCGCAAACAGCCTTTTTAACAGCAAACCCACAAGCGAAAGACTTTTTACGCTATCGTGAAATGGGCTTAAGTTATCGTGAAATTGGTACGCTATTAGGTAAAACCAAAGATAGCGTGAAATGGATGGCATTTAAAATGCGGAATTTGGGCTTTTTTTCCTCCACATTACCAAAAACAAATGCGGTGCAGTTGGATTTGTTGGCGTAAGGGGGAACTATGGCAAACCAATTTGAAATCGAATATGTATTAGACGAAATGCGTAGCAATTTAGGTGGTTTACAATGTCTACGCCAACTGCTGGAAATCACCGACAACAGCGCCGACACCTTAAGCTATAACCAACTGGCAGGCATGATAGGTGTGTTTGTGGCATCATTGGATTGGCATGTGGAGGAAATCGCGACGTTGTTGAAAGCTGTTAAAGACCCAGAATAATAATTAACCCTAAATCCCACTTCGGTGGGATTTTTTTATCTTTTTTTTCAAAAATACCGCCTTTTTAAAATTTCCGTGTGAGAATTGTGTAAAACAATTTGCGGAGGTGTTTATGGTTGAATCTTTAGAAGATGTGGCTGAATTACTGCCGGAAACGGTGCAGCAGATGGTGGATTTGGTGGGCTTTGCTGCGGTGGAAAAAATTATTACAAATTTTGGCGGGGCAACCTTTCGATTTACTGATGGAGTGCATTATTTTCCAAAACTCAAAGCACTCATCGGTTTGGAAAGTGCGGTGAAATTACGAGAGTTTTTTCGTGGGGAATGGCTGTATATTCCTCGTTGCCAAACGGCATTGCGTGTGTTGCGTAATTATCGTTTTAAAGCCGATTATGATTATCTTACCCAGCATTTAAATAAATCAGGGCGTATGGCAATGCTTGAGCTTTGTCCTAAATATCAACTTTCTGATCGGAGCGGTTGGGAGATTTTGGCGCAAGTGCGCCATCCTGAAGAAACCCATAATCTTGCCTTGTTTTAGTGCTGAAACCGCTCCTCTCTTCTCTTTACTCTGCTTTTAAGACAATACCCTTAATCATTAATAGATTAAGGGTATTTTTTATGTCGACGTTAACTTTTCTAGATATTTTTAACCGCTTAATTGGGCATGAGGGTGGTTATGTTAATGATCTCCGCGACCCAGGCGGGGAAACCAATTGGGGGATTACTAAACGCACAGCTTTGGCAAACGGTTATCAGGGCAATATGCGTGTAATGACGCGTGAGCAGGCTTTTAAAATCTACTACTCCGCCTTTTGGTTGCGTTATCAATGCGACAAGATGCCTGAAGCGGTGGCTTTCCAGTTTTTTGATGCAGCGGTAAACCATGGATTAGGCAATGCAAGCCGTATGTTGCAACGTGCGGTGAATGTGGCGGATGACGGCATTATTGGCAATATGACCATTGCGGCGATTAAGAAGATGGCGATATCTGATGTGATTATGCGTTTGAATGCAGAACGCCTAGAGTTTTATTGCAAACTTGGCACTTTTGCAACCTTTGGGAAAGGTTGGGTGCGTCGCGTGGCGGGTAATCTTAAATATGGAGCAATTGACAATGAAGTTTAAATTTTTAGGCGTGTTTAAACGTGTTTTAAATTGGTTTAAAAGCAATCGAAAACCTTTGAAATATCGACCGCACTTTTACAGTAAAAACGCATGGAGTTATGCCAGTCGTGGGAAACCAACTCCAGCTGAAGTGATCATGCGGAGATTATGTCAATGAATAAGTTTTTTGAATTATTTACCAATAGTGATGGTCGTGCGAGTACAACGGGATTTATTCAGTTTTTCGGCTTTTTGGTGATGGCGGGTGTGCTGATTTATGCTGTTTATCTTGACCGTTCTACGGTCACTGATTTGTTTTTTATTTTGCTTGTTTTTGCGGTGGCTCAGCTGCAACTAAGGGCGCTGTAATGGCATATCAAGCCAAACAATCCAAGCTAGAAGAACCGATTACCGGTGAAGTCTATGTTGAACCGGAGCAAACGGATAGGCCAAGGGGGATTTGATGACGCTACAGATGATTTTAATCGGCTCAGGTACTGCACTGGCTATTTTTGCTTATGTGGTATTTAAGCTCAAACGTGCAGGGCGTGAAATTGACCGATTATTAAAAGATAACGAGCAGCTGGTGGGTGAAAAAGCCGTCTCTGATACGCAGGTGAAACATTATGAAACAAGAAAACAACATGAAGAAAGCAGTCGCAATACTAACCGTGACACTCTTATTAATGAGTTGCACAAGTCGGGGGATCTCCGTGATTAATGCAAGTTGTGCCGGTTTTTCGTTGATTTCCGCAAGCCGTCAAGATACGACTGAAACCTTGCGTCAAATTAAAGTGCATAATGATGTATACCGAACCATTTGTCAGCGAGGTGAAAATGGAAGTGCACATTAATGGGATGATGATTTTTAATGGGTTGGTGTCTGTTGCGGTGTTCTTTATTGGTGTGTGGTTTAAGAAATTAGACAGTGAGTTTAAAAGCCTGCATGACGAAGTTAAAGAAGTAAAGCGAGATTATGTCTCAAAAGAACTGGCTGGTACTAATCAAAGCATTTTAGATAAATTAGGTGCAATTTCTGAGCAATTGCAGTCCATTACGAAAAAATTAGATAACAAGGCAGATAAATGATGTTAGCAAGAGATCGGAAACGCTTAGAGCAATTAACCGAAAGCGCACAAACAAATGCAAAACTAGATGATATTTTAGATTTGACCCGTGCAATCAATCATAAAATCGACCGTTTAGATGGGCGTGTAGATGATATTGATGTTCGTTTAGCTAAGGTAGAGAACAACCTGGCTAAATTGGGTGTGCGATCCGCTTTAGTTGGCGGTTTAGGCGGTTTATTGGTATCGGTTGGATTTGAGCTAATCAAAGCCAAGTTAGGAGGCTAGTTAATATGGCACATGATGAAAAAACCAAGGCAGATGTGCGCCGTTATTATGTGTTTGATTGCTTAACGCTTGAATTAGCCGCTGAAAAAGCAAAAGTGTCCTATAACACTGCTCGACGCTGGAAACGTGAAGCCGAAGCTCGTGGCGATAATTGGGATAAAGTGCGTGATGCGAACACGATGGCAAGTGGCAAAGTAGAAGATGTGGCGCGCGGCATGCTGACCGCGTTTGTGCTTTATTTTGAAAACACGATGGATGAGATTAAACGCGCAGAAGAATTGCCTGTGAGTGAGAAAGCAAAACTGATCCAAGGTTTGGGTGACAGCTATTCGAAAATGGTGGCAAGTAGTAAGCGATTATTGCCTGAAGTGTCGGAAATGGCTACGGCAATAAAGACCATCACTATGTTTGGGGATTATATACAAGCCAATAAACCTGAGCTGATTAATGAGTTTGCGGACTTGTTGGATGGGTTTGGGAAAACCTTAGATAAGGAATTTAAAGCATGAAACTCTTAATTTTTCAGTTGCCATCACTTGCAGCCATTATTTGTGCATTCTTATTGTTAAGCCAAGGTATTAGTGGTTGGGGATGGTTTTTATTTATTGCTTTTTGTCTATCGGCTTCTAGAGTAAGTTATGAAAAGTAAAGAATTGTTAGCAGAATTAAAAGCCTATTCGGACAGCTTGCGACAAAAGGTCGAGGCAAAGTTTGAGGGATGGGATGATTCTCTTGCTGCCATTAGTGAGCGACGCAAAAAGGTGCTAGATCCTGTTTCGGGCTATGACTTTTTTGTGTCGAATTACTTTCCGCATTATGTGCGTTCTAGCTCTCGTTCGCAGTTGCATAACTATCTTTTTGAGCAGTTGCCACAAGTATTACAACAGCCATCATCAGTGCATTTAGCCATTGCTGCGCCACGTGGTGAAGCTAAATCGACCTTGGTTTCCCAGCTCTTTACACTTTACTGTCTTGTGACACAGAAAAAACGCTATGCGTTGATTGTGATGGATAGTATCGACCAAGCCTATCCAATGTTGGAAGCCATTAAAGTAGAGTTGGAATTTAACCAACGTTTGCGCATTGATTTCCCTGAAATGTCAGGACAAGGGCGTGTGTGGCAAGCGGCAACCATTATCACAAAAGCCAATCAAAAAGTGCAAGTGGCGGGTTCCGGCAAGAAATTGCGTGGTTTACGCCATGGGGCGTATCGTCCTGATTTGGTGGTACTGGATGATATTGAAAATGACGAACAAGTGCGTAGTCCTGAACAGCGTGACAAATTGCACGATTGGTTGAAGAAAACCGTCCTTCCGTTAGGGGCAGCTGGGGATAAGTTAGATGTGGTGTATATCGGGACTATTCTCCATTACGACAGTGTTTTAAACCGCACTTTATCGAGTAAAGCGTGGAAGACAGCCAAGTTTAAAGCCTTAATTCGTCAGCCTGATGATATGAGCCTATGGGATAAGTGGGAGGACTTCTACTTAAACGAAGGCGAAGCGGTGGCTGATGCTTTCTATACGCAAAATCAAGCGGCAATGGATAAAGGCGCAGTGGTGAGCTGGGCTGCTCGTCCTATTTTAACCTTGATGAAGATTCGGGCACGTGATGGGCATGCGACGTTTGATTCTGAATATCAAAATGATCCGTTAAGCAGTGATGATGCGATGTTTGCCAATAGTTTGACTTATTGGACGGAATTGCCAGCAAATTTAATTTATTTCGGTGCGCTTGACCCCTCTTTAGGAAAAGCAGGGGCAAGCCGTGACCCATCCGCTATTTTAGTGGGCGGGTATCACCGAGAAACAGGCAAGTTATATGTGGTCGAAGCGCAAGTGAAAAAACGTCTGCCTGATTTAATTATTGAAGACGTGATCCGTTTCCAACAGCAATACAAATGCCACCGTTGGTTTGTTGAGACCGTGCAATTTCAGGAATTTTTAAAAGATGAACTGGTTAAGCGCTCGGCACAACGTGGCATTCCTGTTCCAGCGACGGCAACTAAACCAAATACAGACAAAATGTTGCGTATTGAGAGCCTACAACCCCACATGGTGAATGGCTTAATTTTGTTGCATAGCTCACAAGCTACGCTGATTTCCCAGTTACGCCATTTTCCGAAAGCAGACCATGATGATGGCCCGGATGCGCTGGAAATGTTGTGGCGTAATGCAGTGGGTAGTTCGGCAGCGATTGAGTGGATTGGGTTAAATCAACTGAATGAGATTGAATCAGATGAATACGAAGATGAAGACGATCTTTATTCAATATGGAAACATTAAAGGCGGATTAAATGGGATTTATTGATAAGGTTAAAAACTTTTTAAAAGGTAATGAAACAGAGCCAACACAAACCGATGATGCGGAAGTAACTGCAACGGGGCGTGTATTAGATGATCACCCCTCTGCAAAAATTACGCCTTCAAAATTAAAGCAGATTTTAGAGGATGCCGAAAACGGCGATATTCAGGCGCAGCATCAACTTTTCATGGATATTGAAGAACAAGATAGCAGTATTGCCGCCAATATGATGACACGTAAGCGTTCAGTTTTAACGCTAGACTGGCGTATTGTTGAGCCACGTAATGCAACGCCTGAGGAAGAAAAATTGCAAGCCGAGATTGATGAGTTATTTTATCAATATCCCAATCTTGAAGACTTGTTTATCGATTTAATGGATGCCGTGGGACACGGTTTTTCCGCACTTGAAATTGAATGGAAATTGGAAAATGGTAAGTATATTCCGCATAACTTTATCCCGCGCCCACAGTCTTGGTTTAAATTGGATAAAGATGATAGTTTATTACTACGCACGCCAGCTAATCAAATGGGTGAGCCTTTACGTCCTTTTGGCTGGGTAGTACATCGCCATAAATCTCGTTCGACACAGTTGGCTCGTGATGGCTTATATCGCATATTGGCATGGATTTATATGTATAAGCATTATTCTGTGCGTGATTTTGCCGAGTTTTTAGAGCTTTATGGTATGCCGATTCGCATTGGTAAATATGGTGCTGGTGCCACTAATGCGGAGAAACGCACATTATTGCGTGCGTTGGCCGAAATTGGGCATAACGCGGCAGGCATTATGCCTGAATCGATGCAGATTGAACTGCATAACGTCGCTAATGCGGGGGCTGCATCGGGTAATAATCCATTTTTACAAATGGTTGATTGGTGCGAGAAATCTATTGCTCGGTTGATTTTGGGGCAAACCTTAACATCAGGGGCGGATGGTAAAAGCTCCACCAATGCGTTAGGTAATGTGCATAATGAAGTGCGTCGTGATTTGATGATTAGCGATGCGAAACAGATTGCACAAACCATTACTCAACAAATCATTTTGCCGTATTTGCAAATTAATGTTGATCCGAATATTGCGCCACATCGTGTCCCTTATTTTGAGTTTGACACAAAAGAATATGAAGATTTATCGGTATTTGCAGATGCTATCCCTAAACTTACGGGCATTGGCGTGCAGATTTCGGAAAGTTGGGTACGGGATAAATTAGGGATTCCTGAACCGCAGGAAGGTGAGTTGATTTTAAGCACACCGCAAGGTGAGAAAACAGACGAAAAAACGACCGCACTTTCTGCCGTGTTTAATCACGGTGAGGGTTGTGCTTGCGGTTGTCGTGCCGCTGCGTTGTCGGCGCAGAATGGTAAAAAGGACGAACAAGATGAACTGGACGGTTTGATTGATGATGCACTGGCAAATGCGGATTTTAATCAACAGCTTGATCCTATGATGAAACAAATTGTAGGCGTGGTCATGGCAAGTGAAAGCTATGACGAAGCACAGGAAAAACTGATCGCACTTTATCCTGATTTAACCAGTGAAAGCCATCAAGCCTATTTGGCAAGTGCGGTATTTTTAGCTGATTTATTAGGAGCAGCCAATGCCGAGCGCACCTAAGTTTGCCATTGGCGTAGAACCCAAACAAGCCATTGAGTTTTTGCGCCAAAAGAAAATGCTTGCCAGCAAGGTGTTAGCAAAAGAAATGCACGATAGCGCATTGGCACGTGCCACGACGATTGCGCGCTTAACAAGTCTTGATATGACAAAGGATATTTACCAATCTTTAGAAACTGCTATGCGTGAGGGCAAAGGCTTTCACGCTTGGAAAAAAGAACTGGTGAGTGAATTTGAACGTAAAGGCTGGATTTTTGGGAAAGATCCGTCTATTCGTGGTATTGATGGGCATTTACTGGCAGATCCAAAAACAGGGGAATATTTTGGCACGCCGCATCGGTTAAATACGATTTATCGTGTCAATATGCAGTCAGCTTATTCGGCTGCGCGTTATCAACGCTTGCGTGATAACGTGGATAATCGCCCTTATTGGCAATATTCCGCCGTGGGTGATGCGCGTACTCGCCCTGCCCATTTAGCATTGAGCGGTAAGGTGTATCGTTATGATGCTCCGTTTTGGGCGACATTCTATCCGCCTAATGGGTTTAATTGTCGCTGTACGGTGATTGCGTTAGGCGATAGAGATTTGAAACGCCGTGGGATTGATAAGCCTGACGATAGTTCTGAATTTTTGGTGGAAGTAGAACGCCCTGCGGATAAGCAAGGTAATCGTGAAAAGACGATAGGGTTTAAATTACCTGATGGCACAGTACGTGTGACGGATAAAGGCTTTGATTACAATGTGGGGAGATTAAACTACAAGCCTAATTTGGATCTTTATCCTGAAAAACTGGCGCATGCGTTTGCGAAGGTTGAGATGAAAGGTGGGGAGTTTAAGCACGATTTTGAATTTTTGGCAAAGCATATGGCGGAGATGAAACAAACGCTCAGCCCTGAAGGAAAAAAACTCACTGCTGATCAAATGTTACAGGTGCGTGATAGCCTTACCAAAAATTTTAAATTTGCAGCAGGTGTCTTGAGTGCGGAAAATAAGGATTTATTGAAAAGCAAAACTGGCACAGTGTGGCTTTCTGATGATACTTTAATTAAGCAATTTAATAGTCGTGATGGGCAAGATTTTGGGATTGATGAATATGCGGATTTGCCGGATATTGTCAATTCACCGGATAAAATTATTGTAGATGAATTCGGCTACCAATTTTATAAAGATGTAAATGGTAAGAAATTGTTAGCTGTATTGAAAGTTTTAAGTCGAGAAAACGAAATTTTTGTGCAATCGTTCAGATTGGTGAGTGATAAGCAATGGAAAAAGGCATTTAAAGAATAAGCCACTAGGCGGGGCTCGAACCCACCGCACACAGTCCCGAGTCTATTTCACCTCTTCGCCCGCGATCTTCGAGATTCATCGCTTTTCTAGTGGCTTTGGTGAATATACCCATTTAAAATTTAAAAATCAACGATTATGATAGACATTGAAATCAATAACGCACAAGAAATTGCATCGGCACTAGAGCGCCTTGCACAAGCCACCGCCCATCGAGCTCCTTTAATGCGAAGTATTGCGGGGGCAATGGAATCAGCTGTACTGCAAAATTTTGATGTTGGGGGGGCGACCTAAATGGCTGGGGCTGAAATATCGTCAAGGTACACCGTTGGTCGATACCGAAAACTTGATGGGGAGCATTACGTCTGACTACAGCAATGATATGGCAACGGTTGGGACAAATGAGCCTTACGCGGCTATTCATCAATTCGGCGGTAAAGCTGGACGAGGTCGTAAAGTAGAGATTCCGGCACGCCCTTTTTTGGCTTTAACCCCTCAAGATGAGGCAGATATTTTGGAAGACGTGCAAGACTACTTCCAACGCTTAATTAAATAAATTAAAAAATCGCCCTAAATCGCACGTAGGGAGATTTTTTACTTTTAGGGTATAAGATTTCATCTTTAAATTTTTAAAACAATTTAAAACGGTTTTAAAGCGTTTTAAAATGGGTTTAGGTTGTTTTCAATCATTCAATCTTTCACGTCTTTAATGTGAGGCCTTGTTCCTCATTGTCTAACATTTCAAATTATTTGGTTGCGCTGAAGCCAGTCATCTCTTGTTATCTCATTCAATTCGATATTCTGCCATCCTAGATTGAGTTTTTAAGGATGGTTTCAGATGAAATTAACAGTTGCCGCTTGTAGTTTTGAAATTGACAAGGCGAAGTATGGTCGTATCCAACTTTTACCTTATGGCAAATTTCGCGCCACAGACGGCAGACCAACCGATGTGGAGGCATGGTATGTAACAGATACAAATGGCGCGGATGTGGTGGCGTTGGCAAATAATCAACGCAATCCCCTTCCTATTGACTATGAACACCAAATTATTCACTCCCTAAAAAACGGCAAAGAAGCACCGAGTGCGGGCTGGATGGAATATTTCTATTTTACCCCACAAGGGATTTTTGCTGATGTGCGTTGGACTGATAAAGCCGCGGACTATATCAAAAATGGCGAATATCGTTATATCTCGGCTGTGTTTGCTTACGACACAGACGGCTATGTTCGCAAGATCTTTCATGCTGCATTAACCAATACTCCTGCTTTAGATGGCATGGAGGAAGCAATGGTGGCAGCCAGCGTGAATTTGTTACAAGAGGACAATCCAATGGATAAAAAATTATTGGCAGCATTATGCGCACTGTTTGCTTTAAAAGCAGATGCAAGTGAAGCTGATATTACGGAGAAAGTGACCGCACTTTCGGCAGCTAAAGGCGATAGCCCTGTGGACGTGTTAGATGTTTACGCAAAATTAGCTGAAAAAGAACAATCAGTGGCAGCGTTATCCACACAAGTGGGCAACCCTGATCCAGCTAAATTCGTGCCAGTCGATCAGGTGGTTGCATTGCAGGCTGATTTTAATACGCTTAAAACATCTGTAGAAGTGGACAAGAAAGAGGCATTAATCACAGCGGCATTATCGCAAGGCAAACTGGCTCCTGCATTAAAAGATTGGGCGCAAAGTTTATCTGTTGAGGCATTAAGTGCTTACTTAGAAAAAGCACCTGCAATGGCCGCATTAAGTGGTGAGCCACAAGCAAAAGGCGACCCAGAGCAAAAAGTGGCGGCGTTAAGTGCGGCTGAACAAGCGGCAGCACGTGCGCTTGGTATGACTGAAGCGGAATTTATGGCAGAACATAAGGAGCAAAAATAATGAGCTTTAAAAAGTCAGAAGTTTTAAAGGCAATTGAAACCCAGTTTAAAAAAGATTTTGCTGCAGGTTTAGGTTTAATTAAACCGCAGTGGGACTTAATTGCAATGAAGGTATCCTCTAACACCAAAGTGAACACCTATGGTTTCTTAGGCCAGTTCCCGAAAATGGTGGAATGGGTAAATAAACGTCAGCGTAAAGCAATGCAAGCACAAGGCACCAGCATTGAAAACAAACTTTACGAAAGTACGGTGGGTATCCCACGTACCGATATCGAAGATGACCAAGTAGGTTTATTCCGTCCAATGGTGCAACAGGCTGCACAAAGCGCGGCTGAATTGCCTGATGATTTGGTGTTTGGTTTGTTAAAAGCAGGTAAAACCACGCTTTGTTATGACGGCCAAAATTACTTTGACACTGACCACCCTGTTTTTGACAACGTGGACGGTACAGGCTCAAGCAAAGAGCAAAGTAACTTAACGACTGGCACAAAAGATGGTGCACCAACATTCTATCTTTTCGACACCACCAATGCGATTAAACCGTTAATTTGGCAAGAACGCACTGCGCCAGAAATTGAAACGAAATTTGATCCTTCCAAGTCTGACACCGTATTTAACGAAGATATTTACGAATGGGGTGTGCGTGCACGTGGTGCGGCTGGTTTTGGTTTCTGGCAGTTAGCGCATTGCGTAGAGAAAACTGAACTTACTGCGGAAAACATCATGGATGTCATTGCCAAAATGCAATCCTTAAAAGGTGACGGTGGCAAGTTATTGAACATTCGCCCAAATGTGATTTTAGTGCCACCTGCACTTGAATTCAAAGCACGTCAAATCTGCGAAGGTGAATTAATTAACGGCACGACTAATATCTTAAAAGGTCGTTTGAAAGTGATTGTGTCTCCACAAATCATTGCGGAATAACCATCAATAAGGGTGAGCAATCGCCCTTTAGGAGCAAAAATGGCAAAGGAACAACAAGACAGCGAACAGCAAGATGAAGTAAAAGCTGAGACGCAAGATGAAGTAAAAGCTGAGACGCAAGATGAAACTGCAGAAAACACATCTGATGTTTTGGTAGAAGGCGGTGAGGTAATTAACCCTATTGCCTATGCGGTGACGTTACGTGCAATTCATCCGCAAGCCTCTTATGGTCGCTGTGGTTATCGTTTTAACAAAGAAAGTGCGGTGGAAATTCCAGTTGAAAACTTGACGGGTGAGCAAGTCATTATGCTTGCTGAAGACCCATGGTTGGAACTTATTCCCATCTGCGATAAATAAGGATGAGTGATGCATTACGCCAGTGCAGAAGATTTTGTGTTACGCGTAGGGGAAGTGCAAGCCATTGAACTGACCGACCGTGATTTGACTGGGCAAGTTAATGACAATTTGCTTGATGTTGCATTGTCTGATAGCTCAAGCCAAATTGATGGTTATTTAGCAGCACGTTATACCCTCCCTCTTGTGAGTGTGCCACAAAACTTAGTGCGACTTTGTTGTGATTTGGCTCGTTATCGTTTAGCGAGTATGTCTCATGTGACGATTACAGAAGAAATCATTACACGTTATAAATTAAGTTTAAAAGAACTTGAGGATATCAGTGTGGGTAAGATTTCACTCGGGTTGCCACCTACAGAGAATAATGATGCCAACGAACACGACAATGGCGTGATTTTTACTAATCCGAAAAACAGGATTTTTGCGCGTGATCACTCAAATTGAAAATGCTCTTGTAGAACGCCTACAGCGTGGCTTAGGGCGTTTAGTCAATACCGTTAAAAGCTACGGTGGTGAATTAGATGATGAAAGTCTTGGGACATCACGTTTGCCGATGTGTTTAGTCACTTTTGGGGGCGCACGTATCGAACGTATGGGCACCAATTTGAAACGACATCAATCCACAGCAAACTTTGTCATTATCGTAGCAGTAAATAGCTTGCGTAGCAATATTGCGGCACGACAAGGCGGAGTGGATAAACGAGAGGTGGGCGTTAATCAGTTGATTACAGCAGTACGCCGTTTGTTAGATGCACAAACCTTGGGGCAATTAGTCAAGCCATTGAAACCGACAAGGGTGCGCACGCTTTTTAATAATGCCACTTTTAAAGGTGGGGCGATAACGGCTTATGCGATTGAGTATGACGCAGTCTATGACGATTTGAGTCCGTTAGAAGATGGCCGTTATCCTGAAATGACACAGGATAGCCAAAATCCTGATTATCTGTTTACGCATTATCATGGTGAGCTATCGCCACCAGAGCCGATGTTAGAACGTATTGGTAACAACATTTATGACCCAATAAGCGGTGCCAAAGTG
The DNA here is from genome assembly GCF_002263215.1 of Actinobacillus seminis. Lineage (GTDB taxonomy): Bacteria > Pseudomonadota > Gammaproteobacteria > Enterobacterales > Pasteurellaceae > Actinobacillus_B > Actinobacillus_B seminis. Next base: position 83,186 of record NZ_NLFK01000009.1, read on the forward strand.
CCGTTTGAGGTGGAGACAGTAGATGAAAAATAAACTTACTATTGATGAAATCAAAGGCGTAATTGCCCAAGAGGAATATGTTTTCAAGGGCACTTTAACGCTTTGTATCCTCACATTAAAAAATGGCTTTTTTGTAACTGGTGAAAGCGCGTGTCTTGATATTAGCAATTACGATCAGGAGACAGGCAAAAAAATAGCTTTTGAACGTGCCTTAAACAAAATCTGGGAGCTTGAAGGCTATCTATTAAAACAACGCTTATTTGAATCTACCACTGATTGGAGACGATAGATGAAAGTGAAAGCAGCAATAGGCATTAAGGTGCCGATGGAACATCAGCCTTATACCTATATTGAACAAATACCGGTAGAGGTAGAGCTGTCGATTTATTATCAGCGCCGTATTAATGATGGCGATTTGATTGCAATCACAGAAACACGTTCACGCAAAAAACAGGAGAAAGACAATGGCTGAAACGAATATTGATTTTGATAATATCCCGACGAGTCTTCGTAAACCGGGTGTTTATACAGAATACAACTCACGCAATGCAGTGAGTACTTTGCCAACAAATGAGCAAAACGTCTTAATTGTGGCACCGATGTTAAATGCAACAAAAGCATTTAGCGCACCGACACCAATTTATTCGGATGTAGATGCAAAAAATACATTTGGTGCTGGGTCTTGGGCTCATTTAATGGCGCGTATTGCTATCCAAAATAATGCCATGATTCGTTTAACGGTGATTGGTTTAAAAGAGAGTGATTCAGGTGTGGCGGCAACTGGCACCATTACGCTAACAGGCACTGCAAGCAATGCAGGGGTGCTTAAAGTTATCATTGGTGGTCTTGATTATGCGGTGGCAATCGCTAAATCGGAAACGGCCGCCAACATTGCCGCCCGTTTAAATGCAGTGATTAATGCGGGGGAATATTGTCCTGTCATTGCAACAGTCAATGAAGGTACTGTTACGCTTACTGCGAAATGTAAAGGCGAAATTGGCAATGAGATTAGTGTCAACGCCACATTAAGCGTAAATGATATGGCAGTGAATGTTTCTGCTCTTGCAAATGGTGCCGAAAATGCCGATTTAGCGGCGGCATTAGCATCTGTAGCTGGTCAGCACTATCACGTGATTATCTCCCCTTTTGCGGATGATAAAAATGCGAAAGCCTTGCGCGAACATTTAGAATCGGTAGCAAGTCCTGTTGAGAAAAAACCGGGTGTTGGCGTATTAGGTTTTAATGGCACGTTGGCAAGCGGTACTACTTATACCGAAAAGATCAATGCAAATCGCATTACAGTGGGTTGGTATAAAGGGGCGGTGGAATCTAATGCCTTAATCGCTGCGGGATATGGGGCGGTTATTGCAGGCGAAGAAGACCCAGCTAAACCGTTAAATACGCTTGAGATTAAAGGTTTAACCCCTGTTGATGCCACTCAAACACCGTTAAAAACCGAAGTCAATCAGGCGTTATTCCACGGTTTAACCCCTATTACAGTGGTAAATAATTGTGTGCAAATTATGCGTGCAATTACGACTTATACTAAGTCACCGGCGAATGTAGATGATCCAGCATGGTTAGATTTAACCACAATTCGTACACTTGATTATACGCGTAAAGCCATTGAACAGCGTATTGAGTTACGTTTTCCTCGTGCGAAATTATCTAATCGTACCCCGCCAAAAGTGCGGTCAGAAATCCTTGATGTGCTCTATCGTTTAGAGCAACAAGAGATTTTAGAAAATGTGGATGCGAACAAGGGTAAATTGCTTGTGGTGCGCAATGGCCAAGATCCAAATCGTTTAGATACGGCAATCCCAGCTGATGTGGTAAATGGCTTGCACATCGTAGCTAACCGAATTGATTTAATTTTATAGGGGGCGTAAATGGAAAAATATGCAGGTTCGGCCGTGCTTGAAGTGGACGGCACGGAAATTGAAATCACCGATTTAAACGTGACAAAACAAACCGGGCGTAAATTAGTCAAAACCATGAACTCTGAAGGGCGTGCACGTGGTTTTGCCAAAGGCATTGCGACTTGGGAATTATCATTGACGGCAGCAATGCCAGTGGATGGTTCGGAAATTGATTGGGCGGGTATCAGTGATGCGAAAATCACGGTATATCCGCTTAATCAAGAAGATAAGCGTACGTCCTACCTTGGCTGCTTTACTACCCAAGTAGGCGAGAAATACACGGTAGATAACGAAGCCGTTATTGATATCCAGATGAATGCACTTAAAGAGGTGAAAGAATAATGCGTTTATTGCTTGGTATTCCTTACGGTGATCATCGTTATTTTGACTTTGACGTGCGATTACTAACCTTGGGTGGTGAATGTGCTGCCCTTGAGAAAGTCGCCAAGCTTGGTTTAGATGAGAAAGAAAACCTCACGAGAGCAGAGCAAATGCTCGTGGACTTGGCTTATTTATCTGAACAGCTTGATATTATCGGTATTGCGCAATATAAGCTCACGCCAAAGTTTTTACTGGATAACCTTGCCACGGATGATTATGTGCTGATTACGCAAGCTATCGCAGAACTGCGAAAAAAGCACATCGACGCTGGTGAAAACCCGAGCAAAGCCGAAACCGAATAAAACAACATTACGGTGTGTTTGATGCCGAGAAGAATTACCGAAGTGCGGTTATTTTATTGGCTAAATTTGGGTTTACTGCTGAAGAAGTACGAGCAATGTGTCACGCTGAAGTTGCTGCGTGGGTGGCAAGTTGGCAACATTCGCAAGGTATTAAAACTCAGTCAGAAAATGGCAACACGGTGCATTACAACCTTATGCGTCGTAAAACTAAGGGGGCGTAAGCCCCTTTTTTTGTGGATTTAAAATGAGTTTAAAGAGGGTTTAAAAATGGCTGACTTGAATTTAGCGTTGACGCTAAAAGCACGAGACCAAGCAAGCCGAGTTTTTCAGCGGGCACAATCGCAGATTAAGCAAAGCACAAAAGCAATGGCAAGTGCACGCGAAACGTTGGGCGTGCGAAGTGAACATAAAATCCAACAAGAAATTAATCATACCATTGCCGCTTATAACCGATTGAAACGTAGTGGTACAGCCACTAGTCGCGAATTAGCGCGTGCGGCTGAAGCGACGCGCTCAAAAATTGCTGGGCTTAATGCGGAAATGGGGAAAACCACGTGGGGGCAACGATTAGGCAATATCGGGCGAAATATTGCGGGTGCAACGGTAGGTGTTGCTGCTGGTGCAGCGGTTGCTGTGCCCAAAATTAGAAAGGCGGCAGATTATGATCTTGAAGTGGCAAAAATTGCAAATACAGCTTATTCAGGGGCAAGCATAGAAGAAAAGACAAAAGGTAAAGAAAAAATCCATGGCGCAATTAAAGCGTCACTAAATTATGGCGGCACAAAAGAAGATGCATTAGGGGCTGTTGGACGTTTAATTGGTGAAGGCAATGTTTCGGTTGAGGACGCATTAAAACTTTTGCCAACAATTCAAATGAACGCTACTGCAACTGGGGCAAGCACTGATGATATTTCTGCATTAGTCAATTCATTGCTGAATTTTGGCATTAAAGTTGATGATATTCAACAAGCTCTTGATTATGCCAGTGCGTCGGGTAAAGCGGGCGGTTTTGAATTAAAAGATATGGCGCGTTATGCCCCTGAATTTCTTTCAACCGCAGGCAATGCTGGCTTGGGGGGATTGGAAGATTTAAAACAGGTGTTTAAAGGTGCGCAACAAGTTTATAAGGTTTCAGGCGGTACAGGACAAACCTCAACTAACTTAGTTAATTTCTTTTCAAAACTGCGTTCTAGTGATACAGCAAAAAAATTTGAAAAATTAGAAGTTTATGATCCCAAAACCAAGAAAACCCATGGCATTGATTTTGAAAAATCCATGACCAACGAAATGAAAATAGGCAAAAATGCGATTGAAGCCTTTATGAGCATAATTGATCAGGTGCTTGCAAGCGATAGAACGTATCAAAAACTACTAAAAAAACTTAATCACGCAAAAGACGATAAAGAAGCTCAGGTTATTGCAGAGCGTATAGCGAAATATGTGGAAACCACAAAACTTGCTGAAGTGATGCCAGATATTCAAGCAGGTACAGCTATGTTTGCGATGCGCCGTGATAAAAATACGGCTCAAAATGTAGATGAGCAATATGCCATTGCTGAAAAAGGCAACTTCAACAAAGAAGATTTTGATTTTATGCGTCAGCAAAATGCGGTGAAATTTCAAATTGCGCATAACAAGCAGGAAATGGCGGCGATTGAAAACTGGAATGGCGCAAATGATAGATTAGGAAATGCCACAGACTGGTTAAGTGAAACTATGGAAGAATTTCCAAATTTAACCAAAGCCGTTGTTGGAGCAACAGACGCGTTACAAATCTTTAGTGCAGTACTTGCCGGGTTTTCTCTAGTTGATTTATTAACGGGGGGAAAAATGGGGGGCGGTGCTTTAGGTAAAGTGACCCAAGGCGCAGCAACAACATCAGCGATTGCGAATGGAGCTGGCAAATTACTCAATATAGGCGGAAAAGTCGCTACCGCAACAGGTGCGGCAATAGTTGTAGGTGGTTTAATGATTGCTGGAGAACAACGTACAACAGAAGAAGCGAAGACTGAAGAAAAAGCTGAGGCGAAAACTGCTCAAGAAAAACAGCTTGAAAACCAATTTTATGCCAATGCTTACGGTGGTAATAAACCGACAACATTTCAATACAATCCGCAGGTAGGCGGTTATAACAAAAATTCAGTCTGGGGGACGGCTTCTCGCTCGGGCGAAGTAGCTGAAATTGCACGTAAAGATGAAGTTGCCGCTTTACGCCTTGAGCGAGGCACACTCACGCAAGCCCAATATGATGAGCGCAAGCGCCAAAGTGCGGTGAAAATTGCGGAAATTCGCAATCAGGGGAAAGGCTATTCAGGCTTAGCTATAGCGGCTAATGACACCGACTCCGCTTTAAGTCGCACACTGGGAGATCTATCTAGCTTGGCTAACTATCAAGCAGACTTTCAGCATTTTGGGCAAACCATTAGCGACGGATTAAAAACTGCCATTGAAAGCCAAAATTTCACGATTCAAAACGAAATCAAGGTGGATTTAGACGGACGGATTGTGGCTGAACAAACGTCTCAGTATCAATATCAAGACTTAAAACGGGGGTAACTATGGGTTGGACAATGCCTGTACAACGTGCAAGTTTTCGCGGTGTGCGTTTCGATGTGCTTTCAGTGGATGATGATGTCTATCGCTCAACCATTGAGCATGCTTATCCTTTCGTTAATGGCGCAGATGTGGAAGATTTGGGATTAAATCCATTAACCGTGCGTATGCAAGCCGTATTTTATGGGCCAGGCTATTACACGGACTTTAAGCAGTTTTTAAGCGTGCTACAAAAATCAGGGGTGGCAACATTAGTGCATCCGATTCGTGGGCGTTTGCAAAATATGATTTGCACTGGGGCGAGTTTTCACCACGAAGCGGAGATGATTGATTATGTGGCGTTAGATTTGACTTTTATCGAATCTACGCCAGCTAAACCGATTTTTGTCTTTAATTATTCCCTATTGGCAAAAATAGATGCCTTACTGACTGAATTAGAAAATTTTGTTGATGATGTGATGGCATTGTATGGCGAATTTATGGAGATTGTTGCCTTTGCTGCTAATACAAAATCACGTTTGTTGGGTATTTATGGCGCATTATTTGGCTGTTTTGAGCAAGTACGCGGGTTATTTGATTTTGATAAAACGAAGTATGGTGTGTCGCCTGTCGTGACACAAGATAACTTTAAAGCAAAATCTAACCGTGCTGTGCGTGATTTGGTGACGATGATTGATTCTGGATTGCGCCAAATTGCTGCGCGCAAGGACTTAACTACCCGAGCAAAATTTGATGAGGTACTCCGCACAATACGTCAAATTAAGCATATTCCTGCTGATTTGGTGAGTGGTAAGAATATTAAATCTGCCAAAGAACAAGCAGCATTGAAATCATTAACGACCTCTTTTAGTAAGGATGATACTGAATCTGTGCATTTAATGATGCAGTTAGCCTCTAGCGTTGCTTTGTTGCGTATTGCCACTGAATTGGTAGAGGACGATGATTTATTGCCACAGGATATTGATTACATCACGACTCAAGTGCGGTCACAAATTATGGATAATTTACAATTGTTACGCAAACAAGTGGACGACGAACATCGTGGTGAAAATATCACGGTATTAAGCACACCTAATACGAGTTTTTATACGGCTGCGCATAATACAGCAGAGCAATTACGCAATAAAGTGCATAAGTTTACTCAACTTGCCCTTGCGGCAATTAATCGTAAACCGCCTTTAATGGTGCGTGAGGTGCCATTTAGCGGTACTGTGCAACAAATTGCACATGCATTTTATCAGGATTACAAACGTGCTGATGAATTATTAAGGCTGAATCCGCAGATCCGTTATCCGAATTTTGTTGAGCGTGGGGAGTGGTTAAACAGCTATGTCAAATAATTACCCTTATGAAAATGATGTTACGGTGGAAGTGGACGGTAAAGCCCACAATAGCTGGAAAAGTTATGATATTGATAGTGACTTTTTAATTCCTGCCGACGCCTTTAAATTTGATTTGGGCGTGCCTTCAAACAGTACGGTTTTACCTGACTTTTCGGGAGCAGAAGTGAAAGTGCGTATTAATGGCGAGCTGGTAATGACAGGCATCGTGGATACGACACAGCATACTATTAGTAAAACTAACCGCACTTATAGCCTCAATGGGCGAGACCGTGCGAGTATCCTTGTGGATTGCTCTGCACCAATCACCAATGTAAAAGGCTTGACTGTGTTGGATGCGGTGAAAAAAATTGTTGAACCACTTGGTATTAAAAAAGTGGCATTGCGTGCGGAAAATAACCCAACATTAGATAAAGTCGATATTGATGTGGGCGAAACAGCTTGGAATGCGGCAATGCGTTGTGCGAACTCGGCAGGCTTGCACTTGTGGTTTGAGCCAAATGGAGAGCTGATTGTGGGCGGTGCGGATTACAGCACGCCACCTGTGGCCACCTTGTGTTGTATGAAAGACGGCAAGCGAAACAACTTTGAGCAGGCGGATTTAACGTTTGATGTGTCAAATCGTTTTAGCGAAGTCACTTTTCTTGCACAAAGCCACGGCAAGCAAGGACAAGATAACAAAAACGATCTGAAATGGGTTTATAACGATCCTGAAATGACTACCTACAAGCCGAAAACTGTGGTGGTATCTGATGTGGATAACTTGGAAGCCTTGCAAAAATGGGCGAAAAAATACATTGCGGACAGTGTGCTGGAAGGTTTTACCTTTACTATCGTTGTGCCCGATCACAAAATGCAAGACGGCACATTATGGCAACCAGGGCAACGTGTACATGTAATTTGCGAGGAATATGATATTGATGCCATTTTCTTTTTAATGGGGCGACGTTTTACGTTGAGCCGAAACGGTGGCACACAAACGGAATTACGCTTTAAACAAGACGGCATTTGGACACCAGACGCTTACAGCGCAAAAGCGGAAAAAGCACGTAAACGTAAGGGTAAAAAAGGTAAGAAAAAGAATCAAGGCGATTTGATTTCGACAAACGGACAAGGTGGTTGGACAAAATGAGACGATTAAGCCAAGCCATTCAACAAAAGGCGCAAGGTGCGGTGGACGAAATCCGTCAAGCCTTTCGCGGTGTGCTGCACTTAGTGAAAAGTGCGGACAATATTCAAAAAGTTCAGGCTTCAGGGCTTGCGGATGAAACCTTGCAAGATGTGGAGTTGATGCAGCAGTTTGGTTTCACCTCTGTGCCTCCATCAAATACGCAAGCAGTGATTTTACCTATTGGCGGACAAACTACCCACGGTATTGTGATTGCAACCGAGAATGGATCTTTCCGCTTGAAAAATCTGCAAGGTGGCGAAGTCGCGGTTTACGATGAAAGTGGCTCTAGCATTGTATTAAAAAAGGGGCGATTGATTGAGATTGATTGTGATGTGTTAAAGATTAACGCTGCAACAAAAGTGGATATATCAAGTCCACTGGTTGAAACCGATCAGGTCTTTACTGCCCAAGGGCAAATTAACGGTAACGGCGGCATGGCTGTGCAAGGTGGCAGTGGTGCGAGCTTTACTGGTAATGTAGAACAACGTGGCGGTAGCTTTACGACCGACGGCGATGTGGAAGCTGGTACAATTTCGTTAAAGAACCACAAACATACTGGCGATAGCGGAGGAAAAACCAGTAAACCTGAATAATCTAACCTTAAAGGAGATGCTGAAACCCTGCATCTCCTTTCTTTTTACCTCTTATCTTATCCTGTCAATATGGACAGAGAAATCAGCCCGCTTACCGGGGACTATACAAGTAAACAAATCAGTACGCTTGCCAATGCAGCGTATATCAGATTGACCACACCATTAGGCTCTTGGTGGGCAGATGGGCGTGTAGGCTCTCTGCTCCATCTTATTCCGCGCGAAAAAGATTTGTCGCACATAGGTTTAATTGCACAACAATATGCCGAAGAAGCCTTGCAACCCTTGATTGATGATGGACGTGCGGACGAAATTATGGTCAATCATACCCAGCCACATAACGGTGTATTGATTTTAGATATATCCATCCGAGATAACCGGGGCGAAACCTATCATTTTAAACACCCGGTAAAAGTCATTTAAAAAGGGTTTAAACCATGTTTATTGTGCCGAGTTTAGAAGATATTCGCCAAGCGATTTTGCGCGATGTGCAGTCATTAGAGCCGAGTGCTGATGTGAGCATAGATAGTGACTATTATGCACGTGCCAGTAGCCTTGCTGCCGTAGCGGAAGGTATTTATGCCCATCAAAAATGGATTATTAAACAATTCTTTCCCGATACTGCCGACACGGATTTTCTTGAAAAACATGCGGGTTTGCGTGGTATTCGCCGTCGTAATGCGACTTATGCCAGTGGGCGCGGTGCAACAGTGACAGGTACCCCTGATGCGGTGATTAAAACTGGATTACAAATTAAAACAGACGATAACCGATTTTATGAAACCACCGAAAGTGTGGTGATTTCTGCAAGTGGTTCTGCCGTTGTTGCCGTGCGAAGTCTTGCCACGGGTGCAAGCCAAAATATTAAAACCTCGACGAAAGCGAGTTTTATGGCAGCACCTGTAGGCGTGCAATCCGATGTGGTGCTAAATGAGGTGATTGGTGCAACGGATGCAGAAAGCGATGCGTCTTTGCTCGAACGTTTGCTTGAGATTATTCGCCGACCCCCTGCAGGGGGCAATCGTTATGACTATCGTACATGGGCGTTATCGGTGGATGGTGTGGATGCTGCTTATGTTTACCCGTTGCGTCGTGGGCTTGGTACGGTAGATATTGCGATCACATCAAATAACGATGTACCAAGCGATGAAACAATACGTCTCTGCCAAGAATATATTGATGATGTGCGCCCAGTAACCGCGCGAGAAAGCAAAGTGGTGAAACCTGATGTAACAAAAGTCAATTTTAATATTCAGGTGAAAATCAGTGGGGTGACCTTACCCGAAATTAAGGCTGCTATTTCCACTGCACTTGCGGATTATTTTAATACGTTAATCCCCGGAGATGATTTGATTGTGTCGCAATGTGAAGCTGTAGTGAATAACTTAGTAGGTGTCGTTGACCGTAAGTTTACGGCACCTATCACTAATCTAAAAGCAGATGTGCGTACAAAAATTGAGTGGTTTCGGTTAGGTCAAATCACCATTACGGAGATGGCATGATGCAAACTGACCACAAAAAGGTGTTAGCAAAACTTTATCCGCCTATTTCGTATGATGTTAATGGTGAACGTTTTATAGCGCAGTGTGAGGTGGATGGTCATGTATTTGACCGATTACAAAAAAGTGCGGTGGATTTATTGCAAATTATTGAACCTGCCACCTCCAATACTATGTTGTCCGATTGGGAACGTTTATGCGGCATAAAAACAGATTATACCAATAACTATCAAGCACGAGTAAAACGTGTCATTGCCAAGTTAAATGCAATTGGGGGCTTATCGATCCCTTATTTTAAACGGATTGCGGAAAGTATTGGATATCGCATCGAAATTAAAGAGTTTTCTCCCCTTGCGAATGATTTGCCAACGACGGGAGATTTGGCTCAATTTCGCAATGAAGCTCGCGATAACTTGATTTTTATGTGGCGGGTAACGATCTTAAACGGTGATGACAATATTTTTTATTTCCGCGCAGGTAGTTCATTTGCCGGTGATCACTTGGTTGAGTTTGGTGACCCGATTATTGAGGAGTTCTTCCGCGATTTAAAACCCGCCCATACCTACTGCTATTTTGCGTATCAATAGAGAGATAAACGATAAATGAAAACTTTATTACCTGAAATTAATTCCGCCGACAAGCGCTTTCACGCTGGCAATCCAGCAACTGGCGAGCAAGGAACACGTGTGACAGACATGTGGTTGAACGACGTGCAAGACCGTGTGCGAGACGTGCAAGCTGAGGCGCATTATGTGTTGGAAAAAGCAGGTTTTATACCTGTAGAAAATAAGCAAACTCAACTCTATGAAGCAATTGTCAAAATTATTGATGACAACCGCAAAAAAACCTCTACAACGCAAAAAGGCGAGGTGCAATTGACTAGCGACACGGGGTTGGATAGTGAAGAACTAGGATTAACAGCTAAAGCGGGGAAAGTATTAGCACAAGGCATTGCCGCTTTACGCCTTGCGATGAATAACTATATACCATTAAAAAGCAGATCATCATCTGTAACCAGTAACGATGAAAATGGCGTAGCAACACCAAAAGCGGTTAAGACCGCTTATGATAAAGGCGTTGAGGCGCAAACCGCGGCAGATAAAGCACAGACTGCCGCAGATAAAGCGCAGCGGACAGCGGAGGTGAAAGCGCCGGTGGCAAACCCGATATTTACCACGGATAAAACCTATATGGACATGGATACCATCCCTAGCGGTACCTTGTTTTTCCGTATTAATGAACGCGCTGCGAACCAACCGGATAATACCTATGGCTATTTTGACGCGCAAGCGTGGCAGTTTGATGTGGGCGATCAAAAAACACAATTCATTATCTACAACGACAGCGATATGAAAGTGCGTTATAAAGACGACGGGCAGCGCTGGACAAGTTGGAACACGATGTTAACCAGTAAAAATTTATCCGATTCGGTAACCAATTCCGCGCGCGATATTCCCGCCAGTGTCGGCGGGGTGAAAATTGCCTATGACCGCGCGGTAGAAGCGGAGAAGAAAGGCTTGCCAACCGGTGCGGTATTGGGGTTTGCCAAAGGCGTGACCCCAACAGGATTTTTAAAATGTGATGGCACCATTTTTAATCGACACACCTACCCGGATTTATACCGCGCTTTGGGTAATAAAAATACACTGCCGAATTTACAGCGTTCAGATGTGGGCATGCTTGCGTATTTTCCGCACGACAATATTCCCGCGGGGTGGTTGCCTTGCGACGGAGAAAGCGTGACACAGGCGCAATATCCGGAACTTTATCGTTATTTAGGCAATAAATATGGCGCTAACGGAAAACTGCCGGAGGCGGGGAACCGTTTTATTCGTAATGCGGGTGCGGGGCTTGCTGTGGGGACATTGCAAAATGACGCCATCAAAACCCACGAAATTCAAGTGCCGGATAGTAGCACGTTAGGAAGAAACGCGGGAGTGTTTCATTATGCTGAACGTGGTGGCGCGCATAATAGTGAATATAATATCTTGACTTATAAAGGCGAAGAAGAAACCCGCCCCAAAGCCATTGCATTTAAGTTGTGCATTAAAGCGAAAAACACCTTTGATGATGTCATTTTTTGGATAAAAGCCTTTGGCGAGGTGCAAAATGCCGGTGTGTTGGACGCCGGACGTATAGCGCAGGATTTACAGGATAAAGCCGACCGTCGGCATACGCACACAGCAAGTCAGATTACGGATTTTTCAGCAGCAACCCATCGCGTGATTAATTCAGCATTTACTTATCAAAAAATTGGTGGCTTTGAAGTCAGAAAATATGCTGATGGCACCATGATTCAAACTTGCTTACATCGACGTGGCAGCACGGAATATAACCGCAATTATAATGACTATCAAGATTTTGTGACGTTGGTCTATCCTGTCGCTTTTATTGAGATGCCCACAGTGAATGTGATGCCTCAATTATCACACCCTTATTTTGACGATAGTAAAAATGGGCTTGCAACAAATGATAAAACGAAGCGTTTAGGCAGTGGCGTGCAAGAAGCTAATGATGGCAGCGTTGGATTAACTATCGATAACAATAACAAACAATGCCAATTCAATTATCAAAATAGCAAGGTGTTCATATCCGAAATGACGTTTCATATTACCGCAATCGGGAGATGGAAATAATGACAATCTATTACAAAGACGGCTTTTATGATGACACTGACGGCGGTTATGTGCCGAAAAGTGCGGTAGAAATCAGTGAAGAAAAATACCTCGATCTTTTAAACGGACAAGCTCAAGGTAAACAAATTATCAGCAACCGGCAAGGCGAGCCGGTACTTATTAACCCGCAGCCGAGCGCAGCACACAAACTCAATCTTGATACGCTCACTTGGGAAATTTCAGCTGAGATACAAGCCGCACTTTTCGTTGAAAATCAGGCTAGATTTATTTCAAAAATTGATGAACACGCAGCAGCGATTTACAGCCAATGGACTCGTTTTGAGAGCGAATATCGCGAACGCCAATCAGCAGCAGAATCTTATAAATCAGCTGGTTATGAAGGCGAATGTAGCCGTTATATCACAGATTTTGCACAACGTGCCGGTTTAGATAACAAAGCAGCAACGGACTTGATTTTAGTGCAAGCAGCTGGGTTAGAAAAATTGCAAGTTGAATTGGCGAATCAGCGCATGCGCAAGTATGAACTCAAGCATACGAATCTCACACTTGAGCAAATGCAGTCAATTTATGACGACATTATCAAGCAAATGGATAAATTAATGGAGGCATACCAAAATGGCTAATATTTATTTGGCATTCTACAAACACAAACGCGATTGGCGCAAAGAGCCATTCAAAGCCCTTGCCGACCGTGCTACCCGCTTTTTCACCAAGGGCAAATACTCCCACTGTGAAATCGCCGTGGAACGCATCGAATTTACCAACGGGCATCATTATGAACATCAAACCGTGTTCGATTGCTACTCGTCCAGCGTGCAAGACGGCGGCGTGCGGTGCAAGCAAATTGATGTGAGTGACTGTGAAAAATGGGATTTAGTACTGCTGGAAAATATCAGCGAAGAACAAATCAAAGCCTATTTTAACCGCACTTCCGGCAAAAAATACGACTGGTGGGGCGCGTTAGGTGTGGTGCTGGGGATTAAGCAAAAACGCAGTAAGTATTTTTGTAGTGAATGGTGCTTTAATGCGATTTTTGGCAGTGAAGAAGGTTGGCGGTTTAGCCCGAATCAGCTTGCAGCAATGTTTAATAAAGGAAAGTTTTAATGGTTGAAACAGAAAACAAAACTCAGACAATCTTGCTAAGCAAGCAAGCAAGCAAGCAAGCAAGCAAGCAAGCAAGCAAGCAAGCAAGCAAGCAAGCAAGCAAGCAAGCAAGCAAGCAAGCAAGCAAGCAAAAGTTTAGTACAATTTAAACAGGCTCCGCTACCTTTTGTGGGGCAAAAACGAATGTTTTTGAAACATTTTGAGACCATTCTCAACGAAAACATCGAAGGCGATGGTGAAGGTTGGACGATTATTGATACCTTTGGCGGTAGCGGTTTACTCAGCCACACTGCCAAACGATTAAAGCCGAAAGCTCGTGTAATCTACAACGATTTTGATGGTTATGCGGAAAGATTGGAAAATATCGATGACACAAACGTCTTACGCGCACAAATCCTCGCCAAACTTGATAACGCTACGCAAAAAAATAAGCGTTTACCAAAGGTATTAAAGGCAGAAGTCATCAAAATCATTGATGAATTTCAAGGTTATAAAAACTTAAACTGCTTGGCGAGTTGGTTGCTGTTCAGTGGTCAGCAAGTTGGTTCACTTGAAGAACTCTACCGCAAAGATTTCTGGCATTGTGTAAGGTTGAGCGATTACCCGAGTGCAGACGGTTATTTAGACGGTGTGGAAGTAGTACGTGAGTCATTTCATACCTTGCTGCCAAAGTATGCCAACGACCCGAAAGCCTTGTTTGTATTAGATCCGCCTTACCTTTGTACCAAGCAAGAAACTTACAAACAAGCCACCTATTTTGACTTGATTGATTTCTTGCGACTGGTCAATATCACTCGCCCGCCGTATGTGTTTTTCAGTTCGACGAAGTCAGAATTTATTCGATTTGTGAATTATATGCTGGAAGATAAAGTGGATAATTGGCAGGCGTTTGATAGCTCAAAGAGGATTGTTGTAAATGCATCAGCAAGTTATTCAGGTAAGTATGAGGATAATATGGTTTACAAGTTCTAAAGTATAAAATTTAAATGCCCTTTAATGATGATTTAAAGGGCATTTTAATTTGGTTTAAATTTGAGGTTTATTTTGCATAATAGTTTAATTATTTATGCAAAATAAATTTCGATTTTATGCAAAAAGATTCGCGAACTTATA